>NZ_BAABHK010000002.1:0-1174693 GCF_039542055.1 Actinoallomurus vinaceus
CGATGGAGATCACCACGGATGCGGTGCAGCTGCTCGGCGGCTACGGCTACGTCAAGGACTACCCGGTCGAGCGCATGATGCGCGACGCGAAGATCACCCAGATCTACGAGGGCACCAACCAGATCCAGCGCGTCGTCATGGCCCGCCAACTCCTCAAGTAACCGTCGGCGCGAGCATCCGCTCGCCCAATGCGCGGACCCGCCCCGGGGCACATTCGGCCGCCCCGGGGCCTTGGCGTCCTGCGGCAAGCTGAACACCGACGACCGGCCTGCGCTGCTGGAAGCGCTGTCCCACATCCGCGACGGTGACATGCTGACCGTCCAGGAGGTCGACCGCCTCGGCCGCAACCTCATCGAGGGCCTGATCGTCCTCAACGACCTGTTCCAGCGCGGTGTCGCCGTCAAGGTGCTGGACGGCATCGCGGCCGGCGAGCATACCGAACGTTCCCTGATTCTCGATCTGGCCCTCGCCCTGGCCGAGGACCGCCGCCGCGACATCGTCCGCAAGACCAAAGACGGCCTGGAAGCGGCCCGCCGCCGCGGCCGGGTCGGCGGCCGCCGACCCGTGGGCGACGACGACAGGGGCTACTCCTGCGGCCCGAAAATCTCCTCGACGAACAGCGCTGTGGGCAGGTCGGACAACGCCTGGATCCGCACCTAACCGAGTGCCGGCGGGTGCTCGGCTGGACGGCGTCCCCAGGCCGAGATCAGCGGCGCGAGTGTCAGGTCGAGTTCGCCCGCGTGGATGGCGGCCAAGTGCGCGTCGATCTCGGCGTCGTCGGCCAGGCCGGCCGCGAGCAGCTCGCCGCGCACGTGCCGGATGGTCGCCGCCTCCAGCCGGTCGCAGGCCAGCCCGCCGACCGGGAAAGAGCCTGCCGCGGCGACATCTACCAAGCCTGCCTCACGCAATGCCCGCGGCAGTGTCCGGCCGTAGCGCAGGTCCGCGCCGCGGCGCGTCAGCAGCTCCCGGACCGCGTCGCGCAGCCGGTTGGCCCGCCGCTGCGCTGGGCCGCTGTCGTCCAGGCATGCCAGTGGCTGCAGAGCGGTATCGGCGTCCTCGACCAGCAGCCAGCCGCCGGGCCGCAGCGCCGCCGCCATCGTGGCCAACGCCCGAGCCCGGTCGGGTACATGGACCAGCACGAGCCGGGCGTGCACCAGATCGAACGTCCCCGGCTCCGGGGGCGGATCAGCGGCGACGTCGTGCCGGCGCACCTCGTACCCGCCGCCTGCCTTCAGCCACGACGGGTCGATGTCCGTGGCCAGCACGTGCCCGGTCGGACCGACGGCCGCCGCGAGCGCCTCCGGGATACTGCGGCCACCGGCCCCGACCTCCCAGCAGCGCGAGCCAACCCTGACCCCCAGTCGATCGAAGTGCCCCCGCGTCACACCGTCGAACAGCTCGGCCAGCCAAACGAATCGCTCGCCCGCCTCGGCGCGCGCGTTGTCCAGCAGATACCCGCGGGCGGGAGCGGACTCTCCACCGAGCGCGGTAGTCCCGCCTA
Organism: Actinoallomurus vinaceus; assembly: GCF_039542055.1. NCBI lineage: Bacteria > Bacillati > Actinomycetota > Actinomycetes > Streptosporangiales > Thermomonosporaceae > Actinoallomurus > Actinoallomurus vinaceus. The sequence continues at coordinate 1,502 of NZ_BAABHK010000002.1, forward strand.
TCGGATCCGGTCGGCCACCGACGTGCGGCGGGCGCGGCGAGGAGGTCATCACTACATGATCACCTCCCCAGACCACCAGCGCCACGACGACGGGAGAGGGACATCTCACACCGCCAGCGAACCCCGCACGTCCTACAGCACGGTTCTGCACCGTGACGCGCCGGAAGGGGTACATGTATTCGGCCCCCACAGCCAGCACACCAGGCGCGAGACAGCGCGCTGACCGGACTGTCGGCTACGGCCGGTTCGACCTCGTACCGGACGCCTTCGATCACGACGTAAAGTCGGCGCCAGCGGATCCAGCAGATGCACGTCCCCGTTCATGACGGGTGGTACCTCTTCTCCAGTTCGGGATCCGGGGCGCGCGCCACTCGCAGGGCGAGCTGACCGTGTGGCTGGCCGCGGAGGTGTGCCCGGTCGAGCTGGTGGAGGACCGGCAGCGGGAGGCCCTGCTGGTCGAGTGCCGGGCGAGGACTATCGAGCCTCCGGGCCGGACCCGGGTCGAGAAGGTGCTGGTCGGGGCTCGCAATCGGTGGGAGATGGCGTTCTGCGCGCGGACAATCGAGCGCCTGGGCGAGGTCGGAGTGTCCCGGCTGCTGGCGCTGGTGGCGGAGGGTAACGAGGACGGTGCCGCGCTGCTGGCCTCGCTGAAGCGCGACCCGGGCGCGGTCGGCCTGGACTCCTTGCTGACCGAGATCAACAAGCTGAACGACGTGCGGAAACTTGGGCTGCCCGAGGGCTTGTTCGCGGAACAACACCGCCTACAGACCGGTGATGGACACGCTCGCGCTGCTGGAGAAATACGCGGAGGTTGACGGCAAGACCCGTTTCTACGACCCGGCCGACACGGCGCCGATGACGGCGTCGTACGGAAAGACTGGCGCGAGGCCGTCGTGGACGACAAGGGCAAGGTCGAGCGGATCCTGTACGAGCTGTGCGTGCTGGTGGCGCTGCGGGACGCGATCCGGCGCCGGGAGATCTACATCGAGGGCGTAGCCCGGTGGCGCAATCCGGAGGACGACCTGCCCGGCGACTTCGAGCCACCCGCACTGTGCACTACGCGGCAATCCGCCAGCCCCTGGATACCGAGGCGTTCATCGCCGACCTGAAGCAGCGGATGACCACCGGCCTGGACCGCATCACGGCCGCATCGGCGGATGGCTCGGCGGGCGGGGTGCGGGTGACCAGCCGCCACGGCGAGTCGTGGATCAGCGTTCCGAAGCTGGACAAGCTGGATGAGCCCACCGGCCTGGCGGCGCTCAAGGACGAGGTCGTACGCCGCTGGGGCGTGCTCGACCTGCTCGACCTGCTGGACGTGCTGAAGAACGCCGACTTCCTCACCGGCTTCACCGACGAGTTCGTCTCCGTGGCCGCATACGAGCGCATCGACCGGGCTGTCCTCCAGCGCCGCCTCCTGCTCGCGTTGTTCGCTCTCGGTACGAACATGGGCATCCGTGCCATCGTGGCGACCGGCGAGCACGGTGAGACCGAAGCGGCGCTGCGGCACGTGCGCCGGCACTTCATCACCGTCGACAACCTGCGGGCCGCCGTGCGCAGGCTAGTAAACGCCACCTTCGCCGCCCGTGACACCGCCTGGTGGGGCGCCGGCACCGCGTTTCGGCAGTATCCGCCTGTACCGCCCGGACGACGAGGCCCGGGGCTGGCTCGCGCTCGGCGGCTCGCTGACCCGCGCGATCCGCTGGGATCTGATCGCCCAGCAGTACGACCAGATGGTTAAGTACGCCACCGCACTGCGCCTGGGCACCGCCGAGGCCGAACAGGTTCTGCGCCGCTTCACCCGCGGCGGCCCCAAGCACCCCACCTATGCCGCGCTCGAAGAACTCGGCCGCGCTGTGCGCACCATCTTTGCGTGCGACTACCTCGCCAGCCCCGAACTGCGCCGGGAGATCCACGGCGGCCTCCAGGTCGTGGAGAGCTGGAACTCGGCGAATACCGTGCTGCACTACGGCAAGGACGGCGCCCTCACGGACCCGGACAAGGAGCACGCCGAGACCTCGATGCTCGCCTTGCACCTGCTCCAGTCCGCGCTCGTGCACGTCAATACCCTGCTGTTGCAGCGAGTCCTCGCTGTGCTGGCCTGGGTGAAGAAGCTCTCAGATGAAGATCGTCGCGGGCTGACTGCGCTGTTCTGGTCGAACATCAACCCGTACGGCACCTTCCGCCTCGACATGGACAAGCGGCTGGACCTGGGGTTCAGCACGGGTGCGCCGGGCACAGGCCCAGCGGCGGACGACGCGGACTCGTTCGTGTCCACCTCCGCATGACCCCGAGTGATCCCCAGGTATTTCACAGCACCCCGGGCGCGGCCTACCGGCGGTTCGTCAGGCTTGGGGCTGGCCGTGCGCCGTGGCCATTTCGCTGAGGACCACATCAATCGGTGTGGGGGCGATGTTCAGGACCGACACGGTGAATGATGCGTCGAGGATGTTGGGCCGGTCGTACAAGTACAGCATCTCCGGGAATTCCGCCATGACCGAGTTGGTCCGCCCGATCTCCTCGAGTTCGGCCACCGTCATGTAGCCCAGCTTCGGGGTGGGCGCGGAGGCGGCTGAAGCCAGGCGCTCGGCCAGTTCACGAACCGGGGCCTCCGAGGTGGAGGGCACGTGCCAGGCCCGGCCCCAGGAGTCCGCGTGGCGCGCTGCGGCGATCAGCGTGCGGGCCGCGTCTTCGGTGTAGGTCCAACTGTGCGGCGCGTCGAGATCGCCGGGATAGAAGACGGGCTCGCCACTCAACACCTGCGCCCCCACCATGATGGTGAACGGCGAGAGCGCGCCCGCTCCGAGGTAGTCGTAGGCCCGGACTTCGGTCACCCGCACCCGGCCGGCCTCATGAGCGGCGCGCGCGTCGTGCCACAGCTGGGCTCGTACCCGGCCCTTGACGCTGGTGGGTGCCAGGGGAAGGTCTTCGGTGATGGGTCCGTCGACGGGACCGTAGCCGTAGGTGTTGCTGAGCATGACGTAGTCCGCGCCGCTGCGCTCTGCCGTGGTGAGCAAAGCGGCGGCCAGGGGCGGGAATTCGGACGGCCAGCGGTCGTACGGCGGCATGGCGCAGTTGAACAAGGTCACTGCTCCGGTGGTCAGCTCGATGAGCCGGGCGGTGTCGGTCGCGTCGGCAGCTACGAGTTCGATCCGTTCGTGCGCCGGCCCGGTGCCTTGGAGGCTGATGAGCCGAACCTGCTCGCCGGCGTCGGCCAGTTGACGCGCGGTAGCCGATCCAGTGGCTCCGGATCCAACGATGACGTACAAGGACACGCGTGCACTCCCTGATCGGAAAGAGGGGACTGTCGCCCCGACTGCCGCGGCGACGGCTCTACCTTTCACCCCAGATGGTCGGTAAGGTAGTGGCCCGAATGCCAAACATCCGGAGGTTCGGGCCATGCATCGGGTCGCGGTCATCGCCGTCCCCCCTGCCACCACGTTCGACCTGTCCATCCCCGAGCTGGTACTCGGGGAGACGACCATCGACGGACACGCCGGCTACCAGGTACGCGTCTGCACGGCCCGTCCCGGGCCGGTCGCCACCAGTAGCAGCCTGGAAATCACCGTCACCCACGGGCTGGAGGCCATCGACGACGCCGACACCGTCATCGTCACCGGAACCGGCGCCCGCGAAGACGTCGACCCGCGCGTCCTTTCAGTCCTGCGCCGCGCGTCAGCCGCAGGCAGACGTGTCGCCTCAATCTGTACGGGCGCCTTCGTCCTCGCCCAAGCCGGCCTGCTCGACGGACGCAGCGCCACCACCTACTGGGCCAAGTCCGAGGAGTTTTCCACCCGCTTCCCCGCCGTCAAGCTGCGCCCGGACGTGCTGTACGTCGAGGACGGCAACGTCCTGACCTCCGCCGGACTCTCCGCCGGCATCGACCTGTGCCTGCACCTGGTACGCACCGACTACGGCGCCGCGACGGCCAACGCCGTCGCCCGCCTGGTCGTAGCGGCACCCGTACGACCCGGCGGGCAGGCCCAGTTCATCAACACGCCCCTACCACCCGAGACCGGAACCTCACTCACCGAGACCCGCACCTGGGCACTGGACCGCCTGCACGAACCGCTCACCCGCGCCGACCTCGCCGCCCACGCCCGCACCAGCGTCCGCACCCTGACCCGCAGATTCCACGCGGAGACCGGCCTCACCCCGCTCCAATGGCTTCTCCACCAGCGAGTGCTCCGCGCGCAGGAACTACTCGAAACCACCGACCTGCCGATGGACCAGGTCGCCCGGCTCAGCGGCCTCGCCACCACCGACTCACTGCGCCAACACCTCTCGAGACGGACCGGACTCACCCCCAGCGCCTACCGCGCCGCGTTCACCCAGCACCCAAGCTCAGCAGGTAGCGGCACCACCACGGCATGAGTGTCGGCAAACCCTCGTCTGCCGACACTCGGCCCGTGATCACGAACCCGCAGGTGGGCAGCGTCGGCAACTCGCGTCGGAAATCAACGTCGGTGAACGGTCCGGTCGATACGGGCTGCACGTCATCGAGCAGGGCATCGACAGCTCCACGATGGAGGGTCGGGCGATGTTCGGAATGCTGTCCGTGCTCGCCGAGCTCCAGCGCGAGTTGATCGTCGCAAACACCAACGACGGTCTCGCCTCCGCGCGGGCCCGCGGCCGGGTCGTTGAGGATGGACTGGATGAGGATGGTGTTGACGAGCACCAGCGCCGATTGCAGCAGGTGGAGGGCGAGCATGGAGACTTCCTGGTTCTCGCGGTCGGTGCCGCCGATGGTGCCGGCCTTGCCGTAGAACAGGTCGGCGTTGGCGGAGTTCCAGTTCTCCACGACCTGCAGGCCCTCATGGATCTCCCGGCGCAGCTCCTCGGACGCCATGTACTCGGCGACGAAGACGCTCTTGACCGCTCGGCCGACCTCCTCGATTGCCCGGTAGGTGGGGTGCTTGGGGCCGCCACGGGTGAAGCGCCGCAGCACCTGTTCGGCCTCGGCGGTGCCCAGCCGCAGCGCGGTGGCGTACTTGGCCATCTGGTCGTACTGCTGGGCGATCAGCTCCCAGTCGATCGCCCTGTCCGACACCATCGCGGTGAGGGGTTCGGGCACCGCCTCGCCGGCATCGACCCGCACCAGCTTCTGGTGGGCGACGTTCTTCATGCGGGGCAGCAGCTTGAACCCCAGCAGGTGCGAGAACGCGAACCCGACCAGGTTCTGGCCGTGCGTGTCGGTGTACTGCCGGTCGATCGCCGCTCCGTGCAGTGCCGCAGCACGCCCTCGATCATCACCGACACCTCCGATACCGAACACGACTTGAGCTGCGAGTACACGCACACCGACTTGCGTTCGACGTGCCAGTCGATCATCACGCCGTGCCCGCCGTAGCGGACGTGGTACTCGGTCATCAGGTTCGAGGACCAGGAGCCGAACTTCTTGGCGTCCGAGGCGCACGCGGTACCGGTGCCCCACCAGGCCGGGTTTCGCAGCTTCAGCGTGGAGTTGACCAGCGCCGCGATCGCGGCGCGCAGGTTGTCGCGGTTGACGAACAGGTGCCGGGTGGTGCGCTTCGCGGGCTTGCCGTGCACCTTCTTGGCCTCGGCGTACATCGCCTGCTCGACCTTCCGCTCCGCCCTAGTGTTGACCTTGCTCACCAGGCCGATCAGCAGATCCACCAGAGCGTCGGTGATCTCCGCCGTCCGGCACCACGCCAGCGCCGCGAGCAACGCCAGGCGCACCGGCTCGGGATTGGCCGCGAAATCCGAAGGGTGCGAGGCCATCGCACGTGCCCGCCAGGACGCCACCAGCTTGTCGGAATCGACGTCCACCTGCCCAGTTTTGGGGCTGGGGTCACGTTCGGGAGCAGGACGCCGCCTTGGCATGCTCGGACGGCCGCTCGGCGCGGGGCGTGTTCCCTCCGCCCGGCGGAGCCGGAAGACGCCGGGCACCCGCTCTGAAATGAAATTGATTCGGTTGTGAGGCTCCGTCGAGCGGCGAACTCGCCGCCTGGCGAATGAGGCCTCTCGCGGCCGCATTCCGGCCGTATCGGCTGCTAGCTACGGCGATTGGTGGGCAAGGTGTCGACGGTCGACGGCTTTCCGGTGGCCGCTTCAAGCTCGTCCGATCAGAGGCTAGCTGGATTGAGTTCAGTTCTATACGCTCTCCTTCACGTCGGCAGGTAGGAGACCACGCCGAAGGAAGGAGAGTCGGATCATGAGTGCCACTCAGAGTTCGGCCGTCCCAGGGCCCGGGCCAACGCTCCTCGATCCGCGTTCAGTGCGTCGCGCGATTCTCGCCGGAAGCATCGGCACCCTGATCGAGTACTACGACTTCAGTGTCTACGGCTACCTCGCGGTGGCGATCGCTCCGCAGTTCTTTCCGAGCAGCGACCCGACCGCCTCGACGCTCGCGGCGCTCGCCGTGTTCGCGACCGGGCTTGTGGTGCGGCCGATCGGCGGCGTCTTCTTCGGGCGGCTCGGCGACCGGTGGGGCCGTCGGAGAGCGCTGGTCGCCTCGGTGCTGGCCATGGGAATCGCCAGCAGCATCACCGGGCTGTTGCCGACCTATCACCAGATCGGCGTGACGGCGGCCGTGCTGCTCTTCCTCATCCGGATGGTGCAGGGGATCTCCTCCGGCGGCGAGTCGGTCGGCGCGTACACCTACGTCTATGAGTCGGCACCGCCCCGGCGCCGTGCGTTCCTCGGCGCGTTCACGCCCATCGGGTCCAATCTCGGGTTCATGTTCGCGGCGGCCACGGCAGGGCTGATCTCCGCACTCACCACCAAGTCCCAGATGGCCGACTGGGGCTGGCGGCTGCCCTTCCTGATGGCAGTCCCGCTCACCCTGGTCTGTCTGTGGGCCAGGCTGCGGATCACGGACACCCCCGAATTCGCGGAGGCCGCCCGGCGCGACGACATCCCCACGGCTCCGGTCCGCGAGGCGCTGTCCACCCACCGCAAGGCGCTCCTGCAGTCCATGTGCCTGGCCATGGGCCAGGGCGGGGCCGTCTTCCTCGGACTGACGTACATCGGCATCCACCTGACCGCCGATCTGAAGTACGACCCGACCCAGGTGTTCTGGCTGAGCGCGGGTGTCGTGCTCGTCACCGTGCTGCTCATGGTGCCGGTGGGGCTGCTCACCGCCCGGTTCGGCTGCCGGCGCGTCCTGCTGGTCGGCCTGCTCGGCTTCCTGGTGACCGCCTATCCGGCGATGGCGCTGATGGGACGGCACAGCTTCGCCCTGGCCGCCGCGGCGTATCTGCTGTTCATGCTGAGCAGCGCGGTCGTCCAGGTCCCGGCCGCCAGCCTGTGGCCGCGCCTGTTCGAGCGCCGGGTCCGATACACCGGCATGGCGATCGGATACAACGTCGGCACCGTCCTCGCGGGCGGAACGGCCCCCTACATCGCGACCTACCTGGTCCACCGGACCGGGAACCCGATCTCCCCGGCGTTCTTCGTCATGCTGGTCTGCGTGATCGGGATCGTCGCCCTCATGACCGTCCGCGAAGACGTGTAGCTCCGTCGGCGATCCGTTGACCGCCGCCCCCCTTGGGGACCGGCGGTCACCGGCGTTCTGGTCAGACGTCGTCCGGCGAAGGACGGGCGTGGCCGCCGAGACCGATGGTCTGGCCGCCGTCGATGAGGAACTCACCGCCCGTGGTATAGGAGGCGTCGTCACTGGCGAGGAAGAGCACCATGCGGGTGACCTCCTCGGGCTCGCCGATCCGCGGTATCGGCTGACGCGCGAACAGCTCGGGCGAGGCGCTGTCGCCCATCGGGGTCCGGATCACGCCCGGGTGCACGGAGTTGACGCGGACCCCGGTGCCCGCCATGTCCAGCGCCGCGGCCTTGGTCATGCCCCGTACCCCCCACTTGCTCGCCACATACCCGACGCCGCCGGCGAACCCCGTGAGACCGGCCGCCGAGGAGATGTTGACGATGGAACCGCGGCCGCGGCCGCGCATGCCGGGGAGGACGGTGTGCATTCCGATGAAGGCGCCCACCAGGTTGACCTCGATCATCTGGCGGAAGTGCGCGGGTGACAGCGCCTCGACACCGCCGAAATGGACGATCCCGGCGTTGTTTATCAGGACGTCCACGGCGCCGAAGGCGTCCTCCGTCTCGCGGACGACGGACGACCACGACTGCTCGTCCGTGACGTCGAGGTGGCGGTACCGGGCGGCGGGGAGTTCCTGGGCCAGTGCCTCTCCCTCGTCGTCCAGCAGATCGCAGATGACGACCCGAGCGCCCTCCGCGGCCAGCGCGCGCGCATGTGAGGCGCCCATGCCGCGGGCCCCGCCGGTGACGATGGCGATTCTTCCGTCGAAGCGCATCCCGAGAATCCCTCCTGTACGCGATGATCAAGCCGTGAAGCCGTGCCGGGACCGAACCCGGTGGCGAACGTCCGGACGGGGACCCGCATGACGGGCGCTCGCCCGCGCGGGCGGATCAGTCGGGTACGAGCACGACCCGTCCCCGTACCCGGCCCTCGCGGAGCCGGTCGAGTGCCTCCGGCGCGGCGGACAGGGGGAACCGCTCCGTCTCGACCCGGATCGCGCCCGAGCTCGCGAGCGCGACGACCTCGGCGAGTTCGGGGCGGGTTCCCCAGTACGGCAGCGAGAGCCTGAAGCCCGGCGGAAGGAGACCCGGCTTTCGGACGGTCAGGTGACCGCCGCCGCTGCCGACGACCGCGAGTTCGCCTCCGGCGCGCAGCAGGCCGACCGCCAGCTCCATCGACTCCGGGCCGCCGACGAAGTCGAGCACGGCGTCCACCCCTGAACCGCCGCTCTCCGCCCTCAGCACGCGATCGGTGTCCGCCCGCGACAGGGTGACGACGTGCGCGCCGGAGCGATGCGCGAGGGCCAGGGCCTCCTCGCGGACGTCGACCGCCAGGATGCGGCTGGGAGTGATCGCGCTGAGGAGCTGCACGGCCAGGTGGCCGAGGCCGCCGACACCGATGACGAGGACGGTGGTGCCCTCCCCGAGCAGGTGCCGCAGGCCGGCCACGGCGTGGTAGGAGGTCAGGGCCGCATCGGAGAGCGGCGCGGCCTGGTCGGCCGGCAGGTCGCCGATCGGCACCAGGTGGCGGGCGGACGGCACGAGCACATGGCCGGCCATTCCGCCGTCGCGGCCCAGGCCGAGCCCGTGCCAGGCGAGGGTGTCGCGTCGGTCGCAGTAGTTGTCCCAGCCGGTCGTGCAACGGTCGCAGCCGCCGCAGCCCCAGGGGCCGTACAGCACGACGCGTTCCCCGACCGCCACACCGTCGGCGTCGGGTCCGAGTGACGCGACCCGTCCGGCGACCTCATGGCCGAGGGTGAACGGCGGCCGATAGGGGAGAGCGCCCGCAGGCGCCTCGAGGACGTGCAGGTCGGAGCGGCAGAGCCCGGCGGCCTCCACCTGGACCAGCACCTCGGCGCCACGAGGCATGGGCCGCTCGACCTCGGTCAGTGCCGGAGGCTCTCCCCAGGCTGTCAGCCGCAGCGCTCTCATCGCCACCCCCAAGTCCTGTCGACCCGCGGCCGCCACGATAACAGAGGTGAAATAGATTCAGGTCTGCTGAATGTGCCGCGGATGTGAGTCTATCTGGTCGTTGTACGGGCAGGTTGCGTCTGCTTAAGCTTGTGAACCGAGTTCAGTTCTCACGCTTGTTCTCCTCATCCCGGCACGACGGAGACCCTCATGAACCATCGCCACCCCGAGATCGATCCCCAGTTTCTGTCCGAGACCGACGAACAGCGGCAGTTGCGCGCCATCCTGCGGGGCTTCTACGCCGAGACCAGCGAGCCCGAGGACGTCCGGAGGCATCTGGCCACACCGCGCGGCCACGATGAGGCGCTCTGGGCCCGGCTCGCCGGCGAGATCGGGGTGCACGGGCTCGCCATTCCCGAGGAGTACGGCGGGGCCGGGTTCGGCTTCGCCGAACTGGCGGTGGCCCTGGAGGAGTCCGGGCGCGCGCTCTACTGCGCGCCGTTGCTGCCCACGGTCGTCCTCGCCGCTCATGCCCTCCTGTACAGCGGCGACCGGGACGCGTGCGAGCGCTACCTGCCGCGGATCGCGGACGGAACGCTCACCGCGACCGTGGCCGGGTTCGACGCCGACGCGCCCGTCGTCGAGGCTGAGCGGGACGGTTCGGGCTGGACGCTGCGCGGGCGGGCGGACTTCGTGCTCGACGGCGCCGGTGCGGACCTGATCCTGGTGCGGTCCCGGACCCCGGACGGCCTCCGGATCTTCGCCTGCGAGCCGGCCTCCGACACCTGCCGCCGGACTCCGCGCCGTGTTCTGGACGAGACGCGCCGCCAGGCGCTGGTCGAGTTCCGCGGGGCCCCGGCCACCGCCGTCGGCGCAGAGGATCACGCCGAGGAGACGGTCACGGCGACCCTCGACGTCGGGCGGGCGGCGCTGGCGGCCGAGCAGATCGGCGGCAGCGGGCACGCGCTGGACGCCACGGTCGAGTTCGTCGCCCAGCGTCACCAGTTCGGGCGCCCGGTCGGTTCCTTCCAGGCGATCAAGCATCGGATGGCCGATTGGCTCGTGGCGATGGAGGCGGCGCGTTCGGCGTCCGCGTACGCGACCGCCTGCGTGGCCGTCGCGTCGCCCCAGCTTCCGGCGGCCGCGAGCGCCGCCGCCGTGGTCTGCTCCGAGACCTTCCGCCGGGCGGCGGCCGAGTACGTCCAACTGCACGGCGGCATCGGCTTCACCTGGGAGCATCCGGCGCATCTGTACGTGCGTCGCGCGCGCAGTGGCGAAGTGCTGTTCGGCACGGAGGACCAGAACCGTGCGCGTCTCGCCGAACTGGTCGGTCTCGCCCCACAGCCGACCGCGTGCGGGACAGCGAGTGAAGTAACTTCGATTTAACAGTGACGAAGGATGCGTTCGATCGCCCTGCTCGGCAGCGAACACGCCTATACGCAAGACGATCGAGCGATCGTTGGCGGGGTTGACAGGCGGCCGGTCGATGGCCAGACTCGTAGTGAATTCAGTTCAGTTGGACTCGGAGGTCGGGGTCATGGCAGTTGAAGACGAGATCCAGTTCGAGCGTGACGGCCATGTCGCGCGTGTCTGGCTCAACCGTCCCTGGAAGAAGAACTGCGTCACCGTTCCGATCCTGGACCGGCTCGACGAGATCATCACGGAGGTCGACGAGGACCCCGAACTGCGGGTTCTGGTCGTGCGCGGTCGCGGCGGCACCTTCTGCTCCGGTTTCGACCTCGACAGCCTGAAGGCGGACTACGTCGGCAGGTCGAACGCCATCGACGTCGCCGTGAAGTCGGCCAAGGTGTGCGACCGCCTCTACTCGATGAAGACCCCGTCGGTCGCGGTCCTGGAGGGCCACGTCACCGCCGGCGGCTTCGAGATCATGATCTCCTGCGACTTCGCCATCGCGGCGGACGACGCCCAGATCGGCGACTTCCACATCCGGCGCGCGCTGTTCGGCGGAGCGGGTCCGATCTACCGGGTACCGCGCATGATCGGTATCCGTAAGACCAAGGAGCTGATGCTCACCGGCAAGCTGCTCTCCGGCGTCGAGGCCGCCGAGTTCGGACTGATCAACAAGTCCGCCCCGGCGGAGGAGCTCGACGCGGCGGTGCAGGACTTCATCGGCGACCTCATCGACAAGAGCCCCTTCACCATGTGGCTCACCAAGATGACGATCGACCGGAGTCTGGACGCCGACACCCAGTCGCTGATGGTGATGGAGCACCTCGCCGTGGGCGTGGCGCTCAACTCCGAGGACGCCAACGAAGGCGTCTCGGCCTTCCTGGAGAAGCGCGAGCCCAAGTGGACGGGGCGCTGACCGGAATGCCCACGGTTCCGCGGAGCCCGGCCGCCGGGCTCCACGGCTCGCGCTGCTCCGGCTGCTCGGTGACGGCCTACCCCGCGGAGGACACCTGCCCGCGCTGCGGCGGGCCGGCCGAGCCGGCGGCCCTGAGCGGCGCGGGCAGGCTCTGGACCTGGACCGTGCAGCGGTACGCCCCGAAGTCACCGCCCTACCGGGTCCCGCCGGGCGGCTTCGAGCCGTTCGCGGTCGGCTACGTCGAGCTGGAGGAGGGCGTCCGGGTGGCGGCCGTACTGGAGATCGACGATCTGGACGACATCCGGATCGGCATGCCTCTCACGGTGACCGCCGGCGACGGCGTCCCGCGGGCCCGGCCCGCGATCCCCGGTGAGGAGGGGGCATGAGCGGCGATGTCGTGATCTGCGGTGCCGGGCGCACCCCCTTCGGCCGGATGGAGGCGAGCGGCCGGCAGCTGGCCGTCGGCGCGGTTAACGCCGCGCTGACCGACGCGGGGATCCCGTGGTCGCGGGTCCGGGCCGCGTTCGGCGGCAGCGACAGCGCCGGGCTCGCCGACACGCTGGTGGCGCAGCTCGGCATGACCGGGCTGGCGTTCGTCAACGTCAAGAACGGCTGTGCCACCGGCGGCAGCGCGCTGGTGTCCGCCGTGAACGCGATCCGCTCGGGCATGGCGGACGTCGCCCTCGCCGTCGGCTTCGACAAGCATCCGCGCGGTGCCTTCGACCCGCGGCCCGAGGACTGGGGGCTGGGGGAGGAGTACGGCAGCGACGGCCTGATGGTGACCACCCAGTTCTTCGGCATGAAGATCCGTCGCTACATGCACGACCACGGAATCAGCCCGCGAACCCTCGCGCTGGTCGCCGAGAAGGCGTACCGCAACGGGGCACTGACTCCTGAGGCGTGGCGCCGGAAGCCGCTGTCGGCCGCGGAGATCCTCGACTCGGGGATGGTCAACGACCCGCTGACCCGCTACATGTTCTGCTCTCCCGGAGCCGGCGCGGCCGCGCTCGTGCTGTGCTCGCCCGAGGTCGCGCGCACCCTGGACGGCCCCCCGGTCACCCTGTGCTCGGCCGTCGTACGGACGCGGCGCTTCGGCTCGTTCGAGGTGTTCAGCCCGTGGCTCCCCGCCGGCGAGCCGACCAGCGTCAGCCGTGACGCCTCGGCCGCCGCGTTCGAGCAGGCGGGGATCGCCCCCGCCGACGTCGACGTCCGCCAGCTCCAGGACACCGAGAGCGGAGCCGAGGTCATGCACCTGGCCGAGTGCGGTTTCTGCGAGGACGGCGAGCAGGAGCGGCTGATCGCCGCCGGCGCCACGGAGATCGGCGGCGCGCTGCCGGTCAACACCGACGGCGGCTGCATCGCCAACGGAGAACCCATCGGCGCCTCGGGACTGCGTCAGGTCTACGAGATCGTCCAGCAGCTGCGCGGACGGGCCGGTGAGCGCCAGGTCCCCGGCGGGCCCAGGGTCGGTTTCACGCACGTGTACGGCGCTCCGGGCGTCAGCGCGTGCACGGTGCTGTCCCGCTGAACGGAGGTGGAAGTAGCGATGAGTGACATTCCGGGACCAGAGGAGTTCCGCGCGCGGGCCCGGCAGTGGCTCGCCACCGTGGCCGGTCCGCGCGCCGCCGAGGGAGAGTGGGGCAGCGGATCCGATTCCGTGGCCGTGTTCGAGAACTGGACCGAGGCGGAGGAACGCGAACACACCGCCCGCATCCAGGAATGGGAGCGCACCCGCTACGACCACGGGTGGGGAGCGCTGAACTGGCCGGAGAACCACGGAGGGCGGGGCCTGCCCGCGTACTACGAGCAGCTCTACCGCGCCGAAGAGGCCGCTTTCGACGTTCCCCACCGCACCGAGATCTTCCCGGTGACGCAGCAGCTCGTCGCCCCGGCGATCGGCATCTGGGGCACCGAGGAGCAGAAGGAGCGCTGGCTGCGCCCCATGCTCCGCACCGACGAGCTGGCCTGCCAGCTGTTCTCCGAGACGGAGGCCGGCTCCGACCTCGCCGCCGTGCGCACCCGGGCGGTGCGCGAGGGCGACGACTGGGTGCTGCACGGTCACAAGGTGTGGACCTCCGGGGCGCAGGTGGCGACCTGGGGCGTCGCGGTGTGCCGCACCGACCCGGAGGCGCGCAAGCACGCCGGCATCACCGTGTTCCTGGTGCGCATGGACGCGCCGGGCGTGACGGTGCGGCCCATCCGGCAGATGACCGGCGGCACCAGCTTCAACGAGGTGTACCTCGACGGTGTGGTGGTGCCCGACACCGACCGGCTCGGGCCGGTCGGCGAAGGCTGGCGGGTCACCCTCAGCGTGCTGGCGGCCGAACGGCTCGACTCCGGCGGACTCGGCCTGGACAACGCCGACCGGGCGCTGGAACTGGCCGGGCACCTGCGCCGTCCCCTCACCGGCGGTGAGCTGCAGCGGGCGGCCGACCTGCACATCCGCACGCTCGTCCAGCGGCTGATCGGCCTGCGGGTGACCGCCGCCCTCGTCGCCGGGCGTGAGCCGGGCGCGGAGGCGTCCGTCGGCAAGCTCTACGCCACCGAGACCATGCGGCGCACGAGCGACCTGGTGTCGGAGCTGCTGGGGCCGCGCCTGGTGGCCGACATGGAGCAGTGGGGCACCTACGCGTGGACGGAGCACCTGCTGGGCGCGCCCGGGTACAGCATCGCGGGCGGCACCGACGAGATCCAGCGGAACATCCTCGCCGAGCGGGTGCTGGGCCTGCCGAAGGACCCGTTCCGATGAGCACGCTCACCGGAACGGCCGAGCTGACCGTACGGGTCCGTGACCACCTCGCCCGCCGGCATCCCGGCGCGCCGATCGGGGAGTTGCGGCCCCTGCCGGGCGGACACTCGGGGCTGACCTACTCGGTCGGCGCGGGCGAGGCCGGGTACGTCGTCAAGGCCGTGCCTTCCGGACAGCGGCCGATCGGCCGCAACGACGTACTGCGCCAGGCCCGGGTGCTCAGGGCGCTCGCCGGATCCGCGGTACCGGTACCGGGCGTCGTGGCCGTGGACGAGACACAGCCCGCGTGGTTCGCCATGGAGCTCGTCGACGGAGAGGCCGTCGAGCCCGTGCTCGACGGCCCGGAGGTGCCCGCCGCGACGGCCCGCGCCCGGATGCTGGGCATCGCCTCCGTGCTGCGACGGCTGCACGACACCGATGTCCGCACGCCCGGCCTCGACCCGCCCGAACCGCTCGACGCCGCGGGCGAGCTGGAGCGATGGAGCCGGACCATGCACGCCGTACCGGCGGAACTGCGTCCCGGCGCGGAGGAACTGCTGGCGCGCCTGGCCGACGACGCACCCGACGACATCGCGGCGGTGCTCCTCCACGGCGACTTCCGGCTCGGCAACGTGCTCTGCGTCGCGGATCGCGCCGCGGCCGTCATCGACTGGGAGATCTGGAGCGTCGGTGACCCGCGCATCGACCTCGGCTGGTTCCTGCTCTTCACCGACCACCGGAACTTCCCCGGCGTCGGGCGTGCCGTGCCGGGCCTGCCCACGGAGGCGGAACTGCTGGACGCCTACCTCGACGGCCGGCCCGCGCCGCCCGCTCTGGGCTGGTTCCGGGCGCTCGGCCGCATGAAGATGGCCGCGATCATGGGGCACAACCTGCGCCGGCACCGCGAGGGCAGGCATCACGACCCGGATCAGGAACGACTGCCGCCCACCATCGCCGCGATGATCCGCACGGCGCGCGACATCCTCGGCTGATCCCGCCCGACGAAACGAGCCAGGGCGCCCGCCACGTCGTTGCGGGCGCCGGTGAACAGGAGCAATCGTGGACTTCGGATTCTCGCCACGGGCGCGCGAACTGCAGGACCGCATGCGGTCGTTCATGGAGCAGCACGTCCTTCCCGCGGAGGCCGTCTACGACCGGCAGCTGGCCGAGGCGGACGATCCGCACGCGCTGCCACCGGTGATGATCGAGCTGAAGGAGAAGGCGCGCGCCGACGGCCTGTGGAACCTCTTCATGACGCACGGCGACTGGGGCGCGGGCCTGACCAACCTGGAGTACGCGCCGCTCGCCGAGCTGGCGGGCCGCTCCATCATCGGCCCGGAGGTGTTCAACTGCTCGGCCCCCGACACCGGCAACATGGAACTGCTCGCGCTGTACGGCACCCCGGAACAGCAGGACCGCTGGCTGCGGCCCCTGCTGAACGCCGAGATCCGCTCCTGCTTCGCGATGACCGAGCCGGACGTCGCCGGCTCCGACGCCCGTAACATCCGCACCCGCATCACCCGCGACGGCGACGCCTACGTCGTCGACGGCCGCAAGTGGTACACCTCCGGCATCCTCGACCCCGACTGCAAGCTGATCATCCTGATGGGCAAGACCGACCCGGACGGGCCCACGTACCGGCAGCAGAGCATGCTGCTCGTCCCCCGGGACACGCCCGGCGTCACCGTCGTGCGCGACCTGCCGATGTTCGGCTACACCGACCGGCTCGGCCACGGCGAGGTCCTCTTCGAGAACGTCCGCGTGCCGGTGGAGAACATCCTCGTTGGGGAGGGCGAGGGGTTCGCGATCGCCCAGGGGCGTCTCGGCCCCGGGCGCATGCACTACGCGATGCGCGCCGTGGGCTTCGCCGAGCGGGCCCTGCAGCTGATGTGCGAGCGCGTAACCGAACGCGTCGCCTTCGGCGGGCCGCTCGCCGACCAGGGCGTGGTGCGCGAGTGGATCGCCCGCAGCCGCATCGAGATCGAGCAACTGCGTCTCCTCGTGCTCAAGTCGGCCTGGCTGATGGACACCGTCGGCAACGCCGCCGCCCGCATGGAGGTCGCCGCGATCAAGGTGGCGGCGCTGGACGTGGCCCACCGGGTGGTCGACCGCGCGGTGCAGGCGCACGGCGCGGCCGGCGTCAGCGACGACACGGTGCTCGCCCGCCTGTTCTCCATCACGCGGGCACTGCGCATCGCCGACGGACCGGATGAGGTGCATCTGCGGACGGTGGCACGCCAGGAACTGGCCAAGTACCGGAAGACCGACGACAAGGCGGGAACAGCGTGAACACCAACGTTCTGGAGGGCAGGGTCGCCGTCATCACCGGCGGATCGCGCGGCATCGGCCTCGGCATCGCCATCGCCTACCGCGCCGCCGGAGCGCACGTGGTGATCGCCGCCCGCAAGGCGGCGGGGCTCGCCACGGCGCGGGAGGAACTGCTGCGCGTCAAGGGCGACGGCGACGTCCTCACGGTCGTGGCCAACGCCGGCGAACCCGACCAGGCCGAGGCGTGCGTCGACCAGACCATGGAGCGACTCGGCCGGATCGACGTCCTCGTCAACAACGCGGCCACCAACCCCTACCACGGCGACCTGCTCGGCCTGGACCTGCCGCGCGCGGAGAAGACCGTCCGCGTCAACCAGTACGGCATGCTCGCCTGGACGCGTTTCGCCTGGCAGGCCTGGATGGGCGCGCACGGGGGAGCCGTGATCAACATCGCGTCGGTCGGCGGGCTCATCGTCGATCCGCACATCGGCTACTACAACGCCACCAAGGCCGCGATGCTGCACATGACCCGGCAGCTCGCCTACGAACTCGGGCCCGCCGTACGGGTCAACGCCATCGCCCCCGGGCTGATCAAGACGGAGCTGGCGCGTGCGGTGTGGGAGGCCCGCGAGTCCATCCTGACCGCCAGGCTGCCCCTGCGGCGCCTCGGCACGGTGGAGGACGTGGCGAACGCGGCGCTGTTCCTGGCGAGCGACGCCTCCTCCTGGATGACCGGCCAGACCCTCGTGCTCGACGGCGGCGCGACCGCCCTGCCGATCGGAGTGGAGGAGTGAGCGCGCCCCGGCCCGTCTCCGACCTGTTCTCGCTGGAGGGCCGCACGGCGATCGTCACCGGGGCCTCCGCCGGGCTCGGCGCACGCTTCGCCACCGTCCTCGCCCAGGCCGGCGCCACCGTGTTCGCCGCGGCCCGCCGCACCGATCGGCTCAAGGCGCTCGCCGACTCCGACGCGCGCATCCACCCCGTCACGTGTGACGTCTCCTCGGAGGCGGACCGCGTGCGGCTGGTCGAGACGGCGGTGACGGCCACCGGCCGCATCGACGTCCTGGTCAACAACGCCGCCGTGCCCGGTGAGACGCGCGCGGAGGCCGAATCCCCCGACGCCTTCGCCGGTGTCCTCGCCGTGAACCTCACCGCCCCGTACCATCTGGCCCGCCTCACCGCCGAGGCCGCCGTGCCGGCCCAGGGCAAGAGCATCGTCAACGTCGCCTCCATCCTCGGCCTGGTCACCACCGCCCCCCTGGGCGGGGCCGGCTACTCGGCGTCCAAGGCCGGGCTGATCGGCCTGACCCGCGAGCTGGCCGGCCAGTGGAGCGGCGGCGGAACACGGGTCAACGCGCTCGCGCCGGGCTGGTTCCGCACCGAGATGACCGCCGACCTCTTCGGCGACGAGCGCTCCGGCCGATGGGTCGAGCGCAACACGCTGCTGCGCCGCGGCGGTCACGAGCACGAACTCGACGGCGCGCTCCTGTTCCTCGCCTCGGACGCCTCCTCGTACTGCACCGGGCAGGTCCTGACCGTCGACGGCGGGTGGACCGCGCGATGAGAGTCGGTTTCGAGATCGACGAGGGCGGCCTCGCCCGCGTCACCCTCCGCAGGCCCGAGGCGGGCAACGCGATCGATCTGGAGACGGCGCGCGGGCTGCGGGAGGCGGCGCGGGCCTGCGCTCGCGAGCCCGTACGGGCCGTGCTGCTCACCGGGGAGGGGCGGTCGTTCTGCGTCGGCGGCGACCTGCGGGAGTTCGCCACGCTCTCGGGTGAGGCGCTGGAGAAGCACCTGATCGCGGTGACCGACGCTCTGCACGACGCCCTGCGCGGGTTCGCCGCCATCGACGCGCCCCTGGTGGCCGCCGTGCAGGGCGCGGCGGCCGGTGCCGGCATCGGCCTGGCCGTGGCGGCGGATGTGACATTGGCGGCCGACGACGCGTCGTTCACCGCGGCGTACACCGGCATCGGCTATTCGCCGGACGCCGGGGTCAGCTGGTTCCTGCCCCGAGTCGTCGGTCCTAAGCGGGCTCTGGACCTGCTGCTGACCAACCGCCGGGTGCCGGCGACGGAGGCGGCGGAGATCGGGCTGGTCAGCCGGGTCGTCGCAGCGGATTCGCTGACCGTCGAGGCCGAGCGAACGGCCGACGCGCTGCGCCGGGGGCCCACGGCCGCCTTCGGGGCCACCCGCCGGCTCGTCGCCGCCGGGCTGACCGGGGACCTGGGCCCGCACCTGGACGCCGAGGCCCGTTCCATCGCGGCCCTGGCCGCCTCTGATACGGGCCGCGAGGGCGTCGCGGCCTTCCTCGGCAAGCGGGCGCCGGACTTCACCCGCGTCCCGCCCCGTCCCTGACCGCCGAACCCACTTGGAGATCACCGTGCCGGAAGCCTTCATCGTCGGAGCCGTCCGCACCCCTGTCGGCCGCCGGCGAGGCGCGCTCAGCGGCGCGCACCCGGCGGACCTCGGCGCCCACGCGCTGCGTGCCCTGCTGGAACGCACCGGTGTCGACCCCGGAGCCGTCGACGACGTGTACTTCGGCTGCGTGAGCCAGATCGGCGCGCAGACCGGGAACCTCGCCCGCACTTCGTGGCTGTCGGCGGGGCTTCCGCAGCAGGTCCCGGGTACCACCATCGACCGCCAGTGCGGCTCCTCCCAGCAGGCCGTGCACTTCGCCGCCCAGGCCGTCGGATCGGGCGCCGCCGACCTGGTGATCGCCGGTGGCGTGGAGGTCATGAGCCTGGTTCCCATCGGCGGACCGATGGTCGTCGGCGAACAGGCGGGCATGGGCACCCCGTACGCGGGCGACGGCTGGCGTGAGAACTTCGGCGACCAGGAGGTCTCCCAGTTCCGGGGAGCGGAGCTGATCGCCGAGAAGTGGGGCATCTCCCGTGCGGACATGGAGCGGTTCGCGCTCACCAGCCACCGGCGGGCCCTGGCCGCCCAGGCCGACGGGGCCTTCGACGCGGAGATCGCCCCGGCCTTCGGGCTCACCGCCGACGAAGGTCCCCGCGCCGGCACCACCCTCGAGAAGATGGCCCGCCTGAAGACCCTCACCGAGGGTGGCCGGCTGACCGCCGCCGTCTCGAGCCAGATCTCCGACGGTGCCGCCGCCCTGCTGGTCGCCTCCGAAGGGGCGGTGCGCCGTCACGGCCTGACGCCGCTGGCCCGCGTGCACGCCATGGCCGTGGTCGGCTCCGACCCGATCCTCATGCTGACCGGTCCCATCCCCGCCACGGAGAAGGTCCTGAAGACCGCGGGGATGTCGATCGGCGACATCGACCTGATCGAGATCAACGAGGCCTTCGCGCCGGTCGTCATCGCCTGGCAGAAGGAGATCGGCGCCGATGAGGAGCGGGTCAACGCCTTCGGCGGCGCGATCGCGCTCGGACACCCGCTCGGGGCGACGGGTGCCCGGCTCATGACCACGCTTGTCCACCAGTTGCACAGAACCGGGGGACGCTACGGCCTGCAGACCATGTGCGAGGGCGGCGGCATGGCGAACGCCACCGTCATCGAGCGCCTGTGACTCAGCCGATTCGCAACCGAGTTCAGCTTGGGTCTACGCTCGGTTGCGGACGGGGTGATCCAGGGTCAGGAGGCAGGTCATGGCAGCGAGCTTCGTCGAAGAACCGGAGGCGGGGCCGCGGTCCAAACGCGTGGCCATCCTCGCGGCAGCGGTCGACTGCTTCGGGGAGACGGGTTTCGAGGCCACCAAGTGGTCCACCGTGGCGGAGCGGGTCGGCATCGGGCAGACCGCGCTCTACCACTACTTCGAGTCCAAGACCCACTGCCTGCTCACCATCATGCGGCTGGAGTTGCAGCGGTCCCACGACAAGTTCACGGAGGCGACCGCGGGCGTCGCCGAGCCGGCCGACGCGCTGCGGTCGGCGGTCCGCGCGGCGTACGACGTCTCCGACCAGGAGGTCCTGCAGATGCGCATCCTCCACAACCACATGGATCTGCTGTCCGGCGCCCGCAAGTCCAAGCGCGAGGAGGCCGAGCGGGTGGCGGCCCGCCAGCTGGTCCAGGTGGTCGAGCGTGACTGGACGAACCTCCTCGTGCGCGGCATGTCCCAGGGGGCCTTCCCGCTGCGTGACGCGCAGCTGCTCGGCGCGAGCGTGCTCGGCCTCATCGTCAGCGTGTGGCGGTGGTACCGGCCGTCGGGGCCCACGCCGCTGTCGGAGATCAGCGATCTGATCGAGGACGCCTGCGTGCGCATCGTCGCCATGTGAGGCCCGAGGCCCCTGCCGTCTCCCTGCCCTCCGGCTGGACGTTCGTCCGCCGGAGGGCTCTTCGGCGTTCTCCTTTGGCTTGACGGCCGTGAGTGTCTCCCCGCGCCTGGAACCACCGCGATCGGTCCGTCGACCACTCTTGCCAGGTGCGTTTCCGTCTCGTTACGATCCTAACTGAACTGAACTTGGCTCAAATCGGTCCGCCGTGGCCGGCGGCGCCTCCGTCGGTCCGTCGGTGACCGACACCTCAGGACGTCGAACGGCCGCCGGATGAAAGGGCGCACACTCATGACGTTGCGTGCATATCTGGCGAGCATGGACAGTCAGCATCCGGAGCAGACACTGGAACTGCTCGAACCCGACTTCCGCTTCCTCATCGCCCTGCCGGGCAAGGACGTCACCGGAACGTCCCGGGAGGACTTCGCGGCCTACATCGCCGGGCGCAATCCGGTCGACCGGGCACACGAGGTCCTGCGCTACAGCAGGGACGGTGACACCGAGATCGTCTACGGCGTGGTGACGGAGCGCGGGCGCTACGTCGGCTCGTTCCTGTCGGCGGCGGTGGTCTCACCCGGCGGGCTCCTGGCGCGCTACCAGGCGTTCTTCAGCACCTCATTCCAGCTGGTCGACTGGACCGGGCAGGCCGGCCGGCCCGAATCCGCCGCCTCGAAGACCCCGACCGACAGGAGCCGGGCATGACCGAGTCCTCCACCGCGGCGCCGTTCCTCACCGAATGGTTCAAGATCCTCGACGGTGACGAGCCCGCCAGGATCCTCGACCTGATCAGCGAGGACTTCTCGCTGTCCATCCTGTTCTCCACCGGAGACGGCAACGCCGCCGACTTCGCCGGGAGCCGCGCGGCCCTCGTCGGCTATCTCGAACAGCGCGAGAAGGGAACCCGGACCCACCATCTGCTGTCGGCGACCACCGTCGGCCGGGACGAACTGTTCCTGGGAGAGGTACGGCGCGGGGGCGTCCCCGAGGCCAGCTTCGTCGCCGCCGGGCGGGTGAACGGCGAAGGACGGCTACAGCGCCTGCTGATCGGCCGGTCGTCCGAGATCCGCTTCGACTGACCGGAGAGGGAGACGTTCATGTACAACCTCATTCTGCTCGCGTCCCGGCCCCCGGAGTGGACCCACCAGCAGTTCATCGACTGGTGGCGGGGCGACCACGCGGAACTGACCTACCGCCTGCCCGGCCTGCGGGCCTGGCGGCACACCGAGATCGATGACGCGCTGGAGAAGCGATCCGAGGGCTGGGACGGGATCTCCGTGCTGAGTTTCGACTCCCCGGAGGATCTCAAGAAGGCCCTCGCGAGCCCCGAGTGGGCGGACGCGGTGGCACAGGTCGGCGACATGAGGGGCCGCCGTATCGCCGTCATGGGACACGAGGCGGAGATGTTCACCGCCTGAGGCCGCCGGGCAGCCGGGCCGCCGGGCCGGTGTGGCGCCGTGGGGACGGCGGGTCGGGGAGCCGGGGGTGTCGGGCGGACGCAGGTCGGGGCACAGCGCAGCGAGGAAACAGGATGCGACAGGTAACGCGGGAGTTCCAGCAGAGGGCCGAGGAGGCCGATTTCGTCGCCGTCATCGACGACAGTGGCCCCCACATGGCCCGGGAACTGCTCGACGAGGCGGCCCGGCTGGCCGGAGCACTGTCCGCCGCCGCGGGCGGCACCGTCATGCTCCAGGCCGACAACTCATGGCGCACCGTAGCCGCCACCCTCGCCGTCGGCCTGCGGGGCGGGACGCTCGCGGTGGTCAACCGGCACACCACCCCTCACGAGTTCGCCACCGCCTGGGAGGACATCCGCCCGGACGCCGTCGTCGCCGAGCCCTCGGCGATGGAGGAATGGGCGGTGCACGATCTGCTGCCGGCCTCGGCGGGCACGGTGCTCGACGGCTGGAAGCCGCGGTCCGCGTCCCGGCCGAGCGACGTGTCGCGGTGGTCGGGCGGTGTCCTGATCGGTCTCACCTCGGGATCGACCGGGCGGCCCAAGGGCGTCGTCCAGTCCGAGGAGGCCCTGCGCTACGCCACAGCGAGCACCATCGGCATCAACGGGCTGTCCCGCGGTGACGCCATCGCCGCGATCGTGCCGCTGTCCTCGACGGCGGCATACTGCTTCGGCGTCTACCTCGCCCTGCTGCTGGGCGGACCGCTCGTCCTGACGCGCAAGTGGGACCGCGCCGTCGTGCTGGAGCGGATGGCCGGCGCTGATGTCCGCTGGACCATGTGCGTCCCGACCATGGCGCTGCAGATGGGAGGCGAGGCCGCAGGCTCCAGGGTCCTCCGCCGTGCCCGGTCGATCACCGTCGGCGGCGGGCCCATGGACCGCGGAGCCCTCGCCCGCGCCGAACGGTCCCTGGGCACCAGGATCCTGCGGGTCTTCGGCATGTCCGAGTGCCTCGGACACACCTCCCCGGGTCCCGGGGACCCCGAGGAGATCCGGCTCGGCAGGGACGGGCGGCCCTTCCCGGGGACCGACGTTCGCGCGATCACGCTCGACGGGCGGGTGGCCGGCCCGGGCGTGACCGGCCGGGCGCAGGTGCGCGGCCCCTCCCTCTTTCTCGGCTACGCCCGCGACGGGCGTGTCCACCCGCCCGAGCTGACGGCGGACGGCTACTTCCCCACCGGCGACCTGCTGATGACCCATGAGGACGGCACCATCACCATCATGGGCCGGGAGAAGGACGTCATCATCCGCGGCGGCCGCAACATCGACATCACCGAGATCGAGCGTGCCATCGCCGGCTGTCCGCGGGTGGCGTCGGCGTGCGTCGCGGCAGTCCCCGACGAGGTGCTCGGCGAGCGCGTCGCGCTGCTGGTCGTCACCGAGGACGGCCGTGACATCTCGCTGCCCGAGGTGACCGGATACCTGGAGAGTGCCGGCCTGTCCAAGGGCAAGTGGCCCGAGTACGTCTACAGCGTCGCGGAGCTGCCCCAGACCAAGGTCGGAAAGCTCGACCGGGCCGGGGCCCGGGACCTGGCCGCCCGGCTGCGCGACCGCGCGGCCGATCCGGCCTGAGGCGACGGAACGTTGACGGCACGGCATCCCGCCGGCGGATCGCAGCGGTGTCCCGGGAGAGAGGAAAGGCGATGACGGCGCGGTTCGACCGCGGGGCATGGGCGACGCCGGGAGTTCAGACTCTGCGGCCCGGAGTCCACCGCATTCCCCTCCCGCTGCCCGGCGACGGCCTGCGCGCCGTCAACGTCTATGTTCTGGAGAACCCGGCCGACGACGGCGGCATCGTCATGATCGACGGTGGATGGGCGATCCCCGAGGCGCGCAAGGCGCTCGAGCAGGGTCTGGCCGCCATCGGCCGGGACCTCGGCGACGTCGGCCACATCCTGGTCACGCACATCCACCGCGACCACTACACGCACGCCGTGGAACTGCGCCGGCTGCTGGGCTCACGGGTCTACCTGGGCATGGGGGAACGCCCGGGCCTGGAGATGCTCCACCGGCTGCGCAGCGACGTACCGGCGAGCTCCCTCGCGACGCTGCGCCGGGCTGGGGCCGGGGACCTGGCCGACCGCATCGGTGCGATGGATCACGGCGGCTACGATCCCGCCGTCTGGCAGGCCCCCGATCGCTGGCTCGGCGCGGAGGCCGTCCGCTTCGGCGACATCGGGCTACAGGTCGTACCGACGCCCGGACACACCAGGGGACACGTCGTCTACCTGGACGAAGCGCGTGGGCTGCTGTTCTCCGGGGACCACGTCCTGCCGCACATCACCCCGTCCATCGGCTTCGAACTCGCCGAGTCCGGCGGCCGCCCGCTCGCCGACTACCTGGACTCGCTCCGGCTCATGACCCGGTACGCCGACGCACGCCTGCTGCCCGCGCACGGACCGGTCGCCGACAGCGCCCACGCGCGGGTGACCGAACTGCTCGCGCACCACGACGACCGGCTGGACAAGAGCCTGTCCGCGCTGGGGGAGGAGACGCTCGACGCCCACGCGGTGGCGCGGAGGCTGGGCTGGACGCGTCGGCAGGTGCGATTCGGCGAGCTCAGCGCCTTCAACCAGATGCTCGCGATCAACGAGACGGCGGCGCACCTGGACGTCCTCGTCCTGCAGGGCCGGGCCGGCGTCGCGTCCGTGGCCGGCGTGAACCGGTACACCCGCGTCCGGTGAGCCGCGCGGGCGGCCCGCCGCGCTTCAGCGGGCCGTCCAGCCTCCGTCCACGTACAGTTCGGAGCCGGTGACGAAGCTCGCGTCCTGGGAGGCCAGGAACGCCACCGCCCCGGCGACCTCCTGGGGCCGGCCGAGCCGCCGCATGGGAGTGCCCTCGACCATCGCCGTGTGGCGGGGCGTGCCGCGCCACAGCTCCCGCGAACGCGGGGTCTCGATGAAGCCGGGGTGGATCGAGTTGACGCGTACGCCGCGCTCCGCCCAGTGCAGCGCGGCGTTCTTCGTCATCAGGCGCACCGCGCCCTTCGCCGCGTGGTAGGAGAACTGGCTGCCGAACCCGCCGACCGTACCGAAGATCGACGCGATGTTGACGATGGAGCCGCCGCCGGCGCGTTCGATCGCGGGCCCTCCGTGCTTCATGCCGAGCCAGACGCCCGTCTGGGTGACGGCGATGACCTTGTCCCAGGTCTCCAGGGTCTCGGTCTCGACGGTTCGCATCTCGGCGATGCCCGCGTTGTTGACGAGCACGGACAGGCCGCCGAACTCGGCGACGACACGTTCCATCGCGGCACGCCACCGCTGTTCGTCGGTGACGTCCAGCGGGAGAGCGAGTGCCCTCGCTCCGCCGGCCGCCAGTTCCTTCGCCAGGTCCTCACAGGGACCGGCGTCCACGTCGGTCACCGCCACGGCGGCGCCCTCGGCGGCCAGGCGGCGTACGACCGCCTCCCCGATGCCGCCGGTCGCACCGGTGACCATCGCGATCTGCCCGGACAGTCGGCCGTGCACGGGTCCTCCCTCACTCGGCGTGTCGGTCACGGCAGCAGCTCCAATCCCGAGCGCAGCAGCGCGGGCACCGCCGACCCCACCCGCTCGAATCCGGGGCCGACGGTCCGGCCCGCGAGGTGGCGGGCGTGAATGCCCTCGGCGATGACGGCCAGCTTGAAGTACGCCAGCGCCCGGTAGAAGGTCAGGGCCTCAAGGTCACGGCCGGACCGCTCGGCGTACCGCTCGGCCAGCTCCCGGCCGGATGGGAAGCCGGGGTTGGCGGTCGGGACGTGGCGTACCCCCAGGACCGGCTCGCAGGCCGGCTCCCAGTACATGAGCAGCATCCCGAGGTCGGCCAGGGGATCACCGAGCGTCGCCATCTCCCAGTCCACGACCGCGGCGATCCGCCGGAGGTCGCCGGGTGCCAGGATGACGTTGTCCAGGCGGTAGTCGCCGTGCACGATCGCCGGGGCACCGGCCACGGGGAGGGCCCGGGCCAGGCGGCCGTGCAGTTCGCCGACGCCGGGCAGCGCGCGGGTGGCGACCTTGTCCCACTGACCGCGCCACCGTCGTACCTGACGCTCCAGGTATCCCTCGGGACGGCCGAAGTCGTCCAGCCCGACGTCGGCGGCATCGACCGTGTGCAGGTCCACCAGGACGTCGACGAGCGCCTCGGCGCTGCGCCGGGCGTCGGCGGGGTCCAGCGTGGCCGCCTCGTCGCCGTCGCGCAGCACCGTCCCCTCGACGAAGTCGACGACGCAGAACGGCGCCCCGATCACCGTGGGGTCGGTGCACGACAGCACGGCGCGTGCGACCGGCACCTCGGTATGGCGAAGCGCGGCGACGACGCGGTACTCGCGGTCCATGTCGTGCGCGGTCGGGGTTAGCACGCCCAGCGGCGGTCGGCGCAGGACCCAGCGGTGCGTCCCATCGGTCACCTCGTAGGTGAGGTTGGACCGCCCGCCGTGCATCAGCGTGACCCGGAGCGGCCCCGCGCACTGGGGGACGTGGCGTTCGAAGTAGCGCTGCAGCGCGGGTCCGTCGATGCCGACGGCGGCCATGGCGCCCCCGGGCTCGGTCACCGTGCGGCCCTCCGTTCACGCGCCGCGCGCACCGCGCGTTTGGCGATCGCCCAGCGATGGGTCTCGGAGGGGCCGTCGTAGATGCGGAACGGACGGACCTCCCGGTACAGCCGCGAGAGTGGGAGATCGCCCGAGATGCCGAGCGCTCCGCACACCTGCACGGCCCGGTCGACCACCCGGTTCACCGCCTCGGAGACGTACGTTTTGGCGATCGAGGTGTGCTGGGCGGCCTCGCGTCCCTGGTCCAGCTCCCAGCAGGCCCGCCACAGCACCGCACGGCCGGTCTCGATGTCGATCTCGTTGTCGGCGAGCAACTGCTGCACCATGCCGAGTTCGGCCAGCGGCCCGCCGAACGCGGAGCGGTCCGCCGCGCGGTCCAGGGCGATGTCCTGGGCACGGCGTGCCACGCCGAGCCAGCGCATGCAGTGGGTCATCCGGGCGGGGCCGAGGCGTACCTGCGCGTACGGGAAGCCCTGGTCCACCGCGCCCAGCACCGCGTCGTCGCCGACCTCGCAACCTTCGAGAACGATCTCGCTGTGCCCGCCGAACAGGCCTTGGTCCAGGGTGTCGATGTTC
Source organism: Actinoallomurus vinaceus (assembly GCF_039542055.1). Lineage (NCBI taxonomy): Bacteria > Bacillati > Actinomycetota > Actinomycetes > Streptosporangiales > Thermomonosporaceae > Actinoallomurus > Actinoallomurus vinaceus. Next base: position 29,039 of record NZ_BAABHK010000002.1, read on the forward strand.
CGGACGATCTTCATGCCCGCGTTGTCGGCGTCGATGAGGAACATCGTCGCGCCGCCGGCGTCTCCGGGAACCCCGCCGGTGCGCGCCATACAGACGGCGAAGGCGGCGCCGTCCGCGCCGCTGATGAACCACTTGCGGCCGTCGATCCGCCAACCGCTCGCGGTCCTGGTCGCGGTCGTGGCGAGCGCGCGCGGGTCGGATCCGGCGCCGGGCGCGGGTTCGGTCATCGCGAAGCACGAGCGCACCTCGCCGGCGGCCAGCGGGCGCAGGTACCGCTCCTTCTGCTCCTCGGTCGCCACCACTTCGAGCAGGTGCATGTTGCCCTCGTCGGGCGCCGCGCAGTTGAGCGCGAGCGGCCCCAGGAGCGAGTACCCCGCGGCCTCGAACACCACGGCCTGGCCGCGCAGGTCCAGCCCGAGCCCGCCCCACTCCTCACCGACGTGGGGGGCGAACACGCCCGCCGCCCGGGCCGCCTCCTGCAGCCGACGTCGAAGCGGCTCCGGCCCGGCGTGGACGTTCCCGTCGGACGCCTGTTCCTCGGGCAGCACCACATCCCGGACGAAAGCGGTGGTGCGCCGCGCGATGTCGGCGGCCCTCTCGTCGACCTCGAAATCGATGGACACCCTCACCCCTGGCCTGGCCATGCGGTCTTGCCGCTGCGAGCGGACGCGTCTACATTCTTCCCAAATTGAACTCAAGTTGGCAAGGGGAGTCCGGTTCGAGCAGGTGGTCCGGCCAACGCCTATCGCTCGAATCGGATTTGGTTTTCGGCGTCGTCGAGCGCGGACGCCGGTCCGGGCCGATCCTCAGAGTCGGCGAGGGAGGGGGTTTCCGGCCTCGCGGATGCCACGGGGGACGTTCACGGTCAGCAGCAGCCCGAAGCCGACGACGAAGAAGACGATCAGCGAGGCGATCGCGGTGCGGTAGCTGTCGGTCCACTGCAGGGCGGCGGCGAACACCAGCGGCCCCAGCCAGCTCGTCCCCTTGTCGCTGAGCTCATAGAAGCCGAAGTACTCCGCCTCACGGTCGCGGGGCAGCAGGTGGGAGAACAGCGACCGCGACAGCGCCTGCGTGCCGCCCAGGACCACCCCGATGGCCGCGGCCAGGGCCAGGAACTGCGCGGCCGACCCGCGCTGCAGCGCGTAGCTCGCCAGCACGACGACCACCCAGACGATCAGGGAGGCCAGCACGACCCGCTTGGTGCCGTACCGTTCGGCGAGGCGGCCCAGCAGCAGCGCCCCGCCGAACGCGACGAACTGGACCAGCAGCACGGCCGCGATGACGTTCGTCTGGCCCAGCTTCAGCTCCTCGGTCGCGAACGTCGCCGACATCGTGATGACCGTCTGCACGCCGTCGTTGTAGACGAGGAAGGCGAGCAGGAACAGCAGGGTCACGGGCCGGTTGCGCACGTCGCGCAGGGTGCCGGCCAGCTGGGTGAACCCGGCGCGTACGGCGGCGGGCAGCGACTCGGCCGCGGGCGCGCGGTGCCGGTTGCGCAGCGTGCGCAGCGGGATGAGGGTGAACGCCGCCCACCAGACGCCGGCCGAGGCCAGGCTGATGCGCACCGCTGCCGCCTTGGTCAGCCCGAAGTCGTCGTGCAGGAGGAACAGCACGAGGTTGAGCACGAGCAGCAGGCCGCCGCCGAGGTAGCCCAGGCCCCAGCCGCGCGAGGACACCGCGTCGCGTTCGTCGGGTTCGGCGATGTCGGGCAGGAAGGAGTTGTAGACGACGTTGGAAGCGCCCAGCGCGAGGTTGGCCACGACGAACAGCGCCGCGCCGAGGAGGTACCGGCCGCCGCCCACGAAGTACAGGCCAATGGTGGCGAACGCCCCGACGTAGGCGAACGCGCCGAGCAGCTCGCGTTTGCGTCCCGTGTGGTCGGCCAGCGCGCCGGCCAGGGGCAGGACGAGGACCTGCAGGATCACCGAAAGGGTGACGGCGAGGGGATAGACCGCCTTGGCCCGGATGTCGGCGCCCAGAGGGTGGACGAACCCGCGGGCGTCGGCCGCGGCCTTGGCCACGTCGCTGAGGTACGGCCCGAGGAAGACCGACACGACGGTGGTGTAGAAGGCGGAGTTGGCCCAGTCGTAGAAGTACCAGCCGTGCTGCTCACGCCGCCGGTCCCGGGGGATGGTGTCGGCGGGGGTGCCGACGGGGGCCAGGCCCACGCGTCCTCCTCGGCCGCCCGTGTTCTCCGGCCCTACGCGGTGGCCGCCGACCACTGCGCGCGGGCGGTCATGACGTCGCGCAGGGCCTCGATGTCATCGGTGATGATGCCATCAACGCCGAGGTCGAGGAGGCGTTCCATGTCGGCGGGGTCGTTGACCGTCCAGACGTGCACCTTTAGGCCGAGGGAGTGTGCGGTCGCCAGGAACGCCTCGGTGACCAGCGGGGTGCGCCCGACGCGCTCGGGGACCTGGGCGCACGGCACGCCGAGCTCGGCCAGGCGCACCAGCCGGCCCAGCGGCCCGCTCACGGACCGGGCGCGCAGCGTGGCCACGCCCAGCGGGCTCAGGGCCGTGCACACGTCGCGGCCGGACAGCAGGCGCATGCGGGCGCGGACGTGCCGGAGGCGCCGGTAGGAGAAGGAGGTGACGCACACCCGGTCCCAGGCGCGGGCGCGGTGCAGGATCTCGGCGAGCGGGCCGATGGCGCTCTCGGCCTTGACGTCGATGTTGAGGCGGGCGGCGGGCCAGGCGGCGAGGATCTCCTCCAGGCGGGGGATCGGCTCGCGGCCGGCGATCCGCGCCTTGGCGACCTCGGAGAAGGCGAGCCGGGCGATCGGGCCGGTGCGGTCGGTCGCCCGGTCGAGGGTGGCGTCGTGGAAGGCGACCAGGACGCCGTCGGCGGTGGCGCGTACGTCCGTCTCGAGGTAGCGGTAGCCCAGGCCGATCGCGCGCTCGAAGGCCGCCAGGGAGTTCTCGCGGCCGTCGGGAGAGCCGCCGCGGTGGGCGAAGGGGATCGGGCCGGGATGGTCGAGATATTCGTACACGGAGCACCTGTCGGATCGTCAGCGGGTTCGGCGGGTGAGGCCACCTTCCAACGTAGTTACCTTACTACGTAAAGGCGGTGGCCTGATCGCCTACGGTTTATCCGCCCGGGCACGGACCGAATCCACCGGCACGAACATCGTCGACCGGCGATTCGCCGCAAGTCGGGCATCTCTTCCACTAGGTTGTGTGTCCGTCGTGGCTCATGGGAGCCGCCGTACCTCCGACCGGGAAGGCTCGTGATCGTGCCGGACACCAGCGCCTACGCGGCGACCTTCGAGATCGTCGATGTGAACAAGGACGGGCGCGTCTCCGCGCCGGAGCTGAAGCTGCTGATGAAGGCCCTGGGGGAGGAGATCACCGACGAGGCGGCCGCCGAGGTCGTCCGCCGGATGGACTCCGATGGCGACGGTGAGATTTCCCTGGAGGAGTTCGCCGCCTACATGTCGCAGGGCTGACCGTCGCCGGGCCCGCCCGCTCGGCGGGCCCTCGATGGTTCCCGGCCGGGCCGTGCCGGAGCTCGCCGGTGTCAGACGGGTAGCAGGGCGAGGGCCTGGTCCCGGGCGTGCGGGATGGGGTCGGGAAAGACGCCCAGACCGTGGGCGACGAGCGCCCCTTCGTGTAGCAGCATGAGCGTACGGCCGGCCCCACCGGGGTCGGCCGCGCCCGCCTCCCGGGCCAGGTCGGTGAACAGGTCGAGCATCCGCTGCTTCTGCCCCGCGATGATCGCCGCCGCCGGATGGGCCGGGTCGGTGATCTCGGCGTGGGCGTTGACCATGCTGCATCCCCGGGGGCTGGTGCCCTCCATCCACTCCTTCGAGGCGTCGAACGCCGCCCGGAGACGGCCGGCGGCCGTGGCGGGCCGGGCCGCGCCGAGACGGTCGCCGAGAAAGGCCCGCCAGCGCTCGTCGCGGTCGGCCAGATACTCCACGACGATCTGGTCCTTGGACCCGAACCGGTCGTAGAGGGTCTTCTTTGTCACCCCCGCCTCGGCGGCGATCAGATCGACCCCGACGGCGTGGATGCCGCGTTCGTAGAACAGCCGGGCGGCGGCCTCCAGGAGCCGGCGCGCCCCGGGCGTCATCGTGATCCGCTCCGTTGTCGTGCGCATGTTGTCCAGAGTACACAGATCGGTATAGTGGCGTTCCCGCGAGGTAAACCGATCTGTATACTGGAGGCCTGTCGTGAACATCCTCCTGGCGGCCGGGTTCGTGCTGTGCTGGAGCTCCGGATTCATCGGCGCCAAGCTCGGCACCGGGACCGCCTCGGCGGTCACGATCCTCACCTGGCGTTTTATCCCCCTGGCGGTGGTCCTGGCCTCCGGGGAGGATCGGAACGGCCAGTAGCGGTAGCAGTCAGCTTGAGGTGAGCTGCCCGGGGATGCGGCCGGAGGCGCGGAGTTCCTGCAGGTCGGGGATGTGGTTGTAGAGAGTGCCGGGGCTGACGCCGAGGATCTTGGCGATCGAGGTGATCGAGTTCTCGGGGTTGGGGAGCATGTCGCGGGCGGCGCGGATGATCTCAGGGGTGGCGACGGTCGGGCGGCCGCCGACCCGGCCGCGGGCGCGTGCGGCGTCCAAGCCCTCGCGGGTGCCGGAAACGATCAGCTCGCGGATGAACTCGGCGAGCGCGGCGAAGACGTGGAAGACGAGCCGGCCGCCGGGGGTGGTGGTGTCCAGGCGCTCGTGCAGCGAGCAGAACCCGATCTCCCGGCGGCGCAGTTCACCGACCATGTTCACCAAGTCCTTGAGGGAGCGGCCGTAGCGGTCGAGCGCGGGGACCACCAGGGTGTCGCCGGCGGCGAGGAAGGCGTGGCAGGCCTTGAGCTCGGGCCGGAGGTCGTCCTTGCCGGACTTCTTGTCGGCGAAGATGCGTCGGCACCCGGCGGCGGTGAGTGCGTCGATCTGGCGGTCGAGCTTTTGCCCGCCGGTGGAGACCCGGGCGTAGCCGATGAGGATCTCGGTGCGGTGGGCGGGTTCGGCGACCAGGAGGTCGAAGACGTCGGGCTCGGAGGGGGTGCTCACGCCCGGGATTCTGTCAGAAAACGGTGTGCCGTACTTCTTGAACAAGCCTGGTTTTTGAAGGAGTTTTTGAAGGCCCTGAGGGGCCGTCGGGCGGTCCGGCTGCTGGTCTTCAGTAAACGATGGTTTATTGAAGCCTCTGTTCTATCGGCGCGCGCCTGAAGGTGTTGGGACGAGGACTTGATGGCCCCTGGGCATCAACGCAAGCCAGCGGGGTCGACCTCGGACTACCGGGTTTGCCGGATCCGATCTTGGAGTGCACACAGATTTCTTGCCATAACTGGTTTGTGATGCAAAGCTGACTGGGTGACAGACGCTTCGATGCCCTTGCAAGGCACGCCTCACGAAGTCCTCGCCGGTCTCGGTGAATTGACCCGCAAGGTCCGAGCCGCTCAGCGCGGCACCTGGTTTCCTCTCCTGCTGCTCGGCGTGCTCATGTTGGGGGGAATCCTGGTCAGCCGCTTCACGTTCCAGGTCCTGACCGTTCCCTGCCCGGCGACCGCCCCCGCCGCAGGCGTGGGCTGTACCGTCGTCAAGCAGGGGTCGCCGCTCTACTGGCCCATCGGGATTGCCCTCGCCTATGCGGCGACGGCGTTCTTCTACATCCGCCGCTCCCGCAACCGCGGCGTCGGCACCCCGGTCCGGCCCTACATCCTCACCGGCATCGCCCTGCTCGGTGTGGTGGCCGCCACCTCCTTCTGGAGCACCCGCCACGGGATCCCGCGGCCCGGTGAACCACTCGACTTCTGGGGCCTACACCTCGACCCCAGCTCCGAGATGACGAGGTTCCTCGAGCGACTCGTGGGGAACGCCACGGCCGTTGGGCTGCCGCTGCTGGTGCTGTCCTGGGTGGAACGCAGCCGGGTCCTGCTGCTGCTCACCGCGGTGTATGTGGCCATCGAATTGGTGCCGCTGCCCACCGGTTGGTCGGGGATCCCCTTCACCTCGCCTTGGTTCTTCCTGCCCCGCTACGCCGTCCCCGGCGTGCTCCTCCTGCTCGGCGCCCTCGGCTTTGGCCTGGCCGAGCTGCCCCGCAGGCGCAATGCGTCATGACCGATCAGCCCGAACAGCACCCCGTCACCGGTCTGGACGACGTGGTCCACCAGCGCGTCCGCCTCGGCATCCTCACCGTCGCCCACCAGGCGCGCCGGGTCGAGTTCGGCTTCCTGCGCACGGCACTCGGCCTCACCGCCGGAAACCTCAGCCAGCACCTCGCCATCCTGGAGAAGGCTGGACTGGTCGATATCGAGAAGGGCTACGAGGGCAAACGCGCCCGCACCTGGCTCTCCCTCACCCCCGCGGGCGACCGCGCCCTGCGGGACGAGGTCGCCCAGCTCAAGCGCCTCATCCACCAGATCGAGCACGGCAGCTCAACCCCGGAGTCCTGATCCGGGCCCCGGCGAACCGTGGTGAGCCGTGAGCGGCTCCCGCCGACGTCCGGCGGACCCGGGCAGCACGCCGAACACCGTCCAAGAAACCCAGGGAGGACACGTGACCATCACACCGGTCACCACGACGGACGTGACGCGCCGTCGCTTGCTCGCAGCCGCGCTGGTGACGGGGGTCGGGGCCGCCGTGCCGATCAGCGCAGCGCGCCAGGCGTGGGCGGCTCCGACCGCCCCCGGTCCGTCGCAGCTCACGCTGCCCAGGCCCACCGGGCCGCACCCGGTGGGCACGGTGCCGCTCCACCTCGTCGACACCTCGCGTCCGGATCCTGTGGCCGGCCCGGGGCATCACCGCGAGTTGATGGCCAGCGTCTGGTACCCCGCTTGCAAGACGAAGGCCCTGCCGCATGCTCCCTGGATGACCCAGGGTGCGCTGCGGGCGTTTCTGGCGGACGTCGGCTTCCCCCTCGATCCCGCCCTCGGCCCACTCACCGCCGCACACGTGGGCGCACCCGTGCACCAAACGGGCCACCGCCTGCCCGTCGTCGTGTACTCGCACGGCGCGGGCAGCCATCGTGGCGACCACACCATCATGGTCCAGGAACTCGCCAGCCACGGCTACGCCGTGGTCACCGTCGACCACACGTACGACGCGTTCAGCGAGTTCCCCGACGGCCGGCTCACCGTTCCGGCAGAGGTCCCGCCGTTCCTGGGGCCCCGGGACTTCGCCACGGACCTCCGGTTCGTGCTCGACGTCGTCGAGGGCCTTGCTGCCGGGCACAACCCCGACGTCGACGGCAGGCCACTGCCCCAGGGACTGCTCGGCGCCCTCGACCCGAGGTGCATCGGCGCGTTCGGCTGGTCGAAGGGTGGCACCGCCACTGCGCTCACTATGCTCGCCGACCAGCGCGTTGGCGCCGGGCTCAGTATCGACGGTCCGATGCAGCCGACCATCACCTCCGACCTGGACCGGCCGTTCATGATGATGACCGCTTCGTTTACCCGGGCCACCATGCCGGACGTCGCCGAGTTCTGGACACACCTTCGCGGTTGGCGGCTGAACATCCAGGCCGACGGGGCCATTCACAAGACGTACGGCGACGACGCGACACTGATCCCGCAAGCGGGCAAGGTCCTCGGCATGACCAACCAGCAGATTCAGGAGATGATCGGCACCCTAGATCCGGCTCGGGCGGTCCGGATCCAGCAGGCCTACCCCCTCGCGTTCTTCGACCTGCACCTGCGACACCGCCGGGGACATCTGCTCGACGGTCCGAGCGTGGCCTTCCCAGAGGTGAAGTTCATCCCGTGAAGCGTCGGACCGCGCAATGCGCGGTCCGACCAAGCCCGCCAGGAATGCCGTCGCCATCCGGGCACGGCCTTCGCAAGTCCGCGCAGCCCTTCCATCGCGTGATCGGCGCTCCTACCGCTCGCCGTCGTCCTCCCCGCCGGTCGAGGGTTCGCGTAGCGGTCTGCGGCCGGCCTCCTGCGGGCGGAAGAACGCGTAGCGGCCGAGGAAGTTGATGTGGTCGAACTGCAGCGGTGACAGGCGAGCCAGCAGGTCGTCGGTGACGGGGAAGCCGTCAGCGGCGAGTTGCTTGGCCGCCCGGTCCAGGTAGAGGCTGTTCCACAGCACCACGGCGTTCAGGGCCAAGCCAAGGGCGCCGAGCTGGTCTTCCATGCCCTCGCGGTAGTTCTGCCGCAGCTCGCCGCGCTGACCGAAGAAGATCCTGCGGGCCAGACGATGGCGGGCCTCGGTGATGTTCAGCTGCTTGCCGATCATGCGGCGGTATCCGTCGTCGGAGATGAACTGCAGCAGGTGCAGGGTCTTGAAGATCCGCCCGTAGTGGGCGAACGCATCACCCAGACCGGTCGGGCGCCCGTCCCGGGACAGCATGCGGATCAGGTCGTGCCCGCGGACCTCACCGAGCGTCAGGGAGCCGGCCACCCGCAGCATGTCGCCCCAGTGCGCCCGGACCCGGTCCAAGCGCACCGTGTGCCGGGAGACCTCCTGCAGCGGCCCGTAGTCTGCGCTGGCGTGGGTGCGCCACAGCCGCGCGTCGGAGATGTCCGCGATCCGCGGGGAGAACTGGTAGCCACAGATCGCGAACAGCCCGAACACGATGTCGCTGTAGCTGGCGGTGTCGGTGACCACGGTTTCCGGCTTCGGTCCGCCGTCGCGGCCCAGCAGCGCGTCCAGGATGAACAGCGAGTCGCGCAGCGTGCCGGGCACCACCACTCCGCCCAGGCCCATGACCTGGTCATTGACCACGTTCAACCAGGTGGCGCCCTTCTTGCGAAGGCCGAAGTAGAGAGGGCTGTAGCCCGCGTGGATCGTCTGGACCGGCACGGTGAAGCGGACCCCGTCCGCAGAGGCGACCAGCCCGCCGCCCCAGGCCCGGACGATGTCCACCTTGGCCTGCGCGCCGATGAGCATCCCGTTGGCGGCGCTGATGGTCTCGGCCCGCAGGTAGCCCTGGTCGACCTGGACCAGCCGGGCGCGGGTGAGCGCCGGCACGTTCGGCTTGGCGACCGGGGTCAGGCCGACGTTGCAGGCCTCCGCGAGCAGCAGCGCGCACACGCTGACCTCGAAGTCGTCCATGTGCGGATCGGCGCCGGAGATGTGGGTGAACGCGGTCGTCATGCCGGTCAGCTCGGCGACCTCCAGCAGCAGCTCGGGGAAGTCGACCTTCGGCAGCATGCTGTTGGCCAGCTGCCGGAAGGCCGGCATCAGATTCGGCTCGGGGGCGGGGCCGAGGCGGTCCAGCTGCAGCTTGCCGTCCTTCACCGTCACCGCGCTGTTCGTCGGCAGCCCGGCGACGACCTGGTGGTAGGCGCCGTGCAGGGCCGAGGCGAGTTCGGCCAGGTGCGCGGCCGGCTCCGCCTCGAGCCCGAGTGCGGTCAACACGGTCGGCTCGGCCGTCTCCCAGCGGTCACCCGCCAGCAGTTTGGCCCGCGGGTCGCCCCACCGGTCCCCGTCCCTGGCGAACACGTCCCGGCGCCGAAGCGCCCGGTGCAGGTGCTCCAGCACGCAGAACGAGTACGCCGCCTTCTCCACGCAGCCCGGCTCGACATCCGGGTTGGCGAACACCAGGCGCCGCCACGAGCCGGTCACCAACTGCTGGTCGACCTCGGACGCGGCGACCTTGCGCTGGCCGACCAGGTGGGGCAGCTGCTTGAGCGCCTTCACCACCGGAGCCCCGGCCTCCACCGCGCCGAAGTCCACGGTGTCCACCAGCAGCCGGATGAAGCCGCGCACCGTGCCGTACCGGGAGGCCAGCGCTGCCCGCCACTCCGCGTCCTCGTCCCCGTCGCCGTCCGGCACGCACTCGGCGATCACGCTCAGCGCCTCCGCGAGCTTGGCGCGCGGCACTACCTTCTCGATCGCCTCCCAGGCGTCCAGCACCGATACCGCCTCGCCGTCTAGGGTGGCGGGCGCGGTGCCCAGCAGCACCTCCACCGCCTTGGCCACCCGTCCAGCCGCCTTCTTCAGCTTCGGCAGGCTCTTGAGCTTCTCCTCTCGTCCGATCCGCTCGGCCCGCGCCAGCAGCCGGCTGCCCATCAGGACGTCGAGCAGGTCCAGGGCGTCGTCCACCGAGGCGGTCTCCAGGTGCCGGACCGTGGCCAGCATCGTCGCGGTCTTCCGGGTCTCCTCCAGGTCCCGCAAGGTAGGCGCCTTCGAGCCCAGCCCGTACCGGGCCAGCGCCGCCATCCGCGCCGACGGCACCCCGCCCATCTCCACCCGGCCGGCCCCGAGCGCCCGCACTTCCCGGGCGCGGTCCAGGGCTTCGCGCATTGCCGTGCCCGACACCCGCACCGGCCCGGTCCGCAGCCGCTCCAGCTCCGAGACCCGCTTCCCGGGCGGCACCTTCAGCAGCTCGCGCATCGCCTGCCGCAGCTCGCTCGGCACCGCCTCGTCCAGCGTCCGGTACAGCTCGGCCAGCTCCTGGGCCCGTGTCTCGGCCACCAGCCGGGTCAGCGTCGTGATCCCCGGCAGCAGCACCCGGTTGTCCACCAGCCACACCACCGCCCGGTCGAACAGCGCCCGCGGCCCCTCCACCGACGCCCACACCCGCGCCGCCAGGAAGGCGCGCACCTCCTGCTCCGCCTCGCCGAACTCGCGGTAGCCGAACGCGTCCCGGATCTCCCAGGCATGCTCGTAGCGGCTCTGCTTCCGCACCCCGTACCCGGCCCACTCGGACGCCTCGACGCCGAGCTGCTCGGCCGCGAACCGCACCACCACGGCCGGCACCACCGCCAGGTCCTCGGTCGGGAACACCCCAAGCATCCGCACCGAGCCCCACAGCACCGTGAAGCCGAGCCGGTTCGCCGGCGACCGCTTCGAGCGGGCAGCCTCCAGCCCCGGCACGTCAAGGCGGAAGAACTGCTCCAGCTCACCGGGCGTCGGCTCGGCCGCGAACCGGCCATAGCGGGAGACCTGATCGTCAGACAGGAAATCAACTGGCATGAGCCGGAACGTAGGGCCGCTGACCAGCGCAGATGGCCCGGTTCACCGAACCGGAATCAAGATCGGTCCGTTGTCGCTACTGGCCGTTCCGATCCTCCTCAGAGGCCGTCCTGCTCGCCGTCGCCGCCGCCCGCGGTGCCTGGCGGGGCCTGACGAGCCGGGAACTGGCCCGCCAGGCCCTGATCGGCGCCCTGTCCCAGAGCGGGTACCTTCTCACCGTCTACGAGGCGATCCGGCTCGGGGTCTCCAGCGGCACCACGGCGCTGATCGACGGCACCCAGCCGCTGGTCGTCGGGGTGCTCTCCGGCCCGCTGCTCGGCCGTCCCGTCGCGCGTCGGCAGTGGCTCGGCCTGTGCCTCGGCGTGACCGGCGTCGTCATCGTCACCGCGGCCGACGCCACCGCCCGCACCGGCGTGCCCGGGTGGGCCTACCTGGTGCCGTTCGCCGGCATGCTGTCCCTGGTGACGGCGACGTTCGTCCAGGGTCGTTCCCGGACCGAGGTCGCCCCGGAGGTCTCCCTGACCGTGCACTGCACCGTCAGCGCCCTGCTCTTCACGGCCCTCGCCGTGGGCACCGGGGCCGTCGTCCCACCGGCGGCGCCGTCGTTCTGGGGGGCGGTCGCCTGGCTGATCGCGCTGCCCATTTCGGCGGCTACGGCCTGTACTGGGTCACGCTGCGGCGCTCGGGCGTGACGGAGGTCAACACGCTGATGTTCCTGATCGCGCCGGTCACGGCCGTGTGGGGCGCACTGATGTTCGGTGAGCCGTTCGGCATGCGGACCGCGATCGGCCTGGCGACCGCCCTGGCCGCGGTCGCCGTCGTCCGCGCTACGGCCGTGCCATCATGCGGACAGCGGTCGATGCGGAAAGGCATGGGAGAGGCGTGACGGAGAGGCGGTATTTCGAGAAGAGCAGCGGCGGTGTCGTGCGGCACTGGCAGATCGAACGCGACGGCATCCGCTGCCGCATGGCCTGGGGGCAGGCGGGCGGCCGGACTCAGGCGGCCAGTATGACGCTCGACGACGAGGCTCACGCCGAGCGGCACTTCACGATGAAGATCAGCGAGAAGAAGCGCCAAGGGTACGTCGAGGTCGCACCGGACCCCGCTGCCGAGGCGGCCGAGGCCGAAGCGGACGCCAAGCTGCTCGACGTGGACCCCCACTGGGCGGACCACGAGCCGGTCGAGGGCCACGAACGGGTGTTCTCGAAGCTCTACGACTTCCAGGGCGGGCCCGGCCCCTTCTTCGAATACCTCGTCCTGAGCGAGGACGAGCGCCGGGGCCTGCACGTCATCGTGAAGAAGCCCGGCCACGACCCCGGCGCTGTATCGGCCTTCCTCGACTTCATCCGCCCCCGCCTCGAACTGGCCTTCGACGGCCGGTCCCACCACAAGGTCCCCCTGCCTTCCCCCATCGGCCAGTTCGATCACGTGCTGTTCTGCGCGCCCTCCCTGTGCCGCAACCGGTCCGGTGGCCGGCTCGGCGCGGCCTACCCGATCCTCGACTGTGAGATCGGTGACGAAGACACCGAGACGCTGGTCGAGGCGCGGCTTGAGGGAAGAGACTCGATGCCCTCGACCACCTGGGACCGTGAGCCCTTTCCCGTGATCGACCTGAGATTCGACCTGCGAAGCGAGAACGGCTTCGAGGAACTCGGCGGCACCCCGTCGGTACGGGAGAAGACGTTCAAGGTCTACCGGCGATCGATGCTGGAACGCGGGATGCGGCTCCTCTCGGAGGCCCTGCCCGGCAGCCGGCTGGAGATCCGTAACCACCGGCGTGAGGTCCTGACGCTCACGCGGCCGGACCTCACGCGGGAGACCCCCGCCGAGATCGACCGATTCCTGCTGGGCGACTCCGCCCGGGCATGACCAGGGCAATGGCCTGGGGCCGGCGCGCGTACGGCCGGCGGGCGTAGGGGGCGGCGGGGCCGGCGAAGCCGCAGCTCAGGAGGTCCGGGTGTGGTGGTCCAGCAACCGTACCCTGGCCAACAGCTGACGCTCCGGCCCGGAAACCAGACCCGAAGTGCACGGCTCCGCAACCCGTAGCCCGCACCGGACCGGCGTCAGAGGTGCGGGATGGGGACGCCCGCGGAGCGGAGCTTGGTCTCGATGAGATCGGCCATCCGGGCCCCGGCTGGTGACTGATTGCCAAAGCGGCTGATGAGCCGGTACCGGGTCGCGGCCTCGGTGCGGGCTTGCAGGCCGGTCACGGTCTTCAGCTGTGCGGGGTTGGCGAGGTAGTGGTCGGCCATGGCGGTGGCGAGCTCGGCGATGCGCGGGTCGTCCGGTTCCCAGGACGCGGCTTCGGCACCGCGCTTGATCAAGGCGACGAACCGGGTGTCTTGGAGGGCGTGCTCGATATGGGTGAGGTAGTCGTCGAAGCCTTCTGGGACCAGGGCCTTGGCCAGCACCCAGCCCTTCCTGGTGGCCGCCACCTCGTCCGCGGTGAAGCCGAGGCCGGCCATCCGCTCCAGCAGCGCCACAGCGCGGTCGGGCAGGAGAGCCCGGTCGCCATCGGCGAGCCGGTGCAGCGTCTCACGCCGTGCGATCAACTCCTCGATCCGTTCGGTGAGCTGCCGCTCGACGTCGGCGAGCGCGGCGGCGAACAGCGCGGCGTCGGCGTCGAGCAGGGGCCCGATCTCGGCCAGCGGCACCCCGGCGGCGGCCAGCGTCCGGACCTGCACCAGCCGCAACAGGTCGGCCGGCCCGTACCGCCGGTAACCGGAGCTGTCGCGTTCCGGCTCCTCGACCAGGCCGAGCTTGTGGTAGTGCCGCACCGTCTTCACCGTGACGCCGACGAATGCCGCCGCCTGCCCGATCGTGACTCCGTCCATCTGCAAATCCTGCCTTGGTGCTCAGTCCGTCGGCTGAGCCGGATCGGCCTGCCCACCGCGGAACACCTCGTTGACGAGCCTTTGCTGGGCGTTCTGGAATGCCCCGCCTATGGACAGGTCGGCGTCGTCCACGCAGTTCAGCGCGGCGGTCAGGGTCTTGCTGCCGTCGGGTGTGCTGTACATCAGCGCCGCATGGCCAACGGCGGCGCCGTTGTGGGAGATGACGGTGCCACCGCCGTCGGTGTTCACCACGAACACTCCAAGGCCGTAGTCCATGTTCGGGATGCCCGTCGGGTACGGGGTGCACATCTCGGCCAGCAGCGGGGCCGGCAGGAGCTTGCCGCCCAGCAGCGCGGAGATGAACGTGTGGAGGTCCTGGGTGGTCGAGATCATGTCGCCGCCGCTGGAGATCCAGGAGGGGTTCTGGCGGGTGATGTCGATCGTCTTCTGCTCGCCGGCGTCCTCGTACCGGTAGTAGGCGTGGGCGTGCGGTTCGGGAATTTCCGGTGAGGCGTCGGGCACCACGGTGCCCGACAGCCCGAGCGGCCCCAGGATCCGTTGCTGCATCTCCTCGGCGACCGAGCCGCCGGTGACCTTCTCGATCAGCAGCCTGGCCAGCACGTAGTTGGTGTTGGAATAGCTCCAGCCCGTCCCCGGCTCGAACCGCGCCGGCTTGGACAACGCCAGCTCCACCAGCTCCTGCGGCCGGTAGGTCTTGAACCGGTTGTCCATCCACTCTTTGCCCGTGGTGCCGTAGGGGATGGGGATCCCCGGCGCGACCTTCCCGTCGTCGTAGACCTCGCCGCTGAAGTTGAACACCCCGCTGGTGTGCTGCAACAGCATCCGCACCGTGATCCGCTCGTCCAGCCCGAACTCGGGCAGGTAGTCCGCCGCCGGGGTGTCCAGCCCGACCCTGCCCTCGGCCACCAGTTGCAGCACCAGGGTCGCGGTGAAGGTCTTGGTGTTGCTGCCGATCCGGACATGCCCGTTCGTCGGCGGCTTCGCGGCCCCGCCCAGCTCGGCCGCCCCGGCACTGCCGACCCACTCGCCCCGCTCATCGTGCACGCGCAGCGACACCCCGACGAAACCGGAAGCGGCGATCTCCTCGATCGCCTTCTGCAGCTCCGGGCGATCCTGCCCGGCAGCAGCCACCGGCGCAGCCCCGCTGTCCGCGGTGGCCACCCCAGCGGCGTCGAGGGCGGCGGTGATCTTGCGGGCCATCTCGGCCGTGGTGGCGCTGGGCTTGTCCGGGTGGACCTGGGCGGCTTCGATGGTGAGGAGGATGGTGCTGCGGAAGTTGTCGGCTTCTGCCGGAGCCTGCTCGCCGAGCAGCTTCATGGCTGCGGTCAGGGCAGGCAGTACCCGGTCGGAGAGTTCGGCGACGGTCTTGCCCTTCAGCTCGACGTCCTTGGCCTTCGCGGTGAGCACGTGCCCGACCAGACCGGTCGCCGACGTCAGGGCGATGGAGGCATTCGTGGCGGCCTTGCGGGGCGAGCCGGTGGCGGCGGCCATCAGCGACAAGGCACCGTACGCGGCGGTCCGCAGGGTGCTCTTGTCCTGGTCGGAAAGGGCGATGGACATGGGTGGTCTGCTCCTTCAAATCTGCTGTGTCCGGTCGGCGTCGTGCCGGTGCGACGAGCTTCCACCCTGACCCGAGGTCAACCTCAACCGTGATCTAGCTCACAGCTACGCCATCCTGGCCCGGAGCTCGGCGAACCCGACGACCGCGCCGGTCCCCACGAGACCCTGCCCGTCGAACACACTGACAATGCGCTCCTCGCCATCGGGGTCAAAGACCTCGCACGAGGTTCCGAGTCGGTCAAAACCGCGTTCCGGGACCGGCCACTCCGCGTCGGACAGCCCGTCGGGAACGCTGTCCACGCAGACGTTCACCAGGTGCTTGAGCCAGAATTCACCGCCGATGGTGCCGTCCGCCGCCCACCAGTAGCAGTGCAATTCGTTGTACCGGTGAAAATTACCGGCCATGAGCGGAGCAAGATGGACGCCCGCAGCCTTCCGGATCACCTCAAGCGCGTGCCCCGGTCCGGTCAGCCACGTGGCGAGGGAACCCTCCGACGCGTGGTGAACCGTGATTCCCTCGGTCGAGCGGAGCTCGGCGACAATGGCCGCCGGCCGGTCCTCAAAATCGGCCACGCAACCCCGTCTTCCTGTGCTGACCAGGGATAACGCGGCTGCGTGTACCTGGTGACAGCTTCGTTAAGGACGGGCCCATTCGCGGCGGCGGGCCTCGGCCAGGGCGATGGCGGTGGCGACGGCGACGTTGAGGGAGCCGACCCGGCCGATCTGGGGGATGTAGGCGACCGTGTCGGCGGCGGCGAGCAGGGCGGGGGAGCAGCCGTGGTCCTCGCCGCCGACGGCCAGGCACACGTCGCCGTCGAGGGGCGCCTCGTGCAGGGGCACCGCGTCACCGGTCAGCTCGATCGCCACGATCCGGAAGCCGTCCTCGCGGGCGGCGCGCACGGCGTCGGCGATCGGGACGGGCTCCTCCCAGGCGATGAGGCGTTCGGTGCCGAGCGCGGTCTTGCGGGCGTTGGGGTGGGTCGGGGGAGTGGCGTTGCCGGCCAGCCACACGTGATCGACGCCGAACGCCGCCGCGGACCGCGTGATCGAGCCGATGTTGAACGGCTGGGTCACCGACTCGATGAGCAGCCCGAGGCGGTCCTCGGTGCGCCGCCGCCACGTGCGGTTGAGGCGCTTGACGTCGGTGGGGCGCAGCTGCCGGCGCGCGTCGGTGTTCACGTTGGGTCCTTCGGGTCGACGGCCAGGACGCGGTACCCGGCGCGGGAGGCGATGCGGTCGGTGGGGTGGCCCTGGTCGGTCAGCCAGCGCTGAAGGGAGTCGGAGCCGAGGTTCTTCTGCACGACCAGGTGGGCGCGGCCGCCGGGGGCGAGCCGGGCCAGCCAGGTCTGCAGCAGGGCGTGCAGGGCCTGCTTGCCGATGCGGATCGGCGGGTTCGACCAGATCGCGGCGAACCGCAGCGCGGGGTCGATCCGGTCGGCCAAGCTGAACCTTACATTGTCAAGGCCGGCGGCTTGCGCGTTCCGCTCCGCGATGGTCAGGGCACGCTCGTTCACGTCCACGCCCCAGACCATCGCCTGCGGCGATCGGCTGGCCAGGGTCAAGGCGATCGGGCCGTACCCGCATCCGAGGTCGAGCAGGTCCCCGCTGGGCGGGGGAGGTGGCACGGTCTCCAGCAGGACCCGGGTGCCCAGGTCGACGCGGTCGGGGGAGAACATCCCCCGGTCGGTGGCGAGCCGCAGGTGAAGATCGGGCAGGACGAGGTCGACGGTGCCCGGTCTGCTGCCGGCCTGCGGCTGTCGCGCGAAATAGTGCTCCCCCACGTCGGCTGACCGTACCAGCGTTCGGGGTGGGGTCGGCCTCAGGGACGGCTCGGGGGAATCCCCGATGGCCTTCGCCGCCCCCGGGGCGCATCATCACGATATGACGTACGAACCGGATGTACCGCGCCGCTCGGAGTCGACCTGGATCGCCATGTCGGCGGCCTCCGAGGGCCCCTGGGTGGCCGCACTGGCCGGGGGAACGGCGGTGGGCCTGGCCGACTTCGCCCTGCATCTGCTGGGCTGGCATCCGACCCTGGCCGGCCCGCTGGCCCTGGGCCTCTCGGTGTTCTTCCTGATCGGCGCCGGCGGCGCGCTACTGCGCCGCGGCTATGACCGCGCGCGGGCGTGGGCGCAGCAGCACCCATGGTCGTACGCCGCGGTCCCAGCCGTGGGCACGGCGGTCACGGTGTTCGCGACCTACCTGTTCCTGTCGGCGCAGGGACTGTTCGGCAGCCTCTGGGAGGGACTGTCGGACGGGCTCGGTGTCCTGGTCCTACTCGGGATCATCGGGTACGTCGCGCGCGGCGTCCGCCCGGCCTCCCGGCGCGGCTGAGCGCCCTCGCACGGGCGGCCTCGCGACCGGGCGTGGTCACCTCACCGGCGCGTGTGCGTCCGGGGTTCCTGGCGGCGGGTCAGGGCAGTCGCTGGAACCACACCAGGGACAGGCCGCCGGCCGCCAGGGCGAGCAGCAGCGCGATGAAGATGTACTGGGAGGCGGCTTCCTGGCGTTCGATGCGGAATCCGAGGGAGCTGCCGATGTGCTTATAGACCTCCGACAGTTCGCCGCCGGCCTGCGCTTCGTAGGCCTTGCCGGAGGTGTCGGTCGCGAGGTTCTTCAGGGTGGTCTTGTTGACCTGCACCGGCACGGTCTCCCCGTCGATGTCGACGGTGCCGTACGGGGTGCCGAACGCGATCGTCGAGACGGGCACCTTGGCGGCGCGGGCCGCGGCGGCGGCCTCGGTGACGGATCGGCCGCTCTGGTTGTCGCCGTCGGACAGCAGGACGATGTGGGAGGGCGGGGGGTCCTGGTTGGCGCGGGCGTCGAAGGAGCGGATGGACTGCAGAGAGGTGAAGACCGCCTCCCCGATGGCGGTGCCCTTGCCGAGTTGGAGCCCGTCGATGGCGTGGCCGACGGCCTCGCGGTCGAAGGTGGGGGCGACGACGGCGGAGGCGCTGCCGGAGAAGCTGACGAGGCCGACGTTGAAGCGGATCGGCAGGTCCTGCACGAACTTCCTGGCCGCGGACTTGGCGGCCTCCAGCCGGGTGGGGGACACGTCGGTGGCCTTCATCGACAGGGACACGTCGATGGCCACGATGATGGTGGCGCGTTCGCGTGGGACCTTGACGGGTTTGGCGGGCCGGGCGAATCCGACGGTCATCAAGATGATGGACAGCAGGAACAGGGTGGCGGCGACGTGGCGGCGCCATCCGGGGCGGCGGGGGGCGACCTGGGACAGCAGTGCCAGGTTGGTGAAGCGGACGGCGGCCTGCCGGCGGCGGGCCTGCATGAGCAGGTACGCGCCGATCAGGAGCGGGACGAGGGCCAGCAGCCACAGGCGGCCGGGGGACAGGAAGGTCACGGGCGGCCTCCTCGCGGCTGCGGCCGCCCGGCGACGCGGCGTTGCTGCAGCGCGAAGCGGGCGACGTCGGTGATCCAGTCACGGTCGGTGCGCAGGGTGAGGTGGCCGGCGCCGCAGGAGCGGAGCGCGCCGCGGATGCGGGCGCGCTGGGCGGCTGCGGCTTCGACGTAGGCGGCGCGGACCTTCGCCGACAGGATGATCTCGTGGGTGTCGCCGGTCTCCGGGTCGGTCATCATGACGGGGCCGACGTCGGGCAGGTCGAGTTCGCGGGGGTCGATGATCTCGACGGCGATGACCTGGTTGCGGACGGCGAGCTGGCGCATGGGGCGTTCCCAGGACAGTTCCCCGCCGGGGGTCTCCTGCCGGTCGAGGAAGTCGGAGATGACGACGCGCAGGCCCCGTTTGGTCTGGCTGCGGGCCAGGCCGGAGAGGGCGTCGGCGAGCCGGGGCCCGTCGGGGCCCGCGGTGCCGCGGGGGGCGTCCAGGAGTGCCTGCAGGAGGGTGTAGGTGGCGATGCGGCCGGTGCGGGCGGGCCAGCGGCGGATCTGCCCGCCGTGCATGATGTGGGCGCCGAGGCGGTCGCCGAGCCGGGCGGTGAGGAATCCGACGGCGGCCAGGGCGGCGACGGCGAGGTCGCGTTTCTCCATGCGCGCGGTGCCGAAGTCCATGCTCGGGGACAGGTCGACCAGCGCCCAGGTCTCCAGCTCGTGGTCGGCGATCAGGTCGCGGACGTGCGGGGTGGTGGTGCGGGCGGTGACGGACCAGTCCATGTGGCGGACGTCGTCCTCGCCGGGCTGGTACAGGCGGGCTTCGGCCAGGTCGCTGCCGGGGCCGGGCAGCAGGCCGAGGTGCTCGCCATGCAGGAGTCCGTCGAGGCGGCGGGTGACCTTCAGTTCCAGCCGTTTGAGTGATTGCTCGGGGACGAGCCGGGTGAGTTTCGGCGAGCGGGTCATGACGCGTGCTGGTGGTTCCAGACGACCCGCGGGGGCGGGACGGTGGCCAGGATCCGCTCGACGATGCCGACGGGGTCGACGCCGTCGGCGACGGCGTCGAAGGACAGCAGGATGCGGTGGGACATCACGTCGACGGCGACGGCGCGGACGTCGTCGGGCAGGACGTAGTCGCGGCCGCGCAGGAGGGCCAGGGCGCGCGCGGAGGCGACGAGGCCGAGGGTGGCGCGGGGGCTGGCGCCGATCTCGATGACGCCTTTGAGGTCGGGCAGGCGGTACTGCTCGGGTTCGCGGGTGGCCATGACGAGCCGGACGATGTAGTCGGCGACGAGTTCGTGGACGGCGACCTCGTCGGAGGCGTGCTGGAGGGCGATGAGGCTGTCGGCGTCGAGGATGGGGGCGGCGTCGGGTGGGTCGACGCTCATGCGCTGCAGGATCTGCATCTCCTCGCTGGCGCCGGGGTAGGCGACGTTGACCTTCATGAGGAACCGGTCGCGCTGGGCCTCGGGGAGGGGGTAGACGCCCTCGGACTCGATGGGGTTCTGGGTGGCGATGACGACGAAGGGCCGGGGGAGGGGGTGGGTCTTGCCGCCGAGGGAGACCTGGCGTTCGGCCATGACCTCCAGGAGGGCGGACTGGACCTTCGCGGGGGCGCGGTTGATCTCGTCGGCGAGGACGAAGTTGACGAAGACGGGCCCGAGCTCGACGTCGAACTGTTCGGTGGAGGGGTGGTAGATGCGGGTGCCGACGATGTCGGAGGGGACGAGGTCGGGGGTGAACTGCAGGCGGGCGAAGGATCCGCCGACGACGGTGGCCAGGGTGCCGACGGCCAGGGTCTTGGCGACGCCGGGCACGCCTTCGAGGAGGCAGTGGCCGCGGGCGAGCAGGGCGATGACCATGCGTTCGACCATGTGCTCTTGGCCGACGATGACTTTTTTGACCTCCGCAACGCTCTGCTGCAGCAGGGCTGCCGCCTCTTCGATGTCTCCTACGGCGATCGTCATCTGGTCCCTCGGGTCAGGGTCGTGCACCGACGTGCACGACCCTATGCGATTCAGCGGAAAAGGCGTCTGATCCCCTTCCTGTTAGGGTGTCGCGCGCGACAGGCTGGTGCCGGGGGGAGGGGTGTGGATGCCCAAGCCGCTGCAGACCGGTGACCCGGGTGAGCTGGGTCCGTTCCGGCTGGAGTCCCGGCTGCACGAGTCGGCGGCCGGCATCGTCTACCTGGGCTCGGATCCGCAGGGCCGCCTGGTGACGGTGGCGTTGCTGACGACCGCGGCGGCCGGGGACGCGGCGGCGCGTGACCGGTTCCGCGCGGCGATCGCGCGGGAGACGCCGCCGCCGGATCCGGTGCCGCGGGTGCTGCCGGAGCCCGGGCCGGGTGAGCCGGCGCCGGTGGTGGCGGCGCTGGCCGAGGGCGGGGCGCCGTGGGTGGCCACGCCGTACGAGGAGGGGCGTCCGGGCGCGGAGCGGTTCTTGGAGCCGGTGCTGCTGCGGCGGGGGTGGACGGGCCGGGTGCGGCGCGGCCCGTCGTTCCAGGCCTACTGGGCGTCGGGTCCGGCGGGCCCGGCGGTGGGTGTGGAGGGGCCGCCGGTGTCCGGTGGGGCGGCGGCGCTGGCGGATTCGAAGGGGCTGGCGACGGCGGTGCTGTCGCTGGCGGCGCTGTTGGCGTTGCTGGCCCTGCTGGTGTTCCTGCTGTTCTCGTGTGAGCCGTCGCAGCCGACTCCTCCGCAGCCGACCGACACGCCGGCGTCGACGCCGGTCAGTCCGGAGCCGTCGCCGTCGACGACGTCGGCGCGGCCTTCGCCGTCGCCGGGCCGGTCCTCGTCCCGGACGCCGCGTCCGACGCCGAGCGGCGGCGGGCAGGACACCGCGAATCCGGCCGGTGGTCCGCTGGGCGTCCGGGGCCGGCGCGGCTGATCCCGTACGGGCGGAGATGCGGCGAAATGTGGTTGCCTGTCCTGGCCGTGGGCGGCGAGCATGGCGTCATGGTGCAGAGCCTGATCTTGTTCATCGGGGCGGCGATCGTGGTGGCGATGGTGCCCGGGCCGAGTACGGCGGTCATCGTGCGGGAGTCGGTGCGGTCGGGGCGTCGCGCGGGCGTGGCGGTGATGCTGGGCAATGAGGCCGGGGTGCTGCTGTGGGGGATGGCGGCGGTGTTCGGCCTGTCGGCGCTGCTGCTGGCCTCGCGGATCGCCTATGACGTGATGCGGTTCGCCGGCGTCGTGTTCCTGATCACGATGGGGGTGCGGGCGCTGTGGCAGGCGCGCCGGGGCAGCGCGGAGGCGGGGGAGGGCGCCCCGGCGGCGGCCGTATCGCATGGGCGGCTGTTCCGGCTGGGACTGCTGACGAATGCCGCGAACCCGAAGGCCGGGGTGTTCGCGGTGTCGTTCCTGCCGCAGTTCGTGCCGCACGGGGTGGCGGTGATGCCCGCGCTGGCGCTGCTGGCGGTGGTGTGGGCGCTGGTCGATGTGGCGTGGTACCTCGGGGTGATCTGGCTGGCGGGGCGCGCGGGCCGGGTGCTGCGCAGTCCGCGGGTGCGGCGGCGGATGGAGCAGGTGTCCGGTGTGGTGCTGGTCGGCCTGGGGGTGCGGCTGGTGACGGACTCGCGGTAGCGGCGTCCGTCCACAGGGTCGTCCACAGGGTCGGGCGTCGAACATCCCGCGATGTGCCTTTTTGCCGGAGGGGGCGGCCGATGGTTTTCCACAGGTGTGGTGGGCGGCCGGGCTGGTGAAAGGCGGGGCAAGGCCGGTAAAGCACTGGTCAGGGTCCGGAGGGCCCGTTCATCGGCCGCGTGATTGCGGGCATTGCTGTTGTCGGGCGGGAGTGCGCCGACGGGTGAGGTGGCGGGAGACGGGGCCCGGGCGGCTCCGCGGAACGGAGCCTCGCTATGCACGGGAACGCGGCGATCTTCGCCGGGGAGTTCATCGGCACCGCGATCTTGATTCTGATGGGCGATGGTGTGGTGGCGGCCGTGCTGCTGCCGCGCTCCAAGGCGTTCGCGGGCGGCTGGATCGTCATCACGTTCGGGTGGGGTTTCGGCGTGCTGGCCGGGGCGTACTCGGCGCTGAACCTGTCGGGCGGGCACATCAACCCGGCGGTGACGCTCGGCATCGCCGTGTACGGGGGCCAGATCTGGGGTGAGGTGCCGATCCGGATCGTGGCGCAGATACTCGGTGCGATCGTCGGCGCGGTGCTGGTCTGGCTCGCCTATCTGGGGCATTTCAAGGAGGCGGAGGAGCCGACCCTGGGGGTGTTCTCCACCATCCCGCAGATCCGCGACTACGTGCAGAACCTGGTCACCGAGATCATCGCCACGTTCGTGCTGGTGTTCTTCATCCTGGCCACGGGCCTGCAGCAGGGCCCGGTCGCGAAGATCGCCGCGACGGGGCTGGGTGTGCTGCTGGTGTCGCTGCTGGTCGTGGGGATCGGCCTGTCCCTGGGCGGGCCGACCGGCTATGCCATCAACCCGGCGCGGGACCTGGGTCCGCGGATCGCCCACGCGTTCCTGCCGATCCCGAACAAGGGCTCCTCGGACTGGGCGTACGCGTGGATCCCGGTGGTGGGCCCGATCGTGGGCGCGATGGCCGCGGCCGGCGTGGCCCGCCTGGTGTTCTGAGGGGCGGCCGCGCCGGCCTGCCCGTCGTCCGAGGCGCCGGGGACGCCGTTCCGCGAGACCGGCAGGCCCGCCGCCCGGGCCGAAGGGCCACATCAGCGGTGACGTTGGTCCCGGCCGCGAATGCGACTAGCGTGGTGTGCATAACCAACAGATCAGGGGAGCCGGTGACCCGGCCAGCCGAGGACACCCTCCTCGAGTAAGCGGACCTTGTGAATGACGACCGCAGCGCGCGGGTATGGGCATCGATCAACGCCGTAGCCCATGGGGAGGCGACGCGCGTGTCGGTCCGGCACGCCTGCATCGCCTGTACCCGGGCGATCGTGGCCGCCGGCGCGGGCCTGTCGCTGATCCGGGACGGAAGGCTGCACGAGCCGGTGTACGCCACCGATCCGCTCAGCCGGGAACTGGAAGAACTGCAGTTCACCCTGGGAGAAGGGCCCTGCATGGACGCGGCCGCCGGAGACCGGCCGGTGCTGGTCCCGGATGTGGCCGCGGAGTGGGCCGGACGACGGTGGCCGATGTTCGCGCCGGCCGCCGCGGACCGCGGCGTCGTCGCGGTCTTCGCCATTCCGGTCGCCGCCGGTGCGGTCCGCCTGGGTGTCATGGACCTGTACCGCCGGCAGATCGGGCTGCTCACCCGTGAGGAGTTGGCCGAGGCTTTGACCTTCGCCGACGCGGCCCTGGTGCTGGCTCTGGATCATGGTGACGGAGTCGGTGCCGGCTTGGACGACCTGTTCGACACTGACTTCGCCGGACTCCGCGTGGAGGTGCATCAGGCGGCCGGGATGGTCGCGGCGCAGATCGGCGCGAGCGTCACCGACGCGTTCGCGCGGCTCCGCGCGCACGCCTATGCCCAGGACCTGCGGTTGGCCGACGTGGCCGCGGAGGTCCTGGCCCGGCGGCTGCGGTTCGGGTCCGACGGCCGGCCTGGCGGTGGTCCGCGGTACGACGGCGGGACCACCGGACCCCGCGGAGGAGAAAGGAGGTGAGATCGGATGACCACATCGGACCGGCGGGTGCGTGACGTCTTCGTGGAGCTGACCGACACCCTGGTGGACGACTTCGACATCATCGACTTCCTGGACCGGTTGGCGGCTCGAGGCGTGGAACTGCTCGACGTCACGGCCTGCGGCCTGCTCCTGGTCGATCACCGGGGCAATCTCAACCTGGTGGCCGCCTCGACCGAGCGGGCGCGGCTTCTGGAACTGCTTCAGCTGCAGAGTTCCCAGGGCCCGTGCCTGGAGGCCTATCGGAGTGGACGGCCGGTGCACTGCACCGATCTGTCCGGCGCGGACGCCACCGCCCGGTGGCCCCGTTTCGCCCCTGCCGCGGCGGAGGCCGGGTTCACCAGCGTGCACGCACTGCCGATGCGGCTGCGCACGGATGTGATCGGCGCGATGAACCTTTTCAGCGTCGGCCAGGATCCTCCCGACGAGGCGACCATCGAGCTCGGCCAGACACTGGCGAACGCGGCGACGATCGGCATCGTGCACCAGCGGGCCCTTCACCACCGCGAGATGGTGACCGAACAGCTCCAGGGCGCCCTCAACAGCAGGATCCTCATCGAGCAGGCGAAGGGCTTCGTGGCCGAGCGCGAGGGCGTCTCGGTCGATGACGCGTTCGTCGCCCTGCGGGAGTACGCGCGTTCGGGCAACAGCAAGCTGGTGGAGGTGGCCGAGGCCGTCATCGACGGCAGGCTCTCGGTGCCGTCCCGGGAACGGGCCCGGCAGAGCGAGGAGTGAGCGCGGGTGGGCCACGGTCCGCTCACGTGCCGGAACCGGAGGTATGCTGGCTGCAAGTAGGTGGCAATGCCGCTCCAGACCCTGGCGACATCCACGGGACAGTGATGGATCCCTGGGGGAGGACCGGCAGATGAGTGAACGATCTGATCCGTCCCGGCTCGCCGCGTCCAACGGACACGGGACGGTGTCTCGATTCGCGACCGTGAACACGACGTCCGACGCCGTCGCCGACTCCTGCGCGGTGATCATATCTCGGCTGCTCGCGGTCGGCCTGGACCTGGAGATGGCGCTGGGATCGCGGCGGCGCGACCAGGCCGCCCGGCGGATCCGGCGGGCGATAGGCGAGATCGACGCCTCTCTCGTGGAACTCCACCGGACGGTGCTCGACGCCGCGGTTCGCCGATCCTCGGGCGATGGTGAGGCCGTACGGGCGCCGAAGCCACCGGCGGCGGAGAGCCCGCACCGGTAGGGGCGAGCCGGACCGGCATGCTCGCTCAGCCGGCGGTGACCTGCGCCTTGAGCCCGGCGCGTTCGCGGACCGCGGTGAACGCCTCGGCGGCGCGTTCCAGCGGCACCTGGTGCGTGATCAGGTCCTGCGCGGTGATGGCGCCGGAGCCCATGAGCCGTAGCGCCGGTTCGAATGTGTTCAGCACCGCCATGGAGCCGATCACGCTGATCTCGTCGTTGTAGACCTGGAACGGTGAGACCGACAGCCGCGCCTCGGCCGGGCTCACCCCGAAGACCAGCAGGGTGCCGCCCCGGCACAGCGCCGGCAGGGCGGCCTGGGTCGCGGCCGGGACACCGGTCGCGTCGATGACGTGCTCGAAACCGACGTCCCGGCCGCCGAGGACCTCTTCGACGCTGGTGGCCACGACGTCCGCGCCGAGTTTGGCGGCTCTGGACAGCCGGGCCGGGTCGGTGTCGACCATGCTCACCCGCACGGCGCCGCTGCGGCCGGCCGCCTGGGCGAGCAGCAGGCCGATGGTGCCGGCGCCGATGATGAGCACCTCGCCGCCCGGCGGGATCGCGAGCCGGCGCAGCCCGTGGACCACGCAGGCCAGCGGCTCGACCAGCGCGCCCGCCGCGTGCGACATGCCCTCCGGGAGCGGGTAGACGTTGGCGGCCGGCACCGCGACGTACTCGGCGAACGCGCCGTCCACGGTGTCGCCGATCGCGTTCCAGTTCAGGCACAGGTTGCCGCGCTGCCGCTTGCAGTAGACGCAGTGCCCGCAGAACAGCGACGGGTCGACGGCCACCCGGTCGCCGGCCGCGACGTCGGTCACGCCGGCGCCGAGAGCCACGACCTCACCGGCGAACTCGTGGCCCGGGATGATCGGGTACGGGGTGGGCGGGAACTCCCCGTCCAGGATGTGCAGGTCGGTGCCGCAGACCCCGACGGCCCGCGGGGCGATCAGGACCTGGCCGGGCCCCGGCGCCGGATCCGCCACGGTCTGGACGGACAGCGAACCCGGTGTGGAAATGACGGCCGCACGCATGAGGGGCTACCTCCAAACCGAGATTTCCACGCTAACCCCTCCTGACGTGCGGGAACAACCAGGCAATACCAAAACCAAAACTGCGTAGATTTCACTAGAACATACTGCTGTCACGTTTATGGCAACGTTTAATGGATGATATTCCGTCTGCTTTTTTCTGCACCGTCGGGAGGAGCAGTGGATCGTGATTCATCCCGGCTGAGTGATTCATCCCGGCCGAGTAGGCGTGAGGTCCTTCGCGGCACCCTCGCCGCCGGAGCCTCCCTGAGCCTGGCCGGCGCCCTGGGCTCCTGCGGCGCGCACGGCGACGTCCGCCGCGTCAGGGGTGGAGACCAGTGGCGCCAGTTCCAGGGCGCCACGTTGAACTTCATCTCCGAGAACACCGCGCCGACCGCGGCGATCGCCGCGAACGTCCGCCCGTTCACCGACCTGACCGGCATCAACGTCAAGATCGTGACGCTGGAGCTGAACGCGGTGACCCAGCGGGTCGCCCTGGACCTGGCCTCGGGCGGCGCGGAGTACCAGGTGATCTACGCCGACCCGTACCAGATCCTCGCGCCGTACCGGAAAGGCCTGGTGGACCTGCGCACGCTGCAGGCCGACCCGAGCCTGCCGAAGGTGCCCGGGGGAGTGGGGGACTTCATCCCCACCCAGCTGGACGCCGCCGGCCGGTTCGTCGACCCCCACGCGATCTACACGCTGCCCTACGACGCGCCGACGATGATCTGGCACTACCGGCGTGACCTGTTCGACCAGTACCACGCCCGCATGGCGCACGACCTCGGCTTCGACCCCACGCCGGGCGGCGACCGCACGTGGGAGGAGTACTTCAAGATCGCCCAGTGGTTCAACAAGAACGCCAGATCCGACGTCGCTTACGGCACCGGGCACCAGGCGCGCCAGCACGACTCCCTGATGAACGACTTCAGTAACGTGCTGTGGTCCTACGGAGGGGACTACTTCGACAACGGCAAACAGGTCGGGCGTCTCGGCGCGCAGGACCCCGGCCCGTGCCGGCTCGACTCGGCCGCCGCGATCGCCGCCGCGCGGTTCTACGACCGCCTGCTCGCCATCGCCGACCCGGCCTCCCGTACGTGGGACTGGGACGGGCTGGGCGCCGCGATGCGCGCCGGCCGCCTGGCGATGTGCCCGAACTGGCACGAGTACGCGGCCACCAACGAGCAGGTCATCCCCGGCAAGGTCGACTACGCGCCGCTGCCGAAGGGCCCGGCGGGCACCGCCAACATGTACGGCGGTACGGGCGTGGGCATCAACGCCAACACCCGCCCGCACGAGCGCGGCGCGGCCTGGCTGTTCATCGTGTGGGCGACCGCGCCCGCGACCCAGCTCGCCGACCTGAAGAGCAAGGCCGGCGGCGGCACCCCCACCCGTACGTCCGTGTACCAGATGCCGGAGGTCCGCGCGGCGGAGAAGCGGCCGTCGTCGATGCCGAACATGCTCACGGCGCCGGCGGTGACGCAGGCCTGGCGGCCCGACCGGATCGGCCTGCGGCCCAAGATCCCGATGTGGAACGAGTGCGACACCGCGATCTTCACGCAGCTGTCGCGGATGCTCACCGGCGAGGCGTCACCGGAGGAGGCCATGCGTTCGACGAAGAAACGGATCGACCGGATCGTCGCGCGAGGGTGGGTGGCGTAGATGGCGCACGTCGCGGACTCCTCACCGGTCCTGCACCGGCCCACCCGGCCGCAGGCCGCGCCCCGGCACCGGCGGATCGGCTTCGAGGGCACCATGATGGCGCCCGGCCTGATCCTGCTGGCCGCCCTGTCGATCGTCCCGTTCCTCGCCCTGATCGCGATGAGCTTCTCCCGGGTCCGGCTGCTCGGCGGGGTGCGCCTGCAGCCGGTCGGGGTCCGCAACTGGGCGCGGTTCTTCACCGACGCCGACATGTGGATGTCGTGGCTGCGGACCGTCGTGTTCTTCGTGCTCACCGTCGGGCTGGAGATGCTGTTCGGGGTGGCGCTCGCCCTGTGCCTGCACCGGGTGCTGCGCGGCCGTAACCTGCTGCTCAGCCTGGTGCTGCTGCCGATGTTCGCCGCGCCTTCGATCGTCGGGCTGCTGGGCCGCTACCTCACCGACTCCACGTTCGGGCTGTACGCGTGGGTGCTGCGCTCCCTCGGGTTCAGCGGCGACATCCTCGGCGACCCCACCAGCGCCTTCGCCGCCGTCGTGCTGATGGACGTGTGGGAGTGGACGCCGCTGATCGCCTTGATCACCCTCGCCGGGCTGGCGAGCGTCCCGCAGACGGTGCGGGAGGCCGCCGCCGTCGACGGCGCCTCGTTCTGGATGACGCTGCGGTTCATCATCCTCCCGTCGATCTCCAACGTGCTGCTGGTGGCCCTGCTGATCCGCTCGATGGACGCGATCCGCTACTTCGACATCATCTGGGTCACCACCAACGGCGGTCCGGCGGACGCCACCAAGATCGTCCCGATCCGGTTGTACGAGACCGCGTTCCGGTTCTTCGACCTGGGCTACGCCGCCGCCATCGGCCTGGCGATGCTGGCCTTCTCGATCTTCATCGCCCGTACGTTCGTGCGGCTACTGGACACCAGGGGGCTGACGCGATGAGCACTCCCATGACCCCGCCGCCGCCCCGGCCGGGCGGTGCCGGGCAGGCCGCGCTGAAGGAGCGGCGTGAGGTTCCGGCCGCCCCTCCCGGGGTGCCGCAGTCCCCGCTGGAGGCCGCGAGCCGGCGCTCCCGGTGGGGCGTGGCGCTCATCATCGCCGTGGCGATGCTGTGGACGCTGGTGCCGCTGGTGTGGATGCTGCTGTCGTCGTTCAAGAACCGCAAGGACGTCACCGCGGCCACCCCGCAGGTCGCGTTCGCCCCGACCCTGCAGAACTACCGCAACCTGTTCACCGGCTCGAACAACCTCACCCCCTACATCTGGCACAGCGTGCTCGCCGCCGGGATCTCCGCGCTCCTCGCCGTCGGCCTGGGCGCGCTCGCCGGGTACGGCCTGGCCCGCACCCAGATGCACGGCAAACGGCACCTGGCCTTCTGGATCATCTCGACCCGGATGGCGCCGATCGCGGCGGTCGTCGTCCCACTGTTCCTGATCTTCCGCGGGCTCGGGCTGATCGACTCGATCCCCGGTCTGGTGCTGGCCTACCTGACGTTCAACCTGCCGTTCGCGATCTGGCTGATGAGCGCGTTCTTCGCCGACGTGCCCCCGTCCCTGGAGGAGTCCGCGCTGGTGTCCGGCTGCACCCGCTGGCAGGCCTTCCGCACGGTCGTCCTGCCGCTGACCAAGTCCGGGCTGGTCACCACGTTCGTGCTGTGCCTGGTCTTCGCCTGGAACGACTACGCCTTCGCCGTGGTCTTCTCCGGGCCGAACTCCCAGACACTGCCGATCGCCGCCTCCCAGCTGGTCACCCAGACCGGCATCGACTGGGGGCAGCTCACCGCCATCGGGACGATCGTCGTCGTGCCGATGATGCTCGCCG
The DNA here is from genome assembly GCF_039542055.1 of Actinoallomurus vinaceus. Lineage (NCBI taxonomy): Bacteria > Bacillati > Actinomycetota > Actinomycetes > Streptosporangiales > Thermomonosporaceae > Actinoallomurus > Actinoallomurus vinaceus. Next base: position 58,954 of record NZ_BAABHK010000002.1, read on the forward strand.
GCCTGGCCGTGCGCCGCTGGCTGGTCACCGGCCTCACCCTCGGCGCCGTCACCGGAGAGTAGGAGGCAGTCCATGGCCGGGCACACCATGCGCGCCGCCGTCCTCCACGACGTCGGGAAGATCACCCTCGAGGAGCGGCCCCGCCCCGAACCGGGCCCCCGCGACGTCCTCGTCCAGGTCACCGCGGTCGGCACCTGCGGCTCCGACGTGCACTACTACGAACACGGCAGGATCGGCGACTTCGTCGTCGAAGCCCCGCTCGTCCTCGGCCACGAACCGGCCGGGACCGTGACCGCCGCCGGCGCGGACGCCCGCCGGCACCGCCCCGGGCAGCGGGTCTCCCTCGAACCGGGCGTGCCCGACCTCACCTGCCCGCAGTGCCGCGCCGGCCGCTACAACCTCTGCCCGCGGATGCGGTTCTTCGGCACGCCCCCCGTCGACGGCGCCTTCTGCGAGTACGTCACCCTGCACGAGGAGTTCGCCCACCCCGTCCCCGACGCCCTGTCCGACGACGCCGCCGCCCTGATCGAGCCGCTGTCGGTGGGCGTGTGGGCCTGCCGCAAGGCGCGCGTCGCACCGGGCGCACGCGTCCTGGTCACCGGCGCGGGCCCCGTCGGGCTGCTGTGCCTGCAGGCCGCGCGGGCCTTCGGCGCCACCGACGTCATGATCACCGACGTCAACCCGGCCCGGCTCGCGCTCGCCCGCGACCTCGGCGCGACCACCGCCCTCGACGTCCGCCACACCCCCCTGGCCGACGCCGCGTTCGAACCCGACGTGCTCCTGGAATGCTCCGGTCATCCCCCCGCCATCGCCGAGGCCGTCCGCGCCGTGGGACGCGCCGGACGGGTCGTCCTCGTCGGCATGGGCGGGGAGCAGATCCCGCTGCCGCTGTCCCACGTGCAGACCCACGAGATCCAGGTGACCGGCACCTTCCGCTACGCCAATACCTGGCCGGCGGCCATCGCGCTCGCCGCCTCGGGACGCGTCCAGTTGGACGCCCTGGTCAGCGGCCACTACGGCCTGGCCGACGTCGAGCAGGCGCTCACCGCCGGCGCCCGCGACCCCACCCTGGTCAAAGCGGTCGTACGGCCGCAGGAGTGACCGGCCGCCACCCGTCGCAAGGAGGAAACAATGGCCCAGGTCGTTTACCAAGAGGCGACCCGCGTCTACCCCGGATCCGACCGTCCCGCGGTGGACGCCCTCGACCTCGACATCTCCGACGGGGAGTTCCTCGTCCTGGTCGGGCCCTCCGGCTGCGGCAAGTCCACCTCCCTGCGGATGCTCGCAGGCCTGGAACGGGTCGACCACGGGCGGATCTCGATCGGGGACCGCGACGTCACCCACCTGCCGCCACGCGACCGGGACATCGCGATGGTCTTCCAGAACTACGCGCTGTACCCGCACATGTCCGTGGCCGACAACATGGGATTCGCGCTGCGCGTCATGAAGGTCCCCAAGGACGAACGCGACCGCCGGGTCCGCGAGGCGGCGCACCTGCTGGACCTGGAGGAGTTCCTGGACCGCAAGCCCAAGGCGCTGTCCGGCGGGCAGCGGCAGCGCGTGGCCATGGGCCGGGCGATCGTCCGCGAGCCGAAGGTGTACCTGCTGGACGAGCCCTTGTCGAACCTGGACGCCAAGCTGCGCGTGCAGACCCGCGCCCAGATCGCCGGCCTGCAGCGCCGCCTCGGCGTCACGACCGTGTACGTGACCCACGACCAGGTCGAGGCGATGACGATGGGCGACCGGGTCGCCGTCCTCAAGGACGGGCTCCTGCAGCAGGTCGCCACGCCCCTGACCCTGTACCAGCATCCGGCGAACGTCTTCGTCGCCGGGTTCATCGGCTCCCCGTCGATGAATCTGGCGGAGTACCACGTCGAGGGGGAGGAGGCGGTCCTGGCCGGAGTGCACGTCCGGCTGTCCCACGCGACCCTCAAGGCCCTCACCGACGAGGGCGGCGACCGGGTCGTCGTCGGCTTCCGGCCCGAGGCCGTCGACGTGGTCGGCGAAGGCGACGCGGACTCCATGACGTTCCCCGTCAACGTCTCCGTCGTCGAGGAACTCGGCTCGGACGCCTTCCTGTACGGCCGGTACGCCGAGGCGACCGACCCGGCGCTGGCCGAGCACACCGTCATCGCCCGGGTCGACCCGAACGCGCCACCGGCCAAGGGCGACCGGGTCCGGCTGCGGATCGCGCAGGGCAAGGAACGGCTGTTCTCCGCCGTCACCGGCGAATGCCTGCCCACCTGACCGCCCGGCTCAACGAACCGGCGGCCACCCCCCGCCGCCGTGAGGACCTCACCCCCTGCCGGCCGGCGGCGGTGAGCCGAGCCCTCGGCGCCCCGCAGACCGCGGAAGCATGATAGGGAATCCCTATAACATCACCAATTTGTTCGCGCCTTGCCTACCCATTGTGTTGTTTCCAGATAATTCAGCAATAATGGCGATTGTGATGGCTCTCGGAACATCCAAGAGAGAGCGCCACATTAAGTTAGCCAATGCAATTTTCGTAAAGGGGGGACCCAACATGATGAGGAAGGCTTGTGCCGCTTCCGGCCTGGCGGCCGCGGCAGTGGCGAGCGCGCTGATGATCACTTCGCCCGCGTTCGCCCAGAGCGCCGCCGCGGCGCGCGGTGTCTCCGGCAGCGATATCAGGGGCAGCGGAAACCCCAGTGCCCTCCTGGCCGGGCGCGAATTCATCCCGAGAGACGACGGTGACGACACCACGAGTATCGGTGGCGTCGGCAACGTCACCGGCGGCTCGAGGAACGTCGGAGGCATTCGGAACAGCCGCGTATCCGACAGCGGCAACGTCGAGGACTATGACTACGGCGATTGATCGTGGCAGTTCCAGCATCTGGCCGCACCCGGGGCGCGGACCACTCCGCGCCCCGGGCGATCCACCGACCCCTCTTCGCCAGGTCCAGCCAACCGCACCCATTGGTACGTGAAAGAGCCTGATATCCACTGATTCGAATGGGCCAATGTATGGTCGGTGCGTGGACCCGCACATCAGCCTGGACGGTCCCGGCGACCTGGCGTCCCGCATCTACCACGGGCTGCTGGAGGCGATCCTGGACGGCCGGCTGCGCCCGGGGGAACGCCTGCCGCCCACCCGCGACCTCGCCCGCCGCCTCCAGGTCTCCCGCAACACCGTGTGCGTCGCCTACGAACGCCTGACCGCCGAGGGCTTCGTGACCGCCCGCGTCGGCGCCGGTACCTTCGTCGCCGCCGGGCAGGCCCCCGGCACGTGCCCCCGGTCCGCCCCCTCCGGCGACGCGGTACGGCCCCGGCCGCCCTGGGACTCCCCCACCCCCGCGCCGCACACCACCGGACCCCCGGCCGCCTACGACTTCGGCGTCGGCCTGCCCGACGGCGACCTGTTCCCCCTCGCCGCCTGGCGCCGTCTCCTCACCGGCGAACTGCGCGCCTCGGCCGTCCGCGCCTCCGGCTACGGCGACCCCGCCGGGCACGCCGGCCTGCGCGCGGCCATCGCCCGCTACATCGGGGTGTCCCGCTCTGTCGGCGCCGACGCCGACGACGTCCTGGTCACCCAGGGAGCCCAGCAGGCCCTCGACCTCATCGCCCGGGTCCTGCTCGCCCCCGGCGACCGCGTCGCCGTCGAAGAACCCGGCTACCCCCCGGTGCGACGGCTGTTCGCCGCCCTCGGCGCCCGGGTCACCGGCGTGCCCGTCGACGAGGAAGGCATCGACGTCACGGCGCTCCCGCCCGGCGCCCGCCTGGTGTACGTCACGCCCTCCCACCAGTTCCCACTCGGCACGCCGATGTCGGCCGCCCGGCGCACCGCGCTGCTCTCCTGGGCGGACCGCCACGGCGCCGTGATCGTCGAAGACGACTACGACAGCGAGTTCCGGTTCTCCGCCCGCCCGCTGCAGCCCCTGCAGAGCCTCGACCGCACCGGGCGAGTCGTCTACGTCGGCACCTTCTCCAAGACCCTGTCACCGATGCTGCGCGCCGGGTTCCTGATCGCCCCGGCCGCGCTGCGGCCGGGGCTGCGCGCGGCCAGGCAGCTCGCCGACTCGCACGGCGAGCCCGCCGCCCAGGCCGCCCTGGCCCGCCTCATCGACTCCGGGGAACTGGCCCGGCACGTCCGCAAGGCCACCCGGATCTACGCGGCGCGCCGCGAGCGCCTCGTCACGGCACTGGCGGAGGACTTCGCCGACCGGCTCGCGATCGTGCCCTCCACGGCCGGCCTGCACCTGTGCGCGCGGATGCGCCCGGGCGTCCGGGCCGACCTCGGGGGAGTACGCGACCGGGCCCGCCGGTTCGGCGTCGCCGTCGAGACCCTGGACGGCTACTGCGCCGGGCCGCCGCAGGCGGGCCTGGTGCTCGGCTACGGCCTCATCCCGGCCGAGCGGATCGGCGACGGCCTGCGGCACCTGGACCGCGCGTTCGGCGACGGGCGCGCCACCGAGCGGGCCTGACCGTCTCAGCGAGCGGGCCGGCGGCCCGCTCGCCGGACTGCTCGCGGGCCCGCGGGATCCGCCGGGCGCGTACGAAGGGCCGGTCCGCGATCGCGCCGGTCGGGCGCATCGTCTTGGCCGTGGGGCAGAGGAGAGCCCGGCGGAGGCGCGCAAGCCTCCGCGCCGGGGCCCGTCAGTCCTTCTCGAGCAGGCGCGCGATGGCGTCGGTGGCGTAACCGAACTCCGCCTCGGCGTCCAGGTGGGCGAACCGGCCGCCCGCCTCCGAGGCCGCGAACCCCAGGATGAACGTCGACAGCAGCCGCTCCGCCCGTACGACGTCGTCCCCGGCCAGACCCGCCTCGCGCAAGGCGGCGTAGACCGAGTCCCGTGGGCGGCGTGCCGCCGCGGTGACCGCCGGGCGGTGGAACAGCAGCGGGAACAGGTCCGGGTGCGCCCGGGCCACCGCCCGGATCCCGGCGGCCAGCTCGCGCAGCCGCTCCCGCCACGGCAGCTCCGGGTCCGGCACGGGGATCTCCCCGAGTAGGCGTTCGACCAGGCCGTCGAGCAGGCCCTGCTTGTCCCCGACATGCCGGTACAGCGCCATCGGCGTCACCCCCAGTTGCTCGGCGACCGCGCGCATCGTCACCGCCGCGAGCCCCCGCTGCGCCGCCAGGTCCCACGTCGCGTCGACGATCTCGCCGCGCGTCAGTCCTCTCCGGGCCATGGACCGCACCACCTCCTCGGTATACAGTGTATATATACGCTGTATACTTTCTTGGAGTGCCCATGCTTCACGCCTCACGGCTGCGCAGACGATTCGGCCCGGCCACCGCCCTCGACGGCTTCGACCTCACCGTCACGGCGGGGGAGATCTGTGGCCTCATCGGCCACAACGGCGCCGGCAAGACCACCTTCGCCCGCATCGCGTGCGGCCTGGACCGGCCCGACTCCGGCCACGTCCTCATCGACGGCGCCGACCCGGCCCGCCGCGCCGCCCGCCGCCTCACCGGCTGGGCGCCCCAGGAACCCGCCCTGTACCCGACCGCCACCGTCCGCGACAACCTCCGCCTCTACGGCGGCCTGGCCGGACTCCACCGCCGCCGCCTGCGCACCGAGATCGACCAGGTCACCACCGCCATGGCCCTGCACGACCTGCTCGACCAGCCCGTCGGCCGGCTCTCCGGCGGTCAGCAGCGCCGCGTCCAGACCGCGACCGCGCTCCTGCACCGCCCCAAGGTCCTGCTCCTGGACGAACCCACCGTCGGCGCCGACCCCGCCACCCGCCAGGCGCTCCTGGCCGCCGTCCGCGCCCGCGCCGACGACGGCGCCGCCATCTGCTACACCACCCACTACCTGCCCGAGCTCGTCGACCTGGACGCCACCCTCGCCGTCGCCGCCCGCGGCCGCGTCATCGCGCGCGGCCCCCGCGAGTCCCTCCTCGACGGCCTGCCCGGCACCGCCCGCCTGCGCTTCGACGGCCCCGCGCCCGGCCACCGCGGCCAGGACACCCTCGTCATCACCTCACCCCGGCCCGCCGAGGCCGCCGCACACGCCCTCACCGAACTCGGCTCCGACGCCGCACGGCTGCGGGGCATCGACATCACCCCGCCCACCCTCGACGACCTGTACCGCCACCTCGCCGCCCCGGAGTCCACCCATGCCGCGTGACATCGCCGTCATCGCCCGCCACACCTGCGTCCTGCTGGCGCGCGACCCGGGCACCCTCATCGCCTACGCGGTCATGTCCTCCACCCTCATGGCCGTCCTGCACCCCGTCTACCAGCGGATGGCCGGCCCCGGCGTCTCCGGGGCCACCAGCGCCGCCGCCGGCACCGCGGTCATGTTCACCCTCCTGGCCCTCGACGTCGCCGGCGAACAGATCCTCGCCGAACGCGACTGGCACACCTGGGACCGGCTCCGCGCCACCCCCGCCCGCCCCGTGGCCGTCCTGACCGGCAAGGCCCTGCCGCTCGTCACCGTCTTCCTCGCCCTCCAGGCCCTGCTGTTCGCCGAGGCCGGCTGGTGGTACGGACTCGACCTGACCGCCGGCACCTGGCGGCTGCCCCTGCTGTGGCTGGCCTGGGCGTCCTGCGCCACCGCCCTCGGCCTGGCCCTCGGCGCCTGGCTGAACAGCCGCGGACGGCTCGGCGCGATCGCCGACATCACCGCGATGATCACGACCGGGCTCAGCGGCGCGCTCGTCCCGCTCACCGGCCTGCCCCGCTGGATCGGCGACCTGGCACCCGCCCTGCCCGCCTACTGGGCGGTCCGCGGCTTCCAGGCCGCCCTCGGCGGCCATCCCGCCGGCGCCTACACCCGCGCCGTCCTCGCCATCACCGCGATCACGGTCCTCGCCGGCGCCCTGGCGGCCCTGGGCACCCTGCGCCGGACCCACCGCACCGCATGACCGCCGCGCCGGGCCGCCGAAGGCGGGCTCTGCTCACTGCGGCGGAGGATCGTCGCTGACCGGACAGCCCCGGCGGGCACGCCGGTCGGCGCAGAGCCGGTGACCGCGGCGAGAAAGCCGTAGCGCGGGTGGCCCCGAGGTCCTCAGAACGCCGGCGCCCCCCGCGGCGTCTCGGTGCCGGCGGGGGAGTGCCTCCCGCGGCCCGGGGCGACCTCGCGCGACTACCGGAGGCGGTCCCCGGGCTCCTCCGGCCCCAGCAGTGGATGCACCCGCATCGCCGCCTCCAGCTCCCCGGGCAGCTCGTCGCGGTACCGGCCCAGCGTCGACAGGTCCGAATGCCCCAGCACCCGCCGCACCGCGTCCATGTCGGTCGCCGCGGCCAGCAGATGCGTCGCGGTCGTGTGCCGCAGCCCGTGCGGGGTCACCGAACGCCGCCGATCCGGATCGACCCGCGCCAGCACCCGGTCGATCACCCCCTGGACGTCGCCGCGCGCCAGCCGCCGCCCCCGCCACGACAACAGCAGCGCCGGGGTCTCCACCCCGCGGGCGCGCCGATGCGCCAGATACGCGTCGAGCACCTGCGCGACACCGCGGGGGAGAGGCACGTCACGCGTACGGCCTCCCTTGCCGAAGATCCGCCAGTAACGCACCCCGTCGTTGGTGAAGAAATGGTCCACGTCCGCGCGGGTCAGCTCCGACACCCGCGGGCCCACCGTCGCCAGCAGCAACACGATCAGCGCGTCGCGCAGCTCGGTGCGCTGATCGGCGCGTTTACGCTCGTCCGGCGCGGCCGACGCAAGCACACGCGCCGTTCCCAACAGGCCTTCGGCCTGCTCGCGGGTCAGCGCGCGGCGCTCCGGGCGCAGGCCTCCCCGCTGCCGCGTCGTGACCGTCACCGCCCGCATCGGGTTCAGCTGGACCCACCCGGCCACCGCCGCGTGCCGGAAGAACGCCGACACCGACCTGCGGAACCGGGCCTGAGAGTAAGCGCTCTGCAGGGGAGCGGCCCCATCGCCGGCCACCTGCGCCCTGCGGCGCCCGTCCGGTTTTCGGGCGAACCGCAGCAGCACCTCGTCGACGTCCTCACCGGTCAGATCGTCCAGCACCCGGCCCCCGCCGGTCAGATCGGCGAACGTGTGGACGTCACGCGTGTAGATCTCCGCGGTGCTGGGCGCGAGCGCTCCGGTGACCGTCTTGGCCCGCACCATCTCCGCGTAGCGATCCGCGGCTTCTTCCACGGTGATCCGTTGAACCTCGGCAGGACGCACCCGCCGGACCCTACCGCCGCCCTCCGACAGAACCCGGGCCCGCCAGGGGACCGCGAATCCGCGCGCCGCAGCGATGCCCGGGCCGGCCATTGTGTTCGCCCGGGGGCGTCCGGTCGTCCCGGCGGCGGTTCAGGCCTCATGTCACGTGGCCGCCGGCGGGGATGCACAGGGCCCGTAGGGGGCGGCGGCTCCGGTGGCCAGCGCCCAGTAATGGTCGCCGTAGGACCAGTGCCACCATTCCGTCGGGTAGTTCACCAGGCCCGCGGCCGTCAGCGCCGCAGCCAGGATCTCCCGGTTGGCACGTGCCTCATCACCGATGCTGCCCGCGGCGGTAAAGCAGGCGCCCGCGCTCTCCTCAGGGCTCGCGTCGATCGCCGTGCCCAGGTCGAGCTCACGGCCGTCCGCGTCGGCGAGCGTTAGATCGACGGCCGCCCCGGCGCTGTGCGGCGCGATCTCCGGCGGAGAGACGAAACGGCTCGCCGCCATGATGATCCGTTCATCGGGCCAGCCGGGATTCTCGGCCCGCAGCTGATCGGCGGCGTACCCCTCGAAATAGCGCCGTTGCAGCGATAACGGCCGGTACCCCTCGACGAGCAGCAGCCGAACGCCCTCGGGCAGCGACGCCTGGGCCTTCACCAGCCGGTCGAGGACCCCCTCCCGTACGAAATAGGCCGCCGGCTCGTCCTCCGGGCGCACGCCGGTCAGCAGCGAGGGTTCACGGCGGACGTCCACGAGACGCTCGCCGCACTCGCGCACCGGCACGGCGGCGACCCTCGCATCCGACATCAAGATGATCTCGCTCATGAGCTGCCGTACTAGAGATCGGCTGAATCGCCCACCGGTATGCGGGCGTAGTCGGTTTCCTCCTCGAGCCACTCGTCGAAGTACTCGAGACCGATCGTGCTGAGCTGGATGTCGTGGATCGGGAACGCCCGGGCCGGCCGGACGTCGCGGACGAAGGTGATGGCATCGCCGATCTTCACCCAGGGGCCGGATGCCGGGACCAGTAGGGTGTCGACCTCGTCGGTGGGGACGAAGAAGGAGTCTCCTGGGTGGTAGAGGCCGTCCACGATGAACCCGAGGTTCGGGCAGCCGGGCAGTCCGTCGATGACCTCGGCGTGAACGCCACCCACGGCCTTCACGGTGAAGCCGGCGGCGGTGAAGGTCTCGCCGGCGGCAACCGTGACCGCTCCCGGGCCGAGCTCGGCAGCCAGCGCCGCATGGGTGTGGACGGTCAGTGTCGGGTTGCCCGCCCAGGCGGCCTTGAGCGTCTCGACGTCGATGTGGTCGGGGTGCTCGTGGGAGACGAGCACGGCTGTAGCTTCGGACAGCGCCGCCTCCGCGTCGGAGAAGGTACCCGGATCGATCACCAGCACCCGATCGCCGTCCTGGACGCGCACACAGGCGTGCCCGAAATTCGTCAATTTCACCGGATCACGATATCGGCCGACCCGAGAAGAATCGCTTTCCCGGGGGGAAGCGGTCTTCCGGTCAGGCAGCCGCCGCGACCCCCCGTCCCGGATCCGTGGCCTGCGCGGAGCGAGCTGGGCGAGCGCAATTTCAGACGGCCGGGGGCAGCCAGGGACGCCGGTCGGTGAGGCGGGTGAGCGCGTCGAGCAGGCCGATGTCGTGCGCGGTGGTGGCCAGGTAGGAGCGGATGGCGCAGAACTGCTCGGCTCCAGCATTGAACCCGTCAATAGCGAATAAATGGGATAAACCAGACAGAAGCTGGATTCTGTCTGGTTTACATCGTCTTCGGGCGGGCCCGGGCCGACGTGGGGAAGGCCGCGAAAATGCGCCGGTCGCGCGGAGCCGGCGCGGGCGATGCGAGCCTGCGGCGGCTCATACTCGCGGCGACGGCGGCGCGGCCGCGACTCAGGCGTCCGGCGGCCCGGGTGCCTGGTGATGCGCCGGCCGGCTCGGAACCGTTCAGACGTCAGGCCGATCCCAAGGCCGCGCCGGTCAGGTTCCGTCGTGACCGGCTTTGCGGCGCGCCGCCTGCCGGACGGGCCGTTCTCGCCATCAGTGCCGCCGTCGATCGCGAGCGTCGCCGTGATGTCGTGGCGACGGGGCTCGAGCCGTTCCTGACCCCGCTCCTCGGGCCTCTCATCGATGCTCGATAAGGGACATTATGTCAAGTAGAGGGTTTGGTGGCGCGTCCGGCGCATCCCCTCGCTCGCCCTGCCGGGCCCCGTCGGCCGGCGGTCTGCGCCGGGACGAGTCCTGCGCCGGTGGAGTCCGCCGCGGGTCTGGTCGCGTCACGCTCCTTCTGTCGTGGCGGCTGCGGAAGTGCCATGGCCGGAGCGACGTGCCGGTCCTTCCGCGGCCGGTTTGCGCTCTGCTCTTCGGTGAGGCGGTCGCCGGTGTCCGTGCCGCGCGGTGGCCTGCGGCCGGGCGGTGTCAGGACGTGGCGGGCCAGGGCGAGTGCGGTGAGCGCCGCGGCGAGCGCGCACACTCCCGGCCATCCGGCGTGCTCGTAGGCGCGTGTTCCGAGCCAGGAACCTGCGCTGCCGCCGAGGTAGGCGCACGTCATGTAGGCGGTGTTGAGCCTGCTGCGGGCGTCGGGGCGCAGCGCGAAGATGCGGGCCTGGTTGGCGACCATGCCGGACTGCATGGCGACGTCGAGCAGCAGCGTGCCGGCGGTCAGCGCGGCCAGTCCGGGCGCGCCGCCAGAGGCGCCCGGGAGGAGGACGCCGGCGGCGGTGAGGGCGCCGAGCAGGCAGATGAGGTTCACCGGGCCGGGGCCCCGGCGGTCCACCAGGCGGCCGGCGATCGGGGTGCAGAGCATGGTCGCTCCCCCGACCAGGGCGAGCATGCCGGCCGCCTGGGCGTCCAGGCCGTAGGCCGGGCCGGTGAGCAGGAGCGCCAGGCAGGTCCAGACGGCGGAGAATCCGGCGAAGACGCACGCCTGGTAGAGGCAGGAGCGGCGCAGGTCCGGTTCGGTGCGCAGGAGGCGCAGCGACTCGGCGATGAGCGCGGGGTACGGGCGGCGTGCGGCCGGGGCGGTGGCGGGCAGGGTGAGGGCCAGGACGGCCGCGAGGATCAGGGTCACGGCCGCGGCCACCAGGTAGGGGGCGCGCCAGCCCAGTCGTTCGCCGAGTGTTCCGCTGAAGGTGCGGGCCAGCAGCATGCCGCCGATCGACCCGCTGAGGAGGGTGCCGGTCACCGCTCCGCGGCGGTCGGCGGGTACGAGCCCGGCGGCGAGCGGGGCGATGATCGGTGCGGCGACCGTGGTGACGCCGGTGAGGGCGCCGGCGACGATCAGGGCCGGCAGGGCGGGCGCGCAGCCGGCGGCGAGCAGGCTCAGGCCGGTGAGGGCGAGCAGGGTGGCGAGGAAGGGCCGGGGCGGCAGCCGGTCGCCGAGCGGGACGAGCAGGAAGATCCCGGCGGTGTAGCCGGCCTGCACGGCGGTCACCGCCAGGGCCGCCGCGTCGGGTGGCACGTGCAGTCCGGCGGCGATCAGCGGGCTGATCGACTGCGGGAAGTAGACGGTGCCGACGGCGACGGCGCAGGTGAGGGCCAGGGTCAGGACCATCCGGCGGCCGATCTCGCTCCCCCGGCCCGTCGGTGCCGGTTCCGGGGCCGGTGTCCCGGCGCGTGCGGGCCGCCTGTGGGTTGCGGATGTCATGGGCCTGAGTTCACGGCAGCGATGCTCGGCCGTCGATGAATGTAGCCTGTGGCTTAATGATCGGTTTTGTGCTCGGCGTCGAGGACCTCGCCGACACGCGTTTCGCCCTCTCCCCCGTGACCGAGACGGTGTTGAGCCTGCGGGTGCTGCGGGATCCGGGTCTGTCGGCGTTGCATCTGCCGTGGCGCCGGTCCGTCATCGGCGGGCTCGGCACGCTGGACGCGGGTCTGCTGATGTCCCTGGTCGGGGACCGGCTCACCCTTCCCGACTTCCTGACCCCGCGGCCCGCGGGTTTCGCCCGGGCCTTCGAGGAGGAACTGGCCGTTGTCCGCCGGGCCTCCCCGGGGCTGGTGCGGCGTGATCTGCTGGCGGCGCACGCGCCCGGCCCGCTCCCCCGCGTCCTGCGGGACGCGACCGCGGACGACGCGGCCGTCGTCCGGCTGCGGGATGCGATCTGTGAGCTGTTGCGGCGGTACTGGGGTCTGGCCGTCGAGCCGGCGTGGCCGCGGATGCGCCTGCTGCTGGAGGCCGACATGACCTATCGTGCCCGGCAGCTGGCCCTGGGCGGTGCCCGCCTGCTGTTCGCTGACATGCACCCGAACCTGCGATGGCACGACGGGGTGCTGCACATCGACAAGATGATCGGCGCGCACCGCGTCGAGGCGTCGGGGCGGGGGCTGCTGCTGGTGCCGTCGGTGTTCGCGCACAAGCCCGCTCCCCCGGTCAGTCCGGACGAGGCGCCGATGCTGGTGTATCCGAGCCGTGGCGTGGCGACGTTGTGGGCTCCGGCGCCGGCTGCCGGCGCGTCCGCTCTGGTCTCGCTGCTCGGCGCGCCGCGGGCCAGGCTGCTGGGGTTGCTGGAGGAGCCGCTGGCCACCGTTGAGCTCGCCCGCCGTGTGGGGGTGACGCCCAGCGCGGTGTCCCAGCATCTGCGGGTGCTGTTCGCGGCGGGGCTGGTCACCCGGGCCCGGCACGGGCGTCAGGTCCTGTATCGGCGCAGCGATCTGGGTGATCGGCTGGCCGGCGGGCACCGCTCCTCCCCCTCCTGACCGCCGGGTGTCCGCGTAGGTGTGTTCTGTGGGGGAATGACGGGATCGATGCCAGGGCTGACAGGGCCGTTGGTCCTTGATTTCAGGGCCGTGGCGTCCTGCCCCCGCGGGGCCGCGGTGTTTAGGGTTGGGCGTCGCACGGCGAAGGGAAGCGAGGCGTTCATGACCATCCGTGTGTTCTTGCTGGATGACCATGAGGTCGTCCGGCGCGGGGTGGCGGCCTTGCTGTCGTCGGAATCGGATATCGAGATCGTGGGCGAGGCCGGCAGTGCGGAGCAGGCGCTGGCGCGTATCCCGGCGGCGCGCCCGGACGTGGCCGTGCTGGACGTGCGGCTGCCCGACGGGGACGGCGTCACCGTGTGCCGGGAGGTCCGCTCGCGGATGCCGGAGGTGGCGTGCCTGATGTTGACCTCCTTCTCCGATGAGGAGGCGCTGTTCGACGCGGTCATGGCCGGTGCGGCGGGGTATGTGCTCAAGCAGATCCATGGGTCCGACCTGGTCAGCGCGGTACGGACCGTGGCGTCCGGGCAGTCGCTGCTGGATCCGCGCAGTACGGCGCAGATGCTGCAGCGGCTGCGGGAGCGCCAGACACGCAAGGATCCCCTGGCCGCCCTGTCGAGTCAGGAACGTCAGATCCTCGAGCTGATCGGTGAGGGGCTGACGAACCGGCAGATCGGCGAGCGCCTGTTCCTGGCCGAGAAGACGGTGAAGAACTACGTGTCGAACCTGTTCGCCAAGCTCGACATGCGCCGTCGTACGCAGGCGGCCGCGTTCGTGGCCCAGTTGAAGGCGGCCGAGGGCCGCGAGTCCCGTGACGAGTGACGTCGTCCGGGACTCCGGTGGGCTGGAGGTGCTGGGCGCGCAGGAGTGTCTGCGGCTGCTGGAGACCGTGCCGGTCGGCCGGATCGTGTTCACCGATCGGGCGCTGCCGGCGGTGCAGCCGGTGAACTTCGCGGTGAGCGGCGGCGACATCATCATCCGGACCGCGCCGGGGTCGAAGCTGGCGGCCGCGGCCCGTGACGCGGTGGTGGCCTTCGAGGCCGATGACCTCGACCCGGTCTCCGGCAGCGGCTGGTCGGTGGTGGTGACCGGGCAGGCCCGCGTGGTGGCGGAGGCGGGTGAGCTCGCCCGGGTGCGTGCCCTGGCGCTGCGGGTGTGGGCGCCGGGCGCCCGCGACCACTTTCTGGCGATCACTCCTGAACTGGTGTCGGGGCGCCGGATCTCAGCGTCCGCGGGCGGTTCACCGGCCTGAGCCCGGCCCCCGGGCAGGCGGGGCCGGTGCCGGCTGAGGCCGCGGCGCGCCCGTCACGGCGCCGGTGCGGCGGTCAGGCCGGGGCGCAGTGGTCGATCAGCCGCATCCGGGTGTTCTGCAGGCGCTCGAGCATGATGGCGGTGAACCGGCGGGTCAGTTCGAAGCCGAGGGCCGGGTCGGTCACGCACAGGGCGCGTACGGCGCGGCCGTCCAGGACGATCGCGCGGACGGGTTCGGCGGCGACGGCGCCGAAGCGCCATTCGTACGGCGGGAACAGCCAGGACCATCCCAGCACGGTGCCGCGGCCGAGCGTTTCGATGACGACCGGGCCGCGCCCGGGCACGCGCAGGTCCAGGGTGATGCGGCCGGCCTGGATGAGCCAGAACCGGTCGGCGCGTCCGCCCTCTTCGAAGAAGCGGTGCCCGGCCGGCACGTCGACGTAGTGGGCGGTCCGGGCGAGCCGGTCGATGTGGCGTTCGGGCATGCCCCGGAAGAACTCGTGGGCCGTCAGGGCCGTTCCCGGCAACGTCGTCATGGCCGTTCAACTCCTCGCCGATGTGCGGTGGTCGGTGGCGTTCCTGGTGCGTGTCGGCGGATCACCGTCGCCGTTTCCAGCGTCGGTGGGAGCGGCGCGGGCCCAGAAGGGCCGAAGGTCCCGCCGGACGGGGCCGCTCGGCTCTCTCGCCGGCCGGGTCGCAGCGGCGATCGTGGATATCGACACGAGGAGGTCGTCATGCACGTTGTTCCGGGACCCCGGTACGTGATCACGGGGTTCGACGGATCCCCCAACTCCGTCGCGGCTTTGCGCCGGGCGGCGGAGGAGGCCCGGCGCCGTCATGCTCGCCTGGACGTCGTCCAGGTCGTTCCGGCGTCGGAGGGGTTGTGGCGGTGGGGGCGGGCGTGGCTGCGGCTGCGCGATGAGGTGGCCCGGCTCCTGCCGCGCTCGCAGCACGTCACGACGCGGCTGCGGGTCGCGCGCGGTGATGCCGGTGCGGAGCTGACCCGGCTCGCCGAGCGGGCCGAGGTCATTGTGGTCGGCGCGCGGCTGAACTCCCATAACGGCGATCCGCTCGGCGGTTGTACGGTCCCGACCGTGCTGACCGCGTCGCCGTGTGAGGTCATCGTGTGTGAGGGGGATTCGCGGCAGGACGCCTGAGGGGTCGGGTGCTCGGCGTGGCGTTCTGCTCGTGGTGCCTGGTCCCGCTGAGGGGGTGAGGTGTTCGGGTTGGGGCGGGGCGAGCATCGCTCGTGCGGTGTCCGGCGGGGGCCGGGCACCGCACGAGCGTGTTCTAGGAGGCGTCCCCGGGGCGGAGACAGACGCAGAACGGGTGACCGGCCGGGTCGAGCAGGACCCGCCAGCGGTCGCCGCCCGGCTGGAACTCCGGCCGTACGGCCCCGAGCTTGACGCAGCGCGTCTCGGCCTCGTCCAGGTCGTCGGCGTACAGGTCGAGGTGGTACCGCTTGGAAGAGTCCGTGTCGGGCCAGTTCGGTGGCCGGTAGCCCTCCACCCGCCCGAAACCGACGTTGGTCACGCCGTCGCCGATCATGGCGCATGCGTCGTCGCTGTAGGTGATCGGCAGGTCGAGGACCTGGTGGTAGAACTCGGCGAGCGCGCGGGGATCGGCGCAGTCGAGGTTGACCATGGCCAGTGAGGCGATCGCGGTCATGGATGGCCGCCTTTCATTCGTCGATGAACGGCTCCCATGATTCCGGCGATACCTGACATCTTCTGGCAGTCTTGTTCGGGACTGTCACACGTCCACGTCGATGAGGGTGCGGGCGCCCCGCCGGACGGCGGCCTGCCCGCCGGTGGCGGCCGCGACCCACGCTTCGAACGCGGCCAGCTCCGCCTCCGGCACCGGCACGTCGATCTCGGCGCTGGGCCCGTAGCGGGCGCCCGACGGCGGGTACGGCGAGGCGTGCAGGTCCCGCTGGAGCCGGCCCGCCCGTTCGTGTCCGACGGCGACGGTGACGGTGACGACGGGCCGGCGCTCGACCACTCCCACGGCGTCGATCGCCTCGGCCACCGCCTGGCCGTAGGCGCGGACCAGGCCGCCGGCGCCGAGCTTGATCCCGCCGAAGTACCGGGTCACGACGGCGACGACACCGGTCAGGTCGCGGCGGCCCAGGACCTCTAGCATCGGCAGTCCGGCGGTGCCGGCCGGTTCCCCGTCGTCGCTGTTGCGGGTGATCTCTGCGTGCTCGCCCAGGACGTAGGCGGTGCAGTTGTGGGTGGCGTCGCGGTGGGCGCGGCGGCGTTCGGCGATGAACGCCTGCGCCTCCTCCTCGGTCACCACGCGGGCCAGTGCGCAGATGAACCGGGATCGGCGGATCTGCAGTTCATGGACGCCGGAGTGCTTGATGGTGCGCATAGCGCCTCCCACCGTAAGGGGCCGGTGGGGACGCCGGCCGTGCGGACCGCGATGTGGTCACGTTCGGTGGCGGCCGGTGTCGTCCCGTACCGTTCGCGTTCTCCCGCCGCCGGCGGGCATCCGCCGCTGATCGTGCTGCGCGCCGACGGCCGGCTGGAGACCTGCGAGCTGCGCGGCCCGATCAGTGGCTGCCTGGAGGGCGCGGTCTACGACAACGCGCACCGCGACGGGACCCGGTTCGGGGACGAGTGGCTGGAGGCGTTCCTGGCCGACTGAACGGGGCTGGCCGCGCCCGCCCTGATGGACCGCCTGCGGGCCCTGGTCGCGACGTTCGACCAGCCGGCCGACGACGACGTCGCCCTGGTCGCGCTCAGCATCCCCGCCTGACGGCCGGGCGTTCCGACGCGCGCCGGACCTGGTTCTCCGAACTGGCGGCCCGCTGATCCGGGGCGTCGACGGCGGGCGGTCCCGTACGGCCGTTCGGATGCGGTTCCCCGGCGCGGCGCCGTCTGCTCAGCCGGTGGCCTGGGCGAAGATCGGCGGGAGGGTCCGTACGGCGGCGTCGAGCTCGAGCAGCGCCGCGCGGACCCGCTCGTCCGCCGAAGGGCCCGGCGCGGCGGGCGTCGGTGCGGGTGGGCGGGGCTCGGTGAGGGGGCGGCGGCCGACGGCCAGGCGGGCCCGGGTCAGGTCGGCGGTGACGGCGGTGTTCAGGCGGACGATGTCGGGTGACGTGAGCACCTCGCCCGCTTCGGCGGCGCATCGCGTGATGGCGTGGACGGGCGCGGCGCACCGGCGTACGGCGTCGATCGCGTCGGCGGGGTGGGGCGCGGTGCGGCGGAGCAGGCGGTGGGCGCGCAGCGGGCCGGCGATCTGCTCGAGCCGGTGCAGGGTGCCGTCGAAGCCGGCCTGGTGATCGGCCAGGTGGCCCGGGTCCTGGCGCGCGGCCGCGAGGAACTCCCCCAGGGCGGCCAGGGCGTCGGCGGTGCGGTGGCGCAGCACGTCGATGGACCTGATCGGCAGGATCAGCCAGGACGCCGCGACGCCGAGTACGGCTCCGACGGCGATCGCCTCGAGCCGGGTCGTGAGCAGGTCGGGGGCCGACTGGCCGAAGTAGCCGTACAGCAGGGACAGGGCCGCGGTGACGCAGCCGGCCCAGTAGCCGTAGCCGGCGGGGCGCAGCCAGGTCGCGACGGCGAGGACCGCGAAGATCACGGCGATGGAGCGGGCGTCGTGCGGGCCGAACGCGCCGGAGGTCACCGTGGCGGCGGCGGTCCCGGCCGCGGCGCCGGCGGTGCGCAGAACGCCTTTGTGGACGACGTCCGCGCGTCCCCGCGCCCCGCTGCAGACCACGAACGCGGTGAGCACCGACCACGCGCAGTGCTGCGGGAACAGCAGGTGGCCGGCGGCGAATCCGGCCCCCACGGCCCCGCCCATCTGCAGGCTCATGCGGGTGCTCGCCGAAAGCCGTCTCCCCCCGGCCGCCGGGGCGGGAGCGGGTGGGATGGCGGCGGCCGGGCGCGTGAATCCCAGGCGGTCCGCGATGCCCTGGGCGGTGAGGCCGCACAGCACGGCGATCAGCGCCACCAGTCCGGCCCACAGGTCCTGGTCGTGACCGGGGGGCCGGCCGCCGGGCGGTGTGACGAGCACCGCGATCAGCGGGAGCACGGCGAGGGTCCCTGCCCTGGCCGCCCGCGGGCCGAACCGGCGGACGGCGATCGTGGCGCAGATCAAGGCGGTGAACACCGTGTCGCCGGCGGCGGGGTGACGGGACATCAGCGCGGAGGTCTCGGCGGCCGCGACGGCCACCGGCGGCAGGACGGCCAGGGCCGTGATCCGGTCGGATGGCGTGGTGCCGGGGCGGGTGCGGGACAGGGTCAGCGCCAGCGCGACCGCCTGGACGAGGATGACGGTGTGCAGGTGCTCGGCGTGCTCGAGCAGCAGCGCCGCCGCGTACGCGGCGAGCGTCGCGGTCATCGTGACGGCGGTCGCCCGCAGCCCGGCCAGGCCCGGGTCCAGCCGCCGTATCCCTGTGAGGCCGTGGGAAACGATACGCAGTGCGTACGACATCGATGCCGTTCTCCCTGATTCACCCGGTGAAGCTTCGCGAGATAGTAAGTGATAGCGTAGCAATATGGGCGATAGGCAGGAGGAGGCGGACCTTCTCGACAGCGCCGCGCAGGTCCGTCAGGGCATCACCCGCCTCGGGCGGCGGCTGCGCGCCGAGCGCTCCCCCGAGGCGCTGAGCGTCAACAAGCTCGGCGTCCTCAGCCACCTGCACCAGCACGGCCCGGCCACCGCCGGTGAGCTGGCCGCCGCCCAGCACCAGCGTCCGCAGTCCCTCACCCGCGTCTTCGCCGAACTGGAGCAGACGGGACTGGTCACCCGGATCCGGGACGAGCGCGACCGCCGCCAGTCGGTGCTGGCCATCACCTCTGAGGGGACCGCCGCCCTGGCCGGCGACATGGCCGAACGCGACGCGTGGCTGGCCTCGGCGATGGCCGGGCTGTCACCGACCGAACGCCAGGTCCTGCGGCTTGCCGGCGCGCTGATGGACCGGCTCGCCGACGACCCGCACCACCCCGCGCGGCACCGCCCCGGTGCCGGCTGACCGACCACTCATCCCCGGGATCCTTCGATGCACTGGTCCGAACACGCCGTCTGGTGGCACGTCTACCCGCTGGGCTTCACCGGCGCCGAACACCGGGCGCTCCCGCCGTCCGCGCCGCCGGTGCCCCGGCTGTCCCGCCTGGCGGACTGGCTGGACTACCTCGTCGCGCTGGGCTGCAACGGGCTCGCCCTCGGCCCGGTGTTCGCCTCCGAGACCCACGGCTACGACACGGTCGACCACTTCCGCGTCGACCCCCGCCTCGGCGAGGAGGAGGACCTGCTGCGGCTCGTCGAGCAGGCGTCGCGGCGCGGGGTGCGGGTGCTGCTGGACGGGGTGTTCAACCACGTCGGCCGCGGCTTCCCCGCCTTCGCCGACGTCACCGCGCACGGTCCGGCCTCACCGTACGCCTCCTGGTTCCGGCCCGCCCCTGGCGGCGGCCACGTGACCTTCGAGGGCCACCACCGGCTCGTCGCGCTGAACCACGACGAACCCCGGGTCGCCGACTACGTCACCCAGGTGATGACGCACTGGCTGGAGCGGGGCGTCGCCGGCTGGCGGCTCGACGCCGCGTACGCCGTGCCGCTGCCGTTCTGGCGCACGGTGACCGCGCGGGTCCGCGCCCGTTTCCCCGAAGCGTGGCTGATGGGCGAGGTCATCCACGGCGACTACGCCGCCTACGTCACCGACGGCGGCCTGGACTCGGTCACCCAGTACGAGCTGTGGAAGGCGATCTGGAGCTCCCTCAACGACCGCAACCTGTTCGAACTGGCCTGGGCCCTGGACCGGCACGACGCGCTGCTGGAGACGTTCGTCCCGTACACCTTCGTTGGCAACCACGACGTGACCCGCATCGCCAGCCGCCTGCACGACGAACGCCACCTCGAACACGCCCTGGTCGTCCTGTGCACGGTCGCCGGGATCCCCGCGATCTACTCAGGGGACGAGCAGGCGTTCCGCGGGGTCAAGGAGGAGCGGGAGGGCGGCGACGACGCGATCCGGCCGGAGTTCCCCGACGACCCGGCGGGCCTGGCCGGGCACGGCCGCCCGTACTACCGGCTCCACCAGGACCTCATCGGCTTCCGGCGCCGCCATCCCTGGCTGGTCCGCGCCCGCACGACGGTGACGACGCTGACCAACACCACGATGGTCTACACGGCCTCCGACGGGGACCGCGGCGTGACCGTCGCGCTGAACGCCGCCGACGATCCCGCCGAGGCCGATCTGCCCCCCGGTGACTGGCGGCACGCGGCCGGACCCGGGCGGGTCGACGGGCCGCGCGTGAGCCTGCCCGCGGCCGGCTGGGCGATCGCGACGCGACCCTAGGGGGTGGCCGGTGGATCTTCGTCCGGCTGCGCGGCGTCCAGAGCGCGCCTCGCCGCGTTGTCGTCGGTCGGCAGCCAACACCAGGCTGCCTCCCTCCTCCGCCTTGCGAGGCACACTCTGGACACCGCTCGCTACGAACAAGACCCACCGGACACCCCCTAGCCCGCCGGACGGCGGGCGTTTCCCATCAGAAACTGAAGCTCCGGATCGCCGCGTCGCCCGAGGCGGCCGCCGCCTGGAAGAACGCCACCAGCTCCCGGTGGAAGTGCCGCAGGTAGTCGGGGACGTCCTCGCGCCAGACCCAGGGGTAGATCTGCGCCTCGGTCATCTTCCGCGGGTCGTAGTGGCCGGCCAGCTCCTCGAACGGCGTCGCGCTCAGGGCCCGGGCGGCGTCGGCGACCATGCCGCCGTCCCAGCCGAGGAGCGTGCAGTCCGCATCGATGGGCAGGCCGTCGTCGTACAGATCGACGTTCACCTCGGCCGCGTCCAGCAGGAACTGGATACCGGCCCAGGCCTTGTCGAGGTCGCAGAACGGCAGGTCCGGATCGCACAGGTACCCCTCCGCCCACTCCGGGTCCGCGATCGCCCGGTCCAGCTCCTCCGGGGTCACCCGCGTGAACGACAGGACCATGCTCATGAGTCGACCGCTCCCCGGCCGGCCGGGCGGCAGGTGGCGGCCTGGTCGGCGAGGATGTCCTCGTACACCCCGACCTTGTGGTTGACCAGGTCGAGGCAGCGCGTGAGGTCGGCGATCTGGGCGGTCACCCGCTCCTGATGCCGGCGCATCAGCGCGAGCCGCTCCTTCTCGTTGCCGTCGCCTTCGCGGACCAGCTCGGTGTAGCGGCGGATCGCCGGCAACGGCATCCCGGAGGCGCGCAGGATGACGCAGACGGTCAGCCAGTCCACGTCGTCCTCGGTGTAGACCCGGCGTCCGCCCGGCCCGCGCCGGACCGGAGAGATGAAGAGGCCCTCACGCTCATAGAAGCGCAGCGCGTGCACACTCAGGCCCGTCCGTTCGGCGACCTGCCCGATCGTCAGGTCCGATGGGGTTTGCGGCATGCCGTCCAGCGTAGAGGCCGCCTCCGGTGGGACGGACCGGCGACCGGAGTTCGCGCCGGCCCAGTGGGTGGCGGCCGATCTGCCCCTCGTACGGGAGCGCGGCGCCGGTTCCACACCGGGCCGGCCACGCCTGAGCCGGCGCCCGGGGACTCGTACGCGGTGCCGTCAGCGGAAGTCGTCGGCGTGGTCGGCGGCCCACCGGCGCAGTGACCGCGGCGGGGCGCCGGTGACGTCCTGGACCGTGGAGGTCAGGACCGGCGGCGGGCCCGCGAGCATCGCGGCGTAACCGTCGAGCAGCACGTCGACGAACGAGTCCGGGAACGTCTCATCGTTCAGCAGGCGCCGGCGGGCCTGCTCGCGGGTCAGTTCCTCCCAGCGCAGCGGCCGGCCCAGGACCTCGCCGATGACCCGGACCTGCTCGGCCTGGGTGAGCACCTCGGGGCCGGTGAGGGTGTGGGTCGCGCCGTCGTGCCCGGGTCCGGTCAGGGCCCGGGCCGCGACCGCGGCCATGTCGGCCTCGTGGATCAGGGACATGGGGAGCGCGCCGTACGCGCCGCGGACGACGTCGCCGGCCCGGATCTGGTCCGCCCACCACAGTGTGTTGACGGCGAAGGTGCTCGGCCGCAGCACGGTGGACTCGATGCCGCAGCCGTGGACGAGCTTGTCCTGTTCCTCGAATGGCAGGTCGGGGACGCCGCCGGTGCCCAGGAAGACCACGCGGCGGGCCCGCGCGGCGATCAGGTCCAGCACGGCGGGCAGGTGCTCGCCGCTGTGCAGCGGCCACAGCAGGAAGACCGCGTCGATCCCGGCGAGGCACGCGTGGAGGGTGGCGGGGTCGGCCAGATCGCCGGGCACGACCTCGACGCCTGCCGGGAGGCGGGCGGCCCCCGGGTCGCGGGTGACCGCCCGTACGGCGTGGCCGGCCTCGCGCAGCAGGGTGACGATATGGCGGCCGACGTTCCCCGTGGCGGCGAAGACGAGGATGTTGGTGTCTGTCATGTCCCCGATCTCACCGCGAGGCCCCGGCGCCGCGACAGCGGGCGGGGCGACATCGCCGGAAACCGTCATCCGGCCGGTGTTCCGGGACGGTCGCCGTCAGTCCCGCGGGTGGCGTCAGGCCGCGAAGACCTGCGCGTCGTCGGCGAACGCCTTGAACTCCAGGGCGTTGCCCGCCGGGTCGAGCAGGAACATCGTCCACTGCTCCCCCGGCTGCCCTTCGAAGCGCACGTAGGGCTCGATGACGAACGCGGTTCCCGCCGCCCGGAACCGCTCGGCCAGCCGGTGGAACTCCGGGACGGTCAGGATGAGGCCGAAGTGGGGCACCGGGACGTCGTGCCCGTCGACCGGGTTGTGCGCCCGCTCGCGGCGGCCGGGCACCAGGTGGGTGACGAACTGGTGGCCGTGCAGGTTCCAGTCGATCCAGGTGTCGGCGCTGCGGCCCTGCGCGCAGCCGATGAGCTCGCCGTAGAAGGCGCGTGCGGCGGCGAGGTCGTCGACGGGCACGGCAAGGTGGAAGCGCGGGATCGGGGAGTCCAGGGTGCTCATGGGCGGTGCGTCCTTCCGGGCGAATCCGGCGTGAATTGTCGGAATGTTAACATTCGCTCATGAGTCCGGATGAGGCCGGGGTGCTGCGCCCGGCACGGCGGCGTGGCCTGGCCGACGAGGTCGCCGACCGCCTGCAGGATGCGATCTTCAGCGGGGTCTATCCCCCGGGCGCGCGGCTGCGGGAGGTGGAGCTGGCCGCGGCGCTGGGGGTCAGCCGCGGGCCGGTGCGGGAGGCGCTGCTGCGCCTGGAGCGTGAGGGCCTGGTCCGCAACGAGTGGCATCGCGGCGCCACGGTGCCGACCCTGTCGGCCCGCGACGCCGCCGAGCTGCACAGCCTGCGCGCCGTCCTGGAGGACCTGGCCGTACGGTGCGCGGTCGAGCGGGCCGCCGACGAGGACCTTGAGGCCGTGGCGGAGGTCGCCGAGCGGATGGCGCGGGCCGGTGACGCGCACGCGATGGTGCGGCTGGACATGGAGTTCCACGACGCCGTGTACGCCGCGGCGGGGCACCTGCGCCTGCGGGCGGCGTGGGAGGCGATCCGTTCTCAGGTGCACCTGTTCCTGTTGACGCGGATCGGCGTGAGCGAGCGGGATTACACCGGGCACATCCCCGACGAGCACGCGCGGCTGGCCGCGGCGCTGCGGGCGCGGGACGCCGAGACGGCGCTGCGGCTGTTCGCCGAGCACCGCCGGCACGCCTTCGACCTGCTCGCCGGCGAAGGCTGAGTGCTGCTCACCGAGGCGGAGACGCCTCGACGAGGGCCGGGGACAGGACGGCGGCCAGCAGTCCGGGGAAGCGTGACTCCAGGTCGTCGCGGCGCAGGCTGACCCGGCGCTGCCTGCCGTAGGGCTCGTTGCGGACCACTCCGGCCTCGCGCAGGGTCTTCAGGTGGTGCGACAGCGTCGATTTGGGGATCTCGCCGCCGACGGGATGGCAGGCCGCGACCTCGAGGGGACCCTCGGTGAGGCGGCAGGCGAGCTCCAGGCGCGCCGGGTCGCTGAGGGCGAACAGGACGTCGGTCAGGACCAGGTCCGCTGCGTCGGGATGGGGCATCTCCCGCGAGGATCCACTCATGGTTCGATAATAGTTGAACAGTTCGCCGGGCCGGGGTAGCCTCCAACAGTTCGATCTTAATGGAACGGTTCTGAGGAGCACCCGAATGGCCACCGTGCACGACCGCGCCCCGGCGACGGGCCGCACCACCGGCCGCCGCCTGCCGCGCACCGCCGGGTTCTGGCTGCTCGGCGGCGTCCTGCTCACCTTCATGGCCGCCGCCAGCGCCCCCTCCCCCCTCTACGTCGTGTACCAGTATGAGTGGCGGTTCTCGGCGACCACGCTCACGGCCGTGTTCGCCGTGTACGCCCTCGCCCTGCTGATCGCGTTGCTGACCGTCGGGGGCCTGTCCGACTTCGTCGGCCGCCGGCCCGTCCTGGTCCTCGCGCTCCTGGCCGAGACGGCGGCGATGACCCTGTTCCTGACGGCCGGCGGCGTCGGGACGCTCCTGGCGGCCCGCACCCTGCAGGGTCTGGCGACCGGCGCGGCGACCGGCGCCATCAGCGCCGGGCTGGTCGACCTTCAGCCGGGCACCCGGCTGGGGCCGCTGGTCAACAGCGTGGCGCCCACCCTGGGCCTGGCCGCCGGCGCCCTGGGCAGCGGGGCGCTGGTCCAGTACGCCCCCGCGCCGACCACCCTGGTGTTCGCCCTGCTCACGGCGGCGTTCCTGCTGCTGGCCGCCGCGGTGGCGTTCCTGCCGGAACTCGTCTCGCCGCGCCCGGGCGCGCTGGCCTCGCTGCGCCCGCGGGTGGCGATCCCGGCCGGGGCTCGCGCACCGTTCCTGGCAGCCCTGCCCTGCCTGATCGCGACCTGGGCGATGGGCGGGCTCTACCTGTCCCTGGGCGGCTCCCTGAGCGCCGGGGTCCTGCACGTGCGCAGCCACCTGATCGGGGGTCTGGTCGTCAGCGCCCTCACCGGCGCGGGCGCCGTGGCCTCGACGCTGCTCCGCGACCGGACGCCGCAGCGGGTCATGATCGCAGGATCGGCCGCGCTCGCCGCCGGGACCGGCCTGACCCTCCTGGCGCTGGCCCTCACCTCCACCCCGCTGTTCTTCCTCGGCACGGCCGTCGCCGGCTGCGGGTTCGGCGCCGCCTTCCTCGGGGCGTTCCGTTCCCTGGCCGCCCTGGCGGGCCCGGCCCAGCGGGCGGAACTGTTCGCCGCGGTGTACGTGGTCAGCTACCTCGCCTTCAGCGTGCCCGCCGTCCTGGCGGGCCTCGCCGTCCCCTCCCTCGGCCTGCGCGCGACCGCGACCGTGTACGGGGCGATCGTCATCGCGCTGGCCCTGACGGCCGCGCTGTCCGGGGCCGCGCGCGCCCGGACCGCCCGGTCGGCGGCACCGGTGACGGCCGCCGCCCCCTGCCCCGCGGGGAGCCGCCCCGCCGCCGGCTGACCGGCGTCACGGGAGCGGCGTCACGGGAGCGGCGTATTCCCCGCACCACCGGCGGGTGGACGTTCGCGGTCACCGCAGCCGACATCTCGTCCGAGCCCCTGCCCGCGCTGCCGAGCGCGCGGGACGGCCCACGGCAGGCAGGCGCCTACGGCCGCCCGGGTGCGTCGTCCGGTCGCGGCCGGGTGACCGGCGTCGCCGGAGCGGCCGGGCGCTCACGGCCGCCGGGGCGACGGGTTACGGCCGCGGCCGAACGACGCCCCTGCCTGCGGCGGGTGCGTCGTCCGGCCATCACGACGGGCACCGTCCAGAACGCCGCGTCCGGGGGTGAGCGCCGCCGCCGCGGTCGTGCGCCCGGCCGTTCCCGCGACGACCACGGGCACGACGGGCCGGGCGATGCCCCACGAGGAGCCGAAGAACGCGAACCACCGGGGCCGGTCCTCCTCCGGCGCGACATCGGCGATCATCGCCGGCCAGCGTCCCAGCAGCAGGCTGCCGGTCGCCGTCCAGGCGAGGTAGGCCGCCACGGTCACCGCGAGGCCGTGGCCGACCGCCATGAGCAGGGCGAGCAGGCCCAGCAGCGCCGAGCCCGCCCCCAGGACCACCGTGTGCGCGCGACGTTCCAGCCGTCCACGCGCCAGGTGCGCGATGAGCGGGGCCGGCAGGGCCGCGCCCGTCATGGCCAGGCCGGGAAGCCAGTGTGGCGCGCCGCGCTGCAGGAGGATCAGCGGCAGGAACATCACGACCGCCAGGTGGCCGTAGGCGAAGGCCGTGCCCGCGACGGTCGAGCGCAGCAGCAGCAGCGGCGGCCGACGCGGCCTCCGGTGCCGTACGGTGGCGGCCGGGCGCGGTGGCCCGCCGCCGGGGAGCGCGACGGTCGACGCCGCGGCCGCCAGGCAGGTCGCCGCGTCGGCGACCATGAGCCACCGCACGCCCAGGGGGAGCAGGACCGCGGCCAGCAGGCCGCCCACCGCCCCTGCCGCCGCGAGCGAGGTGCCCAGCAGCGCGTAGGCGTTGTGGCGCTGCCCGTCCGCGGTCACCCGGGCCAGCAGCTCCTGGCTCGCGGGCTCGTGGATCTCGAACGCCAGCCCGACCAGCGCGGTCGCGGCCAGCGTCTGCGCCGGCGTGCGGGCGGCCGCCAGCACCAGCAGCGCGGCCCCGGTCGCCGACAGTCCCAGCGCCACGGTCGCGCGCGGACTCAGCCGATCGAGCAGCAGCCCTCCGCTCCACCGCGAGATCAGGGCGGCGGCCCCGAAGACGGCCAGCGCCGCCGGCGCGAGCCGCGGGCCGGCCAGCACGGCCAGGAACGCCAGCGCATAGGCCCCCAGCTGGTTGAGGATCCGGACGCCGACCAGCGCCTTCACCGCGCGCGGCAATGCCTCCGCCACCGGCCCCCCGTCCTCATACTCGACCGCGCGGCATCCTGCCATGGGCCACCGACACACGGCGCGCCCGTACCCAGGGAGGGAACCTCGGGCGCGAACCGGATTCGGTCCTGCTCCGAGGGACGGGAAAGCGAATGCCGCTCGCGGGTGATACCGATGTGACCGCCATCCGCGCCATGGAAAGGCACCACATGACAGGGGATCCCCCGCCCGACCCGGTCGAGCGGTTCGATGAGGTCTTCGACGCCTATTTCGCCGAGATCCATCGATACGCGGCCAAACGGCTCGGCCCGGACGCCGCCGCCGACGTCGCGGCGCAGACGTTCTTGGAGGCGTTCCGGCAGCGTCGGCGCTATGACCCGATTCGGGCGAGCGTGCGCACCTGGCTGTACGGCATCGCGACCAGGGTGGCCGGCAAGCACCAGCGGGCCGAGACGCGTGCGCTGCGGGCACACGCCCGGGTAGGCCCGGGCCGGGGCGCCGACGAGCACACCGACCGGGTCGATTCGCGGGTCAGCGCCCAGGGACTTCGCGGCGAGCTCGCCGGGGCGATCGCGGCGCTGCCGCGCGGGCAGCGCGACGTGCTGCTGCTCGTCGCCCTGGCCGACCTCAGCCACGAGGAGGTCGCGGCGGCGCTGGGGATCTCCTATGGCACGGTCGGCTCCCGGCTGAACCGTGCCCGAACCAAGCTGCGTAAGGCGTTGGGCGGGACCAATCCGATGCTCACTTTGGAGGAACAGCATGGATGAGGTGCGGATGGTCCGGGACTTCTACCCCGAGCCCGGTCCGCCCACCGCCCGGGAGATCGCCCGGGCGAAGGCACTGCTGAGCGAGCCGCCGCGCCGTACGCTGCTCCGGCTGCGGTGGGGGCTGGGCGGCGGCCTGGTCGCGGTCGGAGCGGCGACGGCCGTGGCGATCGCGCTCGCCGGAGGGAACACGACCGGCGGGGGGACCACGCCCGCGCCGCCCGGCCGGGTGAACCTGGACGCCAGGGCGGTCCTGGCAGCGGCGGAGAAGGCCGAACAGCAGCCGACCGGCAACTACTGGCACATCGACGTGGTCCAGGGCCAGTCCTACATCATGCGCCCCAGCACCGGGACGTACGCGATCACCGCTGCGGCGGACGAGACGTTCAACTGGTCCGGCGCGAAACCCGGTATGGGAGAGGCCTACTACGGCCGCGACCTGCCGGCCCACCCGCTGACCAAGCAGGATGCGGCGCTGTGGCGCAAGGCCGGGTCACCGTCGAGCTTCCGCGTCTGGTCCAACGACCACTACTACACCTACCCCGCCAAGGCGACGAAGTGGAGCGCGAGCGGTCCGAACGTCGGCATCGACCCTCATGGCGGCGGGGATTACATGGGCAAGTCGGTGAAGGACCTGCAGAACCTGCCGACCGACCCGGCCAAACTCGCCGCGATGTTCCTGAGCGAGACGGAGATGGATAAGGCGCTGGGCCGCCGACCGGGGAGGAAGCTGTCGCCCGAAATGGAACAACGCCTCCGGCAGGCCGCGCCCAAACTAAAGATCCAGAAGGTGGCGGGGATCTTGAGCGGCCCGGTCCAGCCCAAGGCACGGGCCGGCCTGATGCGGGCGCTGGCCGCCCAGCCGGGCATCCACGCCATCGGCCACGACACCGATCCGCTGGGCCGCCGGGGCATCGCACTGGCCTCGGACGACAGCGGCGCGACGGCCACCGGCGAGTACGGCGCGCCAAAGGCCGAGCAGGGGACCTACCGCTGGCGCGTAGTGATCGTCTTCGATGAGCACACCGGCGCGGTGCTGTCCCGGCAGGACGAGCTGACCCAGCCCGGCGGCCCGTACTCGGAGATGAAGCCGGGCTTCGTCATCGAGTACCAGGCCTATCGCTCGACGGGCTGGACCGACGCCAAGCCCACCCCCTCGGCCGAGCTGCCGTCGTTCGGCTGACCCTTCGGCCGGGTTCGGGCGCCGTACTCGACGGCGTCCGAACCCGGCCGATCGGCGGTGCCCGTCAGACGAGGGCCGTGTACAGGTCGTGGGTCCGGCGGGCGATGTGGGACCAGGAGAAGTGCTCGATCGCCCGCCGGCGGCCCGCCTTGCCCATCGCCGCGGCGCGTTCGGGGTCGGCGACGAGGGCGCCGACGCGTTCGGCGAGGTCGGCGACGAAGCGGTCGGGTTCGACGGGGGTGCCGGTGCCGTCGGCGGCCTGCTCGATCGGCACGAGCAGCCCCGTCTCGCCGTCGGCGACGACCTCGGGGATGCCGCCGGTGGCGGTCGCGACGACCGCGGCCTCGCAGGCCATGGCCTCCAGGTTGACGATGCCCATCGGCTCGTACACCGACGGGCAGACGAACACGCTCGCGTGGCTGAGGATCTGCACGACCTCCGGGCGGGGCAGCATCCGGGTGATCCACACGATCCCGTCGCGTTCGGCGCGCAGCGCGTCGACGAGCCCTTCGACCTCCGCGGAGATCTCCGGGGTGTCGGGGGCGCCGGCGCACAGCACGAGCTGGGCGGCCGGGTCGAAGGACCGGGCGGCCCGCAGCAGGTAGGGCAGCCCCTTCTGGCGGGTGATGCGGCCGACGAACACCACGGAGGGGCGATCGGGGTCGATGCCGTGCCGGGTGAGGACGTCGGTGCCGTGGTCGGGGGCGTACTCGTCGGTGTCGATGCCGTTGTGCAGGACGGTGACCCGGCCGGGGTCGATGTCGGGATAGCAGGTGAGCACGTCGCGGCGCATGCCCTCCGACACCGCGACGATCGCGTCGGCGGCCAGCAGGGCGGTGCGCTCGGCCCAGGAGGAGATGGCGTAGCCGCCGCCGAGCTGCTCGGCCTTCCAGGGCCGGAGCGGCTCGAGGCTGTGGGTGGTGACCACGTGCGGGATGCCGTGCAGCAGCTTGGCGATGTGACCGGCGAGGTTGGCGTACCAGGTGTGGCTGTGCACCAGGTCCGCTCCCCCGGCTCCGGCGGCGATCTCCAGGTCGACGCCGAGGGTCTGCAGTGCCGCGTTGGCCTGCTCGAGTGCCCCGGGGATCCGGTAGCCGGTCACGCCGGGCTCGGCCCGCTCGCCGCCGAAGCAGTGGACGCGCAGGTCGCACAGGCGGCGGAGTTCGCGGGCCAGATGCTCGACGTGCACGCCGGCTCCCCCGTAGACGTCCGGCGGGTATTCACGGGTGAGCAGATCGACGCGCATGCCCGGCAGCGTATGCGAAATCTGCCCGCTCGTCCTGTTTTAATGCTGGTGAGGAGGCTAGGGTCCTCGACATGGCGAGACCTCATGTCCTGGCGATGGTTCTGGCGGGCGGCGAGGGGAAGCGGCTGATGCCGCTGACGGCGGACCGGGCCAAGCCTGCCGTCCCCTTCGGCGGAATGTACCGGCTGGTCGACTTCGTCCTGTCCAACCTGGCGAACGCCGGGTACCTCAAGATCGTCGTGCTCACCCAGTACAAGAGCCACAGCCTTGACCGGCACGTCTCGCGCACGTGGCGGATGTCGACCCTCCTGGGCAACTACGTGACGCCCGTCCCGGCCCAGCAGCGCCTGGGGCCGCGGTGGTTCGCCGGCTCGGCCGACGCGATCCTGCAGAACTTCAACCTCATCGAGGACGAGCGGCCCGACCACGTCATCGTCTTCGGCGCCGACCACATCTACCGGATGGACCCGCGGCAGATGGTGGACCAGCACATCGCGTCCGGCGCCGGGGTCACCGTCGCCGCGATCCGCCAGCCGCTGGCGCTCGCCGACCAGTTCGGGGTGATCGAGACCGGGCCCGACGGCGCCACCATCTCGGCGTTCCGGGAGAAGCCCAAGGACGCGGTCGGCCTGCCCGACGCGCCCGACCAGGTCTACGCCTCCATGGGCAACTACGTCTTCGACACCCAGGTGCTGATCGACGTGGTGAAGGAGGACGCGGCCGACGTGTCCAGCAAGCACGACGTCGGCGGCAACATCATCCCCCGGCTCGTCAAGGCCGGCCGCGCGCAGGTGTACGACTTCGCCGACAACGAGGTGCCCGGCTCCACCGACCGCGACCGCGGCTACTGGCGCGACGTGGGGACCCTGGACGCCTTCTACGAGGCCCACATGGACCTGATCTCGGTCCACCCGGTCTTCAACCTCTACAACCGCGACTGGCCGATCTACACCGGCCACGACCCGCTGCCGCCGGCCAAGTTCGTCTTCAACGAGGAGGGCCGGCGCGGCTACGCGACCGACTCGATCGTCTCCCCCGGCGCCATCCTCGCGGGCGGGATGGCCGAGCGTTCCATCCTGTCGCCCGGCGTCCAACTGGACGCCGGCGCGGCCGTCCACGACTCGGTGCTGATGGACTTCGTACGGGTCGGGCGCGGCGCCGTCGTCCGGAACGCCATCATCGACAAGAACGTCGTCATCCCCGACGGCGCGCGGATCGGCGTCGATGAGGACTACGACCGGGCGCACTTCACCGTCACCGAGAGCGGCGTCCGGGTCCTGGGCAAGAACCAGGTCGTGCCGCACTGACGGCCCGCGGGCCCGGCGTTCAGGTCTGGGACGCCGGGTCCTCGGTCATGAACTCCGTGATCAGGTCCGCCGGGTTGGCCGCCGCGGTGAGCGCGAACATCGCGTCGGGGTCGAACATGTCGTAGAGGATCACCGGCAGCGGTCGCCCGAGGGCCGTGACGATGTGCCCGCCGGTGTGGAGGTGCCGCGCCACGTCGACGCACAGCTCGTGGAATCGCCGGCCGAGCAGCTCATCGCGTTCGTTGATCTCCTCGTCGGTCAGCTCGTCGTCTTCGTACCACAGGCCCTGGGCCGCTGCCTCACGCCGATGCGCCTGCGCGCCGGCCGGGTCGTGGTCGGGGTCGTGACCGACGACGCGGACGCCCTCCAGCCCGGACGGCGGGAAGTAGGCGTAGCTCCAGCGGACCTCCCATGCCTCCGATGGGCTCGCTGTCGCCGACAGGCGCCGCACCTCGCCGTCGGTGTTGTAGCCGATCGCCAGGTAGGGGAACCGGGGATCCTGATCGACGCTGTCGATCCGGAACGTGACGGTGTAGATGTCGGGCACCGCCTCCGGCGGGAACTCCGCCAGGGCGCGCGCGGCGGCCCGCTCGATGTGCTGCCGGAACGTCTCCACTGTTCTCCTCGCCTCCCGTGGCGGGATCCTAGTTCCCTTCGGGGCGCAGGGCGGCCAGCTGCTCCTCGAACGGCACGACGGACTCGGCCGCGGGTGCGGCGGCCGGGCGGTCACGCATCAGCGCGGCCAGCTCGCCCGCCGCGCGGGTGACCCGGGCCGCCAGGTCGCCGGTGCGGGTGTCGCCGGCCGAGCCCCAGTCCTCCGACGCCGCGTACACCGCGGTGGGGACCACGATCGCGCGCAGGTAGGCGAACAGCGGCCGCAGCGCGTGCTCGAGGGCCAGCGAGTGGCGGGCGGTGCCGCCGGTCGCGGCGATCAGGACCGGTGTGCCCGCGAGGGCATCGGGGTCGAGCACGTCGAAGAAGGACTTGAACAGGCCGCTGTAGGACGCCGAGAAGATCGGGCTGACCGCGATCAGGCCGTCCGCGGCGGTGACCGCCTCGATCGCGGCGCGCAGCCGGGCGCCGGGGAACCCGGTGACCAGGTTCGAGGCGATGTCGGTGGCCAGGTCGCGCAGCTCGAGCACGGTGACCTGCACCGGGCGCGTGTCCTCGGCCAGGTGCTCGCGGGCCGCCTCGGCCAGGCGGTCGGCCAGCAGGCGGGTGGAGGAGGGCGTGCTCAGGCCGGCCGAGACGGCCACGAGGCTCAGCGGGCTCACTTGGCCGCCAGGGTCTCGGCGCCGCGCGCGGCGAGCAGCGAGGCGTGGGTGGGGGCGTCGGGGACCTCGGCGGGCCGGTTCGCGGCGAACTCGCGACGAAGGACCGGGATGACCTCCTCGCCCAGCAGGTCCAGTTGCTCCAGCACGGTCTTGAGCGGGAGCCCGGCGTGGTCGATGAGGAACAGCTGGCGCTGGTAGTCGCCGAAGTGCTCGCGGAAGGTCAGGGTCTTGTCGATGACCTGCTGCGGGCTGCCGACCGTCAGCGGCGTCTCGTCCATGAACTCCTCCAGCGACGGGCCGTGCCCGTAGACGGGGGCGTTGTCGAAGTACGGGCGGAACTCCCGTACGGCGTCCTGGGAGTTCTTGCGCATGAACACCTGCCCGCCCAGGCCGACGATCGCCTGCTCCGGCGTGCCGTGGCCGTAGTGGGCGTACCGCTCCCGGTACACGCCGATCAGCCGCTGGAAGTGCTCCTTGGGCCAGAAGATGTTGTTGGCGAAGAACCCGTCGCCGTAGTAGGCGGCCTGCTCGGCGATCTCCGGGCTGCGGATCGAGCCGTGCCACACGAACGGCGGGACGCCGTCCAGCGGCCGAGGCGCGGAGGTGAAGCCCTGCAGCGGGGTGCGGAAGCGGCCCTTCCAGTCGACCACGTCCTCACGCCAGAGCCGGTGCAGCAGCGCGTAGTTCTCGATGGCCAGGGGGATGCCCTTGCGGATGTCCTGGCCGAACCACGGGTAGACCGGCCCGGTGTTGCCGCGGCCCAGCATCAGGTCGACGCGGCCGCCGGCCAGGTGCTGCAGCATCGCGAAGTCCTCGGCGATCTTCACCGGGTCGTTCGTGGTGATCAGCGTCGTGGCGGTCGACAGGATCAGCCGCTCGGTCCGCGCCGCGATGTACCCGAGCATCGTCGTGGGCGAGGAGGGGACGAACGGCGGGTTGTGGTGCTCACCGGTGGCGAACACGTCCAGGCCCACCTCCTCGGCCTTCAGCGCGATCGCCACCATCGCCTCGATCCGCTCATGCTCACTCGGCGTCCTGCCGGTGGTCGGATCGGGCGTGACGTCACCGACGGTGAAGATCCCGAACTGCATGGCACACCCTTCGTGATTGAAAGTTCAACTATAGCGGCCAACGTACGGGCCCGGTCGTCGATTCCCCGGCGCTGGGCGCTCAGAGGACGGGGCCGATGCGGACCGCCCGCATCTCCTCCTCGGTCGCGGCTCCCCCGCAGTGCGCGCAGACCGTCGCGGGATGGAACTCGGCGCCGCAGGAGTGCCGCCAGACGGTGGGCGGCGGGCCATCGGTGACGTACCGGTCGCCCCACTCCATCAGGTTGAGCAGGATGGGCTGGAGTGCGCGGCCCGCCTCGGTGGGCACGTACTCATAGCGCGGCGGGTGCTCCTCGTACCGCCGTTTCTCCAGCACGCCGGCCTCGACCAGCGTGCGGAGCCGCGCGGCGAGGATGTCGCGGCTGGCCCCGGTGTTGCGGGCGATCTGGTCGAACCGCCGCTCGCCGAGCAGGATCTCGCGCAGGACGAGCAGGCTCCACCGCTCGCCGATCACCGCCAGCGCGTTGGCGATGGAACACACACGGCCGCGTGCGGCCACCGGGCTCCCCTCCTCGATCCGTCGCGGACCTCTCGCGATCTCGCGGGTCCCAACGTACCGTGCCGCGTCGCGAGTGGGTTGTGAAATCCAACTTTGCACGATATACCCGTGAGTAGGGTTCTGAAGCGACTGAGGGGACACCTCCATGAACGACGCTGTGATCGTCGATGCGGTCCGGACGCCGATCGGCAAGGGCAAGCCGGGCGGCGCCCTGTCGGGGATGCACCCCGTCGACCTGCACGCCCACGCGATCCGGTCCCTCATCGAGCGGGCCGGCATCGACCCGGCCGCCGTGGACGACGTGATCAGCGGGGCGGTCGGCCAGATCGGCGAGCAGAGCGGCAACACCGCGCGGTGGGCCGCGCTGGCGGCCGGCCTCCCGGAGTCGGTGCCCGCCGTGACGGTGGACCGCCAGTGCGGCAGCAGCCAGCAGGCGATCCACTTCGCCGCCCAGGGCGTGATCAGCGGCGCCTACGACGTCGTCATCGCCTCCGGAGTGGAGTCGATGAGCCGGGTTCCGATCGGCAGCCAGACGGCCGGCCGCGACTTCCTCGGCCCGGGCGTCGCCGAGCGCTACCCGGACGGCCTCGTGCCGCAGGGGATCAGCGCGGAGCTGATCGCCCAGCGCTGGGCGCTGTCCCGCGAACGGCTCGACGACTTCGCCGCCGAGAGCCACCACCGCGCCGCCCGGACCTGGGCGGACGGCCGGTTCGCCGCCGAGGTCTCCCCCGTCAAGGCGCCGTCGGCCGACGGCGCCCTCGTGACCGTCACCCAGGACGAATCGGTGCGCCCGAGCACGTCGCCGCAGGTCCTGGCCGGGCTGCGGCCGGCGTTCCGCGCCGACGTCTGGGAGGATCGCTTCCCGCAGATCGACTGGCGGATCACCGCGGGCAACTCCTCACCGGTCAACGACGGCGCCGCCGCCGTGCTCATCACCAGCGGCGAGACCGCCCGACGGCTCGGGCTGCGGCCCCGCGCGCGGCTGCACACCTTCGCCGTGGTCGGCGACGACCCCCTGCTCATGCTCACCGGCATCATCCCGGCGACGCGCAAGGTCCTCGACCGCGCGGGCCTGACGCTGGGCGACATCGACGCGTTCGAGGTCAACGAGGCCTTCACCAGCGTCGTGCTCGCCTGGCTGGCCGAGACCGGCGCCGACCCGGCCAAGGTCAACGTCAACGGCGGCGCCACCGCCATCGGGCACCCCCTCGGCGCCAGCGGCGCCCGCCTGATGACCACCCTGCTGTCGGTCCTCGAACAGCGCGGCGGCAGGTACGGCCTGCAGACGATGTGCGAGGCCGGCGGCCTCGCCAACGCGACCATCGTCGAACGTCTCTGAACGGACCCCGTTCCGGGAGGGACACCGTCCCCGCGTGCGCGGGCGGTGTCCCCGATCCTGGACAATGAAGGGTCCGTACCCGGTGCCGCGGGGATGCCGGCGCCGCTTCGAGCAGGAGACCACGCCGTTGCCGCAGGATCACCAGACGCATGGCGTCGACCGCGCGGACCTGCGGGCCGACTGCGGCCGGTGCCAGGGGCTGTGCTGCGTGGCGCTGCCCTTCTCGGCGTCGGCCGGCTTCGCGATCGACAAGGAGGCCGGGCGGCCCTGCCCGAACCTGCGCGGCGACTTCCGCTGCGGCATCCACACCGACCTGAGGGCGAAGGGCTTCTCCGGCTGCACCGTCTTCGACTGCTTCGGCGCCGGGCAGCAGGTCTCCCAGGTCACCTTCGCGGGCCGGGACTGGCGGGAGACGCCGGGCGTCGCCCGGGAGATGTTCGCGGTCTTCGCCGTCATGCGGCAGCTGCACGAGATCCTGTGGTACCTCACCGAGGCGCTGACCCTCCCCCAGGCCCGCCCGATCCACGACGAGCTGCGCGAGGTTCTGGAGGACACCGGGCGCCTCACCCGCGCCGGCGCCCGGGAACTCGCCGAGCTGGACGTGGCCGCGCACCGCGCCCGGGTCAACCCGCTCCTGCTGCGCGTCGGCGAGCTCGTACGGGCCGGCGTGCCGGGCCGCCCGAAGAACCGCCGGGGCGCCGACCTCATCGGCGCCCGGCTCAAGGGCGCGGACCTGCGCGGAGCCGATCTGCGCGGGGCCTACCTCATCGCGGCCGACCTCAGGAACGCCGACCTGCGCGCGGCCGACCTGATCGGCGCGGACCTGCGCGACGCCGACCTGCGCGGAGCGGACCTGACCGGCGCCATCTTCCTCACCCAGGCGCAGGTCAATGCCGCCCGCGGCGACGCCGCGACCAGGCTGCCGGCCGCGCTCACCCGCCCCGCCCACTGGTGACGCGCGTCCCTTTTCCCGGGCGAATAGCGGCTGTTAGTGCTTCCACGCCGGCGGCGTGATGGTTTTTCCGCGATGAGGGGCGGCTTTTGTTCGCGGGTCGGTTCGCTGTGCGAATTTCAGCCCATCGCCGCGGTGGCGCGGGCGGGCCACCCGGGTGACCTGAGGTACCGTGCCCGCCTCGTCCCGGGGTTCATGACCGTGGCGGCTGCCGTATTCTGGCGGGGTGGCAAAGCCCGATGGTGAACGCATGGGTGTCGTCGCCGCATTGGTGCGTTCCTCTTTTCTCGTGAATGCCGTGTACGCCGAGGCGGCCCGGGATTACGGGCTGACCGCGCAGCAGGGGCAGCTGCTGTGCGTGCTGATGCCCGGGCCGTACGGCATGACCGAGCTGGGCCGGACGCTGGGGCTGGCCAAGTCGAGCCTGACCGGCCTGGTGGACCGGACCATGCAGCGCGGCCTGGTACGGCGCGAGCCCGATCCGGAGGACGGGCGCGCGGTCCGCGTCGCGCTGACCGACGAGGGCGGTGAGGTCGTGGAGAAGTTCTACGCCGAGACCTGCCGCCGGGTGGACGCGCTGCCGGCGGGACTGCCGGAGTCCGACCGCGAGACGCTCGCGGAGCTGCTCGGCCGCGTCGTGTTCGCGAACAAGGTGCCGGTGGTCTTCGCGGAGGCCGACGAGGCGGCCACCGCCGCGCGCGAGCGCTGAGCGGCCACCCCACAATGGCCTGATGGCCGACTCCAGTACGGGCAAGGCGGACGGGTCCAAGACACCCGGGTCGGACTTCCTCCAGCTGCGCATCGAGGAGGCCCCCGCGGGCGGCCGCTCCGACTGGCTCGCCGAACGGCTACGGCACGCGATCGCGGACGGCCGGTTGCCGGTGGGCGGCAGGCTCCCGGCCACGCGGTCGCTGGCCGCCGACCTCGGCGTCTCGCGCGGGGTGGTCACCGAGGCCTACCAGCGTCTGATCGAGGAGGGCCGCCTCGCCGGACGGGGCCGCGCCGGCACCGTCGTCGTCGCCGCTCCGCCCCCGGCACCGGCGCGGATCCCGGTGCCCGCCCGCCCGGAGCCGGCGGGCGCGGTGTTCGCGACCCCGCCGCGCGGGGACGTCTTCGACGCCGTACGCGCCGCGCCCGCCCGGATCGACCTGTCGCCCGGTGTCCCGGACCTGGCCGCGTTCCCGCGCACCGCCTGGCTGCGTGCCGAGCGCGCCGCACTCGCCGACCTGCCGACGGCCGACCTGGGATACGGCGACCCGCGAGGAACGCCCGCGCTCCGCCGCGCCGTCGCCGACCGGCTCGCCCGTACGCGCGGGATCAGGACGGACCCGGACGAGGTGACCATCGTGTCGGGCACCGCCCAGGCGCTCGGCCTGTTCGCGCAGGTGCTGCGGGACGACGGGATCGGCGCGGTGGCGGTGGAGGACCCCGGGTCCCTGGGCGCGCGCCAGCACCTGCGTCACTGGGGGCTCGACACGCCGCCGGTCCCGGTCGACTCGGCCGGAATCCGCGTCGACGACCTGCGCGCCCAGACCGCCCCGGCCGTCCTGGTCACCCCGGCCCACCAGTTCCCGACCGGAGTGGTGCTCGGCGGGGAACGACGCCGCCGGCTCACGGACTGGGCGCAGGCCGGCGGGCTCGTCCTCGAGGACGACTACGACGCCGAGCACCGCTACGACCGGCCCCCGGTGCCGGCACTGCGGTCGATGCTCCCCGACCGCGTCTGCTACGCCGGGAGCGTCTCCAAGCTTCTGGCCCCGGCGCTGCGCGTCGGCTGGATCCTCGCCCCGCGGGCGTACCGGGACGCGCTGGTGGAGGCCAAGCGGTACGCCGATCTCGGCAACGCCCTGCTGCCCCAGCTGGTGCTGGCCCGCCTCATGGAATCGGGCGCGATGGACCGCCACCTGCGCCTGGCCCGCAGGCACCACCGGCACCGCCGCGACACGATGATCGAGGCGATCGGGACGCACCTGCCGGGCGCGACCGTGCACGGCGCCGCCGCGGGCCTGCACCTGTTGATCACCTTCGCGGCCGGGTTCGCCGACACCGAGCTCGCCGCCGAGGCGCTCGCGCGCGGGGTGAAGGTCCAGCCGCTGTCCTGGCACCGCATGCGCCCGGGCCGGCCGGGTCTCGTGCTGGGCTATGCCGCGAGCAGGCCGGCCGACATCGCCGAGGGCGTGGCGGTTCTCGGCGACACCCTGCGCGGCCTGCTCCGCGGCCGGGGGTGATGCGATGGTCGCCGAGATCAGCGCGCACGGCACGGCCGGACTTCCTGCCGACCTCGCCCGGCACGACGCGCGAGGACGGCCCGGCCCTCCGACGGCCGGTCGTGCGGCCGCGTTTCGAGCGGCGTTCCCACGACCGCCCTGTCATACGGGCGTGTCGCGGCCGTCCTGTCACATGGGCGCGATCCGATCCGTCATCGCTACGACGAGACGCGACATGAGGACGTGAGCGGATGGACGAACGCGAGTTCCTGGCCGGCCGGTTCGAGGCGCACCGTACCCATTTGAGGGCGGTCGCCTACCGGATGCTCGGCTCCCTGGCCGAGGCCGACGACGCCGTTCAGGAGGCGTGGCTGAAGCTGAGCCGCGCCGACGTCGGCGACGTGGAGAACCTGGGCGGCTGGCTGACCACGGTCGTCGGGCGGGTCTGTCTCGACATGCTCCGGACGCGCGGTGCCCGGCGTGAGGAGCCTCTCGAGGCGCGCCTGCCCGACCCGGTGGTCAGCCCCGCCGCCGGGGTCGACCCCGAGCAGGAGGCGCTGGTGGCCGACTCGGTCGGGCTCGCGCTGCTGGTGGTGCTGCAGTCGCTCGGGCCCGCCGAGCGCCTGGCGTTCGTGTTGCACGACATGTTCGGGGTGCCGTTCGAGGAGATCGCCCCGATCGTGGGCCGCTCCCCCGCCGCGGCCCGGCAGCTGGCCAGCCGTGCCCGCCGCCGGGTCCAGGGCGCGGCCCCCGTCCCCGATCCCGACCTGACGCGCCAGCGCGAGGTCGTCGACGCCTTCCTCGCCGCCGCGCGCGACGGCGACTTCGACGCGCTGGTCGCCGTGCTGCACCCCGACGTGGTGCTGCGCACCGACCGCGGCGCCGTCCCGGGCGGACGGGCGGAGCTGCGCGGTGTACGGGACGTCTCCGGGCAGATGGCCACCTTCCACCGGGCCGCCAGTTCGTACGCCACGCGGCCGGCCCTGATCAACGGCGCCGCGGGTGTCGTCGCCCTCGCCGACGGGCGGCCGACGTCGGTCCTGAGCTTCACGATCGCCAATGGCGTGATCGCCGCGATCGACATCCTCGCCGACCCCGAGCGCCTGGCCCGGCTCGACGTCACGGTGCTGGACGGCTGAGGCGGGCGACCAGTTCCTGAATGTGGGATATTCTCCCGGATATGGGAATTCCCTCGTCGACAGTCACACCCGAAGAAGTGGACGCTCGGCTGGCGGCCCGTCTCGCGGAGCTGCGGGCCGAGCGCGGCTGGTCACTGGACGAACTGGCGCGGCGCACCGGGGTGAGCCGCTCCACGCTGTCGCGCCTGGAACACGGCGAGATCAGCCCGACCGCCGCCCTCCTGAACAAGCTGTGCGCCGCCTACGAGCGCACCATGTCGC
Source organism: Actinoallomurus vinaceus (assembly GCF_039542055.1). Classification (NCBI taxonomy): domain Bacteria; kingdom Bacillati; phylum Actinomycetota; class Actinomycetes; order Streptosporangiales; family Thermomonosporaceae; genus Actinoallomurus; species Actinoallomurus vinaceus. The sequence goes on from NZ_BAABHK010000002.1 coordinate 98,973, forward strand.
GCCTGCTGGCCGAGGTCGAGTCCGAGCCCCCGCAGCTCGTCCGCGCCGGCGACCAGGCCCTGTGGCGCGACGAGGCGTCGGGCTTCCTGCGGCGCTCGGTGTCGCCCCCGCACGCGGGCCTGCGCGGGGAGGTCGTCGAGGGCGTCCTGCGCCCGGGCGCGGACATCTCCTATGACGGGCCGTCCGTGCCCGGGCTGGAGCAGCACATCTGGGTGCTCGACGGAGCCCTGCGGGTGGACGCGAACGGCCACAGCCACGAGGTCCGCGCGGGCGACTGCCTGCGGTTCCGGCTGTGGGGCCGCTCGCGGTTCCGCTGCGCCGGCCCCGGCCCGGTCCGCTACGCCCTGGTGGTGGTGCTGCCGTGATCACCCGACTGTCCCCCGCCGCGTTCGCCGCCGCCGTGACGGATCTGGCGGAACTGCTCGCCGACGTCGTCTCCGACGGCCACTCCCTCGGCTTCCTCACCCCGTTCGACCGGAGCGAGGCGGTCGCCTGGTGGGAGGCGCGAGGCCCCGCCGTGGCCGACGGCAGCCTCCTCGTCTGGGTCTCGCGCGGCCCGCGCGGCGTCGACGGGACGGTCGGCCTCGCCCTGGAACCGAAACCCAACGGCCGGCACCGCGCCGAGGTCGTCAAACTGATGGTCCGCCGGGACGCGCGCGGCCGGGGCCTGGGCCGGGCACTGCTCACCACCGCCGAACGGGCGGCCGCGCAGGCCGGTGCGACCCTCCTGCTCCTGGACACCGAGACCGGCAGCGCCGCCGAGGATCTCTACCACGCCACCGGCTGGATCCGGTACGGGATCGTCCCCGACTACGCCGCCGACCCGGCCGGCGCGCTCCGCGACTGCAGCTTCTTCTACAAGCGCGTCGGCTGACCCGGCCTCATCCGGCGGCGCCGGAGTCCTGGCGAAGCGCCCGGAAGAACGCCCGGACGTCGGCGACCAGCAGGTCGGGCTCCTCCATGGCGGGGAAGTGCCCGCCGCGGTCGTACTCCGTCCAGCGCACGATGGCGTTCGTCCGCTCCGCGATGTGCCGCAGGAAGATGAAGTTCTCCTCGGGGAACACCGCCAGGGCGGTCGGCGCGCCCGACGGCTCGGGCGGGTCGCCCCAGTAGTCGGCGTGCGCCCGCTCGTAGTAGACGCGGGCCGAGGAGCCGGCGGTCCCGGTCAGCCAGTACAGCATCACGTTGGTGAGCAGCAGGTCCCGGTCCACGGCGTCCTCCGGGCGGTCCCGGGAGTCGGTCCACTCCTTGAACTTCTCCACGATCCAGGCCAGCTGCCCGACCGGGGAGTCGGTCAGCGCGTAGGCGAGGGTCTGGGGGCGCGTGGACTGGATCGCGGCGTAGCCGGCTCCGTCGCGCGCCCAGTCGCGGTACCGCTGCCAGGAGGCGAGCGTGCGTTCGCGTTCGGCCGGGCTCAGCGCCGCCAGCTCGGCCGCGTCCGGTTCGCTGGTCGCGCCCGAGTCCGGGATCAGGTTCAGGTGGACGCCGATGATGTGGTCGGGGCGGATCCGGCCGAGTTCGCGGGAGATGGCCGCGCCCCAGTCGCCGCCCTGCGCGCCGTAGCGCTGGTAGCCGAGGCGTTCCATCAGTTCGGCGAAGGCGGCCGCGATCCGCTGGTACTCCCAGCCGGTCCGGCGTGTCGGCCCGGACAGGCCGAAGCCGGGGATGCTGGGGATCACCAGGTGGAACGCGTCGGCCGGATCGCCGCCGTGGGCTCGCGGGTCCGACAACGGGCCGGCGACCTCGGTGAACTCCACGATCGAGCCCGGCCAGCCATGGGTGATGATCAGCGGGACCGCGTCCGGCTCCGGGGAGCGGATGTGGGCGAAGTGGAGGTCGGCTCCGTCGATCGTGGTGGTGAACTGCGGCCAGGTGTTCAGCCGGGCCTCAGCGGCCCGCCAGTCGTACTCGTGCCGCCAGTACCGTACGAGCTCCCGCAGGTAGTCACGCGGGACGCCGTACGCCCAGCCCACTCCGGGCAGCTCGTCCGGCCACCGGGTGCGGTCCAGGCGCGCGTGCAGGTCGTCCAGGTCGGCCTGCGGGATGTCGATGCGGTACGGGCGGATGGTCCGGTCGGCCAATGCGATCATTCACTCTCTCTCGAGACGTCGGGCCGGTGCTCGGTGGAGCGCCGTGCCCGCAGCGCCCGCACCTTCTGGCGGTTGCCGCAGTGCTCCATGGAACACCATCGGCGGCGGCCCGGGCGTGAGGTGTCGACGTAGATCAGCGAGCAGTTGTCCGAGGCGCACGTCCGGATGCGCTCGGCGAACGGGCCGGTCAGCAGCTCCACGGCGTCGCGGGCGACCGTGGCGATCAGCCGCGCGCCGTCGGCGGGCCCTGCCCAGCGGCGCTCACCGTCCGGTCCGACGGCGGGCGCCAGCGGCGGGCGGGCGGCGGCCTCGTTGACGGTGTCCAGATCCTCCGGCGCGGGCGGTTCGCCGCGCGTGCGGGCGATGGCGATCCGGAACAGCGCGTCGCGCAGCAGCCGCGCGTCCGTGACCTCCTCCGGGGTGATCTCCAGGGCGGGCGTCGGAGTCAGCCGTGACCGGGCCGCCCAGGCGGCCAGGTCGGCGGGCTCGTGCAGCACCTCGTATCTGCGGAACTCACCAGGTCCACCGGTGGTCAGCAGCTCCAGGCACAGCGCTCCGGGGTCGAACCGGAAGACGACCCCGGAATGGGAGCGCAGGACGAGTCCGGGGGTTGCCGACGAATCCATGTAACCAATATAAGTGGTTACATGGCTTTGCACTGGAAGCTGGTCATCGACAGCAACGACGCTCCCGCGCTGGCGGACTTCTGGGCCGCCGCGCTCGGATACGAGGTGGAGGACCCCGGGGCGCTCATCGACCACCTGCTGGCGGCCGGCCACCTCGGCGAGGACGCGGTGATCGAGCACCGTGGCCGGCGGATGTTCCGCGGGTTCGCCGCGATCCGCCATCCGGAGGACCCCTTCGACGCGACCAGCGGGATCGGCCAGGGGCGCCGCCTGCTGTTCCAGGACGTGCCCGAGCGAAAGGACGGCAAGAACCGCCTGCACATCGACGTCCACGCCGGGCCCGGAGGGCTCGAGGCGCTGGTGGCCCGGCTGGAGACCCTGGGCGCCACGCCCGTACAGGAGGTGGACAAGGGACCGGCCGGGCACTGGTGGATCATGCGGGACCCGGAGGGCAACGAGTTCTGCGCCGCGTAGCCTGAGACACCGTGACGACCACCACCGGGGTCCCGGACGAGCTGCGGCGCCGGCTGGGCGTCTTCGACGCCGTCGTGATCGGCCTGGGATCGATGATCGGCGCGGGGATCTTCGCGGCGCTCGCCCCGGCGGCGCGCGCGGCCGGATCCGGGCTGCTCCCCGGCCTGGCCCTGGCCGCGGTGGTCGCCTACTGCAACGCCACCTCCTCGGCCCGGCTCGCGGCCCGCTACCCGGCCTCCGGCGGCACCTACGTCTACGGCCGTGAGCGGCTCGGCGACTTCTGGGGCTACCTCGCGGGCTGGGGATTCGTGATCGGCAAGACCGCCTCCTGCGCGGCGATGGCGCTGACCGTCGGCACCTATGTGTGGCCCGGCCGGGCGCACCTGGTGGCGGTGGCCGCCGTGGTGGCCCTGACCGCCGTGAACTACGTCGGGGTGCGCAAGTCCGCCTGGCTCACCCGCGCCATCGTCGCCGTCGTCCTTTTGGTGCTCGCCGTCGTGGTGGTCGCCACGCTGACCTCCGCCGCCGCGGACGCCGCACGGCTGGACGTCGGCTCGGACGCCACGTTCGGCGGGGTGCTCCAAGCGGCGGGCCTGCTGTTCTTCGCCTTCGCCGGCTACGCGCGGATCGCCACCCTGGGCGAGGAGGTGCGCGACCCCGCGCGGACGATCCCGCGCGCCGTCCCGCTGGCGCTGGGCCTGACGCTCGTGGTCTACGCGGCGGTCGCGGTCTCGGCGCTGAGCGTACTCGGCAACCGCGGGCTGGCCGCGGCGGCCGCCCCGCTGGCCGACGCCGTCCGCGCCGCCGGGCTGCCCGGCCTCGCGCCGCTCGTACGCGTGGGCGCCGCGCTCGCGGCGACCGGCTCCCTGCTGGCGTTGATCCTCGGGGTCTCGCGCACCACCTTGGCCATGGCCCGCGACCACCACCTGCCCCACGCTCTGGCCGCCGTCCATCCCCGGTTCGGCGTCCCGCACCGCGCCGAACTCGTGGTCGGCGCGGTCGTGGCCGTGGTGGCGGGCACGGCCGACGTACGGGGCGCGATCGGGTTCTCCTCCTTCGGCGTGCTGGTGTACTACGCCATCGCGAACGCTTCCGCAGCGACCCTGACCCGGGCCGAGGGCCGGCCGCCCCGTCTCATCCCCGCCGTCGGCCTGGCCGGCTGTCTCGTCCTCGCCTTCGCGCTGCCCGTCTCCTCGGTGATCACCGGGGCGGGCGTCCTGGCCGCCGGAGCCGTCGCCTACGGACTGCGCAGCACCGCCGCGTCCCGTGCCTCGTGACCGGGCGGCCGTGGCCCGGAGGTGTTCCCGATAGGTTCGTGGTGTGGACGACACCGTGGACGACACCGTGAACGACGACCTGGACCTGGACGCCTTCACCGCGGCGGTCGAGAGCTTCAACCGCTTCTACATCCGGCTGCCCACGCTGGAGAAGCTGTCGTTCACGACGCTGTCGGTCCTCGACACCCTGGCGTTCAGCGACCGGCCGATGCGGCTGACCGACCTCACCCGGACCGAGCAGATCACCCAACCCGCCATCACCCAACTGGTCACCCGGCTCGAGCGCGACGGACTGGTCCAGCGCCGCCCCGACCCGAGCGACGGCCGCGCCGTCCTCGTCCACATCACCGAAGCCGGCCGGCGGATCTGCCGGTCCCGCCGCGACGATCGGACACGCCACCTGTCCCCGCTCATCGCCCAGCTGACCGCCGAGCAGCGAAAGGCGCTCGCCGGCGCGCTGCCCGCCCTCACCCGCCTCGCCGAACTCGGGCGGAACCGGCCCTGAGACACGCCGCCACGCGATATCCGCTCGCCGTGATCACGCGTCGCCGTGCCACCCAGGGCACATCGCGGCCCGGACGGAGACCCAGGTCAGCTTCTCGGCCGTGAACGACCGAGCTTGTCGGCTCGCCATCGCCCCCGGCAACACGCTGACCGAGATGATCCGCACGTGGGAGGCGGACTCGCCCGGTCTCGTCGAGCGGCTCACGGCACGCACTCCGCTGCGCCGCGCGGCCGACCCCGACGAGATCGCCCAAGCCGCCGCCTGGCTCCTCAGCGACCGCTCCTCGTACGTGACCGGAACGGTCCTCCGAGTCGACGGCGGCGCGCGGGCCTGAAGCGGAACACCGCCGCGTCATCGTCACCGTGAGCGGGCGAGCCGGAACCCGAGATCGTCGATGTGAAAGGCGGGGTGACTCTTCCGCCGGGAGGAGGCCCGGCATCCCCAGGAGCGGTCGTGCGCGCCTCCGCCGCGGAAGACGCGGTAAGGGCCGTAGACGGCGGGGTCGTACACGTCCCAGCACCATTCCCACACGTTGCCGATCGTGTCGTACAGGCCCCAGGCGTTCGGTCTCCTGGTCCCGACCTCGTGCACCGTGCCGCCGGAGTTCGCCCGGTACCAGGCGATCTCCTCCAGCTCGCCGTATCGGACGCCCGAGCTCCCGGCCCGGCACGCGTACTCCCACTCCGCCTCGGACGGCAGGCGGTAACCGTCGGCGTCCCAGTCGCAGACCACGTCCTGCGCGTCGGCGTCGTCGCCTCCGGAGTAGCACGGCCGGAGCCCGGCCGCCCGCGACAGCCGATCGCAGAACCGGACGGCGTCCCGCCAGGAGACGTCGGTGACCGGCATGCGCCGGCGGGCTCCCTCCACGGGTGTCCCGCCGGCGACCTGCCGGTACAGCTCCCGGGTCACGGTGCAGGCGGCCAGCCGGAAGGCCGGCACCGCGACCTCCCAGCTCCGGTCCGTGCCTTCGTCCCGCAGCACGACCGTCCCGCCGGGGATGTCGACCAGACCCTCACCGATCGTCGTCTCAAGATCCATAGCGGTCCGATCCTCGCACGGATCCGCTGCCCGGATCCCCGCCGGTCAGTCGGTGCCGGACTCCATCGCCGCGTGATCGAGCAGCTCCTCGTCGGCCGGAACCTCACCACGGGAGGCGATCGCCTCGGCGCCGCCCCGGGGCATCGCGCCGATCAGTCCGGTCGAGGCCGCCTGCGCGGCGCCGATCAACGTCGGGTGCCCGCTGCCGACCATGCCGAGCCCGGCGTACTGCTCGAGCTTGGCGCGAGAGTCGGCGATGTCGAGGTTGCGCATGGTCAGCTGACCGATGCGGTCGACCGGCCCGAACGCGGAGTCCTCGGTGCGCTCCATGGAGAGCTTGTCCGGGTGGTAGCTGAACGCCGGTCCCGAGGTGTTCAGGACGGAGTAGTCCTCGCCGCGCCGCAGCCGCAGGGTCACCTCGCCGGTGACCGCCGTGCCGACCCAGCGCTGCAGCGACTCGCGCAGCATCAGCGCCTGCGGGTCCAGCCAGCGGCCCTCGTACAGCAGCCGGCCCAGCCGCCGTCCCTCGGCGTGGTAGGTGGCGAGGGTGTCCTCGTTGTGGATCGCGTTGACCAGCCGCTCGTACGCCGCGTGCAGCAGCGCCATTCCCGGCGCCTCGTAGATGCCCCGGCTCTTGGCCTCGATGACACGGTTCTCGATCTGGTCGGACATGCCCAGGCCGTGCCGGCCGCCGATGGCGTTGGCCTCCAGCACCAGGTCGACGGCCGAGGGGAACTCCTTGCCGTTGATGGTGACCGGCCGTCCCTGCTCGAAGCCGATCGTGACGTCCTCGGCGGCTATCTCGACGCTCGGGTCCCAGAACCGCACGCCCATGATCGGCTCGACGATCTCGATGCCCGCGTCGAGGTGCTCGAGCGCCTTGGCCTCGTGGGTGGCGCCCCAGATGTTCGCGTCGGTGGAGTAGGCCTTCTCGGTGCTGTCCCGGTACGGCAGGTCACGGGCGAGCAGCCACTCCGACATCTCCTTGCGGCCGCCCAGCTCGCTGACGAAGTCGGCGTCCAGCCACGGCTTGTAGATCCGCAGAGAGGGGTTGGCGAGCAGGCCGTAGCGGTAGAACCGCTCGATGTCGTTGCCCTTGAAGGTGGAGCCGTCGCCCCAGATCTGCACGCCGTCGTCGAGCATCGCGCGCACGAGCAGGGTGCCGGTGACGGCCCGGCCGAGCGGCGTGGTGTTGAAGTAGGTACGGCCACCGGAGCGGATGTGGAAGGCGCCGCAGGCCAATGCCGCGAGCCCTTCCTCCACCAGAGCCGCCCGGCAGTCGACCAGCCGGGCGACCTCCGCGCCGTACGCCGTGGCGCGTCCGGGCACCGACGCGATGTCGGGTTCGTCATATTGGCCGATTTCAGCGGTGTAGGTGCACGGCACGGCACCCTTCTCGCGCATCCACGCGACCGCTACCGAGGTGTCGAGGCCGCCGGAGAAGGCGATCCCGACACGTTCACCGACGGGCAGAGAAGTGAGCACCTTGGACACGAGTACAAGTATGCACGATGATGCATGGTCATGCAAAGCCCCGTATGGCGGATCATTGAGCGAACTCCGGATCTCACCGCTCCTGACCGGCGGGCTAGTCTTCGTTCCGCTCCGGGGTCACCGACGCGGCCAGCTCGTAGGCGGGTGAGCGGTCCAGGGAATCGCGGGCCCGGTCATAGCGCCGGGTCGTACGCGGGTCGGCGTGCCCGGCGAAGTCCTGGACCACGTGCAGCGGCCGCCCGTCCCCCAGCGCGATGGTGATCGCCGAATGCCGGAACGAGTGCGGCGAGATCGCGTGCGGGACTCCGGCCGCACCGGCGACCCGGTTGACCAGCTTCCACGCGTACGACTGCGTCAGCCGACGGCCGGTGCGCGACACGAAGAGCAACCCCTCCCGGGGATCCCCCCGCTCCTCCAGGTGGCGCTGCACCGCGGCCAGCGCCGCGGGCGGGATCGCGAACCGTTTGACCCGGTCGCCCTTGACGGTCAGGTCCAGGACCTGATGGCCGCGGTCCTGGCCCAGCTGCTCGATCCGGGCGTCCAGGATCGAACTGATCCGCCCCGCCGTGGCGAACATCAGCCACAACAGCGCGTACGTCCGGGCCGACTCATGGTCGGCGGCATGGCCGAGGATCGCGGCGACCTGCTCGCGCGAGAGCCCCCGCGTACGGGAGGCATCGGCGTCCAGCCGTGGCCGCTCGGCGCCCTCGAACGGGTTGATCGCCGCGCACTGCTCCCGGAGCAGGTAGGTGTACCACGAGGAGACGGCCGCGATCCGCCGGCCGATCGTGGCCCGGGCCAGCCCCGATTCCTTCAACGTCGCGATGTACAGGTCCGCCGCCGCGGTGGTCGCCGCCGCCGGCACACAGCGGTGCGCGGTGCACCACGACACCCACCAGCTCACGTCGCGGACATAGGCGGCGCGTGTATGCGGTGACTCGCGTCTGCCGGACACCAGCCACAGGGCGGTCGCCCGCAGCCCCGCCTCCGGCATCCCCGCCGCCCGCAGGAGACTCGCCAGCTCGTGCGGTGTCCGGGCCGGCGGCGCCCCGCGCAGCGCGACCGCCGCCGATGCCGAGGAGGTCACCACCTCGACGCCCACGGCCATCGCTCCCCACCATCACCCGAATGAGAGGCGCCCGACGTCCGCGCGCCGCATGCTGAAAAGGTACCGCCCCATCCGGGCTCGGATCATGAGGCGGGAGCCGCCCGTCCATCACCGTCAGCCGTGCTCCGCTCGGTCACGGCCTCCAGCGCCATGATGGCCACGTGCAGCTCCGTACGCTGCGGACCGGATTCCAGGTCGTGGCCCAGCAGGCGCTCGATCGTCCGGAGCCGGTGGTAGAACGCCTGGCGCGACAGGCCGCTGCGCTTGGCGGCCGCCGACTTGTTGCCGGCTTCGGCGAGGTAGTGGCGGAGGGTGGCGACGAGATCGCCGTCGTGCCGTTCGTCGTGCTCGATCAGGCGGCCGAGCCGACGGTCGACGTACCGCTGGACACGAACGTCGGCGCGGATCGCGTACAGCAGCTCCGGAAGCCCGATGTCGGACGTCACGTGGAACGGCCGGTCGGAGCGGCCGGGCCGGACCGCCTCCAGGACCTGCTCCGCGTCCGCGAATGAACGCGCGACCTGGTCGAGGTCGGTCACACCGGGCCCGACCGCGACGACCGCGTCCTCGCCGAGTTCCTCCCGGGCGAACCGGCCGACACGTTCGGCGGTCGGCTGCCATGCGCTCGCCCGGGCCAGCGCGATCAGCACGCCGACCACTCCGGGACGCAGCCCGCCGACCAGGGCGCGGATGCCGGCGCCGGCGAGCCGGGCCGCCAGGGCATCGCCGAAGCCTTCCCGGGGCGCGGAGGAACCGGCCCGGATCAGCAGCGCGATGAGCCGGTGCCCGGTGACCGGCAGGCCGAGGGACTCGGCCCGCGTGCGCGCCTCGGTCGCCGTCCGGTGCCGCCGCTCGATCAGGTCCCGGAGCGCCGTCTCGTGAGCGGCGCGGTCCCACCGTGTGCGCCCGGACAGCCGCGTGAGGGTGAGCGCCGTCGCGGCGTGCTCCAGCACCATGACGTGCTCAGGGCCGATCACCGGATCGTTCTCGTCGGGCAGCATCACGAGCCGGCCCCAACGGCTGCCGCCGTGCTCCAGCGGCGCGACGAGCCATTCCTCCGGCCCGCTCGGCGCGGTGTGGTCGGGCGTCGGCGTCCCGTACGAGCGCCGTGGCCACGCGGAGAGCACCTGCCCGATCGGCCGGCCGGCAGGTGCGCAGTGCACGGCGTGATGGACGAGGTTCTCCAGGATGACGGGGCAGCCGGTGAGCTCGGCCGCCGCTTCGACGATCTCTCCGGGCTCGGCGCGGCGCAGCGTCAGCGCCCGGAAGGTGTCCTGGACGCGCTGGGCCCGGCGGAGCAGTTCGCCCTGGGCGTCGAGGAGCAGGGCGTGCACGGTCTGGGTGACGTCGATGAACCGGACCTCGCGGTGCAGGACGATGAGCGGGAGGTCCCGGCTCCGGCAGGCGTGCACGAGGTCGGCCGGTACCTGCTGGTAGCGGCGGCCGAGTTCGATGACGAGCCCGGCGGCGCCGATGTCGGCGAGCTGGTCGACGTAGGCGCGCAGCAGCGTCGGATCCTCCGGATGCGGCATCCCGGTGGTGAGGATGAGCTCTCCGCCCTCGAGAAACGACGCCGGGTCCAGGAGCTCGGTGACGTGGACCCAGCGCACCGGGCTCGACAGGTGCCCTTCCCCGGACACGACCTCGGGAAGCCCCGCGACGAGGACCGGCAACCGCAGCACGTCGGTGATCGTGATGAACCTGGCAGAGGACGGTGGCCTCCCCCCTGGTTCTGGCGTTTGCCGCATTCTCGTCACTCTGGCAAACCGGTCGGCGCCCTCGCAACCGCCGTAATGGCTGGTCAGCCGCTACATCACCGCGGATTCCGGCCGGCGGGCATGGGCGAGCCTCACCGAACCGCGCGAAAGCGGCGCTCCGGAGGGCGATGGACAGATCGTCCACATCGCGGCCGGTGACCGCACAGTGTGCACATTGACCCTCGGTCCCCGGGTGACCAGTGTGGCCGTGTACGCAGCGCCACCAGGCGGTACGCACCGCTTCGCACCACACAGGAGATCCCCACATGACCGACCTGTCCCCGCACCTGCGCCAGGCCACCCCGGTCGTCGCCGAACGCGGCGAGGGCGTCTACCTGTACGGCACGGACGGCCGTCGCTACCTCGACTTCACGGCGGGCATCGGCGTCACCAGCACCGGCCACTGTCACCCGCGAGTCGTCGCCGCCGCCCAGGAGCAGGTGGCGAAGCTGATCCACGGGCAGTACACGACCGTCCTGCACGAGCCGATCGGCCGGCTGACCGAGAAGCTCGGCGAGGTGCTGCCGGAAGGCCTGGACAGCCTGTTCTTCGTCAACTCCGGCAGCGAGGCGGTGGAGGCCGCGGTGCGGCTCGCCCGCCAGGCGACGAAGCGCCCCAACATCGTGGTCTGCCACGGCGGGTTCCACGGCCGTACGGTCGCCGCCGCCTCGATGACGACGTCCAACACCAAGGTACGGACCGGGTTCGGCCCGCTGATGGGCGGCGTTGTGATCACGCCGTTCCCGAACGCCTTCCACTACGGATGGGACCAGGAGACGGCGACCCGCTTCGCGCTGCGGGAGTTCGACCATCTCCTGCAGACGGTGTCCGCTCCGGAGGACACCGCCGCGATCATCGTCGAGCCGGTGCTCGGTGAGGGCGGCTACGTCCCGGCCACCGAGGGCTTCCTGCAGGGCCTGCGCGAACGCGCCGACCGGCACGGCATCCTGCTGATCATCGACGAGATCCAGACCGGCGTCGGGCGCACCGGCCGGTACTGGGGCCACGACCACTTCGGGGCCCGCCCCGACATCCTCATCACCGCCAAGGGACTGGCCAGCGGCTTCCCCCTGTCCGGCATCGCCGCGTCCGAGGAACTGATGAGCAAGGCCCGGCCCGGCTCGCAGGGCGGCACCTACGGCGGCAACGCGGTCGCCTGCGCCGCGGCGATCGCGACGCTGGAGGTCGTCGAGGAGGAGAAGCTGGTCGCCAACGCGCAGGCGATGGGAGACCGGCTGCGCGCCGGGCTCGAGCAGGTCGCGGAGCGGAATCCCGGAATCGGCGACGTACGCGGGCTCGGCCTGATGCTCGCCAGCGAGTTCACGACGGCGGACGGCGAACCCGACCCGGAGACCGCGGCCCGCGTGCACCGGGCCGCCGTCGACGAGGGACTGCTCCTGCTGACCTGCGGCCCCTGGAACAACGTCGTCCGGATGATCCCGGCGCTCGTCGTCGACGAGGCGCAGATCGACGAGGCGCTCCGGGCGTGGGCGGCGGCGGTGCGCGCCGGCACGTCGTGAACCTGCGAGACCGCTCCCCTGCCCCCGGACGCCGTTCCCCGCGCGAACTCCTGGCCGCGCTCCGCGACGGCGTCCCCGGGGTGGAGGTCGACGCCGGCGCCGGGCGACGCGCCCAGTACGCCTACGACGCCTCGAACTACCGGGTGCCGCCGCTGGCGGTGGCCTTCCCCACGAACGCGGCTCAGGTCGCCGCCATCGTGCGGATCTGCGGTTCTCTGGGCGTCCCGATCGTCGCCCGGGGCGGGGGCACCAGCATGGCGGGCAACGCCGTGGGGCCCGGGCTCGTGCTCGACTTCTCCCGGCACATGAACCGTGTCCTGAACGTCGACCCCGAGACCCGCACGGCGGTCGTCGAGCCCGGCGTCGTCCTCGACGAGCTCCAGCGCGCCGCCGCACCGTACGGGCTGTTCTTCGGCCCGGATCCGTCCTCGCACAGCCGCTGCACACTCGGCGGGATGATCGGCAACGACGCGTGCGGCAACCACTCGGTCCGGTACGGCCGCACGGTCGAGCACGTCGAGTCGCTGGAGATCGTCACGGCGGACGGGGTGCACGCCGTCGCGGAGGCCGGCGGGCTGCGGCCGGCGGACCCCGCCGACGACCGGGCGGTGCGGCGCGTCGCCGAGCTCAACGCGGCCCTCGAGGGCCTCGTCACCGCGAACCTCGCCCAGATCCGCACCGAGCTGGGCCGGATCCCCCGTCAGGTCTCCGGCTACCAACTGCACCACCTGCTGCCCGAGCACGGCCGGCACGCCGCCCGCGCCCTGGTGGGAACGGAGGGCGGCTGCGCGATCGTGGTCCGGGCCACCGTGCGCCTGCAGCCGGCACCGGCGGCGACCACGCTGCTCGCGATCGGGTACCGCGACGTCGTCGACGCGGCCGCCGACGTGCCGGCGATCCTGGAGCATCGCCCGACCGCCGTGGAGGGCATGGACGAGGCGATCGTCGCGACGATGCGGCACCGGCGGGGACCGGACGCGGTGACCGGACTGCCGGACGGCACGGCATGGCTCTACGTGGAACTGGACGGCGACGACCCCGAGAGCGCGGACCGCCGCGCCACCGCCCTGCTCGGCGCGCTGCGCGCTCACGGCCGGATGGTCGCGGGACGTGTCATCGAGGACACCGCTGAGCGGCGCTCGCTGTGGCGGGTGCGGGAGGACGGCGCGGGCCTGGCCGCGCGGCTCGTGGGCGGCGGGGAGTCCTGGCCCGGGTGGGAGGACGCCGCCGTCGCCCCGGAGGACCTCGCCGGCTACCTGGCCGACTTCCGCGCGCTCCTGGCCGAGCACTCCCTGACCGGGGTGTTGTACGGGCACTTCGGCGCCGGATGCGTCCATGTGCGCATCGACTTCGACATGACCACGCCGGCGGGCATCGCGGTGATGCGGGCGTTCCTGCGGGACGCCGCCGCCCTCGTCGTCCGGCACGGCGGGACGCTGTCCGGGGAGCACGGCGACGGCCGGGCCCGCAGCGCACTGCTCACCACGATGTACGGGCCGCGGATGCTCGCCGCGTTCGCCGCGTACAAACGGATCTTCGACCCGGACGGGCTGCTCAACCCCGGCATGGTCGTGGACCCGCCGGCGATCGACGCCGACCTGGCCCTGTACGACGTGGCGCCGGCCCGGCCCGCGCCCTCACGCACCGGGTTCGCTTTCCCGGACGACCCCGACGGGCAGGCCGGGGCCGCCCGGCGCTGCATCGGCGTCGGCCGCTGCCGCAGCGACGGCGGCGCGATGTGCCCGAGCTACCAGGTCACCCGCGACGAACGCGACTCGACCCGCGGGCGCGCCCGCGTGCTGCAGGAGATGCTGCGTGGCGGCGCCGACGGCACGCTCACCGACGGCTGGCGGTCCGCCGACGTGCACGCCGCGCTCGACCTGTGCCTGTCCTGCAAGGCGTGCGCGTCCGACTGCCCGGTCGGCGTCGACATGGCCACCTACAAGGCCGAGTTCCTGCACCACCACTACCGGCGGCGGCTGCGCCCGCGCGGGCACTACACGCTCGGCTGGCTGCCCTGGTGGGCCACTGCCGCGGGGTTCGCCGCGGCTCCGGTCAACGCCGTCCTGGCGAGCCCCGCCGGGCGGCTGATGGCGCGTCTGGGCGGGGTGACGCCGGAGCGGGCCCTGCCGCGCTTCGCGCCCCGCAGGGCACTGCGCGACGCGCTGCGGGCGGCCTCCGGCGGGCGCCCGGACGGGCGGCCGGCGGCGCTGCTCATGGTCGACTCGTTCACCCGCGCCTTCCGGCCCGAGGTCGCCGGTGCGGCGGGGCGCGTACTCGCCGACGCCGGTGTTCCCGTCGCCGTCCGCAGCGGACTGTGCTGCGGGCTCACCTGGGTGAGCACCGGTCAGCTCGGCATCGCCCGCCGCGTGATGGCCCGCACGGTCCGCGCACTCGACGAGGGCCCGGACGCCGGCCTGCCGGTCGTGCTGCCCGAGCCGAGCTGCGCCGCGGCGCTCCGGCACGACGCGCCGGCGCTGCTCGGCACCGAGGCCGCCCGCCGCGTGGCCGCGCGGATCCGGACGTTCGCCGGTGCCCTGAACGAGTTCGCCGACGCCGGCTGGCGCCCCCGGAACGCTCCACGCCAGGTCACGCTGCAGCCGCACTGCCACGAGCGCGCGGTGTTCGGCGCCGCGACGCAGTCCGCGCTGCTCCGCCGCCTCGGCGTCGAGACGATCGACGAATCGACGGGCTGCTGTGGGCTGGCGGGCAACTTCGGTTTCGAGGCCGGGCACTACGGCACCTCCATGGCCGTCGCCGAACTGTCGCTCGCGCCACGGCTGCGCCGCGCGGGCGACGATGCGGCCGTGCTCGCCGACGGCTTCAGCTGCCGCACCCAGATCGACCACCTCACCGGCACCCGGGCCCGGCACCTCGCCGAGCTCCTCGACCCGAACCCATCAGGAGGCGAAAACTCATGACCGTGGACGTCACCCGGCCCGCCGTCGTGGCCGCCGTGGCCGCCGTGCCCAAGCAGCTCTTCATCGGCGGCGCGTGGACCGACGCGACCGGCGGCCGTACCTTCGCGGTGGGCGACCCGGCCACCGGCGAGGTGCTGTGCGAGGTCGCCGACGCCGCCCCCGCCGACGGGCGGCGGGCCCTGGACGCGGCGGTCGCCGCCCAGGAGGAATGGGCCGCGACGGCGCCCCGGGCCCGCAGCGAGATCCTGCGCCGGGCGTACGAGATCATCCTGTCCCGCACCGACGAGCTCGCGCTGCTGATGACCCTGGAGATGGGCAAGCCGCTGAAGGAGGCGCGGGGCGAGGTCGCCTACGCCGCCGAGTTCTTCCGCTGGTTCTCCGAGGAGGCCGTGCGCGTCGACGGCGGCTACGGCACGACGCCGGACGGCGCGAACCGCATCCTCATCATGCGCCGGCCGGTCGGCCCCTGCCTGCTCATCACCCCGTGGAACTTCCCCCTCGCCATGGGCACTCGCAAGATCGGCCCGGCCGTCGCGGCCGGCTGCACCATGGTGCTCAAGCCCGCGCCCCAGACACCGCTGTCCACGCTCGCGCTCGCCGGGATCCTCACCGAGGCCGGCCTGCCGCCGGGCGTGCTCAACGTCGTCACCACCACGGACGCCGCCGGCGTCGTCGAGCCGCTGCTGCGCGGCGGCGACGTGCGCAAACTGTCGTTCACCGGCTCCACCCAGGTCGGCCGGATCCTGCTCGCCCAGTGCGCCGACACCGTGGTACGCACCTCGATGGAGCTGGGCGGCAACGCCCCGTTCATCGTCTTCGACGACGCCGACCTCGACGTCGCGGTCGACGGCGCGATGACCGCCAAGATGCGGAACATGGGCGAGGCGTGCACCGCGGCCAACCGGATGTTCGTGCACCGCTCCGTCGCCGACGAGTTCGCCGCGCGCTTCGCCGAGCGGATGGCCGCGCTCACGGTCGGGCCGGGCACCGAGCCCGGCAGCGACGTCGGCCCGCTGATCGACGCCGCCGGACGCGGCAAGGTCGAGGAACTGGTCGAGGACGCCCTGCGGCGCGACGCGAAGGTCGTCACCGGCGGCACCACGCCCGACGGCCCCGGCTACTTCTACCCCCCGACCGTGCTGACGGACGTCTCCCGCGACGCCGCGCTGATGCGGACCGAGATCTTCGGACCGGTCGCCGCCATCACCACGTTCGACGACGAGGACGAGGTGGTCCGTGCCGCGAACGACACCGAGTGGGGCCTCGTCGGCTACCTGTTCACCCGCGACGTGGACCGGGCGCTCCGGGTCGGTGAGCGGCTCGAGGTCGGCATGGTCGGGCTGAACACGGGTCTGGTGTCCAACCCGGCGGCGCCGTTCGGCGGGGTCAAGCAGTCCGGCCTGGGCCGGGAGGGCGGCCGCGTCGGCATCGAGGAGTTCCTGGAGTACAAGTACGTCGCGATCCCCGTGCGGAACCGGGCATGACGGTCAAGCGCCTCGTCGTCCTCTACGAGCACGCCCCGCCTCCCAACGCGGAGCGGATCGAACGGCTCGCCGACACGGTCTACGTCACCGGGGACGAACTCGCCCGCGCCCTACCGGGCGCCGACGCGCTGTTCACCTGGCGGACGCTGTCCACGGCCGTCGCGGGCGCCTGGCCCGCCGACCGGCACGCCGCGCCGCGCTGGGTGCACGTCGGCGCCGCCGGGGTGGACAACCTGCTCTTCCCCGCCCTGGTGAACGACCCGGACGTGGTGCTCACCAACTCCCGCGGCGTCTACGACCAGCCGATCGCCGAGTACGTCCTCGGCCTCATCCTGGCGATGGCCAAGGACCTGCCCGGCATGGTCGAACACCAGCGGCGACGCGAGTGGCGGCCGCGTGACGGCGAGCGGATCGGCGGCCGCACGGCGCTGGTGTGGGGCACCGGCCCGATCGGCCGGGCCATCGCCCGGCTGCTGCGCGCGACCGGCATGAAGGTGTCCGGAGCCGGCCGGACGGCACGTACCGGCGATCCGGACTTCGGCACCGTGCACGGCCCGGCCACCCTCACCGCCGCGCTCGGCGGCGCGGACTACGTGGTGCTCGCCGCGCCGCTCGTCCCGGCCACCCGGGGCATGGTCGACGCGGCGGTACTCGCGGCGATGAAGCCGGGGTCGCGGCTGGTCAACGTCGGCCGGGGAGCGCTCGTCGACGAAGACGCGCTGATCGGCGCGCTCACCGGCGGGCACCTGGCCGGCGCCGCGCTCGACGTCTTCGCCGAAGAGCCGCTGCCCGACGGCTCCGCCCTGTGGGACCTTCCCGGCGTCATCGTCTCCCCGCACATCGCGGGCGACGTCCACGGGTGGCAGGACGAGGTGGCCGCGATCTTCCTGGAGAACCTCCACCGCAGGCTCGACGGCCGCCCGCTGCTGAACGTCGTCGACAAGAGGACCGGTTACGTGCCCGGAGCGCCGGTGCCCGGGAGCGCCTGACCCGCCGCTTCCCGGCGCGTGCGCGCTTCCGGTGGCTATTGTGCCGATCATGGGGGAAGCCGCCGGATCTTCGGTCAACGACCGCTATCGACTGCTCGAAGTCATCGGTCAAGGCTCCATGGGCACCGTCTGGCGCGCCCATGATGAGACCCTCGACCGCGAGGTGGCCGTCAAAGAGGTCCTGCTCCCACCCGAGATGGACGACCAGGAGCGAGCCGAGCTGAGCGCCCTCGCGATGGATGAGGCCCGATCCACCGCCCGGCTCCGCCACCCCGGGATCATCACGATCTTCGACGTCATCGAACACGACGGCGCCCCGATGATCGTGATGGAGCTCATCGAAGGCCGCTCCCTCGCCGAGATCCTCCGAGAGGAGGTACGCCTTCTCCCCGAACGCGTCGCCGAGATCGGCGCCGCCGTGTTGGCCGCTCTGCGCGAGGCGCACGCCGCCGGCATCGTGCATCGCGACCTGAAACCGGCCAACGTCCTCATCAGCGACCGGCGCGTCATCGTCACCGACTTCGGGATCGCCCGCCGCATCGGCGAGACCACCATCGCCGAACCCGGAGAGATGAGCGGCACGCCCGCGTTCGTCTCCCCCGAACAGGCGCAGAACGCGGCCGCCAGTCCCGCCGCGGACCTGTGGTCCCTCGGCGCCACCCTCTACAACGCCCTCGAGGGGCATCCGCCCTACCAGGGCGGCGACTACGCCACCGTTCTGCTCGCCCTGCTCACCCAGGAGCCCGAGCCTCCCCGCTCCGCGGGCCCGCTCACCCCTTTGATCGTCTCGCTCCTGCAGAAGGATCCCGCCCGGCGCGCGACGGCGGAGGACGCGGCCGCCGCCCTGGACCGGGCACTGAACCCCGAGGAGACCCCCGCCGCCCGTCCCCTCCCGCCGGCACCCGCAGCCCCCGCCGCACCGCCGTCGCCTCCCCCGGTCCCCCGGAAGGTCACGGTCTCCGCGGCGGGCCGGCCGGAACGACCGGCGCGGGCCGCGCCGACGGCCGCCCGACCGGCCGCGCGGTCCGGTGCCGGCACGCGGCCGTCCGGCAGGGCGGCTCTCGGCCTTCTCGCCCTCGTACCGGTGGTCGGCGCCCTGGTCTACGCGTGCAACGCCGGTGGCGCTCCGGTGAGTGGTGCGACCGGCACCGGAGGCCTCCCGGGGTCGGCGCCGGCCGGACCGCCCTGGGGCACGGCGGGCCCGCCCGGTGGCGTGCCCAGCGCTTCGTACGCGGCTGGTTCGAAGGAGGTCGGATCACTGGCGTTCAGCCCGGACGGGAAGATCCTGGCGGTGGGAGAGGTGAAGCCACGGGCCGTGAGCGACGGCACCGTGGAACTGCTGGACCGCACGACGCACCGGCTGCTCATGACCTTCACGGGCATGGACGACCCCGTGACGCTGGCCTTCAGCCCGGACGGCAGATCACTCGCCGTCGGAGGCGCCGACGGGAAGGTCGGCCTGTGGAGCATCGCCCGCCGCAAGCAGATCGCCACCGCCCGGTTCTCCCTCCGCAGGGACAGCAGCATCGACAACGTCGAAGCCCTGGAGTTCAGCCACGACGGCCGGACCCTCTTCAGCGCGACCGACAACGGCCAGTACGGAATCTGGAGACTCGACTCCGAGAAGCAGACCGTCAGGTCCATCTCCGGAGATGACGCCGAATGCGTGGACTTCAGCCCCGGCGGCACGAGCGTCGTCTGCGACACCATCGGGTCCGGGCCCGGCCTGTGGAACGTCGCCCGGCATCGGAAGCTGGGCGATCTGCCGGGCGTCAGTGACGGCGTCGCCGAACCGGTGTTCAGCCCCGACGGTAAGACCCTCGCCGCCTCTGAGGAGACCTTCACCGGAAACGCCCCCGGGACCGTGGACCTGTGGGACGCCGCGACCCGGAACAAGGTCGGGACGTTCACGCTCCCGTCCATCCAGACCGACAGCGTCACACTGGGGTTCAGCCCCGACAGCAAAACGCTCGCGACCAGCGCCAGCGGCAGCGCCGTCCTTCTGTGGGATGTCGCGACGCAGCGCCAGGTCGCCACCCTCGATCCGGGGGACTCCGATCTGGTCGGCGCGCTGGCCTTCAGCGGGGACGGGAGACTCCTCGCGGTCGGCGGCTTGCACCGGACCGTCGACCTTTGGGACCTGAGGACTCACCGGCTGGTCACGCGCGTACCCACACGTTAGGCAGGCGACCCCACGGTCCACGCGCGACCGGCGCGACCGGAAGGGGCGCCGGCCGGGACCGGCCGCGCTCAGCGCAGCCGGTCCTTCGCCCGGTAGTAGGCCCCGGCGAAGGGCAGGAACCAGGCGGTGCCGTTGTAGAAGGGCACCGGGACCTTCGGGAAGCCGAGACCCCGAAGCGGGTTGGCCTCCGGATGGCCGTCCATCACCTCGGCCATGGCCCGGCCCATGTACGTGGCCATCTGGACGCCGTGGCCGCAGTAGCCCATCGAGTAGTACACGCCGCCGGTCTCGCCGGCGTGCGGGATCCGGTCGTAGCTGAACCCGACGCTGCCGCCCCAGACGTAGTC
Source organism: Actinoallomurus vinaceus (assembly GCF_039542055.1). Classification (NCBI taxonomy): domain Bacteria; kingdom Bacillati; phylum Actinomycetota; class Actinomycetes; order Streptosporangiales; family Thermomonosporaceae; genus Actinoallomurus; species Actinoallomurus vinaceus. The sequence goes on from NZ_BAABHK010000002.1 coordinate 118,785, forward strand.
GATCCGCGCGTTGGCCAGCTGCGGGAAGATCTCCGCCATCTCCCGCTTCAGCACCTGGCCGCTCTTGAGGTCCGAGGCCGGGTCGGACGGGGCGAACCGGGCCCGCCCGCCGAACGCCAGGCGGTTGTCCGGCGTCAGCCGGATGTAGTGCCCGATGTTCTTGGAATCGACGACCAGGCGGGCCCGCGGGATGATCTCGCGGGCGAGGTCGTCGCCCAGTGGCTGGGTCACGATGATGAAGCTCCCGACGCAGATCAGCCGCTGCCGGAACCACGGCATGGACCGGTCGGTGTAGGCGTCGGTGGCGGCCATGACCTGCCGGGCCCGGATCGTGCCGTGCAGGGTCTCCACGAGGAACCGGCCGTCCGCGCCGCGGGTCACGGCGGTGGCCGCGTTCCGCTCGCAGATCAGCGCGCCGGCGCGTTCGGCGGCGTCGGCCATGCCGTGGACGTACTTGCCGACGTGCAGGCCGGCGCTGAGCGGGTCGAGCAGCGCGCCGTGGTAGTAGTCCGAGCCCAGCTCCGACCGCAGCTGCGTCCTGTCGAGCAGGACGGTCTCGTGGTCGAAGTCGTCGGCGAGGACGCGCTGCTGCGCCTTCATGGCCGCGAAGTGCTCGGGCTTGAACGCGACACCGAGCCGGCCGGAGCGCTTGAAATCGCAGTCGATGCCCTCGTCCACCGTCAGCTTCTCCACGACGTCGACCGCCTCGCGGAAGGCGCCGTAGAGCTCGCGGGCACGCTCCTGACCGTAGCGTTTGCGGGCCTCGCCGACGCCGATCGTGATGCCCTGGGTGCACATGCTGCCGTTGCGCCCGGAGGCGCCCGACCCGACTTTGTCCTTCTCGACGAGGACGACGTCGGCGCCCTTGCGGGCGGTGTGCAGCGCCGTGGACAGGCCGGTGAGGCCGCCGCCGATGACCACGACGTCCGCCTCGCCGGGCAGGTCCCGGCCGGACCGGTCCGGGAACGGCGGGGCGGTGTCGAGCCAGTACGGGATCTGCTTCATGCGGGTCTCCGGGGGTCAGCAGCCGAGCAGCGCCGGCAGGGCGGACAGGTCGGACAGCTCGTCGTAGGGCCGGTAGTCGGTGCTCCCCTGGCGTCCGTACCGGTTGATCCACACCCGGCGGCGCAGCCCCAGGTCACGGGTGGGGATCAGGTCGTACTCCCAGCCCTGCGCGACGTGGATGACCGAGGACGGCTCGACGCCCATGGCGTTGTGCGCGTACTCGAAGGTCTCCCGTGACGGCTTGTAGGCCTTGGCCTGCTCGGCGGTGATGACGTGGTCGAACTCCACGCCGATGTTGGCGACGTTGTGCTTGATGAGGTCGTCGTCGGTGTTCGAGATGATCGCGATCTCGTACCGGCTCTTGAGGGCTCGCAGCGCGTCTGGCACCTCGGGGAACGGCCCGAACGTCGGGACCGCCGCGACCAGGGCGTCGCCGTCGGAGGATCGGTACTCCAGGCCGTGCAGGCGCATCGCCTTCTCCATGCTGGAGTGCAGCACCTCGTCGTAGGGGCGGTAGGCCTCCAGGACGGCCTGGAACCGCATGACGCGGAAGTCGTCGAGGAACTCCTCGACGTTCAGCCCGTCCAGGTCGAGCCGGTCCGCGAGCACCTTCAGGGTGGTCGGGCCGAGCTGGAAGTCGATCAGGGTGCCGTAGGCGTCGAAGGTGACGATCTGCCGCATGTTCTCCAACCTCATGGTCTTCAGACCACCCGCTCGCCGGGGGTCACGATGTCGTCGAGTGCGGCCAGGTCGGCCGCGTCGGGTGTCCAGTCGGCCGCCGCGGCGTTGGCGGCGACCTGTTCGGGGGTCATGGCGCCGCAGATCACCGAGCCGACCGCGGGCAGGGCGGCGAGACCGCCCACGGCGACCTGCAGGAGCGTCAGGCCGCGTTCGGCGCCGAACGCGCGCAGCGCCTCGACCCGGTCGAGCGCCGCGTCGGTCAGCCAGCCCTCTCGCCACGACAGCCTGCTGCCGGGCGGCGGTGCCTCGCCCTTGCGGTACTTGCCGCTGAGCAGGCCGTTGGCCAGCGGATAGTACGGCAGCAGGCCGACGCCGAACCGCCGGCAGGCGGGCACCAGCTCGGTCTCGGCGGAGCGGTCCAGCAGGTGGTACCGCGCCTGCACGGCGGCGAACGCGGGCAGGCCTGCCGTGCGGGACTGCCAGGCCGCGTCGGCCAGCGTCCAGGCGGGCAGGTTGGAGCAGCCGACGTGGCGCACCTTGCCCTCGGTGACCAGCTCGCCGAGCACGCCGAGCGTCTCCTCGATCGGAGTGACGCCGTCGGGCTCGTGGTACTGGTACAGGTCGATGCGGTCGGTGCCCAGCCTGCGCAGCGACTCCTCCACGGCGTGCCGCACGTACCGCGGGGCGCCGCGCGGGCCGTACCGGTCGGCCTGCTCGCCCATGCTCATGCCGAACTTCGTGGCCAGCACGACCTCGTCGCGGTGGGCCTTGAGCGCGGCGCCGAGCAGCCGTTCACCGTCGCCGGCCTCCGCGCCGCCGTACGCGCCGTAGATGTCGGCGGTGTCGAACAGGGTGATCCCGGCGTCCAGCGCCGCGTGCACGATGGCGCGGGTGCCGTCCTCGTCGAGCCGGGAGGCGATGTTGTTGCCGCCCAGGCCGACCGCCGAGACGAGCGGGCCGTCACGGCCGAGCCGCCGGTAGCGCATGGTCACCTCCGCTCGCGAAGCCGAGGCAGACGTTCTTGACCTGCGTGTAGCTCGCGAGGGACTCCATGCCCTTCTCCCGGCCCCAGCCGCTGTGCTTGTAGCCGCCGAAGGGCAGTTCGACGCCGGTGCCGACGCCGGTGGCGTTGACGTACACCTGCCCGGCCCGGATTCCGGTCGCCAGGCGCATCGCCCGGTCGACGTCGCGGGTCCACACATAAGACGACAGGCCGTACGGGCTGTCGTTGGCGATCTCAAGGGCCTCGTCGGCGTCGTCGAACTCGAGCACGGTGATGACCGGTCCGAAGATCTCCTCCCGGGCGGTGCGCGCGTCGTTGGTGAGCCCGGTCAGGACGGTGGGCTCGATGAAGTACCCGCCGGCCAGGGCCGGGTCCGCCGGCCGTCCGCCGCCGGTGCGCACGACCGCGCCCTCCTCGCGGGCCAGGGCCAGGTACTGCTCGACCCGGTCGCGCTGCCGGGCCGACACCAGCGGGCCCATGTCCGGGTCCGACAGGCCGGGGCCGAGCCGCAGCGCCTCCGCGTGCTTGACCAGCAGGTCGAGGAACTCCTCCGCGCCGCGCTGCAGCAGGAGCCGGGTGCCCGCCGAGCAGGTCTGCCCGGCGTTGCCGAACGCCGAGCCCGCCACCGCGGCCAGCGCCCGGTCGAAGTCGGCGTCGGCGAAGACGACGACCGGGGACTTGCCGCCGAGCTCCACGACCGAGGGCACGACGTTCGCGGCGGCGGCCTGGGCGACCTTGACGCCGGTCGCGACCGAGCCGGTGAAGGTGACCTGGTCGATGCCGGGATGGCCGGCCAGCGCAGCCCCGGCGTCCTCGCCGTATCCGGGCACGACGTTGAGCACGCCCCACGGCAGCCCGCATTCGACCGCGATCCGGCCGATCTCCAGCGGGCTCAGCGGCGCCTCCGGCGACGGCTTGAGGACCACGGTGCATCCGGCGGCGAGGGCCGGCGCCGCACCGCGCGCGGTGTTCTGCAGCGGATAGTTGAACGGGATGATCTGCCCGGAGACACCGATCGGCTCGCGGACGGTGTAGTCCAGCAGGCCGGGCCCGAGCGGGATGGTCGTGCCGGCCGGCTTGTCGGCGGCACCCGCGTAGAACTCGAAGTAGCGGGCCGCGGCCTCGACGTCGGCGCGGGCCTCACGCAGCGGCTTGCCGACGTCCAGGCTCTCCAGCCGGGCCAGCGCCTCGCCCTGCGCGCGGATCTCGGCGGCGATGCGGCCCAGCAGGCGCCCGCGGTCGGCGGCGCGCATCCCGGCCCACTCCGGGGAGACGAGCGCGGTCCGCGCGGCGGCCACCGCCCGGTCCACGTCGGCCGAGGCGGCCCGGGACACCTCCGCGACGGGAGTGCCGCAGGACGGGTCGACGACCGTGAAGGTGCGGCCGTCCGCGGCCGGGACGCGCTCACCGTCGATGAGCAGCCCGCGAACGCCCGCCGCCTGCTCGCCGGTCACGGCCGGATCTCCCCGCGCACCGCACCGAAGATCACCACTTCGTCGCCGGGACGTACGGTGCGGATCCTGCGCTGCCACAGCACGATGCCGTCCTCCGGGGCGCGGACCTCCTCCAGGACGCGGCCGTAGTGGTCGACGATGCGGCCGAGCAGGTCGCCGGCCTTGCACTGGTCGCCCGGCCCGGCGTGACCGAGGAAGAAACCACCGGCGGCCGAGCGGGCGAACGTCCCGGTGACCTCCGTGTAGTGGTCGCGCAGTGCGACCTCGCCGTCGATCATCTCCAGCCGGCGCATGATGTTGCGGACGCTCCCGACGTGCAGGTCGACGGTCCCCTCCCGGTAGGTGCCGCCGCCCGCCTCGATGGTGATGGCCGGCTTGCCCGCCTGCAGCGTCGACAGGCGCGCCGTGCCACCCCAGGAGCCGCCCTTCCAGATCAGCTCGTGACCCGCCGCCAGACCGATCGGGGTCGCCAGGTCCTCGTATCCGCCCTGCACGATCGTGAGCGGGGCGATCTCCCCGAACGTCCCGCCGGTGTGCAGGTCGACCAGCGCGTCGACGGCGGGGATGACCTGTTCGACGAAGGTCGCGGCGAGCCGGAGCGAGAAGGAGCCGTCGGGGTCCCCGGGGAAGATCCGGTTAAGGTTGGCGTGGTCGAGGCCGCTCGCGCGAGCGGCGGCCTCGAAGGCGGGCGTGTTCACGCAGGGGATGCCGACGAGCGTGCCGCGCAGCGTGGCCGGATCGGTCTCGGCGACGACCCGGCGCACCGCCTCCATCCCGTCGTACTCGTCGCCGTGCACACCGCCGTCCACGCACAGCACCGGTCCCGGCGCGGTGCCGTTGACCACGATCACCGGCATGCCGAGCTCGACGCCGTACGAGCTGACACCGACCGGGATCAGGCCCTCGGCGCGTTCGCCGGGAGCGCAGGTCACCGGGCCGATGGTGTACGCGGTCGTGGTGTCGCCTGCCACCGTCATGTTCGTCTCCTCGTTCTCGTCGTCAGTGGATGGGGACGGCCGGGGACGTCAGCCGCACGGACGCGCGTTCCAGGGCGTCCGCGATGACGTCGACGATCCGGTCGAGCAGATCCCGGTCGCCGACCAGCGGCGGCGCGATCTGCACCAGCGGCGCGGCGCGGTTGTAGACCCTCGCCAGCAGTCCGGACTCGCGCAGGGCGCGGGGGATCAGGTCGCCGACGAGCTCGGCGCGGCAGGTGTCGCTGAAGCCGCCGTCCTCCAGGTCACCGGACAGCTCGACGGCGTAGAAGAACCCGGCGCCGCGTACGTCGGCGACGATCGGCAGCGCGGCCAGCGCCGCCATCCGCTCGGCCAGGTGGCCCTGCAGGTCCCGCACGTTGTCCAGGACCCGCTCGCGCGTCATGATGTCGATCGCCCGCAGCGCGATCGCCGCGCTCAGGGGGTGACCACCGAAGGTGTAGCCGTGGTTGAAGACCGCGCCAGGGCGGTTGAGCACCTCCACGACCCGGTCGCCGACGAGCGTGGCTCCCATGGGGGCGTATCCGGCGGTGAGGCCCTTGGCGACGGTGACGATGTCGGGCCGGGCGCCGTACCGGGTGCCGCCGAACCACTCGCCGAGCCGGCCGAACGCGGTGATCACTTCGTCCGCGACCAGCAGGAAGCCGTATCGGTCGGCCAGGCTCCGCAGGCCCTGCCAGTAGCCGTCGGGCGGTGTGATGCACCCCCCGCGGTTCTGGACGGGCTCGGCGATCAGCATCGCGATCGTCTCCGGGCCCTCGGCAAGGATCGCGGCCTCGGTGTCGGCGAGCAGGTACGCGGTGAAGGCCGCGTCGTCGGCCAGATCGGTCAGCCCGTGGCGGTTCGTGTTCGCCACGAACCGGGTCTCGATCGCCGGGGCGCCGTACGGCTCGCGCAGTCCCGGGTCGTCGGTGAGGGCGAGCGCGCCGAGCGTCAGGCCGTGGTAGGCGCCACGCCGGGCGATCGCCTTCGTGCGGCCTGGCTCGCCGCGCAGCGCGTGGTACCGGCGCGCCATCTTCCAGGCGGTCTCCACGGCCTCCGCGCCGCCGCCGCTGAAGAAGACGTGGCCGATGCCGTCGGGGGCCAGCGCGGCGAGCCGCTCCGCCAGTTCGATGGCGGCCGGATGCGCCGAGGCGGACCACAGCGGGCTGAAGGCCAGCTCGCGGACCTGCCGGCTCGCGGCGTCGGCGAACTCGTCGGCGTAGGAGTAACCGAGTTGGCAGCAGTACAGGCCGGACAGTCCGTCGATGTAGCGCCGTCCGTCGGCGTCCTCGACGTACGGCCCGTCGCCCCGGCGCAGGACGAACACCTCCGTGCCTCGACCGAGCGAGCCGTTCGGCGTCATGTTCAGCAGCAGGTGCCGGGCGGCCATGGCCGGCCATTCGGTTGCGGGGCCGGTCATGGAACCTCGTTTCCGGGGAGGGCCGCGGCCGAGTCGACGGGGAGCAGGCCGTTCTCCCGGCCCGAGCCCAGCCGGCGCACCACGCCGACCAGCGCGAGGGCGAGGACGGCGACGGCGATGAGGACGGCGCTGATCGCGGTGACCGTCGGATCGACGTCGTACTGCAGCACGTTGAACACCTGCACCGGCAGGGTGGTCGTGTCGACCGAGGACAGGAACTGGGAGATGAAGAACTCGTCGAAGCTGGTGATGAAGGAGAACACCGCGGCGGCCACCATCCCCGGAGCGGCGAGCGGGAAGGTGATGCGCCGGAAGATGGTCAGCCGGCCGGCGCCCATGCTCGCCGCGGCGTCCTCCAGCCGCTCGTCGATGCCGCGCAGCGTCGCCATCAGGATGAGCACCGCGATCGGCGAGGCCAGCACGGTGTGGCCGAGGGCGATCGCGATCGGGCTGCCGAGCATCGCGGCGGGGTCGAACAGCAGGAACAGCCCGAGTGCGATGACGACCTGCGGGATGACCAGCGGCGCCAGGACGAGCCCGTAGACCGCCGAGCGCAGGGGCAGGTCGCTGCGGACCAGCGCGGTCGCGGCGGTGACGCCCAGCACCAGGGAGAACACCGTGGTGATCGCGGCGACGAGCACGCTCAGGGACAGCGCTCCGGGCCACTTACTGCCGGGGGCGAACAGCTGGTGGTACCAGTTGAGCGTCCAGGAGTGCGGGGGGAAGGAGCCGAGGGCGTCGTTGCCGAACGAGGTCACGACGATCACCACGATCGGCATCACCAGGAACAGCAGGATGACGGTGGAGGCGACGGCGAGGCAGATCCGCCCAGTCCAGGTGCTACGCAGCCCGATCATGCCGCACCTCGCTGCCTGGCGTTCGCGCCGATCGCCCTGGCCAGGCGGAGCAGCGACAGCCCCGCGAAGGTGAGCAGCAGCAGGATGACGCCGAGCGCCGCCGCGCCGTTCCACTGGTTCTGCTTCATGACCTGGTCGTCGATGAGCGCCGCGACGACCGTCTGCTTGGTGCCGCCCATCAGCGCCGGGGTGAGGTAGTAGCCCAGGCAGAGGATGAAGCTGAGCACCGCGGCGTTGACCAGGCCGGGCGCGACCAGGGGCAGGTAGACACGGCGGAACGTCACCAGACGGCCCGCGCCCATGCTGGCGGCGGCGGCGAGCAGCCGCCGGTCCACGCCGCGCATCACGGCGTACAGCAGCAGGACCGTGTAGGGCAGCATCACGGACGTCGTGCCGATGATGACGCCGATCTCGTTGTAGAGCAGCTGGAACGGCGCGCCGGGAACGTGCAGGTCGACGAGCAGACCGTTCACCACGCCGTGGTCACCGAGCAGGATGATCCAGCCGTACGTGCGCACGAGCGCGCTGATGAAGTGCGGCACGACGACGATGAGCATCATCAGGCCGGCCCACAGGGGACGCAGACGCGACATCGCGTACGCGAGCAGGAACCCGATGACCACGCTGATCAGCGAGGTCTCGGCGGAGATCCGCAGGGTGGTGAGCAGGACACCGAGGTTCGCGCCACTGAGGGCGTCGGCGTACCAGTGCAGGGTCAGGCCGCCGCGTGCGCCTTTGACGCTGAGCAGCAGCGTGCTCAGGATCGGGTAGACGAACAGGACCAGCAGGTAGACGACGATGGGCGCGCCGTTGAGCAGGCCCGAGCGGGTGCGGCGGCTGCGCAGCGAGCGGCGCAGGCGGCCCTTGGCGGTGGGCGCGGCGGAGGTCGGCACGGGGGCGAGAACGGATCCGGCCACGGCTCACCCGCTCTCTTCGGCGAAGAGCGTCACGTCGCCGGCCTCGGCGGTCAGCCCGACCTGTTCTCCGGCGACGGGGGCGCGGCCCGCCGGGAGCTCCAGCCGTACGAGGCTCTCGGCGCCGTGCGGCCGGACCCCGACCCGGACCAGCGTGCCCACATAGGTGACCGTCTCGACGGTGCCGGTACAGAACCCGTCGGCCGGCGCGCACAGGCCCACCCGGCCGGGCTGGACCGCGGCCTGGACCCGATGGCCGGGCGCGTACGAATGCGACCGTGCCATCAGGATCCCGCCGTGGTCGAGCCGGACCAGGGTGTGCTCGGCGGTGTGCTCCTCCAGGCGGCCGGACAGGAAGTTGGCCGCGCCGAGGAAGTCCGCGACGAACGCGGTCCGCGGCCGCTCGAACAGCTCCCGCGGAGTGTCGAACTGGTCGATGCGGCCGTCGCGCATCACCGCGATCCGGTCGGACAGCACCAGGGCCTCCTCCTGATCGTGGGTCACGTAGATGACGGTCAGGCCCAGTTCGCGCTGGATGTTCTTGATCTCGGTCTGCAGCTGGTCGCGCAGCTTCTTGTCCAGGGCGCCGAGCGGTTCGTCCATGAGGATCACCGGCGGCCGGTACACCAGCGCCCGGCACAGGGCGACCCGCTGCTGCTGCCCGCCGGACAGCTCGCGCGGGCGCCGGCGACCGTAGCCGGTGAGCCCGGCCATCTCCAGGACCTGCCCGACCTGACGGCGGATCTCGGCCTTGGACAGTCCGCGCAGCTGCAGTGGGAAGGCGATGTTCTCCGCGACGGTCATGTGCGGGAACAGCAGGTACTGCTGGAAGACGAACCCGAGCCCTCGTTTCTGCGGGGCCAGGCGGGTGACGTCACGGTCGCCGACCTTGATGACGCCGGCGTCCGGTTCGACGAACCCGGCGATCATCATGAGGGTCGTGGTCTTGCCCGAACCGGAAGACCCGAGGAAGGTGACGAACTCCCCCGCCTCGATCTCCATTGACACCTCGTCGACCGCGACGACGCCCGCGTACGTCTTGCGCAGCCCGCTGGCGGACAGCGATTTGCCGCTTCCCGCCAGCGTCCCGGCGCCGGCGCGTGGCCCGCGCTGCGACATCACTCCGGCCTCAGCCACGCGCCCACCCCCGCCAGCGCTTGATGACCGCGTCCTGGTTCTTGATCCACCAGTCGACGTCGAGGTCGAACCCGGTGTGCAGGTGCTCCGGGGAACTGGCGAGGTTGGCGCTCACGGAGGCGGGCAGCTGCTTGTACGCCGCCTGGACGACCGGCCCCATCGGGTAGATCGTGGCGAAGTGCGCCTGCACGTCGGGCCGCAGGGAGAAGTCGATGAGCTGGTAGGCGGCGTCGGTGTTGGCGGCCCCGTTCGGAATCCCCCACCCGTTGCTCTGCCGCCGCGCGCCGTTCCACTGGTACGCCAGCGGCTGACCCTGCTTGATCAGAGCGTCGAGCCGGCCGTGCCAGACGCTGGAGGCGACGACCTCCTTGCGGCCCAGCAGGACGCCGGGAAGGGCGCCGGTGTCCCAGAACTTCTTGACCGAGCCCTTGATCCGGTCCATGGCCTTGAACGCGCGGTCCACGTCGATGGGGTACAGCTTGTCGAGCGGCACGCCGTCGGCCAGCAGCGCGAACTCCAGCTCCGGCAGGTCCGCGTCCTGACTCTGCAGCGACCGGTTGCCGCGGAAGGTCTTGGCGTTCCAGAAGTCCGCCCACGACTGCGGACTCTTCCCGCCGAACGCGTCGGTCCGGTAGGCCATCACGCTGGCCCAGTAGTTCTTGCCGATGGCGTTCGGCGTGACGAGGTTGGTCGCGATGCCGGCGCCCTTGAAGTTCTTCAGCCGATCCTGGTCGAGCTTCTGCAGGGCGTTCTCCTTGCCGAACAGCACGAAGTCGGCCATCGAGTCGTCGATGACGTCGAACTGCGGCCGGCCCTGCTTGATCTGGGCGAGCATCTGGGCGTACTCGATGTTCACCACCTTGACGGTGATGCCGGTCTCCTTGGTGAACGGGTCGTAGATCGCCTTCTGGTTCGCGTCGCCGTAGGTACCGCCGCTGTTGCGGACGACGATCGTCTTCTTACCGCCGCCACCGCCGGCTGCGGCGCCCGCCGAACGGCTCGTGCCGGTGCCGCATCCGGTCAGCGACGTCGCGGTGATGCCCGCCGCGACTCCGCCGACTCCGAGGAGGAACGCCCTCCGGTCGATCCGTGGTTCTTTCATCGCTGATACCTCCGGCTTGCTGTCGTCTGTCCCGATCTGTCCCCGATGTGGTCCCTGCCGTGGTCGCGCGTGGTGTGCGGGCGGGGTAAGGCGGGAGGCGGGCACCGGCCGCCTGCCGGGAGGAAGCGGGCCATGGTCACGCGCCTTTGTACGGGGCGGCGATCGCCGCGAGTTCGGCGCCGGGCGCGACGGTGAGGCCGTGCATGCCGTAGAAGATCCGGCCGGTCGCCGTGGCGGTGACCTTGTGCTCGCGGCCGTCGGCGGGGTCGATGACGCGGCCGATGACCTGACCGGCGCTCACGTCGTCCCCCGTCCCGGAATCGGGGTACCACAGGCCGGTGACCTCGGCGGTCACGGCTCCGCCCCAGACCCATTCGCGGACCGGCGGCGGCTCGGGGGCCGCGTCCCGCCGCAGCACGCCCAGGTGCCGCAGCAGCCGGTACAGGGACTCGGTCAGGGAGCGCGCCACGTCCGGGCCGCGCTCGCCGAGCCGGCCGGTCTCGACGAGGACGGCGGGAACGCCCTTGCGGGCGGCGGCCGCGTGGCTGTTGCCGCCCTCGGCGTTCAGGCCGAGGATGACGTCCTCGATCCCGAGTGCGTGCGCCATCGCCCGGGTCCTGGCGTCCAGGTCGGCGTCGCCGGTGAGCCGGTAGCCGACGAAGTCGCGGAGCGTCTCGTCGATTCCTCCGCTGTGCAGGTCGACGTAGGCGTCGGCGCCGGCGATCAGCGTGCCGAAGATCCAGGCGGCCAGCCGCTCGGTCGGTCCTCCCTCCGGGTCGCCGGGGAACACCCGGTTGATGTTGACGCCGTCGAGCGGGGACACGCCGAGACGCCCGTGGTAGACCGCCGGAGGATTGGCCACCGGGCAGATCACCAGCCGGCCGTGCACCTCGTCGGGCTCGACCAGGGCGCCGAGCCGGGTCGCGGCGTCCACTCCGGTGAACTCACCGCCGTGCACACCCGCTGTGATGACCACGGTCGGGCCGGGCTGTGCCCCGTTCACCAGCGTGACCGGCACGTCCACGGCCGTGGAGCCGAGGTCGGCCCGTACGCTGCCGCGGACCTTGGCCCCGGGCTCGGCGCGCAGCGGGCCGACGGTCAGATCGCCGTGGCCGGTCGCGTGCGCTGAGGTCGTCATCTCACTCCTCTTCTCGGGTCTGCTCGCGGCGGGACGGGTCAGGCCGCCGCGCGGCCGACGGTGGACAGGAAGTCGATCGGCTGGTCGGTGGTCCCGGTCAGCGCGAGGTCCGCGGCGATGTCGCCCATCGCGGGCGACAGCTTGAAGCCGTGACCGGAGAAACCGGCCAGCAGCACGACGTTCGAGGCGCCGGGCAGCGGCCCGACCAGGGGCCGGCTGCTGTCGGTGTAGCCCTCCATGAAGACCGACAGCCGGATCGGATCGGGGTGCAGGTCGGGCAGGTGACGCCGCAGCAGGCCGGTGAACACCTCCAGCTCCTCCGGCCGCACCGTCCGGTCCACCTGGTTCGGATCGTCCACCGGCCGGTGCAGCGCCCGGGACAGGCCGATCTTCACCGATATCCCGTCGGGTGAGGGCAGGCCGTAGCAGTGGGTCGGCGCGGTCCGGATGAACGCGGGCCGTTCGGTGCCGGACCAGGCGTCGGAGGTGGGCACGTACCAGGCGTTGATCAGCCGGCGGACGTCCACCTCCCATGGCAGGCCGGGGAGCAGTTCGTTGACCCAGGGGCCGACGGTCACCACCGCGGCGTCGAAGCGTTCGGTGCGGTCGTCCGTACGGACGTCGACGCCGCCGCCCGCGGGCACGATCTCGCGAACCGGGGTGTAGCGGTGGATGCGCGCGCCCAGCCGCTCCGCCTGGCGGGCGGCGGTGACGACGGTGAGTTCGGGACGGACGTACCCGGCGCCCCGGTCGAGGACCGCGGCGTCGCCGTCCTCGAGCCGGAACTGCGGGAACCGCTTGGCAAGGGCCTCGGCGTCCAGCACCTCGTGCTCGAGCCCGTGCTCGGCGATCGACTCGAGCACCGTGCGCATCTGATGATGCTCGGCCGGTCCCATCAGCAGGCAACCGGTCAGACGGCGCAGCTCCCGGCCGCTCTCGTCCTGCAACCGGCGCCACAGCGTGTCGGCGTGCTTCAGCAGCGGCACATAACGCGAGTCCTCGAAATGGGCGCTGCGGAAGATCCTCGTCTCGCCGCCGGCCGCGCTGCGGTCGTGGCCCGGAGCGAAGCGGTCGAAGCCGACGACCTCGGCCCCGCGGGCCGCCAGCCGCCAGGCGGCCTGGCTGCCCATCGTCCCGACACCGACCACGGCGACGCGCTTCCTGGGTACCACGGAGGGACTCCTCATCGTCTCGAGAGGTGGACAGAGCCTTGCTCGTGTCGTGGGAAGAGGCGTATTCGAAGGGGAACGCGCGCGGGTTCGCCGCGCCGGGAGCCCGGAGACGAAGGTGTGTCACCCGAAGGTCCGTGCCACTATGTGGCATGCCGTGCTATTATTTGGCACAAGCTTGAGGGTTGCCAGAGATCAAGTCAAGAGGTCTCTTCGCCGGAGACCGGGATTTAACTGGGGAAACCTCGTGGAAATGAAAAGCGTCACTCGCAGCCTGCGGCTGCTGGAGGCGGTCGCCCAGCATCAGCCGGTGACCGTGGGAGAGCTCGCGAAGCTCTACGGGATTCCCAAGTCGACGGTCCAGCGCACCCTCGTGACCCTGCACGAGGCGGGATGGCTGCGGGCGAGCCGGGGCGACACGACCCGCTGGGAGATCGGCGCGCGCGTGCTCGCGGTCCGTCCGGCCGCCCTGCAGGGAGCGAGCCTGTTCGCCGCCGCCCGCGAGCCCATGGTCCGGCTCCGGCAGGCGCTCAACGAGACGATCCACCTCTCCGTCCCGGACGGGCTGGACTGCATGGTCGTCGTCGACCGGGTCGACTGCGACCGGACGGTGCGCACCTTCCACGAGATCGGCGACACCTCACCGCTCCACGCCACCGCGACCGGACGCGCCATCCTCGCCCACCTCACCGCCGCGGAGGTGGAGGAGTTCATCGCCCACGGGCTGGAAAGCTACGGCGAGGCGACCATCACCGACCCGGCGGAGCTGCGTGCCGAGCTCGAGCGCGTGCGACGGGACGGATACGCGCTCAACCGCAACCAGTACCGGCCCGACGTCGCCGCGATCGCGGCACCCATCCTCGACGCCGACGACACTCCCCTGGCCACCCTCGCGGTCTCGATGCCCGACTCCCGGTTCGAACCGGACCGGCTGCCGGAGCTCGGCCGGCTGATCGCCGACACGGCCACGGAGATCAGCACCCGCCGCCTCGGTGGAATGACCGGGACCTGACAGGCCGCTCGACGCCGCCTCAAGGGCCGTGGTCGCAACCCAGCCGGGTCACCGGGTGAACGGTGAAGGATGTTCGGTCGAGTGTCGCTTGCCTGACGTCGCCGTTGGGATATCTCAGGTCGATGATGTTGGGGCCGGCAAATCTGATGTCGGGGGTCGAGTAGCTCCAGCCGTTCGGGCAGCTGAACAGGACCGGGGTCTGCCTCGACAGCAGGCCATCCGTGGTCCGCAGCACCGCCACGGTGTGCAGGAAGGACCCGTCGGCGACATCTTCTCGGATGAGCACTGTGTACCGGTGATCCGGCGAGACGACACGGCCGACGGTCCTTGCCGGCTCCCGGGTCACAACGATGTAAAGCAGCGAAATGACGAGCAGGACAATGCCGACGATGACACCGGCAGGAGCCAGTGTCTTCCTCAGGTCGCTGTGGCCTTGCCGGGAGGCGGATCTCAGCGCTGGTGCGGCGAGCAGCAGGGCGACACCGACGGGCAGGACCGGAAACGCTGTTCCCACCGGCTGCAGGTACACATATTTCAGTGGGTTCCACGCGGCAAATCCGGTGATGACGATGACCCCAACGGCAAGAATCACGAGTGCGCGGGTCATGGCCGTCCGCATGCCGTCTCCGTCATGACGGCGCCAGCGATCTCCATGGCCCCGGGACGATATCGCATGTCGAGACCAGCGGCTTCCCGCCGGCGCTCGTCCTGGGCGTTCCGGCGGCATATGAGCGCCACCGGCTTAGGACTGGTAGGCGGGCGCGAGCTTGGATAAGGGCATCACGATCGAGCCCCGGATGAGCCCCCGGACCGAAGACCCGAGGGTCCGGCAGGCCTCTGGTCGTTGAGCACCTGGTGAAGCCGCTCCGCGGTCGCGCGTGGGCGGAAGACGTATCCATTGTGCCCGCCGGGGAACGTCTCGTAGGCGGTCCCCAATCCCTCGGCGAGCAACCTGGCGCACCTGTGCGGCCAGATGTGGCTTGAGTTCTCACCGACACCGGGCACGATACGGGCGGGTGAGCCCTTGAGCTCGGTCAGGTCGAGAACATGAGTCCGTATGGCCGGCACGTCGTACGTGAGGAGGAACTCCACGTTCCGCAGCTGTTCCGGCCCCGGGCTGCGCACCTCGACGTCGGGCTCACGGTCTGTCGGGTCGATGCCGGCGAACTTCGCGAACCTGCGCAGGGCGGGGACGGCGCCCTCCGCCTTGAACGCCTCCTCGGCTGCGAGCAGGTCCTGGATGGCGAGAGCGCGCTCGGGCTCCGGCAACAGCTGGGTGGTGGGCGCTTCGTGCGCGACGACCACACCGACCTGCCCGGGGTGCCTGATGGTGAGCTCCAGCGAGATCAGGGCGCCGAGGCTGCTGCCGTAGACGTAGGCGGGTTCCGTGGTGAGAGCGGAGAGCAGGCGGGAGACGTCGTCGGCATGCGTGGCCAGCGTCAGTCCGGGCTCATCGGTGGTGCTTCCCGACAGGCCACGGCGGTCGTAGGTGAGGACGGTGTACCGGTCGGCGAGGTGGGTGGCGAGAGCTTCGTTCACGGTCGCGTCCCCATGGCCTCCGGCGATGAGCACCAGCAGGGGGCCCGTGCCACGCACGAAATGGCGCAGCCGCGCGCCGGGCACTTCCAGCACGGATTCCTTCATCGTGAGACCACCGTTCTCCTCGTTCGAACAGGCCCTTGACGGCCACACCGCGACTATGCCTTCGTCGGCGGCGGCTCAGGAACGGAGCGGTCTCCCTAGGATCGACGGTCCCACGGTGACGCCGCCGTGTTCGACGAGCGGTGATATCACTACCGATATGGGGATGCACCGCGACGAACTCGCCGATTTCCTGCGCCGGTCCCGAGAGCGGCTGAGTCCACGGGACGTCGGTCTGGTCGAGGGGCCGAGGCGGCGTACGCCGGGACTGCGCCGCGAGGAGGTCGCGGCGCTCGCCATGATGTCGGCCGACTACTACATGCGGCTCGAGCAGGCCAGAAGCCCGCAGCCCTCGGTTCAGATGCTGGCCGCGCTGACGCGCGCGCTGCGGCTGACCACCGACGAGCGGGACCACCTGTACCTGCTCGCCGGGCACCGCCCGCCGGAGGGGGCACGAGCCGGGGAGTACCTGCGGCCGAGCATGCTGTACCTCCTCGACCGGCTGGACAGCGTTCCGGTCCAGATCCTGAGCGATCTGGGCGACCTGCTGGCGCAGAACGACATGGCGAAGGCGTTGTTCGGGTGCGTGTGCACGGTGGCCCAGGAGGACCGCAACATCGTGCTGCGCTGGTTCACCGAGCCGGATGTGCGGAGCCACTTCGCGGCCGAGGAGCACGAGGAGCACGCCCGGCAGTTGGTCGCCGACCTGCGCGCTGCGGTCGCCCACCGCGGGGACGACGCGGCATCCCGCGCGCTCGTCACGCGGCTCCGCGCGGCCAGCGCCGAGTTCGCGGCGCTCTGGGACCGGCACGAGGTCGCGGTGCGCAGGTCACACCCGTACCGGCTCATGCATCCCGAGCTCGGCATGATCGAGTTCGACTGTGAGGTGCTGGCGACGCCCGCAGCGGACCAGCGACTGCGGATCTTCACCCCGCCGCCGGGCGGGACCGAGGCGCTCGACATGCTGCGCGTGCTCGGCCCGCAGCATCGGCACGACACCGCCGCGACGCGCACGTCCGCGAACGATCGTTCATGAGACACTCCGCGCCGACCGGCGTTTCCCCAGCACAGGGGCCTGCAGCGTGACACACGAACGCATCGGCCCGGACGACGACAGCCGCTGACCCGCCGCCGCGCGGTACGGGGTCACCGAGCGCTCAGCGGGCTTTGCCCGCTCGCTGGACGGCTACCGGGCAGTCCGCGTTGTGCAGCACGGCCTGACTCACCGAACCCAGCATCAGGCCCCGGAAGCCGCCCCGGCCCCGAGAGCCCACCACGAGCAGATCGGCGTCGGCGGATGCGTTGATGAGGGCCTCGGCCGGGTGCGCCATCACGGTCGTCAGCTCGGCGGGGACGCCGGGGAAGCGTTCGCGCAGGCGGTTCACCGCGTCGGTGATGTGGCCGTCCGCCTCGTCCATTTGACGGTGGACGGCATGGATCGCGGTGAGTCCCGCCGCACGCAGGTCCGCCTCCTCGAACCCGCACCACAGGGCCATCAGCGAGGTGTCGGAACCGTCCACGCCCACGACGACCCGCTGTGCCTTGTGCTCTCGTCCGCGTACGGCGACCACCGGACACGCGGCTCGTGCCGCCAGCTCCACACCGGTGGACCCCAGGAACAGCGCTCCGACGGCGCCGAGGCCACGCGAGCCGACCACCACCAAAGACGCCCTGGCCGATTCTTCGAGCAGAACGGGGATGGGCCCGCCGTCGATCACCGCTGACTCGACGCCGATCTCATGGACGCGGGCCTGCGCACGACGTTCCGCCGTGTGAACGACCTGCCTGGCGGTCTCCATCAGCTCGTCCAGCTGCGAGCTCAGCAACGGCGCGCCGAGGGGGGTGTACAGCAACGGCCAGGCGAACACGTAAACGATCCGGAGCGGGCAACGGCGCAGTTCCGCCTCGTCCGCCGCCCAATCGACCGCAGTAAGGCTGCATTCCGAACCGTCCACGCCGACGACCACAGGCTTAACCGCCGACTCTGCGTCCATCTCAACCTCCTCAGATCACCTCCACCCCATCAGCGGCGGCCCCGTATGGGCAGGGACCAACGGCCCCGAAGCGGCCGCCATCGGCCCCTAGGGTCCTGCCGGCGATTCGTCTGAAATGAAGGTGCGAGTCGAGGTGAGGAGGTTCCCATGGGAACACCAGCGCGCAGAGAGGCCAGACTTCCTGATCTGTTCGATCTGCTGGAGATGCCGTTCACCACCTTGCGGCCCTTCACCGCCCAGGCCATCCGGATCGAGGACTACGTCGACGAGGACAAGTACGTCATCCGGGCCGAGCTTCCCGGCATCGACCCGGACCACGACGTCGAGATCAGCGTCTCGCGGGGCATCCTGATGATCCGCGCCGAGCGGAAGGAAGAACACGAGGGACGCCGTCACTCTGAATTCCGGTACGGCACCTACGAACGTCACATCCGGCTGCCGGAGAACGCACGGGAAGAAGACATCAAGGCCACCTACGACAAGGGCGTGCTGACGATCACCGTGCCGCTCCAGGAGGCCAAGGAGGCCACCCGCAGGATCGCCATCGAGCGCTGAGGCCCGCTTGGCCGGGCGCCGTCGAGGCACGTGGGGCGATCCCGCGAGCCGGCCAGGCCGCCGCCGCGCTCCGCGAACACGGTGCGGATGTCGTGATCACCGATCTGTCCGAGATACGACTGTTCGCAGAGCCCGCCATGGCGGGGCGGCCGTGACCGTACGGGCTGGTCGCTCAACCGGCTCGTCACACGAACGGCACGGCGCCCACGAACATGGGGTGCCGGTAAGGACCGTGTCACGAGCCGCAAACGAGCAGACGGCGTCGTCGAGCGCGTGCTTCTGCCGCTTCCCGGAGAGCGATCAGTTCTCGCGTGTCCAGGCGGGCATGATCCGTACCTCGCGGATTTTCCAGCCCGCCGGCGTCCGTACCGCGGTGAAGTGCTGTCGCAGGCCGCCTGTGAAGTGGGGTGCCTGGCCGTCGCGGTAGTAGTACACGATCGAGTTCGCCGAGGCAGCCGCCTGGTCGCCGTCGACGTCCACCAGTAGGTCAGTGGTCGTGTGCTGGGTGTGCTCCCCCTCGACCTCAGCCTGTCGCATGAAGTCGAGGACCTTGTCGATGCCGCGGAGTTCGCCCCCACGCGGCGAGTGCACCGCCACATCGTCGGTGAAGACGGTGTCCAGATCCTCCCACCGCCCCTCGTCCAGCAGCCGCGCGAAGCGGGTGAACAGGTCGGCGATCTCGATACGGTCGGCGGTCAGCGTGTCGGTGGACATGACGTTCCTTTCGTTGGTGACTCCAACATTGGCGCTGCCAACTATACATAGATTCATTGGCCGCGCCAACGATGTATGGTGACTGTCGTGGAAGAGACCCCCGCACGCCTGACCGCGAAGCCGAGTTGGCTCCTCGGCCAGCTGGCAGTGCACGCCCACCGGTTGGCGTCCGACGGCTTCGGCGAGGTGGGTGCGCGTGGGTACCACTACCGGATCCTGGCCGCGCTGGACGAGTTCGGGGTGGCCAGTCAGGCCGAGCTCGGTCGCCGGTGCAGCATGGACCGCAGCGACGTGGTGGCGGCGATCAACGAACTGGCCGAGCAGGGTTTCGTCGAGCGGACGCCGGACCCGGATGACCGAAGGCGCAACATGGTGACCCTCACCACGGCGGGTGCTCGGCAACTGCGACGCATGGACCGAGCACTCGACAAGGTGCAGGACGACCTACTCGGACCGCTTCCGGCCGAGGACAGGCAGACCTTGACCCGCCTGCTCACTCAACTGCTCACGCACCACCAACGGGGCTGAGACCCGGCGGAGCGGTTCAGCCGCGGGTCAGATCCTGGAGGCCGACCACGCGCAGCAGTTCCAGGCGCTCGTACGACCTGCCGCCCGCACGGGCGGTGTAGACGATCAGCCGCTGGTCGTGCTCCGGGTTCAGCAGTACCTCGCAGTCCAGCTCCAGTAGGCCGACGACCGGGTGCAGGAAGCGTTTGACGTCGGCACGGCGTACGGCGACGTGGTGGGTGTCCCACAGCGCCGAGAACTCCTCGCTGCGGGCGCGGAGCCGGCGTACGAGCCCTGCCAGCCTCGAGTCGTCCGGGCGGCGGGCGAGTGTGGCGCGCAGGTCCGCCACTGCTACGCGGGCGGCACGGTCACGGTCCTCGGCCGGGAAGCGTTCCCGTGCGGAGGGGTCCGTGAAGTAGCGCCAGACGACGTTGTGCTCCGCCTCGGGGCGGGCGGACGCGTCACCGTGGAGCGCCTTGGCCATCGCGTTCTGCGCGAGGATGTCGCCGCGGTCGCTCACCACCTGGGCGGGAGTGTCGGTCAGCCGGTCGAGGACGAGAAGCAGGCCGGGGCGGACGTGCTCCGTGGTCGGCCGGTTGCGTGGGGGCTCCTCGCCGGCCAGATGGAAGAGGTGGTCCCGTTCGTCGCCGGTCAGCCGCAGCGCGCGGGCGACCGCGGCGAGCATCTGGCGGGACGGGCGTGAGCCCCTGGCCTGCTCCAGTCGCGTGTAGTGGTCGGTGGACATGCCTGCCAGCTGCGCCACCTCCTCGCGGCGCAGTCCCGGCGTGCGGCGCCGCGCGCCCTGCGACAACCCCACGTCGGCAGGGGCGAGTCGGGTACGGCAGTGGCGCAGGAAGTCGGCCAGTTCGGTTCTGTCCACACCTTCACCATGCCCCGGGACGCCGGACGCAGCCAGGGACGGCCCGTCCCCGGATAAGGACGTCTCTCCCGCCGGCGCCCGCACCGCCGCACGCTGGAAGCCGACTCGGCGGATCGGCGGCGCCCCGCAGGTGCGACGAGACGAGCACCGGAGAGGCGTCGCGTGCCCCATGCGGGCCCCGCACGACAGCTACATCCGCCTTCCGTGGATTTGCCGGCGTCGCCGACCATCTAGATCTTTTTGCGGAGAAAGGACGATCTCGCATGCAGTACCGCACGCTCGGCCGGACCGGTATCAAGGTCAGCCCCTATGCGCTCGGCGCATTGATGTTCGCCACGTCCATCGGCAACGCCGACCCCGACGACTCGGCCCGCATCATCCACAGGGCGCTGGACGCGGGAATCAACGTCATCGACACCGCCGACGCGTACGGCGACTCCGAAGAGGTCGTCGGCAAGGCGCTCAAGGGGCGACGGGACAACGTCGTCCTCGCGACCAAGGTGAGCCGCCCGATGGGTGACGACCCCAATCAACAGGGCGCCTCGCGGCGCTGGATCGTGACCGCGGTCGAGAACTCGCTGCGCCGCCTGCAGACCGACCACATCGACCTCTACCAGATCCACCGGCCGGACCCCGCCACGGACGTCGAGGAGACGCTTTCCGCGCTATCTGACCTGATCCACAGCGGGAAAGTCCGTGCGATCGGGACGTCCGCGATGCCGGCGTCCGACATCATCGAAGCCCAGTGGGTCGCCGAGCGGCGCGGTCTGGAACGCTTCCACACGGAGCAGCCGCCGTACTCGCTGCTCAACCGCGGCATCGAACGCGAGGTGCTGCCGGTCGCTCAGCGCTATCGGGTGGGCACGCTGGTGTGGGGTCCGCTCGGGCAGGGGCTGCTCACGGGGCGCGTCCGCAAGGGGCGGCAGAACGAACTCCGCCGCGCCGGCCTGGTCAAGCACCTGAACGACGAGCGCCGTCTCGACGCCGTCGAGCAGTTCATCTCGCTCGCCGAGGAGGCGGGCCTGCCGCTGACCCACCTCGCCATGGCGTTCGCGATCGCTCATCCCCGCGTGACCAGCGCGATCGTCGGGCCGCGCACGATGAGCCACCTCGACGACCTTCTCGCCGGCATCGACGTGGCACTCACCGACGACGTCCTCGACCGGATCGACGAGATCGTCCCGCCCGGCACCGACGTCGGCAGGCTCGACCAGGCATACGTGCCGCCGGCTCTCCAGCAGGAGAGCCTCCGCCGCCGACCCATCAGCGAACGCACCGCCGCCTGACGCGTCCCGCCACCGACGGCAGGACCGCCGACCGGTCCGGGTCGCCGCTTCGCCGTGCCGCGCGGCGGCCCGGACAGCCGGGGGCTCCCGAGACCGGCGACCGAGGAGGAGCACCTCACGGCCATGATGCTGCGAGGCGGACCGAGATCGCGCCTCGTCTTGGCCGGTTCATCGATGTCCCGAGACCCACACGACGGCGAATGCCTTATTGGGGCTACTCGTGTCCGGTGAACATGTTGATCAGGCCCTGAGGTGCGTTGTCGCCGAACATGAGCTCGTGGAGGCGGACGGCTTCGGTGGCCTCCGCGGCGCTGCGGGGGAACAGGGCCCGCTCGTATTCGGTGAGCGCGGCCTCGACGTCGTCGGGGTGCGCGGCGATGGCCTTGCCGAGTTCGGCGCCGTCGTACATGGCCAGGTTGGCGCCTTCGCCGGACGGGGGCATGAGGTGGGCGGCATCGCCGAGCAGGGTCACCCCCGGCACCCGATCCCACTGGTGCTCGATCGGCAGAGCGTTGATGGGGCGCAGGACCGGTGCGGTCTCACCGTCGGTGATCAGCGCGGTGAGCTCCGGTGCCCAGCCGTCGAACTCCTGCGCGATCCGCGCGGCGGCCGTGGCGGAATCGGGGAAAACGATACCGGCGAACCAGTCCTGCGGCTTGCGGAGCGCCACGTAGGTGTGGAGGGTCCCGCCGCTCTCCCGGTGAGCCTGGATCCCCTTCCCCGGCGCGAGCGCGAACAGCGATCCGCCGCCGACCGCTTTCGCGCTGGCAGGGTGCCGGGTGTCGCCGTCGAGCAGGTAGGTCTCGATGAACGATATGCCGGCGTACTCGGGTGTGGCGTCGGAGAGCAGCGGCCGGACCCGTGACCACGCGCCGTCCGCGCCGACCAGCAGGCTCGTGACGACGGTGGTGCCGTCGGCGAAGGTCACCTCGTGGCGACCGTCGCCGAGGGCACGGACACTGCCGGCCTTGTGGCCCCACCGGACGGTGCCGGCCGGTAGTGAGTCGAGCAGGATCTGTCGCAGCTCGCCGCGTTGCACCTCGGGGCGTCCACCCGTGCCGTCGTCGGCTTCGTCGAGCAGAACGGCCCCGTCCGGGGCGAGGACCCGTATCGCCTCGCGGCCCTCAAGGATGAGGCCGTGGAACTCGTCGATCAGGCCCGCCGCCTGGAGAGCCGGTTGGCCGTTGTTGTCGTGGATGTCGAGCATCCCGCCCTGCGCGCGCGCCGTCGGGGAGGGCTCCGCCTCGTAGACGGTCGCCGGGATGCCGTGGACGTGCAGGACGCGGGCCAGTGTGAGTCCGCCGAGGCCGGCGCCGATGATCGTGACGGGGGTGTGCATGGTGGCCCCTCTCGGGATCGAGGCCGCCGGGTGAGGCCCGGCGGACCATCTCTGGAATGTTGTTCCAGTCGCCATGTTGGAACAACGTTCCAGACATGTCAAAATGGTGGCATGGCATCACGGACGCGCAAGTCGGAGCGGCGTACAGAGGCGCTCACCCGCGAGCGCATCCTCGAGGCTGCCGTCGAGCTGCTCGACGCGACCGGTGAGGGCGGGCTGACGTTCCGGGCGCTGACCGAGCGCCTTGTCACCGGGCCCGGGGCGATCTATTGGCATGTGGCGAACAAGGGCGAGCTACTCGACGCCGCGACCGACACCGTCGTCGCCGCCGCTCTGGCCATCGAGCCCGCCGAGTCTGCGGACTCGCCGCAGGGGGAGATCCGCGCCGTCGCGCTCGGCCTGTTCGACGCGATCGACGAACACCCGTGGCTCGCCGCGCAGCTCGCTACGCAGCTCTCCCGCAGCCCCTGGGGGGCGGTGGCGCCGCGGATCCTCGAAAGCATCGGTCGGCAGGTCCGTGCCCTGGGTGTGCCCGAGGGCAGCCAGTTCACAGCGACCTCCGCGTTGATGCACTACATCCTCGGCGCCGCCGGCCAGAACGCCGCAAACGGCCGCGTACTCGGCCCTGGCGTGGATCGCAGCGAGTTCCTCGACGCCACGTCGAGGGCGTGGAAAGAGCTCGACCCCGACGACTTCCCGTTCACCCGGGCCGTCGCGGACCAGATGCGCGCCCATGACGATCAGGCGGAGTTCCTCGCAGGGATCGATCTCATCCTCGCCGGCATCACAGCGGTCCACCCGCCCACCACGTAGCCACCTCGATCGGGCCCTCCGCTCCCGAACCATGTCGAGACGGAAGGTGCCGTACGGGTCGATGTTCGACCAGAACAGCGCGGTCAGGCCGCGTCGGTCCTCGTTGGTGAGTACGCGACCAGGGTTGGATGTCAGGCGCGGCGGGCGGCCCAGACGGTGCGTTCGGTGCGCAGGGCAAGGTCGTTGCGGCGCAGGATGCTGTGTGGGCTGTCGGTGTCGAGGAGTTCGTCGAGCGCGGCGAGATCCTCGGGGTCAAGTTCCGCTGCGGCGGCGCCGCGGATGCGCTGGAGACCTCCGTGGGCGTAGCGGCCGATCGCGTCACCGCGGTCGCCTTCGATGTTCACGGTGATGGTGCGGTCGCCTTCGACGGAAAATCCGGCGGTGGTCAGCATCGGTCCCCAGTCGGCTCCGCGGTGGGGTAGGTGTTCGGCCTGGAGGCTGTCGGTCGCGGTGTGGCAGCGCTCTTCGAGGCCGGGCCTGTTCTCGGGGGCGTCCTCTGGCAGGAAGCGGGGAAAGCCCGACAGCTCGATGACGGCGAACAGGCCGCCGGGTGCGAGCAGTTCGTGGACGTTGCGCAGGACCCGGTCGGGGTCGGTCATGTGGTGCATCGAGGCCGAGGCCCACACCAGGTCCGGTGTGCCGAGGTCGGGCCATTCGGTGGCGTCGAGGTCGGCCTGCACGGTGTGCACGCGTTCCTGCACGCCGCGGGCGCAAGCCTTCTCGCGCAGGTGCTGGAGGTGTCCGGCCGAGGTGTCGACGGCGGTGACGTGCGCCTCGGGAAAACGGTCGAGGAGGGCGAAGGTCCCCGCTCCCGTGCCGCAGCCCAGGTCCACGATCTGGCGGGGGTCGGTCTTCAGCGGGAGCCACGCGGTGATGGAGGCCATGTGCTCGGCCAGGACCTCAGCGTCCAGGTCGAGGATCTCTGCCTGGCCGCCGTCGCTGTGCTCGTGGTGGTGGCCGTGCTGCTGGTGGGCTTGGGTCATACCGGCACCGTAGGACAGTCATGCGCGTGCGGCACGACCTCTTTCCGCTAACGCAAGAAAATGCCCCGATGTGCTGCCTGACATGCAAGATCACGCGATGTTCGGCTTCGCCGGGCGAGCCGCACGGTCAGTCGCTGTTGCCCTGCGCGTCGCGGTCGAGGCCCTCTTTCTGGTGGCCGCGGCGGGCGTCGCGGTCGAAGATGCCCAGGATCTCGCATGGACCACCTTCGGCGCCGATGGCGTGCGGCATCATCGTGGGGAACTCGGCGGCCTGGTTGGTCTCGATGCGGAAGCGGCGGTGGCCGAGCATGAGAACGGCGGTGCCGGACAGGACGACGAGCCATTCGCGGCCAGGGTGGGCGCGCATGCGGGCGGGGTTGTCCGGGGGCGGTTCGGTCATTCGCTGGCGCACGACGCTCATGCCGGGGTCACCCTTGACGGGCCAGCGCATCCGGCCGTGGGCGCCGTCGATCATCGGGCTGGTGACGACATCGTCGGCGGCCGTCTCGACGAGCTGGTCGAGGGTGGTGTCCAGGGCGCGGGCGAGGGTGACGAGCTGGTCCAGGGCGAGGCGGCGCTGACCGTTCTCGATCCGGCTCAGCGAGGACTGGCTGAGGTTCGCGCGAGTGGCCAGTTCCTCCAGGGACCAGCCCTGCGCGACCCGCAAAGCGCGGATCCGCTTGCGTACGAGGCTGTCCAGCTCTCCATCTTCTTGCTTCATAGGCAACATGGTATGCCCTTGATGCAAGTTGGGGTTAGCGTCGTTCGTAGACCGTCCGGAACGACGAGGACCGCTTACGAAGAAAGGGGTGGTGCCATGTCTGAGGCAACGTCCGCGTACACGAGCGACGCACACCGCAACATCCGCGTCATCGACACTCCGGTCCAGGAAGTCACCGGCACCACCGAGATTCCGGGCGTGTGGGTGGCCGGAAACGCCACCGACCTCACGGCCCAGGTCGACGCCTCCGCCGCAGCCGGGACGCTGGCGGGCTCCCACATCAACGCCCTGTTGGCCACCGCGGACACCGATGCGGCCCTCGCCGCAGCGCAGGGCGACATCGCCATCGCCTGACTCGCCCTTCTTCAGCCGCTGAACCCGACGCGCGAGCGCAGCCGGCGCTGCGCGCGGCGGCCAGCCCACACCTTCACGGCGACCGGCCCTACTCCGGCGCTGACTTCGCATGCCCTTTTTGAGAGGAAACGATGAGTACGAACCAGCCCGCCCCGGGGGCAGCCGAACACGCAAGAGGCGAAGGCACGCCGGACGCACGCCAGCTGCGCACGATCTTGATCGCCGTCTCGATCGCGCTGATGGCCGTCATCGCCTCGGTGTCCGGGCTGAACGTCGCCCAGACCCACATGGCGGTGGAGTTCAGCGCCTCACAGAGCACCATCTTGTGGATCATCAACACCTACACCCTCGCCTTGGCCGCGCTGCTGCTCCCCCTCGGAGCGATCGGTGACCGCCTGGGCCGCAAGCCCACGCTGATCGCCGGGCTGGGCGTCTTCGGCGTCGCGAGCGTCGCGGCGGGTCTGGCCCCGACGGCCGAGGTAATGATCGCCGCGCGCCTGGTCAGCGGTATCGGCGCGGCAATGATCATGCCGATCACCCTGGCCGTCATCACCTCCACCTTCCCCGAAGAGCAGCGGGGCAAGGCGATCGGGGTGTGGACCGGTGTCGCCGGAGGCGGCGGCATTCTGGGCATGTTCCTCTCCGCGCTCCTTGTCGACGTCGCCGACTGGCGCTGGCTGTTCGTCCTGCCGGTGGCCCTGGTCGTCGTGGCCCTGGCCATGACGCTGAGGTCGGTTCCCAACTCCCGTGAGAGGTCCGGCCACGCGTTCGACACCGTCGGCGCGCTGATCTCCGCCGTCGCCGTGGTGGGGCTCATCTTCGTCCTGCAGGAGGGCCCCGAGCGCGGCTGGACTGCCGCTGTGACGCTGATCAGCCTCGCTGTCGGCCTCATCGCCGGCATCGGCTTCGTCGTCTGGGAGCTGCGCCGCCGCGATGCCTCCCTGCTCGACGTGCGTCTGTTCCGTGAGCGCGGCCTGGCCGGAGGGTCGATCACGCTGCTGGTCGTCTTCGGCGTGCAGGCGGGTATCGCCGTGGTCCTCTTTCCCTTCTTCCAGGCTGTCCTGGACTGGTCCGGTCTGCTGTCCACGGTCGCGATGATGCCCATGGCCGTCATGATGATGATGACCTCCGGCCTGGCCCCCACGCTCGCCGCCCGTATCGGCGCCCGCTCGACGATGGCCACCGGAATCGCGCTGGCCGCCCTCGGTCTGGCCCTCATGGCCATGTTCGTCTCCGTCGACGGCGGATATCTGTCCATCCTGCCCGGCATGCTCGCCATGGGCACCGGCATGGGCCTGTCGATGACGCCTTCCACCGAGGCCATCACCAGCTCCCTGTCGCGCGAGAAGCAGGGCGTGGCCTCCGCCCTCAACGACGTCACCCGCGAACTCGGCACCGCACTGGGCGTCGCCATGCTCGGCGCGCTCCTGTCCGCCGGTTACCGCAACGCCATCGACGACAGGCTCGACGGCATCCCGCGGGGTGCCGCAGACACCGCACGCGAAGGCATCGCCAACGCCGCCGAGGTGGCGCCCAGCACCGGCTCGCACGCACAGAGCCTGCTTCATGCCGCCCAGCAGTCCTTCGTCGACGGATGGCAGCAGGCCATGTGGTCAGGCGTCGCCGTCATGGGCGCACTCTTCGTCTACGTCGCCCTGCGCGGCCCGAAGAAGACCACCCCCGCAGCACCCTCTCACGATGCAGAGGCCAGCGAGCCCGCCCCCGCCCGATGACCGTCCAAGCTCGTCGTCCGCCCGGCCACCGGGTACAACTTGGATCATCTCGAGCAGGTCGGACGTCGAGCGCACGTCGCCGAAGGAACGGTAGACGGTGTGCAGCGTGGCGTTGTGGTCCCGATCGCATCGTGCCGCGTTGGCATCCGCGACCAGGATGACCCGCAGTCCGAGAGTGGCGGCGTCGCGAGCGGAGGACTCGCAGCACACGTTAGTGACGGTTCCACTGATCAGAACGGTGTCGACCCCGCGCTCTTCCAGCAGTCCCGGAAGGACACAACGGCCGGGGAAGAACGCGCTGGGAGCGGATTTCTCCACCAGCACATCACCGGGACGGACCACCAGTTCCGGCCACAGCCGCTCGGGCAGTGGCCCCGTCCCGCCGGACGCGCGGTAGGCCTCGGCTGTCTCCGGCCCGAAGAACTCATCGAGCACCGGCGTCCTTTCGCCGACTGCGGGAAGGACCCAGGCGACCGTACCGCCCGCTCCTCGAAGGGCATCGGCGATGCGGCCGATATTCGGCACGATGCCGCGGCAGTACGGGTTCTCGGACACGAAGAACGGCACCATGTCGATCACCACGAGCGCGGTGCGGGTCGGGACGAGGTTCACGAACGCGAACCGGCGGCCACGGCGAGCCTCATGCCGGGCGTACTCCCGAGGATCGATCCACCACTGGTGCTGCCACGCCTCGGCATCCAACGGCAAGGCTCCCCCTGATCCGCGTAAGGCGTCATCACCCGCGCACGATCGTGGCAGGGCCCCCGCAGGTCTCGCATCACTTTCACTGAGCCGGCATCAGATGCGGCGAGCCGGGACACCTTGCTGGGGCCGTGAACCGCGGGCCTCTGCCCGCGAATGGTTGATAACAGTCATTCTCATTCACTCATCGAGTGTCACATCATTGAGTTGTGGCCAACGTGAAACGAGTTTCGAGTATCGCAAAACGAATCCTGCTAGTGTTTCCCCGTGACTGACGCCTTGACCAGTGCCGGAGAGTCCACGCCGGACGGCGACACCGCCGTCGGCTCCTCCCCCGCTCCCCCGCCAGGTTCCGGCGGTCGGCAGGAGGACGCCGACGCGGCGAGCCGGGAACCGGAGGAGGCGGCCCCGCACGGGAGGTGCCAGGTGTGCCGGTCCCCTCTGCCCGAGCCGGTTCGCCGCCCCGACGGCCGCTACAAGGGCGGCCGGCGCCGCCTGTACTGCCCGCCGCCCAAGGACTGCAAGGAACGCGCCCAGGCCATGCGCGACGCCCGCCTCGCCGAGGCGCTCAGCGACCCGTTGCGGCTGGTGGCGGCGGTGGCCGAGGAGGCCGTCCCGGCGATGACCGAGACCCAGGCGGTCCTGGCCAAGGCCATCGAGGGCTTCGCGGCCATCACCGGTGTCACCACCGCGCAGGTCGCCGAGGCCAAGGCCGAGGTGGAATCCGCTCGTCAGGAGGCCGAGGCCGCGCGCCGCCACGCCGATCAGGCCGAGGAACGGGCCACCCAGGCGGAGGCCCGTAGTGACCAGGACCGGGCGGCACGTGCCGACGCCGAACAGGCGGCCGCCCAGGCGCATACCGAGGCGGCGCAGACCAAGCAGCAGGCCGCCGAGACGATCGCCGCCCACCGGCAGGCCGCCGTGAACGCCGAACGCGCGGCCGCGTTGGCCCGCCAGGCCGAACAGTCCCTGGCCGTGCGACTGGAGGCGGCCACCGACGACTTGGAGGAAGAACGACAGGCCCGCGAGCAGCTCACCGCCCGGCTGGCCCAGTGCCGCGCCGAACTGGCTGCGGCGCAATCCGCGACTCAGGCCGCCCAGGGCGACGCGCGAGCCGCCTGGCAGCGCGTCGAGGCCGCCGAACGCCAGGCCGCCGAGGCCCAGCAGAAGGCCGCGGCGATGGCCGCGCTCAACGACCGCGCCGAGCGGGACGGCCGGGCACTGACGCTGCAGGTCGAGGAGCTACGGCGCGAGGCCGAACGCGCGCGCGCCGAGGTCCATCGCCTGGCCGCGGAGAGCGAGGCACTGCGCGATGACCGGGACGCCGCCAGGGCCGACGCCGCGGCCCAGCGCGAGCGCGCCGCCCAAGCCGAACTGCAGGCCCGGGCCGTACGCGAAGAACTGGCCGCGCGTGATCGGCCCACCGGCGACGACGGGACCCCGTCGACGGAGGAGTCGGCCGGTCGGTGACGAACCTGTCATGAGGTACGCGTGCTGACGCTCGCCCAGGTCAGTGGGTCGATCTCGAGGTTCTCGAGACGTCCTCGATCTCGTGCGGTCAGCTGTCGCGGTCATTGCGTGGGTCGGCGGGCCTGTCTTACTTCGCGGTCGATCGCCCAGGCGTCCGCGACCGGGCCCATGTGCCCGAGCTTGTCGGGGTTGATCACCAGGCGGATCGTCTGGATCTGCCCGTCGAGTACGTCGAGCGCCAGGGTGTGGAGCACCTTGCCGTCCCGGTCGCGGAAGATCGCGCCCGGCTGGCCGTTGACCTCGTGCGGCTCGAACGTCACGTCGACCCGGGCGATCCGGGGGAAGACGGAGGCGAGCAGCCGGGCGACGTTCTCGGCGCCGATGACGGCCCTGGCCAGCTGCGGGGCCTTGCCGCCGCCGTCACCGACCATCGATACGTCGGCGGAGAGCAGGTTCCGCAGGCCGGCGACGTCGCCTTCGCGGAGGGCGTCGAAGAACCGTGACGCCAGTGCCTCCCGCTCTTCGCGGTCCGCTTCGAAGCGGGGCCGGCCTGCGGCCATATGGCGCCGCGCTCGCACCGCCAGCTGGCGGCACGCCGCCTCCGTGCGCCCCACCGCCGACGCGACCTCGGGAAAGCCGAAGTCGAACACCTCCCGCAGTACGAAGACCGCTCGCTCGAGCGGGCTGAGCCGCTCGAGCAGCAACAGGGCCGCCATCGACACCGAGTCGGCCAGCTCCGCCGACCGCGCTGGATCCTCATAAGGGTCGGCGAGTAGCGGCTCGGGGAACCATGGCCCGACGTACTCCTCCCGCCGGACGCGAGCCGAGCGCAGCACGTCGATCGAGATCCGGGTCACCACGGCCGACAGGTAGGCCTTGGCCGACCTGGGTTGTGTCGGGGCGGCTTCAAAACGCAGCCAGGCCTCCTGGACCGCGTCCTCGGCCTCGCTCACGCTGCCCAGGATCCGGTAGGCGATCGAGAACAGCAGCGGCCGCAACTCCTGGAACTCCTCGGTCCTGCTCACTGGTGCACCATCCTTGTCCCGGTAGCTGTGAGGCTGCCGACGCACTCGAGGTGCCGCCGGCCGAGTTCCCGCTTGGCCTTGGAGCCGGCGGAGCCACGCTCCTCGGTCATCATCGTCATCGCCATGTCCCGAAGCCGCCCCACGCGATGAACGCCGCGAGCGCGAGATAGATCAGGTTAAGCACCACGAACGTGGATTCGCCGCGGCGGCCGTGGGTGATCATCGCGCCGACCATCAGCAGGATCCAGCAGACGGCGGTCACCGGCATGAGTACCGGTGCGACGTCGAGCGCGGCGGGCAGGATCAGGCCGGCCGCGGCCAGGAGCTCGAGGACGCCGAGGGTCTTGACGAAGCCGACGCCGGCGTCTCCGGTCCATCCCCCACCGTGGAACGCGGCCAATTTCTCCTTGGGCACGAAAGTCTTGCTGATGCCGCCGCTCAGGGCCACTACGGCCAGGAGCCCGGCAGCGATCCACAGCGCGAGGTTCATCATCCACTCCTTGATCGAGGATTGCCTGCACCCCGTACGACGAGACAGCAGCCCCCGCCTGTGACATCTCCTGAACTGGAGGAGGTCGCCGCGGTAGGCGCGCAGGGTTTGGGAGGAGGTCGGGTTCGGCGTCGTCGCTTCCGGCCGGGAGCACCGGCTCTGGTGCCGTTGTGGTGAGAGACGCCGACGCGGAGGACGACGATGGGGCGGATCAAGAAGCGGCGTGTACAGCGGGATGCCCGCCGCCGGCCCGGGGCCCGGCCGCTCGCGGCCGAGGTCCCTCCGTTCCTGGAGGCGGAGATCCTTCGCCCAGAACATGAAACAGACTCTCGCAACCGGTCATTTGTGAGAAGTCGGCGACGGGCCTGAGAGGGAGGCAGTCTGCGCGGGCACACTCTCCAGCCGCGCCGTGCCACTCACATCGTCGCGATCACACTGTTCTCACCGGATTCTTGGCGGGGTGCGGTGTCGATGTCGTGTCCGGAGCAGGACGATCCGCGGCTCCGCTCGAGTGCTGCGGGTCAGGGCTGGTCGCCCACGAGAGCGATTGCGCGCGTCTCGGGAACTCCCAGCATCAGCAGGCTCGTGATCGTCGCCGCTCGGGCGCCGAGGGTCCCGTTCGACAGGTCGCTGTCCGCGATGGCGAACACGACGCCGTAGGCAACCTGGCTCAGAATGCCCGCCGACAGGTGCTGTGCGAACACGTCGGTGTCCTGGCCCCGTTTCACGAGGTCGGCGAGGAGTTCGTCGACTGGCCCGAGCAGGCCGTGGATCGCCTCGCCGTACTCGCCACGGCGCAGCGCCAGCAGCACTCGGTACCGGTGCGCCACCGGCCAGAGGCGGGCGATGAATTCGGCCCACGCCGCGTCCGCTTCTGCGTCGGAGGCGTTGACTTCGGTGAGCACGGCTGTCATCTCGGTGACGGCCCGTTCCGTGAGTGTCCGAACCAGGTCGAGGCGCGAGGGGAAATGACCATAGACGGTGCGACGGACGACGCCGGCAGCGGAGGCGATGTCGCCCATGCCGGCGTCGGGGTTCTCTCCCAGCACGTCGAGGGCGACGTCGAGGATGCGATCGCGTGTCTCGTTCATCGAGCGCACACGGGAGGACTCGGTGGGCACGACACCATTGTTGCACACCAGTGTGCAGTGAAGTAGATTGCACACTGGTGTGCAACGGAGAGTTGCGCTGCGCTTCGAAGCCCAGGAGAAGAAGGCAATGACCGCACCGACGCCGCCGACCTCGGTTCTCGTCCGCCCGTTCACCGTCTCGATCCCGGATTCGGAGATCGACGACGTGAAGCAGCGACTGGCCAGGACTCGATGGCCGGATCCGGAAACGGTGGGCGACTGGTCGCAAGGGGTTCGCGTAGAGAACGCCAGATCTCTGGTCGACTACTGGGAGCGCGGCTACGACTGGCGGCGCTTCGAGTCCGAGCTCAATCGCTTCCCCCAATTCCTGACCGAGATTGATGGGCTGGACATCCACTTCATCCATGTCAGGTCCAAGAATCCCAACGCGATGCCGCTGGTACTCACGCACGGATGGCCGGGCTCGATCGTCGAGTTCCTGAAGCTGATCGGCCCGCTGACCGATCCGGTTTCGTTCGGAGGAGACGCCGCCGATTCATTCGACGTCGTCGTCCCGTCGCTCCCCGGGTTCGGGTTCTCCCAGAAGCCCACGGAGACCGGGTGGACTGTATCGCGCATCGCAAGCGCGTGGGTGGAGCTGATGAAGCGTCTCGGCTACACAAGATGGGCCGCGCAAGGCGGCGATTGGGGTGCCGTCGTCACCACCGCCCTCGGGGCCATGCAACCTGAGGGGCTTCTCGGAATTCATCTGAACACCCAGTACGCCTTTCCCGCACAGATACCCGACACCTTGTCGCCCGAACAGCGCTACGCCGTGGAGGCCCTCGCCCTCTACACCGGCGATCTCGGTGGGTCGAACCACCTTCAGCGCACGAAGCCGGAGACTGTCGGATTCGCCCTGGCGGACTCTCCCGCTGGTCAGGCAGCCTGGATCTACGAGAAGTTCCAGTCCAAGACCGACAACCACGGGCTCGCCGAGGACGCCCTCAGCATGGACGACATGCTCGACGCGATATCCCTCTACTGGTTCACCAACAGCGCAGCGTCGTCCGGCCGCATCTACTGGGAGAACAAATCGGCCACTCTCGCCGGCCCGAAGCTGACGCTTCCGGTCGCGGTGACCGTCTTCCCGAGGGACATCCCACGCCTGCCACGAAGCTGGATCGAAGACACCTACAGCAATCTGATCCACTACGGCGAGGCCGACAAGGGCGGGCACTTCGCGGCCTTGGAACAGCCCGAGATCCTGGTCAGCGAAATCCGCACCGGCCTGCGCACCCTTCGTTCCTGACGCCAACGCGCGAGCTCAGGAGCGCACGCGTATCACTCGGGCTTCACTGAATCGACCAAAGGCGCTGGGGGTGCAGCATGCCTTATCAAAGGCGTGAGGTCCATCACGTTTCCGGGGGCCGAGTTTCTGGTGGAATCTCGCGACGAGGGGCTCTACCTCCTCGAAACGTACGAGACGCTCGACAACCGTCTTGGCCTCAACATCAGTGAGCCGTGGTGCAGGGCGAGCATCGAGGTCTCGGCGTGCTCCTTGTCCGGGCCGGTCAGGGCGCCCTCCTTGCCGTAGTGCAGCACGGTGTTCGCGCTGTTCCAGTTCTCCACGACCTGGAGCCCGCCATGGATCTCCCGGCGCAGGTCGGGGCTGGCGAGATAGTCGCAGGCGAAGATGGTGCGTACGGTGCGGCCCAGTTCTTCGAGCGCAGCGTAGGTGGTGTGCTTGGGACCGCCGCGGGTGAAACGCCGCAGGACCTGCTCGGCCTCGGCGGTGCCGAGGCGGAGCGCGGTGGCGTACTTGACCATCTGGTCGTACTGCTGCGCGATCAGCTCCCAGCGGATCGGCCGGGTCAGCGAGCCGCCGAGCGCCGGCCAGCCGGGCGGAGTGTCGTCCGGGCGGTACAGACGGATGCTGCTGATGTTCTTCAACCTTGGCAGCAGGCGGAAGTTGAGCAGCTCGGTGAAGGCGAACCCGACGACGCTCGCGCCGTGGGTGTCGACGTAGTTGGACTCGATCTCGGCGTCCGTGCAGTGCCGCAGCAGGCCCTCGATCAGCACGTGCCGCAGCGCGGCCTCGCTCTCGCCGTGCTCGCCGGTCGCCACGATGGCACGGATGCCCATGTTCGTGCCCAGCGCGAAGAGGGCCAGCAGGAGGCGGCGCTGGAGGACGGCGCTCGATGCGCTCGTACGCGGCCACCGAGGAGAACTCCTCGGTGAAACCGGTGAGGAAGTCGGCGTTCTTCAGCACGTCCAGGAGGTCGAGGACGCCCCAGCGACGTGCGACCTCCTCCTTGAGCGCCGCCAGGCCGGTGGGCTCGGCCAGCGGCTCCAGCTTGGGCACGGTGATCCATGGCTCGCCCTTGCGGATGGTGACTTTCACCCCGCCCGCCGAGCCGTCCGCGAGCGCGCCGGACAGCCGGTCCAGGCCCGCGGTCACCGAGCAGCTCAGCCAGCGCTACCTGCTCGGACTGGCAGAAGCACGAGTGAAGACCGCGCCGCCCCTTATCGTGCTGCACCGTCTCACGGAGATCGTCTTCGATCGCAAGCTCAGCCACCGCTTCGCCGTCCAGCTCACCACGGTCCTCACGCCGGCAGTTCTCGACGGCCTTGACCTGCTCTTCGCTCGCCTGCGAGGCGCAGGAGCAATCACCGTGGTGGACCCCGCCTGGTGTCGCCGGGTCTACCTCGCCCTTCTGCACGAGGTCCACGACCTGCCAGCGGACTCTCCGGCCCTGGCCTCCTCGGCCACCGGAGACGAGACCGATGCAAAGGTCAACCTGCTCGTCCGGACTGCGCTCGGCGCGCTGGGCGGCAGCCGCGACACGACAGCCCTCTCACTCAACAGCTAGGACTGTGACCGCACAGGTTCGGTGCTCTTCCGCCGTCTTCCGGTCGTCACTCGGAGGGCCGACCCTCCCCGCAGGCCGACCCTGGCGCCAGAGCGCCAGGGCTGATGCTGCCTCCAGCCTTCCGATGGTCAGTCGCTACTGGCCGTTCCGATCATCCTCATGGGCCTTTTCGGTTGCTCAGGCGAAATCAGTTGGCGGGCTTGCCGAACCAGCGGGAGAGGTGGTCGTCCAGGTCCTGCTGATCGTCGCCGATCCAGGCGACGTGGCCGTCGGGGCGTAGCAGGACGCACGGAACATCCAGTACCGCAGTGGGATCCGCGAGGTAATCGACCCGGTCTGACCAGCCGCCGACGGTCAGGCGTTGGGTGCGGTCCAGCAGCAGGCCGCGGCCGCGATGCAGCAGACCGTAGAGGTGGCCCTGTTTCACGTCGATGTCGCGCATACGGCGGCCGAGCAGGTCGGGGCCTGCGCCGAAGTCGTAGCGGATGCCGATCGCGGTGATCTTCTCGATCAGATAGCGGTTCACCTCGTCGAAGTCCATCAGTTCGGTGAGCAGCCTGCGCACGGCCTGCGGGCCCGGTTCGGTGGACAGCAGTTCCATCTGGGCGCGGGTGTTGTCCAGCACGTCCTCGGCGACCGGATGACGTTCGGCCTGGTAGGTGTCCAGCAGTGTTTCCGGCGCCCAGCCGCGGATCTGTGCGGCCAGTTTCCAGCCGAGGTTGAATGCGTCCTGAACGCCCAGGTTGAGGCCCTGTCCGCCGGTGGGTGGATGGACGTGTGCCGCATCGCCGGCCAGCAGCACCCGCCCGACCCGATAACGTTCGGCCAGCCGGGTGGCATCCCCGAAGCGGGACAACCAGCGCGGCGAGTGCACGCCGAAATCGGTTCCGGCGATGGTGCGCAACTGTTGTTTGAAATCCTCGAGGGTGGCCGGTTCCGCGCGATCGCTGACTCCCGCGACGGGGACTACGACCTGATAGACCCCTTCGCCGAAGGACCTGAGCCAGAATCGCTTATTGGTCTCGCGGATTTCGGCCACCTTGGCGGCGATCTCCTCCTGCGGCACACCCGCTTCCATCTCGCCCATCAGCGTCTCGGACCGTGAGGGCTCGCCGGGGAAGCCGACGCCGAGCAGTTTGCGCACCGTACTGCGCCCGCCGTCACAGCCGACGAGATAGCGTGAACGCAGCCGTTCCCCGTTGGCCAGCTCGACGGTCACGCCCTCGTCGTCCTGCTCGAAATCGGCCACCGCACAACCGCGCCGGACCTGCGCACCCAGTTCGATCGCATGTTCTTCGAGCAGGTGATCGATGCTCGGCTGCGGGATGCCCAGCACATAGGCGTGCGCGGAATCCAGGCCCTTGGGCGCGGGTTTGGTGATGGCGGCGAAGAGACCGCCGGCCGGACGCTGTCTTCCGTGTTCGAGAATGCGCTCCAGCAGTCCGCGCATTGCCATCAGCTCGAGACTGCGAATATGCAGACCGACTATGCGGACGAACGACACGGGCTCGGTTTCCTTCTCCAGAACGAGTACCCGCACATCGTGCAGCCGCAGTTCGGCGGCCAGCGTCGCACCGGTCGGCCCGCACCCGGCAATGATCACGTCGAACATGAGGGGCGCGCGATCGGCACCGGAGGCCGGCGACCAGGGTCCGGGGACGTCGCCCACGGTGAAGTCGCGCTCGGCCATATCGTTCGACGACGGCTCGGCGGTGAACTGAGAGTGCATAGGTGTTGCCTTTCGGGAGTGCCCTTGTTGGCGAGGCACTCCCGGCGACACCTATGTCAATCGCCCGACCGTGACGGGAAGAGGGAGCACCCACATCGATACAGCGTTCATGGGTCTCACCTCCTCGGGCGGTGTCACGGTCAACTGCAAGCTACAAGCCCGAGCATCACGCCGTCCAATCCTTACCGCGACGGCGTGCGGAATCGGTGCCGCCCTGCTACTGGCCCTACTGTTCGCGCAGGCTGGCCCCGCCATCGCCGGCCGCGACCAGGCCGTCGGCACCTCATGTGCCGACGTAGGCCGCGAGGTGCTCGCCGGTGAGGGTGGAGCGGGCGGCGACGAGGTCGGCGGGTGTGCCCTCGAAGACGATCCGGCCGCCGTCGTGGCCGGCGCCTGGGCCGAGGTCGATGATCCAGTCGGCGTGTGCCATGACCGCCTGGTGGTGCTCGATGACGATGACCGACTTGCCGGACTCGACGAGCCGGTCGAGCAGGCCGAGCAGCTGTTCGACGTCGGCGAGGTGGAGGCCGGTGGTCGGCTCGTCGAGGACGTAGACGCCGCCGTTGGCGGCCATGTGGGTGGCCAGCTTGAGCCGCTGCCGCTCGCCGCCGGACAGCGTGGTGAGCGGCTGGCCGAGGGTGAGGTAGCCGAGCCCGACGTCGGCGAGCCGGTCGAGGATGGCGTGCGCGGCCGGCGTGTGCGCCTCGCCGGCGCCGAAGAACTTTTCGGCCTCGGTCACCGACATCGCGAGCACCTCGCTGATGTCGCGGCCGCCGAGGTGGTACTCCAGCACCGATGCCTGGAACCGCTTCCCTTCGCACTCCTCGCAGGTGGTGGCGACGCCGGCCATCATCGCCAGGTCGGTGTAGATGACGCCGGCGCCGTTGCAGGTGGGGCAGGCGCCCTCGGAGTTGGCGCTGAACAGCGCCGGCTTCACGCCGTTGGCCTTGGCGAACGCCTTGCGGATCGGTTCGAGCAGTCCGGTGTAGGTCGCCGGGTTGCTCCGCCGCGAGCCGCGGATCGCGCCCTGGTCGATCGACACCACTCCGTCCCGTCCGGACACCGAGCCGTGGATCAGCGAACTCTTGCCCGAGCCCGCAACCCCGGTCACGACGACCAGCACACCGAGCGGGATGTCGACGTCGACGTGCTGCAGGTTGTGGGTGCCGGCGCCGCGTACCTCCAGAACTCCCGACGGTGTCCGCATCGACGGCTTCAGACTGGCCCGGTCGTCCAGGTGCCGTCCGGTCATCGTGCCGCTGGCCCGCAGACCGTCGACGGTGCCCTCGAAGACCACCTCGCCACCGGCGGTGCCGGCGCGGGGACCGAGGTCGACGACGTGGTCGGCGATCGCGATCACCTCCGGCTTGTGCTCGACGACGAGCACGGTGTTGCCCTTGTCCCGCAGCCGCAGCAGCAAGTCGTTCATCCGCTGGATGTCGTGCGGGTGCAGACCGATCGTCGGCTCGTCGAAGACGTACGTCACGTCGGTGAGCGACGACCCGAGATGGCGGATCATCTTGGTGCGCTGCGCCTCCCCGCCCGACAGCGTGCCCGACGGCCGATCGAGCGAGAGGTAGCCCAGCCCGATCTCCACGAACGAGTCGAGGGAGTGCTGCAGCTTCGCGAGCAGCGGCGCCATCGACGGCTCGTCCAGGCTTCGCACCCACGAGGCCAGGTCGTTGATCTGCATCGCGCAGGCGTCGGCGATGCTGATCCCCTTGATCTTCGACGACCGGGCGGTCTCGCTGAGCCGGGTGCCGCCGCATTCGGGACAGTCGGTGAAGGTGACCGCCCGCTCCACGAACGCCCGGATGTGCGGCTGCAGCGCGTTGACGTCCTTGGACAGGAACGACTTCTGGACCCGCGGGACCAGGCCCTCGTACGTGGCGTTGATCCCCTTCATCTTGACCTTGACCGGTTCCCGGTGCAGGAAGTCGTGCAGCTCTTCCTTGGTGAAGTCGCGGATCGGCTTGTCGGGGTCGAGGAAACCGGACTCCGTGAACGACCGCACCATCCAGCCGTCCGCCTTGTAGCCGGGGACGGTGATCGCGCCCTCGGCGAGCGACTTGGAGTCGTCGTACAGCTGGGACAGGTCGATGTCGGTCACCGACCCCATGCCCTCGCAGCGCGGACACATGCCGCCGGTGATGGTGAACTCGCGCCGCTCCTTCATGGTCTTCCCGCCGCGCTCGAGTGTGACCGCACCCGCCCCGCTGATCGAGGCGACGTTGAAGGAGAACGCCTGGGCCGAGCCGATGTGCGGCTGCCCGAGCCGGCTGAACAGGATGCGCAGCATCGCGTTGGCGTCGGTGACGGTGCCCACCGTGGAGCGGGAGTTCGCGCCCATCCGCTCCTGGTCGACGATGATCGCCGTGGTCAGCCCATCGAGCACGTCGACCTCAGGGCGCCCCAGCGTCGGCATGAAACCCTGCACGAAGGCGCTGTAGGTCTCGTTGATCAGCCGCTGCGACTCCGCGGCGATCGTGCCGAACACCAGCGAGCTCTTGCCCGAGCCGGATACGCCGGTGAACACCGTCAGCCGGCGCTTCGGGATCTCGACGCTGACGTCCTTGAGGTTGTTCTCCCGCGCGCCCTGCACGCGGATCAGATCGTGGCTGTCGGCAACGTGCGGCGCAGGCGGCTGTGTATCCGTCCTCGGGGCCATGCTCATCGTGTCTCCATCTGTCAGGTGGGGCCGCCCTTACGGCGCGGGGAGATGCGGAACCAGCGGTACGGCGCGGTCGGCGCACGCGGTCGAAGCCGGTGTGCGCGACGAATCGGTCACCCTACCTCTGCGGCGGTGCGTCGATCTCGCGGACCTCGGCTACGCCCTCGATCATGGAAAGCTCGCGGGCATGGCCCAGCCGCAGCCGATCACGGGCCGTCTGTCCAGGTCATGAATGGGGTCGCCGGACGGCTCAGCGCAACTCCTGGATGCGGATCAGGTTGCCCGCGGGGTCGCGGAAGGCGCAGTCGCGGATCCCGTACGGCTGGTCGGTCGGCTCCTGGGCGACCTCGGCGTCGTCGGCCTGCAGTCGCGCGAAGACGCCGTCGAGGTCCTTGGTGGCCAGGATGATGCGGGCGTAGGTGCCCTTGGCCATCATCTCGGCGATGGTGCGACGCTCGTCGTCGGTGATGCCGGGGTCGGCGGTCGGCGGATGCAGGACGATGGACGTGCCGGGCTGGTCCTTGGGGCCGACCGTGATCCAGCGCATCGTGCCCTGCCCGACGTCGTTGCGGACCTCGAAGCGGAGGGCGTCGCGATAGAAGGCGAGCGAGGCGTCCGGGTCGTCATGCGGGAGGAAGCACGCGTGAATGGTGATATCCATGGAGGTCAGGCTACTTACGACCCTTTGACCAGGGCTTCTCGATTCCTGATCGGTCTGGTCACCTGTTTGGCCACGCAGGGCGGCATCCCCGCCGTCGTGCCCGCCGACCGGCGCCGGTAGACGGTGGGCGGCACGCCGACCAACTCGGTGAAGCGGGTGCTGAAGGTGCCCAGTGACGAGCAGCCGACCGCGAAACACACCTCGGTGACGCTGAGATCACCCCGCCGCAGCAGCGCCATCGCGCGCTCGATCCGCCGCGTCATCAGATAGGCGTACGGCGACTCACCATAGGCGAGCCGGAACTGCCGGCTGAGATGCCCGGCCGACATGTTCACCCCGCGGGCCAGTGCCTCGACGTCCAGCGGCTGCGCGTACTCCCGGTCGATCCGGTCCCGGACGCGACGCAGCCGCGCGAGGTCGTTCAGGCGCTGCGTCGCGGCGGGTCTGCTGGTCACCTGCGAAATCGTGCCACGTCATACCGAGGTTGGCCAGCGCCGCCGGCGTCCCACCGCACTCCGCTCTGGCCAGCTCGTTCGACGCCGTTCCCCCCGGCCGCCCCGGGCAGCGGCACCCGCCGCTCGCGCGGCCATCCGGCTAGAACGCTTAGCCGTTCTCCTTCGCGATCGCTTCGCGTACGGCCGGGGCGATCTCCGCGGCCCAGCGGCCGAGAGAGACGAGGTCCGGCGTGCCGCCTTCGGGTGAGAAGAGCATGAAGCCCGATGCGCCGTGCTCCAGGACGGCTCCGGTCAGTTCCTCGGCCCACTGGCCGGCGGAACCGCCGATCCAACGGCCGTCGCGGTCGCGTGTTGCGGGCAGTGGCCGGTCGGTGATGCGGCCGGGGAAGTTGAAGACCGTGCGGATCTGGCGCGGGTCGCGGCCGACGGCCGCCGCCGCTTCGTCGATGATCGGCCGCGACGTCCGGTATCGTTCGCTGAGCCAATCCGCCGCGTGGCCGGGGATCCAGCCGTCGGCCACCCGGCCGGTGGCGGCAAGGGACTTGCGGCCGACCGATCCGGTCCACACCGGAGGTGCGGCCACCGGAGCCGGTTCGATCTGGTTCACCTGGTAGTGGCGGCCCCGGTAGGTGACCGGCGGACCGCCGCCGGACAGCTTCTTGACCAGGACGATCGCTTCTTCGAAGGCGTCCACGGCCTCACTCGGCGAGAGCCGCGGCACTCCCATGCCGACGATCCGGTCCCACAGCCCGCCCGCGCCCATGCCGAGCACGATGCGGCCGCCGGACAGTGCCGACAGCGACGTCACCGTCCGCGCCAGCATGGGAGCGGGCCGGGTCGGCAGGTTGGTGACGTTGGCGAAGCCGGCGAGGCGCTGCGTGCGTCCGAGGATGAAACCGACGGAGGCGTACGCGTCGAGGCGCTCACCGATGTAGGGATGGTCCGACAGCGAGAAGATGTCGAGCCCGTCGCGGTCGGCCTGTTCGGCCATGCGCAGCAGCTCCGGCCCGTCATCGATGCCGCTGTGCGCACCGAACCCGAAGACGACTTGTTGTACGGACAATGTGTTGCCTTCCATTAGCGGGAATTCGCACCAGGAAGCGTTTCGGTGCGGCGAATGCGATAACGCCCTGGACGTGAGCGCCGACGCCTGATCACCAGGCGTACGCCTCGGGCGGCGGCTGAGGGGCTCCGCGGGTTCCGACCCTTCAGGCGGAGCCGAACAGCTGGGCGAAACGGCCGGTGAACAGGTCGGCGCCCTTGTACTCGGAGACCGTCGCCGCGGGGATGACGGCCGGGCCATCGGGTGTGGGCAGTTGGCCGAC
The DNA here is from genome assembly GCF_039542055.1 of Actinoallomurus vinaceus. NCBI lineage: Bacteria > Bacillati > Actinomycetota > Actinomycetes > Streptosporangiales > Thermomonosporaceae > Actinoallomurus > Actinoallomurus vinaceus. The sequence goes on from NZ_BAABHK010000002.1 coordinate 160,645, forward strand.
ACCGCCTCGCGGTCCGAGCGGGAGCAGGATCATGGGGTCGGATGCGGGGGCGTAGATCGCTGTGGGCCGTTCGCCGCGCAGTTGGGCGATGATGTTCTGCGCCACGACCTCGGCGTGCTGCATCGCGTACCCGGCCCTCTTGGCCTCGGCGACATCGGTGATGTCGCCGATCGCGTAGACGTGGTCGTACCCGTGGACGTTGAGGCTCTCGGTGACGGGGACCTGTCCCTGCGTCGTGGGGGTCGTGAGCCGGCCGTCGGCGAGGTAGTCACTGTTGACCTGCACGCCGTGGGCGCGGAACCAGATGTCGGCGGTGATCTCATCGCCGCTGGAAGTGGTGACGGTGAAGGCCCCGGCCCGGCCGGGCCCGGTCGCCGGTGGCGCCGTCAGGGCGGTGCCCAGCCGCAGCTCGACGCCCAGTTCGTCGAGCTGGCGGTGCAGGTCCTGGCGCATCTCGGGCCGGTAGGCGGCCAGGAGCTGCTCGGCCGGGTCGACGATGGTCACGTGCTTGTGCGGCCAGACCTCTTTGATCTCCCCGGCCAGTTCCAGACCGACCGGCCCGGCGCCGAGGATCAGCACGCGCTCGGCGCCGGCCAGCTCCTTGTGGGTGTGGCGGAGGTCGTCCAGCGCTTCGGCGGTCGACTCGGCACCGGGCTTGGCCGGGTGGGGATAGCTGGAGCCGGTTGCCAGGACCAGATAGTCGGCCTCGACACGACGGCCTGAGGCCAGGGTGACGCCGGCCGGGTCCACCGAGGCGGCGCGGTCGCGCATCACCGTGCCCCGCGTGAGCAGCGTGTCGAATGGAAAGAACATGTTCGGCGCCCAGTCGGGCTGAGTCAGCGCCCGCAGCGACCCGGCGGCGTTGACGAACGCGTCGCGGGGATCGATGAGAACGACGTCGGCTTCGGAGTCCAGCGCCTTGGCAACCGCCGCCCCGCCGTAGCCTCCGCCGATGATCGCGACCGTACGAGTCATGAGTTCCGCTCCCCCAGACGAGAGTTGAGTTCGTAGTACGAACTATATTAGTTCGTACTACGAACTGCAACTCGCGCCCACCCGAGCGCTCCTCACCCGTCGAGGACCGCCAGGAGCTGCTTGGCGAACTCCTTCGGGAATTCGACGGCCCCGACGTGCCCGCCGGGGAACTCGACGAGGTCGCACCCGAGCGACTCCGCCAGCCGGGCAGGCGGGCCGTAGAGCGGCACCTGCGCACGCGAGTCCCGCCCGGCCGCCGGCACGAGCTTGTGGGCGACGGGACGGAGCGCGGCGAGATCCGGCGCGGTCGAGGAGAACGGGCACAGCACGTGCTCGAGGAAGACCGGGAGGTTGGCGTGCATCCGTGGGGCCATCTCCTGGATCTCGGGCGGCAGATCCGTGGCCTGCTCCGCCGGCCGGTCCCCCAGCCCTTCACTGAACCGGGCCATCGCGGGGCCGACCCCCTCGGCGCGGAAGATCTCGCGGACCTCGGCGAACAGCGCCCGGTGCGGGGCGGGATCCTCCAGGAGTTCCAGCAGCGGCGGCTCGTGCGCGACCACCCGGCGCAGGCGTTCGGGATGCCGGGCCAGCAGGTCGACCGCGACGATGGCACCTGAGCTGCAACCCAGCACGAAGGCCTCGTCGTCCGGGGCGACCAGGTCCAGCAGCCGGCGGGCGTCGTCGCTCCACACGTCCACCCGCTGGTCGGTGAGAGGTCCATCGAGACGACTGCGGGACAGGCCGCGCGGATCGTAGGACACCACGGTGTACCGGGCGGCCAGGTCTGCGGCCATTCCCGCGTACAGCCCGGCGTCGGCGCCGCCGCCGGGGATCAGCAGCAGGACCGGGCCGCTGCCGCGCTTCTCGTAATGGAGCGTCGCGCCGGGCACGCTGAGCGTGCCGGTCATGGGCGGGTTCGTCATCCGTTCTTCCGATCGTGTCGTGGCCAGTTCTCCAGGAGGACATGGAGCGCGTCGAGCGAGCGCGCCCAGGACTCCTCGATCTCGCGAGGGTGGTTGAACCCGCCGCTGAACTCCAGGTGGACGTAGCCGTGGAAGGTGGCGCGCAACAGGCGGCCCGCGTCGGTCAGGTCCGGCTCGGTCAGGCCGTAGGCGCGCAGCATGCCGTACGTCAGCTCGATGCTGCGGCGCATTCCGGCGGAGTCGGCGGCGGCGGCGACCTCTTCCGGTGTGAACCGCATCTGGGTCGCGGCGTAGCGGCCGGGATGGTCGAGGGCGTACCGCCGGTAGGCGTTGGCGAAGGCGACGAGCGCGTCCTTGCCGGCCCGGCCCGCCACCTCCGTGGCGATGCGGTCGGTCATCTCCTCGCCGCCGAGCAGGGCGATCCGGACGCGCAGGTCCCGCAGGTTCTTGACGTGCGAGTACAGGCTGGCGTCCTTCACGCCGAAGCGTCGCGCGAGCGCGGAGACGGTGACCTGCTCGAACCCGACGTCGTCCGCCATCTCCGCGGCGGCCTCCGTCAGCTTCGCGGCACTGAGACCGGCGCGTCCCATCCGCACCCTCCAATCCCTAGAGGCTCTAGGAATCAGCCTAGCATCACTAGCCAGTTGGCCGCCCGGATGCCGCCGGGGCCGTCGCGGTCAGGCGCACAGTTCGGCGAAACGCCGGGCGTCGATGTTGCCGCCGGAGACGATCACGCCGATGCGGGGCGGGACGGGGGCGATGCGGCCGGACAGCAGGGCGGCCAGCGGGGTGGCGCCGCTAGGCTCGATGACGATCTTCAGACGTTCGAAGGCCAGCCGCATGGCTTCGCGGATCTGGTCGTCGGTGACCAGGGCGATCTCGTCGACGAGCCGCCGGTTGATGGAGAAGGTCAACTCGCCGGGGATGTCGGCGGCCTGCCCGTCGGCGATCGTGCGGGGCACGGGGATGGAGACGCGCCGGCCGGCCTCCAGGGACCGCTTGGTGTCGTCGCCGGCCTCCGGCTCGACGCCGATCACGCGGATGTCCGAGCGCAGGCCCTTGGCGGCGGTGGCACTGCCGGCGATGAGCCCGCCACCGCCGACCGGGACGAGGAGCGCGTCGAGGTCGCCGACCTTCTCGAGGAGTTCGAGGGCGGCGGTGCCCTGCCCGGCGATGACGTGCGGATGCTCGTACGGAGGGATGAGTGCCAGGCCGCGGTCGGCGGCCAGTGCCTCGCCGATGGCGACCCGGTCGCCGGTGTAGCGGTCATAGGTGACGACCTCGGCGCCGTACCCCGCGGTCGCGTCCATCTTGGACCGCGGGGTGTCCTCCGGCATGAGGATCACCGCGGTGGTGCCGAGCTCTCGCGCGGCGAGGGCGACGGCCTGGGCGTGGTTGCCCGAGGAGTAGGCGGCGATGCCCTTGCTGACCTGCTCGGGCGCCAGGCGGGAGGCGGCGTTGTAGGCGCCGCGGAACTTGAACGCGCCGATGCGCTGGAAGTTCTCGCACTTAAGGAACACCTCCGCGCCGACGAGCGCGTCGATCGTGCGTGAGCGCAGCACGGGGGTACGGTGCGCGACGCCCTTGATCCGCGCTGCCGCGTCGCGGACGTCGTCCAGGGTGACCGGCGGTGTGTTCGTCATCCTTCAGCCTTCCGTGGAGGGGGTGGCGCCGTCGGGTGAGGGCGCGGCTCGGGCTTCGGCGAGGTAGTTGTAGGCGGAGGCGCGGGAGATGCCGAGCCGGGCCGCGACCTGCCGGGCCACGCCCCGTACGGCGAACACGCTCCGGTCGTTCAGGTTGCGGAACAGCTCCAGGCGCTCGGCCCGGCCGAGGTCCGTCCAGGGCTTGTTCTGCCGCAGTTGGTGCTCGTCGACGATGGCGTCCACCACGGATCCGATGTCGTCGCCGAACATGGTGGTCGGCACGGCGGCCGGGCCGGTGACGCCGGCGATCTCGCCGATCAGGGCGTGCGCCTGGTTGACGGCAGTGATGTCGAGGTTGACGCACAGGGCCCCGAACACCGTCCCGGCCCCTGACCCCACCGGAGAGTACGGAGGCGGAAGCGGATCAGGGCCGTCGGGCCAGCAGGTAGGCGCGGCGCGTGTCGACCTCACCGGCGTACGGCACACGCTCGGTCCGCGTCTCGACGGTGAATCCGGCCTCGCCGAGCACCTCGGCGACGTGGCCGGGCTCGAAGAACCGGAAGTCGATGTCCACCTCGTGGCCCCACCATTCGCCGAGATGCCTCATCTCGGCGCCGATGTGGAAGGAGACGAGGAACAGACCGGAGGGGCGCAGCACTCGGCGGACCTCTTCGAAGGCCCGCCGCAGCTCTGAGGGGTGCAGATGGATGATCGAGTAGAACGCCACGGCCGATCCGAACTCACCGTCCGCCGCGGGCAGCGCCAGCAGGTCTCCCTCCCGGAACTCCACGGCCGGAAACTCCCGGCGGCCCACCGCGACCATGCCCGCGGACAGGTCGATGCCGACCGTGCGCACGCCGTGCTCGGCGAGCCGGCCCGCCACGTGGCCGGGACCGCAACCCAGGTCGGCGATCGCGGTGCCCGGCTCGGTCTGCTCGATGAGGCACGCCAGCAGCGCGCGGTCCAGCGGCTTGCCGGACAGTTCGTCGCGGAACCCGGCCGCGTACTCCTCGGCGACGGTGTCGTAGCCGCGGCGGACAGAGGCGTGACCTTCATGATCTCCCACGGCGAAACAGCATCGCACGGCGCCCGCCCCGGGAAGGACATCGGGGCGGGCGCGAACCCTTCGCGCGAGCCGCGGTGTGTCAGGTGTGGCTCGGGGCCAGTTCGCGCTCGTGCTCGAACAACCGAACCGCCGGCAGCGCACAACCAAGCGTTGTGCACCACCATGGTCGGTGTGGATCCCGACGCTGTACGCACCTTCGTGGCCGCCGCGGACGCGGTGCGGTTCCAAGACGGATCGGCGGTCCGGGAGGGGGCAGGGCTTCGCCCCGTCGACCTGGCGCGGGTGGCCGGCGTCTCGACCCAGCAGATCCGCAACTACGAGGAGGCGGGCATCCTGCCGCCCGCGGCGCGGACCCTCGCCGGTTACCGCCGATTCGAGGAGCGGCACCGCCGCGCCGTGGTCACCTACCGGGCCCTCCTCAAGGGATACGGTTCCCGTGCCGCACAGGCGATCATGCGCGCGGTGCATGCGGGGGACCTCCCCCGGGCGCTCACGCTCGTCGACGCCGAGCACGCGACGCTGCACCAGAACCGGCTGTCCCTGGAGGCGGCGAGCGAGGCCCTCGAGGCGATCGCCCGGCAGGCCCCCGACACCGAGGCCTTGCCGCGAACCGGACTGAGCGTCGGGGAGGTGGCCGCCCGCCTGGGAGTGCGCAGCTCCGCGCTGCGGGTGTGGGAGGCCGCCGGGTTGCTCGCTCCGGGCCGCGACCCGGCCACGGGGTACCGCCGCTTCGGGGCCGCCGACGTCCGGGACGCACGCCTCATCGCGGTCCTGCGCCAGAGCCACTATCCCCTGCCGCGGATCCGATCGGTCATGGAAGAGCTACGTCGTACGGGGAGCCGCGAGGCCCTGCGCGCAGCGCTCGACGAACGCCGGGAGGCGCTCAACCGGCAGACGACCGCGATGCTCGAGGGCTCCGGCCGCCTGCACGACTACATCACGACCTGAGGCCCGCATCACGGCCGATCAGCGGACGGCCCGCGCTTCCGCTCCGCCGGCCCGGTCACCGCGTGCCGGACAGGATCGGGAGCAGGACCACCAGCCAGAAGCCGGTCACGGCCGCGTACCGGAGCACGACACGGGTGGCAGGCCCGGGCATGCGAGCCTCGGTGCGATCGCCGGACCCTGGCCGGCCCGCGGGGTGCACCGCACCGGTCACTGCTGTTCGGGCACCGGGCCGAGGCGTTCCTCCAGCCGCTCGACGCGTGCGACGAGCGGCTGGAGTTGCTGCTGGACGGCGGTGGCCAGGGCCTGGGCGGGATCGGTGGCGGCGGTCTGGGCGCGCAGGTGCACGTAACCCGCCAGAGCGGCCGTCACGGCACGCCGGGTCAGCCGGGGCTCGGCTCCGTGTGCTCGCAGGATCTGGCCGGCCGTGCCGTCGGGTTCGGTGACCAGGCCCAGCAGCAGATGCTCGCAGCCGACGTAGTTGTGCCCGAGCGCGGTCGCCTCGGTCACCGCGAGTTCTAGTGCGCCGGCGGCCGCGGTGCTGAAGTGCACCGACGAGTCGTCCTCCGCTCCACCCTCCTCGGCGCCGGTCTGCCGTTCGAGGTCGCGCTGGATCTGGGCGGGGTCGATGTCCAGGGCTCGGAGCACGTGCAGGGCCAGGTTTCCGCCTTCGGCGATCATGCCGGCGAGCAGGTGTCCGGTGCCGACGTTCGCGGAGGCGTCGGCGCGGGCGCGGTCGACGGCCAGTTTGATCGCGGCTCGGGTCCGGGCGGTGAAGGCGGGCAGCCGCTCGGTCAGGTCGTCGGCCGACAGCTCGCTCAATGCGGTCTGCCGGATGGCGGTGACGCGCCGTACCGCCTGTTCCAGGGCGCGCTGGCAGACCGCGGACACCGGCACGCCGGCGTCCTTGACCGCCTCCGCCAGGTCGTCGGGCAGGTACACGTTGATCTTCGGCACGACCGGTCCTCCCTGTGGGGGGATGATGGGGTTATCAACATAACCCCTTAACCCCTTAGGGGTTACGGTGGAAGACAGCAGTAACCCCGAGCCATGGGTTCCGGGTCTGCGGCGGCCTGTCAGCGCCTTCCGATGGCGAATTGAGGGGTTCGGTGGTTCCAGGGCATTGCCTGTTCCAGCCGGCCCGCGATTTGGAACAACAGATCTTCACGGCCGTAGGGTGCGATGATCTGCACTCCGATCGGCAGTGCGCCGTCGCCTTGGCCGAGCGGCAGGTTGATCGCCGGCTGCCCGGAGATGTTGAAGACCATCGTGAACGGGCCGTAGTCGAAGATCGACTGTAGCCAGCTCGTCAGGGTGTGGTCGGGGTCGTCGTAGCGCAGGGTGCCGTGAGGCGCCGGGAGCCGGCCCAGTGTGGGTGTGATGAGCAGGTCGTATTCGGTGAAGAACGCGCCCACCGATCGGGTCACGCGGTTCTGTGCGCTGAAGGCGGCCATCATGTCCAGCGCGCTGTAGTCCTTCGCGACTTCCAGAAGCCGCCTGGAGACCGCTTCCAACTTGGCCGGGTCGGGTTGTCTGGGTGCCAGGAGCAGTGTCGAGGCGATCGCCACAGTTGTTGCCATCGCGCATCGCATGACGTCATCCCAGTCGAGGACCGGGCGGGCCTCGGCGACGGTGTGGCCCATCTCCTCCAGTGTCCGGCCCACCTGGACCGTCGCTGCTGCCACCTGTGGGTCCACCCACGCTCCCGACCACGCCGCCGTGGTCACCGCCACCCGCAGCGGCCCTGGCTCGATTCCCAGGTCGTCGGCGTATCCGCTCCGTGGAGGCGGTGCGGTGTACTTGTCGCCGACGCCCGGTCCCTGAACGGCATCCAGCAGGTGAGCGGCGTCACGGACGGTCCGCGTCAAGGCGAACTCGTAGACCATCCCGAGCATCGGCTCTCCCATGTCCGGCCCGCACGGGACGCGGCCTCGGCTTGGTTTGAGGCCGACGAGACCGCAGCAGGCGGCCGGGATCCGAATGGACCCGGCTCCGTCGCCGCCATGGGCGACCGGAACGCCACCGGCTGCGACAAGAGCTGCCGCACCGCCGCTCGACCCGCCGACGCCCCGTTCCAGATCCCACGGATTGCGTGTCGGTCCATGCTTGACCGACTCGGTGGAGAAGCTGATCGCCATCTCCGGCACGGTGGTGAGGCCCAGGGTGACCAGGCCGGCGGCCCGGAAACGAGCCATCAGATCGCTGTCGTGCCGAGCGACCGCGCCCTGCAGAGCCCGGCTCCCGATGGAGAACGGGATCCCCCGCGCCACCGGCCCGTGGTCCTTGATGAGAAACGGGACCCCGGCGAAGGGGCCGGTCTCAGCATGATCGAGCGCTGGCGTGAACAATGGCAGCGCCAGGCCGTTCACCTCGGCGTTCGCCACGGCCAGGGCCTCGCGCGCCACGGTTTCCACCTCTTCGGCGCTTACCTCTCCCGCCCTGATCAGATTCCGAAGCCCGATCGCGTCATACCGCGCGTACTCGTGAAGTTCCATGAGAAGTCCTTCTCGGCGTCCTCGACGCCTGCATCGATCACCGAAGGGTTCCGTATGGCCGGAACCCTCGTCGCTCACACGGGTCGGCAGCGCCGGCGAACCGGGCCGCTGCCACGACAGGCGGCATCGGCAGGGCGACGGTCTCAACCGGGCCTTCGGCTCCGGGACCATCCCCTGCAAGTGATCGAGGTGCTTCTACGCTCGGGACATCCAGATCAGGCTCACAGCGGCGGTTCCCACCGTCAACCGAAATATGGCCGTCCCACAGGACATCAGGCCAGGATTACCGGGAGCCCTGGTAGGCCTCTCGGCTGGCCTCGATGTGCGAGATGTGCTCGATGGCCCAGCCGGCGAGGGCCAATGCCGGTGGAATAAGGCTCTTGCCGGTAGGGGTCAGCGCGTATTCGACTCGTGGCGGGACCTCGGCGTACACCGTCCGGGAGACCAGGCCGTCGCGTTCGAGGTTCCGGAGCGTCAGGGTCAGCATGCGCTGGGAGATCCCGGGGACCTGATGGTGCAGGTCGGTGAAGCGCAGGCTTCCCTGGTCGAGGGTCGCCACGATCAGCAACGTCCACTTGTTGCAGATGCGGTCGAGGATGGCGCGGATCGTCCGTCCTCCATCTCCTCGGATCATGCAGGTGTGCTCGTACTCCGACATGACAGCCCCCTGTGTGTAACGCACACGCATGTGCCTTTTGTAAGGCTCTCAATAGTGATGCATCATGCGGCTACTTACGACTGGTAACCAACGTCGCCAGCGCCACGTCACTAGCCCCCGAGGTGTCCTTCATGGAGATTTCCTACTGGATCGTCGCGGCGCTCCTGGCCGTCTTCTACCTCTACGCCGGAGGCAAGAAGATCATCCAGAGTCAGGAGCAGCTCCAGCCGATGATGGGCTGGGTCGACACCGTCCCCATGCCGCTCGTCCGCCTGATCGGAGTCCTGGAGGTCCTCGGCGCGGCCGGCCTGATCCTGCCGCCGCTCACCGGGATCGCGCCCTGGCTCGCCATCGCCGCGGCGATCGGCCTCGTCCTGATCCAGATCGGCGGCATCGCGGTCCACCTGAGCCGTGGCGAGGTCCGGCAGATCGGGCTCAACATCGCCCTCCTGGCGGCCGCCGCGGCGACCGCCTGGCTCGGCGCCATCTGGCTCTGAACCGTCTGCCCTGCGGGGGTGGGATAGTCGGGCGGTGATCAGTTCACGTCAGCTCGAGTACTTCCAGGCCGTGGCGAGGGAGCTGCACTTCACCCGGGCCGCGGGGGCGCTGCGGATCGCCCAGCCCGCGCTGTCACAGCAGATCCGAAAGCTCGAACGCCAGCTCGGCGTGGTGCTGTTCGAGCGGGACAACCATCGGGTGGCGCTGACCGAGGCCGGCTCGGCGCTGCTGGAGCGAGCCGACCGGATCCTCTCGGACCTCGGCGCGGTCGAGGACGAGATGCGGGGGTGGGCCGGTGGTACGCGCGGTCGGATCCGGCTCGGGGTGGCGCGCGGACTCATCTCGGGGATGTCCAGGCTGCTGGCCGAGTTCTGCACCGCCTATCCCGGGATCGAGATGCGGTTCCGCGAGATGACCACCGGGGAGATGGTGGAGGGCCTGCTGGCCGGACAGCTGGACGTGGCGACCGTGGCCGAGGTGCCGCAGAACGAGCCACGGCTGGCCGCCCGCCCGCTCGGAGAAGAACCGCTGGTGCTGATCGTGGCGCCTGACGCCCCGCCGCGGCATGCCACGCCCGCGGCCCTCACGGACGCCGCCTCGCCGGGCACGGCCTTCGCGCCGGGCGGGCAGGCGAGGGTGGCCGAGCTGGGCGACCTCGACCTCGTCACCTATGCGGCCGGGTCGGTCGTACGGGAGGTGGTCGCGGGGGCGCTGGCCGACGCCGGGGTCTCCGGGAGGTTCCGGTTCGAGACGCGCGACTACGGGACGGCGCGGTCGCTGGTGAGCGTCGGGCTCGCCGCTGCCGTCCTGCCGCGCTCGGTCGCTACCGAGCCTGGCCCGCCCGTACGGGTGATCGATCTGGAGCCGGTGCTGACATGGCGGCCGTCGCTGGCCTGGTCCGCGGTACGGGTGCCGACTCCCGCGCTGAAGGCCTTCGTCGAGTTCGTGGCCGAGCACGGCGATATCCTCGGCCTATCACCACGAGGCTGATCAGATATTGGACGTATGACTCGGTCTGAGGAAATGATCGAGTCATGAACAGAAACGAACGTGGCCAGTGGGAATACGCGGCGCTCATCGGCGGCTCCGCCGAGGAGCAGCTCGCCGGGATCAAGGCAGCCTCGCCGCACATGTACGAAACGATGATCGAGACCGCCTTCGCCGGGCCGATGACCCGGCCGGAGCTCGGCCGGGCCGCCCGGGAGCTGGCGACGGTGGCGGTCATCGCGACGCTCGGCGGCGCGGACGACAAGCTCGCCGTGCACGTACGCGCCGCCCTGCGCCAGGGCATCGGGGCGGATGAGCTGCGGGCGCTGGCCGAGCACGTGGCGTTGTACGCCGGTTTCCCGCGCGGCCTGACCGCCTTGAGCGTGATCGACCGGGTGCTGACCGAGGCGGGTGTCCCCGCTCCCCCACGACTCCATAAGGTACGGCTCGAGGACCACGAGACCGTGGTGGCGCAGGTGGGCGAGAGCGGACCGGCCGTGCTGCTGTCCCACTCGCTGGGGTTGGACTGGCGGATGTGGGAGCCGGTCATGCACCGCCTCGCCGAGGGCCGCAGGGTCTTCGCCTACGACATCCGCGGGCACGGCTCGGCCGCCGGCTCACCCGCGCCGTTCACGATGGACCAGACCGGCGACGATCTGCTCGGCGTCATGGACGCGCTCGGTCTCGACCAGGCGCATGTGGTGGGCCTGTCGATGGGCGGCTCGATCGCGCAGACCGCCGCCGTACGGCACCGGGAACGGATCGCGTCACTGGCGCTGCTGGCCACCAGCGACCACCCGTTCACCGACGCGTTCGAGAACCGGGCCCGGTCCGGCGAGACCGACGGGATGGAGGCCCAGGTGGCGCCGACGCTGACCCGGTGGTTCACACCGGACGCGCTGGCGGCCGACACCTGGGGCGTCCGGTACGCCCGCGAGCGGATCCGCCGCATGCTGCCCCAGGACTGGACGGCGGCCTGGCGCGCGTACAAGGGTCTCGACGTGCAGGGCCGCCTGGCCGATCTCCCCGCGCCCACGCTGGTGCTGTCCGGTGCCGTCGACGCCTCCACCACCCCCGAGATCATGTCCGGGATCGCCAAGCGCATCCCCGGCTCGACCTACGTGGAGCTGCCCGGCACGCCGCACCAGCAGACCCTGGAGCGGCCCGAACTGGTCGCGGACGCCCTCGACGAGTTCCTGCCCGCCGCCGCGGAGGGCGATCCGCGATGAGGGCCGCCTGGTACGACCGCAACGGCGCCGCTCGCGAGGTCCTCACCGTCGGGGAACTGCCCGATCCCGAACCCGGGCCCGGCGAGGTCCGCGTACGGGTGGCGGCGGCCGGGGTGAACCCCGCCGACGTCAAGCGGCGCTCCGGCGTCGGCGGGCGGGCGATGACCGCGCCGCGCGTCATCCCCGGCGACGACGGCGCCGGGATCATCGACAGGGTCGGCCCCGGTGTTCCCGCCGACCGTGTCGGACGCCGGGTGTGGGTGCACGCTGCAGGGCAGCACTCGCCGTTCGGCACCTCGGCCGAATACGTCGTGGTGCCGGACGCGCAGGCCGTCGAGCTGCCCGGTGCGGTCGGCTTCGAGGCCGGGGCGTGCCTCGGCGTCCCGGCGCTGACCGCGCACCGCTGTCTGCTCGCCGACGGCCCGGTCGACGGGGCGACGGTCCTGGTCACGGGCGGCGCGGGAGGCGTCGGCCACTACGCGATCCAGCTCGCCAAGAACCACGGCGCGACCGTGATCGCGACCGCCAGCACCGGAGAGAAACAGCGCGCCGCCCTGGCCTCCGGCGCCGACCACGTCGTCGACTACCGCCGTACGGACGCGGCCGAGGCCATCCTCGATCTGACCGGCGGCCGCGGCGCCGACCGTGTCGTGGACGTGGCGTTCGGCGCCAACCTTCCCCTCACCTCCGCGGCCGTCGCCACCAACGGCACCATCGCCAGCTACGCGTCCGACGCCGTACCGGAGCCGGCGCTGCCGTTCTATCCGCTCATGCGGCGCGGCATCGTCGTCCGCATGGTGCTGGTGTACGTGATGCCCGAAGACGCGCTGCGGTCGGGCCTCGAGGACATCACCGAACTGCTGGCCAGGGACGCCCTCGACCACCCCATCGCCGCACGCCACCCACTCGATGAGATCGCGGCCGCCCACGAGGCGGTCGAGACCGGCAGCGGCATCGGCAAGGTCATCGTCAACCTGTGACCCGGCGCCGCGCCTCGGGCGCTCAGCCGGCGGCGCGCTCGGTGAGGAGGCGGCGCCGTACGGAGGTGTCGGTCAGCGCGGGCGGCTGCCAAGCGCCGTCCGCGCGGTACAGGTCGGTCCCGGGAGGCGTGATCTCGTCGATCCGGTCGAGGGCCGCGTCGTCGAGGGTGAGCGAAGCGCCCTTCAGCGTCTCCTCCAGCTGCTCCATGGTCCGCGGACCGATGATCACAGAGGTCACCGCGGGATGAGCCACCGGGAAGGCCACCGCGAGCGCGGGCAGTGAGCAGCCGAGGTCGGCGGCCAGCTCGACGAGCGCTTCGACGGCCTCGTACTTCCTGGCGTTCTCCGGCAGCGCGGGATCGAAGCGTCCCGGCGTGAGGGACGGCCGGCCGCTGGACAGGTCGATGGGCTGGTCCTTGCGGTACCTGCCGGTCAGGAATCCCGATGCGAGCGGGCTCCAGGTCAGGACGCCCATGCCCAGGCGGCGACAGGTCGGGAGCACCGAGGCCTCGATCCCCCGGGCGAGGAGCGAGTACGGCGGCTGCTCGGTGCGGAAGCGCAGGAGGCCGCGGCGCTCGGCGACGTGGTGGGCCTCGACGATCTCTTCGGCGGGGAAGGTGGAGCATCCGAAGGCGCGGATCTTGCCCTGGTGCACCAGGTCGCTCAGCGCGGAGAGCGTCTCCTCGATGTCGGTGGTGTGGTCGGGACGGTGGATCTGGTACAGGTCGATCCAGTCGGTCTGGAGCCGCCGCAGGCTCTCCTCGACCTCCTTGATGATCCAGCGCCGTGAGTTGCCGCCCCGGTTGCGTCCCTCCCCCATCGGGAAGTGCACCTTGGTGGCCAGCACGACATCGTCGCGGCGGCCCTTCAGGGCCTTGCCCACGATCTCCTCCGACTCCCCGGCGGAGTACATGTCGGCGGTGTCGACGAAGTTGATCCCCTGGTCGAGGGCCGCGTGGATGATGCGGGCGCACTCGTCGTGGTCGGGGTTGCCGACGGCTCCGAACATCATGGTGCCCAGGCAGTGGACGCTCACCTCGATGCCGGTGCCGCCGAGAACGCGATAGCGCACGATCGTTGCTCCTTGTCGCTACGGGAGGGCGACCACGCCGGTGATCGCGGAGCCCGGGGCCTCGCCCCTGCCGGTCCGAACCGGCAGGCGGCCCTGCTCCGCCCCGTACCTTAGGAGCTAGAGTCGGCTCTAGATCAACCCCTCATCGTGAGGCGGTGGGCTCGGCCGGCAGCGGCCGCCGGAGCCGGCTCGACGCGGAGGCGCTGCCCCGGCTCGCGTCGCTGAACCGGCGCTGGTCCGCGCCGGCCGACGAGGACACCTGTGTGTACGGCCTGCGCGCACTGGTCGCCGGGCTGCTGCCAGGCCGTGGAGGTCAGTCCGCCGACGGCGGCGAGGAGGGCCCGCGATAGGGCAGCGTCTGGCTGTAGACCACGTTGGTGGTGGTGCTGCCGAACTGCGCGAGCTCGTCGACGAGCCGTTCGAGGTGGGCCATGGATCCGGCGGCCACCTTGAGCGTGTAGCAGTCCTCGCCGGTGGTCCGCAGGCACTCGAGGATCTCCGTGCGCTCGGCGAGCAGCCGGCGCAGCGGCTCGTGGCGGCTGCCGGGGTACTTCAGGCGCACCAGCGCCAGCACGGTGAAGCCGAGCCTGGCCAGGTCGACGTCGGCGCGGTATCCGGCGATGAAACCCAGCGACTCCAGCCGCCGGACCCGTTCGGTCGTCGCCGAGGCACTGAGGCTGACTCGGCGCCCGAGCTCGGTGAGCGGGAGCCGGCCGTCGCGTTGCAGCTCCCCCAGGATCGCCCAGTCGGTCTCGTCGAGATCCTCGGCCATCCGGCGAATATACCGGCAGAACCACGGCATCCCGCCTCGTACACCGTTAACGATCTCTTCCAGGGCGGCGGAACGCCTCGCTAGCGTTGACTCATGCGAATCGGGGTGAACATACCGAACTTCGGGCCCGGGACCGATCCGGACGTGCTGTGCCGCTGGGCGCGGACGGTGGAGGCCCTCGGCTTCGACCTGTTGATGATCTCCGACCATGTGGCGGTGACGCCGGACGTCGCCGAGCAGTACCCGGCTCCGTTCTACGAGCCGTTCACCACGCTGTCGTGGCTGGCGGGCGTCACCGAGCGGGTCCGGCTCGGGACCTCGGTGCTCATCGTGCCGTACCGGCATCCGCTGCTCGTCGCCCGGATGGCGGCTAACCTCAACCGGATCAGCGGGGGACGGCTCGTCCTCGGAGTGGGCGTGGGCTGGGCGCGCCAGGAGTTCGCGGCGCTCGGGGTGCCGTTCGAGGGGCGTGGCCGGCTGACCGACGGCCATCTGCGGGCCCTGCGCGCCGCCTGGGCGGACGAGGACGACTACCGCAGCGGCCCGATCCCGATCTGGGTGGGCGGCAACAGCGAGGTGGGCATGCGCCGGGCGGTCCTGCTCGGCGACGCGTGGCACCCGCTGCGCACGTTCACCCTCTCCCGGCTGCGCGACGCGGCCGGCCGGATGAAGGCCCTCGCCGACGAGCTGGAACGCCCGGTGCCCGCGCTGACCCCGCGGATCCTCCTTCGGCTCACCGACTCCCCTATCCCCGGCCCCGACCGTGTCGCCGGGGAGGGCTCCATCGCGCAGATCGTCGACGACCTCGAACAACTGCGCCTGCTCGGCGCCGACACCGTCGTCCTCGACCCGTTCGGCGGGGACCCGGCCGAGACACTGTGCCCGCAGACGGCCTGGCGGGCGCTCGCGACCGTGGCCGACCACTGGGACCTGGGCGCGCCTCACGAAACGGAGAGACAGTGACACCTGAGGACGAGGGATTCCTGCGCCGGGCCATCGAGCTGGCCGCCCGCTCCCGCGCGAGCGGGGACGCCCCCTACGGATCGCTGCTGGTCGGCCCGGACGGCGAGGTGCTCGCCGAGGACCACAACACCGTCACGAGCGACCGCGACATCTCCGCCCACCCGGAGCTGAAGCTGGCCCGGTGGGCGGCCCGCGAGCTGGACCCGGCGACCGTGGCGGCCACGACGATGTACACCAGCTGCCAGCCCTGCACGATGTGCTACGGCGCCATCCAGCGCTCCGGCCTGGGCCGGGTGGTGTTCGCGCTGGCCACCGACCAGCTCAATGGGCTCAAGCCGGGCGGTGACTGGCCGCAGGTACCGCAGGAGGGCCCGGCGCTGTACGACGAGGCTCGTGTCCCGGTCGAGGGCTTCTACCACTGATGAAATCCCGGCGTGGCACGGGCCGCGTCGTGGCGGGCCGCCGTTCCCGGGTCAGATCGTGACGGCGAGCTTGCCGAGCGTCCCGGCGGTGAAGTCGGTGACGGCCTGGGCCGCCTCGGCCAACGGGTAGGTGCGGGCGATCGGGACCCGCAGCCGTCCCTCGGTGACGTCGGCGGCGAGCCTGGTCAAGGTCGCGGGGTTCGGGTCGGACATCACGGTGGTGGCCTTGATGTCGCGTTCGGCGGGCTCGTCGGGGGTGAAGTGCACGGTGGAGGCCATCCGCCCGCCCCGGGCGAGCAACCGGGCGACGGTGGGGCCGTCGCCGGCGAGGTGGAGCGCGGTGTCCACCCCGTCCGGCGCGACGGCGCGGACCTGCGCGGTCAGGTCGGCGGGGTCGACGGTCCAGGCGGCCCCCAGCGCGGTGACGAAGGCGGCCTGGGCGCCGGGCGCGGCGGTGGCGATGACGGTCGCGCCCCGCGCGACGGCGAACTGGACGGCGTACGCGCCCACGCCGCCGGTCGCCCCGGAGATGAGGACGGTCTCACCGGCGCGAGGGGCGACGGAGTCCACCGCGTTCAGCGCCGCGGTGCCGGCCAGGCCGAGCGCGCCGGCGCGGGCGTGCCCGAGCCCGTCGGGGATCCGGGCCAGGCCGTACTCCGCGTTGACGACGACGTACTCGGCGAAGCCGCCCTGCCCCAGGGTCGGCCGCATGACCACACCGAACACCTGGTCGCCGACGTCCACGGCGGTCACTTCGGAGCCGGTGGCGGTCACCTCGCCGGCGAAGTCCTTGCCGAGAACGACCGGGAACTCGTACTCGTAGGCGCCTTTGAGGAACCCGCCGAGCGATCCGAGGTCGAAGCCGTTGACGGACGAGGCGAGGACCCGGACCAGGACCTCTCCCGGCCCCGGCTCGGGCCTGGGCAGATCGGCCGGCACGAGAGGCTCGCCGAAGCCGGAGAACGCCATTGCACGCATCTGTGATCACTCCTCGACAGGGAACACCGGCCCGGCGGGGGCAGTCCGGCACGGGGCCGCCCACGGGCCGCGCACTTTTTGTGCGCTGGTCACTTCTTGTTCGCGAGGAGAGTGTGATCCACAATGGCCCGATGGCGGAAGAAGGCACTTTGACCAGCGGAACGCACACCGATGTGCGTGAGCCGATCGGCGAGGAGCATCCGATCTGCCGGCTGCGGGACGTTCTCGACCGGGTCGGCGACAAGTGGAGTGTGCTGATCATGGATCTGCTCGGCAGCGGGCCTCAGCGCTACTCCGAGCTGCACCGGTCCATCGACGGCATCTCCCAGCGGATGCTCACGCTCACCTTGCGGAGCCTGGAACGCGACGGCCTGGTCGACCGGACCGTCACCCCCACCTCGCCGCCACGCGTCGACTACGCGCTGACCCCGGTCGGCGCGACCCTGTCCGATCAGGTGGCCGCGCTCATCCGGTGGGCCGATGACCACCGGGAGTACGTCGCCAGGTCCCGGGGCCGCTACGACACCGCCCGGGACGGCACTCCCTAAGATCGAGTGGTGCTGAAACCCGACTACCCCATCGTCACCGATCGTCTGCAGCTGCGCCCCTACACCCCCGACGACTTCGACACTCTCTATGACATCCACTCGCGGCCGGAAGTGGCGCGCTACCTGTACTGGGACGCCCGCGACCGCGACGAGGTCCGCGAGGCCCTGGAGAAGAAGATCCGCTCTTCGGTGCTCGCCGACGAGGGCGACGCGCTGCAGCTGGCGGTGGTCCTGCCGGAGACCGGCGCGCTCGTCGGGGACGTCGTGCTGTTCTGGACCAGCCGCGCACACCGCCAGGGCGAGGTCGGCTACATATTCCACCCCGACCACGGCGGCCATGGATACGCGACCGAGGCCGCCGCGGTGATGCTGCGCCTGGGGTTCGAAGGCTTGGGCCTGCACCGCGTGGTGGGCCGCATCGACGGCCGCAACACCGCCTCGGCGCGCGTGCTCGAACGCCTCGGCATGCGCCGCGAGGCGCACCTGGTGCAGAACGAGATGGTCAAGGGTGAGTGGACCGACGAGGTGATCTACGCGATGCTCGAGGACGAGTGGCGGGCCCGCCAGGCGGGGTAGCGCGCGGAGCGGCCGGCGGGAAAACCGTTCGATCGCGCCGGCCCGCACGCCGTACGATCACCGTCCGTGGGTAGCAGATTGCGCCGGTACGCGGCGGACAACGCGCAGGTCGCCGCCGACGGGCGGTACACCACGGCGGACGGCACCGTCGTGGCCGTGGGCCCCGCCCTGGAGGCGGCGATGGCGGGCACGGTGAGTCACCCTGCCGACGCGCGGATCGCGCCGCCCGCCCCGCGGGACGGTGACCGGACCCGTGTCGAGGTGACCGCCGAGGGCAGCCTGCAGGCGGCCCGGCGGCTCCACCTCGCCGGCACCGGCCGGATCGCCGTGCTGAACTTCGCCTCGGCCCGCAACCCCGGCGGCGGCTACCTCGGCGGCGCCCGCGCGCAGGAGGAGGACCTGTGCCGTCACTCCCTCCTATACCACTGCCTGCTGCGGGCCCCGGACTACTACGAGGCGCACCGCGCCTCCCCCGACCTGCTCTACAGCCACCGCGTCATCTGGTCGCCCGACGTGCCCGTGCACCGCGGCGACGACGGCGAGCTGCTGGCCGATCCGTATCCGGTGTCGTTCCTGACCTGTCCCGCCCCCAACGCCGGCGAGGCGCTGCGCCGGGACCCGGCCGTACGGGACCGGCTCCCGCGCGTGTTGCACGACCGGGCGGGGCGGGTGCTGGCCGTGGCCGCCCACCACGGCGCGCGCCGGCTGGTCCTGGGCGCGTGGGGATGCGGGGTGTTCCGCAACGATCCGCGTCAGGTCGCCGCGGCGTTCCACGCGCATCTGACGGCGGGCGGGGAGTTCCGCTCCGTGTTCGACCACGTGGTCTTCGCGGTCTGGGACCGTAAGCCGGACTCGGCCAACCGCGCGGCGTTCGCCGCCCGCTTCGCGGCCGAGACACCGCATCCGGCCTGAGCTCCCCGCGTCGCGGTGACGCGGTCAGCGGCAGACGGCGGGCGGCGGCCTCTGGCCCCCAGCGGCAGAAGGCGGCTGCCCCGGCCTCGGCCGGTGGCGGGTCGGCTACCCTCGCCGCGTGGAGTTGCGGCAGCTCAGATACTTCTGCGCGGTCGCCGACGAGCAGCACCTGGGGCGCGCCGCCGAGCGGCTGGGCCTGCGCTCCCCGTCGGTGAGCGAGCAGATCCGCGCCCTGGAGCGCGAGCTCGGCGCGCGGCTGTTCGACCGGACACCGGGCGGCATGTCGCTCACCCCGGCCGGTGACGCGCTGCTGCCGGAGGCCCGCCGCACTCTCGCCGCGGCCGAACGCGCCGCCCGCGCGGTACGCGAGGCCGCGGCGCCGGTCCGCGCGTGCGTGATCGGTGTCCCGCCGGGGGTGCCGCCGGACCTGCCGCGCCGGCTCCGGGAGGCCGCCTGCGGCGCTCCGGTGCGGTTCGAGGACCTGCCCAGCGGCGAGCAGCCGTCCCGCGTACAGAACGGGGAACTGGACGGATGTCTGCTCACGCTGCCCGTGGAGGACGCCGGCGGGCTGGTCACCGCGGTGATCCACGACGAACCGCTCGGGGTGCTGATGGCCGCCGCGCACCCGCTCGCCGCCCGCGCGGTGGTCGACTGGGCGGATCTGGGCGGGCAGGAGCTGCTGTGGTTCCGGCGGGACCTGGCGCCCGGCTATCACGACGACGTCCTGGCGGCCTGTCATCGCGCGGGATGGCGGCCGCGGCAGCGGGTCGTACGGGCCCGCCGCGCCATCGTGCTGGCCGAGCTGACCTGCGGGGACCCGGTCATCGCGCTGCGACCGGCCTGGGACACCGGGCCCGGGCTCGTGTGGCGGCCGCTGGCCCCCGAGCCGCCGCGGCTGCGGTACGCGCTGGCGTGGCCGGGTGACGTCCCTCACTCCGGCCCGGCCGGCATCGCCCGCCGCCTGGCCCGTTAGGCGCCGCCTCATCCGCGTGAGGCGACGCCTCGTGGACGCCGCGCGGCGACGCGGGTTTACCTGGCCGCATGTTCCTGCTGATGCTCAACTACCGCGACGGGGCCCTGGACCGGCTCGACCGGGTCCTGCCCGATCACTACGCGTACGTCGACCGGCACGTCGCGGCCGGCACGTTCCTGCTGACCGGTCGCCGGGTGCCCCGGGTCGGAGGGGTCATCCTCGCCCGCGCCGCCTCCCGCGCGGCGGTCGAGCGGATCATCGCCGAGGATCCGTTCCTGGAGACCGGCGCGGTCGCCTACGAGGTGATCGAGATCGAGCCGACCCGCTGGGCGCTGCCCGGCCTCGCCCCTTCCGCACCGCCGCTCGATTCCTCGGACGGGCCGGGACGTCACCAGGGATAGGTGCCGCCGTTCTCGTTCAGGAACACCCCGGTCGGGCCGTCCTCGGGGAGGGTGACCTGGCCGGCGATGTGCGCGCCGCCCTCCTCGGCGCTGATGTGACCGGTGTGGCCGTTCAGGTCGGTCGCGCAGTACGGGATTGGGGAACCCAGGAACAGCCGTTATCGCTGAGAATGATCTTGCGAGGGTGTGGTGGCGAGGTGCCGGTAGATGGTGGGCCGGGTGACGCCGAACTCGGCGGCGATCTGGGCGACGGTGTACGGGTGCGGCCGGAATACGGGAGAAAGGGGCCGCGGGCCGCAGTCGCTGGGGCGGTCTACGAGGCGTTGGCGTCCTTGAGGGTTTTGTGGACGACGCCGATGGAGACCTTGACTCCGGTGGCGATGGTGCGGATGGATTCTCTGCGCTGGCTGCGGGCCAGGATCGCGGCGCGCTTGTCGTCGTCGACCACCGGGCGTCGACCGCCGACCCGGCCCCGGCGGCGGGCCGCATCCAGGCCGTTCTTGGTCTTGCGGACGATGTCGCGGCGCCGGTCCTCCGACAGGGCCAAGGCCAGATCCAGGGTCAGGGAACGCTCGGTGTGCTCGCCGGCCGCAATGCCCTCCAGTACCTTGACCGCGATGCCGCGCTGGAACAGGTCGTTAAGGACGATCAGCCCTTCGAGCAGGTTGCGGCCGAGGCGGTCGACCTCCTGGACGGTCAGCATGTTGCCGTCGCGGATGTGGGACAGCGCGTCCAGCAGCGCGGGCCGGTCGTCGGTGCTCAGCTTGCCGCTGGTCTTCTCGTCGAACACCTTGAGGCAGATCGGAGGGAGTTACCTCCAGCCGCCATCTGAGGTTTCCTCCCAGATAGGCGGCGTTATCGGAGCAGGTCCGCCGCGGCCTGCGGAAACTGCGCAGATGGCACCTGGTGGGCCCGTGATCCGCCCGTGCCCTTGTCGGTGGCGGTGTGGGAGATCGGCGAAGAGTTCCGGTGTAAGACTCCGCACGGTTGCGACGCCAACAACACATGACCACTCAGGCAGGGCCGCGCTGGTGACCGGCGCGGGCATGTCGGCCAAAGCGGCCCGCAGTCTGCCCGCGGCCATCATCGACCGGGGCCCTGATCGGGCCGAACCAGCATCGCTGAGCGCGACGCAGGCTCTGCGCGACCGAACGGAGGCATCACCTGACCGATGGACCGGGTGGGTGCCGAAGCGAGGGAGGAGATTGGTATGCGGACCGCTTTCGTATTCGAGGGTGGCGGTAGCGTTGCCGCCACGCAGGTGGGGATGTTGCGTGCCCTGAGCAAGGCGGGAATCCGGCCCGATCTGGTGGTGGGCTCCTCGGCTGGAGCGATCAACGCGGTCTGCTTCGCGCTGGAGCCGACATTGGCCCAGATCGAGCGTCTGGAGATGCTCTGGTACTCGGTGAAGCGCAAGAACGTGTTCCCGGTATCGGCGTGGAGCCTGGCGCATGCGCTGGTGGGCCGCGGCAGCGGGGTCTCCTCTCAGAAGGCGCTGCGGCGGCTGTTGGAGCGTGAGCTGGGCGAAACGACCTTCGACGGCTTGGCGCTGCCCGCGCACGTGGTGGCGACCGATCTGGCCGGCGGGGACCCGGTCATCCTCTCCCGGGGAGCTACGGTGCAGGCGCTGCTTGCCAGCAGCGCGCTGCCAGGCGTGTTCCCTGCTGTCGACGTCGGCGGGCGGCTGCTCTACGACGGCGGGATCGCCGCGGCCACCCCCGTACTGCAAGCCGATGCTCTGGGCGCGGACATCAGCTACGTGCTGCCCTCCCTCGGCCGATGCGCGCCTGAGTCCGTCCCGCATGGCGCGGTGCCGGTCGCACTGCGCGCGCTGAGCCAGCTGCTGGACCACGCCTCAGTGAATGCGGTCGCCGTCGCCCATCATGAGGTCTGGATGCTGCCCGCACCCAGACTCGAGACGGTGAACCCTTTCGACTTCCGTGACACACCCGCCCTGATCGAAGAGGGAGAGCGGCTGGTTCGCGCCTGGCTGGATGTCCACCGGGATGGTGGCGGACGGCCAGGCGTTGCGGCCATTACCGGAACGCGGTCGTGACCGGTCTGCCCATCCCACGCACAAGAACGACCATGAAGCCTGGGCCGGCGGATACTGGTGACCTGGCCCGTGGTCAGAGGCGTCTGGGGCTCCTCAGTCCAGCTGGCCGCATACCGCGGCCAGCAGCCCCTCGAAATCCTCCGAGCACGGGCCGCACGCGCGCAGGTGCGCGGCGATGCCCGGGTAGCGCTGCTCGGCCCCGGCTTCCTGCGCCACCAGCTCGACGTAGACGTGGAGCATGGCCATCGCCTTGTCGCACCCCACGTCCTGTGGGTCGGTGTGCAGGAAGCGGTCCAGTTCCGCCCAGCCGTTCATGAGCGCCTCGACAGGTCACTGTCCACATAACCGTTCGCGACGAGCGCGGCCCGCAGCTTACGCCTGGCCTCGAACATCGTCTTGTAAATCGCGTTCCGGTTAGAGCCGAGCTGGAGGACCAAGGCGTCCAGCGGAACACCGTTGAGCACGATCGCGACGAAGATCCGGCGCTGCCGTTCGGTCAACTTCTCCTGCACGGCCCGGCGTAGTGCGGCGAGCAGATCGCGCCACTCCGACTCCCTGGCCGGGTCGAAGCCGAACCGATCCGGCAGACGCTCCCAGTCAGCACCTTCGAACGGCACAGCGGGGCAACGTCGCCAGAAATGCCGCCCGACCTTCACCGACACCTCAAGGATCACGAACTTGTAGGCCCAGGTCGTGAACCGGCTCTCACCGCGGAACTCACCGATCTTGGAGGTGATGGCCAACAGCGCGTCGGCCGCGGCCTGATACGCCAGATCGTCCAGTTCAGGGCCGGTGACGCGCAGCTGAACACCGCGCCTTCGCACCTCGTTCCTGGCGATCCGCAGGAGCAGTCCATGCAGCCGCCCCACGGCTGCCTCCTGCTCTGCCCCACCGCAGGTGAGCACCCGCAGCCACTCACCCGACTCGGCATCGAGGCAGGCACGGGTGGCCGAGATCTCATCCACGGCGCGCTCCGGCGTCACCCATATCTTTCATGCTAGCCACCACCCGCGAGCGAAGAATTCGCAGGTAAGACCCTGCGCGGCGGCGATGCCAACAAGACATGACCAACTCACTGGGCGGCAGGACCGCATCGAAGCCGCGAACATCTGCATCCCATCGAACAGCCAAGGGCAGGTGCCCGCACCGTCCCCAGTGTCCGGCGGCGACCGCCCGCAACCGGGCAGCGGCCCGTGTCGTGGCGCTCCACCCCGAACAGGGCTGGAGCCTGCTGTGTAACGGTGTCGTCGTCTTCGACGACACCGGCGAACTACTCCCCGACCGCCGCGTCGTCGACCACGGAGCCGCCCTCATGGCAACAGCCCTGAACGCCGCTGCGGCTCAATGAGGGCCCCGTCGGGAAGGAGAACCTGAGATGCGCCAGATCCATGTCAAGGTCCGGCGGCGGCGCCGGGAGCCCACCGCCGACCTTGACCTGCGCACGCCGTCAGGCCGCACGCTTCCGTACTGAGCCGAAGCGCGGGCCTCCGATCGATTGTCCCTGAACGATCAAGCTCCATGGCGAGAGGAATCATCATGGCAAACGTGTCAAATATTTCGGCATCACTGGAAAGAGCCGGCGGCCGGATTGCAGTAGCCGGTCGATTGGTGAGCCGATATGGACTAGTCGTTGTCCTGGCGTGGATCGGTGCGGGAAAATACGTCAAAATGGAAAGCCGAGTGCTGATCGAACACAGCCCCCTACTGGGCTGGCTGTACGACTTCCTGAGTTATAGGACGGTCGCGAATGCACTGGGAAGCATGGAGATTATCGCCGCAGTGTTCATCGCTGTTCACCTGCTCTGGCCCAGGGTCTCTGCCATAGGCAGCGCTCTCGCGGTCATGCTGTTCCTGGGAACGCTGAGCTTCCTATTCACCACCCCAGGGGTCGTCGACACCTTCGCCGACGGGTTCCCCGTACTATCGGCTCAACCTGGGCAGTTCCTCCTCAAGGACCTCGTGTTGATCGGCGTGGCGCTATGGACCCTGGGCGACTCACTCGAGGCCGCCCGAACGAAACGCGTGAATAACACCCCACCAAACGGCCAGGTTGCGCGCCACACCACGGCCGAAAGATCGTGAGTGCCGGGTGTACCGCGATAGTGCTTCGCCCATGGGCGGTCGGCGCCCTGACGGGCTTTCCTCGCTCGGATTTTCGAATCACCAAGCGGAATGCGAATACGGATCGCTACTGTGCGTACATGCATGGTTGCACGTCGTCCGGTCGTGTCGCATGAGCCGTAAGCTTGCGTTGGCCGCAGGTCAGATGGCCCGGACCGCGACCGCCCGCGTGCTGCTGCGCAGCGGAGTGGATGAGAAGACCGGAGAAGTGGTCACGGCCCGGGTGGTGGCCGAGCGGGTGGGCTGGGTCGCGGACCTGGTCGCTGGGATGGCCACCGGTCTGCTGGCCGAGTACTGGAACGTCGATGATGTAGCGAGGCTGGCCTCCGGGGTTGATGATGCGGGCCGTGTGTTGCCGTCGAATGCGTGGATGGCGTTGCGCCGGTTGGGTTGGGGCGTGACCGCGCCTGAGGGGGTGCGGGTCAATGATCGGATCGTGCGGATGGCGCAAGAACAGGCCGGGCGGATCCTGCGTGGTGCGCATCACCGCGCCGAGATGGTCGCCGGGATCCTGGCGACCTGGCCCGCCGATCCGGACAGGCGCACGCTGACCGAATGGGACGCCGTCCGCGAGGCGATCCCCGACGCCCGATCCCTGCCCAGCAGTGTGATCAAGGCACGCACCAGACAGATCACCGCCTTTCTCAACGAGAATGCACGGCTTCCGGTCGATGTGTTCGACCTGGAAGACCCGCCGAACGCGGCGCGGATGCTGGTGCTGGCCGCAGTGGACCGCCAGCAGGCCACCCTGGAACGCGCCGACGACGACCCGGCCAGGGCGTTGCTGCGGCTGCAGCTGCCCGTCCGCCCGGATCCGCGTTCGTATGCCGACTGGACCTGGGTGGCTTGCCCGATCACCCTGCCGCCGACCGTCCCGCCGGATGCGGTGCTGCACCTGCCCACTCTCCGCCCCACCACCGGGCCGCGCGGCGATAGGACGCACGCGGACCTGGCGTTCTCCCACCCCGTCCCCAAAACCCAACGCAAGGGCCACACGACGGCGCTGGGGGTCGACTGGGGTCTGAACACCCTGCTGTCGGCAGGCGCGGTGCACCGTCAGGACGATGGGCGTATCACCGCGCTCGGGGCGGGGCGATGTTCCGGGCCGGTGGGGTGATGGCCCGTCAGCACCGGCTGCGCCGTCACGGCGAACACCTGCATGCCAAAACCGATACCTACGCTCGCCTCATCGGCGGCCAGGAGGGCCATCACCTGGCCGCCAAGCACTCCGTGCTGACGGCCGAACGTCGGCATGTGGCCGATCGCCGGTCGGGGCTGAACGACGCGCTGGCCTGGTCCGCGGCGCGGTGGGTGGTGGATCAGGCGATCGCTGCGGGGGCGAGTGTGATCTATGTGGAGGATCTGCGGTCGATGGAGGCCAAGGGCATGGGCCGCACCCTCAACACCCGGCTATCCCAAGCGGTGCGGGGGCAGATCGTCGGTAACATGCGGCACTTGGCCGCCGAGGTCGGTATCGCCGTGGTCACCGTCCCGGCCCGCAACACTTCCAAGCACTGCCCGCACTGCTTGATGCCGCTGCGGCACTGTAAGGCGCCCGACCGGCCCACGACTCCTGGGTGGAAGTGGGCGATCTGCCCCAGCCCCGACTGCGGCTGGCAGGGCGACCGGGACCAGGGCGCCTGGCGGCGCATCGCCGCCCGTGGCCTGACGCACCAGCACAACACCACCGTTGACCGCGCCACCGGCCAGATGGCCATCCCCCGCGTGATCGACGTACTCGAAACGGGCACGGTCGTCACCCCGACCGCACCTGAGCAATATCAGGCCAGCGGGGGTGAGCGGTCCAAGACGGGGCCGACCCCGCGCCGATCCTCACGCCCCGTGCCCAGGCGACGCGGGGCACCCTCCATCCCCGGCCCTCAAAGGTCGGCGGGTCAGCGTCCGGAGGGACACGCTCACACGGACCGCAAGCTGCCTCGCGCGGCCTGCCGGTACCAGGGCGTGCGCACACCCGTGCACACGATCAGCTCAAACACCCCCACCACCCGTCGGAACCGGTCACGGCATCGGCCCAAGGGAGCGGCGCTGGGCGCAGGCTTCCACCTGCACGCCCACGCCACCCCACCACGGTGGGCAGATCCCCCAGTCACAACGCTCCAATCTGACTACGGATCCCTAAGCTGATCAGAGACGCTGGTACCGGCGGTCCCATGGCACGGCGTCGCAGGTCGGGCACGCTTGGGGATGTGAGCGAACTCGACCGAGCGGAGCTGGCCGGATTCCTGCGGCGCAGCCGCGCCCGGGTACGCCCGGCCGACGTCGGGCTGGAGGGCGGGCCGCGGCGGCGCACCCCCGGCCTGCGCCGGCAGGAGGTCGCGCAGCTGGCCGGCATGTCGGTGGACTACTACATCCGCCTGGAGCAGGGCCGGGGCCCGCGGCCGTCACGGCAGATCCTCGCCGCGATCGCCCGGGCGCTGCGCCTGTCCGACGACGAGCGCGATCACCTGTACCACCTGGGCGGGGAGGTGCCCGGCCCGCCGCCGGCGCCGGTCCGCGACGTACGGCCCGGGGTGCTGCACCTGCTGGACCGGCTCGACGACACCCCGGCGCTGGTGTTCGACGCCACCTACGAGGTCCCGGCATGGAACGCGATGGCGGCCGCCCTGCTGGGGGACTTCTCCCGCCTGCCGCCGGGCGAGCGCAACCTGATCTGGCGGTTCTTCACCGATCCGGAGGCCCGCGCCCGGCATGACGAGGACGGTGCGTGGCGGTTCACGCGGGAGTCGGTCGCCGACCTGCGCGCGGCGGCGGCCCGCTACCCCCACGACGCGGGCATCCGCCGCCTGGTCGGGCGGCTCCGCGCGGCCAGCCCGGAGTTCGGCGAACTGTGGGCCCGGCACGACGTCCAGGTCCGCCGCTCGGCGAGCAAACGGCTGCACCATCCCCTCGTCGGGTGGCTGGACCTGGACTACGAGGCGCTGCACGACCCGCACCGCGACCAGTGGACGATCTTCTACACGGCCGCGCCGGGCACCCCGTCACATGAGGCGCTGCACCTGCTGAGGGTGGTCGGCACCCAGGATCTCAGCGTCCGGGAGGCCTGAGGCCGCCGCGCGGAGCTCCCTCCCGCCTCATGGAGCCGTGTGGGCGCTGAACAGTGGCTCGGCGCCGTCCCCCGCGGGTTCGGAGGGCAGCGGGGCCATCGGCGCACGATCCTCGGTGCGCGCGTCGGCGCGCTGCTCGAACGCGAGCAGGTGCCGCTTGCGGTTCAGACCGCCGCCGTATCCGGTCAGGTCGCCGGAGGAACCGACGACGCGGTGGCAGGGCACGATGATCCCGACGGGGTTCTTGCCGTTGGCCAGCCCGACGGCGCGGGCGGCGGTGGGGCGGCCGATCCGCTCGGCGAGCTCGCCGTAGGAGACGGTCTCACCGAAGGGGATCTCGCACAGCTCCGCCCAGACGCGCCGCTGGAACGCCGTGCCGGTCAGGGCGAGTGGCAGGTCGAAGACCGTCCGCCGGCCGTCGAAGTACTCCTCCAGCTGCCGTACGGCCGCGCCGAACGGCGCGGGATCAAGCTCGCCGAAGGTGTGCTCCTCTGGCCGGTACCGCTGCCGGTCCATGTACAGGCCGGTCAGGACGCCGTCGGCCGCGACCAGGGTCAGCGGGCCGACGGGACTGTCCATCACCGTGTACGCCCGGTGCTGCATCAGTGCTCCTTCTCCAAGGTCAGGCGGGCAGCCGGTTGATCGCGTGCTGTCCGGTCGCCCACAGGTACTGCACCGCGTACGCGCGCCAGGGCCGCCAGGCCACAGCGTGCCGGGTGAGGGCCACGGGGGTGACGGGCAGGCCCAGCTCCCGTGCGGCGGTGCGCATGCCCAGGTCGGTGGGGACGAACGCGTCCGGGTCGCCGAGCGCCCGCATCGCGATCATCTCCACGGACCATGGTCCCAGGCCCGGCAGCGCCGACAGCAGCTCCCGCGCCCGCCCCCAGTCGCTTCCCGCGCCCAGGTCGATCTCGCCGCGGGCCAGCGCGCCGATCAGCGTGGTCAGTGTCGTACGGCGCGCCCGGGGGAACGCCAGCGTCTCGGGGTCCAGCGCTGCCAGGGCGTCCATGCCGGGAAACAGGTGGGTCAGGCCGCCTTCGGGGTCGTCGACGGTCTCGCCGTGGGCGGTGACGAGCCGGGCGGCGTGAGTACGGGCGGCCGCGGTCGACACCTGCTGGCCGAGGACGGCCCGTACGGCGAACTCGGCGGGGTCGACGGTGCGTGGCACCCGGCGGCCGGGGTCCTTGTCGACGTGCGAGGCCAGCAGCGGGTCGGCGCGCAGCAGGTCGTCGACGGCCACCGGGTCGGCGTCCAGGTCCAGCAGCCACCGGCAGCGGCTGATGGCGATGGACAGGTCCCGCAGGTCGGTCAGGTGCAGGCGGCAGGCGATGTGATCGGGAGCCGGCCGCAATGAGACGACCCCGTGGCCGTGGGGCAGGCGCAGGGTGCGCCGGTACGCGCCGTCGCGCCACTCCTCGACGCCGGGCACACCGGTCGCCGCCAGGTGCCCGAACAGGTTGTCGGGGCACAGCGGCGCGCGGAACGGCAGCCGCACCGACAGGGCGCCGGAGGCCGCGGCGGGGTGCCCGCGGGCGACCCGGTCGCGCAGCTCGGTCGGGGACATCGCGAACACCTGCCGCACGGTGTCGTTGAACGCCCGCACACTGGCGAACCCGGCAGCGAACGCGACGTCGCTCATCGGCAGGGAGCTGGTCTCGATCAGCAGCCGGGCCGTCTGGGCGCGCTGGGCGCGGGCGAGCGCGAGCGGACCGGCGCCGAGCTCGGCGCGCAGCTGGCGCTCGATCTGACGGGTGCTGTAACCGAGCCGGGCGGCCAGGCCCGGCACGCCCTCCCGGTCGATCACCCCGTCGGCGATCAGCCGCATCGCGCGGGCGACCAGGTCGGCGCGCTCGTTCCACTGCGGAGAGCCGGGGCTGGCGTCCGGGCGGCATCGCTTGCACGCCCGGAACCCGGCCTGCTGGGCCGCCGCGGCGCTGGGAAAGAACCGCATGTTCTCCGGCTTCGGCGGCACAACCGGGCAGCTGGGACGGCAGTAGATCCCCGTGGTGAGCACCGCGGTGAAGAACCATCCGTCGAACCGGGCGTCCTTGGACTGCACGGCGCGTACGCAGCGTTCCACGTCCTCATGCATACCGACAAGCATTGCCGGTGGCCACCGCGTTCTGCTAGCGAAAATCCGACATCATGCTGCGGGCCGCCCGGCGCCGGGCGGATCAGCACGACCACGGGCCTCCCCCGCGGCATTCGGCCCTGGTCATCGCGGCAGGACCGCCGCGTCGACGCGGCGCGTCACGGTCTTCAGCACGCGGCCGCCGCGATCATAGGCTCGCACGATCACCTCCTTCTCCTGCCCGGCCCCGGCCAGGGAGGCCCCGGTCCGGGCCGCCCGCCAGAGGAAGAACCCGTTCGACACCGCGGCGTCCTGGGCCCGCCCGCCGGGCAGGGTGACGGTCACCCGAGCGACGTCGGGGGTGACGCAACCGGCGAGGTGCTCCTCGATTCCCTCCGCGTAGGCCCGGCTCCGGCTCTGTTCCTTGGTGCTGAGCACGCCGCCGGCCTGATCTTCCAGGGAGATCGGCCCGGTGAAGGCGGGGAAGTGCCACCAGTTGACGGCGGTCTGCCCTGGGGTCCGATCGCTCGGGCTGGGGCGCCCGGACGTGTCGAGGTTGCATACGCGGTGCGCGACGGTGCTGCCGAGGAACACCGCCTGGCCCCGGGAGTCCCGGTAGGTGGCCAGGACCCGGAAGTCACGTACGTGGGTTCCCGGCCCGGTGCGCCCGTGATCGGCCGCGGCGCCGGGCGTCGGCCGGCGCGGCGGCGATGGAATGTTCGGGTCGCCGACCATGCACGCACGGACCATCGCGAGCTGGGCCGCCGTATTGGCGGGCAGCACGGCACGGCCGGTCGCGACCGGCCGTGGCCGCGCCGCCACGGGCGTGGCCCGGCCGTCTCCGGATGCGATCGGCATCAGCGCCACGGCGGCGACGCCGCCGACGGCCGCCACCGCTCCCACGCCGATCCGCGCGGCGCGCCGCCGGGACGCCCCGCGCAGAGCCTGTTCGGCGAGTCGTTCTGGCAGCCCTTCACCGGCCTCGGTGCGGTCGGCCATCCGCCGCAACGTGTCCTCGAGCATCTCGTTCTGGCGTACGGTCATCTCAACTCCTCATCGATCCGGCCGGGGGCGCCTCGACCAAGGCCGCGAAGTCGGGCACGAGTTCACGCAGCCGGGCCAGCGCGCGGCCGGTCTGGCTGCGGACGGTCCCGACCGAGCAGCCCATGATCCGCGCGACCTCCGCCTCGGGCAGGTCCTCGAAGTAGCGCAGGACGATCGCGGCCCGCCGTCGGGGCGGCAGGGCCAGCAGCGCGCGCTCGAGCGCGAGCCGCAGATCGACCTCCTCGCTCCGGTCGGCCACCACGGGCTCGGGCATGTCCGCGCTGACCGTCTCGCGCCTCCATCGCGGGCTGCGCCAGCGGCCCACCTGCTCGTGGTACATCGCCTTGCGCACGTAGGCCTCGGGGCTGTCGCGCACACTCCCCCAGCGGCCCGCCGTCTTGGTCAGGGCGCTCTGCAGCAGGTCCTCTGCCGCGTGCCGGTCGCCGGTCAGCACGTACGCCAGCCGCAGCAGGCTCGGCGTCCGCGCGGCGACGAACTCGGTGAACTGCCGACGCGCCTCAGCGTTCACGGGTCTCCTCTCGTCATGTACCCCCGTAGACGCGCGCCGGGCCCGCCGCTATGCCGGAAGCCGTCGGCGCGCCGGACCTCGGCACCGACGGCCTACCATCGGAGGATGTCGGCCACGGGGGAAAGACCACAGCCCGCTCTGCCCTGGACGGGTCGGCCGCGCCGCGCCGACCTGATCTGCTGGGCCGGGATCGCGCTGAGCGGCCTGTACGGCCTGGCGCTCATCCCGCTGCGGCCGCTGCTGATCGGCCGGAATCCGGTGCTGCTCGAGCTGCTGACCGGCAGCATGACCTCGATCGTCACCGCGGGGGCGTTCGCCCGGGTCGGGGAGGTGTCCCTGCCCTTGGCGGTCTTCGCCGCCGTGCCCGGCATGATCATGTTCGACCCGTTCTTCTGGTGGGCGGGACGGTTGTGGGGCCGGGGGATGCTCACGCTCGCGGCCGGGCGCGGCGCCCGGGGCGAGCGGCTGATCGCCCGCGCCGAACGCCTCGGTCACCGGCTCGGCTGGGTCGGCCTCGTCGTCGCCTACTACGTGCCCGTCCCGGCGGCGCTGCTGTTCGTCATCGCCGGATGGACGGGGATGCGCCTGGTGACGTTCGTGATCCTGGACGCGCTCGGCGCGCTGCTGTGGATCGGCATGCTCACCGGCCTGGGCTACTACCTCGGCCAGGACGCCGTCGACGTCGCCAAGACCATCTCCCGTTACGGCACGTGGGCCGCGATCGGCCTGGTCGTCGCGGTCCTGGCCGTACGGAGCATGCGCGGCCGCCGTGACGCCCGCGCCGAACCGGCCGCCGCAGAGGACACCGCAGAGGACACCGCAGAGGACACCACCGGGCCCGCCGACCGGCCCGAGGTCGCCTCGGACCGCTGACCCCTCAGCCCGGCGGGGGCGGGAGGGAGTCCAGGCCCGGGGCCGGCTCCGGCCACACCAGCAGCACACGGCAGGGCGCGTGGTCGACGACGAACCGTGTCGGCGGGGCCAGGCTGCGGGGCCCCAGCCGGTCGCGGGCGCCGTCGCGCGCGCAGATGAGCAGGTCGGCGTCCTCGGCGGCCCGTAGGACCTCGCGCTCGATCCGGCCGTGGCGGGCCTGCCGGGTCGCGGGACGGCCGAGCCGGGCGGTGGCCGCCTCCAGCAGGTCCGCAGCGGCGGCCTGCGACAGCGCCTCGAGCCGGGCGCCGGGATCGCGGTCGCGGCGACCCCGGCCGAGCAGACCCGCGAAGGCCTGGTGGGCGGCCGCGGCGATCTCGTCGCCGGTCACGTGCAGCAGTGTCAGGTCGGCGTCGGCCGGCGCCAGGTCGCGGGCCGCGTCGACGGCGGCCTCCCAGGTGCCCTCCGCGACCCAGATGATCACTTTCACGGTGGGTCAGCCTCCGATCGTCGCCAGCACGACCCACAGTGTCACGGTCGCGGCCGCCAGTGTGGCCGGTACGGTCAGCAGGCCGAGCCGGGTGAAGTCGCCCAGGCCGGGTTCGGCGTCGTGCTCGCGCAGGATCCGCCGCCACAGCAAGGTGGCCAGCGAACCGACGTAGGTCAGGTTCGGGCCGAGGTTCACCCCGATCAGCACCGCCAGCACCGGGCCGGGCCCGCCGGATGCCACCAGCGGAAGCATCGCCAGAACGGCGGGCAGGTTGTTGATCAGGTTGGCCAGCAGCGCGGCCAGCCCGGCCACCGCCAGCAACGCGGGCAGGCCCGACCCGTGCGGCAGCACCAGGTCCGCGCCTCGGTCCAGGCCGTTCACCACGACCGCCTTGACCACGATGCCCAGCGCGAGCACGAACAGGCAGAACAGCGGACCGGCGGCCACCACCAGCCCCCGCGCCGTGGTCCGCCGCTGCCGCAGCGCCCGTACCGCCAGCACCAGCGCGCCGCCGAGGGCCGCCCAGGCCGGGTTCACGCCCGTGAACGACGTCACCGCGAACCCCGCCAGCGTCAGCGCCAGCACCACGACCGTGAACACCGGCACCTGCGGCCGTCCGGCCGGCCGCGACCCTCCCGGCACGACGGCCAGGTCGCCCCGGAAGTACCACCGGAACGCCGCGTACTCCACGCCGATGACCGCCAGCCACGGCAGCGCCATCAGACCGGCGAACCGCGCGAACGACAGCCCGCTGGCCGCGAACGCCAGCAGGTTCGTCAGGTTCGACACCGGCAGCAGCAGGGACGCGGAGTTGGCCAGGTGGGTGCAGGCGTACACGTGCGGGCGGGGCCGCGCCCCGACCCGCGCGGCGGTCGCGAACACCACCGGGGTCAGCAGCACCACCGTCGCGTCCAGGCTCAGCACCGCCGTGATCAGCGACGCGACGGCGAACACCCCGGCCAGCAGCCGCACCGGCCGCCCGTGACAGGCGCGCGCCACCAGGTCCCCGGCCGCGGTGAACAGTCCCTCGTCGTCGCACAGCTGCGCCAGCGCCAGCACCGCGGCCAGGAACCCGACCACCGGGAGCAGGGTGCGGGTCTGCGCCCACGCCTGGGCGGGCGACACCGCGCCGGCGGCCACCAGGACACCGGCCGCCGGCACCGCCGCCACCGCCTCCGGCAGCCCGCGCGGACGGGCGACGGCGAACACCAGCACCGCCACCAGCAGCACGACGGAGACGATCTCGGCGACGACGGTGTGCAGCGCGGCCTCCCGGTAGCGAACGGTACGGTCCGCCGGGGAACCGCCTCCCGCCTGGATGTATCAGCATCTCACTGCCGTTGTCGCCGCGATTCCCCCGCCCCTGTGTCCACTAAGGTGGCGGCCCGTGACGAGTTTCCTGGACGACCTCTTCTCCCTCGACGACCGTGTCGCGGTGGTGACCGGCGGCAGCTCCGGCATCGGCCGGGCCATCGCCGTCGCCCTGGCCCGGGCCGGGGCACGAGTGGTCCTCATCGCCCGCCGCGAGGCCGAACTGCGGGAGACGACCGCCGAGCTGGAGTCCCACGGCCGCCCCGCCGCGTACGTCCCGGCCGACCTGGCCGACCGCGCTCAGGTGCACCGGGCCGCCGAGGAGGCCGCCAAGCCGTTCGGCGAGCCGGACATCCTCGTCAACTGCGCCGGGATCAACCTGCGGCCGCCGATGGACGACGTGGACGAGGACACCTGGGACCGGACGATGGCCGTCAACCTCGACGCCCCGCACCTGCTCGGCCGGCGGTTCGGCCCGGGCATGGCCCGCCGCGGCCACGGCCGCATCATCAACATCGCCTCCCAGCAGTCCTTCCGGGCCTTCAGCAACAGCGGCGCCTACGGCGCCTCCAAGGGCGGGCTGGTCGCGCTGACCCGGTCGCAGGCCGAGGCATGGTCGCCGCACGGCGTGTGCGTCAACGCGCTCGTGCCGGGCTTCGTGGTGACGCCGCTGGCCGCCCACATCCCCGCCGAACGCCAGGGCGCGATGGCCGAGCGCACCCTGATCGGCCGCAACGGCGAGCCCGCCGACTTCGCCGGCGCGGCCGTGTTCCTCGCGAGCGCCGCGTCGGCCTACGTCACCGGCCAGGCGATCTTCGTCGACGGCGGGTTCTCCGCCCATTGACCGGGCGGCGGCCTCCGTCCCCGGTGCTCTTCAGCTTCAGCGGCCGCGTCCGTCGAGCCAGGCGTGCAGCGCCCACCGCCGGCACAGCGCGCCCGCGAGGACTCCCCCGGCGGCACCGGATTCATCGAAGGACGTCGGCGCGGCCAGGCTCTCGCAGGTGGCGTTACTGGAAGAAGAGATGGCGGGTACGGTGCAGGTCGGGGCGGTCGGCGTACAGGCCGACAGCCCCCGCTACGTCGTCTTTGTGGACGGCGAGTACGCCATCGGCGATGGTCAGGGGTACCTGGCTCATGGTCAAGCCATCGAGTGACCAGTCGGCGAGACGCCTGCCGGTGCGGAGGTCGAACACGACGATCTGGTCGACCTCTCTCTGTGGGGTGTCGATCGCAGAGAGGCTGTAGACCCGTCCGTCGGCCACGGTGGCGTATGCGCGGTTGCCGGGGTCGCCTGGGACGTATCCGGCCGGATGGCCGGGGAAGGCGCTGCTCCACAGCCGTTCTCCGGTGTCCGCGTCACTCCCGCACATCCCTCGGCTCTTGCCGAGCGCACAGGCACTGAGCCGCATTCCATCGCTGAACGCGACCGTTACCTCACCTTTTGTGAGGTGGTGCCGGAGGACCTTGCCCGTCGCGGGATCGAGCAGATCGAATCCATCCTTGGCCGATACCGCGACGTGGCCCTGCCCGTCGTCCAGTACAGAGAAGTCGGAAGACTGTTCTTGTTGCCATCGCTGTTTCCCGGTCGCCAGGTCGACGCCGCGCACTACGTCGTCTGCCAGCCCACAGGCCATGGCGAGTGTTCCGCCGACCACCACCGTGGTCCTTTTCACCTTGTCGCAGCTGTGGGCGCTCGTCCACCGGGTTCGCCCCGTCACGGGATCGATCCCGGTCATATCTCCGCCGCTGCCGTAGTCGTCGAATATCACGAGCGTCCCCGTGCCGGACACGATGGCGTGCTCGTTGGGGAAGTAGCCGGGGGTGGGCCTGGACCAGCGGATCCGCCCAGTACGCACGTTGATCTTCACGAGGTCGTGTCGCCCGTCGACGTACACGTCGCCGGTTGTGCGATCCAATCCGATCGGCTGGGCATGTTTCTGCTTGTACTTCCAGTACGTCCTGCCGGTGGCGATACCGACGGCTCGCACGGCATCGCCCCGACCGCCGAAGAACTTGAGAGCTCCGTTGATCGCCACCCCGCCGTAGATCTGCATCCTTCCGGGCCCCTCCGGGGTCGTGGCCACCAGCTGCGGCACGCCCGCCGGCGCCTGCGTGGCCACCGGACGCGGAAACGGCCCGGACGGCCCCGACATGCCGTCGTCGAGCAGGTAGCGCACGCCCGTCGCAACCAGCACCAAGGCGGCCACGGCCACCGGGATGATCACCCGCGGACGCCGGAGCCACCAGCGCACCCTCGCCGTCCTTCCGCTCGGGCCCGGCACGGCGGCTTTCTCCCGCTTCTGGGATATCGAGTTGCCACCGGCCATTCAGGGCCTCCAGATCATGGACGACGGTTTCAAGCAGAAAACGGTAGTGATCATCCGCTCACGGGGCGCGGAAGGCTCCGCGGCCGGCGTTGTCCTGGCACTCGCGTTCCTGCGCGGCCGTCCACCCGAACATCGCGCGAAGGCTCTCGAACTCTCGGCCGAGGGTGGTGTTCGACACCGTGCGGGCGTCCGTGCTGACGGTGACGGGGACCCCCTGCCGCAAGAGCGTGTCGATGGGATGGGCGGCCGGCGTGGTCACCGCGCCGGTCTGCACGTTCGACGTCGGGCACATCTCCAGCACGATGTCGTCCGTGCGCAGCCGGCTCAGCAGCGCCGGGTCCTCCGCGCTGCGGACTCCATGGCCGATGCGCTGGGCGCCGAGCACGTCGAGCGCCTCCCACACGCTGTCGGCGCCGGCGGCCTCACCGGCATGGATCGTCACCGGAAGACCGGCGGCGTGGGCGGCGTCGAAGGCCTCCCGGTGCGGCGCTCCGGGCATCGTCTCGTCCCCGGCGAGGTCCAGCCCCGCGACGACATCGCGGCGGTCGAGTGCGAGACGGGCGACCTCGGCGCTGATCCGGGGCGGCTGGTGCCGCAGGCAGCACAGGATCAGGCTCGTGGTCACGCCCCATCTGCGGCTTCCCTCGACCAAGCCCTCGTCCACGGCGTCCAGGACCTCCTCGAGCCGCAGGCCGGCCCGCTGGTGCAGTTGTGGGGCGAAGCGCACCTCCCCGTGGCCGACGCCGTCGGCGGCCCAGTCCTCGACCAGTTCCACCGCCACCTGGTGCAGCGCCTCCGGCCGCTGCAGCACGTCGAGGGCGATATCGATGTACCCCAGGTACTCGGGCAACGTCCTGCACGAGGGCGGGGCCACCGCGAGTTTGTCCACCGGCCCCGGCAGCGTCAGATCCTGGGCCGCGGCCAGGCGGCGGATGGTCTCCGGCCGGACCGAGCCGTCCAGGTGGCAGTGCAGTTCG
This sequence comes from Actinoallomurus vinaceus, assembly GCF_039542055.1. Lineage (NCBI taxonomy): Bacteria > Bacillati > Actinomycetota > Actinomycetes > Streptosporangiales > Thermomonosporaceae > Actinoallomurus > Actinoallomurus vinaceus. The sequence goes on from NZ_BAABHK010000002.1 coordinate 197,522, forward strand.
ATTCGCCCGGTCATCGGGGTCCCCCTGCGCCGTGCACCAGGGTGTCCGCCATGCGCGGCCCTTTTGCGCAGGCCTCGAAGAGCATCTCCTTGAACGCCGCGGAATCGACGACGCGCACGAGATCCACGTTGCCGGCGGGCGCGTTCACCCGCCGATCGACGAGAAGAGCCCCGCGTGCCTCGTCCCCGACCGCCACTGTCGCGTGCACGCGCTCGATCACTCGCGCGATCTCCGGACGCAGGGCCACCGCCATCGCGATGGGATCGGGCAGGTCGTATCCCTTCAGGCCGGTCACCGTGGCCGCCCACTCCGCGACGCTCCGGTTGATCCGATGCGCGAAGTCGGCCCGGACGGTGCCCATCGCGAGCAGCCTGGCCTGATCGTCGGGATCCAGCACGGCATACCGCCGGGACACGTCCCAGCCGACGAAGGTGATGGGCCCGCCGGCGTCGAGCACGACGGCGGCGGCCTCCGGGTCCGCCCAAACGTTGAACTCGGCGACCGGGCTGACGTTCCCCTGAGCGTCGGAGGCCCCGGCCATGCTGTAGACGTGACGGAACCTGCGCAGGAGGTCACGGTCCCGCACCAGGGCCGCGGCGATGTTCGTCAGGGGTCCCAGCGTGACCAGCGTGAGCTCCCCGGGCCTGGAGCGGGCGAGTTCGAGGAGCCGCTCGACCGCGTGCGCGGACTGCGCGGACCGTGCCGGATCGGGCAGACCCACGTCTCCCATGCCGTCGGCGCCGTGGACGTGTTGCGCGGTCTCCGGCGGGCGGCGCAGGGGTCGCGCGCAGCCGGGATACACCGGTACGTCACCTCGGCCCGCCATGCCCAGAGTGATCAGCGCGTTGCGGGTCGCCACGTCGAGCGGCACGTTCCCGGCGACGGTCGTCACCGCTTCGATCTCCGTCATCGGCTCCGCGCACGCGAGGAGCAGGGCGACCGCGTCGTCCGATGCCGTATCCGTGTCGATCACCAGGCGAAGGGGGTCGGTGCCCCGGTCCGGTGTCCCGCCGTCGTCGTTCATCCGATCTCCGATCTAATCGATTAGATACCTTAGAGGAGCGAGAGGGTGACATGGAAGTGGGCGGTGGCGGATGCCGGCGCGGGATGCGACGCTGTGGCGTCGGATGGCCGAGTGCCGAGAGTCAGGGGGAACGTTGGGTGTCACGCTGGCGGACGTCGCCCGCCGCGCACAGACGTCGACGGCTGTGGTGAGTTACGTCATCAACAACGGCCCGCGCCCGGTGGCCGCGGCGACGCGCGAACGCGTCCTGCAGGCGATCGCGGAGCTCGGCTATCGCCCCGATCGGGTGGCGCGGGCGCTGCGCGCGAAGCGCAGCGGGGTGATCGGCGTCCTGCTGCCGGATACGGCCAACCCGTTCTTCGCGTCGCTGGGGCAGGCGATCGAGGCCGCCGCCTTCGACGCGGGGCGGCTCGTCGTCGTGGGCAACTCCGGCTTCGACCCCGACCGCGAGGAGGCGTACCTGCACGCCTTCCTCGATTCCCGGGTGGAGGGGCTGGTGGTCGTCAGCGCCCGGCACAGCCCGCGCGCCCTCGACGCCCTCGCCTCGGCACCGGTCCCGGCCGTGTACGTCCACCATGCGCCGCCGGACACCCTCTCGGCCGTGGTCCTGGCGGACAACGACGGCGGCGGACGGCTGGCGACCACGCACCTGCTCGACCACGGTCATGAGAACGTCGCCGTGCTCGCCGGCCCCGACGACGCCGGGCCGGTCGGCGCGCGGGTCGCCGGATGGCGGCGGGCACTGGCCGAACGCGGTGTCCCGGAGCACCGGCGGGTGCGATCCCGAAGCGCGTTCACCCGGGCCGGCGGCCACGCGAGCATGAGGAGACTCCTCGAGCACAAGGCCAGGCCGACCGCCGTCTTCGCCGCCACGGACGAACTCGCCGTCGGCGCTCTGCACGCCGTGGCCGAGGCCGGCCTGCGCGTGCCGGACGACATCGCGTTGGTGGGCTTCGACGGCGTACCGGAGACCGCGTTCACCAATCCATCGCTGACGACGATCGGCGTGCCGGCCGAGCGCATGGCGCGCTCCGCCATCGCCGGCCTCGACCGGGCATGGCAAGGTCACGAGAGGCCGGGCGGGGAGGAGATCCTCCCGGTCTCGCTGATCCAGCGTGCAAGCTGCGGTTGCGAATCCCCGACGTCGCGGTGACGGTCGCCGGCCCGGAACTCATTCGCGATGCGGATCCGGGCGAACGCCGAGCCACGTCCGCAGCGCCCAGTGCCAGCGGAGGGCGCCGGCCAGGGTCTCCGCCGGGGGCACCGGCTCGCCGAACGATGTCAGCGCGGCCAGGCGGTGCAGCCGGTGCTTGACGGTGTTCGGGTGGACGTGCAGCGCGGCGGCGGTCCGATCGGCGCGCCCGCCGTGCTCCAGGTACGTCAGGGCCGTCTCGGCCAGGAGCCGGTGGAACTCGTCCCCGGGGTCCAGGCCCGGAAGGCGCTCCCGGACGAGAATCTCACCGAGCTTGGGATGGGCGTCCAGGGCCATCGGGACCGCCAGCGCCGTTAGCTCCCACAGCCCGTCCAGCCCACGCCGTCGCGCCGACGCCAGCGCGGTACGGCACAGCCGGTACACCTCGGCCAGCTCGCCGGGTGAGACCGCCGGACCGGCCACCACCAGGATCGCGGCCTCGGCGGGCGGCCGCGTCGTCACCGCGCACAACCGGCCGTCCACCAGCCCCGACACGCCGTCCGGCAGGCCCAGCGCCGCCTCCGTACGGTGTGCCTCCCGTGGGTCGCCGACATCGGTGACCAGGCAGTAGTACCGCCGACGGGAGTCCAGGCCGGCGCCGGCGGCGGCCGACACCGGGCCGCCGGCGAGCAGGTCCCGCAGCGCCTGCACGCGGGCGGCGTGCGCGGAGTGCGCCAGGCTCAGCTCCGTCTCCCGGAACGCGTGGATGAGCCGGTTCTGCAGCCCGTTCGCGTACGCGTCGAGCTCCATGAGCTCCTCGATCAGCCCGTCGAGGGACACTCCCGCCGAACGGGCCTCGTTCAGCAGCCGCTTCAGGATGTACGAGCGCGCCGCCTGGAACCCGTCCAGCAGCGCCGCCAGCGAAACCCCCTGCAGCGCCCGGTCGGTGGCCAGCCGGTCGGCGACCCGCGCGTCGTCCTCGTTCAGCCCCGACTCGTCGATGAACGCCGCCGACACCACCGCCAGCAGCGCCGCGATGTGCCGCCGGACCTCCTGCACCGGCAGCACCGCGATCGGCGGGGACTCGGCGCGGGCGGCCTCGACGACGGCTTCGAGGGTTCCCGGATCGGCGCGCATCTTCTCCATGAGACGGCGGAGGACGGCGCGATCCGTCATGTTCGTCTCCTGGCACTGGGCGTCACGGGAGCTCCTCCCGTGACGCCCAGTGTGGACCGGATCAGCCCGCAGGGGTCAGGGCCGCGATGGCCTCCGGGGCGGCCTGGCCGATCCGCTCCCGCTGGGGGAAGACGCCGACGGGGACGCGGGCGACCTCTGTCGCCGTCGCGTAGTCGACGACCGACACGGCGTTCGCCTTGCTCAGGGAGACGAAGCAGCGCGTTCCGTCGACGCTGCTGGTCCCCCAGTACGGCAGGCTGTCCGTCGAATAATTGACGATGCCCTTGGTGGACAGGTCCGCGGTGTTGACGATCGCGGTGTAGTCGTCGATCGTGCCCACGTCGCACAGCTTCGAGCCGTCCCCGGACAGCGCCAGGCCGTGGTGCGCGGAGTTCTGCGGGTAGTCGTCCGGCTTGAGCGCCTTGCCGTGGTCGCTGTACGGCATGGTGACCGTCGCCACGATCTTCGACTGCGCCAGGTCGTACTTGATGAAGCCGTTGAGGTAGGACTGCTGGGCGTAGAAGGTGTTGCCGTCCGGCGCGATGAGGTTCGGCCGGATCCCGTGCGGGAGCTTCCAGGTCTTGACCACATTGAGGGTGGAGGCGTCGACCTTCGTCAGCTGGAAGGTGCCCTTGAGCCCCTCGAGCGCCTGCGACAGCGACGTCACCCCGATGCTGGAGTTGTAGATGTACTTGCCGTCGGCGGTGTAGTCGTTCTGGTGCGGGTAGGTGCCGGTGGCGAACTTCCCGACGACCGCTCCGGTCGCGGTGTCCAGCACCTCGGCGACCTGCGCGGTCGTCGCCGAGATCACGTACTTCTTGCCGTCCGGGGACAGCGCCGCGTGGTCGGCGTGGAAGCCGTCCAGCCGGGTGTGCCACAGCTGCCGCTTCGCCACCAGGTCGTACGCCGCCGCGTCGTCGAGGTTGCCGCGCGAGACGTACAGCGTCCTGCCGTCCGGGGACAGCTGCACGTCGTCGACGAACCGGTCGCCGCCCTCGATCTGCTTGACCGTCTCGTACCCGGCCCGCTGGATCGGGTCCATCTCGTCGAGCCGCTGCTGCAGGTCGCCGATGACGTCGAACGTCCCGAGGTTCTGGTACGTGCGCCCGTCGATGAAGCTGACGCTGCCGGATTGGCTGTTGCCGACCAACAACACGTCCCGCAGCCCGGCGGCACCGGCCGGGCTCACCGGAACGGACAGCACCGCGGCCGTCGCCGCGCAGATCATCAGGGCCCTGAGTCTCCTGCCGGACATCGCGTCTCCTCACCGATCGCCGCCGTCAGCACGGCACCGCGTCAAGTCTCCGTACGGCGTGCGCCGCCGCACAGATCACCGGCGCCAACGTCGTGCGGCTCCGCTGTCGCCCATCGACAACCGCCCGGCCGTACGCGGAGGCGTCATCGGCCGCGCTGTCAGTCGTCCGGGCCGGCGAGGCGTGTCAGGCTTCCTTCGCGGGTTCGTGGTGGGTGCGGCCGGTCAGTGCGGCCGCGGTCATGGTCAGGTGCCGGGCCAGTACCTCGGCCGCGGTGTCGGCGTCACGGGCCAGCGCCGCCTCCTCGAGCCGGCGGTGTTCGTCGGCGCCGTCGCGGTCGGGATCGCGGTGCGCCGACCAGCGGCGAGCCAGCTCGCTCGCGGTCCACATCCGGTCGAAGGTCTCGAGCAGGACGGGGTTGCCGCAGCCCTCCAGCAGGGTGCGGTGGAAGACCCGGTGGGCTTCGGACCAGGCGCCGCTGTAGTACTCGCCCTCCTCCGGCACGTACGCCGGGGTGCGGGCCAGGCGGTGGTGGGCGCCTCGTACGCGGGCCTCCCAGTCGACGTCGCCGCGCTCGATGGACATGCGCAGCACGACCGGCTCGATGGTCCGGCGGGCCTCCGCGATCTCCTGCCAGCGGCGGTCGGAGAAGGCCGGGACGGCGAAGCCGCGGTTGGGCAGCCGGTCGGCGAGGCCCTCGCCGACCACCCGCACGAGCGCCTCACGCACGACGGCCAGGCTCACGCCCTGTTCCTTGGCGAGGTCCTGCGGTTTGAGGGCGTCACCGGGGGCGTAGTCCCCGCGCATGATCATGTCCCGCAGGTGTGCGTAGACCTGCTCGGAGAGCATTTGCTTCCCCGACGAGGTCGAGGTGTGGGCCGTCTGGGTCATGCCGACAGCATAGACGATCGAGTAGATAATCGATTATCCGTGTTATGGTCGATCTGACGGTCGATGAAAGACGACGGCGGTTGCCTCTCCGCGACGCGGCGGGCCCTCCGCCGGCCGCATCACCGTCACCCCACAGCACGGCCCGAAAGGAACAACGACGCGATGAGCGCCAACGACCCCTTCGCCCGCCTCCCCGAGGCGGCCTCCTTCACCGTTACCAGCACCACCGTCACCGACGGCGCCGCCTGGTCGCCCGAGCAGTTCTCCTCCGGCGTCCCCGGCGGGAAGGACGTCTCCCCGCAGCTGTCCTGGAGCGGCGCCCCGGAAGGCACCAGGAGCTACGCCGTCACCGTCTACGACCCCGACGCCCCCACCGGGTCCGGGTTCTGGCACTGGGCGGTCGCCGACGTCCCCGCCACCGTCACCGAACTGCCCGAGGGCGCCGGCGACGACACCGGCTCGGGCCTGCCCGAGGGTGCCTTCCAGCTGCCCAACGACGCCCGCGTGGCCCGCTTCATCGGCGCCGCCCCGCCGGCCGGGCACGGCCCGCACCGCTACTTCATCGTGGTGCACGCCCTCGACGCCGAGTCCATCGGCGTTCCCGCCGACGCCACCCCGGCCTTCCTCGGCTTCACCATGGCCGGCCACATCCTCGGCCGCGCGATCCTGACCGCAACCGCCGAAACCCCCGCCTGACGAACGGCATGTCCGGACTCATCGACACCACGGAGATGTACCTCCGCACCGTCCTGGAGCTCGAGGAGGAAGGCGTGGTCCCCATGCGCGCCCGCATCGCCGAGCGTCTGAACCAGAGCGGCCCCACGGTCAGCCAGACCGTCGCCCGTATGGAGCGCGACGGTCTGCTGCGCGTCGCCGGCGACCGGCACATCTGGAGCTGACGGAAGAGGGCCGGCGGATCGCCACGCGCGTCATGCGCAAACACCGGCTCGCGGAGTGCCTGCTCGTCGACGTGATCGGGCTGGAGTGGGAGCAGGTCCACGCCGAAGCCTGCCGCTGGGAGCACGTGATGAGCGAGGCCGTCGAACGCCGCGTCCTGGAGCTGCTGCGGCACCCGAGGGAGTCGCCCTACGGCAACCCGATCCCGGGCCTGGAGGAGCTCGGCGGGACGAGCGCCGTGGATCCGTTCCTCGACGAGAGCATGGTCAGCCTCAGCGACCTGAAGCTCGGGCCTAACGGCGCGAGCGCGGTCGTACGGCGCATCGGGGAGCCGATCCAGACCGACCCCCGGCTGATGTACACCCTGCGGCACGCCGGGGTGCAGGCCGGCGCGTTCGTGAGCGTGACGTCGTCGCCCGGCGGCGTGCTGGTCGGCAGCGGCGGGGAGGCCGCCGAGCTCCCCACGCGGACCGCCGCGCACGTCTTCGTGGCCAAGCGCTGAGCCCGGCCAGGGCGCCTGCACCCATGCAGGCACGAGGATGGCCCTCGACCACGATCGCGGTCGAGGGCCATCCTCGTTGCGGCACTGGAGCGTCCGGGCATCTCGGGTACGAGCGATCTCCGCTTCCGCTCTGCGGATCCTCCGCCGGCACCCTCGGTCGTCGAGCCGTCAGGCAGGTGGCCAGCTTCGCAAGGCCATGTCGGCCACCTGCCGGAGGTCGTCGCCGGCGAGGGATCCTTGGACGCCGAACTCCTGGACTCGACGCCATGGTCGCGGGAGACACGGCCCTCACCAAGTCACAGTTCGCCGCGGGTGTCCCACTGGGCCGGATCGGGCGCCCGGACGAGGTCGCCAACGTGGTGGCCTTCCTCGCTACCGAGCAGAGCAGCTTCCTCCTCGGAGCCAACCTGTACGTCGACGGCGGTGAGAACCGGATCTGACCTGCGGGCGACACGCCATCACGAGCGGCGGGGGCCGTTCAGCGCGGAATCACCCAGCCCGGTGCCCAGGTCCCGGCGGCGCCGTGGCCGGCCGCTGCGGCGGAGAGGTGGGCGCGGAGGGTGGCCAGCGCTGGATGGGGGTTGTCGCGGTGCCACAGGAGCGAGTGCGGGTAGACGGGCGTGGGGCCGGTCACCGGGATGCGGCGCAGGCCGTGGTCGGCGGGCCAGATGAGGCGGGTCTGCTCGCCCATGAAGGTGGCCAGGGCCGGGGTGTCGGCGATGGTGTCGAGGAGCGCGTCGGAGCCGAAGTTGGGGCCGGTCGCCTCGATGGTGAGGCCGAACTCGGCGACGAGATCGTCGTAGTAGGCGGCCCACTCGGTACCGGGGACGAGGCCGGGAATCCAGATCCGCTGCCCGGCGAGCTGAGCGAGGGTCACCGACCGGGCGCCGGCCAGCGCGTGGGCGGGGCCGGTGAGGAGCTGGAGTGGTTCGTCGAGCACCCGGACGGATTCGATGTCCTCGGGAAGGGGCCGGCCGGGCACGGCGACGGCGCGGAAGGACGCGTCGATCATCCCGGACCGGATGTCGGCGACGGCCGTCTCGATGTCGAACAGCATCACCACGTCGAGCTCGATCTCGGGGTACGCGCGGTGGAAGCCGCGCATCAGGCCCGACGCCGCGGTGCGCGAGGCGATCACGTCGACGCGCAGCGGACGGCTGCCCGGGCGCACGGACGCGACCGCGCGCTCGGCGACGCGCAGCAGCTCGCGCGCGTGGGGCAGGAACGCCTGCCCATCGATGGTGAGCTCGGCGCCGCGGGGGGCGCGCGTGAACAGCCGCACGCCGAGGTTGCGCTCCAGCGCGGCGATGCGCTTGGAGACGGCCTGCGGGGTGACCGCCAGCTCGGCGGCGGCCTCCTGGAACTGGCCCGCTTCTGCGATGGCGACGAAGGTACGTACTGCTTCGAGATCCACGCCGATCGACCTTAGTGAACAACGGATGGTTGTGAATCGCCGGCAGTGCGGTTGTTTGACCTGCTGTTGTGCTGCTCGCTTAGCTCTCACTGGTCAACGTCGGTTTGTTCGGGTGGGACATCAAGGGGCGCGCTGAGCATGGTGGGCAGGAGACCGTTGGGTCGGCAGTTCGGCTGGCTGTGGGCGGCCTATGCGGTGAGCGCCTATGGGTCTGGGCTGGGGTTCGGGGCATTCCCGCTGATCGCCGTGCTGGTGTTGCATGCCGGCCCCGCTGAGGTGTCCGCGCTGTCCGCGATGGGGCCTGCGGTGGGCGCGCTGATCGCGGTGCCACTCGCGCCGTGGGTGGAGTTTCGGCGCAAGCGCCCGGTCATGATCGCGATGGACCTGACCCGGTTTGCGGTCATGGCGACGATCCCGGTCGCCTACGCCGTCGGTTGGCTCAGTTTCGTCCAGCTGCTCGTGATCTCGGCCGTGGTCGCCGCAGCCAAGATCGCCTTCAACGCGGCCAGCGGCGCCTACCTCAAGACCCTCGTCCGGCCGGATGACCTGCTCGTGGCCAACGCGCGGTTCGAGTCCACGAACTGGAGCTCCATCGCGGTCGGGCCACCGCTGGGCGGAGCGGCGATCGGCCTGTTCGGGCCGGTCACCACCGTGGTAGCCGACGCGCTCAGCTACCTGTTCTCCGCGCTGGGCATCACCGCGATTCAGGGCCGAGAAGAAGCGCCGCAGGCAACCGGCAAAAGCCTGGTCCGGGCGGGCGCATTGCTCGACGGCTGGCGACACATCCTGGGCGATCCGGGTTTGCGGGCGCTCTACCTCAACAACATGCTCGTCGGCGGTCTGATCATGGCCACCGAGCCGCTGCTGGCCGTGCTCCTGCTTCGCCAGCTCGGGTTCCCGCCCTGGCAGTACGGCCTCGCCTTCGCCGCCCCCTGCGTCGGCGGACTCATCGGCTCCCGGCTGGCCCGCCGTGTCGTGGCCCGCTACGGCCAGCACGGGGTCTTCCGGACGGTCGGTACCCTGCGCGCCATCTGGCTGATCGGCCTGGCCTTCGTCCGTCCCGGCGTCGTCGGTCTCGTCACCGTGATAGCCGTCGAGCTGGCGATCATCATCAGCATGAGCCTGTACACCCCGGTGCTCGCCACCTACCGGCTCGAACACACCCCCAGGCATCTCGTCGCCCGAACCCTGTCGGCCTGGTCGATCGGCCAGCAGGCGTCCATCGCCGTCTTCACCGCGCTCGCCGGGCTGCTCGCCGACGTCACCAGCCCACGCACCGCTCTCACGGTCGCGGGACTGCTCATCCTGGCCACCCCGCTCCTGCTTCCCCGACACGGCCAGACGTCGCAGCACGAGCCGGAACCGGCCCGCAGCCACCAGCCGTGACCGGCGCTGTCCGTGGTTTGCTGGGGCCATGATCGCCATGACACCGATATCTGGCGTTGTAGCCGTGCCTGCCGGGGGCCGGCGGCTCAGCACGGCCCGAGGCCGTCTTTTCGCCTGCCGGCGCGGCGCGTCATGACCGGGCGCCGGGGCGCCCTGGCCTCCAAAGCAATCGCCGTACGGACGGCCCCGCCGTTCGACGCCGAGCTGGGCGCCGCTTTGACGGCCCTGGGCGATCTGTCGGGGGAACGGCTCACTCCTGAGAATCTCGCAGCCCAGCGCCAACGAGACGCCGCGAGCCGGCCCCTCCCCACCGCGGCCGAGCTGCGGGCCGACGGCCGCTTCGCCGTCGAGGAGCTGAGCGTGCCTGGTGCCGAGGGAGGTCCGGACGTCACGCTCGTGTACGCCCGTCCCGCCGACGCCGCCCGGCCGCTGCCGGTGCTGTACTACATGCACGGCGGCGGGATGATCACGGGCAACGCCTGGTCCGTCCTGCCGAAGATTCTCCGCGATTGGTCCGCCCCGCTTGGCCTGGCCGTCGTGTCCGTGGAGTACCGGCTGGCGCCGGAGACGCCCTATCCGGGGCCGCTGGAAGACTGCCACGCGGGACTTCTGTGGACCGTCGGCCACGCGGACGAACTCGGCATCGACGGCGAACGCGTGATCATCGGGGGCAAGAGCGCCGGCGGCGGGCTCGCCGCGGCCCTGGCCCTGCTCAACCGGGACCGGGGCGACGGACCGACACCCATCGGGCAGCTCCTGCAGTGCCCGATGCTCGACGACCGCCTCGACACCCCCTCCGCCCACCAGATGGCGGGCATCGGCCTATGGGACAGGTCCTCGGCCGCCGTCGCCTGGCAGGCCTACCTGGGCGACCAGTACGGCGCTCCGGACCTGCCGCCCTACGCCGCCCCCGCCCGCGCCACCGACCTGAGCGGGCTGCCGCCCACCTACATCGACGTCGGCTCGGCGGAGACCTTCCGAGACGAGAACGTCGCCTACGCTCACGCGATCTGGCGTGCCGGCGGCGATGCCGAGTTCCACGTCTGGCCCGGCGCCTTTCACGGCTTCGACTCGGTCGCCCCCACCGCGGCCCTCACTCGCGAAGCCCGCCACGCCCGAACCCAGTGGCTGAGCCGCATACTCGGGCACTCCCGTCGAGAATGACGCGCTGAGCCACCCTTTTTCTCCCACGCGTGCTCGTACATGACCGGAAGGTCAGGTCTCCATGGCCCCCCGCGCCGTGCCCGCGGGAACGGGAGCGCCGGCCGCGTGGTCCGGGGCGTTCCTGATCGCCTCCAGGCGGGTCTTGTGCTCACACCCCCAGTCGCCGAGCGGCCGCAGGGCCTCGATGAGGGTGGTGCCGAACGCGGTGAGGGAGTACTCCACTTTCGGCGGCACCACGTTGTGCACCTCGCGGTGCACCACCTCGTCGCGTTCGAGCTCGCGCAGGTGCTGGATCAGCATCTTCTCGCTCACCCCGTCCAGCGAGCGCTTGAGCTCACCGAACCGCTTCGGGCCGCCGCTCAGCGTCCACAGGATGAGCACCTTCCACTTGCCGCCGACCACGTCGATGGCGGCGTCCAGCCCGCCGACGAACGTCTGGCACCTGCGCCCTGACATGCGAACACACCTCCAGGTAAGTACCTGACTTTTAGGTAGGTACTTGCCGCATCGTAACCGTCGCGCCGAAGATCGTCACGTGACGGACCGCGTCACCGCGCCCGGCCGCGGGTGCGGGCGGACGTCGCGTGCGGCGCGCTCCCCTGCCCGCCGCCTTGTCACCGATCACCTCTTGTCGACAGAACGAGTTCTGCCATGCCTGTCTCTGTGTTCTCCCTCATGCTCGTGGTCTTCGGGCTCACCACCGGCGAGTTCGTGATCGCCGGGATCCTGCCCGACGTGGCCGCCGACCTGTCGGTGTCCATCCCGGCGGCCGGCCTGCTGGTCACCGCCTACGCCGCAGGCATGATCATCGGCGGTCCGGTCATCACCGTGCTCACGGCCCGGGCCGCCCGAAAACCGCTCATCGCCGGCCTCATCGCGGTCTCGGTGCTCGGGAACCTGGGTTCGGCGGCGGCGCCGGACCACCTGATCCTCCTGCTGTCGCGGTTCGTCGCGGGCCTCGTCGTCGCCACGTTCTTCGCCGTCGCCATCGCCACAGTCATCTCCACGGCCCCCGCCGGCAGGCAGGCGTCCAGCGTCGCGAAGGTGGCCCTGGGGATGAACCTGGGAATCATCCTCGGCACGCCGATCGGCACGTTCGTCGGCCAGCACCTCGGCTGGCGGGCGACCTTCCTCGCGGTCGCGGCCTTCAGCGCCGCCGCCCTGCTGCTCGTGCTGCGGTTCGTCCCCGCCCAGCCCCCGGCCACGACCGGATCGGTCCGCGGTGAGCTGCGGGTCCTCGCGAACCGCGAGCTTCAGCTCGCCATCGCGCTGACCGCGGTGGGCAACGTCGGCGTCGTGACGGTCTTCATCTACATCACGCCCCTGCTCACTGACGTCGGCGGGTTCGCCGCGAATGTCGTCCCGGTCCTGCTCCTCGTCTACGGCGCCGGCGCGATCTTCGGGAACTTCGCCGGAGGCCGGCTGGCGGACCGGGCGCTGATGCCGGCGCTGGCCGGGCTGCTCGCCGTACTCGCCGGCGTCCTGACCGTGTTCTGGCTCACCGGCGGCCTCAAGACGCCCACGGCGGTCCTGACCTTCGCCGTCGGGGCGCTGGCCTTCGCCATCATCCCCGGGATGCAGACGCGGGTGGTGACCGCGGCCGGCGCGGCCCCCGCCCTCGCCGTCGCGGTCAACGCCTCCGGCTTCCAGCTCGCCGCCGCGTTCGCCGGCTGGCTGGGCGGGCGGATCATCGACGACGGCCCGGGGCTGCGGGCGATCCCCCTCGCCGGCGCGCTCCTCACCGTGGCCGGCCTGGGCATCGCGGCGCTGCTGCTGCGCCGGGACCGCCGCGCGGCCACCGCCCCGGCCGACCGCGTCCCCGCCTGACGCCACCGACCCGAAACCGATCAGGAGTCCGTTATGCGGCAAGCGCATATGTGATGATCTGCCGGATTCATTGAGGTTTATCCCGGCCTCTGGAGATGAGGGAGTGATCGGGGTAGCCCGAACGATGGGAGCACGCTGTTTTCGAAGCGGGTCATGGCGCAGATCCGGTCGCCTGCGAGGGTGAGGACGAACAGGCCGGTCCCATGGCGGATGCCGGTTGGGGCGCGCAGGTAGGCTGCGAACGCCGGCTGACCGTTGGCTCGCGTCGGCACGAGGTCGAACCTTCGGCCCGAGCCGAACATGTCGGTGCAGAAGCGGGCCACGACGTCTCGGCCCTGGTATTCGAGGGGCAGCGGTGGCATGGACATGAAGACGTCGTCGGTCAGCAGGGCCACCAGCGCGTCGATGTCGGCGGACTCGTACGCGCTGACGAACTTCGCCACGATCGCATCCTCGGCGGGCGAGTCGGCGGCGGGAGGCGATTCGCGGTCGGCGGTCGGCGGTCGGCGGCGCTGCAGGCCGGCGCGCGCCCGTTTGAGGGCGCTCTTGACCGATTCGACGGTCGAATCCAGCATGTCGGCCACCTCGTTCGCGTGGAATCCGAGGACGTCGCGCAGGATGAGGACGGCGAGCTGGCGGGGCGGCAGGACCTGAAGCGCGGTCACGAAGGCCAAGGAGATCGATTCGGTCTGCTCGTAGCGGGCCTCCGGGCCGAGCGGCAGGTTGATCGCGCCTTCGAGGAGGGCGTCGGGAAATGGCTCGAGCCATACGACTTCACCGAGTCGGGTCGGCTCGGGCGGTTCAACGCCCGGGATGTCCCACTCCTTGGCGGGTCGTCGGCTGGCCGAGCGAAGCGCGTCGAGGCACCGGTTGGTGGCGATCCGGTAAAGCCAGGTGCGGAGCGAGGCGCGCCCGTCGAACCCTCCAAGACCCCGCCAGGCGGCCAACATGGTGTCCTGGAGGGCATCCTCGGCGTCCTGGAAGGACCCGAGCATCCGGTAGCAGTGCACCTGTAGCTCGTGGCGGTGCGGCTCGGTCAGCGCTCGGAACGCCTCGCCGTCCCCAGCCCGAGCCCTGCTGATCAGGTCGGCTCTCACCAACTCCACTCTCGCCACCTCTCTGCTGCGCCCTGTCGCGCTTCCACCCTGTATGGACGCCGGCCGAGGGGCGAAGGGGGCGGTTGCCGAGCGCCCCCTTTTCCGACGCCGTGGCGTCTAGATCAGTGGTAGCCGACAACACCAACAAAGGAGTACCGACATGGGAAACATCGTCATCAGCGAGAACATCTCGCTCGACGGAGTCATCCAGGCCGGCGAGGAGGGCTTCGAGCGCGGCAGCTGGTTCACTCGAATTGGGGACAAGGACCGCGAAGCGTGGGCCAAGGTCGAGTACGAGGAGGCGCTGGGGGCCGAGGCCCTGCTGCTGGGGCGACGCAGCTACGCGTGGTTCGTCGCCCGTGGCTGGGCATCCCGCAGTGGCGAGTGGGCGGACAGGTTGCGAAGCCTACCCAAGTACGTTGTCTCCTCCTCCGCCCTCGAAGGTCCCGATTGGAGCAACTCGACGGTCCTGACGGGCGACGTGGTGAAGGAGGTCTCGAAGCTGAAGCAGCAGGTGAACGGGGACATCGTCGTCTACGGCAGCGGTCGCCTCGTGCAGACGCTGATAGAGCACGACCTCGCCGACGAGCTACGGCTGATGACCTACCCGTGCGTGGTCGGGGCAGGCGAGCGGCTCTTCGGCGAGACCGGCGGCGTGAAGCCCATGCGCCTCGTCGACACCCGCACCGTCGGCGACGGCCTCGCCCTCCTCACCTACCAGGCCGTCCGAGACGCCTAGGCACTAGCTACCGCTGCGTCGGCGTCGGCCGGCGAGCGCCTCCTTGGGTCACCGCTCTCCACCCTGCGCGTCTCACCACGCGCGCAGGGTGGAGGCGCTCGACGCACTCCGCCGCCCCTCTTTCGCTCGATCGACCCCGAGGACCGGGCGACACGCTCAAGCGTCGAGTCGGCGCTACGACCGGGTACAACCTGCCTGAACCGGCTGATCATCGCGGCAGTCGACCGGTACGGCCACGTCGTGTTGTGGCGGGACATGTCACGGCTGTCGCGATGCACCAGGGCGTGCCTGGAGGCAGAGGGGGTCGACTGCGACTGCTCCTGCCTGGGCGCGCATCACGGAGCGGACTCGTTCGGCTGGTTCGAACGGGTCGGGGACGTAATGGTCACCGACCTCGGCGAGACCAAACGCTCCACCATGATCTACGGCACACCAGGAACCACCGCCGACCCCGTGATCTACCGGGGCGAGCTGCGCGGGCGCATCTACCGTCCGGGCCGCGCCGGCCGCAAGGGCTGGCCCTTCGCCTCACGGTTCACCTGCACGGGATAGCCGCGCCCTCGACACCGCGTCCCGCTGACGGCCGCCACCGGGTGCCAACGCTTGACCGCAGCGGACAGCCCCAGCCCCATGCGCGGATCGCAGAAGAGGACGGTCTAGTCGTCGCCTCGGTGTCCGTCGCGGACCACCGCTACCCCGCCGACCCGGGTCGTGATGCCCGCCGGCCCGCGTCGGGCCGAAGCGAGCACGCTGGCCGGTCGACCGAGGGTGTCACCCTGCTCCACCTCGATCGCGACCGTCTGCGCCCCTGTCGTGTCGAGCAGGTGGGCGGCCAGGCAGCCGGTGCTGTTGGCGTTGGCGACGTCCTCGTCGACACCGATCGCCGGCGCGAACATCCGCGCCGCACCCGGTCGGTCGCCCACCGGCGGTACGTACACGAAACAGCCGAGGAGCCCGTACCGCTGGCACGCCGCTGTCAGCCTGCCGAGGTGTGGGCAGACTCGGAGCAGCGCCGACCGGTCGTGGACCGGTACCAGCATGCGTGGTGCGCCGGGCGCGGCGATCCGTGGCGCGTCGGTCGGATGCGGGTCGTCCGCGGTGAGCCCGAGCGCGGCGACGATCGCGGCGCGCTCGTCCGGTGCCGGGTGACGCAGCGCGACGAGGCCCTGGTCGAACCACACCTCGATGCCGGCGGGGCGGCGGATCGCGACGGTGTCGAACGTGCGCCCGCCGGTGTGTTGGCGGTCGTTCAGCTCGCCCAGCGCGGTGCGGGTCAACCGGACGGCCTGCGCGGCAACGGTGCCATGGCCGCAGCCGGACAGTTCGGCGGTGGCGGTGAAGAACCGGACCGGCCAGCCACCGTCCGGCGTCCGCCCCGGGCCGAGGAACGCCGCGTGCGAGGTGCCGGCCGCAGCAGCGACCGCACGCCGGTCCGCGTCCGTCGCCGCCGGGTCGTCGTCGGTGACGGCCGTGGGGCTACCGCCCCGGCCGTCGCGCCGCACGCACGCATCAACCACCGTGACATCCTGCCAGGACATCGGCCCACCTTTGACGCTCAACGAACCGGCAACCGCGAACGGCGTCCGCCGATAGCCGGACCTGGCCGCAACGGCCGACCGAACGCGTCCCGGAGCGTACCGGCCTGCCTCAGCCGGTGCCGTCCTGCACCGGATAGTGGATGATGACCGCACCGCCGGTTGCGTAGTTGGCGACATCGGCGGCCACCCGCTGGCCTTGCGCCGACTCCCGCGCCGCGGCCATGGCGGCGGCGTCAGCGAAGTCGCCTTCGAAGACCGCGAAATACGGCGCTTCTCCCTTGGTCGTCGCCACGTCGAAGCTGTAGCGCCACGCAAGCAGGCCGGGCCAATTCATGACCAGTGGAAGGTGGTTGTTCACGTAGTAGTCGCGGAAGTGGTCAGGGTCGGCGGGCTTGGAATACAGGACCACCAACTTATGCATGACGACCTCCGTCCAGAGACGAGACCATAACACTCCGGGTGACCTGGGAGTTCCTGCTAAGAACTGCCGCCGACCTCGCTAGGTGCGGAGCATCGGGATCTGGGTGAGGACGGAGGTGGTTTCGAGGAGCGCGGGGGAGTCGGTGGCCAGCCACAGCGGGAGGTCGCCGACGAAGGCTACGACATCGGGGAGGGCCCGGGTGGGTCGGGTCGCGCCAGAATCCATAGTCGAGCACACCGGGCTCGGTGGCCGCGGCCTTCGCGAGAGCCGTGAGGGCGGACTCGAAATCGGCGGTGTGCGTGAGTGCGATGTCCAGTACTGCGGTCAGTTGAATCGTCATATGCGCAGGTTAGGGCTTGATGTGCGGTCGAGGGAAAGACCGGTACGGGATAGACTCAGAACGGATCGTTATCAATCGGCAGGGAGGGCACGTGGCGCCGGATACGGTGAGCCTGCGGTACTTCCTGGTGCTGGCGCAGGAGTTGAACTTCACCCGCGCGGCCGCACGGATCGGTATCGCACAGCCCGCACTCAGCGCCCGGATGCGCCGATTGGAGGCGGAACTCGGTACGGCCCTGCTGGTCCGCAACACGCGTAGCGTCGTATTGACCACGGCCGGTGCGGCTTTGGCGGAGTCCGCGCCGCCCGCGCTGGCGGCGCTGGACCGGGCATGGGACACCGCCCGGAGCGCGGCGGCCGGTGAACTGGGCACGCTGCGCATCGGATACAGCCTCAGCGCCGGGGCCGAGACGGCACCGGCCCTGGTGGACAGGCTGATTCGCGGCAACAGCGGACTCGAGGTCGGCGCGGTCCCGATGGCGACACCGGAGATCTCCCCCGCGGTCGCCGACGGCCGCATCGATGCCGGGATCACCCGCGGTGAACAGCCGGGCCGTGGCGTGCGCCGGTTCCTGCTGCGGCGTGAGCGCATCGGGGTCCAGCTGGCGCAGCACCATCCGCTGGCCGAACACCCGGAGATCGAGATCGCCGACGCGGCCGCGTATCCGCTGCGACTCCCGGACCGTGCGGCCAACCCCGTGATCCACGATCAGCTGTCCGCACTGTTCCGAGACACCCGACCACACCCCCGATTCCACACGCCCGCAGTCTCTTTCGACATGTCTCAGCGCGACCTGCGCGACGGGGTCACCCTCGCCCCGGCCGGAGAAGCCGCGGGCACGGCACCACCGGCCGGTCTCACCTGGCGACCGCTGCGGGGCGCGCCCAGCCTGACGATCCACCTGGTCCTCCCACGCGAGCAGTCGCCACTACACCGCCGCATCCGTGCCGTCGCCAAAACCCTGGCGCACGAGCTGCACTGGCTGCCGGACTGACGCGCAAGAGGTCAAGCGAGACGGACGTCTGCGGTGGCGAGGCCGAAGACCTTGCGCCCGGCGGACTTCGCGGTGATGACGACGACGGCGGTCTTGCTGAATGTCCGACACGACCTCGCTACGCCGGCGGATCAGCATCCGATGATGGCCCCGGGCCCGGTCCGAGTCGTACACCGCGGCCCCGCCCCAGCCGCCCCGCCGACCCCGACCGTTGAGAATCGTTCGATTTACAACAAGATCAACTTCCGGCGTCCCGCACGCGCCGAAACCGGTCCGGACGCGTTGAGAAACGTGTTGCAAAGCCGAGTGTTCAACAACACCGCCAGCACCCCTTTCTCTACGCTGGAGCCGTGGCCACCGCTCCCGTTCCCGCGCCCTTGGCGCTGCCCGACGAACCGCTGCTGCCCGAACCCGCCCTCCCCGGCGGCGCGTTGATCGGCTACGCCCGCGTCTCCACCCGCGACCAACGCCTGGACCGCCAACTCGCCGCGCTCACCGGCGCGGGCTGCATCCGGATCTTCGCCGACAAGAAGTCCGGCAAGAACGCCGAACGCGAAGAACTGGGGAAGACCCTGGACTACCTACGGCCCGGCGACACCCTGGTCGTCCCGTCCCTGGACCGGCTCGGCCGCTCCCTCCAGGACCTCATCGCCATCGTGGGCGGCCTGCGCAAACGCGGCATCGGGTTCCGCTCCCTGCACGAAGCCCTGGACACCACCACCGCCGGCGGCCGCCTGATCTTCCACGTCTTCGCCGCCCTGGCCGAGTTCATCCGCGAACTCATCATCGAAGGCACCAACGAGGGCCTGGACGCCGCCCGCGCCCGCGGTACCCGCCTGGGCCGCCCGCCCGCGATGGACCGCGACCAGATCGCCCACGCCCGCGCGATGCTCGCCCGCCCCGACGCCACCATCGCCTCCATCGCCCGCCTGCTCGGGGTCTCCCGGGCGACCTTGTACAAGTACGTGCCCGAACTCTCCGACGGCCGCCGCCCCGAACTGGAGCCCGCCGTCCCCGCCCCACGGCCCGAACTCCCCGCCGGAGAACCCGCGTGACCACCCCGCTCACCGACGGCCACGCCACCGAGAACGACCCGCCGCCCGACACCCCGGCCGAGGACCAGGAACCGTACGTGCGCCTGCCGGTCGACGCGAGCGAACCCATGGCCTCCTGGCTGGCGATCATCTAGGTCCCGTCACACCGGGGAGCCGACGCGACGGGACCCAGCTCGCCCCGGAGCGACCCGCCAACATGAGGAAACCCGCCCGAAGGTGGGGGCGGGACGGCTCCACGGCGGATCCAGCCTGCCGCCTCACGACCAGGATCCGCAACTACACAGAGCTACTTTGGGGCTGGTCGCACGGACCCGAGTGGAGGGCCAACGCGATGGACCGCTTCGGGCGGCCGGAGGAGATCGCGGCGGGGATCGCGTTCCTGGCCGGTTCGGGCGCGTCCTTCGTCACCGGTGCCGTCCTCACCGTCGACGGCGGCTACCTGGCCTGACCGCGCGGCATGCCGGCGGCCCGGATGTCAGCCGGCGGGTTCGATGGGCGGGCCGTCCAGCAGGTCGTTCGCCGACCGGTGGACCTTTGCCAGCGCGCTCATCAGGTGGCGGCGCTCGGTCTCGGTGAGGTCCGCGGTGATCTTCTCCTCCAGGTGCCGTCGTTCGGCCTCGATCGGCTCGCGCAGCGCGCGTCCCGTGTCGGTGAGCCAGAGCCGTACGAGGCGGCTGTCCCGGTCGTCCCGGCGCCGCGTGAGCAGCCCGCCCGTGGCCATCCGGGTGGCCATCTTGACGACCGTGGGGGTGGTGACGTTGAGCGCGGCGGCGATCTCACCCGGAGTGCTGCCGTCGCGCTCCCACAGCACCGCGAGCAGGTGGTCCTGGCCGAGGTGCAGGCCGTGGCGTCGTACGGCGGCCTCGGCCGCGGCCCGGACCACCTTGTTCGTCCTGCCGTGCAGGTCCAGGAACTCGGGCATCGGGCCTCCAGGGCATCGCGGAACGGGCCCGCGAGCAGATTGATTGACGGCTAATCATTTCCCGGCTAACGTCTTGCGCTGTAATCGTTAGACGGCAAACGACCCTAGGGAATCCCGATGATACTGGTCACCGGCGCCACCGGAAACGTCGGCCGTGAGCTCGTCCGGCAGCTCGCCGCCAAAGACGCTGAGTTCCGCATCCTCGTCCGCGACCCCGCCCGCGCCGCCGCGCTGCCGGCCCGCGCTGAACGCGTCGTCGCGGACCTGGACGACCCGGCGACCCTGACGCCCGCCTTCGACGGTGTCGACCGGCTGTTCCTGCTCACGCCCGGAATCGGGATCGAGCACACCGCCCGCGTCGTCGCCGCCGCCCGGGCGGTCGGAGTGAGCCGCATCGTCCACCTGTCGTCCTTCAACGTCCTTGGCGATCCGATGCCGGCCATGGGCCGCTGGCACCACGAGCGAGAGGAGGCGATCCGCGCCTCCGGCATCCCCGCCACCTTCCTGCGGCCCGGGGGCTTCATGACCAACGCCTTCGACTGGCTGCCCACCATCCACGAGGAGGGCTACATCCTGGACCCGATCGGCCCCGGCCGCTACGCGCCGATCGACCCGGCCGACATCGCGGCGGTCGCGGCCCTCGCACTCACCGAGGACGGACACCAGGGCGAGGAGTACGTCCTCACCGGGGAGGAGACCTTCACCGTCACCGAGCAGGCCCGGATCCTGGAGAAGGCGATCGGCCGTCCCCTCGAGGTCCGCGAGATCGCCACGCCACAGGAGGCCGTACGCGCACGCTTCCCCCACGGCGCTCCCCCGGCGCTCGCCGACGCCATCGTCGAAGGGTTCACCCTCATGCGCGCCGACACCACCGGACTCCGCACCGACACCGTACGGCGGCTACTGGGACGCGCGCCCGGCACCTTCGCCGACTGGTGCGCCCGCAACGCCGCCGCCTTCCAGGAGCCGGTCACCGCCTAGCCGTTCCCGAACTCGGCCCACACGACCGTACGCGCGCCGTCCTCCCGGTAGCCCCAGCGCCGGGCGAGCGCGTCGACGATCCGCATCCCCCGCCCGCTCTCACCGCCGTCCTCCGCCTCGAGGCGCGGGCGGGACCCGCCGGCGCCGTCGTCGGTGACCTCCAGCCGGTACGCGCCGCCCCGCGCCAGGAGCACGACCGTCACCCGCCCGGCGGCCTGTCCGGACGCGGTGTGGGTGACGGCGTTGCAGACCGTCTCACTGCCCACGGTGACCAGGTCGTCGAGCGCCGGATGGTCGCACGGCAGCAGCTCCCGCAGGAAGGCGCGGGCATGCGCGACCGAGCTGCGCATGCCCGGCAGCGTGATCTCGCCGAGGACGACGGCCTCTTCGGTCACGCCGCGACCGCCGCCGCGATCCGGCGGGCCGCCTCCGGTACCGAGGCGACGTCCAGTTCGACGCCGCGCCACAGCAGCCGCCACCGGTCCGGGCGCGGTACGGCCAGCACGGCCTCCTTGCGGCCGCCCCGGCCCAGCACCCACAGCACCGCCTCGCCGTGACCGGGCACGACCAGCAGCGACGTCACCGGCGTCGCCCGCAGCTCCCACGCCAACCGCACCAGCAGCGCGTACCGCGTCTTCGACATCTGCACCGACGGCTCCCTTCACTCGCCGGAGCCACCTTCACGACCAGCCGCGGCAGGCCGCAACACTCGCTGACCTGCGCCGAATCTTCTCCGAATGAAAGTTCAACCCGTGCCATTCCGTACGCACAGCAACACGAAAAGTGACATCGTGAGCGGATGCCCTCCCGGAACATCCCGTCCGCCCGCCTGCGCCGGATCGGCTCGGCACTGCGCCAGGCCCGCGAGAACCGCGGCATCACCATCGAGACGGCCTCCCGCCGGTATGGTCGGTCCACGGGCTGGTTCAGCACGCTGGAGAACGGCCTGCACTCCATCGACCGCCAGGAGCTGGCCGACCTCCTCGACTTCTACGGTGTTCTTGACGGCCCCTTACGGGAGTCCCTTCTCCACTTGGCCTCCCACAAGCCAGGGAAGAGTTGGGAGCGCGCGTATGAGGGGCGTATCTCCGCCGCCGCTCTCGACCTGGCCGGCCTTGAGAAGGACGCGGAACTCATCCGCAATTTCGAACCGTGCGTGGTGCCGGGTCTCCTGCAGACGCCCGACTACGCCCGTACGTTGATGGCGATTGGACCGGCCCGGTCGATCCGCAACATCAACGCGCTGGTCGCGTTCCGGATGGCCAGACAGAAGGTGCTGACGCGCCCCGATCCTCCCCGCTACGTGGCAGTGATCAGTGAGTCGGTGCTCCACCACCAGGTCGGAGGGCTCGACGTCATGCACGCCCAGCTCCGTCATCTCTGCGTGGCGGCGCGGTGGGGCAACGTGGCCCTTCACGTGCTGCCGAACTCCGCCGGCTCCTACCTGTGGCTGGCGGGGCCGTTCCACCTGCTGTCGTTGCGCCCGCCGGGAAACCTCACCGTGTCGGTCGTCGAGCAGTTCACCAAGAGCCTGTTCGTCGAGGGCGAGAAGGAGATCGCGCTGCACGAGGAGATCTTCTCTCTGCTCTTGGACGCATCGCTCGACGAAGACGCTTCTCTGAAGCTCATCGAACGGCTAGCGTCCCGAGCATGAGCACCTCCGAGCTGATCAGCACCGTCTGGCGCAAGAGCCCGTACAGCGGCGGCAACGAAGGCAACTGCGTCGAGCTCGCCGTGGTCTGGCGCAAGAGCAGCCGCAGCGGCGGCGACGAGGGCGAGTGCGTCGAGGTGGCCGTCACCGTGGCCGCGTACGGCGACTGACCGTGTCGGGGTATGGCCGTCTTGTGCCTGCGGATCCTGCAGGCCGCACTCGTGTACATCAACACCCTGATGCTCCAGGACGCCTTTTGAACCACAGCACGTGAAATCCGGGGCGCAATCACTGCGGTCTGATCACGGCGGAAGGTCGCGCCAGCGTTCGGCCGACGCCAGAGCGTCCAGGCTGATCCGCTCCAGGAACGCACCGCCCCTGGCCAGGCGGCGTCCCACGGGCGTGTCGAGCCCGAGCGTCTCCCCCGCCGCCTTCGCGACCTCCGCCGCCGCGAGCGTCTGCCGCGAGCTGATCACCGTCGACTGGTACCAGGCGTCGTCGTCGACCACGTAGATGTCGCGACGCCGCCGCGGATCACGTTCGCGCCTGATCAGCCCCTGCTGGGTCAGGTAGCCCACCGCCATGGAGATCGAGGCGGGACTGACCTTCAGCCCGCGCGACAGCTCGGCCGCAGTGAGCCTGCCGTCCTCGCTCAGCCACAGGCCGATGAGCACGCGCGCCATCATTTTCGGCAGGCCCATCCCGATCGCCATCTCGACGGCGCCCTCTTCCACCTCGAAGACCTTGCGATCCTGGGGTTCGGCCTCGGGCGAACGTGCTGGGGTGCCGCGCCGCGCCCGCCGCGCTGTCGCCTGGTGCGCCCGCTCGGGGCGGTAGTCGCTGGGGCCGCCGTTGCGGCCGACCTCACGGCTGATCGTCGAGGTCGGCCGGTCCAGCCGCCTGGCGATCTCGGCGTAGGAGCGGCCGTCGGCGAGGCCGGTCGCGATGCGCTGGCGGTCCTGCAGGGTCAACCTTCCTTCTGACATGACACCACTATTGCGTTCGGCGCCACACAATGCAATGTTTCATTGCATTCAGCTTCAGCGTCAACGCATCAGTTTATCAACTTTGACCTGCACTTATGTGCATCGATTGATTGACAAAATTTTTGAAAGCAACGTAGCTTTCAATCGTGATGAACACGTTCTATCGCGATGAGCCGGTCACTCCGTCCCTCGACCGCGCACCCGCCTGTCCCTTCGATCCCGCCCCTTCGCTCACCGCCCTGCGCGCAGAGCAGCCAATCGCCCGCCTGGCCGCGCCCGAGGGCGCCCCCGGCGTCTGGATGATCACCGGATACGGCCTGGTCCGCCAGGTCCTCGCCGACCCGCGGTTCAGCTCCCGCTACGAAACCCACTACCACCCCCTGGCGGGCGGGCACCTGCCGCCCGCCCCCGTCGGCGACCTGACCGGCATGGACGCACCCCAGCACACCCGCTTCCGCAAGCTGCTGGCGGGCAAGTTCACCGTCCGCAGGATGAACCTGCTCACCGAGCGGGTCACCGAGATCACCCGTGAGCGGCTCGACGCGATGGAGCGGCAGGGGCCGCCCGCCGACCTCGTCGAGGTCTTCGCGCAGTCGGTTCCAGCGCTGATGATCTGTGAGCTGCTCGGCGTGCCGTACGAGGACCGCGACCAGTTCCAGAGCTCCACCCGGGCCCTGCCGGAGGCCAGGACCGCTGAGGCGCAGTACGCCGCCTTCGTCGACCTCGGCACGTACCTGCGGGAGCTCGCGCTCGCCAAGCGGGCCAAGCCGACCGACGACCTGCTCAGCGACCTGGCCACTGGCAGCGACCTGACCGACGAGGAGCTCGGCGGCGTGGCCGCGTTCCTGCTCGGCGCCGGGCTCGACACCACCGCCAACATGCTCGCGCTCGGCACCTTCGCCCTGCTGCGCAACCCGGCCCAGCTCACCGCCCTGCGCGGCGACCCCGACCTGGCCGTCGGCGCCGTGGAGGAGCTGCTGCGTTACCTGTCCGTCGCCGCCACCGGCATGCGCGGCGTGCTGGAGGACGTGGAGCTCGGCGGCAGGCAGCTCAAGGCGGGCGACACCGTCGTCATCGCGATCAACGCCGCCAACCGGGACTCGGCCAGGTTCTCCGACCCCGACGTGCTCGATCTGCGCCGCTCGGCCGCCGGGCATCTGGCCTTCGGCCACGGCGTCCATCAGTGCCTCGGTCAGCAGCTTGCCCGCATCGAGATGCGTGTCGCGTTTCCCGCGCTGCTCATCCGCTTCCCGACGCTGCGGCTCGCCGTACCGGCTGAAGAGCTGTCGCTGCGCACCGACCCCTCGCAGGTGTACGGCGTGCACAGCCTGCCCGTCACCTGGGATCGGGGGTGAACGCGATGCGAACCTTCGTCTCGGTGACGGGGCTGCGTAAGTCCTACGGCGCCCACCGCGTCCTGGACGGCATCGACCTCACCATCCCGCAGGGCACCGTCTTCTCGCTGCTGGGCCCCAACGGCGCGGGCAAGACCACCACAGTGCAGATCCTGTCCACCCTGATCAAGGCCGACGCGGGCGAGATCTGGGTCGCCGGGCACGACCTGGCCAAGGAACCCGACAAGGTGCGTGCCGCGATCGGCGTCACCGGCCAGTTCTCCGCGGTCGACAGCTTCCTCACCGGCGAGGAGAACCTGCGACTCATGGCCGACCTGCTCCACCTCGGCCGCGCCCGGGGACGCAGCCGAGCCCGCGAACTCCTCGAGCGCTTCGACCTCACCGACGCCGCGCGCAAGCCCGCGGCCACCTACTCCGGCGGCATGCGCCGCCGCCTCGACCTCGCCATGACCCTCGTCGGCACCCCCGAACTGATCTTTCTCGACGAGCCGACCACCGGGCTGGACCCGCGCAGCCGCCGCACCATGTGGCAGATCGTCCGAGACCTGGTCTCACAGGACGGTGTGACGATCTTCCTGACCACGCAGTACCTGGACGAGGCCGACGAGCTCGCCGACCGCATCGCGCTGCTCAGCCAGGGCCGCCTGGTGGCCGAGGGGACGCCGGGCGAGCTCAAGCGGCTGGTCCCCGGCGGGCATCTGGTCGTGCGCTTCGCCGATCTCGACGGTTACCTCAGGGCGGCCTCCCACGTGGGAGCCACCTCGCGCGACGACGAGTCCCTCACGGTGCAGATTCCCGACACCGGCGTCCGGGCGCTGCGGAAACTCCTGGAATGGCTGGACGCGCAGGCCATCGACGTCGCCGAACTGTCGGTGCACACGCCCGACCTGGACGACGTCTTCCTCGCCCTGACCGAGGAGTCTTCCCGATGAGAGCGATCACTGACTCGGCGACGATGCTGCGCCGCCAGATCAGGCACCTCTGGCGTTACCCCACACTGATCCTCACCTACGCGGGCGTCCCGGTGGTGCTCCTGCTGCTGTTCGTCTACGTCCTCGGCGGCATCATGGGCGCCGGGATCGGCGGCGACCGCGCCGCCTACGCCGGTTACATCACCCCCGGCATCATGATCACGACGATCGCGAGCGCCGCGCAGGGGACAGCGATCTCGGTGGCCGTGGACATGACCGAGGGCATCGTCGCCAGGTTCAAGACCATGGCCATCGCCCGCGTCTCCGTCCTCACCGGGCACGTGCTCGGCGCACTGGTCCAGAACTTCATCGCGATCACGGCGGTGACGCTGACGGCCCTGCTGATCGGCTTCCGCCCCGCCGCCTCTGCGCTGGACTGGCTCGGGGTAATCGGCGTGCTGGCGATGTTCACCTTCGCCATCACCTGGCTGTCGGCCGCGCTGGGCATGGTCACCAAGAACGTGGCCACGGCCAGCAACCTGCCGATGCCGCTGATGCTGCTGCCGTTCCTGGGCAGCGGTGTAGTCCCGCCGGAGTCGATGCCGGGCCCGCTGCGCTGGTTCGCCGAACACCAGCCGTTCACGCCGGTCATCGAAACCCTGCGCGCGCTGCTGGCCGGGCAGCCCGCGGGATCCAGCTTCGCGGCGGCGGCGCTGTGGAGCGCGGCCATCGCGCTGGGCGGATACCTGTGGGCACGCAGGCTCTACAACCGGTGAGGGTAGACGTGTTCAAAGGCATTCTTCCAGCACTTGGCCTGCTGGTTCTCGCGCCGCTGGTCGGCGAGTATCTGCTTGGCAACATCGCCATCAACGCCCTACCGATGATCATCGGGCTGATTCCGCTCTACGGCGGTGGCGCGCTGCTGATCCGTGAGGTCGCCCGCCGGTGGCGGCTGGGATGGCCGGGGATCATCCTGCTCGGGCTCACCTATGCCG
The DNA here is from genome assembly GCF_039542055.1 of Actinoallomurus vinaceus. Taxonomy (NCBI): domain Bacteria; kingdom Bacillati; phylum Actinomycetota; class Actinomycetes; order Streptosporangiales; family Thermomonosporaceae; genus Actinoallomurus; species Actinoallomurus vinaceus. Next base: position 224,173 of record NZ_BAABHK010000002.1, read on the forward strand.
TGATCGAGGAGGGCCTGCTCACCCAGTCACTGTTCAATCCCGACTATGTCGGGTTGCGGTTGCTCGACTATGGGTTCATTCCGGCACTGGGCATCGGCGCCTACTGGACCGTGTTCGTTCTGGCCATCCATGGGGTGTGGAGCATCGCGGTGCCGATCTCGATAGTAGAGGCGGGCTCACGCCGGCCGGACACGCCCTGGCTCGGCAAGGTCGGCCTCACCGTGTCAGCCGTCCTGTTCCTGCTAGGCGGCGCGGTGCCCATCGCCCTGGCAGGTCCGGCCATCTACCCGTTGTCGGCCGCTCAGATCACCTGGACGATGATCACGGCCGTCGCCCTGGTCATCGCCGCGTTCCTGTCCGTTCGATTCCGCCGCCCCCTCCTCCCGGCCACGCCGGCCAGCCCGTGGACCGTCTTCGCGATCACCATCGCGGCCGGGCTGGCGTTCTGGCTCCCCAGCTTGCTCGCCCTGGTGGGGATCAAGCTGCAGTCCATCGTGCCCGCGTGGATCACGGTTGGCTTCTACCTCGCGCTCTACGCCACGATGACGCTGCTCATCCTGCGCTGGTCCCGGTGCACGGGCTGGGGCCCCTGGCACAGGCTCGCCCTGAGCGCTGCCGGCCTGGTCACCTACGCCTGGCACGGCTTCCCTCAAGCGCCGAGTTTCCCAGCGCCCGCCAATGTGGACCTCATCGGCAACGCGGTCTTCGCGCTGGCCGCTCTCGGGCTGCTCGCCTTTGTGGTGGTACGGCTCCGCCGCACCGCTCCGCCACCTTGATCTTTAACCTTGGCGCTTGCGAGATCGCTCCAGATTTCTTAAGAACAAGCTCAGCTTGGCCTTGCCGCCGTAGTAAGTGACAGGGGGCAGCACTGTGCTCCTCCTACGCCGAGACCGGCTTGTCGGGATCGAGGTGGCGGTAGATCGTGGCGCGGCTGACGCCGAGCCGGTCGGCGATCTGCTGGACGGTGTAGCGGCGCTTGCCGTCATCGCCCTTCATCTCGTACAGCGCGCGGGCCATCTCCACCCCGTGGGCGTCCAGGGCCGCCGCCCGCCCACGCGGCCGCGTGCTCGGGCCGAGGCCAGTCCTTCGAGGGTGCCCTCGACGATGAGGCGGAAGGGTTACTGGGTGTCGCGGGCGGCGCCGTGGTGCGTCAGGGCAAGGTGTCGGTGTCCGGTGCCTGGGCCGGGTGGGTGATGCGGGCGGCGTTGGCGTAGCGGGCGGCGAGGCTTGCGAACGCGGTGGCCAGTTGCGGCGGGCCGATGACCTCGACGTCGGTGTCGAAGCGGCCGATCGCGGCGGCCAGGCCGGTCCATGACCAGGAGCCGAGGGTGAGCCGACAGCGGCCGGGGCCGAGTTCTTCGACGATTCCGTCCGGGGCGAAGGGGGCCACGGCGGCGGCGGGGAGGTCGAGGACGACTTCGCCGTGGCAGGGCCAGTCGGTGGTGGTGCCGTCGGTGCCTCGGAATCGGCCGGTGATGAAGGCGGATACGTCCCCTCCGGGGAGCTCGCGTGGGGTGAAGCGCGGGCCGGTGGGTGTGCGGGGGCGTACGCGGTCGACGCGGAAGGTGCGCCAGTCGTCGCGGTCGAGGTCCCAGGCGAGGAGGTACCACCGGCCTCGCCAGGTGACCAGATGGTGGGGCTGTGTTCTGCGGGGTCGCTCCGCGGGGGCGGTGTGGTCCTGGTCGTAGTCGAAGCGGAGCTCCGCATGGGCGTGGACGGCGTTGCTCAGGTCCATCAGGAGCTGCGCGTCGACCGGTGAGGCGTCGTCGTTCTCGGGTGGCCGGACGGCGGTGATCCGGAGCATGTCGATGCGGTGCCGCAGACGGGGCGGCATGACCTGGCGGATGGTGGACAGGGCCCGTACCGCGTCTTCGCCGATCGTGGTGTCGGTGGCCGCGGTCTGGAGGGCGACGGCCACGGCGACGGCTTGGTCGTCGTCGAACAGCAGTGGGGGCAGATGCGAGCCGGCATCCAGGCGGTAACCGCCGGAGGGCCCCTTGAAAGCCGTGATCGGGTATCCGAGTTCCCGTAGGCGGTCCATGTCACGGCGCACCGTGCGCGGGGTGACGTCGAGCCGCTCGGCGAGGTCCTCACCGGACCAGTCACGATGCGTCTGGAGCAGTGAGAGCAGCGTGAGCAGCCGCGAGGACGTTTTCTGCATGCTCGCCATTCTGGCCGCAGTACAGGACACAACCTGTCCGCTACTGGTGGAACGGTGAACACCAGAGCCGCCGGGGAGGCATTGCCCCTGGTCACGGGTTGCCGTGGCCGTGGGCTCTGTCGTCGCAGCGGCGCATCTCCGTCGAACCGAAGGCAAGGAGCAGGCCATGTCCGTCACCACCACCACCCACCTGAACTTCCGGGGCGCCGCGCGTGACGCGCTGGACTTCTACCAGTCCGTATTCGGCGGACGCGCCGTCGCCGTCACGTACAAGGACGCCGGCGATGTGCGGAACGAGAACGAGGCGGACTGGGTGATGTGGGGCGAGGTGGTCGGCGACAACGGTTTCCACGTCATGGCGTACGACGTGCCCTCCCAGCTGCCCTGGAACCAGGGTGAGAACCCGTTCTTCGTCTCCGTTCGCGGCGATGACGCCGACGAGATCAGCGCCTTGTGGCAGAGGCTGGCGGAGGGCTCGACGGTGGTACGGCCGCTGGAGGCGGCACAGTGGGCACCGCTGTACGGCATGCTCACCGACCGCTTCGGCGTGACCTGGGTCTTGGACGTCACCGCTCCGTACAACGGCTGATCCGGCCCGGCTCGCGGTGGCGACCAGGGGGCTGTCACCCGCCTGCGCTGGGGCCGTCGGCTCCGCGCCGGGCGCGGAGCCGACGGGGTCGATCAGCGTCCGTGGGCGGGGGCCGGTTCCGCGGGGGCGTCCCAGTCGATCCGGTGGCGGTACACCGGGTCGGTGGTCTTCTCCGGGTTCATGACCGTCTTGGTCAGGATCGGCATGAGCAGCGGCATCATCGCCTGGACCACCGGGCCGGGCGCCTTGGCGTGGTTGATCTTCGCGGCGCGTGCGGCGATCGTCTCCACCCGGTCGCGGCGCAGGTGCTCGTAGGCGGCGAAGGCGCTCGGGGCGTCGGGCAGGTCGCGTAGGCAGCGGGCGAGTTCGACGGCGCTCTCGATGGCCAGGGACGCGCCCTGGCCGGAGCTGTTGGACGGGGCGTGCACCGCGTCGCCGACCAGGACCATCCGGCCGCGGTGCCAGTGCGGAACCTTCGGCATGATCTGCAGCGCTCCGATGACCTGGAGCCGGTCCGGGCCGGTCCGCTCGACCAGCTGCCGGCCCGGGTCGTCGTCGCCGTACGCGTCGTGGAGCCGCCGCAGCCATTCCGCCGCGGGCACCGCGCGGGCCTCGGCGAGGGGCAGGGGTGTGTGCCAGGGCAGGTTGGCGCCCCATTCGGCGCCGCCGCCGGGGCGGGGCCGGTAGATGTAGTACGCGCGCCTGCCGAAGGCGAAGGTGATGCTGTCGGGGCCGCCGGGCACGTCGCAGTCCACGATGGCCTCGAAGCCGAGCATTCCGGTGTACTTCGGGCCGGGCGCGTCCGGGTCGATGAGCCCGCGGACGGTCGAGCGGACGCCGTCGGCGCCGATGAGGACGCCGGCGGTGGCGGTGGTGCCGTCGGCGAACCGCGCGGTCACCCCCGTCGGGGTCTCCTCGGCGCCGACCAGGCGTTTGCCGTGGACGACCGGGACGCCGTGCGCGACCGCGTGGTCGTGCAGGGCCCGGTGCAGGTCGGCGCGCCACATCAGGTGCAGGGGCGCCGGCCAGGGCATGTCGAAGCGCCGTTTGGCGCCCATCGCCATGATCCCCCGATGCAGTGGGCGGCCGGCGGCCAGGACCGCCTCGTCGGCGCCGACGGCCCGCAGCGCGGCGACGCCGTTCGGCGCCAGGGCGAGCGAGCCGCCGACGCCGTCCGCCGTGGCCGGGTACGCCTCGTACACGGTGGCCTCGATGCCCGCCTTGCGCAGCGCCACCGCCGCGACCGGCCCGGCGATCCCGCCGCCGATGACCAGTGCGCTCTTGACCTTCGTCATGGTTCCTCCATGCCGGGGACCGGCCGATCCCGGTCTCCGGCTGATCGATCCGGATCTCGTGCGTCCGAACCGGCTCCCACGGAGGAACCCGACTATCCTTTCGAGTGCCACCTCGTGGCCGGGCCTTCCGTGGGCTTCGGTTCGAGGATGACGGCCCCGGCGCGGTGTTGCCGCACCTCGCCGGGGCCGTTCCTATGTCGTCGTGTCGCTCCCCTCCCCCGCCTCGGGCGGCGACGGCGTCCCGTTGGTCTCGTGCCAGGCCCGCCACTCCTCCAGGCCCGGGAACGTCCCGGACGTCAGCTCCCCCAGCAGCGAGCGGACCCAGGCGGTCTCCGCCTCCCGGACGGCCAGCTCGTACTCCCCCTCTACCAGGAACAGCCGCGGAACCTCCCGGCCGTAACGCGCCAGCTCCTCGCGCCGCCCGGCGAGCTCCTCCTCCAGCAGCGCGAGACGGCGTTCGAGCAGGCGCGCGGCCTCCTCCGGCGGCAGGACCGCCAGCACCGACAGACCGGCGGTGAACCGCAGCCGCTCCGGCTCCGGAGTGGAGACCAGCTCACGCACCCAGTCGGCCAGCTCCTCCCGGCCGGCGTCGGTGATCCGGTAGACGGTGCGCTCGGGGCGGCCGCCCTGCCGGGTGCTCCCGGCGGCCTCCAGCAGACCGTGCTTGGCCAGGTTCTGCACGACCGTGTACAACGACCCCCACTTGATCTTCATGTCCTGGTCCTTGCCCCAGGCGCGCAGAGCGGAGGCCATCTCGTACGGGTGCATCGGCCGGTGGGTGACCGCCGACAGGACGGCGAGCGCCAGCAGGTTGCCGACCTTCCGCCGCTTCGCCATCGTCACCACCTCGCCGCCGAATACTCGTATGCGAGTATATAGCCGTCTCGGCGAGGTGGGCGATACTGAGCCGATGACGAGTGACGCCCGCGAGCAGGGACCGATCACGGCCGGGGAGGACACCGAACCGATCGGACCCGACGGCCTCACCGTCGGCCGGGCCGCCGCTCTCGTCGGGGTCAGCGTGAAGACCCTGCACCACTGGGACGCGATCGGCCTCGTGCGCCCGAGCGAGCGAACCTGGGCGGGGTACCGGGTGTACTCGGGCGACGACGTCGCCCGGATCCACCGGGTCCTGGTCTACCGGGAGCTGGGCTTCCCGCTCGCCGAGATCGGCCGGATCCTCGATGACCCGGGCGCCGATGCGCGCCACCACCTGCGCCGGCAGCGGTCACAGCTCATGGAGCGCATTTCCCGCCTGCAGAAGATGGTCGGCGCGGTCGACCGCATGCTGGAGGCGTCGAGGACGGGGATGCGGCTGACGCCGGAGGAGCAGGTCGAGATCTTCGGCGACGACTGGCAGCCCGCCTGGGTCGAGGAGGCCGAGGACCGCTGGGGCGACAGCGCCCAGTGGGCGCAGTACGCCGAGCGGGCCGGCCGGATGACGACGCAGGACTGGCAGGACGTCGTGGCCACGACCCGGACCCTGAACGCCGACCTTGCCGCCGCCAAGCGCGCCGGCGTCGCACCCGGCTCCGGCGAGGCGAACGCCCTCGCGGAGCGGCATCGCGCACTGCTGTCGCGGTATTTCGACTGCACGCACGCGATGCACGCGTGCATCGGGCGGATGTTCGTCGACGATCCCGGGTACGGCGAGTACTTCGACACGGTCGCACCGGGTCTGGCCGTCTGGCTGCGCGACGTGATCTTCGCGAACGCCGGGGCCCACGGCGTCGACCCGGAGTCCGCGATCTGGGAGTGACCGCGCCGGGCCGCGCCTTCCCCGGCTAGGGCCGGAGGACGATCTTGCCGTGGGTGTGCCGCCGTTCCAGCTCGCGGAACGCGTCCCGTACCCGCTCCAGCGGGTAGGTGCGGGCGATCGGCACCTCGAGCTCCCCGCGTGCGGCGAGCCGGGCCAGTTCGCCGAGCACGACCGCGCACGCCGCCGCGCCTTCTCCGTAGGTGCGCGCACCGACCTTGGCCGCGGCCTGCCAGTCGCGGATCGTGTTGATCCGCTCGGGCCGCACACCCAGCTCCACGGCCAGCTCCACATAGCCGTCGCCGACCGTGTCGATGAACGCGTCGACGTTCCCATCGGTGGCCCGCCGGATCCGCTCGGCCGCACCCTCCCCGTAGGTGACCGGGACGACACCGCGATCCTTCAACCAGGCGTGGTTCGGCTCGCTCGCCAGCCCGATCACCGTGGCGCCGCGCCGCCGCGCGAGCTGCACGGCAAGGGACCCGACGCCGCCCGCCGCACCGGACACGACGACCGTGTCGGCCGGTCCGGGGTCGACCGCGAACACGGTGGCGTACGCGGTCGTGCCGGCCACGTACAACGACCCGGCCACATCCCAGGACAGCCCCTTCGGACGCGGGGTCAGCTGCACGTCGTTGACCACGACGAACTCCGCGTGGCTCGCCCTGTCATGGGTGAAGCCGAGGACCTCGTCGCCCACCGCGACGCCGCGCACCTGCGGACCGGCCTCCACCACGACGCCGGCCAGATCGCTGCCCTGCCCGGAGGGGAACGTCGCCGGCCACCGCTCGTGCAGCTCGCCGGTACGGATATGGATCTCGCCGGGCTGGATCCCGGCCGCGCGGACCTCGACCAGCACCTGCCCGGGGCCGGGCACCGGACGCTCCACCTCCTCCACCCCCAGGACCTCGATCCCGCCGTACTCGTGGAACCGCACCGCCTTCATCGGGTGATCACCGCTCTTCCTCGTTCGGATGGGCCTCGGATGGCCACACCTCGACAGTGCCTTGTCTTCGACGGCTCAGGAACGGAGCGGTCTCCCTAGGATCGACGGTCCGGGGGAGACCACGTCAGGTCGTGCGGTAAGGGTTCGGTGGGCTGTTTGGCACCTTGACCTGAGGCACCTGCCTTGACCTTCGTGCCGAATGGGCGGCACGAAGGTCAAGGCAGGGTCAGAATGCGCGGGCCCTGCTCGGTGATGGCGACGGTGTGCTCGATGTGGGCGGCCCGACTGCCGTCGGTGGTGCGCAGGGTCCAGCCGTCGGTGCCGGTGCGGTAGGTGTTCCGCCCGCCGGCCATGAGCATGGGCTCGATGGCGAGGACCAGGCCGTGGCGGAGGGGGAAACCGCGACCGGGGCGGCCGCGGTTGGGGACGTGAGGGTCTTCGTGCATGCGGCGGCCGATGCCGTGACCGCCGAAGTCGGCGGGCATGCCGCAGCCCGCCTTGCGGGCGACGGTGTCGATCGCGTGGGAGATGTCGCCGAGGCGGCCGCCGACCTGAGCGGCGGCGATGCCGGCGTCGAGGGCCTGTTGGGTGGCGTCGATCAGGTCGAGGTCCGGGGGACGCGGAGTTCCGACGGTGAAGGTGATGGCCGCGTCACCGGCCCAGCCGTCGAGCTGGGCGCCACAGTCGATGCTCACCAGGTCGCCGTCCCTCAGCCGGTAGCCGGTGGGGATGCCGTGCGACACGGCGTCGTTGACGGAGGTGCAGATCACGGCGGGGAAGGGGACCGGGGCGAAGGACGGCCGGTACCCGAGGAATGGGGAACCGGCCCCTGCCTCGGCCAGAACCGCGCGGGCCGCCTCGTCGAGTTCCCGCAAGGACACCCCTACGCCGGCTGCTTCTTGCACGGCGGCCAGGGCGCGGGCCACCACACGCCCGGCTTCCCGCATCGCGTCCATCGCGGCATCGGTCTTGATCTCCACCATGTGCTGTAACTCTCCGCCTGAATCGGACCCAATACTTATACCGGTATTAGTATCACGGTCATGGTGAGGACTCCTTTGACTCCATGGGAACGGGAACGCGGCGAGCGGTTCGGCTCGCTGCTGCGTCAGGCACGCGGCGGCCGGAGCATGGCGGAGGTCGCCGCCGCGGCAGGAGTTTCCGCCGAGACCCTGCGCAAGATCGAAACCGGCAGGGCCCCGACCCCGGCCTTTTTCACCATCGCGGCCCTGGCCTCGGCGCTGCACGTGTCTCTGGACGAGTTGGCGGCCGCGTGTGCGCGCGACCCGGATTGGCAGGAGCCCAGCACTCTCGGCCTGGAGAAAGGTCACCGCCGGGTGTCACCGGGCGCGAGCAGGCTGGTGAGCTCGGCGATCGTCTCCGGGGAGGGCTTGAAATAGCGGCGGACGTTCTCCGGTCTCTTGTGCCACGACTTCGCCGTCAGCATCAGCGCCGAGGCGCCCGGCTCGGGCGTTGAGGAACATCGGAACGAAACCGATGCCAAGCCTCCCGCACGTCTGAGGGCGCTTTGACCTGGGCTTATGTGGTGGCAGAACCTTCGGCGGTCGTGTTGGTCATAGCCGTGTGGCCGTGCGGATCAGCCCGGCGAGGGCGAGGGAGCGGCTGTGCGCGGGCCAGGCGATGTGGGTGACGACGGGGGGCGCGTCGGTCAGGGGGACGGCGGTGTGCTCGGCCCATAGCCAGGCGCGGGCGGAGTCGGGGAAGACGGCCACGGTGCGTCCGAGGGCGATCAACTGGGCCAGCTGCGTCTGGTCGTGGATCTCGGGGCCCGGGCCGGGTGGGTACGTGCCGTGGCGAGCCCAGCGGGCGAGCGGAAGATCGGGGATGTCGCTGACGTCGGCCAGGGACAGGGTCTTGTGCGCGGCGAGGGGGTGCCCGGCGGGCAGGATGGCGATCTGCCCCTCGGTCATCAGTTCCTCGCTGTCGAACCCGGCGAGGGAGTTGAACGGCGCGTGCATGAGCGCCACATCGGCGCGGCCATCGCGCAGCATCTCTTCCTGCTCACACGTGCCGCTCGGTAGCACCTCGATCTCGGCGGCGTCGGGCTCGGCCGCGTAGGCGTCGAGGAGCTTCTGCAGCAGCTCGTGAGACGCGGCGGCCTTCACGGCCAGCACCAGGCGGTTGCGGGGGCCGCCCGGACTGTCGGCGCCACCGGCGCGACGGGTGCGGCGAGCGGCGGCGGTGGTCGCGTCGAGGGCCGCGCGGCCCTCGTGCAGCAGTACCTCTCCGGCGCCGGTCAGGGAGACGCTGCGGCGGTTGCGTTTCAGCAGGGAGACGCCGAGGCGCCGCTCGAGCTGCTGGATCGCCCGGGACAGCGGTGGCTGGGCCATGCCGAGGCGCTCGGCGGCGCGGCCGAAGTGCAGTTCCTCGGCGACGGCCATGAAATACCTCAACTCGCGGGTCTCCAAGGTATCCATGGCCGCACCATACCTCAGTGATACCTACCGGGTATGACAGGGCACCGCATCGGTGTTGGATGCACCGCTCGTCCGCGAGCGAACATCAACGGCATGAGCGAAACGAAGATCGCGCTGGTGACCGGCGCGAACAAGGGAATCGGGTACGAAATCGCGACCGGGCTGGGCGCTCTCGGATACCGCGTGGGCGTGGGAGCCCGCGACGAGGCCCGGCGTGAGTCCGCCGTCCAGAAGCTGCGCGGCGCCGGGGTGGACGCGTTCGGGGTGCCCCTGGACGTGACCGGCGACCAGAGCGTCACCGATGCCGCGGAACTGATCGAACGGCAGGCCGGGCACCTGGACGTCCTGGTCAACAACGCCGGCATCTCAGGAGAAACGGGGCCGGGGTGGGTGCAGGACCCGACCACGCTCGACCTCGACGTGGTCCGCACGGTCGTGGAGACCAACGTCATCGGTGTCATCCGGGTGACCAACGCGATGCTTCCGCTGCTGCAGCGCTCGACGTCGCCCCGCATCGTCAACGTCTCCAGTGCCGTCGCCTCCCTGACCCGGCAGGCGGACCCGGACATCGAGATCGGCCCCATCATGGCGGCCTACTCGCCGTCGAAGTCGTTCCTCAACGCCGTCACCGTGCAGTACGCCCGGCAGTTCGCCGGTACGAACATCCTGATCAACGCCGTCTGCCCGGGCCTGGTCGCGACCGACTTCACCGGCTTCCACGGACCCCGCACTCCTGAGCAGGGCGCAGCCACGGCGATCCGGCTCGCCACGCTGCCCGATGGCGGCCCGACCGGTTCGTTCTTCGAGGACGCCGGCGTCATCCCCTGGTGACCCCAGCCAGCCGACGGACACTGCCGGCGCAAGGTGATGTGCGACGGGTCCCGACCGCGCTGCCGGCTGTGGTCGGCCCGTCGCGCGGTCGCGGGTTGCGTCGGTCGTCCACGCGCCGACCCGGATCAGCGCCATCGGGAGCCTGTCGACAACGGCCAGTGCGAGGAAGGAGAAGGGGCCTTCCCCCACCATGACAACACCTGAGCCGGCGACAGGGACCACCGCCGCCGGAAAACCGTTTGAGCCTTCCTTCCGCGTTCCCGTAGGTTGCCTGCGGCCCCGTCGCAGTGAGGACAGAGGACGAACCGCGTGACCCCGCCTGCTCTTTAGACCTGACACCTTCCGCTCACCTTCAAACCGACCCTCCCGTCGGTTCTGCCGGGCTGCCCGTGCGCGCCCGGTCATACGGCGTTTGAGGCCGCGCGCAATCGGCCTCGTGTCAGGTCCAGAGAGATCATGTCTTCACAACCTCATACTGTGCTGCGCTGGGTCGTTCGTCGGACCAGGCTGCCTCTGCTGTCGCTGCGGTGCGTGGACTGCCGGTCGGAGTCGGCCACCACCGGCGAGGGCAGGTTCCGCGTCAACGCCAACGGCAATCTGCTGGACGTGTGGCTGCTGGTCCGCTGCGTGTCCTGCGATCGGACGCGCAAGCTCACCGTGCACGAGCGAGCGCCGGTCAGATCCTTCGATCCGGCCGAGCTCGACGGCTATCACGCCAACGAGCCGGAGCTGGTGGCGTCCAGGCTGCTGGATCCGCTGCTCGCCCGGCGCAACCGCTTCGCCCTGGACTGGAAGGGGGCTTGGCGGCTGGACACCCCGTCGGCATGGCTCGACGAGGGGTGGCCGGTCCAGGTGGAGGTCGCCTTCGAGGATCCGGTGCCGGTGCGCCCGGAGCGGCTCATCGCGCAGGGGCTCGGCCTCAGCAGGAACGAGGTGCTGCGCCGGATCAAGTGCGACATTCCGCTGCGCCGTCCGGCGAGCGCCGGGTTCACCTTTACCGTGATGGCCGGGGACCAGCGGAGGATGTAGCCGCGGCGCGCGATCCCCTCGAGCATCCGCGCGAGATAGGCCAGGCACTGCTGAGCCGGGCGAACTCAATCCCGTGTACCTGGTTGCACGAGTCCTACCAGCACCCCATAGCGGGTGGCGATCGCGGCGGCGCGGTCGCGCAGGCAGTTGCGCAACCACTGCGGGGCCAGGGCTTCCGCGTTCGTGGTGAGCTGCCACAGCGCCCATTCGGCGTGTCTCGGATCTTGGAAGGTCACCTCAAGCCGCAGCCAGCCGTCTGCGTCGGCCTCTTCGGCGCGGACGGCCAGCGCGGTGCCCACCAGGTCCTCCCGCCGCGCCGGGTTCACCCGTACCACCACGGTGACTTGGTCGCCGCCGGTCCGGAACCGCGTGCTGCGTTCCTGCCAGGCCCGATCCAGATCGACCCGGTCTGGTCGCTGTGCGGGTTCGGCGAGTTCCTTGGCGGCCAAGATCCGGGACAGCCGGTAGGTGCGGTCCGCGCCAGACCTCGCGGCCAGCAAGTAGCCCCGCTCGCGTACGGTGACCAGGCCGATCGGGTCCACCGTGCGCCACTTCGGGGTCTGGTCCACAGCCGCGTAGTGGATGCGCAGCTTGTGTCCGGCGAACACCGCGCGCAGGACCTCGGCCACTATGGCGTCAGGCACCTCCTCAGCGACCAGCCGACGCGAGAGGAGGTCGGTCTCCGGATCGATGAGCAATCGCTCGGCCGCGCCGGCCGCGGTGTCCCGATAGCTTTCGGGTAGCGCGTCAACCACCTTGAGCATCGCCGAAGCGAGCGCCGAGTCGAGGCCGAATGCCTGCGCGCCGCGCCGCGATCCGGCGACCAGCAGGGCAAGGGCCTCGTCGGGGTTCAGTCCGGTGAGCTCGGTCCGGAAACCGGGCAACAACGCGAAACCGCCGTGCCGGCCGCGTTCGGCGTAGACCGGGACGCCGGCTGCGGACAGCGCCTCGATGTCGCGCAGCACGGTGCGGGTGGATACCTCCAGCTCGCGGGCCAGCGCGGCCGCGGACAGCCGACCGTGCTGCCGCAGCAGCAGCACCAGCGAGACCAACCGGTCGGCGCGCACACGAGAACTCTACAGAAATACACGACACAGGATGTCGTGATTTGCCGGGAGGCTTATTAACACGACCCCAAAAAGATGGCGGCTACCGAGCCAATGGACGTACGTAATGTCGACGAATCGAATGGAGCGAATGTGGCAATAGAGCGAACCGCGGTCAACCCGTGGGCGTGGTCGGTGGAACTGGGGTACAACCAGGGTGAGATCGTCTCCGGGCACACCCGGACCCTGTACTGCGCCGGGCAGACCGCGATGAGCGGCGACGGCAAGCCCCAGCATGCCGATGACATGGCGGCGCAGTTGGCGCTGAGCCTCGACAACCTGGAGGCCGTGCTCGGCGGGGCCGGCATGTCCCTCGCGAACCTCGTCCGGCTCAACGTCCACACCACCGACGTCGATCGGCTCTTCGAGCACTACGGCGTGCTGGCGTCGCGGTTGGGCGCCGCCGGGGTGGCACCGTCCACCACGATGCTCGGGGTGACACGGCTGGCGATCCCCGACCTGATGGTCGAGCTCGAGGGGACCGCCGTCGCGTGATGCGACCTCGCCGCCTCCGGCAGGGCTGCCGGAGGCGGCACGAGTAGTAGGCAGGTGGGTGATTTCCGGTGCTCAGGATGGTGACAATCGGCGTCTATGGCTTCGGCGGCGAGTCCTTCTAAGGTCCTGTTCAGCCGAACGATCAGCCGAGGACGAACGGGAGTTTCGCGGCCAGCTCGCCCAGTTCGGCCTTCTCCGCGCCGGTCGGGGCACGCCGTCCGGTGCCGACCAGCAGCGCGTCCTTGTCGGAGAACGACGCGGGGAACGCGGTCCCGGCGATCTTCTCCAGCATCTCGCGGGTCCGGGCGAGCCCGTCCGCGGGCGGTTCCGCCGCGTCCGGGAGGTGCGCGATCAGGTCGAGGTGGTGCAGCGTCCATTCCAGGACGTACGCGGACAGGTAGTCGCCCGCGGTGAGGACCTCGTCGCGGGTGCCGACCCGCAGATCCGGGTCGGCGAGTTCGGCGGCGCGGCCGGCGGCGGAGCCGACGTCGTCGAGGTGGAATTTCAGCAGCCGGGGCTCCTCGTACGCGGCCGCCAGCCGGACGGTCAGCGCGTCGAGCGGGTCGTCGCCGGTCGGCGGGGTCTCGGCGACCTCCCAGTAGGTCACGGCGTCACGGGTCGGTTCGGCGTCGGCGGGGGTCACGAGGGTGATCAGGACGTCCTGAGCGTCGATGATCAGGTGGCACACCAGGTCCCGTACGTGCCAGGCGGTACAGCCGGACGGCCGTGCGAAGTCCTCGTCCGGGAGTTCGGCGACCGCCGTGCGCAACGCCGCCCACGAGCGCGAGAAGAGATCCACATCGGCACGGTAGTGCGGTGCCGGAACGGCGGACAAGCGCCGGCATCGCCGCGAGCTCGCCATGGGCCTGACGACGGTCAAGGCCCATGTCTCCAGCATCCTCACCAGACCCGGCCTGGACGACCGCACCCGGATCGCGCTGCCGGGCGGGCCTGGCCCGACCTCCCTCGCGCGGCCCGGAGCCGCGCGAGGGCCGGTGGCGTCAGGCGGCGTGCCCGGTCCAGGCGAACGGCTCCAGCCTCTCGTCCAGGGGCGCGTCGGTCATCCGGTTGGCCAGGGTCGACAGGGTGTAGACGCCGATGCCGAGGACGACCTCGAGGGCGTTCTGCCGGGTGTAGCCGTGGCCGAGGAAGTCCTCCATGGCCTCGGCCGAGACCGCGCCGGAGGTTGCCAGGGCCTCCAGGACGAACCGCCGCATCGCCTCCAGCGGCGCATCCGCCAGGGGCCGGCTCTCGCGCAGGGCGGCGATCAGATCCGGGTCCGCGCCGAGCGCGGTCAGGGCGGCCGAGTGCATGGCCACGCACAGGTGACAGCCGTTGCGGGTGGCCATCGTCATGACGAGCACCTCCCGGGCCAGCGGGCTCAAGGTGGTCGCCTCGAACAGCGCGTTCGTCCGCAGGAAGCTCTCCAGCAGCTGCGGGGAGTTGGCGAGACGGCCGACCGCCGAAGGCAGGTATCCCAGCTTCTTGGAGACGGCCTCCATGGAGCGGCGGGCGGCGGGCGGTGCGGACTCGATCGTGTGGTCGGTGAACGTCATCAGGAGCCATCCCCTAAAATCGGCAACGTGGTTGTCGAAACAGTAAACCAGGTTGACGATGTCCGCAACGGCTGACGGCCGACCGGCGTACGACCGGCCGGGGTATGAACTGCCCCTGCTCCTCCTCGCCGGATTCCGCACGATCATCGACGAGCTCCACGCCGAACTGGCCCGCCAGGGCCATCCCCACGCACGGCCCGCGCACGGGTTCGCCATGCAGGCCATCGGCCCCGGCGGCGCCACCGCCAGCGAGGTCGGCCGCCGCCTCGGAGTCTCCAAGCAGGCCGCGGGCAAGACCATCGACCGGCTCGAGGCGCTCGGCTACGCCGAGCGGTTCGACGACCCGGCGGACGGCCGGCGCAAACTCGTGCGCCTTACCGCCCGCGGCGTCGACGCGCTCACCCGATCGGCGGCGATCTTCGACGAGCTGCGCTCCCGGTGGGTGGCCGCCGTCGGCGCCGACCGCCTCGCCGGCCTGGAGGACACCCTGCGCTCGGTGGTCTCCCCCGCCGCGTTCGGCGTCGACACCGTCAGCTGGCTCGCGCCCTGACCGCCGACCCCGTGCCGTCGTCCCGACTTCCGAAGCCCGCGACGGGTAGAACGAAGACGTCCCGTCCCTCCCCCGGAAGGCCGATCCGCCATGGCCGGCATGGACTCGACCAACGTGCGCTACGCGCGGTTGCGGGAACTGCTCCCCGCCTACCACATGAACGTGATCAGCCCGGAGGTCGGCGCCGTTCGCGACCTGTTCTGCGCCGTCGGCGCCGACCGGCACCACCGCGCCGAACAGCGGGTGGACGCCCCGATCGCCGACGCCGAACGCTGGCGCGCCGCCACGGAGGCGATCCTGGCGGCGATGAAGGCCGTCGACGAACAGCGGCGACAGGCCGAACGCCACCGGCACGCGCCGCGCGGCACCCGTCTCCGCCGGATCGCGTGGCGGATCCGCCACGCCCGCCGAAACCGCCGGCTGCGCGCCGAGCACCCCGCCACCATGGCACGCCTGCGGGACGAGGTACTCGCCGCCTACCGCACCTACCGCGACCGCGCCGCGGATCTCACCGACCACGTCGGGGCCGACAACGAGCGCGGCAAGCGGGAGAGACTCGAGGAGGACGAACGGGAGCGGCGGGAAAGAGCCACCGTCATGACCGGCGCGGCCACGGGCACCCCCGTGTGGGCCTACCGGATCAGCGAGTACACCTGGGGGCGGGTGTTCGAGATCGACCTGCAGACCCCCACGACCCGACGGCTCCGCACGGACCTCACCCGAACCGGGCTCACCCCGGCCCAGATCAACACGGCGCTCGCCGAGGAGCGTGCAGAGCATCCCCACACCTCGGCCCACTGGTCGCTGGAGGCCCGTCTCGCGCTGACGGAATGGCACGGCGGCGACGATCCGTTCGATGCCTGGCAGCGGCTGTCGGGCGAACCGATCGAGCCGTTGCCGCCCGGCGCCGGCGACGGCCGGCGGAGCGGTCCCCGCTACCACGGGCCCTCCAGCGACTACGGTTCGGGAGGCCACCACTTCGGCATGCCGTTCTGACCACCCCCGGACACGCTCCGGGGGTCGCCTCGGCCGGGAGGCCTCCCGCCGCTACAGCACCCGGCTGAGGAACGCCCGCGTACGCGGGTTGGACGGATCGTCCAGCACCGACGCCGGCGACCCGGACTCCACGACCACACCGCCGTCCATGAAGACCACCCGGTCGGCGACCTCCCGTGCGAACCCGATCTCGTGCGTCACCACCACCATGGTCAGGCCCTCCTCCGCCAGGCCCTTCATCGTGGCCAGCACCTCACCGACCAGCTCCGGATCCAGCGCGCTGGTCGGCTCGTCGAACAGCATCAGCTTCGGCCGCATCGCCAGCGCACGCGCGATCGCCACCCGCTGCTGCTGCCCACCGGACAGCTGCCGCGGATAACTCTCGGCCTTGTCCTCCAGCCCGACCTTCGCCAGCAGCTCCAGCGCACGCTCCCGCGCCGGCCCGCGCGGCTCCCGCCGTACGCCCGTCGGCGCCTCCATGACGTTCTGCAGCACCGTCAGATGCGGGAACAGGTTGAACTGCTGGAACACCATCCCAATCTCCCGGCGCTGTCGGGTGATCTCCCGCTTGCGCAGGTGCCGGACCCGGCCCCCGTTCGCACGGAACCCGATCAGCTCACCGTCGACGTGGATCGAACCCCCGTCGATGGTCTCCAGGTGGTTGACACAGCGCAGGAACGTCGACTTGCCCGACCCCGACGGGCCCAGCACGACGACCACCTCCCCCGCCGCCACATCCAGATCGATGCCCTTGAGCACCTCCAGGTGCCCGAACCTCTTACGGACGTTACGGGCGCGCACCATCGGCGACGCGCCGGTCGTCGGAACGGCGGTCACGACGGCACCTCCGGAGTGGTCGGCGGCGACTGCGCACGGCGGCGCATCAGAACGAAGTCCCAGAAACCCTGCGGAGCGTTCCGCGTCGCCCCCCGCGCGTAGTGACGCTCGATGAACGACTGCCCCACGTACAGCACCGACGTGATCAGCAGGTACCACAGGCACGCCACGATCAGCAGCGGGATCGTCTGGAACGTCCGGTTGTAGATCGACTGCACGGTGTACAGCAGGTCCGCCAGCGCGATCACGCTCACCAGCGACGTCGCCTTCAACATGTTGATCACCTGGCTGCCGGTCGGCGGCACGATGAACCGCATCGCCTGCGGCAGCACGATCCGCCGGAACGTCCGCGCATCGCTCATGCCCAGCGCGTGCGCCGCCTCCGTCTGACCCGGATCGACCGCCAGCAGCCCACCACGGATGATCTCCGCCATGTACGCCGCCTCGTTCAACCCCAGCCCCAGGATCGCCGCGAGCAACGGCGTGATCAGATGATTGGTCCCCCCGCTGACGAACTCCGGCCCGAACGGCACCCCGAACGACACCCGCGGCAGCAGCGCCGACAGGTTGTACCAGAACACCAGCTGCACCAGCACCGGAATGCCGCGGAAGAACCAGACGTACAGCCCGCACGACGTCCGCAGCAGAGGGTTCTCCGACAGCCTCCCGACCGCCAGCAGCACCCCGCCCACGACACCGACGGCCATCGCGATCACCGTCAGCTCCAGCGTCGTCGCGATCCCCTGCCCGATGATCTGAGCGTTGAAATACCGCCCGACGACACCCCACTCGAAGTTGTCGTTGGTCACCAGGAGGTGGACCAGCTGCGCCGCCAGCACCAGGAGCACGAGCGACGCCACCCAGCGCAGCGGATGCCGCGTGCGTGCCGCCCCGGCGACGTCGACCTCGCCCGCCGCGTCCCGGGACGTCTTCTCGGTCACAGCCACGAGAGCCTCACCCCTTCCTGGGTGCCAGGTTCACACCGGGCTTGTCCAGCACGTTCGCCGACAACCCCCACTTGTCCATGATCTTCTTGTACGTGCCGTTCGCCACCAGGGTCCGCAGCGCCTCCAGCAGCACGTCCCGCAGCGGCGACCCCTTCGCGACCACCGCGCCCTGGTAGAGGTCGGCGAACCCGTTGGCCTTGCCCGTGCCCGCCAGCTCCAGCGCCTTACCCGCCTCCTTGACGAAGTACGTCAGCGGCGCCTGCGAGGAGAAGAACGCGTCCGCCCGCCCCGACCGCACCGCCAGGATCGACGTCGGCTGGTCCTTGTACGACTGCACCTGCACGGCCGGCTTCTTCTGCTGCACGCACGTCTGCGCCTGCTTCTTGATCACGTCCTCCGCCGAACCGCCGGCCATCACCGCGACCCGCAGCCCGCACGTGTCCGTGATCGACTGGATGTGCTTGGGGTTCCCCTGCGGCACGGCGAACACCACGAACTCCCGCACCCAGTCCACGAAGTCGTTCGCGGCCTCCCGCTCGGGGAAGTCACCGATCGGACCGATCGCGAAGTCGTACCGCCCCGCCTTGATCCCGCTCAGCTCACTCGGCAGCCCGTCCACCGTGACGTGCTCGATCCTCACACCGAGGATCTGCGACAGCGCCGTCGCGACATCGGCCGACGCGCCGGTCAGCGACTTCCCGTCCGAACCGGCGATCTCGTACGGCGGGAACGACCCGTTGTTCACCGAGACCAGCCTGCCCGCGGCCTTCACCTTCGCCGGCAGCTTGGCGTTCAGGTCCTTGTTCAGGGTCTGCTTCAGGTCCACCGCGGCCGCGCCCTGCGCCTTGCCGCCGCTGCCGCCGTCGACCTCACTCGGGTTCGAGCCACAGCCGGCCACCGTCAGAACACCCGCCGCGGCCAGCGCGGCAACGATCCGTTTCGACACGATATTCACTCCTTAACGCATTGACGGGTCGACGAAGAATCGCCGGTTGGCGAGCACGGGCAGCTTCCGCCGGGCCGCGGCCAGCTCCTCACGGTCCGCGGAGGCCCACAACAGCCCGGGCCCGTCGGCCAGCCGGCCGCGAACGATCCCGAGCGGATCCACGACCATGCTCGCGCCGATGTTGCGGCGGCCGCACTCCCCGGACGCCGCGACGTAGCAGGTGTTCTCCAGGGCCCGGGCGGTCACCATGACCTCCCAGTGCCACTCCTTGGCCGGCCCGCGAACCCAGGCCGCCGGCAGCACCAGCAGCTCGGCGCCCCGGTCGACCAGCAGCCGGGCCATTTCCGGGAATCTTACGTCGTAGCAGGTCATCAACCCCACCTGCCAGCCCGCGCACTCGAACACCACCGGCTCGCCGCCGCCCGGGCGCACCCGGTCCGACTCCCGCGCGCCGAACGCGTCGTACAGGTGCACCTTCCGGTACGTCGCCACCAGCGCGCCGTCGCGCAGTGCGGCGAGCGTGTTGTGGACCTTCCCGTCCCCGGCCGGCTCGTGCATGCCCACCACGACCGTCGTCGACGATCCGGCGGTGCGCTCGAGCAGGCCGCTCAGGAACGGACCGTCCAGGGGCTGGGCCGCCTCGGCGATCCGCATCGGCTCGTCGATGAACAGCGCCATCGAGTCCTCCGGCAGCACCAGCAGGTCCGCTCCCCCGGCCACGGCCTCATCGACCAGCGCCTGACAGGACTTCAGGTTGGCCGCCCAGTCCTCGGCGACGGCGAACTGCCCCACGGCGATCCTCATGCGAACATCTCCTCGGCGTCGATCGGTTGCGGGGCGATGCCCTGCAGATGAAGCTCCTCACAGAAGGCCGCGGTCATCTCGGCGTTGGCGGCCGTCCCGTACGGCATCCAGTCCGGCCCGAAGATCTCCGCGCTCGCCTCCAGCTCCGCCAGCAGCCACGGCGTGGTGTCGGCCAGCAGCCGCCGCCGCGCCACCCACACGCGCTTGGACTCCTCGAAGACCTCCTCCAACGCCGCCGGCAGCCACGGGTACCGCTCGACCACCGCGCTCTTGACCGCCAGCAGGTGGATCCCCGGCACGAACCCGGTCGACCGGAAGTAGTCCAGCTCGGCGCCGCGGTGATCCTCGTACAGGTGACGGAACCGGCCGTCCGCGGTGAACAGCTCATCCGGCATGAACGGCGTGAACACCGCGTCGAACCGCCCCGCCGCCAGCCCCTCGACCAGAGACTCGCCCTCCGCCGCCACCGTGACGTTCGGCGGAAGCGGCCGCGGCCCGACCCGGTCCTTGCCCGTCTCCCCCGCGACCAGCGGCCCGACCGTCCACGTGACGCCGTCCAGGTCCACACCGGCCGCGCGCAGCAGCGCCCGCGTCCACGTGTTGCCCGAGTCCGGCCAGCCCGTCAGCCCGATCCGCGCCTCGGCCAGGTCCTTCGGCGACGCCAGGTCGCTGTCGCGCCGGACGAGGACGCACCGGTGCCGGAACCCGCGCATGACGAACACCGGAAGCCCGACGAGGCGGTCGTCGCCGCGGGCCCGCCCCAGCGCGTAA
Source organism: Actinoallomurus vinaceus (assembly GCF_039542055.1). NCBI lineage: Bacteria > Bacillati > Actinomycetota > Actinomycetes > Streptosporangiales > Thermomonosporaceae > Actinoallomurus > Actinoallomurus vinaceus. Next base: position 244,226 of record NZ_BAABHK010000002.1, read on the forward strand.
CGGCTGAAGGAGGTCTCACCGCCGTCCAGCTCGGGCTCGGCGAGCACGTCCGGCGTCACCGGCCGCGACTCCACCTCCAGCTCGAAGTCCCGTGGGCGTACCCGGCCGGTCACGAGCGGGACCAGATGGTCCCAGTCGCGCAGGGCCAGGCGAATCCGTGGAACCGACACATCGCTCCATTCGCTCGACATCTCTCGATGCCGACCGACGATATGTTCACCAAGAAGCAAGTACAATACTCACTTTGTTACTGCACAAAGATTTACCACCACGAAATCGACAGAACGGCAGGTGGGGACCATGCCCGAGCCCTCGGTGGACGCCCAATGGCTCGCCGACCACATCGGCGACCGCAGCGCCCGCGGCATCGCCTCGGCCGTGACCGACCTCATCCGCGGCGGCCAGGTCCCCGCCGGGACACGCCTGCCCACCGTCCGCGGCCTCGCCACCGAACTCGGCGTCAGCCCCGCCACCGTCGCCGACGCCTGGGCGACCCTCCGCCGCCACCGCGTCATCAGCGCGCAACGCCGCCGCGGCACGATCGTCGTCGGACCGCCCAGCGTCCCCCACCCCGTCCGCTACGAACGGATCGGCGACTTCGGCGGACGCCTCACCGTCGACCTCGCGATCGCCGCCCCCGACCCCGCCCTGCTCCCCCCACTGGAGAAGGCCCTCGCCGCCGCCGCACACGCCGAACGCCTCAACGACTACGCCCGCGAGACCATCACCCCGCGCCTGCGCCGCGCCGTAGAACCCACCTGGCCGTTCCCCGCCGACGCCTGGCTCGTCACCGGCGGCGGCTACGAAGGCGTCCAGCTGACCTGCCAGACCGCCGCCCTCCCCGGCGACCGCATCGCCGTCGAAGACCCCACCGGCGCACGACTGCTCGACATCTTCGAGGCCCTCGGCACCGAGGTGATCCCGGTCGCCTGCGACGAGGCGGGCCCGATGCCCGACGCCCTCGCCGAAGCCCTGGCGACGAACCCGGCCGCCTTCGTCTACCAGCCCCGCGCCCACACCCCCTGCGGCCACGCCCTGACCCGCGAACGCGCCGCCGAACTCGCCGCGCTGCTCGCCCCCACCAGCACCCTCGCGATCGAGGACGACGGACTCGGCGAGGCGTCGACCACACCGCCGGTCAGCGTCGGCGAGCACCTGCCCGGCCAGACGGTCCTGATCAGGTCCTACTCCAAGTCCCACGGACCCGACCTGCGCGTCGCCGTACTCGGCGGCGCCAAGGAGACCATCGAGCGGGTCCGCGTCCTCCGCAGCTACGGCACCGGCTGGACCAGCCGCATCCTGCAGGACGCCCTGGCCCATCTCCTCGAAGACCCCGATGCCCGCGCCTCCGTCGACCACGCCCGCACCATCTACACCCGGCGTCGTGAACGCATGGCCGAGGCCCTGGCCGCCCAGGGCGTGGCGACCCACAACAACGACGGACTGATGCTGTGGGTGCCGGTCGCCGACGAGTCCGCGGCCCTCGTCACCCTCGCCGCGCACGGCGTGGCGGCCGCCCCCGGCAGCCGCTACCAGGTACGGCCCTCCGCCCCGCACATCCGCATCGCCACCGGCCAACTCCCCGACGACCCCGAATCCCTCCACCGACTCGCCGACCTGGTCGTCCTCGCCGCCGGACGCCCTTAAAACCGGCGCGCCACGCGTACGCCGCGGTGGCATGGCTGCACCGGGACTTCGACCGTGTGTCGCCCGGCAGCCGTCGCCTACGTCCTGGAAATGCCGGTACTGGCAGTACGGGTGCCACCGGAATACGGCAACGGCACGATCGACATTGACATGGGCCGCCGCCCCGACCTCGGCCTCGCCGCCTGAGCACCCACCGATAGGAACCTGCCATCAGTCGCTATGTGTGGTGTTATCGCTGGTCAGTGGCGTCTACAACCTGCTCTGAGGGCTCGGAGAGGCGCGTGGTGGGACAGCGGTCCGCCGCGGTTGTTAATGCTGCTGCTCTCGCGCTCGGCGGTCAGGACGGCTGGACTTCGTCGAAGACGGCGAGGGCTTGAGTGGGGTCCGGGCTCACGAGGCGTTCCAGACCGGCCGTCGTGATTTTCGCCCATTTGCCGGCCCGTGCCCACATCTGCTCCTCGAAGGCGCGGACGGCCTCGTCCAGATCTCCAGGGCCGGGGGCGGCGGCGATGGACTCGGCGAGTTCTGCGCCTTCCAGCATCGCGAGGTTCGCACCCGCCCCCAATGGGGGCATCAGGTGGGCGGCGTCGCCCAGCAGCGTCACCCCGGGGACGTGGGCCCAGGTGTGGGGCACAGGCAGGACGTAGAGGGGGCGGTGGACGAAAGCGGTGCCGTGGCGGAGGAGGTCGAGGACGGGAGCGGCCCAGCCGTCGAAGAGAGCCAGCAGGCTTGATCGCACGGCCTCGGCATCGGCCAGATCCAGGTCCAGGTCCGTGTGCCAGTCCAGCGGCGCGCGGAACTGGGCGCCCACCTTGACGTGGCCGCCGCTGTTGCGCTGGGCGACGAGGGCGCGGTTCACGCCGTACACAGCCACGGAACCGTCGCCGATCAACCGCGCGAGGTCAGGGTGACGGGTGTCGACGTCGTCCAGGGAGGTCTCGACCCGGGTGACGCCGGTGTAGTGCGGCGTCGCGGACGAGATTGCCGGGCGGACTCTGGACCAGGCGCCGTCCGCGCCGATCACGAGGTCGAACGTCTCCTCTCGCCCGTCCGCGAAATGGACGAGCACGCCTGCATGGGTTTGCGGCACTACCTCCGTCACGCGCCGCCCCCATTGGACGTCGAGGGGGCCGAGCAGCAGGTCGCGGAGTTGCCCGCGGTCGATCTCGGGATTGGCTCGTTCGCCCGGACGGGGCTTCCAGTCGCGAAGGACGGTCCCGTTCGTGTCCAGGATGCGCATGGCCTGCCCCTCGGGACGGGACAGCTCCTGGAACTCCGCCCGTAGCCCCGCCTTCTCCAGTGCGAGCTGGCCCATCCCTTCTTGCAGGTCCAGCGTGCCGCCCGGGGGACGGGCGTCGGGGGCAGGATCGCGTTCGAGGACGGTGACGGGGTGACCATGGTGGTGCAGGACGCGGGCGAAGGTAAGGCCGCCGGGGCCGCCCCCGATCACGGCGATACGGTGTCTCATGTCGATACACCGTATTTCGTTGTGACGATGTAACGCAACAGTACGATGTAGGGGTAGGACCGGAATACGGCAGAAACCTGCCGCGAGGCCGTTAAGCCACCGCTGACCTGTACTTATCCTCGGCGGCGGGGGCTGGACAGGGTCTCGGTTGCTTGGTGGACGGCGGCGAGGCCTGGTTTGACGTAGCGCTGCACCGAACGCAGGCTCTTGTGCCCGGTCTTGGCCATGATGACGTTGGCGGAGACGTTGGCCTCGCCGAGGTGGGTGGCCGAGGAGTGGCGGAGTTGGTGCAGCCGCAGCCCGTCGCCGTAGTGGGCGAGCAGGACGCGGGCGCGGTCGTAGCCGAGGTGGACGCGGCCGGTTTTGGGGCAGATGTCGCGTGAATCGATGGTGGCGCCGCGGTGCGGTCCGGGCCGGTGTTTGGATAGGAACAACGGGCCACGTTCGCGGCCGGCGATGAGCCTGGGGAGCAGGTGCGCGGTGTCGATGCCCCAGGTAATCCACACGATGTCCCCGCCTTTGGCGATGATCTTGGCTTGCTTGTTGGGCAGGTCCAGATCCTCGATGTTCAGCGCGAGCACCGCGCTGGCGCGGGAGGCGGACTCATAAAGCATCCGCCACAGCGTCTTCTCCCGCAGCGGCACGTCGCGTCGCCGGCAGAGGCGGTCGATCCGGGAGCGCGATACGGCCTTGGTGTCGTCATTGTTCTCCCGCTGCCGCTCTACGGTCGTCGGCAGTGCCGGTGTGGCCCAGTTCTTGCTCCTGATCTTCGGGGTGTCGAGGAAGGCGTCGATGGCGGCGCGGACGGTCGGTCCGCCTGCCGTCTTCTTGGTGCTTTACCGGAACCGCGGCGTCGGCTCTCCAGGTTCGTGACGGTCACCGCCATCACCACATCCGTCTCGGTCGACCTACCGGATAACGTGCACGAGTCGGGCCATCAGCGGCGTGGTGTTCGTGCTGGTCACCGATCCTCGTTGTGGATCAGGTAAAACCCCAGGGCCTCTCTCCGGCTGGTAGACGCACTGTCAATGCCGAGTTGAGTGCGCTAACTGGGCTGGTCTCCGTCCCTGCTACGAAGAGGCGGGCGCAGCCGCTCCTGGTGTCGAGGTACGCCCACGACCTCGGGTCGGATGGCCGCATTTCCTGCGCTGTGTCCTGGCCGGTCAGGTCCTTCGATGTCGCTGTCGGGGGTGGTCGGCCAGGGCGCCGGTCAGACGCGTCGCGAGCGCGGCGCGCAGTTCTGGTCCGCCTTCGACGCGGAAGTCGAACGGCACGTTCGCCAACCACTCCTGCGCGTACATCGTCGGGTTGCTGGTGCTGCCGACGAGCACGCATCCGTCGCCCGATGGGTGCAGTCGTCCCATTTACGCCTCGACGGAGCCGCGTTCGCGGAGCTCGTGGAGCGACAACGGGATCTTCGGTGACTGCTGGTGCATCGGTTACCACCCGGAACACGGTCGGCGGGGAATCCATCGCACAATCAAGGAGGACCGGTTCCGAACAGACCTCGCGTATGGATGCCGCGAAGCGGATTCTCATCGCTGATCTCGATGATCGCGCGCTCTTCTGCCGCTGATCGGGCGTGAGACGACAGTTTCCGGTGGGCTTCCTGCGCGGGCACAGAGATCCCGCCGGATGCGGGTGGCCCGTCTCTCGATTGCGGTCCACGTGCCGTGTCACGGGCCGGTAGTGCCAGGCGTTTTCACGCCCGCCCTGGGGCACGTCATCCGCCCGCGGCGTCCTCGGCCTCCCAGCGCAGCAGGTCGCCTGGCTGGCACTTGAGCACCTCGCAGAGCGCGGCGAGGGTCGTGAAGCGCACGGCCTTGGCGCGGCCGTTCTTGAGTACCGCCAGGTTGGCGGGCGTGATCCCTACACGGTCCGCGAGCTCGCCCACGGACATCTTCCGTTTGGCCAGCATCACGTCGATGTCGACGGCGATCGGCATCAGATCACCTCGTCCAGCTCGGCCTGCATCTGCGCCGCTTCGACGTCGCGCGCGACGGCCTGGGCGAGCAGCATCCGCAGCACGAGCACGATAAGCGCGACCCCCAGGATGGCCATGCCAACCCCGCCCATGATGACGGTGACGCCCGGGTCGTCCCGCTGGCCCGGCGCATTGAGGGCCGTGACCGCGAACCACACGAGCGCAGCCGCCACGATCGCGCCGATGATGACGTCCACGTACCGGAAGGCGGCGTGGGAGAACACGGTTCCGCGTCGCACCATCGTCACCAGTCGCCACACGCAGACCCCGATGACCTGGACCGTCCCGATGCCCAGGATCGTGATCACGCGCAGCGGGGTCAGCGGGAGCGACCCGTCCTCCGGGTCGCTCCCGCTGACCAACGTCCACACCATCAATGCCTGTACGGACACGGTGCCGACGAGCATCACCACGAGCACAGCGCGCAGCGCGCGCACTGTCAGCTTTCCCATGGCCCACCCCTTCCATCGAGTTGCGATGGAAATCTATCGAATTTCGATAGGTGAAGCAAGAGCTGGGACGGAGGGGCGGCGGCGGGTTCGCACCGTGGCGGGACGCCTCCGCCCCCCATGGCATGGCGGTGCGCGAACCGTCTTGATCTTGTCCAAGTCGGCCTCGCTTGAGCGCAAATCGGACGCCACCCGACTACGCCGAAGCCCTGTGCCGTCCGGTCGATCGACGCCATCCGAACCCCCGGAAACCGTCACCGACCAGCGCGAACTCCTGGAGTCTACGACCGATAATCAAGAGCGCGGCCCGTTTCTGGCCCGCACCCGAACGAGGCCGTTCAGAACCGGCTGATCAAATCGGCGACGTCGGCATAACCGGGCAGACCGGCGCCCGCCGGTTCACCGGCCTGGATCGCCCGCGCCGTCTCCACCGTCGCGTGCAGTGCGGCCCGGAACAGCAGCGACCCCAGGCTGATGCGGCGGACGCCCAGTGCCGCCAGACCGGCGACCGTGTGCCGTCCCGGCAGGAACAGGACGTTCACCGGAGCGGCGCTGCCGGCGACGAGCACCGAGATGTCCGCCTCCGCGGCGACCCCCGGCACGAACACCCCGTCGGCCCCTGCCTCGGTGTACGCCGACGACCGGCGCGACGCCTCCGCCAGCGGCTCGGCGACGCCCAGCCAGAATGCGTCGGTACGCGCGTTGATGAACATGCCGGGAACCCGCGCCCGGATCGCCCTGATCACCTCGGCCTGCCGCGGCAGATCCGCCAGCGTTCCGTCCGGCCTGCCGTCCTCGAGGTTGATCCCGGCCACTCCCAGGTCGGCCAGCTCCGCCACGACGGCGGCGATGCCGTCCGAGTCGGCTCCGAAGCCGCCCTCGATGTCCACGCTCAACGGACACGGCAACCGGGACGCTGAACGCGCCAGCTGCAGCGTCTCGGCCAGGGTGGCGCCCTCGGCGTCCGGCAGCCCGGCGGCCGCCGCCACACCCAGACTCGTGGTCCCGACCGCCGCGAACCCGGCGTCGGCGAGCGCGGCGGCCGACGCGTGGTCCCAGGCGTTCGGCAGCAGCAGCGGAGCGGCGGCATGGTGCAGCGTCCGGAACTCGGCGCAGCGGTCCACGGTCATGCGATCATTTCCAGCGGCGTCATGACCACGACGCTAATGCCAGAACACTTCGACACCTGGCGAAGCGTTGTGGTGGCCCGCTCGATGTTGTATTTCGGGCTCTAAATTTTTTGGATTTTTCTTCGACCGGTGGCCTTTACATAGTAAATTCGGAACGATTCGCATGAGGGGCACATCGCGACAGCCGTAGGTGCTGTGGTTCAGCGTGGGACGGCCACCAGCGCCATCGGCAAGGCCCAGCGCCGGAAGTCGACCAGCGACCGCAGCAGCTGAAGTCGGCCCCCGTGCACGGCCAGCTCGTAACGACCGCAGAAGTCCCGCTTGTACCCGCCGGCAGACACCTTCTGGCAGGCGACCGGCCCGCCGTCCAGGTTCAAGGCCAGGCGCAGGTCGAGCCCGGCCCGGGGAAGGAACGCGGCGAGCGCGGGCAGCGAGAAATAGGCGTCACGGGTGGTGCCGACGATGATCCGCCCGGCGCCGTCCTGTCCGAGGAAGCTGCGGTTGGCCAGCCATCGTTCGTCCGCGCCGCCGGTCCGGCCGTGCCCGTCGGCCCCCAGCAGCATCGGGTAGGACACCATCGCCTGGCTCGCACCGTCGGTGACCCGCCGCCAGTCGAGACCGGCGAGGTCCACCAGCCGGGCGCCGTCCGGGTCACCGGGACCGCCGACCACGAACGCCCCGTGTGTGGCCTGGTACGACGCGGGGCCGAGCCGGTGGCCGTCGCTGACCACGGGGGTGTCCGGGGGCCCGTCGTGGGCGTAGTAACTGCCGTTGACGACCAGCGACGCGCCCGTGGCCGCCATCCAGCCGCCGACGTCCCGGTCGCCGGCCGCGCGGTTGAGCACCCGGAACCGGTAGCGTGCCGGGTCGACCCGGCTGAGCAGCAGGGCGTCCACGGGCCGCCCGCCCACCCGGACGGGCAGTTCGGCGACGTCCAGCCCGGCGGCGACCCCGCGCCAGCGCACCGGTTCGGCCGGGTCGGGCGTGCGCTGCCCGGCCAGCGACAAGCGGATGCCCGGGGACAGCCGAGAATCGTCCGGAGCCACGTCGCCCCAGACGCTGGCGCCACGGCGCAGCATCACGTTGACGCCGTACCAGCCGCCCTTCTCGTACGCCACCGCGAACGCCGACGACGCCACCAGGACCGGAGTCAGGGCCAGCGCGACGAGCCACCGCCATCGTCGCGGCCACCGCCACGGCCGCAGGACCCGCCACCGGGAACGGCCCGGCTCCGACTGCTCCCCCGCCATCCGGTGGATCATGCCAGACGGACCCCACGGGCACCAGGAGACCACCGGCCCCGTACCTCTTCGGACGGGGCGGTCGCGCCGCTCACCAGCCCATCACTCCGCGGCCTGCCCTCCGGGGGTCCCGGTTTGCTAACCGGAGAATGCTCCGCTTACCCTTAAGTGGAGAGTCCTCCACTTCGGGGCGCCTGCCGGGCCAGGCCGGCGTGTCGACGCCGGGAGCAGCGATCGAGAGCCTTCAGAGGCTGTGAGTGAGGTAGGAAAAATGTCGAGCGTTCTCAGTGACACGGTCGCGCTGGTGACCGGCGCGAGCAGCGGCATCGGAGCGGCCACCGCGCGCGCCCTCGCAGCGGAGGGCGCCGCGGTCGCGGTCGTGGGACGGCGCCGTGACCGGCTGGACGACGTGGCGGGGAGCATCACCGCGGCCGGCGGTTCGACCCTGGTGGTCCAGGCCGACCTCACCGACGCGGCCCAGGCCGCCGGAGCGGTCCAGCGCGTGGTGTCCGAACTCGGACGGCTGGACACCGTGGTCAACAACGCCGGGCTCATGCTGACCGGGCCGGTCGCGGACGCTCCCGCCGACGAGTGGGAGCGCATGCTGGCGATCAACGTCAACGCGTTGCTGGAGGTCACCCGCGCCGCCCTCCCCCACCTCCGCAAAGCCGCCCAGGACTCCCCGCGCCGCGTCGCGGACCTGGTCAACATCAGTTCGACGGCCGGTCGCGTCGCGCGCCCCGGCACGGCCGTCTACAACCTCACCAAGTTCGGCGTCAACGGCTTCACCGAGGCCCTGCGCCAGGAGGTCATGCGCGAGCGCGTACGGGTCAGCGTGGTCGAACCGGGCACCGTCGACACCGAACTCGGCTCGCACGTCCGCGCCGGGATCCGCGAACAGATCACCCGGATGACCGAGGGCATGGAGATGCTCCGCCCCGAGGACATCGCCGACGCCGTCACCTACATCGTCACCCGCGACCGGCGGGTCGCGGTCAACGAAGTCCTCGTCCGCGCCGCCGAACAGACCTGGTGACGAGCGTCGACGAGCACCTTGTGCCGCTCCGGGCCCGGTCGACGCGATCAGCGGCGTCGCAGTGACGGGTCGAGGAGGGCCGGCGGAGTGTCGTACTTCTCGTGTGCGGCGAGGTCGACGCCGGGAGCGACGATCGCGTCGATGGCGTCAAGGACGTCGACGGAGAGCACCGTGTCCGCGGCGGCGAGTTGCGAGTGCAGGTGGTCCAGCGTACGGGGGCCGATGAGCGCGCTGGTCACGGCCGGGTGCGCGGTCACGAATCCGAGCGCGAGCTGGATCATCGTCAGGCCGGCCTCGTCGGCGACCTTCGCCAGGAGCTCGACCGCGTCGAGCCGGGCACGGTTGGCCGGAATGGAGAGGTCGAAACGCTGCGACATGAACCTCGAGCGGTTGGTGACGATTTCCCGGCCCTCGCGGATCGCACCCGACAGCCAGCCCGAGGCCAATGGGCTCCACGCCAGCACACCCATCCCGTACTCCTCGGTCACGGGCAGTACGTGGGCCTCGATCCCGCGCTGCAGGATCGAGTAGCTGGGCTGTTCGGTGACGTAGCGGCTCAGGTGATGCTCGCGGGCGGCCCATTGGGCTTGCACGATGCGGTACGCGGGGAAGGTCGAGGAGCCGAAGTACCGGATCTTTCCCGCGCGCTGCAGGTCGGTCAGAGCCGACAGCGTCTCCTCGTCGCTGGTCTTCGGGTCCCACCGGTGGATCTGAAAGAGATCGACGTGGTCGACGCCGAGACGGCGCAGGCTGTCGTCCAGCGCGGTGACCAACCAGCGGCGCGAACCGCCCTGGTGGTTGCGCTCGTCGCCCATCGGCATGCTCGCCTTCGTGGCCAGCACGATGTCGTCGCGGCGGCCGGCGATGGCCTTGCCGACCATCTCTTCCGACTCGCCGGCGCTGTACATGTCGGCGGTGTCGATGAGGTTGATCCCGCCTTCGAGGGCGGCGTCGACGATGGCAGTGGCCTCGTCCTGGGTGGTGCTTCCGATCTTGCCGAAGTTCATCGCGCCGAGCGCGAGGGAGCTGACCTGCACACCGGTGCGTCCCAAAGTGCGGTACTGCATGACCGTGTTCCTCCATTGCGGGTGAAGCGTGGCTGCGTCGGCTTGGTCGCCGGGCCCGTGCTCTGGCATCATGAGCAAACGGAACCCTGCTCCGGTAAAGATACGGAACGTTGTTCCGCTTGGCAAGTGCGGTAGCGGAAGGAGCGGCGCGGTGAACGACAGCGACGAGGGCGCAGGGCGCACAGCCCGGTCCAAACGGGCGGACGCCCGGCGTAACGAGGAGACCTTGCTCGAGGCCGCCGCGGCGGTCTTCGTCGCCTCAGGCGTCGAAGCGCCGGTACGCGACATCGCGGCCAAGGCCGGCGTCGGGATGGGCACGATCTACCGCCACTTCCCGACGCGAGCGGATCTCATCATCGCCGTCTACCGGCACCAGGTCGAGGCCCTCGCCGAGGCCGGTCCAGGCCTGCTGGCGACCAGCCCGACTCCTCACGCCGCACTAGGGCGATGGATCGACCTCTTCGTCGACTTCCTGGTCACCAAGCATGGACTCGCCGCCGTGCTGCGGTCCGACGATGCCGGCTTCGACACGCTGCACGCCTACTTCATCGACCGGCTCGTACCCGTCTGCGCCCAACTGCTCGAAGCCGCGGCCGACGCCGGCGAGATCCGCTCCGACGTCGACGCCTACGGACTCATGCGCGGCGTCGGGAACCTCTGCATCGGCGCCGACCACGACCCCCGCTACGACGCACGCCGCATGGTCGAGCTGCTCGTCGCGGGACTACGTCAATCGCGCCCGACCTGAGTCGACCCGCCGGCCTGGGCCTCCACCGTCCCCTGCGCTTGTAGGTACGGACCGACAGCGGGACGAACACCACCAGCAGCGCGGCCGACCAGAGCAGGGCGGCGGCCACCGGATGCGCGAGCGGCCGGGCCACGTGCCCGGACGGCGCACCCGGATTGCCGAACAGCCCCCAAGAGCCAGGCGAACCTCCAGGAGGGCCGCCACGCCCTCGCCCGGAAGATCTTCCACGCCCGCTCGGGGCAGCTCTACCAGCGCCACCAGGACGGCATGGAAGACCAGATCGGCGCCCTGGGCCTGGTCCTCAATGCCCTCGTGCTCTTCACCACGCGGTACATGGATGCCGCGGTGAACCAGCTGCGGGCGGCGGGCTTCGACGTTCGTGACGAGGACGTGGCCCGCCTCTACCCGTTCGTCCGGCACCACATCAACATGCTCGGCCGGTACTCCTTCCAGCTCCCCGACCTGCCCGGCGGCCTGCGTCCGCTTCGCGACCCTGACGCGACCGACGAGAAGTGACAGGCCCTGGCCCGCACGGCCGGACAGGAAGCCCCCGGGGTCTGGCCAGGGGGAGCGTTCGGCGGTGCAGCCAAAGCGACCGCTGGCTGCCCGAGGTCAGCAGGCGGCCGCGCCGGTACTGCTCGGCGGGCTGCCGAGTCGGATGATGCTGCGAAGACGGTGGTCGCCCGCGTTCTGACAGACCGAAGCCACTCAGCGCAGTACGGCCGCCAGCAGGTCGGCGCCCAACGCCGTCAGATCGGGCAGGTTGAGGGTGTAACGGACGTAACGACCGTGCCGCCGGGCCGTGAGCAGGCCCGCGCGGCGCAGGACGACAAGGTGGCGGGAAACCTCCGGGGGTGAGAGTTCCCAGGCGTGGGCCAGCTCGCCGGTGGTGTGCGGGCCGCGGACCAGGGTGCGCAGTAGCCGCAGCCGTACCGGATGCGCGAGTGCCTCCAGCCGGAGGGTGACCGTCTCCAGAGAGACCGGTTCCGCCGGACTCGGCTCGGTGACGGGGTACTGCACCACCGGCTGCCACCCGGGCGCGTGGACCGCCACCAGGTGCGGGCGGCCGAAGACGCTGGGGAGGAAGGTGACCCCGGTACCGTGGGCGGCGGTCGCATTGTCCTGCAGCTTGTCCACGATGATGCAGTTGCCATCCGGCGCCAGGGTCACGGCGCTGGAGACCGACGCGAGTGCCGCCCCGATGCCCTGGCGCTTCAGCAGGTCGTTCTTCAGGCGCAGGTCGGTGGCGAGTTGTACGGCGACGCCCGTCCAGGCGGCGTCGAAGAAGGCCTCGGCGCACTGTTCGAGGGTGTGGCGCACCCGTGCCCGCACCGTGGCCGGGTCCGCGAGCAGCCGTTCCGCGAAGGCCTCTTGGAGCGCGCCGCGGGCCTGGGCCAGGTCCAGGGCCCGCTCGCGCGCCGTCGCGTCGGCGAGCGGCGACGGCGCGGCGAAGTGGACCCGGTTGCTGCCGCACGTGGTGATGAGCGCGGCGGTCACATAGGTTTCATCGTCGATCCGGTCTACATCGTCCAACTCCTCGGCGAGGGTCGGCCGGGGACGAGCGGGGACCAGGAAGTCGGCTCGTGAGGAACGCCAGAGGAACTCCGCCTCCCTGAGCCGCTCGGCCAACTCCGGCCGCAGCCCAGCCCAGACGTCCCCCGCCCAGCCAGCGAGCTGCGGGTGATGCGCGGGTTCGGCCAGCACGTGCAGCATCGCGGTCAGCTCGGCCAGCGGGGAGGCAGTGAACCGCAGTCGTCCGGACGGCAGGCCGCCGATGTCGATCCTGAACGTCACCCCCTCATCATCGCTGGTCGGATGGCCGACGACCGCGTCGATTGACGGTGTCCGTCAATCGACATAGTCGGCCCGGCGGCCGAACGCACCGTTGACGTCATGGCAACCACCACCAAGATCCAGCCCCGCGCCCTCGTCCGCGCCTCCGGAGGCCCCCGCTATGCCGTTGCCGTGGCCGTGGACTCGCTCGGCACCGGCCTGCTGCGGCCCTTTCTGCTGCTCTACGGCGTGACGGTACTGAGGCTGTCCGCATCGACCACCGGCATCGCCATGACGGCCGGCGTCGTCGTGGCTCTGGTGTGCATGCCCGCAGTGGGCCGATGGCTGGACCGGGGCGCACGCAGCACGGTCGTGGCAGCGTCGATGCTGGTGCGGGTGGTGGGCGTGGCGCTGCTGCTGGCCGCCCCGGCGGGGCATGTCTGGCTGTTCGCGATGGCGGCGCTCTTCCTCGGCATCGGCAACCAGGCATGGCCGGCCGCCCATGCAGCTCTCGTGGCCACGGTCGCCCACGGCCGAGAACGCGACGCCGCCCTCGCAGGGGCCCGCACCTTGCGCAACGCCGCCCTGGGCGTCGGAGCACTCCTTGCCACCGTTTGCCTGGCCGGCGGCACCACCGCACTGCGGGCGCTGGCAGCCGTCACCGGGCTCGCCTATCTCGCTGCGGCAGCCTTGGCGTGGTCGGTCCACCTGCGCACGCATCCGGCCGCTCCTCCAGCCAGGGACAGGGCCGACGGGCCCGCACCTCGAATGCGTGCGCTGCTGGCCGCCAACGTGATCTACGTCTTCTGCCTCAACGTCCCCGAAATCGCGCTCCCTCTGGTCCTGGTGACCCAGTTCCACGCGTCCCCGGCGTGGTCGGGAGCCATCTTCGTGGCGAACCCGGTGCTGGTGGTCACCCTGCAGGTTCCGGTCACCGTCCTGCTATCCCGCTTCTCCCGGCGGACCGTGCTGGCCCTCTCCGGCGTGGTACTCGCCGCGTCGTACCTCGGCTTCCTCGCGGCCACCTCACTCGGACACGGCTGGGGTACCCCGGCCATCGCCACGGTCTCCGTGGTCTGCACCATCGGCGAGATCATCTACGCAGGCAGCGCCACCGCGCTCGTCACCGCCCTCGCCCCGGCCCATGTCCTGGGACGCGCCCTCGCCCGCTTCCAGCTCTCCACGGGCTTCGGCCTCGCCGTCTCCCCAGCGGTCATCACCGCTCTCGCACCCCACGGCCCGGCCGCCCTCTGGGGCAGCCTCGCCGCTGCGACGCTCCTCTCCGCCTCCGCCGTCGCCACCGAGAAGGATCAAGGAACACGGCTCAGCGGTCGCTGGCGCCGGGCGCGAGCAGGCTCGTGAGCTCGGCAATCGCCTCGACGTACGGATCCAGTCCCGACAGCCGTACGGCCAGTGCCTCTATGGCCGACACAACGCGCCAGGTGAAAACGCGCGTCAGGCCCGGCGGATCGGGCTGCTGGAGCTCGTCCCGCCGGGCCTGACGTGAAGCGGTGCCGCCATCCCCACTGACCGGGCTGGCGGTCGCCGGCGGGCTGCTGGGTGATGACGTTCAAGCGGTTCCAGGCGTTCATGATCGCGATGAGGCACACCAGGGCGGCGAGCTACTCCTCGTCGTAGTGCTCGGCGTCGGTGAAGACCGTGGCTGCGTCGCGGCTGGCAGCGTCGAGCGGCCGTGGCCTTTACATAGTAAGTTTCGCCGTGACGAACCAAGCTGATGAGCCGTTCACAAGGTCGCGCCCGGCGGTGACGGGCTCATTCCAGTCGATGTGGAGACGGGCTGCTGCTGAGGTACGGCGCGGTGCCGCCACGGCTTGCCCGGGCTCTCCCTTTCAGGCGCCGGCGCCGCCGTCCACCGGCACGATCGCGCCGGTCACCATCGAGGCACGGTCGCTGAGCAGCCACGCGGCCACCTCGGCCACCTCGCGGGGCTCGGCCATGCGGCCGAGTGGGGTCGCCGCGTTGTTGGCCTCGATGATGCCCGGGGATACCTCCTCCCACGCGTCGATCATCTCCGTGGCGGTGCCGCCGGGGGTGATGCCGTTCACTCGGATGCCCTGACGGCCCCAGGTCACCGCGGCGGTCTCGGTGATGCTGTTGAGCGCGCGCTTCATGGCGCCGTACGCGGGGAGCACTGGGTTCGCGCGGCGGCTGCCGATGCTGGAGGTGTTGACGATCGCCCCGCCGCCGCTTTGCCGCATGAGCGCGGCCTCGGCCGTCATGGCGGTCCAGTGCGCCCGGAAGTTCACGGCGAACTGCTCCTCGACGTCCTCGTCGCTCGTGGTGTCGAGCGGTCCGGGCTGCTGGGCCACCCCGCCGTTGTTGAAGGCGCCGTCGAGCCGTCCGTGCAGCTCCTCGACGCGGTCGACCGCGGCGCGGATGCTCGCGCGGTCGGCGAGGTCCAGTGGCACGGCGTCGGCGACGCCGCCGTCGGCGCGGATCTCGGTGACGATCCGCTGGAGGGCGTCGGTTTTGCGGGCGGCGAGCACGACGGCGGCGCCCTCGGAGGCGAAGAGCCGGGCCGCGGCCGCCCCGATGCCGCGGCTGGCGCCGGTGATGAACACGACCTTGCCGGTGAGCAGGCCGATGGGTGCGATGTCGATGTCGTTCGTCATGACGACAGTGTCAGGTCGGCCTCCAGCCCGGATGCAGGCACAGGTAGTACCAGGATCCGTCGCCGCACAGCGTGCAGACTCGGGGTATGGACAAGCAGGAGCTTGGGGCGTTCCTCCGTAGCCGTCGCGAGCGGCTCAGACCGGAGGACGTCGGCCTCCCCTCGGGCCCGCGACGCCGGACACCGGGTCTTCGTCGCGAGGAGGTCGCGGTCCTCGCGCACATCTCCACCGAGTACTACGTCCGGCTCGAACAGGGCAGGGCACCGCGACCGTCGGGCGAGGTCCTCGCCGGGATCGCAGGCGCACTGCGGCTCACGGACGCCGAGTCCGATCACCTCCACGTCCTCGCGGGCACCGCGCCGGCCCGTAACCGGCTGCACCGGCGCGACGTCCGCCCGAGCATCCTCGCCCTCCTCGAGCGGCTACCACAGACGGCCGCCTTCGTGATGTCCGCCGCATTCGAGGTGCTCGCATGGAACGACCTCGCGGCCGCGCTCATGGAGGACTTCGCCAAGCGTGCCCCGGAGGACCGCAATCTCGCGCGCCGGGCATTCCTGGGGTCGGCGCGCGCCGATGCGACGCTGTACGGGGTCTCCGACGCCGCCGAGTTCCGCCACCAAGTGGTCATGGAGCTCCACACCACCCTCGCCCGCTACCCCACGGATCCCGCGGTGACCGGCCTCGTCGACGAACTCCGCGACGGCAGCCCCGAGTTCGCCCGACTCTGGGAGCGGCACGACGTGCAGGCTGCGCCGATGCTCACGAAGACCTTCCGTCACCCGGTCGTCGGGGAGATCACCGTCGACTGCGACTCGCTCACGCTCACGGACCGCGACCAGCACCTCGTGCTCTACAGTGCGCCGCCGGGATCCCCTGGCGCCGAGGCCCTGGCTCTTCTGAACGTCCTTGGAGCCCAGGCCAGTGATTATCGGCGGTAGCGAGGGCTCTGTCGGCGACCTGGCTCCCGAAAGCGCGAGGCTATTGAGGTTCGAGGCGGCTGTTCCCTTCAGCCGTCTGTGATCCGACGCGTGTCCGGGTGGGTGTTGTCTGGGCCATGGAGGCGAGGAGGCGTAGTTTCTCATCGCTCTCGCTGCCCTGATCGGCGTAGTAGAGGACCAGGAGCAGATCGTCTACAGGGAGCTTGTCTCGGTGCAGGCGCAGCTCACCGACGACGGGATGGTTCACGGTGGTGGTGCCGCCTTCGAGGCTGCGGACGTCGTGGCGCGCCCAGAGAGTTCGGAACCGCTCGCTCGACAGGGCAAGCTCGCCCACCAGTTCCACGAATCGCGGGTTGTCGATGTCGTCGCCGATGGATTTTCTGAGGGCAGCGATGAATCCTTCCGTGGCGCGCGTCCAGTCCTGGTGGAACGCCTGCTCCTCAGGATCGAGGAGCAGCGACCGGAGACGGTTGTACCCGGGCTGGAGGCGCGGAGAGAGCGCGACTGCGAGCCGGTTTGACGCAAGCACATCGAACGCGCGCCCTTCCACGAACGCGGGAACCTGCACGCCGGCCAGGAGCTGATGCAACCGTGCGGGCACACGTTCTGGCTTCCGGCGCCGCTGTGGCCGCGGGCGCAGGGCGGCCAGGCCGAGAAGCTCGCTCGCCGCTTCGCCGCGGCCGGCAGCGCCGTCATCGTCGGCGGCCGGCGAACCGACCTGCTCGACCAACTCGCGGCCGAGGGGTTTTCGCGACCGTTCCCATCGACGTGACCGACCAGGACGGCATCGACCGTGCCCGCGACACGATCCTCCACAGCCATCCGGGCCTCGACACGATCGTGACGATGTCCGGGGTCATGATCCCGGAGGACCTGCGCGATCCCGCACACTTCAGCGCCGCGGAAAAGACGATCGACACCAACCTCCTCGGCACCATCCGCGTCATCGACGCGTTCACCCCGCACCTGATCGGACGCGGCACCGGCACCATCATCACGGTGACCTCAGGCATCGGGTTCCTGCCGTTCCCGGTCATGCCGACCTACGCCGCCTCGAAGGCCGGCGTGCACGCCTACTCCGAGGCGTTGCGCGCGCAACTGGACGGCACCGGCATCGAGGTGTCCGAACTCGTCCCCCCGGCTGTCGCCACCACGCCGGAGCAGGCACAGCACAACCCCCGCGCGCTCAAACTGGCCGAGTTCGCCACCGAGGTGATGGACCTGCTCGGACCGACCCCACTCCGCACGAGATCCTCGTCAAGGGCGTGCTGATGCACCGGTGGGCCGAGCGCGACGGCACCTACGACGATCTGGTCGCCCAGCGGTCGCAGGCGCTCGCGACGCTCCCGAGCCGTCAGTGAGCACGACGGCCGCTCGGGGCGCCGAGACGCGGCATCGATGCGACCGAGGGCGGGCCCGGGCCGCACCTGGTGACTCTCGGCGCCGAGCTGCGCGAGCGGAGTATCGGACCGCGCGTCATCGAGCAGGGCATCGACACCGCCACCGTGGAAGGCCGAGCCGGGCGACGGCGGTGACGCCAGGCCGAACAGGTCGGTCATCCGCGCGAGCCGGTACGTGACGGGGCGTGGTCCTGGATCGCCTGGGCCAGCAGCCCCTCGTGGGTGAGCTGAGGATGGTGGCCCGCTCCGTCGATCGTCGTCTCCCTCCCCCGCGCGCCGAGGCGGTCCACCAGCGCTCGGCCCTCGTCGGTCAGCGGGTCCTCGACCCCCACGACCACGTGTACGCGCCCCGGGTAGCGCTCGAGCCCGGCCCGGAGTTCGCCGCGCCACCGCTCGCGGCCGGCGGCGGCCAGCAACCGCGCGACGTGGGAGGCGACGCGCCCTCGGCGCAGGTCCTCGACGCTGGAGGCGAGCTTCTCCGCATGGGCCGTGTCCCCGGTGAGCAGCCGCGACAGGGCCTCGGGGCCGACCCGGCCGAGATACCCGCGGGTCACCGGGGCGGCTCGGGTGGCGAACCCGGCGCGCGCCTGCAGGAAGAAAGGCGACACGAGAGTGAGCTGCTCGACCAGATCCGGGTGGGCCAGCGCGGCCTGCACGGCGGCGGCGGCGCCGATGGAGTGGCCGACCAGGTGTACCGGGCCGGTCCCCTCGACCAGAGCGGCCGACCAGGCGGACAGGTCCCGCGGACGGCCCGCGCTCAGTCCGAGGCCTGGAAGGTCGACCACGCGGGCGTCGCCGAGCGCGCCGCCGACCGGAGCCCAGGTGTCGGCGTTGACGGGCAGACCGGGGAGCACCAGGGTTCGCGCGCCCGGCTCACCGATGCCGAACGTCCGTACGCCCGCGTGCCGGGTGAACCGCCGCGCGGGCCGCTGGGCCGGCACGGCGCCGAACCGGTGGGCGGCCAGGTGGTCCGCCCACCGCAGGATCGACTCGGTCGTGTCGGGGAGTCCGAGCCCGTGACGTTCGGCGAACGCGCGGGCCGGTCCGGTCGGATACCGGTCGGACGACAGGAAGGTCAGCGTCTCCGGGTCCGCCTTGGTCAGCGCGGCCGGCAGGCGCCGGATCAGCGACACGGGGATCCTCAGCCGCGGGACCTTCACCTGGTAGTGCCGGCCCACGAGCGAGAGAAGGTCCGGCAGCGGCGGAGTGTCGTCGTCCAGGATCCAGAACGCCTCCCCTTCTGCGGCCGGATCCTCCGGGAGCAGCGTCATGAACCGCGCGAGGTGGTCGACCGGAACGACGGGGACGAACGTCCGCGCGTCCCCGGGTAGCGCGGCGATCGAACCCTGCCAGATCTCGCGCAGGCTCGCGGCCAGGCCGAGTTGCTGGTCGGACTCACCGCTCGTGCTGACCCCGATCACACTGGACGGATTGACGATGGACCACGGCACACCCAGCCGGTCCGCGGTGGCCTGGACGACGGCGTCGGATTCGACCTTGGACGCCTCGTAGGCGCCGAGGCGTTGATACGTACGTCGTGCGATCTCGTCGCTCCACGGCACCGTCGCGGGGTCCTGGCCCCCCACGCGGTATCCCGAGACGTGCACGAGGCGCCGCAGGCGGGGCAGCCGCGCCGCGAACGCCACGATCGCCCGGACACCGTCGACGTTGGCGTGACGCGCCTCCGAGGCCGTCATGCCGAACCGGTAGGCCCCGGCGCAGTTGTAGACGTCGGTGACGTCCTCCCAGTCCGACGCGTCGCCCTCGAGCAACGCGGGCGCGTCGAAGTCGACACGGACGCAGGCAGGGGCGGTCCGGCACCCGCGCTCGGCGAGCCAGGCCCGCAGGCCGAGGGCGGACCCGCTCTCGCGGGTCGCCGCGGTGACGCGGACCCCGGCCTCGTCCAGCGCGAGGATCAACTGCCGGCCGATGAATCCGGTGGCCCCGAAGACGAGGGCGTGCGGCCCGTTCACGAGTTCTCCTTCGCGATGCCGGCGGGCGGCTGGTCCAGGAGATCGCCGAACACCTGAGCGGCGCTGCGCAACGCCTCCACGTCACGCTGGGCGCGGGACACGATCATCGCGCCCTCCAGGCCGCTGACCACGGTCGTGGCCAGGGTGCGCGCCGTCGGGCGCGGGTGGCCGCGACCGACGAGGTAGTCGGTCACCGGCCCGATCCACGACTCGAAGGCGGCCGCGCAGGCCGTGCGCAGCCGCTCGCTGTGCGCGCCCATCTCCAGGGCGACCACGGAGACCGGGCAGCCGAGCTGGAAGTCGCTGTCGGCGAGGAGCCCGATCAGGACGTCGACGACACGCCGGAGAAGCTCCCCTGGGCTCGCGGCGTCGCCGACGGTCTCGGCGAAGAGGGTGCGGAACTGGTCGGCCGCCAGCTCGACGGCCCTCTCCCCCAGCGCCTCCTTGCCCTCCGGGAAGTGGAAGTAGAGCGACCCCTTCGGGGCCCCGGAGTGCTCCACCACCGTGTTGAGACCCGTGCCGCTGTAACCGCGCGCCTGGATCAGCTCGAGCATCGACTCCACCAGCCGCGCGCTGGTCCGCTCTCCCTTGGTGATCATAGGAGAAAAATAGACCGGTCTACTTATTTTTGCCAGTCCTACGCATCTCCAGCCGACGCCCTTTACAAAGTAAGTCCCGATCAGCCGTGCCGATCGAGCTGCGCCGGGTCCCCCGGTCACCCCGGGAGAAGGGTCAGCAGTCCGCGTACCGCGCTGCGGCGGAAGGTCGCGAAGTCGTGTCCGCCCGGCGCCTCGTGGAAGGTCACGTCGTTGCCCTTGGCGGTCAGGACGGTCCGCAGGTGCCGGTTGGCGGCCCGCTGGTCGACACCGGGCGAGAGCGGCGACGCGCCGGTCTCCAGCCGGCCGACGTCGATCCAGAACCGGACCGGCTTGTACGGCGCGGCGGCGAACTGCCGGGTCAGCCACTCCGGCTCGTCGTCCTTGCCCCACCCGCCCGGACCCGGCCGGTAGCCCCACCAGTGACTGCCCGACGTGGACAGCACCGCTGTGAAGACGTCGGGTCGCTCGAACGCGGCGAAGGCGGCGGCCAGCCCGCCGAGGCTGTTGCCGCCGACGATCACGTCTTCCGTCAGCGGAAAGCGCGACCGCAGCAGCGGCAGCAGTTCGTCGGTGAGCATCCGGGTCGTCGCGGAGTGGCAGGCGAGCTCGATCATGCGGGCGGTCATGCCGTCCGGCGGGTTGTCGACGAACGCGACCACTGCCGGAGCCATGGCGCCGCTCGTGATCAGCTCGTGCACGGCGACATGGAGGCGCGCCACCGACAGCCACGACTCTCCGTCGAGCAGGATCACCAGCGGATGCGGCCCCTCCCCCGGCGGCGCGTACACCGACACGGTTCGCTCGTTGCCGAGCGCCTCGGAGACCAGCCGGTGCCGGGTCAGGGGAGGCTCCGCGCCGTCGAACCAGGGAGCCGGCTCCAGGCCGGGCAGCTCCAGGACCGAGTCCCACTGCTCCGGCGGCGCGGAGTCCACGCCTGCGATCTTGGCGGCCTGCGGGAACATCCGGCGCGGGTTGAACGGGTCGGCGAAGGACCGGTCCCGCGACTCGGCCACCAGCCGTCCCAGGAGCGCCATGTCGGTCTTGTCGGCGTCCAGGAACGGATCGTCGACCAGGTACTGGTACACCGTGGTGACGCCGCGCGGAGCGAGCACGCTCAGGTACCAGACGTCCGTGCCGTCGACGTGCCGCATCGGATGCGACATCGCGTTGCGGTCCTCGAACAGCTGCGCGCCGCGTACCGAGACCTGCCGCTGCGGCCCGATCCACACGAACGTCACCAGTGCGTCATCGCCTTCGGCGTCCTCGACGAGGGGCCCGCCCGCCGCCCGCAGGTCGGAGGTCAGGCGCTCCACGTCCCGCGTCCGGCGGAACTCCTCGATCCGGGCACTCTGCACAGCGTTCATCACGTTGGTCCTCATCAGTTCTGGGAGTCGCCGTCGGGCAGACTCCTGGTCGGCAGCCGCCCGGCAGGTGAGCACTCTCTGCAGGGATTGGTCCGTACGGCGGGCGGTCAGGCGGCGATGCGACCGTCGCGCATCTCCAGCCGCGGGCCCGGGAAACTGCGCCGCAGCGCCCGGTCGTGGGAGACGACGACCAGCGCGCCCTGGAAGTCGTCGAGCGCCTCTTCCAGCTCCTCGACCAGGACCAGTGACAGGTGGTTGGTCGGCTCGTCGAGCAGGAGCAGGTCGCTCTCCGACGCCAGCAGCCGGGCCAGGGCCAGGCGCCGCCGCTGGCCGACCGACAGCGCGCCGACGGGCGTGGCCAGGGCGTCGGGGTGGAACAGCCCGTACGACAGCAGCCGTGCGCGGTGCTCCTCCGGATGGCCGGGCCGGCCGCCGACGAACACCGCCAGCGCGGATCGCCGTGGATCGGGGAACTCGACCTCCTGGGGCAGGTAGCCGACGCGGCCGCGCCGGCGCACCGTCCCAGAATCGGGCGTCTCTCCCGCGAGGACCCGCAGCAGGGTGGACTTGCCCGCGCCGTTCGGCCCATGGACCAGCAGGTGATCGCCGGCCGCCACGGTGAGGGACACCGCGCGCAGCCGGTCGCCGACCGTCACCTCGTGGAGTTCGGCGAGCGTTCCGTCGTGATCTCCCCCGCGGAACAGCCCGTCGAAGCGCAGCGGCTCGGGCGGCTTGGACACCGGGTTCTCCCGCAGCCGGCGCAGTCGCTCCTGCGCCTGGCGGACCCGCCCGGCGATCGAGCTCTGCACCCGGCCCGCGTCCCGGTCGTAGGCGAGTTTGTTGCCGTCCTTTCGCGCCCGGCCGGGCGCGACCCGGCGGGCGGTGGTCGCGGCGTGGGTCTCGACCCGCTCGATCTCCGCGCACCACGCGGCGTACGCCTGCTCCCAGCGAACGCGCGCCCCAGCCTTCTCGGCGAGGAACCCGGTGTAGCCGCCGCCGAAGCGGTTCACGGATCCGTCCTCGACCTCGTAGATCACGGTCGCGACGCGGTCAAGGAAGAGCCGGTCGTGGGAGACCACGACGACGGTGCCGTGGTGGGTGCGGAGGCGGTCCTCCAGCCAGGTCATCGACGGTTCGTCGAGGTGGTTGGTGGGCTCGTCGAGCAGCAGGATCTCCGGGGAGGCCGCCAGCACGCAGGCCAGCGCCAGCCGGGCCTCCTCGCCGCCGGAGAGGGTGCCGAGCACGCGCTCGCGGTCCAGGTGCGCGAGTCCCAGGCCATGGATCGCCTTGTCGACGCGGGCGTCGGACTCGTAGCCGCCCCGCGCCTCGTAGGCGGCCTGCAGCGCGGCGTACTCGTCGAACCGGTCCTCGGTGAGGCCGGTCTCAAGCTCGCGCATCCGGCGCTCCATCGCCCGCAGGTCGGCGAGGGCCGCGTCGATGGCCTGCTGGACGGTGCCGCCGGACGGCAGATCCCGGGTCTGACCGAGGTGGCCGACGCCGCCGCCGGCCATGACGGTCACCTCGCCGTCGTCGGGCCGCTCGGCGCCGGCGATCAGCCGGAGGAGCGTGGACTTGCCGGAGCCGTTCTCCCCGACGAGGCCGGCGCGCTCGCCGGGCCGTACGGAGAAGGAGACGTCGGTGAGGACGCGGCGGTCACCGTAGGACTTGGCGACGCCCCGCAGGGTGAGCTGGGTGGACAAGAAGGGCCTCCGATACACGGCGTGGGTTCCAGACGGACATCGCGGTGTTCGGTGCCAGGCCCATGGCTGCTGCTCTCCTCCATTGACGACTAATCGCAACTCGCGTTGCGTTATGATGATGGCAGACCAGCCTCCCCGAGCGCAACAGGATTTCCCGATGACGATCAGCGACGGCGTCGGCCGGCGGCCGGGCGGCCGCAGCGCCCGCGTACGGGCCGCCGTGCGCGCGGCCACCCTCAGCGAGCTCGCCGAGAAGGGGTACACCGCGCTCACCGTCGAGGGCGTCGCCACCCGTTCCGGAGTGCACAAGACCACCGTCTACCGGCGCTGGGGCGGCATCGACGGGCTGATCGCCGACGCCCTGGAGATGGCGAGCGAGGAGCCCTGGCCGATCCCCGACACCGGGTCGGCCGCCGGTGACCTGCGCGCCCTCGCCCGCCTGGTGCTCACCGGCTTCACGGAGGCGGCCGAGGCACCGGTGTCGACCGCCTTCATCGCCGCGGCCACGCAGAGCCCCGCCGTCGCGGACGCGCTGCGGGACTTCTTCGCCTCCCGGCACGACCAGGCCGCCCGGATCGTGACCCGGGCCGTCGCCCGGGGCGAGCTGCCGGACGGCACCGACCCCGCCGAGGTCGTACGGGCGGCGGTGGCGCCGCTCTACTACCGGCTGTTCGTCAGCCGCGAGCCGGTGGACGCGACGGTCGCCGACCGGGCCGCCGACGCCGCCCTGGCCGCCGCCCGCGCCGGCACCCTGGGTCAGGTCGGCTCGGGGTAATTGCCGATCCCGGACTTCAGCAGGTCGAAACCCCGGTCGGCGGCGACCCGCACCGACGGGAGGATGACCACGTAGCTCTCTCCGGCTCGGAGCCGCCGGAGATACTCCCCCGAGATGGCCTGGGTCAGCGCGACCACCTGCGCGGCGACGAATCGCGGAACGGGATCGTCGGGGTCGGCGTCGGTCTCCTCCGCCAGAACCTGAGCGAGATACCCCTTCCGCAGCTCGTGCATCTCCCGCATCCGGCCGCGCAGCGCCGGGCTCGCCATGACCATCTCGTAGAAGTCGCCCGCGCCGTTGACGATGCCGTAGCGCCAGTCCCGCTCGTCCAGCGCCTCGTGGAAGTCGCGCCGCAGCGCCTCGACGATCGACTCTCCCTCACGCCGGGACGCCACGACGCGACCGAGGCTCTGCACGGCGACGTCCTGACGGTCGAAGAACAGGTCCTCTTTGGTCTTGAAGTAGTTGAAGACCGTGTTGACGGACACGTCGGCGGCCTCGGCGATGTCGGCGACCGTGGTCTGGTCGAAGCCGCGGATC
The DNA here is from genome assembly GCF_039542055.1 of Actinoallomurus vinaceus. Taxonomy (NCBI): domain Bacteria; kingdom Bacillati; phylum Actinomycetota; class Actinomycetes; order Streptosporangiales; family Thermomonosporaceae; genus Actinoallomurus; species Actinoallomurus vinaceus. The sequence continues at coordinate 268,691 of NZ_BAABHK010000002.1, forward strand.
ATGAACAGCCCCATGGCGACGTCGGCGATGCGCTGTCGTGTCTCGCGCTTCTTGCGCTCCCGTAGTCCGAGCTCCTCCGCCATGACCGCATGATATCCGCGCTGGTGTCGATTAAATTTTGGTGTGGCACCAAAATTGTGGTTACTCTACCGACATGGACCACGTCATCGAGGCACGAGGCCTCGCCAAGTCCTTCACCGGGACCGACGCCGTACGCGGCGTCGACCTCACCGTTCGCGCCGGGGAGATCGTGGGCTTCCTCGGGCCGAACGGCGCGGGCAAGACGACGACCCTGCGGATGCTCACGACGCTGCTGCGGCCCACCGGCGGCACCGCGACCGTGGCCGGGCACGACCTGATCGCCGACCCGGCCGGCGTACGACGCCGGATCGGCTACGTCGCCCAGGGCGGCAGCACCAATCCCTCGTGCACCGCCCTGCAGGAGCTGGTGCTGCAGGCCCGGCTGTACCGCGTGCCGGACGCGCGTTCCCGGTCCCTCGATCTGCTCGCGGACTTCGACCTGGCCGACCGGGCGATCGGAGCGATGTCCGGAGGGCAGAAACGCCGGCTGGACATCGCGCTCGGCGTCGTCCACCGGCCCGCCGTGGTCTTCCTGGACGAGCCGACCACCGGGCTCGACCCGCAGAGCCGCAGCGCGCTGTGGGAGCACATCCGGCGGCTGCGCGACCAGCACGGCACGACGGTCTTCCTGACCACGCACTACCTCGACGAGGCCGACGCGCTGTGCGACCGGATCCTCATCATCGACCAGGGGCGCATCGTCGACGAGGGTTCGCCGGACGACCTGAAGGCCCGGCTGGCCGGGGACGTCGTCACCACCGAGATCGCCGGGGACCCCGGGCGGGCCAGGGCCGCGCTCGCCGACCTGGCCCACGTCCGGGAGGTGCGCGTCACCGGGCGGACGCTGCGGCTGACCGTCGAGCCCGGCGATCGCATCCTGATCGAGCTGACGCGGGCCCTGGACGCGGCCGGCGTCGAGCCGCTGTCGATCCAGCACACGCGCCCGACCCTCGACGACGTCTTCCTGGCCCTCACCGAGCGAAAGGCGGCCGCCCGTGCCGCGTGACATCTGGCTGATCTTCCGCCACCAGCTGCGGCTCACCCTGGGCGGCTGGCTCGGGTTGGTCTTCGGCGTACTGCAGCCCGTCCTGAACCTCGTCCTGTTCGGACCGCTGCTGGGGACCTACCTCGGGCACGACAGCTGGCAGATCTTCGTGCCCGGCGTGCTGATCCAGCTCTCCCTGCTCAGCGCGGGGCTGGCCGGGTTCGGCATCGTCTTCGACGCGCGGTTCGGCGTCCTCGAACGGCTCCGCGTCACGCCGGCCTCGCGTCTGGCCCTGCTCCTGGGCCGGGTGCTCACCAACACGGTCGTCCTCCTCGGACAGGCCGTGATCGTGATCGCGGCCGGCGTCGCGTTCGGCTTCCGGGTGCCCGTCGCCGGGCTACTGATCGGCCTGGCGCTGCTCGTGCCGCTGGCCGCCGGTCTGGCCGCGCTGTCGTACGCGTTCGCCCTGACGCTCAAGCGGCAGGAGCTGTTCGCGCCACTGTCCAGCACGTTCGTGGTGCCGATGCTGCTGCTGTCCGGGGCGATGCTGCCGATGTCGGCGGCGCCGGGCTGGCTCGACGCCGTGTCGCGCGCGACGCCCTTCCGGTACGGCGTGGAGGCGCTGCGTGCGGCGTTCGCCGGGCACTACGCGTCGACGACGCTGGCGGCCGGTCTCGGCGTCTCGGCGGCGTTCGCCGTGGCCGCCCTGGCGGTCGGCACGCGCACCTTCACGCGTCAGCACTCCTGACTCCCGCGCTCTCCAGAGAGGGCACGGGCTCCATGACGGGCTCGTCGGGGGCGACCGATCGCTGGGCGACGAACGCGCCGACCAGCACGATCGCGCCTCCGGCGAGCTGGGCGGGGCTCAGCCGCTCGCCGAGCGTGATCCAGGCGAACAGGCCCGCCGCCACCGCCTCGAGGTAGGCGACGCCGCCCGCGACCGGGGCGGACAGGCGGTGGACGGCGGCGACCCCGGCGAGGTACGCGACGACCGTGCTGATGAGGATGATCCACACCACCAGGAACCAGCCGGGGGCGAGCCGATCACCGAACGGCACCCCGGTGGTGAGCACGTGCCACGGGATCCCCGACGGTGGCGCGACCACGGCCAGCACCACCGCGCCGACGGTGGAGCCGGCGGCCGTCATGACGAGGGGATCGACGTCGTCCCCGACCCGGTCGATGATCAGGAAGTAGGCGGCCTGGCAGGCCGCCGCTCCGAGCCCGGCGAGCAGCCCGAGCAGATCGATCCTCATGCCGGACCAGACCTGCACGACGCACGCAAGGCCGGCCAGGGCGATCACGACGCCGACGGCGGCGGTCCGGGGCACACGGGTCCGCCGGACGAACCGCATCCACGCGACGACGAGGACGGGCCCGGTGAACTCGAGCAGGATGGCCACGCCGACCGGCAGGCGGGACGCCGCGACGAAGTACAGCGACTGACAGCCCGCCACGCCCATCAGCCCGTACAGCAGGAGGAGCGGCCATCGGCCGCGGACCGCGCGCCCGGCGGCGCGGCCGCGCAGCAGGACGGCGAGGGGCAGCAGGATCAGCGTGGTGCCGGCGACCCGTGTCCACGACGCCTGCATCGGCGAGTAACCGGCGTTGATCAGTGCCTTGCCGAACGGCCCCGACGTGCCGAAGGCGACCGACGACAGGACCGCGAAGCCCAGTCCCGGTGCCTTGAGTCGCGCGGCGTTCACACGCCCACCCCCTCCCATTTAAGGAGTAAACCTACATTACGGTCATTACGCGCTGCAAAGGTGTCGTATGTGAAGCACTACGATGCGCATCGTGACTTGGCAGGCCCCGGCCGCACCCCCGAACGACCCGTTCGCGGCCATCGAGACAGACGTGCGCGGCATGACGTCCTCCCCCTGGTGGATGGGCGCGCCGCCGCAAGCGCGTGCCGAGGCGATCACGTCGCGGATGCTCGCCGGGGCCGGCGAGTGGTGGCTGTTCGGCGCGTGGGGCCGCTGGTACCGCTGCGGACTGGACGGCAACTGGCACCTGTGCCCACCCCCGTTCGACCCCGCCGCGCGCCAGGCGGTCATGCCCGCCCCACCGGGCGCCGGCCGGCCGCCGGTGCCGCCCTCGCTGCTGACCACCGGCCCGGACCTCACCCCGGGGCCGCTGGCCGGCGACGGCCTGTTCGGCGCGCCGCCGGCCCCCGCCGTGCTCGGCCGGCTCCAGCAGACCGTGGCCGCGGCGGCCGGCGCGAATCCCGCCCAGTTCGCGATGCAGGATCCCCTCTTCGCGCCGGGCACCCCCAGTCCCGTCGCGGTGTCGTTCTTCGCGGTGCTGTGGTGCGCGGGCGCGCCCGCCGCCGACACCGACCATCCCCTCGTCGGGCTGTTCGCCCGTCATCTGTCGCCCGCCGCGGCCGGCCCGCGCTGGTTCCTGGAGCCTCCGCTCGCGTTGATCATCGGCGCCTACACCGAACGGCTGCGGGCCGGCGACCCCATGGGCGCCTCCTACGTCGTCCGTGCCCTGTGGGAGACCGCTGAGGCCCTGCGCGGCGAGCCCGCGTTCCGGCCCCGCGCCGACGCGCTCGCGGCGATGGCCGGCACCGCCCTGCGGATGGTCCCCAGCGACCACGCCGCCGTGCGGTTCGGCGACCAGGCGATCGTGCAGGAGTGGCTGCGCCGCTGCCCGCCGGAGCTGCGGGTGACGCTGCTGCGCGACACGGCGCCGGGCGACCACTTCCGGCTCGCCTGCTACGACCTCGCCGCCGCCGCGGCCGCGCTGCCCGCCGCCGCGGCCGGGCCGGCGGAGGCCCGGCGGGTCGCCTTCGCCTTGCTCGCCGCCGACCTGGACGCCGCCCCCGGCACCGCGGCCGCGGTGCTGCCCTGGCTGGATCCCGAAGGCGTCCGCACCCTGCAGTCGATCGGGCAGCCGGGGCATCCGCTCCGGGAGCTGTGGCCGGCCGACGGCACGCTGCCCGGCGCGGTCTCCGGCGCCGACCCGCAGATCCTGCGGAGTCTGCTGGCCGCGTCCTACGCGGCCGCGCTGTCATCGTGCCGGCTCGCGGGTGTGGCACCGCCCCGGCCCGGGCTCGCCGTCCCGGCGGCGCTGATGAAGACGATCGCCGCCGGGCCGGACCCGGGCCCCGGTGAGTCCCTCACGCCGTGGGAGATCATCGAGGCCGCCCGCGCCCATCTCGCCGAGCAGCGCAAGGCCGACTCTCCTCCCGCGGCACAGCCGGCGACGACGGCCTGGCCCTCGTCGGAGCCCCTCCCCTCGGCCTCCGGCCCTTCGTCCAACCCGCCGACCTCGAATCCCGGGGGATCCGGCCCTTCCTCCAATCCGCCCGTCTCGTATCCCGGGTCGCCCGGTCCGGGGATCGCGCCGGCCTCTCCCGCCGAGAGCTCGGTCCCCGGGCCCACTGCGGTCGCCCCCGACCCCACGGCTCCCTTCTCGACCGCGCCGCCCACCTCGGTCACGCCGGATCCGGTGCCCCCCACCTCCATCTCCCCCGGTGATCAGGCGGCCGCGGGGTCGACGCCGCCGCCGTTCCCCGATCCGGCGTACCGGCCCGATCCCGGCCCCGGGCTGGTGGAGGCGTACGGCATCACGTTCCTGCCCGGCCCCGATGACGTCGAGCGGCTACTGATGGAGCTGCGGCGGCGCGGCAGCTGGGCGCTCAGCCTCCGAGGACAGGAGGTCTCCAGCGCGTCGGCGCCGGCGGTGCTGCTGGTCGGTGAGCTGTCCTGCGGCCAGCGCCGCCTCACCCGCATGATCGCCCGTGCGCTGGCCGAGGTCGGCGTGGGCAGCGGCGAGGTCCACACGCTGCTCGCCGACGAGCTCGCCGAGATCGACCCCCGGCGGCTCCGCGAGCACATCGCCGAGTACAACGGCCACACGCTCCTCATCGAAGGCCTGGACACCGTCGTCCTCGACGACGACCGTGGCGCCGCGTACGCCTCCGCGCTCTACCGGGCGCGGGTCGAGGGCGTCAGCGAGACCACCCTCGCGGCCACCTGCGCACCCGGCCGGCTGCGCGAGCTGACCGACGCCATCCCCGAGCTGCTCACCGACTTCCGTACCGTACGGCTGCCCGACCTGTCCGACCCCGGGCTCCGCGTGCACCTCGCGGCGCTGCTGGCCGGCGAACGCCGCCTGAAGCTCGCGCCGGAGGCGTGGCAGGTCGCCCGGCGCGACCTGGCCACGCTGCGAGGTCGCGGCCGGCTCACCAACGCCCGGCTCGTCGAGGCCTACCTCGACCGGGCCTGCAACCATCACCTCGGCCAGGCGGGCGAGACCCAGGTGTTCCAGGGCCAGAACACCCTGACCCTGTCCATGGAGGACTTCCAGGGCGTCGCCGCCGAACTCGAGCCCTGACCGGCCGGCAGCTCGTTCAGCCTGCCGGACGGCGCGAAGCCCGGCCATCCGCTCGGCGAACTCGTCGGCGACGCCCGGGTGCGGCCGGGTCACCGGATCCGGCGGCGGCCGGCGAGGACGATCAGTCCTCCGGTGGTCGCCAGGGCCGCGAGCACGGCGCCGAAGATCGTCGCGCCGGCGGTCAGTCCGATGGCGTCGCTGAGGTAGCCGGCCGCCACGGGGAGGGCGCCCGCGGGGACGTAGCCGCCCACGTTGAGCGCCGCGTTCGCCTCGGCCAGCCGCTGGGGCGGGACACTCGAGTTGAGCAGTGACAGGCCGCCGAGCTGACCCGCGCCCTGGCCCATCCCGGCGAGCACGGCGGCGGCGATGAGCGGCGGGACCGACGAGGTGTGCACCGCCGTGACGAGAGCGGCCATCGCGGCGGTCGTGCTCACCGCTCCGAGGAGCAGGATCGTGGGCCTGCGCAGGCGTCGTACCGCGAACTGAACCCCGGTGGCGGCCAGGAACATCCCGAAGGCCATGGCCCCGGCGAGCGCCCGGTCGGTGGTGTGCAGCAGCCCGCCGAGCAGCGACGGGCCGAGGGACAGCACGAAGGACGTCGCGGTGATGCCGGGGCCGAACACGGCGATGCCGAGCACCAGCCGGAGGCCGTCGCCACGCGGCACCCCGGGCACGCGTATCCAGGCGCGGGCGCCCGGCGCCGGCGCCGTGGGGCGGCGGAGCGGCATCCGCAGCACCGTGAGGAACGCCGTCGCGAGCAGGGCCGCCTCGACGAGGAAGACGGTGACGGTCGGCGCCGGCAGGGTCTCGGACAGCACACCCGCCAGGAAGGGCCCGAGGCCCGCGCCGAACACCATCGCGCACGAGGCGAGCAGCGCCGCGAGCCGCTTGCGGTGCGGTCCGGCCACGTCGGTCACCGCGGCCATCCCGGCGGAGACGACCGCGCCGACCGCGATGCCGGTGAACAGCCGGGCCACGACCAGCGCGGCCACCGTCGAAGCGGTCGCGAAGATCAGGCACGCCGCCATCGCCAGGGCGAGCGCGGGCAGCAGGACGGGCCTGCGCCCGACGCGGTCGGACAGCACGCCCGAGACCAGCAGCGATCCGAGCAGGCCGACGATGTAGAAGGCGAAGATCACCGTCAGCGTGCCCTTGGAGAAGCCGATGTCGCGCTGCCACAGGACGTACAGCGGCGTCGCCGCGTTCGACAGGACGAAGACCGCCGTCACCGGCCATGCCGCCGGCCACACCCACCAGGTGGGAGGGCTCCCGGGCGCTCCCTGGGTGGGAGCCGCGTCGACGTGTGCCGGATGGGTCCTTGCCATGGAGATTCCTCTCGCCGAGCGTCAGTACGAGTTAAGTCGTACTTGTACGAGCAGAGTCGAACATAGCAGGCTGTACGATTCAACTCGTACAAGAGCGAAGGGGGAACCACTGATGCCCGTGACCGCGCAGACGAGGCCGGCCGTGACGGTGATGCCGGAGCCGCCCGGCACGCCGCCCCCGCTGCCCGAACCGGCCATCGAGGAGCTGCGCCTGGAGACGGTGCTGGGCGCGCTGAGCGACCCGCTGCGGTTGCGCATCGTCCGCAAGCTCCTGCTCGAACGCGAGGCGTTCGACCACCCCTGCGGCTGGTTCGGCCTGGACCGCCCGAAGTCCTCCCTCACCCATCACTTCCGGGCGCTGCGCGAGGCCGGCGTCATCAGGCAACGCCAGTACGGCCTCGAACGCCGCAGCCACGTCCGCGTCGAGGACCTGGACACCCGCTTCCCCGGTCTGGTGGACCTGGTGATCGCCTGGTCCCCGGAGTCCGGCTGAACACCCCGGGAGAAGTGAGCGCCGTCATAGTGACCGAGCGGTAACTTCGGCTTACGCTCGGCGGGTGGACATCGTCTTCGAACGGCGGGGCGACGGCCCGCCCCTGCTGCTCATGCACGGCATCGGCCACCGCTGGCAGGCATGGGAGCCGGTGATCGACCTGCTCGCCAAGGAACGCGACGTCATCGCGGTGGACCTGCCCGGCTTCGGCGCGTCGCCGCCACTGCCGCCCGGCACCCCGTACGACCTCGACACCGCCATCAGCATGCTGCGGGAGTTCACCGACCGGCTCGGCCTCGACCGCCCGCACGTCGCCGGGAACTCCCTCGGCGGACTGTTCGCGCTGGAGGCCGCCGACCGCGGGCTCGCGCGCTCGGTGACCGCGCTGTCCCCCGCCGGGTTCTTCACGCCCCTCGAGCTCCGGTACGCGGCGCTCGTGCTGCGCGCGTGCCGCCTCGGCGCCGGGGTTCCCGCCGCGACGATGCGCCGGCTGGCGCGCTCGCCGCGGCTGCGCACCCTGATGTTCGGGATGATCTACGGGCGGCCGGACCTCATCGCGATCGACACGCTGCTGGCCGACGCCGCCGCGCTGCGCGGCGCGACCGGGTTCGAGCCGACCCTGCGCGCCGGCCGCCGGTCGACGTTCCGCGGCGAGGTCCCGGACGTCCCGGTGACGATCGCCTGGGGGACCCGGGACCGTCTCCTGCGGACCGGCCAGGCCGTCCGCGCCCAGCAGACGCTGCCGCACGCCCGGTTCGTCTGGCTTCAGGGGTGCGGGCACGTTCCGATGGCCGACGACCCGCGGCTGGTGGCCCGGGTGCTCCTGGAGGGCAGCTCCGCCCGGCCGGCTCAGGTTCCGTAGAAACCCTCGACCGGGACGTCGCTCAGCGGGATCCAGTCCGGATCGGCCGCCGCTTGGAGAGGCGCGCGGCAGCGCAACTCGACGGCGAGCGCGGGCGTCTCGTCGATGCGCTGGACCACGGCGTACAGGACCGCCAGGACGTGCGCGCACGGGCCGTCGCCCGCGCCGCATCCGCAGTCGGCGGCCCGTTCGCCGGCGGGCGCCGCGATGTCGGCGCCCCGCCTCGTCAGGGTCGCTTCGAGTCCGTCGGGCAGGTCCCCGGGCACCGGTGCCGCGTCGGCCACGAGGCCGGCGACCTCGGTGCTCAGTTCGCCGCTCCAGCAGGGGAATTCGATCGCGACGCGGTGGACGACGCCACGGGCGCTCACCTCCGCGTCGAGCCGGCCGGCCTCGGCCGTACGGAGGGTGACGGCAGCGTTCCGCGCGAGGCTGCGGGCCTTCGGCAGCAACGGGTTCGGCCGGGAGACCGCGGTGGGCTCGATCGTCCGCAGCCAGGCTTTCCCCCACGGGGTGGCGCCGAACTCGGCGGGCATCAGAGCAGCCCCTCCTCGCCGAGTGTCAGCACGGCCCGGAGGCGCTCGTCGGGCAGGTCGGCGAGGGCCGCCGCGGAGTCCCCGGACACCGCGCCGGCGAGCGCGCGCTTCGCGTCGTGCAGGCGGGCGATGTGCTCCTCGACGGTCCCTCCGGTGACGAGCGTGTGCACGGTGAGCGGTCCGCGCCGGCCGATGCGGTGGGCCCGGTCGGTGGCCTGGTCCTCGACCGCCGGGTTCCACCACCGGTCGTAGTGGACGACGTGCCCGGCCCGGGTGAGGTTCACCCCGAAGCCGGCGGCCCGCAGGCTCAGCAGCAGGACGGGCGGCGCGGCGTCGTCGGTCTGGAAGGCGTGGACGAGTGCGTCGCGCCGCCGGACGTCGAGGCCCCCGTGCAGGAACGGGACCGGCGTCCCCAGCGTGTCGGTGAGGTGGCGGACCAGGAGTTCGCCCATCACGCGGTACTGGGTGAAGATCAGGGCCCGGTCGTCGTCCGCGACGATCTCCGACAGCATCTCGGTGACCCGGTCGAGCTTGCCGGACCGGCCGGCGAGGTCGCCGTCGTCGCCGAGGAACTGCGCCGGATGGTTGCAGATCTGCTTGAGCGAGGTGAGCAGGGCCAGCACGCGGCCCCGGCGTGCGGCGCCCGTTCCCAGGCCGTCCGTGAAGGCCCGGTCCACGGCGTCCCGGTACAGGCGCGCCTGCTCCCCGGTCAGCGAGCAGGCGACCGTGACGAACTGCTTGGGCGGCAGGTCGGCGGCGACGTCGGACTTCGTCCGTCGCAGGACGTACGGTGCCACCAGGGCACCGAGCCTCTTGGCGGCCGTCGCCGACCGGCGCTGTTCGATCGGCACGCCGAACCGCTGCCGGAAGCGCGCCCGGCCGCCCAGCAGCCCGGGATTGGTCACGTTGAGGATCGACCACAGCTCGTCGAGACGGTTCTCGACCGGGGTGCCGGTCATCGCCACGCGGAGCCGGGCCGGGATCCGGGCGGCGGTCCTCGTCGCGAGGGCCTCGGGATTCTTGATCTGCTGCGCCTCATCGAACACCGCGACGTCCCAGGAGATCTCCGTCAGCGTCGCGGCGTCGGCGCGAAGGACGCTGTAGCTGGTGATGACCACGGCGCCCGGCGGGACCGGATCCGGCAGTCCGCGTCCGGGGCCGTGGTGGCCGATGACCCGGATCGCCGGCGCGAAGCGGGCCAGCTCGCGCGCCCAGTTGCCGACGACCGAGGTCGGGCAGACGACCAGGTGCGGGCCGGTCGCCCGAGGTCCCTGCCGGGTCGCCAGCAGGCAGATGGCCTGCAGGGTCTTACCGAGCCCCATCTCGTCCGCCAGGATCCCTCCCCCGCCGGTCTCGGGCAGCGCCCGGAGCCAGGCCACGCCCGTGACCTGGTACGGCCGCAGGTCCGCCCGTACCGCCGCCGCACCCAGCTCGCGGCGGGTGTGGACCATCTGCCGGAACCTTCGGAGCAGGGCCGGTGCCGAGCTGATCGCGGTGCCGTCCGGACCCAGCACGCAGTGCGCCGCCGTGGGCATGCGGGCGGCCAGCGCCCCGAACTCCTCCTCGCGCCGGTCGTCGCCGGCCAGCAGCGCCGCCTCCCGCCACGCCCACACGGACGCGCCGAGGGCGGTCTCGGCCCGGCGCCGCCGACCGAGTGCGCGCAGGGCCGGAAGCGCCCCGTCGAGGTCGGCGAGGCGTACGGGCACCTCTCGCGGGCCGATCGCCTCCGCCGCGCCGTCCGTGACCGGGACGGCGAACCGGCAGACCGCCGGCCGCCCGGGCGGCAGTCCGGTCTCCGCGAGCAGGTCCGCCGGCTCGCGCACGCCCCACCACGCCATGGCACTCTCCCGCGGGATGAAGGTCGCCTGGAGGACACCAGGACGACTCACCGGCGTACCCACCAGATCAGTCACCGGACACCGCACCTCCACTCGAAGCCGCGCCGACCGGCCAGCGGCAGGAAGGCGACGGCCAGAAGCGCGATCAGGGTCAGGGTCCGTCCTTGCGTGACCGGGGGTGGGGCGGGGACGGTCGTGGCCGGCATGGGCGGGCTCCTCGTCGGATGAGAGCATGGGTGCGCATCGCACACATCTTGCGCTGCACAATGATTGTGTCGCGCAACATAAACTAGAGGCCGAGCCGCTTTCAACTCGGCTTCGGGACAGGGCGATCTTGGGCGGGTAGTGCACGAGCAGGTGAATGTGGTCGGTTCGCCGTTGAACTCGCGGAGTTCGGCGCCGAAATCGGCGTGCGCACTTGTAGGGTCACTGGCTGTGAAGCTGGTGGTGCAGGTGAAGCCGCTGCCGACACCGGAGCAGGCGGCGGCGCTCGCGGCGACCCTGCCCCTGTGCAACGCCGCGGCCAATGAGGTGTCGGCGGTCGCGTTCGCCCAGGGCGTGTTCGCGCGGCAGAAGCTGCAAAAGCTCATCTACGCAGAGCTGAAGGCGCGGGGGCTGTCGGCGCAGCCCGCGCTGCATGTGATCCGTAAGGTCGCCGACGCCTACACCACCCTGCACGCCCAGGAAGAACTCAGTGGGATACGCGATCGGGTACGGCTCAGGCGGCACCAGCGGGCCACACACTCCTCCTGGCCCTTCCACCAGCTCGGCACCTTCCTCCAGTACAAGGCCCTGCGGGCCGGGGTGCCGTTCGTGGAAGTGGACCCGGCCTACACCTCCCAGCAATGTCCCGTGCCCTGGTGCGGACACACCACGCGGGCCAACCGGCCCGACCGCGATACCTTCCATTGCCGCCGGTGCGGGTTCGCTGGCCCCGCCGACGTCATCGCCGCCACCAACATCCGCAAACGCGCGTGCGTGGCGTGGGCATTCGTCAGCATGCCCGTCCCCAACCCCAACACCAGGGGCAAAGGAGATGCGACCCCGGCACGACAGCCAGCCGCGACGGGGAGCGCAACAAGGCGTGAACACCCGAGCCGTAGGCCCGACCGTTCACGGCCAAGGAGCTGACATGACCAAGCGCGAACCGAACGCCGGCACCGGGACGGCCGAGCGGATCGTCCACGCCCTGCCGGACTGGGTCGATGCGATCGTGCAGCTCAACGACCTGATCGCCGAACGGATGGGCGTCGTCGCCAGCGACCTGCACTGCCTCCACGCCCTCAACCGGGGCGGGCCGACCACCGCCGCCGTCCTCGCCGAGCGGATCGGCCTGACGCCGGGATCGGTCTCGCGCATGATCGACCGACTGGACTCCGCCGGCTGCGTTCGGCGGAGCCCCGACCCACGGGATCGGCGCAAGGTGTTGATCGAGCCGACACCTGAAGGCCTGAAACGGATCGCCGACTACTACGCCGGGCTGACCGACCGTACCCATGAGTTCCTGGCGACCTTCGACGACGCCCAACTGCACTCGCTGCTCACCTTCGTCGAGGCGGGCCGCGAGAGCGCGCGAGCCGAGGTCGCCAGGTTGCGGGCGGGCACCCGGCGACCTCGGGGCGGGCCGGGGTCTTCCCTTCCGGACACCCGCGAGTGACGATGAAGGCGTGACCCGTCCGCGCGCGGCCACCCGGCCACGACGAGGGGCGGGCGCGGCCCGGCACCGCTGTGGGCGCGAGCGCTCACCGAACGGCTGGCGGTCGGCGCGCGGACCGTCCAGCGGATTTCGCCGTAATGGCCCGCAGCGGCCTGCCGGTCCGCACGGCGCGGCGGTCGCCCTGGAGGTTTGCGTACGTCCCCGACCAGGCATGACGCCGGGATGTGGCGCTTGGACCTCTGGGACGTCTTCGCCGTCCTCATCGCGGTGGCCGGACCCCCGAAGGTCATCCTGAGCTTCGCCCAGCTCGCCAAAGGTCGCGATCGTCGTGCCCTGCGTCAGCTGGCGGTGCGGACCACCGCCACCGCCATGCTGTGCGGCGTCGTGGTGGCCATGACCGCCGACCCGCTGCTGCACCTGTTCCACATCGGGCATGCGGACGTCGAGATCGCCGGAGGCGGGATCTTCTTCGTGTACGCGCTGCGGCTCGTCCTCGACGGCCACACCGAAACGCCCGCCGGGTCGTCGACCGACGCCTTCAGGGCCCTGCTGCTCCCCTATGTCGTCAGCCCGCTCGCGATGACGTCGATCATCGTGCTCGCGGTGACCCATAAGGGTTGGGGCTGGTCGGCGCTCGTCGCCTTGGCCTATGCGGCCGTCGCCGCGAGCAACCTTCTGACGATGCTGGCCCTGACCTATGTGCTGCACCGAGTGCCGCGCACCTGGATCGAGGTCGCCGGCCGCCTTCTCGGGCTGCTGCTGGCGGCAGTCGGGGTGGAACTGCTGATCGTCGGCCTCGAGGGAATGGGCGTCATCGCGCGATCGGCTCGCCCCTGAGCGGCCGCCAAACCGTCGGCGGGCGGTGTTCCGGGCCCGCCTCCGATACGGCGATATAACGCCGATCTCAGTACCGCTGCATTCGCCGGAGATAAAAGCAGTATGCTTTCGTCTTCATCGCGCGACACCGCGATCCGGGACCGAACCGCAATCGACGCATCCAAGCCGTCACAGCAGGTGAAAGCCGAGCTGCAGGTTGCATGCAAGCCGCCCGCACACTTTCGCGCAACTTTCATTTGTTACTTTTGTGTTTAACGTTGTCACTCGCGTAACCCGCCCGCCCAGATCACGGGATAATAAACTCCCACGAACGAAAGGGTCGCGCGATGTTCGGTCGGTCGATCTATGTTCCGGACAACCCGGCGCTGATCGGCGGGTCGCCCCAGGCGGTGCACGAGCAACTCTGGGCGCAGGGGAAGCGGCGGCGGCTCCAGGTGCGCGGGGGGCTCGCCGCCCTCGGCCTGGTGGTCGGCACGGTCCTCGTCGACGTCTGGTTCGGGCTGGTGGCCGCGGCGGTGATCGCCCTGGCGGACACCCTCTACTACCTACGTCAGCGGATGGCGTCCAGCGTCTGGCGTAAGGGACAACGCGGCGAGCGCCGCACCTCCACCGTCCTGCGCCTCACCCTCGACTGGCGCGGATACCGCGTCCTGCAGGGCAGGAACATCCCAGGACGCGGCCAGATCGACCATCTGGTGATCGGCCCGACCGGCGTGCTGCTGATCGACAACCAGGCCGTCTCCCCGGACACGGACATCGCCGCCTACCAGGACACCCTGTTCGTCGACGAGCGGTCCGGCGCCAAGATGGCCGCCACGCTCCGCGAACGCGCCGACGCCGCCGCCGCGATGCTGGCCGACCGGCTCGGCGGCGAGGTCGCCGTCGAGGCCGTCGCCGTCATCCACGGCGGTCATCTCGCCAAGGGCCTCGTCGAGGCCGACGGCGTCACGCTCATCCGCCTGCACCGTCTGCCCGGCTGGATCCGGCGCCAGCGCATCCGCTTCTCCCCCGAGCAGGTGGCGACCATCGCCGAAGCCGCGCACCGGCTGCCGATCAGCAGCCAGGCCATCGTCGTCCGCTGACCGCGGGGCGGCAGGCCGGCCGCGTTCAGGGCAGGATCGAGTCGACGTAGCCGCCGTCGGCGCGGACGGCTCCGCCGGTCGTGGCCGAGGCGTAGTCCGAGCCGAGGTAGACGACGATGGCGCCGACCTCGGCCGGCTCGATCAGCCGCTGGATGAGGGAGCCGGGGCGATGCTCGCGCATGAACCTGCGCTGGGCCTCGTCCCAGGGCAGGTCCTCGCCGACGAGCTCACTGACGAACGCCTCGACACCCGGTGTGTGCGTGGGGCCGACGATGACCGAGTTGACCGTGACGCCGCTGCCGGCGACGGCCTTGGCGAAACCCCGTGAGACCGCCAGCAGCGCGGTCTTCGTCATGCCGTAGTGCACCATCTCGACCGGGATGACCACCGCCGAGTCGCTCGCGATGTTCATCACCCGCCCCCAGCCGCGGTCCATCATGCCGGGAAGGTAGGTGCGCGTCAGGCGGACCGCCGACAGAACGTTGACGTCGAAGTAGCGGCGCCACTCGTCGTCGTCGACCTCCAGCACCGGCTTGGCGCCGAAGATGCCGAGGTTGTTGACGAGGATGTCCACCTCGGGCACCCGGTCACGCAGTTCGGCCGTGCCGTCGGCGGTCGACAGGTCGGCGGCCACGGCGGTGACCTGCGCGTCCGGTAGCTGATCGGTGATGGTGGCGGCCGCCTGTTCGGTCCGGTCCTTCCCGCGCCCGTTCACGACGACGGCGGCACCGGCGCGGGCGAGTTCGGTGGCGATGGCCAGGCCGATGCCCTGGTTGGATCCGGAGACCAGGGCCCGGCGGCCCGACAGATCGATGTTCATCGCTTCATCCTTCCCCGCCACCCGGCATCAACCCTGCCGGTCACAGCGTCGGCGACCTCGGGCGGCAGGGCGCGCTGTCCGCGTTCGAGGGGAGCGTTCATGGGCGCGCATGGGATGGCGGGCACGTCGTCGCGGGATCGAAAAGGTCCGGGTTGAAGGTTTCCCGGATGAAGAGTGCCGGCTGCGCGGTGTCGGAGTCGATGATGAGGTACCACCTGGCGACGGCGGCGCGTCCGGGGGTCCACGAGTCCAGGCCGTGTCCCAACGGATGGCGGCGATGTGGCTGGGGAAGATGCCGTCCGAGTGGTGTGGTGCAGGAGCGCAGCAAGGTGTCGGCCCAGGGCAGCCGGCCGAGCGCGGCCAGGACGAGGTTGCGAGAGACCTGGTGGTGGGTGGTGCCCAGCGTTGTGCGGCGGACCAGGACGGGGGCGCCGGTGGGCAGGTCGAGCGGCGAAGCCGCCTCAGGGCAGACCCGCCCGACGGCCGCCTGAGACACATCCATGGCGTGGACGTTGACGTGTTCGTCCAGGATGTGCTCGAGCAGGCTGGTGGTGGAGCCGGTGTGGGAAAGGAGCGTTCGGGTCCGGGGATTGGTGAAGGCCTCTGCGCTGACGGACTGCAGCACGATCCTTTGGGGCGTCATGGGAACCTCGGGGAGCGGACGTTCAATAGAGGCTGCCGGGGATCCCGGCATCACGCGGTCCGTAGGGTTTGCTGTCGAGCCACGTTCCGGCGCGGTGCAGCACGTGGGCGGCGACTGCCGCGGCTCGTTGCGCGGCCCGGCGATGCGGGCCGGTGGCCGTCAGGTGTGCCAGCGCTTGTCCTGCGGCGGCACGGTTGCGTTCGGCGGCGGCCCGTCTTACCCGGTCGTAGTCGGCGAGCGCGCGGTGGTCGGTGTCGGCCGTGACGATCGCGTTGATGGCGGCGGCTGCGTCGGCGATGCCGGAGTTGAGTCCACGGGCGCCGAAGGGCGCGAAGAGGTGCGCGGCTTCTCCGGCAAGCAGGACTCGGCCGATGGTGAAGGTCTCCGCGACCGTCTGACGGAAGAGATAGTGGGAGGACCAGGTGACCTCGCAGGCGTGCCCGGGTGGCAGGAGGGGGCGTAGCCAGGTGTGCGGGTCGGTGGCCAGGAGCGCGGGGTCGTCGCCGGTGCGGCACTGCAGGTCTATGCGGTGACCTCCGGTAAAGGGAACGAAGAGCACGTTGCGGCCCGCGGCCAGCGGGTGCCGGTAGTGGAAGACCCGCTCTGCGGGCAGTGGCCGGGTGGGGTCGTCGGCGATGTCCACGACTACGAACGCGTTGCCGGTGGTGTCGCCGTTCATTGGGACGCCCAGCCGGTGCCGCACGGCCGACCTGGCGCCGTCCGCCGCGACGACGAACGCCGACCGCCATTCCCTGCCGCCGGCTGTGCGGATGAGGACGGAGGCGTCTTCGTTGACCACTTCGTCGGCCTCGGTGCTCCAGGAAATGGTGACGCCCGCCCGCATGCCCGCCTCGCGGAGCAGCTCTTCCATCCTGGGCTGCGGGAGGCTGACGAACGGTGCGAGCTTGGGGGGCACCGGTTCATAGCGGTGGTGATGGACCTGCCGGCCGGCCCAGTACGTCGTGCGTCCTGGCCATACCAGGCCTTCGCTCACCAGCTGGTCGGAGAGGGCGGGGGAGGCTGTCGCGAGGGTCTGGATCGTTTGCCGGTGCAGGAAGATCGCGCGGCTGCCGGGTTTGGACGCGGTGGCGGGCAGCCGTTCCAGCACGTGCACGGACAGGCCGCGGGAACGTGCGAGCAGGGCGGTCGCCAGTCCCACGGGGCCCGCGCCTACGACGACCGAACCGTCGATCACTACGCGGCTCCTTCGGGTGGCCGTACGCGGCTCAGCGTGGTCCGGGCGTGCGAGGGCATGGCCACCGCGAAGCCGCCGTCGACGGGTATGTCGGCTCCGGTGACGAAGGAGGCCGCAGGAGAGGCCAGCCAGGTCACCACCGTCGCGACCTCGTCAGGGGTCGCCCATCGGCCCAGCGGCACCATGTCCAGGGCCGTCTCTGACAGGTCGGGGTCGCCGATGTAGGCGTGGTTGACCGCGGTGGCGATCCATGCCGGGCTGACCGTGTTCACCCGCACTCCCCGGCGCCCCAGCTCGCCGGCGAGGGCCTGGGTGAGATGTCGGAGACCGGCCTTGGCCGCGCCGTAGGCAGCGATCTCGGGCCACGGCCGGGCTACCGCGATCGACCCGATGTTGACGATGGAGCCCTCGCGCCGTTCGGCCATCGCCGGGGCCAGCCGCCGGACGAATCGGAAGGCACTGGTGAGATTGAGGTTGTGCACTCGGTCCCAGCCGTCGTCGCGGATGTGCAGTACGGGTGCCTGGAAGACGGGCCCGCCCGCGTTGTTCACCAGGATGTGCACTCTGCCGAGCCGCTCTTCGACCGTGGTGCACGAGGCCTCGATTTGGGCCGGGTCGGTGACGTCGCACTCGACCACCAGGGCTTGGCGGCCGTGCGACCGTACCGTCGCGGCGACGCTGTCCAGGTCTCGGCGGGATCGCCCCAGCACGGCCACGTCTGCGCCGGCGGCGGCGAACATCCCGGCGACGGCCGCGCCGATCCCCCTCGAAGCCCCGGTGACGAGTGCGGCACGACCGCGCAGCTGGAGCCGGTCATTCAGCGACATGCGGATTCTCGCTCCCGGAGGTCATCGAGGTCAGGGCACGCCGATCGACCTTGCCGTTCGCGGTGACCGGCAGGCCGGTGACCAGGACCACCCGGCGCGGCAGCTTGTAGGGGGTCAGCAGCGCCCGGCAGTGCCCGATGATCTCTTCGGAGGTGAGGGCGGCACCCGGCTCGGCCACCACCCACGCGCACGGGATCTCGCCCAGGACGGCGTCGGGAAGCCCGGCGACGGCGACGTCGCCAACCGCCGGATGCCCGCGTATGGCATGTTCCAGCTCGGCGGGGAACACCGAGTGGCCGCCGGACAGAACGACGTCCTTGATCCGGTCGACGATCCGGACGCGCCCGTCGGGGGTGATGACGCCGACGTCACCGGTGTGCAGCCAGCCGTCCGTACCGATCGCCGCGGCGGTCTGCCGGGGGCTGTTCCAGTAACCGGGGGTGACAATCGGTCCGTACACCTGGAGTTCGCCCGGCTCGCCGGGAGGCACCACATGCTCGGGGGCCTCGGTCATCACCGCTCGCAGCCGGATGCCCGGCAACGCCGTTCCCGCCGTACCGTGCCGGCCGGTCAGCTCGGGCGCGGCCAACGCGGCCATTCCGCCCAGCTCCGTCATCCCCCATCCCTCCACGAAGGGCGCGCCGCTGTGTTCCTCCCATGCCGTGGCCAGGTCCTCTCCGGCGCACTGGCCGGCGGACAGGCTGCAACGGAGTGACCGCGGTGTAGGCCCGTCCGGCTGGGACAGCAGACACCGGTACATCGCGGGTACGCCTGCCATCACCGTTGCAGCGTGCCGGGCCGACCGCTCCAGCATCGCCTCCGCGTCGAAGCGTTCCAGCAGGATCAGGTCCGCGCCGCTACCCAGGGCGGCGTTCATGACGTTCGTTCCGTAGGTGTGTGCCAGCGGCAATGCCGTCACTACCCGATCCCGTGGGCCGAGCCGCAGCCGTCTCCCCAGGTTGGAGCCACCGGCGCGAACCGCTCGCCACGTCTGGATGACTCCTTTGGGAGTCCCCGTCGTCCCGGAGGTGTAGGCCAGGCAGGCGGCGCCGACGGGCGCCCCCTGCCCGGACTCGCGCTCGGGTGCCGGCCGGGCTCGGGGGACCGCGCCGTCCGGGCAGAGCAGCACCCGGTCCGCGCATGCCTCCTCCAGTGCCTCGGCCCGATCGGCGGACACGAACAGCGCGCGCATGCCGCAGTCGCGGACCACATGGGCGACCTCCGCGACGGCCGACGCCGCGTTCAGCGGCACGCAGCACGCCTGGAGCCGGGCCAGCGCCAGGTACGCCACCACCCACTCGCAGCCGTTGGGCAGGCACAGCCCTACGAGATCACCGTGCCCGATCCCGCAGTCCGCAAGCCTGGCCGCCCGTGCGTCCGCCAGCGCCATCAGCTCGACGTGGCTCACCGTGCGATCGCTGCACACCAGCATGAGAGCGCGGCCCCGCCCGCGTCAGAGCAGGTCGTCGGCGCCGGTGTAGAACGCTCGCAGGAACTCGGCGAACCTGTCCGACCTCACCCGGCCGGCCTCTCCGCCGTTCAGGTCGCTGAAGAGTTTTGTCGAGTACGCCAGCGGGAAACCCCCGGCGCTGTGAAGGCCGAGGAAGTGATCGCGCTCGATGAGGCCGTCGTCGTCCAGGTCGCAGACGGTGGACACCGCCGCCACGTACGCCTCGCCATGCTCGGCGAACCACGCGTCGTCGTGCGAGAACGAGGAGTACTCCTCGAAGCTGACCTTCCCGTCCTTGTTCCGGTCGGCAGCGGCGGCCAGGCCCTCCCAGAAGCGCCGGCACCCTTCCGCCAGCGCCTTGGCCTTTGGCGAATCGGAGGGCATGCCCAGGACGCCGCAGACGCGCGAAGCGAAGAGGGCGAAGTCGGCGGACGTCAGCGCACCGCTGCCGTCCACGTCGAGGAGATCGAAGCGCATCCGCAGGCGTTCCGGAGAAGACACGGCCATGGGGGGTTCTCCATTCGGGTTCGTGATCCTGGGATCACACGGTTGAGGATCCGCCGGCTCCCACCTCGACCGGCCGTGGGGCAGGTGACGGAGGGGAACTCGCTGATGGGAGGTCGGCAACCCGAAGCTACCCTAAGCACTTGATCGATAACCAATTGTAGTCAATCGGATCTGCGGCGATCTTCACTGCCCGCTGAGAGCAGCTCGGCGCCGAGCGGGGTGACGGTGTGGAGCACGTGTGGCCCTCGCCGGACGCCGGTCACCAGGCCGGCGTCGCGGAGAGCGCCGACGTGGCGGCTGGCGGCGGGCACGGAGATGCCGACGCGCTCGGCGACGATGGTGGTCGAGGATCCGGCCTCGGCGACGATGGCGAGGGTGGCCGCGCGATCGCCGCCGATCAGCGCGGAGAGCGGCGCCCGGCGGACCGTCACCGGTCGGGCCGGGCGCCGCGGCGTGCGCCGGCACTCCCGGCGCCCGCCATGCCGCGTTCGCTCCCTGGGCCTCAGTCCGACCGGCCGTCGGCCACCGGGCGCCGGGCGGTGGCCGTGCGGAACAGCCAGTCCAGGCGCGGCTCCACCGCCCACCGGAAGCCCCGGCGCACCACGTCGCCGGACAGCGCGACCGCCAGGAGCGCGCAGCCGACGGTCACCAGCGCGACCTGTCCCCCGGAGATGCCGTAGTACCAGTCCTGGTAGGACAGGTACAGCGTGACGAAGCCGTGCAGCAGATAGGCGTACATCGTGGCCGAGCCCAGCCGGGTGAACCACGTGCGCCGCGCGGGCACGACCGCCAGGAACGCCACCGTCAGGATCAGCGCCGCGGCCATCGCGACGACCCGGAACCCCACGCCTGCCGACGCGCCGACGCCGAGCTGGCCGAAGCTGCGCCGCCAGTGCACCCACTCGGGGTCGACGTTGAGCGCGAGCAGGTAGGCCGTGAGACCGCCGAGAAGGAGCACGGCCAGGCCGGCGACGCGGACGGCCCGGCGGTGCAGGAACGCGAAGTGGTGCGGCCGCAGGGTCAGCCCGAGCACGAAGAAGGGCAGGAACGACAGGACCTGCGCCGCGTTGAGCATGCTCGGCAGGGTGACGAACCCGGCGAGCATCGAGATCGCCGCGGCGACCGCGACGGGGTACCGGATCTGCTGCCACAGCGGCGTCGACAGCCGCCACAGCAGCAGAGCGGGCAGGAACCACGTCAGGTAGTACGGCTCCAGGGGGTCCCAGCCGACGTGGTCGCCGGACAGCAGTCCGGCCCACAGCGGGTACGCGACGCTGAACAGCACGTAGGGCACCACGATCGCGGCGACGAGCTTGCGGGTGCGGCCGCGTGCGGCCGGGAAGCCGCGCGAGAAGTACCCGCACATGACGATGAAGGCGGGGAGGTGGAAGGCATAGATGAACGTCTGCGCCGCCTCCAGCAGCCGCCCGCCGACGTTCGCCCCGCGCAGGGGCTCCCAGGCGTGGCCGATGACGACGAGCACGACGGCGAGGAACTTCGCGTTGTCGAAGTACGGGTCGCGGTCGGCGCGGGCAGGATCGTGGCGGGCGGACGCGTGGCGGACAGGATCGTTGCGGACAGGGTCGGTGCGGGAGCGGGCTGCGTCGGAACGGAGGGCGTCGGTGCGGATGCTCAAAACGAGTAACCCTGGTCGGGGACGACGGCTGACCGGATCAGTCAACACGGTCTTTCTGAACGAAGGCTCAAGACCGCCTGAACGACCCGCGCCCGGCACGGGCGCTCACGACCCGCGCCGGCACGGGCGCTACGACACGTCGGCTCCCGGACGGCAGTGCCGGCAGGACCGGTAGCCGGCGCTCTCGGCCTGTACCAGGGTACGAAAGCCGTGCCAGTGCGCCGGGGTGATCCGCCGCGCGTTATGGCATGTGGGGAAGCACACGATCCCGGTCGTGTCGCTGCCCACGAAGTGGATGTTCTTCGCCGCCAGGGTGCCGACCTCGTCGAGGTTGACCTCCTCCATGCGCAGCAGCCGCTCCTTGGCCGGGGTGCCGAAGACGTACTGGCCGATCCGCCCGTCGGAGCGGATCACCCGATGGCACGGGATCAGCAGCGGCACCGGGTTGTGGCCGAGCGCCGTGCCGACGGCCCGGACGGCCTTGGGCCGGCCGATCCGCTCGGCGATCCAGGCGTACGGCCGCATCTCCCCCCGGGGAATGTCCGCGGCGGCGCGCAGCACGGCGTCCTCGAAGGGCCGCAGCCCGCGCAGATCGAGGCGGACGCCGGTGGGACGCCCGGTCTCCAGCGCCCGACGCAGTGCCGGCGGCGGGGTGCCGCCCGGCAGCAGCGGCCGGGCGAACCGGCCCCGGAACGAGGCGACGAACTCGTCCTCGTCCTGTCCGGTGCGCAGATAGGCGACGCCCTGGTCGGTCATCGCGACGTACACGCCGCCGACCGCGGCGTCGACGCGCACCCAGCGCGCCGCGACCCGGTCGAGCAGGCCCGCCGGCGCGTCGGCGGCCAGCGCGGCGAGACCGGCGACCAGCGGGTCGCTTCGGTCGAGGCCCTGCGGATCGGTGGGCTCAAGAGCGCTCATCGTACCTCCCCGGGTAGAGCAGGCGGAGTCGCTTCAGACCCCGCGAGATGTGGGACTTGACCGTTCCTTCAGGGGCGCCGAGCACCGACGCGATCTCGGCGATCGGCAGGTCCGCGACGTGCCGCAGCACGACCGCGAGCCGCTGTTCCTCCGGGAGCTCCCCGAGCAGCGCGGCGAGCTCCCGGCCCGTCTCGGACCGCTCGGCGACCCGCTCGGTCGGCTCCCCCGGATCGGCCGCCTCGGGCGCGTCGTCGAGCGGCGCCGGCGGCGGATGCCGAGCGGCCGAGCGCGCGGCGTTGCGCCAGAGGTTCGCCAGGATCGTCATGAGCCAGGGACGCGGCTGCAGCGTCGCGATGCGCTGCGGCTCATAACCGGCCAGGGCACGGTAGGCGCGCAGGAAAGCCTCCGCGGTGAGGTCCTCCGCGTCTGCCCATCGACCGCAGAGCCGCAGCGCGGCGGAGAACACGACGTTGCGGTAGCCGTCGAACAGCGCGACGAATCCGGTGTCGAGGTCCTCCGTGAGCGCGGTCACGATCGGGAGGCGGATATCGGTTTCAGTCACGTTCGTAGAACACCGGGCAGGGTCTTCGGGTTGCGGAACATCACTCCTATCCTGCCGCCTTTACATTGTAGATCAACACATGGCCTGGCGGACCCTGATCACGCTGCGCTGAGACCGGCCGCCGCGGCTATGCCGGGACACCGCCGGGATCGGTTAGGCTGGTGGGGCCGGTGTGGCATGTGTCCCCGGGCCGCACCTACCGCCTTCGCGGAATACCGTCCGGCCTACGGTCGGAGCAGGAGCCGCGTTGTGCCTTTCGCCGAGAGGCGACCACCACACCGGCCCAGGCGTGCGACGCCCCCGCGGAGGACCTCCGCGGGGGCGCTGTCGTTCGTCAGACCGGCACGGTGACCAAGGCCGCGGCCAGCAACGAGGCGATCACGAGCACGGCGACCACGATCGCCACGGCGGCCCGGATGCGCCGCCGCCTGCGCAGACGCCCGAAGTTGGACAACCGGTCGGCCAGGCGAGGGTCTTCCTGGCCGAGTTGAGATGCGATCTCGGTGAGGATTCGCTCCTCCTCCATTGAGAGCGCCACGCCGCACCTCCAGGGGGTCACAGATTTCCAGGAATCATCCCCTGTTTGTTAAGCATGGGAAACCTCAAAAGGCTAGTGAGCATCGCCTTTTACGGCCACATGTGGCATCGCCGCGGCCGAAGCCCTGCTCAGCCGCCCTCCGTGGTCATGTGGGCGCCCCGGGTCGGGGGGCTCTCCCGGTGCTGCCCGTCCAGCGCTGTCACGTAGTACGTGTAGACGTGACCCGATTTCGCGGTGTGGTCGGTTATCTGGGTCGTCTGCCCCGGCACGACCGTGAGGAGCTCATGCGGGTCCGGCGACGTACAGGCCGGGCCCTTGGCCGGCGACCGGTAGACGGCGTACGCCATGGCCCCGGACCCCTTCCAGTTCACCCGGCGGTCCTTGGCCGCCAGACGCGTGGGCGCCGACGGCGGCCCGCCGGCGGTGCGCGGGCTCGCGGGGGCGATCGCCGGACGGCCGAAGTGATCGCGGAACAGCCGGGAGGCGAACCCCCGCCGGTCCTGCCGCAGATCGGTCGCGCTGAAGATCGCCTCACCGGTGACCTCAGGGTGCTTCGCGTCGATCGCCAGATGCCGGGACATCTCCGCCGTGGCGTTCCACGGCCCGCCGTGCCCGATCTGGTAGCCGGCCTGCCCGATGATCAGCTGCACGCGTGTGCCCGCCACCTGCCGGGCCCACCAGGCGACGAGCGTCCGGTAGTCCGCGGGCGGGTACCCGATCGGCCAGTACAGCTGCGGCACGACGTAGTCGATCCAGCCGTTCTTGATCCACTTGCGGGTGTCGGCGTAGATGTCGTCGTAGCTCTGCAGCGCGTGGGTCGCCGAGCCGTTCGAGTCCTCCGACTTGTTCCGCCACACCCCGAACGGGCTGATGCCGAACCTCACCCACGGCTTCGCCTGATGGATCCCGGTCGACAGGCCCTGCACGAGCACGTCGACGTTGTGCCGGCGCCAGTCGGCGACGCTCTTGAAACCGGCGCCGTACTTCTTGAAGGCCGCCTTGTCGGGAAACTCCTCCCCCGGCAGCGGATACGGATAGAAATAATCGTCGAAGTGGACGCCGTCGATGTCGTACTTGCGCACCACGTCCAGGACGACCTTGCTCACCAGGTCCCGCACCTGGGGCAGCCCCGGGTCGTACCACAGCGCGTCGCCGTAGCGGTACACCCAGTCGGGATGCAGCCGTGCCGGGTTGCCGGGGGCCAGCGCCTTACGGCTCGGCCCGGTGCTGACGCGGTAGGGGTTGAACCAGGCGTGGAACTCCAGCCCCCGCTTGTGCGCCTCGTCGACCAGGAACTTCAGCGGATCGTAGCCAGGGTCGCGGCCCTGCTTTCCGGTGAGATACCGGGACCACGGCTCGTACGGGGAGGGGTAGAAGGCGTCGGCGGTCGGCCGGACCTGCACGTAGACGGTGTTGAGGTTCCGCCGCACGGCCATGTCCAGCAGGGCGCGGTACTGCGCCTGCTGCACCGACGCCGGCAGCCCCGGCCGGGCGGGCCAGTCGCCGTTGCCGACCGTAACGATCCACATCGCTCGGGTCTGCCGCTCAGCGTCCGTGCGCGCCATCGACACCTGGCCGCATTCGGCCGCCCGTGCCCTCGGGGACCCGGAAGGGCCGTCGTGACCACCGCAGCCTGCCGTGACGGCGAGGACCGCGAGTGCCGCGACGCTCCTCTTGGCGATGGAAGAACCCACGAGAGGGCATTCTGCCTGAGACTTCGGTGTGCTTTGGCGGGTATCCATTCCTAAGGGACGACAACAAGGCGGCGGCTATGAACGACACCCTCCGGCTCGGCCGGATCGGCGGCGTGCGCGTCGGCGTCAACTGGACCGTCCTGGTGGTCTTCGCGCTCATCACGTACGGCCTGGCCGGCGAGCAGCTGCCCCGCACGTACAAAGGCCTGCACCCCGTGATGTACGCGCTCGGCGGGCTGCTCACCGCCCTGGCGTTCCTCGTCTCGCTGCTCGCGCACGAGCTGGCGCACGCGATCGTCGCGCGGCGCAACGGCCTGACCGTGACGGGGATCACCCTGTGGCTGCTCGGCGGAGTCGCGAAGTACGAGGGCGAGCCCCCCACTCCCGCCGCCGAGATGCGGATCGCCGGCTCGGGGCCGCTGGTCAGCGTGCTGCTCGCGGCGGGGTTCGGCATCGCATCGGCCGGCCTGATGATCACCGGGGTCGACGGCCTGGTGAGCGGGTGCGTCACCTGGCTCGCGGTGATCAACGCGCTGCTGGCGGCCTTCAACGTCCTCCCCGCCGCGCCGCTGGACGGCGGCCGGCTCGTCCACGCCCTGCTGTGGCGGATGTCCGGGGACCGGCTGAAGGCGACGCTGCAGACGACCCAGGTCGGGCGCGCCTTCGGCTGGGTGACCATGCTGACCGGCTTCTACCTCGCCATGTGGACCGCGGATGGCCTCTGGCTCACGCTCGTCGGCTGGTTCCTGATCACGGCGGCCGGGCTGGAGGCCGCGCAGGCCCGGCTCAAGGCGCGGCTCGACGGCATCCCGATCCGCCGCATCATGACCCCTGATCCGTTCACCGTGCCGAGCGCGATGCCGGTCGCCGAGTTCCTGCGCGAGATGCTGCCCCGGCACCGGCACGCCGCCTACCCGGTGGTCGACGACGGCGTCGTCCGCGGCGTCGTCACCGCCGAACGGATCCGCCGGGAGCCGCCCGACACGCCCGTCGGCGCGCTCGTCGAGGACGCCGAGCGCACGACGGCCGAGACGCCGCTCACCGAACTGCTGACCCGGCTCTCGCGCGAACGCCTCCTCGTCTTCGACGGCGACCGGCTCGTCGGCATCGTGACGCCCCACGACCTCACCCGCGAACTCGAGCACCTGGCACGCGAGGTCCCGGGCTTCCCGGTGCGCTGACGCCCGTATCCCGGCGCGGCGACCGGGCCACGATCACCCCGGTCAGGATCACCAGGCCGCCGGTGAGGGTGTTCCAGCCCAGCGGTTCGGACAGCAGCACCGCGCCCAGGAGCGTGGACCACAGCGGCGTCAGGTAGGTGACCGTCGCCGCGACCGTCGGCCCGGCCGCCCGGATCACGCCGAGGTTGAGGATGTACGCCAGCCCGGTGCCGACCGCTCCGAGCACCACCAGCGCCGTGGCCGCGCCGGCTCCGGGCCAGCCGGGCGGACCGGCCCACAGCGGCGTGACCACGGCCAGCTCCGCGGTCGCGCACAGGATCTGCACCGCCGACAGCACCGCGGCGGACTCCGTACGGCCCGAGAAGAAGCGCCGCGTGTAGGTGAAGCCGGCGCCGTAGCACACGGTCGCCCCGAGGCAGGCGAGGCTGCCGACCATCGTGCCGCCGAGCCCCCGCCAGCTCCCCAGGACCAGGAGCACGCCGCCGAACCCGGTCAGCAGCCCCAGTGACCGCCGGAGCGTCGGCCGCTCACCGGGGATCACGGCGACGGCGAACAGCAGCGTGGTCAACGGCGTCGTGGCGTTGACCACGCCGGCCACCACCGAGCTCACCCGGGTCTCCGCGTACGAGAACAGCGCGAACGGGACGGCGTTCAACAGCGCGGCCACCACCAGCGCGTGCGCCCAGACCAGCCGGTCCCGGGGCGGCGCCGCCCGCCGAACGACGCAGATCGCGCCCAGCGCCACCAGGCCGAAGAAACACCGCCAGAAGGCCACCCACATCGGCGCGACTCCGGCCTCGATCGCCACCTTGATCAGCGCGAAGCTCGCCCCCCAGATGACCGACAGGACCAGGAAACCGGGTACCCATCGCGCGGTCTCCCCAGGCCGCTCCGTCATCATTTCCCACCTCATCGCTCGAATCCGGACACCGGTCGCCGGAATCCTCGGGCCAAGAGGGAAGATGAGTCCAACAAGTGACCGCGCCAGACCCATGAGAAGAACTCATGACCCTCAACATCAGCCAGCTGCGGGCGTTCGTCGCCGTGCTCGACCACGGCGGCTTCGGCGCCGCCGCCGACCGGCTCGGAGTGAGCCAGTCGGCGGTCTCCCACTCCGTCGCGTCGCTGGAACGCACCCTCGGCAGCGCCGTCCTGACACGCCACGGCCGCCCGCGCCCGACCGCGTTCGGAGAGCGCATCCTCGGCCACGCCCGCGCCACCCTCGCGGCCACCACGGCGATCACCGACCTCGCCGCCCAGCAGGACGGCCTGCCCACCGGGACCGTACGGCTCGCGGCCCCCACGACCGTCTGCCAGGGCCTGCTGCCCGACCTGATGGCCCGGTGGAAGGCGGACCTGCCCCGGGTCGACGTCGCGCTGTTCGAGGGAGAGGACGACGAGGTCGCCGACTGGCTCGCCGGCGACACCGTCGACCTGGCCGTCCTCATCGACCCGCCGCCCGGTCCCGGCATCACCCTCGCCGACGACGTCTTCCACGCCCTGCTGCGCGACGACCACCCGCTCGCCGAGGAGAAGAGCATCGGCGTCGCCGACCTGGAGGACGACCCCTTCCTGCTGTCCTGCGGCGGGTGCGAACGTCACATCTGCGAACTGCACCGCCGGGCGGGCGTACCGTTCCGGCCGACGCACCGGATCCGCGACATGGGCACCCTGCTGGCCATGGTCCGCGCCGGAATCGGCGTCACGATCGTTCCCGGCCTGACGGCCGCGATGCTCGTCCCCCACCTCGTGATGGTCCCGGTGGATCCGCCGGTCGCCCGGCGACTGGTCCTCACCGGACCGGCCGACCGGCCCTGGCACCCGGCCGCCGCCGCCCTCGTGACCTCGACCGCAGCCGTCGCGCCCTGAACATCGGAGTACGCACGGGTTCCCGGCGATCGGGCGCCGAAGCAGGCTGTTC
This sequence comes from Actinoallomurus vinaceus, assembly GCF_039542055.1. Taxonomy (NCBI): domain Bacteria; kingdom Bacillati; phylum Actinomycetota; class Actinomycetes; order Streptosporangiales; family Thermomonosporaceae; genus Actinoallomurus; species Actinoallomurus vinaceus. The sequence continues at coordinate 296,620 of NZ_BAABHK010000002.1, forward strand.
AGCGAAGGATGCGTTCGCCCGCCGTCGCAGGGCTCCGTGTCGGCGACGAAGCCGGCCACGCGACGTCGTCGATCGCGAGCCACGGCGCGACGGCCACGGCCGTGGGCGTGAGCCCGGCGAACGCCTTGACCTCGCGGTGGAGGTGGGACTGGTCGACGTAGCCGCTCTCGGTGGCGACGCCGGCGGCGGCGTGACCCGCCGCGAGAAGGTGGGCGGCGTGGTCGAACCGCACCAGCCGGGCGGCGCGTTTGGGCGTGATGCCGAGCTGGGACCGGAAGCGGGACCACAGGCGCTTGCGGCTCCAGCCGACCTCGTCCGCCAGGCCGTCGACCCGGACCCGCCCCCGGCCGGTGAGCGTCCGACGCCAGACGTGGGCGACCTCCGGATCGACCGGTGGACGGGCGCCCAGCCGCCGGCCGAGGATCTCCCCCGCGATCGTGAACCGTTCGTCCCACGACGCGGCGGCGCGCAGCCTGTCCTCGGCGCGCCCGGCGTCGCGGCCCCAGACATCCTCGAGGGACACCATCGTCCCGCTGAGCTCGGCCGACGCGCCGAGCACCGCAGCCGCCGCCACCGGATCCAGCCGGATCTGGAGGCACTCGTCGACCCCCCGGCCGGTCGCCCGAAGATCGCCGGGGACGAGCCCGACGACGACACTGCCGCGCTCGTGCCGGCCGTGGGTGTCGTAGACGATGCCTTCCCCCTCGCCCAGATCGAAGAGCAGGGTGACGGACGGGTGCGCGACCATGGCGATGTCCGCGGGTGCGGGGGCACGATGGCTGAACCCGGCCATGCTGATCCCCGGCAGCCGACCTGACGGGCGCGGGACCGCCACATCCACCGACGCCCAGTCGAATGGCGCCCCGGTCGACAGCACGTGACCAGCCTAGGCCTTAGGGATCCCGGGCCGGATGTCAGCGGCGTCCGTTGCCGTGAAGCCCAGCAGCAGTTCGCCGGTCGTCTCGGGCGCTTCGAGCATGGGTATGTGCCCGACCCCGGGCAGCATCTCGACCCGCGCGTCCGGCACCGCGTCGTACTGGTGCGCCGACGACGGTTGCCAGCGGGGGTCGGCACCGCCGAAGATCACCAGTACGGGGACCTCGAGGGCGGCGAGACGATCGGGCACGCTCCGCTCGGCGACGTACGCGGCGTTGCGGCTCAGCACCGCCCTGAACGCGCGGTACGTGGTGCCCCGTAGCTCGGCGACCATGTCGTCCGGGACGTCCACCGGGCGAGCGGCCGTTGCGCTGATCCCCCTGCGGATCATCGCGTCCGAACGCCTCGGCCAGAGGAGCGGGCCGAACGGCGGACCCAACAGGACCCGAAGGAGCAACGGCTGCGGAAGGAACGCATCGAGACTCGGCCCGCTGCTGATCAGCGCGAGCGACCTCACCAGCTCGGGGCGCTGTTCGGCGAGCGCGGTGGCGACGTAGCCGCCGCTGGAGTGCGCGGCCACGGCGACGTCGCGAAGGCCGAGGTCGTCGAGCACCGCCGCCACCCGGCCCGCCTGCACGGGCACGTCGTATGACGGCGCGGGCGGGGACTGGCCGCAGCCCGGGAGGTCGACCCGGATGACGTGATGGTGGCCGGCGAGTGCCGGGACCACCGGGCCCCAGGAACCGCCCGAGGCCCCCGATCCGTGGATGAGCAACAGCGGCGGCGCCTGCCGCGGACCGTCGTGGACCACGTGCATCCCGCACGAGTGCGGGGCGTCGTACTCACTCATGCAGGGGATGATGCATGGGCCGCCGGCCGTCGGTCTTGGACGAATGTCGTCGTGGAGTCGACGGCCGCCGGGTTCCGGCTCGGTCGCGCCCGGGATTTCGCGGATCCGCGCGTTTCAGCGAGGGCCCTCCGGGAGGTCGGCCAGACCGGGCGCGGACACGTGCAACACCTCGTACCGCTCGGTGGCCTCCTCGTCGGAGGGCACCATGTCCTGCCACAGGACGAACCTGACCAGCCGCCAGTCGCGCGGATCGAGGCCGAGGGCGGCGGTGTGCACCGTGTCGCGCTTCGCGAGGGCGTGAAGCGCGGTGACCTCGTGCTCGATACGGGCGGCGAGGTCGAGGCCGGTCTCGTCCGCGTCGGCGGCCGGTGGGACCACGGTGAGGCGGCGTGAAGCGGCCTTCGGCACCGTGCCCCGGGCCGGACCGGCGACGGTGGCGATGCCGGTCCAGTGGTCGACGGCGGGGCGGCCGAAGAAGCGGATGATGTTCTGGAACCGGCCGCTGCCGGTGACCAGGAAGTCGGCCATCGAGCCGGTGTCGTTCCACAGGTAGAAACAGGCGTACTCGTCGACCGGCGAACCACCCGTCTCCCGCTCCCGGAAGAGATAGGCCTTGAGGCCCAGCCCGGCCCGGTCGTCGAGGCTGTGCACGGCGAGTCCGATCCGGTCGCGGAGACCGGGCATGTCGTAGCCGGCGGGCAGGGGGAACGCGTACTGCATCGCGTACATGAGCCGTCCTTGAGGTCGTCCGGCCATACAGACTAGTAGGTACAGAACGGGTTCGCATCCGCTCAGCGAGACACTGCGGCCCGGGCACCGATACCGCCCCGGCGCGGGGACGCCGCGTAACCTGTGACGGATGACAGCCCGGTCCGATCGCCTGCCGGTACGCGTCGTCCTGCGAGGCGGACCGGACGGCTGGCAGTACACGATCATCTATCGGTCCGGCGCCGAGGAGCACGTGGACCTCGGTGCCCTGGCGGCGAGCCGATGGCCGCCCGCCACCCGCCGCGGCCACGACCCGGAATGGTGGGACGCGGCGACCGCACAGGTCGCCGCGCACCTTCGCGAGTATCTCGACCTCCGCGTCACCGACCGCTGCTTCGACATGTTCCAGCTGGACGCGGCCATCGAGTGGCGGTCGACCGGCGGCGAGAGCGGACCGTGGGAGGGCACGGTCACGCTGGTCCCACCGGATCCGGGCCGTTTCCCCGGGCGCGTCCCGCCGTTCGTCGTGCGGCTCCTGCCCGGCCGGGGCGCGGACATCGACGGCACGGACCTCCCCTTCGGCGCGCCCGCCGCCCGCGCCTGGTCACTGCTGGCGGACGTCGCGGACCGCTTGGGCGGCGAGCCACCGCACGCTTCCTTCATCTGCGGCTGGACGGACCACCGGAGCGTACGGATCGGCCGTGGGCAGTTGTCGATCTGCACCGGCAGACAGGACGACGGCACGGAGCGGGTCGGTCAGATCTACGCCCAGCGCCCGCCGAACTGGGGTGGTTCCCCCACCGTGCGCGCGGACCTCGACGGCATCGACCTGCTCACCGAGACCGCCGATGACGTCCTGTGGCTCCTCGCCGAACTCGGCCTGACCGCACTCCCCCGCCCCTGCATCGTCCACGTCCCCGACGCCGGACTGGTCCTCTACCGCGAGGACCCGGCCGCCGACCGGTTCGCCTCCGTGGCCATCGAACCACCGACGACGCCGAGTTCGCCGGACCGCGGGTGAGGGACGGCCGTCGCCGCGGCCGCCCCTCTACCTTCCCCGCGCGGACGGTGGCATGCGCACCGGTCAGCCGCGAGGCTTGGCCGGGCCATCCCCGCCGGACTCGTCCCCACGGTGTCCCGGCGGCGGTGCCTGGGTCGTGCACGTCAGCGGAACACCCAACGGGACCAGGCGCTCGACGGAGCCCGGCCGTCCGTGCGTGACCGCCAGTTGGGAAGGCGACAGGTAGCCGATGAACAACTGCGTCCCGGCGGGCATCGCCGCGCGGTTGAAGACGAGCGTGACCCTGCCGTCGCTCCGCCGCTCCCCCGTCATGACGCGACGGACGCCGGGCCCGCCACCGCTGGGATCGAGGCGTCCGTCGTCCTGCGGGCCCTTGCAGAAGACGCCCTCCCTGATGAGCACCGGGAAGCCCGCCTGGCGCAGCGCCCGTTCGAGGCCCTCGTGGTCCTGGAAGTACCGCGCCTTGTCCCAGGTCACGCGGACGGTGCCGTGGCCATCGCCGTCCAGGGTGAACGCGGCGGTGCGGATGTGCACCGAGCCGGCACCGGTGGTGAGTCTCGCCTGGGGCGGGGCGGTCGCCGGGTGGCTGAGCGCCGGCACGCCGATCGCGAGACCGGCCACCGCCGCGGCGCCCGCTGCCCCACCGACGAGGCGACGCCGACGGTGCCGTACACGCCCCGCCGCCACGATCCGCTCGACCGGAGTATGCATACCGACCTGCTCGAACGAATTCTTCAGCGCGTCCAGCACCGCTGAGGTGTCCGTGTCCTGACTGCTCATGATCCGACCTCCCGGTCGTCGACGGTGACGAGATGGTCGCGAAGCGTCGTGACGGCCCGCGACAGGTGGGCGGTGACCGTTCCCGGAGCGATGCCGAGGATCTCGGCGGTGGTCCGGGTGTCGAGGTCGAGGAAGACCCGGAACGCGATCACCTCCCGCTGCCGCTGCGGCAGCCGACGAATCGCGGCGAGCAGCGCGGGGTCCAGGCCGGCGGAACCGGCCGAGGTGTCGGCGACCTCAAGGTCGCCCTCCAGCGCGACCTCCCGTCGACGACGGCGCCACCACGAGACCCGGGTGTTGAGCGCCGTCCGAACGATCCACGCGGGTGGCGCGGGGTGCCGGCTGACGCGATGCCACGACACCCAGGCCCGAGTGAACGCCTCGGCGACCAGATCCTCGGCCAGCTGCCGGTCGCCCACACTGGCCAGGACCGCCCGCAGGCACACGTCCCGGCTGGCTCTGTAGAACTCCTGGAACTCCAGCTGCTTCACATCCGCTACACGCTTTCAGCGCCCGATCCACTTACCTCCGGCACCCGAGAATCTCCCACCGGCGCGTCGTGACCGCGATGTCGAGCGGCGTCCGCCCCGGACCTTCGAGCCCCCGCCACAGCGAAAACGGGCGTCCAACCCCAGACGATCATCGAACGCATGTTCTAAGGTAGGTGCATGCGATGGGACGCGTTGTCACTGGACGGCGAGGAGCTGGGCCTGTTCGGGAGCCCCGTGACGGTCGACACGCCCGAATTCCGCGGGATCACCTTCCACGAGATCCGGGCCAAGTCGATCATCAACCAGGTCCCCGCAGCCTCCCGCGTGCCGTTCCAGTGGACCATCAACCCCTACCGGGGTTGCAGCCATGCATGTGTCTACTGCCTGTCCGGCGACACCCCGATCCTCATGGCGGACGGACGCACGAAGCCACTTCGCGAAATCCGAGTCGGCGACGCCGTGTACGGCACCGAGGTGGTCGGAAGTTACCGCCGCTATGTCGTCACCAAGGTCCTCGCGCACTGGAGCACCGTCAAGCCCGCATACAGGATCCACCTGGAGGACGGGACACAGTTGGTCGCGAGCGGCGATCACAGATTCCTGAGCGATCGCGGCTGGAAGTACGTCACAGGAACCGAATGCGGTGCCGACCGGCGGCCACACCTGACCCTGAAAAACAAGCTCATGGGAGTTGGATCCTTCGCCGAGCCACCCAAGAAAGACGCAGATTATCGATCCGGTTACCTGTGCGGAATGATCCGAGGAGACGGCCAACTCGCCTCGTATTCCTACCTCAGCGGCGATGTTCATCGCTTTCGACTTGTTCTGATAGACCACGAGGCCTTGGACCGCTCACGCACCTACCTTGACGGCCTCGGCGTTCCGACGATCGCGTTCACGTTTCAGAACGCCAAGCTCGGCCGTCAGCAGATTCCCGCCATTCGCAACCAGAGCAAGGCAGGTAACGCGGCCATCCGCCGGATCATCGTATGGCCCGCCGAAGCAACGACAGAGTGGCATAAAGGTTTCCTTGCCGGGATATTTGACGCCGAGGGAAGCTGTTCGAGAGGCGTTCTTCGAATATCGAACACCGACCAAGACATCATCGAGCACATCAGAGGCGGCCTCGAGCATCTCGGGTTCAACTACAGGATTGAGCAGCCGAAGAAGCCGGTGGGTCTACCGATCACCGTGATCCGGCTGCTGGGCGGCATCGCTGAGCGCCTCCGCTTCTTCCACACAGTGGATCCGGCGATCACCCGGAAGCGGGACATCGAAGGTTTGGCAATCAAGACCAGCGCCCGGCTAGGCGTAACATCCATCGAAGCCACCGGCCTGGACCTGCCGATGTACGACATCACCACCGGGACCGGCGACTTCATCGCCAACGGCGTCGTATCACATAACTGTTTCGCCCGCCGCACCCATGAATACCTGGACTTCGACTCGGGGCGGGATTTCGATAGCCAGATCGTCGTGAAGGTGAACGCTCCGGAACTGGTGCGCCGGGAGCTCGCCGCGCCGAAATGGGCCGGCGGGCACATCGCGATGGGCACCAACGTCGACTGCTACCAGCGGGCAGAGGGCCGCTACCAGCTGATGCCCGGCATCATCGAGGCGCTACGGGACGCCGCGAACCCCTTCTCGATCCTGACCAAGGGCTCGCTGATCCTGCGCGACCTGCCGCTGCTGGAAGAGGCCGCCGACCGCACCGACGTCGGCGCGGCGGTCTCCGTCGGCTTCGTCGACAAGGAGCTGTGGCGGCTGCTCGAGCCGGGCACGCCCAGCCCGCTCAAACGCCTCGAGGTCTGCGCGACGCTCAACGAGCACGGCATCGGATGCGGCGTGCTCATGGGCCCGATCGTCCCCTACCTCACCGACAGCCCGCGGCAGCTGGAGGCGGCCGTACGCCGCATCGCCGAGACCGGCGCCACCTCCATCTCGGCGATCGTCCTGCACCTACGCCCCGGCGCCCGCGAATGGTTCACCGCCTGGCTCCGCGAACACCACCCCGAACTCATCGCCCCCTACGCCCGCCTGTACGGCCGCGGCGCCTACGCACCAAAGGACTACCAGCACCGCATCGCCCAACGCGTCAAAGACCTCGCCGACAAGTACGACATCGGCGGACGCCGCAACGTCCGCCGCATGCCCACCCCGCCCCCCTCCCCCACGCAGCCTCCCGAGCCCGAACAACTCACCCTGCTGTAAATACGCCGCGCCCTTTCCGGTGATCTGATGGAGAGATCAACTCTGGACACCTCTCAGGGCAAGTGATTTGATGACTTAATCACTAGCCCCTGAGGTGACGATGAGCGGCGAAGTGGCCCGACCGACCCTGTCCGACGCACTCACGGAACAGATCCTTGACCTGATCCGTACGGACGGTCTGCGCCCCGGCGACCGGCTGCCCTCCACCCGCGAGCTGTCACAGCGTTTCGCGGTGACCGTTCCGACGCTACGAGAGGCACTGCGACGGCTGGAGGTAACGGGCACCATTCAGATGCGACATGGTTCGGGCATTTACGTCGGCGCCGACCTGGACCGCGTGGTGCTGCCCAACCCCAACGTCCGGGACCTGCGCGGTGAACGAGTGATGCAACTCCTGGAGACACGCCTTCTCATCGAGCCGCAGGCGGCCGAGCTCGCGGCCCGCCGTGCCGAGCCCGAGGCCGTGGCCCGGATGCGGGCCGTCCTCGGCGAGGCCGGCAGGCACCTTTGCGGCGAGGACGCGGCGCTGCATCTGGCCAATATGGACTTCCACCGGGCCGCCGGGCTGGCGGCCGGGAACGGCGTGCTGGCCGAGGTGCTCGACTCACTGCTGTCGGTGCACGCGGTGGAGCAGCGGGAAATACTCCGACTCTTCGACGACCGCGTCCGCGACTTCGACGAGCACACCGCGATCCTCGAAGCGATCGAGCGCGGAGACCCGGAAGCCGCGCGTGACCTGATGCACCGGCATCTGCAAGACGTGAAGTCCGTCGTCGAACAACGCCTCACCCCCTGAGACCCTTCGCACCATTACAACGCCTCACCTCCTGAAAACCTCCGCACCCAAAACGCCTCACCCCCGATAACGGAGACGTCACCATGAGAATCCATGGACTGCGGACAGCTTCTCTCTGCGCGGCCGCGACGCTGTTCGCGATCGCGGGCTGCTCCGGCGGCTCGGCGAAGAAGAATGAGCTGAAGCTCTACAACGACAAGAACGCCTGGACTCCCTTCTTCAACGATCTCGGTGCGCTGGCCAAGCAGCAGACCGGGCTGAGCATCAAACCGGTCGGCTACTCCGATGAGCGCGCGTACGACGCCTTCATCACGGCGTCCTTCCGTACCAAGATCAAGCCCGACCTGTTCACCTGGCAGACCGGCTCGAAGCTGAAAGACATCGTCGACCTGAGGCAGGTCTCCGACACCTCGGCCATCTGGCAGCAGGCGATCAAGGACGGCGACCTCAGCCAGGACGTCGAGAAGTACTTCACGATCGGCGGGAAGCAGTACTGCGTGCCCACCAACGTCGCCTACTGGGGCATGTTCTACAACAAGAAGATCTTCGCGAAGTACGGCCTGAAGCCGCCCGCCACCTGGGACGACCTGATCAAGGCGGCGGACACGCTGAAGCAGCACGGTCAGAAGGCCTTCTTCACCCAGGCGACGCCGAACCTGTTCACCTTCACCTGGTTCCAGCAGTTGCTGGCCGGCTCCGACCCCGCGCTGTACGACCGGCTCTCGACCGGCCAGGCCAAGTACACCGACCCCGGCGTGGTGGCCGCGATGACGCGCTGGAAGTCGATGCTGGACGCCGGCTACTTCAGCGACCCGGCCGACACGAGCGATCCGGCCGACGTGTTCAAGAACGGCAAGGCCGCCATGGTGAACTACGGCACGTTCTTCGCGACGAGCCTCACCCAGCGCGGCATGCGACCCGGTTCGGACTACGGCTTCTTCGTGATCCCGAGCGTTGACCCGTCGTTGCCCAAGACCCCGCTGATCTTCGAGACGGGCCCGCTGTGCTCGCTCAACAAGGCCGCCGACCCGGCGGCGAACAAGAAGTTCCTGAGCTGGTGGGTCACACCGGCGGCGCAGGAGAAGTGGTCGGCCAGCCGGGGCGACGTGTCCGCCAACCCGAGGGTGAAGGTCTCGAATCCCGAGTTCGCGCCGGTCTCCAAGGACGCGGGCACCGGCAAGTACCAGCTCGTGCAGCGGTACTTCGAAGCGACCCCGGCACCGATCCTCGCGGCGGCGCTCGACGGGTTCAGCGGCTTCCTCGCCGACCCCGGCTCGTACATGAAGGTCCTGCAGACCATCCAGAAGGCCGCGGACGGCTACTGGAGTCAGCACAAGACCGGGAGCTGACGGGGTGGCGAGTCGCAAGACGCCGCTGCTCGGCCGGTTCCGGCTCGGTTACGTCTCCCCGGCCGTGCTGTTCGTCGCCGTCCTGCTCTACCTGCCGTTCCTGTGGACGGCGTACCTGAGCCTGACCAAGTACGACGGGCTGACCTCGCCGGAGTTCGCCGGCCTGAAGAACTTCGGCGCCCTGCTCCACGACCCTGCGCTCCTCACGTCCCTGCGCAACACCCTGCTCTGGGTGATCGGCACGCTCCTGCTGCCGGTCGGGCTGGGCCTGCTGGTCGCCGTCCTGTCGTACGACGTGAAGGGCGGGGCATGGTTCCGGCTGCCGTTCATGCTCCCGTACGCCCTGTCCGGCGCGGGACTGGGCCTGGTGTGGAGCTTCATCCTCACCAAGAACGGTGTCGCCAACCAGCTCCTGGGCGCGCTCGGCCTGCCGGGCGGGCACACGTCGTTCCTGCAGTACGGCCCGGGCAACACCATCGCGATGGTGGTCGTCTGGACATGGCAGCAGCTCGGTGTGAACGCGTTGCTGTTCGTCGTGGGGCTGCAGTCGATCCCGAAGGCGCCGATCGAGGCGGCCCGGATCGACGGCGCGTCGGGCTGGCAGCTGTTCCGGCACATCATCTGGCCCCTGATGCGGCCGCTCACCACCGTGGTGGTCGGTCTCGCGCTGGTGGCGAGCCTGAAGACGTTCGACATCGTGTGGGTGCTGACCCAGGGCGGACCGGGCCGGTCGTCGGAGACCCTCGGCGTCACGATGTACCGCGACACGTTCGTGGCGAACGACTACGGCTACGGCTCGACCGTGGCGGTCTTCCTCACCGTCGTGACGGGCCTGGCCTCGTTCCTCTACCTGCGGACCCAGGTCCGGAAGGAGGACGCCCGTGCGTAGGGTGATCCTGGCCGTGCTCGGGCTCGTCTGGCTGCTGCCGACCTATCTCCTGGTGGTGAACGCCTTCCGGCCGGCGACCGCCTACGATCCGGCGAAGGCCTGGGTGCCGTCCGGCCACCTCGCGATCTGGGGCAATGTCGTGAAGGCGTGGCACAAGGCCGACCTCGGCGGAGGCCTGGGCAGCACGCTGCTCTACAGCACCGTCTCGCCGGCCATCGCGTTGGTGATCGCGGCGCTGGCCGGGTACGGCATCGTCGTGCTGCGGATCCGTGGCGGCTTCTGGTGGTTCATGCTGATCTTCGGCGGCACGATCATTCCGAACCAGATGATCTTGATCCCCCTGTTCGTCCGGTACAGCGACGCGAATCTCTACGACCACCGGCTCGGGATGATCATCATCTACACGGCGATCAGCGTGCCGCTCGCCGCCTTCGTGATGCGCAACTTCTTCACCGGAGTGGCCTTCTCGATCTTCGAGGCGGCACGGATGGACGGAGCCTCGACGCTCAGGATCTTCTGGCAGATCTACCTCCCGCTGTCACGGAGCGCCCTGGCCGCGATCTTCATCCTCGAGTTCACCTTCGTCTGGAACGACCTTCTCCTGGGCCTGACGCTGACCCAGAGCTCGAGCGTGCGGCCCGTGATGACCGCCCTGTCCGCGCTGCAGACCGACGTGTACGCGGGTGCCCCCATCCCGATCGGCCTCGCCGCCGGGCTCGTGGTCTCACTGCCCACGGTCGTGCTCTTCCTCGCGACGCAGCGGCTGTTCGGCAGAGGACTGCCCCTCGGACAGGCATGAGTGCGAGACACGCGACCGATGAACAGGGAAGGAAACGATGACCAGCCGGTTGCTCCAGGCCAGCCTGGGATCACCCGACTATGACGGGATCCGGGACGCGCTCAGGAACGACACCTCGACCGAGGTGCTCTCCGTCCGGGGCCTCGGCGTGCGCGCCGACGTTCCGCCCCTGTTCCGCCGGGACGAGACCGGCCTCCTGCTCCAGGCGGTGCGCGTCACGGCCACCGGTGCGGTGCCCGACGGCCTGCAGTTCGTCCTCAAGGACGGAGACATCGAGGTCGCGTCGGGAACCGACGGCCTTCTTCTCGTTCCCGAGGTCGCACGGCCACGCCGCCTCAGACTGGAGGTCCGCGACGGCGCCGGCGTCGTCGGCGCCGGGCCCGTCACCGTCACTCCGCAGCGCAAGTGGAACGTGTTCGTCGTCCACCACTCTCACCTCGACATCGGCTACACCGATCCGCAGGGAACGGTGCTGCGCCACCACCTGGACTATGTGGACGCCGCTCTCCGGCTCGCCGCCCGAACGGACGGCTGGCCGGACGACGCGCGGTTCCGCTGGACGGTCGAGTCGTCACTGCCGGCGCTCCGGTGGCTGGCGGAGCGGCCCGCCGAGTCGGTGTCGGAGTTCGTCGGGCGGGTCCGCGAGGGATCGATCGAGGTCACCGCGTTCCCGTTCCAGCTGCACACCGAGGCGTGCTCCACCGACGAGCTGTACCGCCTGCTCCGCCACGTCGCCGACCTGCGCGACCGCCACGGCATCGAGACCCGCTCGGCCATGCACACCGACGTGCCCGGCGCCGTCGTCGGCGTGGTCGACGCGCTGACCGCCGCCGGCGTGCGCTACCTGGCCGCCGCGCACAACTGGGCCGGCCGCTCGGTGCCGTACCTCGTCGGCGGCGACCGGTTGTCCCGGCCGTTCCGCTGGCGCGCGCCGAGCGGCCGGGAGCTGCTCGTGTGGTTCACCGACACTCCGCACGGCATGGCGTACATGGAGGGCAACACCGTCGGCCTGGTCGACGGATACGACCTGGCCCTCGACCTGCTTCCGCGCTACCTCGACTCGCTGGCACGCCGCCCGTACCCCTACGGGCCCGGGACCTTCGGCTGGCTCGGCCCGGACGTGCCCAAGGACCCGTACGAGCTGGACGCCGTGCACCTTCGCGTGCAGGGCGCGCACGCCGACAACGCCGGGCCGAGCATCATGCCCGCGCTGATCTCGCGACGCTGGAACGAAGAGTGGGCGTATCCGCGCCTGCGGATGGCCACCAACACCGATTTCTTCACCCACATCGAGGAGCACCACGCCGATCGCCTCCCGGTGCACGAGGGCGACTGGACCGACTGGTGGGCCGACGGACTCGGATCCGGCGCCCGCCCGCTCGGGTACGTACGGCGCGCGGAGAACATACTGCGCGCCGCCGAGACGGTGAACGCCATGGCCTACACGCGCGACGGCGAGGACGATCGCGAGGTCACCGAGGCGGTCGACGCCGCCTACGACAAGGCCGCGACGTTCAACGAGCACACCTGGGGTGCGGCGAATCCGTGGGAGGACGCCGAGGAGGCGGGCGACTCCGGCGGACTGCAGTGGACCCGGAAGTCCGCGGTGGGCTACGGAACCTACGACGACGCCGCCGACCTGCTGCACGCCGGGATACGCCGGCTCGGCGCGACCGCCGCCGGTGGACCTGGCGCGCTCGCCTCGTTCCTGGTCGTCAACACGGGCACGGCGGAACGGACCGATGTCGTGACGGCCTTCCTGCCGCGTGATGTGATCGCCTTGGACGAACCGATCGCGCTGGTCGACGCGCGGACGGGGAGGCGTGTGCCGCACCATGAGACGGTCGTCGACCCCGACGACTGGCCGAGCCGTCCGATCGGCCGCCACCTTGAGGCCGTCGTCTCGGACGTGCCGGGAATCGGCCGGGTCCGGCTCGACGTGGTCCGTGCCGGGGAACCGGCGCCGGCAGCGGTCGAGCCGGCAAACGCCGGGGTGATCGAGAACGAGTTCTACCGGGTGGAGTACGACATCCGCGAGGGCCATCTCCGGTCGATCTTCGACAAGGTCGCCGGCCGGGAACTGGTCGACGCGGAGGCCGTCGCGGGCTTCGGCCAGTACATCTACGACCGGTACGCCACGGCTCCGCATTTCAATCACCTGTCCGGGCACGTGCCCGCGTCCGACAAGACGCTGCTCGGCGACCGGGCGATCGCCAAGGGTGCTGTGATCACGAAGGCCGAGCGCACGGCCGCGGGCGAACGTCTGGTCGTCGAGGCGAACGGCAAGGGTGTCGACTGGATCCGCACGACGATCGAGCTGTACGCGGGCGTGCCCCGCCTCGACATCCGGATGCAGCTCGCCAAGCAGGGGGTCGCCGGCAAAGAGGCCGTCTTCTTCGCGTTTCCGTTCGCGGTGTCCGGACCGCCGGCCGCCTGGGAGCTCACGGGGGGTGTCGGCGGCACCGAGATCGCCCAGGTCCCGGGCTCCGCGCGCCACATGCTGCCGATCCGGCACTGGATCGCCTTCGAGGACGGGGACCTGTCCGTGGCGTGGGCGACGCTGGAGGCCCCGCTCGTGCAGCTCGGCACGATCCACATGCCGTACGCGCCGTTCCCCCCGACCCTCGACCGGGAGCCGGGCACGATCTACTCCTGGGCGCTCAACAACATCTGGGACACCAACTTCCCCTCCCAGCAGCAGGGCGAGACGACCTTCCGGTACGCCATCGCCTCGGCGGCCGGTGTGCCCGCGACCCGTCTGGGCGGCACCGCCGCAGCCGGCCTCACCGACCCGCTGATCGCGGTGCTCGCCACCGGCTCCGCCGTGGCGCCTCCGGTGAGCGAGCTCGTGACGATCGACGCGCCGGACGTCCTCATCACATCCGTGGGCCGGGGGCACCGCGGCGACGATCTCGTCGTACGGCTCCAGTCGATGGCGGCCGACCCGGTCGAGGCCGGGCTGCGCGTTTCCGGGCTGAGGCGGGCGCACCAGAGCGCCGGGCTCGAGCAGGACCTGCGAGAACTCAGTGTCCGCGACGGCGTCGCAGGAGTCACGCTGCCGGCTCGCGGAGTCGCCGCCGTGTTCATCGAACTCGAGGGAGCCGAGTGAGAATCTCCGACATCCGTGCCACGACGGTCGCCGTGCCCCTCGAGGCACCGCTGCGGCACAGCAACGGCGCCCACTGGGGCCGGTTCATCCGCACGATCGTCGAGGTCGAGGCCGACAACGGCCTCGTCGGGCTCGGTGAGATGGGCGGAGGAGGGAGCGGTTCCGAGGCGGCCTTCCGCGCGCTGTCCCCGTACCTCGTCGGACATGATCCGTTCGAGCTGGAGGCCCTCCGCTTCAAGATCGCCAACCCGACGGCGTCGCTCTACAACAACCGGGTCCAGTTGCTCGCCGCGATCGAGTTCGCCTGTCTCGACCTGATCGGCCAGCAACTCGGCGTCCCCGTGTACGACCTGCTCGGCGGGAAGATCCGGGGCACGGTGCCGTTCGCCTCGTACCTGTTCTACCGCTACCCCGACCCTCGGCACGATGCCCCGGAGATCCGCACGCCCGAACAGCTCGCCGCGCACGCGGTCGCGCTCAAGGAGGCCCACGGATTCACGGTGCACAAGTTCAAGGGCGGGCTGTACCCGCCGACGTACGAACTCGAGTGCTACCGGGCCCTTGCCCAGGCCCTGCCGGATGACCTGCTCCGCTACGACCCCAACGGCGTGTTGAGCCTCGCCGAGGGCATCCGCTTCGGCGAGGCGATCGAGGGGCTGAACAACGACTACCTCGAGGACCCGGTCTTCGGTCTGGAGGCGATGAGGGAGGTACGCGGCCGGGTCCGCGTGCCTCTCGCCACCAACACGGTCGTGGTCAACTTCGAGCAGCTCGCCACCAACGTCCTGCGCCGCAGCGCCGACGTGGTGCTGCTCGACACGACCTTCTGGGGCGGGATCCGCCCGTGCGTGAAGGCCGCCGCGGTGTGCGAGACGTTCCACGTCGGTGTCTCCGTGCACTCCTCCGGCGAGCTGGGCATCCAGCTCGCCACCATGCTGCACCTCGGCGCGGTCCTGCCCAACCTCACCTATGCCGCGGACGCCCACTATCACCATCTGATGGACGACGTCATCGACGGCGGTAGGTTCCGCTACGAGGACGGCCGCATCGCCGTCCCCAACGCGCCGGGCCTCGGCGTTCGTCTCGACCGCGACAAGGTCGAGAGGTACGCGGAGCTCTACCGTGAACTCGGCTCCTATCCCTACGACCGCGATCCAGGACGCCCCGGCTGGTACCCGCTCGTGCCCAACGACCGCTGGGACGACCCGGAGGCCGAACTGTCCCCGATCGGGTGACTACTCCCCCAGATCGAGGGCGGTGATGTGCCAGCGGCCCAGGTTTGCGGTGAAGGCCGTGCTTCCACGGAAGGCGATGTTGGTGGGGTGACAGAGCGTGTGGGCGGTCGGGTCGTGGGCGACGGTCTCGACGCGGCCGTCCGGATCAAGGCGCAGCACCTTGCTCGGCTCGTAGCAGGCCACGTAGAGCAGTCCGTCCGGGCCGAACGCCAGCCCGTCCGGCACCGTCCCCGGCAGGGTGGCGGCGATGGTCCGGGTTCCGGCGGTACCGTCCGGGCGGATCTCGATCCGGCTCACTCCGGGCAGGAACGACTCGGCGACGTACAACGCCTCGCCCGGCACGAGGGCCAGGCCGTTGGCGAAGCTCAACGGTTCGGCGAACCACACCGAGCCTGAGCCATCGGATTCGAAGCGGAAGACCGGAGGTCCGGGCTGCTCAGCCGGGTAGCTGTCGGACACGTAGAGCCGGCCGTCCGGGTCGAACACGGGGAAGTTGGGATTGCGGAACCGGTGCCCGTCCGCGCCGTCGGCGAAGGACGACAGCTCGCCTGAGGCCAGGTCAAGGCGGAACACGGCGCGGTGTGCGATGTCGCACGCGTACAGCGCCGTCTCCGCCGGGTCGAAGGCGATGCCGAGGATGAACCCGCCGGTGGAGGCGATCTGCTCGGCGGACCCACCGTCCGGGTCGATGCGGATCAGCTGGCCGGCCTCGCCGCCGCACCAGACGCTGCCGTCCGAGTGCACCGCGACGCCCTCAGGGTGGTCCAGTCGGGGCGTCGTGAAGAGACCGTCGTAGAAGACGCGCATTCAGTCCTCCGGGAGTGCGGCGGGGTTGCGGGCGAGCAGGCCGCCGTCGACCTTGTGCTCGGCTCCGGTGATGAACGACGAGCGCGGACCGGCGAGGAAGGCGACGACCTCGGCGACCTCCTCGGGTCGCGCGACCCGGCCGAGCGGATGCGCCCGGCCCCACTCGGCGACCTGCTCATCCTGGCCGAGTTCGCCGCGGAACCTGTCGGCCGCCCAGCGCAGCATCGGCGTGTCCACCGAGCCCGGGCAGACGGCGTTGACACGGATCCCGTCCGATGCGTGGTCGAGCGCCATGGCCCGGGTCAGCCCGTTGATCGCGGCCTTGCTCGCCGTATAGGCGGCGACACGCGTCTGTGAGGCGAACGCCTGCACCGACGACACGTTGACGATCGACCCGCCGCCACGCTTGCGCAGCTCGGGTACTGCCGCCTTGCAGACCAGGAAGATCCCCTTCAGGTTGACGGAGAGGACTTCGTCCCACAGCTCCTCTGTCGTGTCCTCGACCGTGCCGTATCGCTGGATGCCCGCGCAGTTGGCAACGATGTCAAGGCCGCCGAACCGGGCCACCGTCTCCGTGACGAGGCCGCGCATCTGCCCGGCGTCGGTGACGTCGGCGACGACGCCGTGCACGCGGTCACCGGCCGGGCCGGGTTCCCGGCCGCAGTACACGACGGCCGCGCCGTCGGCGGCCAGCCGTTCGACCACGGCCCTGCCGATCCCGAGCGATCCACCGGTCACCAGGGCGACCTTGCCGTCCAGTTCCGTCATTACTCCTCCAACACCGTCGCCCGCAGCCACAGGCTGCGGGCGGCCCCGGCCGGCACGCGCAGGGCCGAGCCGTTCCGGGCCGCCTCGGCCAGCCCGTTCGTCGGGAAACTCGAGAACGGTTCGAGCCCGACCACGTACGCGCGGCCCCACCAGGGATAGTCGCGCCAGGCGCCCAGCTCCTGCCACATCCACACGTACGGCAGGACGGTCGCGTCCCACTCCACCCGCAGGGCGTCCGCGACCTCGTACCATCCGTCGGTGAAGCCGGTCAGGTAGACGATGTCGCTCGGCGCGCCCGGCTCGGGCACGACGCTGAGGTCGGTGGTGCCGTCGGGCGCCGGCCAGGGGCCGGGCTCACCGACGCGCCGCTCGGGCGGATTGATCGCGGTCTCGTGGGGGATCACGCGTACGCCCTCCGGCATCCGGATCCTCGCCCCGGGTCGCAGGAACGGCGCGCCGAACACGATGTGATGGCCCCACATCGCATCCAGGTCCACGCCGGACTCGTTGTGCAGTTCCTCCTCGATCATCAGCGTGGGTTCGCCGGAGATCAAGCGGAACGTCTTCGCCAGCCGGAACGGAAGACGCCGGGTACGCACCGTGAGCCGTACGGCGACCTCACCCGGGTCGTCCTCGACGATGACCGCGTCCCAGGGGAGGCCCGCGACCTCCCCATGCTGGGCGAGAGCGGCGCCGCGGTACGTGCTCGGGGCACCGCCGTTCGGGAAGACCTCCTGCCATCCGCCCTCGTACTGGTCGTGGAAGAGCGCCGCGTCATCGGCCGCGCCGCCGGCGACGTCACGCGGATCGCGTAGGCCCGCCGGCGCGAGCCAGGCGAAGTCCAGGTCGCGGGGCTTGTGACAGAACTCCACGACATCCCCGCCCTTGTCGGCCAGGACGGTCACCCGCAGCAGTTCGTTCTCCAGCACGATGGCACGCAGCCCCGCGAGGGTGATCTCGTGTACTCGGCAACCCCAGTTGCGTCGGTACATCAGTTGAACGACAGGTCCAGGAAGCGGGCCCGGTAGATACCGGCGTCGGCGTAGAGGTCCTTCGGCTCGAAGCTGTTCACGTTGTAGGAGACCACCAGGTCACCATCGGGACCCGCGATCTCCGGATGAGCGTGCGCGTTGTACGTGAACACGTTCGCGTTGTGGTAGGAACCGTACGCTCCGGTCTCGGGGGTCGTGTAGACGTGCGTCTTGTCGACGAACGGGCCGTACGGAGTGCACGAGTAGTACGTGACGATCTCGGCGCCGAGCCGTTGTGTGGTGTCGTGGGTGACCAACACGTAGACCCTGCCGTGACGGCTCACGCTGTACTCGTTGGCGACGCCGTCCATCACACGCGCGGAGTCCTGCTCGGACGCCGACCACGTGCCGTTCCCCGCGTAGTACTCCCAGGTGCCGAGCAGGCTCTCGCCCCGCACCCTCGCGATGTGCATGTACTTGGTGGCGTCGTGGTCCTCCACGCCATAGATATAGGTGAATCCCCCGACGCGCCGTAGCGCGGACGCCCAGGCGATCTGCCGGCCCGACGGCAGTGGAGTGACGCTGAGCGGCTTCGACAGTCGTTTCTGCGAAAACCGGGCGACGACGTTACGGCTCCAGCGCCAGTCCCATGCCCCCGGGCCGAACCGCTCGTACTCCTGATATGTCACCTCGACCTTGTCGCCCGCGGTCGTGCCGTCCCCCGCCCAGTACCAGTGATTCTTGTCCGGCGGGGGCAGCAGGGCCGTCGGATTCTTCACGGTGCCGCCGTGCTCCGTCGTGAGCCGGCGGCCCTTCTGCACGATGAAGCTGTTGTTGACGAACGGGGTCGTGCCGCCGTCATCGACGGTGGGCGGCCGTGTGCCGTCCTCGTTCACCCTGCCGAGAAAGGTGTCGGAGTAAATCCAGAGGTCCCGACCGTCCGAGAGCCTCACCGAATACGTGCCATCGGCGCCGGTCCAGTCATCCAGTCGGCGATTGCCGTTGCCATAGCTCGTGAACATGCCGTTCAGCCGGCTGTCCGGGCGTACGGCACGCAGCTTCGGAGCGGGGACGCCGGCGCAGACCTCCGCGCCGGCGGCGGGGGTGGCTGCGGCGGGGGCGGTGCCGGCCGGGACGAGCAGGCCGACTGTCAGCAGGCCCGCGCTGATCAGGGGGATACCGGACGTCAGCGATCTCAACCGAGTCTCCTGGGGGTACGGATCCGTCGCCAGAGTTCTAGTCATTAGATCACTTGTGCTGCACTGTTTCCAGAGCACCCAGTGACCATCCCTGATGCTGCTGGGACACCCACGGTCACACTTCCGCGGTTCCCTCGTTCAATTGACCAACTACGGACAGAATGTGAATGCCCTCAGGGGGACAGACGTCCTGAGAGCGCGATGCCCACGCATACGCGATACCGCAATATGCGCGCCTACCAGTTCACGGGCCGACATTCGCGCAATGCTGACCGGGGTTGCGGTCCGGCCCTGCCCGAAGGTTAGGTGGTGATCATGATGTCCGCGTTCGAGACGACGGCGCCCGACTCGGTGGCGTACCTGGACCGGCTCGCCGCCACCGACCTCGGCCGCGACTACAAGGGGCGGATGCTCGCGCTGCTGGACGCCCGGCCGGGGCAGACGGTCCTCGACCTGGGCTGCGGCCCCGGCACCGACCTGGGCGCCCTCGCCGGCGCCGTCGGCGGCGAGGGCCACGTGATCGGCGTCGACCGCGACCCTCGCATGGCCGCCCGCGCCCACACCCGTACGGCGTCCGGCGCGCGGGTTCAGGTCGTGCTGGGGGACGCGCACGCGCTGCCGCTGCCGGACGGCGGCGTCGACCGCGCCCGTACGGACCGCGTGCTCCAGCACGTCGCCGACCCGGCCGCGGCCCTGGCCGAGCTGCGGCGCGTGCTGCGCCCGGGCGGGCGCCTCGTCATGGGCGAGCCCGACTGGGACACCCTCGCCATCGACCATCCCGACGTCGCGACCGCCCGCGCCTACACCCGGCACGTCGCCGAGCGGGTCGTACGCAACTCCGTCGTCGGCCGTCAGCTCCCCCGGCTGGCCGCCGAGGCAGGCTTCGAGGTGCCCGCGGTCGTCCCGGTCACGCCGGTCTTCCGCGACCTGGCCGCGGCCGACAGGATCCTCGGCATCGAGCGCAACACACGGCGCGCCGTCGAGGCCGGCTATCTGACCGCCGACGCCGCACGCGAGTGGCTCGACCGTCTCGCCACCGGACCGTTCCTCGCCACGGCGACCCTGCACATCGTCATCGCCGACGCGCCGCGGCATTCCCCCGTGTAGACAGCGGCGCGCTTCCCGACAGCGATTCCCGTACCCCTGCCACCCAGTTGCAAGATCGCGAAGGGGCGTTCCCCAATTGGAACAGGGCCGGTGGCGCTACGCTGCTGTGTCGTGCAGGAGACGCGCCTCGACACTGCTCGGATCCGGGCGGCTCGCCGGGTGATCGACCCGATTTTTCTCGACACTCCGCTGTACCGCTGCGAGGCGATGGAGCCCGACCTCGGGTGCAGGGTGAGCATCAAGCTCGAAACGGCGAACCCGGTCCGCAGCTTCAAGGCCCGCGGCACCGAGGTGGTCGCGAGCCTGCTCGCCGACAATGGCCCGCGAGCCGTGGTGTGCGCAAGCGCGGGCAACCTTGGCCAGGCCCTCGCCTGGTCCGGGCGCGGCCGGGGGCTCGACGTCACCGTCGTGGCATCCCGCTTCGCGCCTAAGGCCAAGCTTGATCGCATCCGCGCATTGGACGCCAGACTGGAACTGGTGGACGGCGACTTCGACACGGCTCGCGAGCGGGCGGCGGCCATCGCGCGGGCCGACGGCATCCGGCTGGTCGAAGACAGCCTGGACATCGAGACGTGTGAGGGCGCGGCGACCATCGGCCTGGAACTGGTGGACACCGTGCCCTCGTTCGACGCCGTCCTGATCGCCCTGGGCGGTGGGGCGCTGGCCACCGGTGTGGGTCATGTGGTGAAGGCCTTGGCGCCCGACGTCGAGGTGATCTGCGTCCAGCCGCTGGGCGCACCGGCGATGACGCACTCCTGGCGCGAACGGCGGGTCGTCACCACCGACTCGACCAGCACCATCGCTGACGGCGTCGCCGGCCGGCGTCCCATCCCGGCCGTCCTGAACGACCTCCTCCTGGTCGCCGACGACGCCGTCCTGGTCCAGGAGGCGTCGATCACCGCCGGTATGCGCATGCTCCTCGACCACGCCGGCCTCGTCGTCGAACCGTCGGCCGCGCTCGGCATCGCGGCGATCCTCGAAGACCGTGACCGCTTCGCCGGCCGGCACGTGGTCACCATCGTGTGCGGCAGCAACGTCGACGTAGACGCCTATCACCACTGGGTCGGTGCGGCTCAGCTCCCTTCAACCGAGCCACCGGCCAACCGATCACGCGTTCCCTGACCACCTACGACCACTAACGTTGGGAACTACTCGTCTAGGCTCGCGGGCATGCCGGACACACAGTACGAAGACCTGCTCCACCACGTGCTCGACACGGGCGCCCGCAAGGAGGACCGCACCGGCACGGGCACACGGTCGATCTTCGGTCATCAGCTGCGCTACCGGCTGGCCGACGGCTTCCCGCTGATCACGACGAAGAAGGTCCACTTCCGCTCGATCGCGTATGAGCTGCTGTGGTTCCTGCGCGGCGACGCGAACGTCACGTGGCTGCGGGAGAACGGCGTCACGATCTGGGACGAGTGGGCGGCGCCGGACGGTGATCTCGGCCCGGTCTACGGCGTGCAGTGGCGGTCGTGGCCGACCCCGGACGGCGGGCATGTCGACCAGATCAGCCAGGTGTTGCGCACGCTGCGCGAGAACCCCGACTCTCGGCGGATCATCGTGTCCGCGTGGAACGTCGCCGACATCCCCCGGATGGCGCTGCCGCCGTGCCACGCGTTCTTCCAGTTCTACGTCGCCGACGGCGAGCTCTCCTGCCAGCTGTACCAGCGCAGCGCGGACCTGTTCCTCGGCGTGCCGTTCAACATCGCGAGCTACGCGCTGCTGACGCACATGATCGCCGAGCAGGTGGGCCTCGGCGTCGGTGACTTCGTCTGGACCGGAGGCGACTGTCACATCTACGACAACCACGAGGACCAGGTCCGCACGCAGATCACGCGCGAGGCGCGGCCGTTCCCCACGCTGAGCTTGAAGCCCGCGGACAGCCTGTTCGACTACACCTACGAGCACATCACGCTCGACGGCTACGACCCGCACCCCGGCATCAAGGCACCGGTGGCGGTGTGATCGGGCTCGTCTGGGCGCAGTCGGCGAACGGCGTCATCGGCCGTGACGGCGCCCTGCCGTGGCACCTGCCGGAGGACCTGAAGCACTTCCGCTCCCTGACCGCGGGCGCGACCGTGCTCATGGGCCGCCGCACATGGGAGTCGCTGCCGCCGCGGTTCCGGCCGCTGCCGGGCAGGCGCAATCTTGTGCTGTCGCGTACGCCGCAGGAGGGCGTGGACACGTTCCCCGACCTGCCAGCGGCGCTCGCCGCAGTATCCGGGGGCGTGTGGGTGATCGGCGGCGCGGCGGTGTATCGGGCGGCGCTGCCGTTCGCGGATCGGATCGTGGTCACCGAGATCCGGGAGTTCTTCGAAGGTGACACCCACGCGCCGGATGTGGGGCGCTCACCGGATTCCGTTGGGGCGTGGCAGGAGTCGTCGACCGGACTGCACTACCGGTTCCTGACCTGGGACTGAGGTCAGCGACGGTCCTTGCCGGGAAGCTCTTCCACGGTCTGCAGCAGGCCCCACACGAAGTGGGCCACGTACGACCGCCGGCGGCCGCCATCGGGTGCGGAGAAGGCCACGTGCCATCGGCTTGGTACCGTTTCGGCCTGGTGCCGGACCGGTGCGAACCGTTCGGCCACGTCGTTGACGACGTACCGCCATGGGACCAGGTCCGTGACGTTTTCCAGCCGGGGCGCCGCAGTCGTGCCGGGCCGGATCAGCCACTCCTGCAGGACAGACCCGTCGGGCCCGATGAGCGCTTCGAACCGAAGGTCCGGCCACAGCGGAAGCATCCACCAGGCTGTGCGGCATGTCACATCGCCCAGAAGACGTTCCGTGCTGCTCACCGGTTGCCCGAGTACCAGCCGAAGCCGCCTCTCACCGCCGGGGAACCTCGACGATCGCAGCATGCGTTGCCATCTGGCGTTCACCTGACGCATCTCGGTTCGGGAGGCATCCAGCGAGCCGATCGCGGAGGCGACGAGATCAGGTTGGTAGTCAGCCATACGTCGCAGCAGGACCAACTGGAACTCGCGCCGCCCGAACCCGTCCATGACCGAATCAATAGCCGACCCGACCCGGGCAACGCCACATCACCGGGTGCCGGCGGGCCTGTTCGCCATCGCCGCCACCTGAACCTGTCGGCGCCCGCCTGGACATCCTCGGTCACGCGCTGTCGGCGGAGAGCGTCTTCATGGTGACGTAGCTGGTCACCGTGGCCGCGCCGGGCAGGCCGGCCAACCGGTTGGCCAGCTGGTGGGCATGGACCTGTCGGCATTGCAGACCAGGTTGCTGGAATCGCGCAACCGGATCGCGGCCGCCGCCGGCGTCCCGCTCGACGGAACCTGGCGTCCCCGTACGGAATCGGAGTACCGCACCTGAGAGAAGAGCTCGCCCGGCGAGACTTGCCCCCAAAACCGGTTTCGGCGCGTCCGTCGATTCGGATCAGTCACTCATTAAGGCCTGACGAGGTACTTCTCCCCCGTCGCCATACGCCGGTAGCGACGGATTACATCCGGTTGAAGCGCCTCGGCCAGCGAGATCTCGCTCGTGTAGGCGCTGGCGAAGGTCGTCGTGATCTCGCGCGCGACCCGCTCGCGCAGCTTCCGTGTCTCCTCGGGGCCGATGCGCGTCAGGTGGTAAGGGAGGAGCCAGCCGCCGATTCCCCAGGCCATGCCGACGGTAGGCGGCGTCGTGGTCTCCGACCGATCCAGCCGGCCGTAGACGTACACCTGCTTGTGGACCGGCGAGCCGTAGGGGCCATTCGGTGGAACCTTGGCGACGAGGGCGGCCTCCATCGCTGCCAAGATCAGACCGCCGAGCGGGCCGCCTCCGACGGCGTCGAAGGCGAGCGTTGCACCCGTCTCACTGATCGCGGCCGTCAGCTGATCTCGAAAGTCAGGGTGAGTGGAGTTCACGATGTGCGTTGCGCCGATCACCCTGAGGATCGCCTCCTGTTCCGCACTCCGAACCACGTTGACCACTTCGACACCGTCCGCGATGCACAGCTTGTTGAGCATCTGCCCGAGGTTCGACGCGGCAGCGGTGTGGACCAGCGCAGAGTGTCCTTCCAGCCGCATCGTCGACAGCATGCCCAGCGCGGTAAGCGGGTTGACGTAGGCGGAGGCACCCTCTTGCGGCGTTACCCCTTCCGGGAACGGGACGACGTCGAATGCTGGGAGTTTGCGGTATTGGGTGTACATCCGCCCGGCTCCCGCGCTCACGACCTTGCCGAGCAGGTGCCGTGCGCCCGCGCCCGCCTCGACGACCACGCCCGCGCCCTCGAGGCCGATCGGCAGTGACTTACCAAGGCGCGCGGACGCACGCGGAACGAGGTGCGGTGGCACCGTGGCGGTGGTGACGGGCCGCCCACCTGTTGCCTCAACGCTCAGAGTCGCCACATCCGCCGGCCCGAGTAGCACAGCCAGGTCGGCGGGGTTGATCGGCGCTGCCTCGACCCGGATGACGACTTCGTCAGGTCCCGGCGGCGCGATCTCCCGCTCCTCGAGGCTGAGACGCAGCTCGCCCTCCGGCGTGATCAATGACCGCAGTTCCAACGAGGTGGTGCTCATCTTCGTACGCCCTTCCCTCTACAGTTCGGCGACGGATCGGCCGAGATCGAGCTCGAACGCGCCTGCGGTCCCCAGGCCGCGCTCTCGCGCTTTGGTCACGAGCTCGCGTGCTTGCGGCCGGCGCAGAGTCGCGCCGAACGTCGCTTGGGTCGACTGGAGTTGGTCTGGGTTGGGGATGAAGGTCTGGTTCAGGATCTGCTTGGCCGTGGCCAGCGCCTGACCATCGAAGGACAGCACACGGCGTACGAACCCGGCGACAAAGTCGTCGAGCTGCGCGTCAGGGACGGCCCGATTGATCCATCCGTATCGCTCTGCCGTGTCGGCGTCGAAGTCGTCCGCCCCGAGAACGATTTCGATCGCGCGGGAGCGGCCCACCAGGAGCGGGAGCCGTTGCAGCGCGCCGCCGCCGGGGATGAGGCCGAAGCCGACCTCCGGCTGTCCGAAGATCGCCTTCTCGCGGCTCGCGAATCGGGTGTCGCAGGCGAGGGCGAATTCGCTGCCTCCGCCGCGGGCGCGACCGCGGACGACGGCGATGCTGAGGACGTTGCTGTGGGTCAGCCTGGTCGCGGCCTCGAGCCAGCGCGGCGTTCCGAAGCGGCTGCTCGATTCTCCTACGCCGTAGTGGGCGAGGAAGTAGTCGGGATTGGCGCTCTCGAAGGTCACGACCTTCAGAGCGGGCTCGGCGTCCATGGCTTCGACCAGGTCGAAGACCTCGTCGTACATCTGATCGTCGACGGTGTTGATGGGTGGGTTGTCGAGCGTGACTCGCCAGTACCCGGGGACCTGCTTATCGATCGTGATCTTGGTCGCCGGCTCGTTCATCGTGCCTTCTTTCGTCTCTGTCGGGGAGGTCTGTTCGAGGTACGACGTGCGACTAGTGGCCGGACCGCTTGAATCCGAACGCGGCGAGCAACGCGGCGAGCGTGAAGGCCGCGCCACCGAGGAGGAACGCCGTCCGATATGCCCATTCGGTCGGGAGGGCCAGCGGGCCGGCGGGAGTCCGATACAGGACGGTTTCGCTCGTGAGAATCGTGACCACGATCGCCGTTCCGATGGCACCACCAATGGTCCGCATGATCGAGTTGATCGAGTTCGCGACCCCCGTCTCGTGTGGCGCGACGTGCGTCACGAGCAGAGCGGGCATCGCCGCGTAGGCGACGGCAACGGCGACATTCGCGAGCACGAGTCCGACGATGAACTCGACGGAGTTCCCGTGCAGGAAGGCCATCGCCGCCAACGCCGCCACTCCGAGCACGCACGCACCGAGGAGCACTACTCGAGGTCCGTAGCGCGTGACGATCCGGCCGGCCATCGGCCCGAGCGGAATCGCCAGCACGGTGCCCGGCAGCATGTAGACCACGCTCGTGCGAAGCACACTCGCCCCGAAGCCGAAACCTGTGACCGCGCGCGGCGTCTGAACGAAGAATGTCGCGCCGAGGAAGACGCTGAACATCGCGAAGCCGACGAACGCGGACGCGAGATTGGTAGCCAGCACGGGCCGGTGCGCCAGAAGCGAGAGTGCGACCAGCGGTTGGCGAGTCCGCGCCTGGAGGAATCCGAAGCCCGCCAACACGACCGCGGAGGCAGCGAACAGCCCGATCACCCGCGCCGAGGTCCAACCCCACTCGTGGCCCTGCGCGACGGGAAGCAGCAGGGCGACCAGCCCCGACCCGAGGACGAGTGCACCGAGATAGTCGACCCGACCACCCTGGCCGGCGCGCCGCGGCAACGCCTTGGCCGCGAGCGCGAGCACGGCAACCGTCAGGACCACGCTGAGCCAGAAGATTCGGCGATAGTCGGCACCGTGCTGCGTGAGAACGCCGGTCGCCACGAGCGCGAATCCGCTTCCGATCCCAAGGGCGGACGCGGTGATCGAGAGTGCGTGGTGCAGCCGTGCGATCGGAAGTTCTTTGCGAAGCACGCTGATGGCCAGCGGGAACAGGCCGAAGCTCGCACCCTGGAGCACTCGACCCGCGATCAGGAGGCCGATCGTGTGGGTCGTCGCGGCGATGACGCTTCCGATGAGAGTGACAAGCAGGGCCGACAGAACGATGCGCCGGTTCCCGTACACGTCTCCGAGTCGCCCGAACAGCGGGGTCACGGCGGAGGCCGTCAGCATCGTCGCCGTGGCGACCCAGCCGACGGTCGTCGCACTGGTGTGCAGTTGTTGGCCGATCAATGGCAGTGCCGGAACGACCAGCGTCTGGATCATCGAGAGCAGGAAGACGTTCGCTGCCATCGCGGGCAGTACGAGCCGTGAGTACGTCGCCGGGCGTGCGGCCGAGGGCGTCTCGACGGCCCCGTCGGTCCGGGTCTCGAGGGGGTTCGTCATGGCATGACGATGACACAGAATCGACAGAGTGTCGAATATCGCCGACGTGGCGTCGGTAATAGCAGACTCGGCGTGGACAACGTACGATCTCAGACATGGCGAGCGTGAAGACCCCGGTGCGTCGGCGAGCAGGCCAGAGCAAAGGCGACCAGCGCGAGGCGCAGATCCTCGAGGCGACACGTGCGCTGCTCACTGACCGCGGCGTCAACGACCTGACCATCGACGACATCGCGGGCGCGGCCGGCATCTCGCGGACGACGTTCTACTTCTACTTCCCGACCAAACAGGCCGTCGTGATGGCGCTGCTGGAAGGACTATGGGATCAGTTCGGTGCGACCTATCAGTGGTTCGAGAGCTCCGGACCGGACGCGACAGGTCTCCACGAGCACCACCGCCTTGTCGCCGAGGTGTGGCGCGATCATCAATCGATTCTTCGCTGCACCACCGGCGCACTCGACTACGAGCCGCTGGTCGAGTGGACGGAGCGAGCGCACGAACGCTTCGTGACCGGACTCGCCGCGAAGATCGAGCGCGACCAGGCCGCTGGAGCGGCACCCCTGGGCGTCACTCCCCGAGCCCTCGCGGAGATCGTCTCCGAACTCCGCGACAAGCGATTCCCCGACCTCGCGGCTCGCTCGGGGAAGAGTTTTGAGCAGGGACTCGAGGACCTCACCGAGGTCGTCCTGCGAATTGTCTACGGCACGGTCGCCCAGCCGCGGTGACCGGAGCCGTCGGCCCGGACCCTGGACGCTGACGTTCGCGGTCAGGCCGCCACCCGCACGCCTTCCCCTACCTGTCGTGTCACGACCAGGGCGACCGCGCGCACCTCTCGGGCGACCGGGCGTTCACCCGGCCGCGCGTTCCACCAGTTCTTGGACGCGCTGTGGCGCGTAGATGCCGTCCACCAGGAGCTCCGCCAAGCCGAGGATGCCGGCGTTGGGGTCGAGTTCGCTGCGGACGATCTGCAGGTTGCGGGTCGCCAGAGGGAGTGAACGCCGGTAGACCACCTCGCGGATGCCGGCGAACAGTTGCTCATCGGTGTGGGCGAGCTGGCCACCGATGGCGATGACGCGCGGGTTGAAGAGATTGACGGTGTCGGCTATCGCGCCGCCGAGGATGCGAGCCGCGCGCCGGGCCAGCCGTACGGCCACGAGATCGCCGCTGCGGATCAGCCGTACGGCGTCGTTGACCGTGGTCACCTCACGGCCGGCGTCCCGGAGATCACGGACGAGAGCCCAGCCCCCGGCATAGGCCTCCACACAGCCCGCGTTTCCGCATCGGCAGATCGGCGGCTCGGCGACGTCCTCGACGGTCACCTGGATATGACCGACATCGCCGGCGGCGCCGTCCGCTCCCCGGTGGACCTGACCGCCGGCGATGAGGCCGGTGCCGACCCCCGTGCCGATCTTGACCATGAGCAAGTGCGCCACGCCGGGATAGCGCAGGCGCTGCTCGCCGACGGCCATCGCGTTGACGTCCTTGTCGACCAGGACCGGGCAGTCGTAGCGACGGGTGAACCATCCGGGGATGTCATAACGGTCCCAGCCGGTCATGATGGGCGGGCTGACCACCCGGCCGGTGGCGAAGTCCACGGGGCCGGGAACATCGATTCCCACGCCGAGCACGTTCTCCTCGGCCTGCCGGGTCTCCTCGAGCATCTCCGTGAACAGCCTGTGCACGAGAGTGAGGATGGCCTCCGGCCCGCTTGTCACGTCGGCGTCGGCCGCCCGCTCTGCGCGGACCGCGCCGCCGAGGTCGCACAGAGCGGCGCGCAGCCCGGTCGCGCCGACATCGGCCACCAGAAGCACACCACGGTCGCGGTTGACGACGAACTGGCTGGCCGGCCGGCCTCGGGTGCGGGCCTCCTCCGGTGCCGGGACCAGTAGCCCCGCCGCGAGGAGGCTGTCGAGACGCTGGTTGACGGCCGTCCGGGACAGTCCGCTGTGGCGCATAACGTCGGCTTTGGTCAGGCCGTCACGGACATCACGGAACAGTCCGAACACCTCACCGTGACTGACCCCCGCTCGCAAGGCGGCGGCGTTAACCCTATCCACAAGATCACCTTACCCGCGTGCCGATGGAGACGAAAGTATCGCATGTTACGACTTTAAAAGTCGAAACAGGGGTTGTCGGGATCCCGAAGTACCCGTATGTTCGTCGCACTGAAGGCGAAAGGAGCGCTCCGATGCGAGTGCAGAAGACGGCAGGCCGGATCACGGCGGTGACGACCGTGGTGACCGCCGGTGTACTGGGGCTGGGTGCCTGCGGTTCCGGCGGTTCGGGCGGCTCCGGCAGCGGCGCGAAGGTCGCCGCTGTGATCAAAGGACTGGACAACCCGTTCTTCCAGACCATGAAGCAGGGGATCGACGACCAGGCCCGGACGGGCGGGGTCTCGACGACCGTGCAGGCCGCGAACGCGATCACTGACACGACGGGGCAGGCGGAGAAGCTCAATGCTCTCGCCGGCCAGCCCTATTCCTGCTTCATCGTCAACCCGATCTCCGGCACCAACCTGGTGCAGGGACTCGCCAAGATCGCTGCGCTCAAGAAGACGATCGTCAACATCGACAGCCCGATCGACGCCAAGGCGGCCAAGACCGCGAAGGCGACTCCGGCCACGTACATCGGCACCGACAACGTCCAGGCCGGCAAGATGGCCGGCGAGCAGATGGCCCGGCTGGTCGGCTCCGGGGGCGACGTCGCCGTCATCGGCGGCATCGCCGGAGACGTCACCAGTGGCGCGCGGATCACGGGGTTCGGGCAGGGCATCGGCCCGAAACTGAAGATCGTCCAGACTGTCGCCGCGGACTGGGATCGGCAAACCGCGCTCACGGCGGCGACCAACGTCCTGCGCGCTCATCCCGATCTGACCGGCTTCTTCGTCGCCAACGACGACATGGGGCTCGGC
Organism: Actinoallomurus vinaceus; assembly: GCF_039542055.1. Classification (NCBI taxonomy): domain Bacteria; kingdom Bacillati; phylum Actinomycetota; class Actinomycetes; order Streptosporangiales; family Thermomonosporaceae; genus Actinoallomurus; species Actinoallomurus vinaceus. Next base: position 326,351 of record NZ_BAABHK010000002.1, read on the forward strand.
GTGGCCCGGGCCATCGCCAACGCCGGCAAGACCGGCAAGGTGAAGGTCATCAGCGTCGACGGCATCAAAGACGCCCTCGACGCGGTCAAGAGCGGTTCGCTCGACGCCACCGTCGCGCAGTACCCGTACGCAATCGGCTTGATGGGCGTCGAGGCCTGCCAGGCCTCCGCCAAGGGCAAGACGCTGCCCGCGGACGTCAAGGCCCCGGTCGAACTGGTCACCAAGGACAACGCCGACAAGGCCCTGGCCGCTACGCCCAAGCCGTTCGGCTCCTACGACGACCCGTTCAAGGCACTCGGCAAGTAAGGGCGACCCCGCGGTCCCGGACGGGAGCATCACGCCCTGGACGCCGTCGCGACTAGAAGGACGGAAATGGCAGACGCACAGCTCGCGGTGCCCGGCCGCGACGCCTGGTCCACGCGACTACGGGACATCGGCTTCTGGGCCGAATGGGCGGCCCTCATCGGACTCGTCGTCCTGGTGGTCGTCTTCCAGAGCCTCAACTCCACATTCCTGAGCACCGGCAACGTCCAGTCGATGCTCGTGGCTGCCGCGATCCTGATCATCCTGGCGGTCGGTCAGACATTCGTGATCAGCACCGCCGGCATCGACCTGTCGGTCGCCTCCACCATGACCCTCGGCGCGGTCGTGTTCGGCCAGGCCTACACGAGTGGCTGGGGACTGCCCCTGTCCGCCGTCGTCGCGGTCGTCTCCTCGGCCGTACTCGGCGTGGTCAACGGAACGCTCATCGCCCGGGGGAAGATCACCGACTTCATCGTCACGCTCGGGACGCTCTCGGCGGCCTCCGGACTCGCGCTGATCCTGTCCAACGGCAAGCCGGTGACCATCGTGGACCCGTTCCTGCTGCGCCTGTCCACCGGCGGTGTCGGGATCTTCGGGTGGTCGTTCATCATCGCGGCCGTCGTCGCCGTCCTCGCGCACGTGATGCTCTTTCACAGCCGCTTCGGCACGCATGTGCTGGCGACCGGCGGTGCACCGGAGTCGGCCACGGCCATGGGCATCAGCACCCGGCGGATCAAGATCGCCGTCTACACGGTCTCAGGAACCCTGGCCGGACTGGGTGCGATCCTGCTCGTGGCCAGGGTCGGAGCCGCCGAGCCGGCCGCCAACACCGCCTTCCTGCTCAACTCGGTCGCCGCGGTCGTGCTCGGCGGGGTCAGCCTCTTCGGCGGACGCGGCACCATCACCGGCCCGGTCATCGGCGCGTTGCTGCTGACGGCACTGGTCAACGGGCTCACGCTGCTGGGGGTCTCCCAGTTCTACCAGCCCCTCGCCGTCGGCATCGTCGTGGTGCTGGCCGCGCTCATGACGAGGTTCCAGCGATGACTGTTCAGCCGAAGCCGGCCGGCCCTGCCGGAGACATCCTGCTCGAATGCGAGAACGTCTCGCTGTCCTTCGGAAACGTCCACGCCCTCGTCGAGGCATCTCTCACCCTACGCAAAGGGGAGATCACAGCCCTGGTGGGCGACAACGGCGCGGGCAAGTCGACCCTGGTCCGCTGCATCTCCGGGATCCACCGGCCCGACGGCGGACGCGTGCTCCTCGACGACCGGCCGACCGACTTCCGGTCCCCCGAGGACGCGCGCACGGCCGGTATCGAGACCGTCCACCAGAATCTCGCGCTCGTCGAGGACCTCACCGTCTGGCAGAACCTGTTCCTCAACCGGGAGCTCGTACGGCGGCTGGGTCCCATCGCCATCCTCGATCGCCGGGCCATGCAGGCCCGCGCGCAGGAGATGGTGTCCACACTGGCGGTGAACGTCCCGGCGGTGAGGTCGCGCGTGCGGCGGCTGTCCGGCGGCCAGCGTCAGGCGGTGGCCATCTGCCGGGCGGCCGGCTTCAGCTCCCGGCTGGTCATCATGGACGAGCCCACTGCCGCCCTCGGCGTCCAGGAGACCGCCCGGGTGGAGGAGCTCATCCTCAGGCTCCGCGACGAGGGACACGCCATCCTGCTCATCAGCCACGACTTCGCGCAGGTCATGCGGCTCAGCGACCAGGTATGGGTGATGCGAGCCGGCCGCTGTGTCGGCGGCCGCCGTACGTCCGACACGACGGGCGAGGAGATCGTCGCCCTCATCACCGGCGCCAAGAGCCGCTGATCCCGTTCCGCTATCACCAGAAGGAACCCATTCCCCTATGACCGCGCAGACCACGGAAAACCCGATCGGCGTGCACGCCCTCGTCTGGGTCGGTGACACCTCACCCTCATCGCTCACCTACGCGATCGAGAAGACCAAGGCGACGGGCTTCGACCTGCTCGAGCTCTCCCTGCACGACTCGGTGAACCTCGACGTCGAGGCGGCGCGCGAGGAGTTGGAGGCCGCAGGACTGGGCGTGGCCTGCTCCCGCGGCCTGGCCTTCGACGCCGACGTCTCGAGCGAGGACGTCGCCGTCGTCGAACGCGGCGAGAAACTGCTCCAGGACTCCCTCGCCGCCACAAACCGGCTCGGCGGCACGCACTTCACCGGCGCGCTCTACAGCGCGCTCGGCAAATACGACAGGCCGCTCAGCGACGCGGGGCGCCGTAACGTCGTAGCCGTGCTGCGGCGGCTCGCGCAGGAGGCCCGCCGGCGCGGCATGACCCTCGGCATCGAGATCTGCAACCGCTACGAGACCAACGTCATCAACACCGCCCACGACGCTCTCGTCCTCGCCGACGACATCGGCGAGGACAACGTGCTCATCCACCTCGACACGTACCACATGAACATCGAGGAGGACGATCTCGTCCGGCCCGTACACGAGGTCGGGGACAGGCTCGGCTACGTGCACATCGGCGAGAACCATCGCGGCTACCTCGGCTCCGGGCACCTGGACTTCACCTCGTTCTTCCACGCCCTGGCCGACATCGGCTACCGAGGCCCCATCACATTCGAGTCCTTCTCCTCCGCCGTGGTGATGGCCGGCCTGTCCAACGATCTGGCCATCTGGCGCAACCTCTGGTCGGACGGTGAGGACCTGGCACGGCACGCCCGTGGGTTCATCGCCGGCCACCTAGCCGCAGGCCAGGACCGGCGATGACCCTGGAGGAGCTCACGACACGCGCCCGTTCGCTCATGGCAGGCGGGCAGCGTGCTGTCCTGGGCGTCACCGGCCCTCCTGGAGCCGGAAAGACGACCTTCGCCCGGTACGTGGTCAGCCTGTTGCGCCGGACACCCCCCGACGGAGGGGAGCCGGGCCAGTGGGTGGCGCACGTGCCGATGGACGGCTTTCACCTCGCCGACGTCGAACTCGACCGCCTCGGGCGGCGTGACCGCAAAGGCGCCCCGGACACCTTCGACGCCGCCGGCTATGCCGCCCTGCTCCGCCGGCTCCGCGCGGACGAGGACGAGGACGAGGTGGTCTACGCACCCGCGTTCGAACGCGACCTCGAGCAGCCGATCGCCGGCAGCATCCCCGTACCACGCACCGCCCGGCTCATCGTCACCGAAGGGAACTACCTTCTGCTCGGCGACGATCACTGGGCGCGCGTACGGCGGCAACTCGACGAGGTCTGGTACTGCGACCTCGACACGGAGGAGCGCCTGCGCCGCCTCATCGCCCGCCACGAACGCTTCGGCAAGGACCACGAAGCGGCGGTGGCCTGGGCGACGGGCACGGACCAACGCAACGCCGACCTCATCGCCGAAACGCGCCGACACGCCGACCTCGTCATCCCCGCCCGGCTCCTACGCTCGATCGACGATCGGTGACCGTCGTGGTCATTGCCTCCAGGCAGTCCTCGGCGGTGCTGTCGCGTGTCCGGGGGCAGGAGGCCGTCCGTGCGGGCGCGGTCCGCCTCGGCCGCGTTGATCCATTCACGTCCGTCAAGGGCCTGTTTGGATCTTGCGGCTCAGGGCTTCGTTTCGGTGGTGAGGGCCAAAAGTAGGGATTGGACAGCGCCGCGCGGTAGGTCGAGAAGGCGGGCGTCCAACCACGCCTGGTGCGCCACCAATTGCCGTGCCTTCGCCCTGGCTTCATTCTTGGTCATCGGCGGTTGACCGTCTCGGGCGCTGTCGCGCACGAGCCCTTCCCTCAGGACATTGCCGACCTTGCCGTGCGCATGGGTGAGGAGCCAGCGCACGGCGCCGTCGCCGGTGGTGGCCGTGGCCTCGACGATCGCATGCCGCGGCGTGGGGGTGCTCCGGCGCAGGCGGAGCGTGTACTTGGATTCGACCAGAGCGCGGAGCGTGGACTGCCCGCTCGCGCTGCCGAGGTCGGCGTGCTGATTCGGCAGCAGGATCGCCATCCGATCAGCGTTGACGGCAAGCAGGGTTCGCAGCAGCCAAGGACCGGGATCGTCGGCCAGATTGACCACGGCCGCAGTCCGCTGATTGCGGGGCGCCGGGGCCGGCGGTGCACCGGAGAGCAGGTCGGGGAGCGTGAGCCGCTGGCCGCGTTGAGCGGCCTGCGGCCAGCCGTCACCCACGAACAGCGTCGGCTCGGTGCCGTCGCCCACCGCGGCCAGCACGGCCTCGATGACCGATTCCGGCAGGTCCGCCGTCTGCCCCTCAAGCGACTGCCCCCCGTGCGTGTAGATGTTCACCACCGCTCGGGCCAGTCGCTTGTCGAGGACCTGCCAGGTCCGGGAAGTCGGTTGGCAGACGTACAGGTCGCTGGCGCTGCCCACCGCCTGGGCGCCGTCGTAGCGGTTGAACCCGGGCAGGATCGCCTCGACGGCGAGGTCGAGATCGTGGACGGCACGCTGGACCTTCACCCCGAGCGCCGGGGAGAGCGGGCTGAACCCGTACGCCATGACGAGGCGGCCGTTCGACCGATCCCGCAGTGCCTGCGCCCCTCGCCCCAGGAACAGGCTCACCCCCTCGGGGGTGTACGGCGGGTCGGTGAAGACGAGATCGGCGGAGCCGGCGAGGACCGGCGGGAGGCCGAAGCGCAGATCCGCGTACCAGCACTCGACGGCGGCACCCGCCTCGGCGGCCTGCGCCGCGATGTAGTCCAGAAGCCGCTCGTCGATGTCAACGACGCTGACCCGGCACTCGGGGCTTATCGCGGACACGGCGAGCGAGGTGAGATCGTGGTCGCCCACGCATACCAGGTGCGCGCCGGCCAGATCGTACGTCGCGTCCAGCCACATCGCCCGTCGGGTCGCGGTCTCCGCGGTCGCGGAGACGTGGTCCAACGCCTCGTTGGCGGCGGGCGCCGCCGCGATGAGCCCGGCAAGCCGCTCCGTCAACGCCCGCTGGGCCGCCAGAGGCGCGTGGAACGGGTCCGCGGGTGCTGTGCGGCGCAGCTGGTCGTAGCCGAACCGCTCGCGATAGCTCGGCACCACCGCGTCGTTCAGCATCACGCCTTCCGAGGCGGTGCCCCCCAGGTCGGATCCCGCCGCTCGCAGCAGAGCCTCCACCGAACGGCGTGGAACGGCGCACTCGCGCACCAGGTCGTCCAAGCGCCGCGATCGCTCGGTCAACAGGGCGATCACGGCGCGCAGCGCACGCCCCCTCACGCCGGCCGCGGCCACGACAGACGCAACCGCGGAGATGGGCTCGACGGCATCTTCCCGGGTCCCGGCCTCTGGATCCGTCATCTGCCCCTCCACCCACGAACCTACTTGTCCACGTCCCAACGTTCACAACCGCGAGCGATGCGCTTTGCGCTGGATGTAGGCGTGCGGCCCCCTCACCCGGGTCAGGACCGCCCGAGCGTACAGCAAGCACGTAATCGTCGCGGGCGGGCTGCTCAGGAACCCGTTCGTGATCCAGACGTACGCCGACGTCCGCGGACGCCCGCTGAGCGTGATCGGCTCGGATCAGGGGCCGGCGCTCCCCTGCCGTCCTGATGCAGAACCACGGCGTCTTCACGGTCGGCCGAGACGCACGTGCGGCGGTGAAGGCCGCGATGATGTGCGAGGACGTCGCCCGCACCGTCCATCTGGCAGCCTCACCGGGCGACCCGCTCCCCATCCCGGCGGACGCGATCGACCGGCTGCACGACCGCTACCAGAACGCCTACGGCCAGAGAGTCATGCCTGACGCAGGCTGATGCGGAAACACGCACCGCCGACCCGACTCAGGCTTAATTTTAGTCTTGACACAAGCCTTGAATGGGTTGAATCTACGGCCGATAGCGCGCTCTCAGATGCCTCCGCCCCGCCACTCAGGAGACGCCAAATGTCATCGGCTTCAACGTCACCACCTCGATGGGCCCAGATCAGCAAGGCATGGGAGATGGCACGCTCCCTGCTCGCCGGCTGGAAAGCCCCCTTCGACGGCGTCGGCCAGGGTGCTCCGCGGCGCCGTCCCAGATCCGGCCCGCTCCGGTGCCAGGCCATCCTGGTGGCGACGGCGCTGCTCGGCGCCTGCCTCAGCGCCGTCCTGACCACGACCGTCGCCGGCTCGCCCGCCGCGTACGCCGACACCGTGCCGCCGCCCCCGGCCGGGTGGACGACCGTGTTCGGCGACGACTTCGCCGGGGCCGCCGGATCGCCGCCTTCGTCGGCGAACTGGTTCTACGACATCGGCACCGGCTATGGCACCGGCGAGATCGAGCAGACCACCAGCTCGACCGCCAACTCCTACCTCGACGGGAACGGCCATCTGGTGCTCAAGGCCCTCAACAACGGCGGCACCTGGACCTCGGCACGACTGGAGAGCACCCGCGAGGACTTCCAAGCCCCGCCCGGCGGCAAGCTGGAGATGACGGCGTCGATCCAGCAGCCGAACCCGGCAAGCGGCCTGGGGTACTGGCCCGCGTTCTGGGCGCTGGGCTCGCCGATGCGCGCCGGCGGCGGCTGGCCCACCTCCGGTGAGATCGACATGATGGAGGACGTCAACGGCCTCAACGAGGCCTCGCAGACTCTCCACGACTCGGCCAACAGCCCGGGCCACGCGCTGATCGCCTGCCCGAACACGGGTTCGACCTGCCAGACGGCCTACCACACCTACACGGTGATCATCGACCGCACCAACACGAGCGCCGAGTCTCTGCAGTTCCTGATGGACGGCACGGTGGAGAGCACGATCACCGAGGCGTCGGTGGGCACGACGGCCTGGCAGCAGGCCATCGACCACGGTTTCTTCATCATCTGGGACCTCGCGATGGGCGGCAACTACCCGGACGGGATCTGCGGCTGCACCACGCCGACCTCCGCCACCACGTCCGGCGCCTCGATGAGCGTCGCGTACGTGGCCGTCTACGAGCAGGGCGGCAACTCCACGCCCACCGCGACCGCCACCGGGACGGGCACGGTGAAGGGCATCAACGGCCTGTGCCTGGCGAACCAGAACTCGCTGAACACCGAGGGCAACCCGATCGGCGTCAGCTCCTGCAACGGCAGCGCGGGCCAGACCTGGTCGCCGTACAGCGACGACACGCTGCGCGCGCAAGGCGGCTGTCTCGACGTCGTCAGCGCCGGGACGACCAGCGGCACCAACGTCGACTGGTATCCGTGTAACGGCACCAACGCCCAGATCTGGAAGCATCAGGCCAACGGCGAGCTGGTCAACCCCAACTCCGGCCTGTGCCTGACCGATCCCGGCGGCAACACCGGCGCGCGGCTCGACATCGAGACCTGCACCGGCTCCGCGCAGCAGCAATGGACACTGCCCACCGGCACCGGTAACACCGTGACGGTGACCAACCCCGGCGACCAGACGTCCACGGTCGGCACCGCGGCCAACCTGCAAATCCACGCGAGCGACTCGGCGTCGGGCCAGTCCCTCACCTACAGCGCCAGTGGCCTGCCGGCCGGGCTGTCGATCAACTCCTCCACCGGGCTGATCTCCGGCACGCCGACCACGACCGGGACCTCGAATGTCACGGTGACCGCCAAGGACGCCACCGGCGCCGGCGGCTCGACATCCTTCACCTGGACCGTGAACTCCGCCGGGGGTTGCTCGACGACGAACATCGCGCAGGGTAAGACCGCCACAGCGTCCTCCACCGAGTCAGTGGCCTTCCCCGCGCAAAATGCCGTCGACGGGAACCTGGGCACCCGATGGTCGTCGGCCTTCAGCGACCCGCAGTGGCTCCAGGTCGACCTCGGCAGTACCCGATCCCTCTGCAAGGTGACGCTGAACTGGGAGACCGCGTACGCCACGGCGTACCAGATCCAGGTCTCGGGCGACGCGAACACCTGGACCACCGTCTACTCCACCGCCGCCGGAACCGGTGGCACGCAGACCCTCGACATCACCGCCTCCGCCCGCTACGTCCGCATGTACGGAACCGCGCGGTCGACCCAGTGGGGCTACTCACTATGGGAGTTCCAGATCTTCGGCTCCTGATCTCCTGACACGCCGCACCGGGAGCCCCGACATCACCGGGGGCTCCTGGTGCCGCGGCGATCAGATGAGCGGACGACCTTCGCACCCCTGACGCAGCGCGGTCACGGGGTGGGCTCGGCCGGGTCGTCGAGGTGGAAGCGCTGCCGGATGTCGGGACGGCTGAGCAGCTTTGCCGGATAGCCGGGACCTGGGCGGGGCGTGACGTCCTGCCAGGTGACCGGCTCCTTGCAGTGCGAGCACACGACCTCGGCGTGGAAGTCGTGGGCGCAGGTCTCGTGCCTGGTGAGGACGGGCGGCCCCGATGCCTCGGCGAGCCATCGGTCGCCCCATCGGGTCATCACCAGGATCACGTCGTAGAACTCGCGGCCGGACTCGGTGAGCAGGTACTCGTGGCGCATGGGAAGCGTCTCGTAGACGCGCTTCTCCAGCAGGCCGGCGCCGACCAGTCGGCGCAGCCGCTCCGACAGGGTGTTGCGGGCGATGCCCAACTCCCGCTGGAACTCGTCGAACCGGCGGATGCCGTAGAACGCCTCCCGCAGCACGAGCGGCGTCCACCAGTCACCGAGCAGATCCATGGTCCTGGCCACCGAGCAGGGCCAGTTCGCGAACGACGTACGCCTCATGGAGCACATGGTAAGGGTCTTGTATTGAGACTCAGCAGCCAGCGCCCTCTTTTTCATCCTTGCGCCAGTCAGTCTATCTACGCAACCATGGACGTCATGGAATGGACGGGACAGGTATACGCGGACACTCCGATCGTGTCCGCCGAGACCTACGTCGAGGCGCCACCTGCCCGGGTGTGGGAGCTGGTCAGCGACATTCATCTGATGCCCGAGCTCAGTAGCGAGCTGCGGGAGGTGGCCTGGCTCGACGGGTTGACGAGTCCGGGGACGGGTCATCGCTTCGCCGGCCGCAGCGCCCATGACGCTCTGGGCAGTTGGGAGACGATCAGCACGATCGTCGACTGCGAAGCTCCCCGCCGGTTCACTTGGGCGGTGGGAGACCCCGGCCATCCGTCCAGCGTGTGGAGCTTCCTCCTCCAGGCCCAGGGCGAGGGCACTGTCCTGGAGCAGTGGGCGCAGATGGGCCCCGGGCCATCCGGGTTGAGTCTCGCCATCGAGGCCATGCCCGACAAGGAGCAGAAGATCGTGTTCGTGCGGCTGCGGGAGTTCGAGACCGGTATGAAAGCCAACCTGGCCGCCATCAAGGGCCTGGCCGAACGGCGGGCATGATGCGTACCGCGACGACCGTCGAAGCCTCTGCGGACTTCCCGCGGACGGTCGACTTCGTCCTCGAGGCCGAGAAGCTGGGGTTGGAGATCTGCTGGGTGGCTGAGGCGTGGGGAAGCGACGCGGTCTCGCCGCTGGGCTACCTGGCCGCCCGTACCGAGCGGATCCTGCTCGGCTCGGGCATCATGCAGCTGGGCACACGCTCCCCGGTGACCATCGCGCAGACCGCGATGACCCTCGCCCATCTGTCCGGTGGCCGATTCCTGCTCGGCCTCGGCGCTTCCGGGCCGCAGGTCGTGGAGGGGCTGCACGGCATCCCCTTCGCGAGTCCGCTGGCCCGGATGCGGGAGACCGTCCAGATCGTACGCTCCGCCTTCACCGGCGAGAAGATCGCCTTCCAGGGCAGCCAGCACGTGATTCCGCTACCGGACGGTCAGGGCCGTCCCATGCGGCTCAGCCTGGAACCGGTGACGGCGCCGATCTACCTCGCGACCCTGTCACCGAAGATGCTCGAACTCACCGGTGAGATCGCGGACGGCTGGCTGGGGACCAGCTTCGTGCCCGAGCGGGCGGACGCCTACCTCGACCATCTGGACGCCGGACTCGCCCGCGCCGGCCGTGATCGCGCCGACCTCGACATCTGCCAGGGCGCCGAGATCAACATCGTGTCGGACGAGGAGCTGCTGAGCGAGGTCGTCGCGAGCAGGAAGAAGGAGCTGGCGTTCTCGCTGGGCGGTATGGGCTCCGGGACCACCAACTTCTACAACCGCGCCTACAGCCGTCAGGGCTGGGGCGAGGTCGCCGCCGAGGTGCTGGAACGCTGGCAGCGCGGAGATCGTACGGGCGCCACCGCCCTGATCACCGATGAGATGGTCCTGGCGACCACGCTCATCGGAACCGAGGCCATGGTCCGCGCCCGCCTCAAGGCCTGGCAGGCCGCCGGGGTCGACACCGTGCGCCTGTATCCGGCCGGTAAGACCCTGCATGCCCGCCTCGACAACCTCGGCCGCGGCATCGACCTCATCCGGGCTCTCGAGCACGACTGAGGTCACGTCGGTCATCGGCAGGTTGTCGCGGAAGTCCGAGGTCCCCGTCTGCGGCAGGGTGCCTACCCTGCCGCAGAAGGGGACCTTCGGTCCGGTGAACGAGGGACACGGTTCAGGCGGGAACCAGTTGCCATTGCTGGTTGGTTCCGCCGTTGGCGGTCCACTGCACCACGCGGGCGTCGTCGTCCGTCGCGAGGGCGTAGTCGTCGGCCAGCAGGCCGCTGTCATGGCTGACGATGGTGAAGTAGCCGTCGGCGGTGGGCCGGAGGTACCACATCTGGTTGGTGCCGCCGTTGGCGGACCACTGCTGGAGTTGCAGGCCTACGGTCGCGTCGCCGCCGTTGACGTCGAGCACCTTGCCGGTGGGCACGTAGGTGAGCGTGTAGGCGTTGCCGGAGGTGGAGGTGATCGTCCAGGCGGCGGCGCCGGACCGCTGGACGACGCCCGCGCCGTCCGCGGTCGAGTCGCCGGCCACGGCCAGCGGTTTGCCGCTGAAGCGGTTGACGACACGGTAGTTCGTTCCCGAGACCGGAGCGTTGGTCGTCACGAACCGGTCGATCGTGGCCCAGGTGTAGGCCGACTGCGTGTTCTTGGTCCCCGTCGCCCGTACCCGGATGGTGTGGGCGCCCGAGGCGAGGCGGGGGCTGGTCCAGACCGCGACGTCGCCGGTCCTGGTGGCCGAGTACTCGTCGACCAGCGTCTCCGTACCTCCGTCCACGGTGACGCCGACGATGCCGTGGTCCGGCGCGGTGACCGCCCGCAGCGTGATACCGGTGCCGGTGAAGTTCAGGGTCGCGGTGGCGTCGGTGACGTCGCTGTAGGAGTTGGTTCCCTTGTACGGGCCGGACTCACCGGAGGCGTGGCTCCAGCCGCTGCTGTAGGCCACCGCCGCGTCGGAGTCGTCGACGCTCGTGGTGTTCCCGCCGAGTGTGAAGTACTCGGCGGTGTCGCTGAAGGTCGTGGTGCCGGCCTTCGTGGTCTTCAGCGTGAGATAGATCCTGCTGCCGTTGGACGGGGCCGTGAAGGTGATCGGCTGGGTGGCGCGTGAGCCCAGCGGGATCGTCAGGGTCGTGCTCCCGGAGGCGATGACGGCGCCGTCCGGCTGGTCGAGCCGGGCCGTCCAGTCGAGCCCGACGGCGGTGCCGCTGAAGTCATCGTTGAAGATGGTGACGGTCCGGTCGACCGGCGCGCCGTAGGCGTAGTCGTCGACGGAATTCGGCAATGGGAACGAGCCGGACTCATCGGAGATGCCGGAGGCCGACCAGTAGGGAAGGTCGAGGGCGGCCACCGGGTTGAAGGCCGCCTGGATGCGCTGGATCTGGGGGTTGCTCCAGGGATCGGAAAGGTTGTCGGCGCCGTAGACGGGGCTGCCGCCCTCTTCCGGCACGAAGTCGGTGGTCTTCACCCCGGGCACGAAGCCCGTCCAGCCGGACAGCAGGGTGTAGGGGCGCAGGTCGCCGGCGTCCTTGCCCCGCTTGGCCGCCGTCAGGGTGGCGAACCACTCGAAGCCCTGCTTGGTGTTGCACTTGGGCCAGATGTACTCGCCCTCGCCGTCCGGACGGCCTGACACCGCGGTGACCGTCTCGTTGTACGCGCCCAGGCCGCCGTTGTAATGCGGGAAGACCGCGAAGTTGGAGTAGGTCATGTCGGGGTAGCTGTTCGGCGCTTCGCCGTCCACGCTGACCGGCCGGGTACCGTCGTTGCCGTTGACGGCCGTGTAGAGGTCCTGCTCGAACTGCTCGGTGTCATTGCTGAGGCCCGGCTCGTTGCTCTGGCTCCAGCGGATGATGGACGGGTGGTTGCGATCGCGTAGCACCAGGTCGCGCGCGTGCCCGACCATGTTGTCGTGACCGGCCTGAAAGTCCTGGCCGTTGTTGGAACCCCGGATCGCGGTCTCATCGATGACCATGAGGCCCATCTCGTCGGCGACGTCGAGCATGTACGGGCTGGCCGGTTCCTGGTGGATGCGCACGACGTTGTAGTTGAGCCGCTGGTAGTTGTCGACGGCCTGTGGCCAGCCGCCGTTGCCCGACGAGGGCGGCAGGAACCCGGACAGGGTGTCGTAGGCGTCGCCCTTGCCGCCGTTGTCGATCCGGTCGAAGTCCGCGCCCTGCAGGTTGTCCCCGCGCAGGTTCACCCGCACTCCGTTGAGGTAGTAGTACTCGCCGTTCTGCGCGCTCTCCCGGAATCCGAACCGGTAGGCGGCGTCGCTGGTGTGGCCGTCGTCGGTGGCGGCGTGGATCGCCAGGCGGTGCAGCTGGGCGCGGTATCCGGACCGGTACGGGACGTTGGGCCACCAGTAGGAGCCGGCACCGAGGTTCCAGGCGACCGGGCCGACCGTGACCTTGGCCGTGGAATGGGCGGCCACCGTGACCGTACGACCGGGGAGGGTGGGATAGGAGAAGGAACCGCCGTTGTCGGAGGACAGCGAGCCGGAGAGGGTGACCGTCCGGGAGCTGCCCGTGGAATTGGTCACCGAGACGTCGTAGCCGAGGGTCTGGTTCGTGACCGACGTGCGGATGAAGGCGTCGCTCACGAACACCGCCGGGTACACGCGGAGCTGGGCGGAACGGTAGATGCCCTGCGGAACGGCCTCGGACCATTCCGCGGCGTCGGGCACGAGGTACTTGCCGTTGGCGGAGTTCTTCAGCGCGCCGCGGCCCTTGACCGCGACGCTGATGGTGTGCGTCGTGCCGGGCGCGGCGTAGGCGCTGATGTCGAAGTTGGACGGGGTGAACGAGGTGGTCCGGGTGGCGACCTCGGTGCCGTCCACCGACAGCGTCGCCTGGTGGTCGACCGCGCCGAACTCGATCCAGGTCGACTGAGGCTGCCCGGTGTCCGGCACGGTGATCGTCCGTGTGTACACCGCCTCGTTCACGTTGGTGAAGCCCTGCTTGTACCAGCCGCCGCCGGGCACGGTGATCGTGGTCGTCGTACCGCCGGTCGGTGTGAAGCTCCACTTTCCGGCCAGGTCGACCGAGGCCAGGGGCGTGTTCCCGGCGGCGAAGGCGGCGGTGAGGTGCGCCGATGCGCGTTTGGTGTGCGCCGATGCGTGGGTGGTGGGGATTTCGAGAGCGCCGCCGGCCAGAACCAGGCTGGCCGCCAGCACAAGGGCACGTCTGCGCATGCACTTGCTCCAACGGGGCGGGGGGTGAGACTCCAGGCCGCGGAGTTCGTTTCACGAAGAGACTTCAGCGGAGGTGGCGGCCGAGGACCTTACTCACCGGGGACTGGGGATCTGACGTCCACAGTTTCTTAAACGGACTAACTCGTCAAGGGGCCATGATCGGCGCTGCGGCGCCGGACGGTCCGGTCACGTGACGCAAGAGTGTGAGCACCTCGTTGTCGAGGCGCTCAGCGACTTGCGAGGCGGCCTGGTCGCGGTATGGCGCCAGTGCGCTCGCCACGCTGTCGTAACTCACACGGGTCCCGCCGTCCGATGTCTCCGCGACGAGAATGGTCACCGGCGCATACGATCCGGCGTCGGTCACATGACGGGTCATCTGGCCCATGGTGACCGGGTTGCCGGCGATCACCCGGACCAAGCGCCGCCTGTGTTCGGCCGGCACCTGGGGATCGAGTGTCAGCGCGATATCCAGGTTGAGCTGCAGGAACAGAATCAGCCCTGCGCTGCCTTCCGCCTGGTGGACCAGGGAGCTGAACTCGTCGTATGACGTGCTCGCCGCGAGCTCGTCGAACAGTCGGCCGATGTCGGGCCGACTGATGCCTCCGTAAATGCCATCCAGGACGTCGGAGAATGGCCGGTTGGTTTCAAGGACATGACGACGTACCAGGACCGTTTGCACCTGTTCCCTGCCCAGCCCCTCATGGCCTGGCCCGGTCTGCGGCATGAGCCCTCCTCTCAACACTCGGGTGCCCCTCACCCGATCTCCAGCGCATCGATCACGCGGTTCCGGGTGGTCGACGGCGTAGGTCTCAGGATCGTTCCTGTTCGCGTATCCAGGAGGCGGCCAGCGTCGTCCAGGCCGCCGTGTCTCCGGCGCCTTCGGCCAGGCCGAGGCTGTGGGGCCCATGGGCGAAGACGTGGAGCGTGTGTGGGACGCCGTTGGCGGCGAGTGCGGCTGCGAGGCGGTAGCTGTGTTCGGGCGGGACGTAGATGTCCTCGGCGGTGTGCCAGATGAAGAACGGGGGCGACTGAGGCGTCACCAGTGCGTCCAGCGACGTGGACCGGCGCGCTTCCGCAGTCGCGTCCTCGCCGAGGAGAATCAGTCTGGAGGGCCGGTAGGTTTCGGTCTCCATGGATGTGATCGCGTAGCCGAGGACCGCGAACTGGACGGCGTCGGCCGGTGTACTGCCGGGGGCAAGAGCCGCGAGGCCGGCGAGGTGTCCACCGGCCGAGAAGCCGATCAGGCCGATGCGGTCGGCTCCGCCGGCGCGTCGGCGGCGGATCTCGGCGCGGAGCGCGTCGAGGGGCACCGGGTGGCGGCGGTTGAGCGGGTACCGGAAGACGCCGGCCTGAATTCCCAGCGTGCCGAGCCAGGCGGCGATCGGCTCGGCCTCGTGCGGGGCGTGCGCCGCGTATCCGCCGCCGGGAAGAACGATCATGTGCGTACCTGTCACCAACGGTTCCTTGCTCTAGTGGTTCGGGCTCTGCGGATTCCTGACGTCTTCACCGGGACTCGGCCAGGCTCGCGGACCGGGTACCCGGCCTGCTACCCGCTCGACCTAGGGGACCACGGCATTGGACGCGGCCGTACCACCTGAATAGGTGATGCGGTGCATGCCGCCCGCTGGTCGCCCCACCCGCTCACCTGATGTCGGGATGGTTGCCGAGCAGTTCCCGCGCCCAGGCGGTCAGGTCGGCCCGGAGGTCTCCGGCGCCGGGTAGCGAGCGGTCCGGGCCGGTAGGTCGCCCGGCGCCGCGGGGCCGGTTCTGTACCCGTGCATTCACCCTAAAGCACAGGATTTGGCATTAGGGTTTCGACGGGGCTACGCTCGGATAGCGCATAGGTCTTTGCTTTAGGAGGTTCGGAGATGACCCTCACCGACGCACGGCCCGCTCACGGGCTCGGCCTCTCGGCCCTCGCGTCCGGCCGCTCGTAGAGCCTCACCAGAGGGCAGGACTGTTCGCGTCCATCTACGTGAGCGCCTACCTGAGCTTCGGAGTTCCAGCGATCATCGCAGGGCTCCTGATCGCGCCGGTCGGCCTGCTCACGACCGTCCTCGGCTACGGCCTCGTCATCCTCGTCGTGGCCGCCCTCGGGCTGTTCGCCCAGTACCGCGTCAACACACGAGCCTGACCCGCGGGCGGCGAGGCCAGGGCTCGCCCGCCAGAGCCGTGCTCACCACCGGACAAAGGAGAACCACCGTCATGGCCACCGTTGCCGCCTACGCCGCGCCCGCCGCGAAGGCCCACGGCGGCATCGCCGAGACCCAGGAGATGCTCGACTTCTGCGCAGCACACTGGGTGAGCGCCGAGATCGAACGGATCCGCGCCGACGAGATCAACACCGCGTTGCCTGCGCAGTTCCTCGTAAAGCTGGCTTGACGTCTCCACCGGCCTCCGCCTTACAGTCTCCAGACTCCGCCGCGACATCGTTCAGTGTCGCCCGCGAGGCAGGCCCGTCGCCAGCCTGCGCAGAGCGGCCACCTCGGCAGCGTCGTCCCCAGCCCCTCTCGCAAAGACCCGGCCGCTGCGGAGTCAGGCTCCGCAGGCGTTGCACGCGATATTGGCGGTTTGAGTACCGCCTACTCATGTGCGGCACGGTCCGTCGTCCGCACGCTTGTGCAGTGACCGACGGATCCGTGGAACGGAGGAGTCCCAGTGACGGTCTCGCTGCTGGCCCTTGGGGTGGCCGTGCCGCTCGTCGTGCTCGGCCGGTGGCTGCACAGGCGCCGCCGGCGGCCGCTGGACGTGTCGACGCCCGCACCGGCGTTCCAGGTCGTCGCGCTCGGCCAGCAGGGATCGGGCAAGACGCTGCTGCTGGCGAGCATGTACCACGCCCTGCGGGTGCCCAGCGGTCAGTGCTACTTCCTCACCGCAGCGCACGACGACGTGGCGCGGCTGAACCGGTGGTTCACTCAGATGGCGGACGCCGCGTCGCCGGACTGGCCGCACGGCACCGCGAAGGGCGAGACACGGCTCTTCAGCTTCGACGTCAAGACCCGTACCGCCGGCTCCATCGCCACGGTCCTGCGACTGAACTACCTGGAGTACGCCGGGGAACTGCTCACCGAGCTTCAGGAGCCGGGCTCCACCGCCAAGGATGAGCTGTACGCGCGCATCGAGTCGGCGGACGCGTTGATCGGCGTCATCGACGGGTACAGCATCCGGCTGTACGTGGACGGCCACCCCGACGGCATCGTGCGGCTGCAGGAGACGCTGAGCGCGCTGATCCCGGCTGTGATCGAGGCGTCCTGCCCGGTCAACTTCGTCATCACCAAGTGGGACCTGCTGACCGACCTGCACCCGGACGAGAACGTCCGGCTGGACATGGTACGCAACCACTTGATCTCGAACCCGCAGTTCCAGGCGCTGGTCAACCTGCACAGCACCGGGCGGGTTGTTCGCCTCATACCGGTCAGCGCGGTCGGCCCGGGATTCGCGCGGATCGGGCCCGACGGCGAGGTGGTCAAGATCCCCCAGCGCGAGATACGGCCGGCGAACGTCGACATCCCGCTGTCCGCCGTGCTGCCCGACCTGTTCGAGCAGGTCGAGGCCCGCCTCAACCAGGAGACGCTCACGGCCCTACGCGCCGAGGTGCGGCGGCGGACGTTCATGGATCCGCTGCAGGCGCTCGCCTCCTTGGCGGCCTTCGCGGGTCAGACGGCCGGCCGGGCCGTGCTGGCCTCGTTCGGCGGCTCGGCGGCAGCGCTGGTCGGCGACTCGCTGCTCGGCATGTTCCTCGACGCCCGCGCCGAGCCTGCGCCCGACCGGCCGACGGGCCTGGCCCACGAGTTCGGCGACGCCGAGCGGCGCATCGACCAGTTCCGCCGCGCGCGGCAACGCGTCCTGCAGGAGATGCAGGGCAAGGTGCTCGCGTTGGAGAGTCGGCTGCCGGCCTCCCGGCTGTCCGGCGGTGTGTGACATGACCGGTTCACATGCCTGGCCGTTCCTCGTCGCCCGCGGCCGCGAACGCGGATACCGCACGCTGCTGGCTCCGGACTTCCTCCTCGCCGCCCGCGACCACGGAGTACTGGACGACTCGGTCGTACCCGACGCCGCGTCGGACCGGCCGAGCGTTGCCGAGATCGTCACGATGGCCGGCCAGGCGCTCACGGTGGTACACGCGACGCACACCGTGACCGCCGCCGACGTGGCAGAGCCCGGGGCCAAGCCCCGCGCGCCGCGGGACCGGCACGGCCGGCCGCTGCGGCTGATCTACGGATTCGTGTGCGTGGACCGGCCCGCCGGCGAGCCGGACCCGGCCGACCTGGCCTTTTGCCGGACGGCGGCGCTCGACGCGTACCGCCGCTTCCTCGCCGACGAAGACGGATTCGAGGTGACGCCCGGACGGGCGTTCACGCCGCGCACCGTCCTCGGACCACGCACCGGGAGGACACGCCACGGCGGGGCCACGGGAGGCGGCACCGCGACCCGCGATGACGCCGAACGGCCGCGCCCGTTCCCGACCCCTGTGGGGATGCTGATCGTCGCGGCCATTCTGCTGGCCGTGTCCATCGCGGCGGTCGGCTGGATCGCCTCGCGCGGTCCCGAGCCGGCGACGCCCTGCCCTACCGCGACCTCGTCGGCGCGCGCGACGAGCGCACGATCGGCAGGCGCCTCGACGGGGCCGTCTCCGCAACCGCGCAGGCCGCCCTGCCCCACCGCGCCACCGTCGGGGCGGCACGCCGGCTGACCGGAGCGATGCCACCGTCAGGCCGGGTGACGCTGGCGGATCACCGGCGATGACCGACAGTGATGCACTGCCGGTCATCGCCGCGATGCTTGCTTGTTCACCCGCCATAGCGGTTCGGTTCGGCGCATGGACGGGCCGCCGAGGGCGTCCCGTCTCGGACTATCCGCGAAGCTACCGGACGGTGAGGACGGTACGCGCGTAGTGGGTCAGCGGCGTGCCCGCGGTGTCGGTGGCGGCGAGGATGAGGTGGATGGTCTGCCCGCGCTGCGCGTCGGCGGGGACGGTCACCTGTGCGCACGGGCGGTCGGCGTTGGTGATCGTCACCGCGCCGGGGAAGGTGCCCGCGTCCTGGTACTGCGACCACTGCACGGCGACAGGCTCACCGTCGGCGTCGTGGGCCAGGCCGCACACGGTCACCTTCGTGCCGGCGCGGACCTGCCGGGTGGCGCCGGTGAGGAGCTTGACCGTCGGTGGATGGTCGACGGCCCGGCCGGGTGGCGTGACACTCCATTTCAGACGGTTGGCGAAGTCGTTCTGCGCGGCGGGGATCCACCGGGTCCAGTCGTAGGAGCTGATCGCCTTCCCGTCGGGGCCCAGGTCGGAGGCCGCCGAGGTCCACAGGTTCGGCGTGGTGGTCTTCTGGACCAGTCGCCCGCCCCAGCCTCCCCAGGTCGGGTCGGGTTCACTGCGCAGGCCCGTGTCGATCAGGTTCATGAAGGCGACGGTGTCGCCCTCGGACAGGAAGTCGTACTGCTTGCGGGGCGGCAGCCACTTCGGCGGATTGCCCAGATCACCGAAGGTGTCGAGCGGGTCGCCGGGCGTCGATCGGCCGTCTCCCCACACGAAGTACTGCGCCCCCAACGGCCCGACGTCCAGGACGTTCTTCTTGGTCCAGTCGGCGCCGAAGTAGTACTGCCACTGCGCCGGCACGGGACTGCGGCCTTCGAAGTAGTAGCCCCACGCGCTGTAGCCGCCGCTGACGTCACGCACCTGCAGCTTCGGCCAGTTGGGCGCGATGTAGCCGGTGTAGGTGAGGTCCTGGAAGCCGCTTGCCACGATGACGGCCTTGGCCGAGACCTTGTCGTAGATGCGCTGCCACCGGGAGGTGCCCGCGTACTGATCGTGGATCGACTGCAGCGCACGCGCGATCGTGTTGGTACCTCCCCACGCCTGCAGGTAGAGCGGCCGCGGGTCGTCGTCCAGCAGCAGCTTCTTGATCAAGTTCGAGCCGGCGGTGTCGTGCGACATCTCGCCCTCGAAGTCGACGTTGCCGAGCTTTGTCTTGCGCAGCAGTTCTCGCGGAGAGGGGTAGTTCGGGTCCACGGCGCGAAGATTGTCGTACACCAGTGCGTACTGCTTGAGCAGTCCCTGGATGATGGTGTTCCCGGTCCACCGCCAGGAAGTCTGCGGCGTGTTGTACTCACGGCGTGGGTTGGGTGACAGGAACGGCGTTCCCTTGCCGTCGCCGGCCCAGTGATACACCGAAGCGGTGTAGACGATTCCTTGGGTGTCGAACTCGTCGGAGTAGAGCAGGTAGCGGATCAGGGAGTCGTAGTCGTCCTGTTCCATGTCGGTGGTGACGACCGTGCGGGGCTTCTGCTTGTCCGGGTGGAAGACGGGCGTGGCGTCCGTCACCGCCGCCGACGCCGCACCGCCCGGCACGATCACGCCGGCACCGGCGATCGCCAGCGCCGCCGCGCCTGCGACGGCGGCGCCGATCCACGCGTGTCGTCTGCCGCTGCCGAACCATGTGTTCACGGGTACCTTCATGCACCCTCTCCTTGCTGTGGATGGAAGGTAGAGTCGCGCTTCTACTTGCCGTACAGGGCCTGCAGTTTGGCGAAGAAGTCCGCGTACATCAGCCTGGTGTCGACTCCCTTGTACACGCGGATCTTGCGGCCACTGTCACGAGAGGTGTAGGTGCCATCGGCGTTGAGATGGGGGGCGTACATGGTGTCGTAGGGGCTGCTGTAAGTGGCCGACTTGTCCCATGGCGAGGTAAGCGCCGTGAGAAGGACCAGAGGTGAATCGCCCAGCTGGTATACCTCGCCGAAGTTGATGCGCTTCGCGAAGCGCTGGTAGTAGTCCAACTGATTCCGCCACAGCCAGTGGCCGATGTCGTCGGCGGTCGCGACGTACTGCTGCAGCTCGAAATCCGACACCATGCACATCGAGTAAACGTCCGATGGTATTTGCCAGATGGGCATGGAGGACTGATTGAACAGGACTTGCGCCGCCAGCGGGTCGGCGTTGAAGTTGTATTCGGATCCCCCGGCCGGGTAGGGCTTTCCGCCGATCCACACCAGCGTCGCCTTGCCGGCGATGCCCGGTTCCATCAGGTAGGCGCTGGCCACGTCGGTCAGGGTGCCGCCCGCGGTGATGTAGAGGGGCAGGTCGGTGTCGGTGCGCGTGGCCTCGGCGACGATGGCCTTCGCCCCGGCCGTCACCCGCGGCGTGGTGGCGTCTTTCAAGGCGTCGTTGGAGCCGGCATAGGCCTTGACGTCGCTGCGACGCATCAGCCGCAGCATGGTGACGGCGGCCTGGTGTGAGTCCTCAGCCTGATATTTCCCGGTGTCGAAGGGATCGGTCGGCAACTGGGCGTGCGCGCCGACGACCATGCGCACTTCGGTCGAGGGGGACATGACCTGGTGAACGAAGGCGAACAGCCCGTCAGGGTCGGCGCCGAGATCGTTGCTGATGATGACCCGTGCTCGCGGCCCGGCCGGTGGACGAAAGGCGCGCCGCGCTGCCGAGCCGGCCGGCGCCGATTCGGCATCGGCCGGCCCTGCTGCTTCGACCGCGAGAGCGCTGAGACCTGCGGCACCGGCCGTGCCTCTCATAAAAGTACGGCGATTCATGGCATCCCATCTCCGTATGTGGCTGGGGGCGTCGCTACGGTGGCCTTCTCAGGTGGCTTGTTCCGCTGCCGGGTCATGAACCGAGCGCGAAGTTGCTGACCTTGGCGGCGTTGTCCTTGTTGACCAGAACGCAGTCGACGGACTGCTTTTCGGGCTGGCCGGTGGAGCCGGTCTTGATGTATTTGTCGGCCTGGTCGACGGCCATCTGGGAGATCTTCGCGGCGGGCTGCAGGACGGTGGCCTTGATGCCGTCCTTGAGAACGGACGAGACCACGTCGGGGCTGCCGTCGAAGCCGGTGACGATCACGTTGGTCTTCTTCGCGGCCTGCAGCGCCGCCCAGGCGCCCAGCGCCATGGTGTCGTTGCCGGCGATGATGCCCTTGACGTTGGGGTGGGCCTGCAGCATGGTCTGCACCTTCTGCAGCGCCTCGGTCTGGTCCCAGTTGGCGCTCTGCTGGGCGACCATCTTCATCTTCGGGAACTGATCCAGCACGGAGTGGTAGCCCTTGGACCGGACGCCGGCGTTGGTGTCGGTCTCCTTGCCGGTCAGCTCGAAGTACTCCCCGGATTGGCCCATGTCCTTGGCGAACTCCTGCGCGCCGAGGGTCGCTCCCTGGGAGTTGTTGGAGACGATCTGGGCCTTGGCGACCCCGGTGGAGTTGATCTCACGGTCGATGAGGAAACTGGGGATCTTGGCGTTGCCGGCCTTCTGCAGTGCGGTGACCGTGGAGTCGGCACCGGCGTTGTCGAGGATGATGGCCGCGGCCTTGCGGGAGATGGCGGTGTCGATCGCCTGGCTCTGTTTCGTCGGGTCGTCGTCGTGGCTGAGCACGAGCGTCGTGTAGCCGAGCCTCTTGGCTTCGGCGTCGGCGGCCTGCTGCTCGGCCTTGAAGAACACGTTGTCGGGTGACGGCGTGACGATCACGATCAGCTTGGACCCGCCGGCGGAGGTGCCGCTGCCCGAGGAGGACTTCGAGCTGCCGCAGGCGGTGAGGCCGAGGGCGGCGGCCACGGTGACGACGGTGAGGCCGATGATGGGCCGGTGGCTGGGGAAACGGCGCATGGTCGGGCTTCCTTTCAGGCGGAATGACCCCAGGGAGGGCCTGCTGAACCGGCGGGGTGGGACCGGCTTGGGTGAACGGCTGGGTGGAAGGAGCTCTGCTAGGTGGTCATGCGGGTCTTGACCCGCTCCTGGGTCTGCTCCAGGACGACGGCCAGCACGATGACGGTGCCTTTGACGACGAGCTGCCAGAAGCTGGAGACGCCGACCAGGACGAGGCCGTCGCTGAGGAAGCCGATGACGAACGCGCCGACGAGGGTGCCGATGATGCTGCCCTTGCCGCCCGCCAGCGCGGTGCCGCCGAGGACGGCTGCGGCGATGGCGTTCAGTTCGTACGTGGTGGCGGTGTCGGGGTAGGCCGCGCCGAGTTCGGAGGTGAGGATGAGTCCGGCCAGCGCCGCGCACGCCCCGGAGATGATGTAGACGGCGATCTTGATGCGGGAGGTGCGGATGCCGGCCAGTTCGGCGGCGCGTTCGTTGCCGCCGACGGCGTAGACACGACGGCCGAACGGCGTCCGGGTGGTCACGATGATCGCCAGCGCCGCGACGACGATCATGATCCAGATGGCGACGGGCACCCCGATCCAGCTCTTACCGCCCAGGACGTTGAAGCCGGTGTTGTGCCGTGCGGGCGTCCCGGCGAGATTGGGGAAGGTGCCGCCCTTGCTGCGCAGATCGGCCAGCCCGCGGGCGGCGTACAGGACGCCGAGGGTGGCGATGAAGGGGGCGACCTTGAGCTTGGTGACGAGCAGACCGTTGATCGCTCCGACCGCGGCGCCGATCAGGATTCCGATGACGATCACCATGACGGTGGAGAACCAGACGGTGTCGCCGCCGGGCAGCTTCAAGCCCTCGTACAGCAGCCCGCCGGAGATCATTCCGGCCAGTCCCGAGATGGAGCCGACCGACAGGTCGATGCCCCCGGTGAGGATGACGAAGGTGACGCCGATGGCGAGCAGCGCGGTGATGGATACGTGCTTGCTCATCAGCAGCAGGTTGCTGGTGGTCAGGTAGTCGCTGGAGATCAGGCTGAACATGATCACCAGGGCGACGAGAACGATGAGCGTCCGGCCCTGCAGGAGGATCATCGCCAGTCGTGTGCCGCTGCCGACCCGGTCTGCCGGCGCGGCCGGCTCGGCCGCTGCGCTGCCCTTGGCCTCGGGTTCAGTGCTGGTGCTCATGGGCTCACCTTCATGACGGTGGTTGAGGCGGAGGCGTTGACGAGCGCTTCCTCGGTGGCCTCGCCGCGGGGCAGGTCGGCGGTGATGCGGCCACGGGCCATGACGAGGATCCGGTCGGACATGCCCATCACCTCGGCCAGCTCCGAGCTGACGAACAGCACGCCCAGGCCTTTGTCCGCCAGGTCGCTCATGATGCGGAAGATCTCGGTCTTGGCACCGATGTCGATGCCGCGGGTCGGCTCGTCCAGCAGCAGGACCTTGGGGTCGGTGCGCAGCGCGCGCCCGAGGATCACCTTCTGCTGATTGCCACCGCTGAGCTGGGTGACCTGGGCGTCGACGCCGGGCACTTTGATCCGCAGGTCCTTGACCTGTCCGGTCGCCACCCGGCGTTCACGCGCCGGGGAGAGCAGCAGGTGCCGGGTGAGGGTGTTCAACGTGGACAGCAGCAGGTTCGCGCGGACCGACAAGGCCTGGACGAGTCCGTCGCGCTGTCGGTCCTCCGGGACCAGCGCCAGGCCCAGCGCCAACCGGCCGGAGACTCTTCCGTCCACGGCCCGCCGCCCGTCCACCTGGATCGTCCCGGTGTGGTGGCGCATGCCGATCAGGGCTTCCATGAGTTCGGTGCGGCCCGCGCCCATGAGCCCGTAGATGCCGACGATCTCTCCCGCTTTGACGTTGAAGCTCACATCGTCGACCAGCGGGGTCGGTTTGCCGGGCACGGACAGGTTCTCGACGGCGAGCAGCACGTCACCGGTCCGGCTGGCCGAACGCGTGAACAGGCTGTCCTGGGAACGGCCGACCATCTGCTGGACGATCCAGGCGGTGTCGGTCCGATCCATCGACGCCTCGGCCACCAGAGCCCCGTCGCGCAGGACGGTGACGTAGTCGCCGATCCGCCGGAACTCCTCCAGCTTGTGGGAGATGTAGATGACCGTGACGTTCTGTTCCCGCAGGTCGTCCATCACCTCGAACAGCACGTCGACTTCGGCATTGCTCAGCGCGGAGGTCGGCTCGTCCATGATCAGGATCCGGACGTTCTGGGACAGCACCCGTGCGATCTCGACCAGCTGCTGCGAACCGATCGGCAGGTCGCCCACC
This sequence comes from Actinoallomurus vinaceus, assembly GCF_039542055.1. Classification (NCBI taxonomy): domain Bacteria; kingdom Bacillati; phylum Actinomycetota; class Actinomycetes; order Streptosporangiales; family Thermomonosporaceae; genus Actinoallomurus; species Actinoallomurus vinaceus. Next base: position 350,886 of record NZ_BAABHK010000002.1, read on the forward strand.
AGCGTGTCGGGGTCGATGTCCTGCCGCAGCCGCGCAAGGGCGGATCTGGCCCGGCGGCGCTGCTCGGCGACGCTGGTCAGATGCGCCCGGTTGTGCAGCTCGCGGCCGGCGAAGATGTTGTCGGCGACGCTGAGGTTGGGAAACAGGCTGAGTTCCTGATGGATGATCCCGATCCCGTGGGCCAGGGCCTCACGAGGTGTGGGGAACTCCACCGGCTCCCCGTCCAGCAGGATCCGGCCGCCGGTCGGCTGCTCGGCGCCGCTGAGGATCTTCATCAGCGTCGACTTGCCCGCCCCGTTCTCCCCCACCAGCACGTTCACCGCGCCGGTACGGGCTTTGAACGTCACGCCGCGCAGCGCGTGCACACCGCCGTAGGACTTGGTGATCTCCTCGGCCACCAAGGCCGTCGGCTCAGTCGACGGCGTGCCTGCCGCATCACTCGCAGCCGGGGTCCCAGACCGGGAGGCGATCGGCGTCTCGGCCGGATCGGTCGGCTCGGTCACGAGGCCACCTCCAGCGTGATGGGCGTGATCATGACGCTGGCGGAGCTGAGGAGCTGGAACGCTCCAGTAAAAGTGACCTTCTTACCTTTGATCGAGTTCAAGTCGACGCCGCGCAGAACGGTCGCCTTGACCTTGGCGTTGAGTGCGGTGGCGGCGTCGGCGTAATCGATCTGGTTGGTGAACTGGCTGAAATCGATGAAGCCGACGGCGTCGCGGACGGCGGTGCCGACGAATGCGGGCCCGGCGGCCAGGTTCACGTCGGTCTTACCGACGCCCGGGACGTCGAGTTGGACGCTGCCGACCGCGTTACCGCTGGTGACACCGGTGACGGTACCCGTCCCTTTGATCAAGAACGAGTAGGGCGATCCAGCGCCGGCCTGCTTTCCGTACCGAGCACTGGCGCCTTTCTGGTCGGCACGCAGCGCCGGCAGGAGAGTCGCCGCATCGACGGCGCCCTTCTGCGCGGCAGGCACGACCTTGGAGGCCCAGATGCCGTCGGCGTAGGAGGTCGCGTCGAACTTCTTGCCGCCGCCCGCCCCGGCGGCCGGGCTTCCGGCCTTCTCCACGACATAGACGCCGGGGACCCCCGAGCAGGCCGCCAGCGAAACGGCGAGCACCACCATCACAACAGGAAGCAGGAGCGTGCGGTTCAGCGTCCCGCGCCGGGTTTTCGCTGTGTGAGTCATCGCCTCACCCTCGACGGGAAGTTTGAATATTTATTCACGATCTGTTGTCTATGCCGAAATTAACGTAGGCGAAATCTGGTGTCAACCATGTACGGATCACGACCTGATCTCGGGCTACCAGGTCGAATCCCCACCGTCTGGCTGCGTGCGCCCTCCAGCGATGTCGTGAACCCGCCGCCGAGCGACGGGGATCGCAAGCCGTACGCCGTCACCCGTGTGATCAGCGCACGGCCGAGGGAAGCGGCTGCAGGCCGTGCGGGACCACGCTCAGGCGGCGCACGCGCGACTGAGCAGCGAAGGCTGAATGGGTATTCTCGTACCGCGCGAGTGCCGGCGGGCGCTGTGTGTGCGGCCGAAACCCGCCCCGGCGCAAGGCGTAGAGAGCATTCGAGGACGTGGGCGACCGCTGCGGCTTCGCAGGCGATGACGGCGTGGTCGGCTGAGGTGTGGACAGAGGAGCGCTAGGCATCATGGACGGCCCCGGGGCGATGAGCCTGAGCGACATCCCATCGGATCAGATCCGGCTGTTGACCAAGGTCGCGCGGATGTACCACGAACGTGGGATGCGTCAGCCGCAAATCGCCGAGCAGTTGCACATCTCCCAGCCGCGGGTGTCGCGGCTCCTCAAGCGAGCAGCCCATCTGGGCATCGTCCGCACCACCGTCATCACCCCCCGCGGTGTCCACGCCGACATCGAGGAACAGATCGAGCAGAGATACGGCCTCAGCGAGATCGTCGTCGTCGACACCGGTGACCAGGCGGACGAGCACCAAGTACTGCCGGCGCTCGGCTCGGCCGCGGCGGCCTATCTGGAGACGACGCTGATGGGCGACGAGCGCATCGGGGTGTCGTCATGGAGCTCGACGCTGCTGGCGACCGTGGAGTCGATGAGCCCCCGGCCGACGCCGGTCACCGACAAGGTCGTCCAGATGCTCGGCGGGGTCGGGAACGTGACCGCCCAGACGCAGGCCACCCGCATCACCGGGCGGCTGGCACAGCTGACCGGCGCAACCCCGGTGTTCCTGCCCGCTCCCGGTCTCCTGGCATCCGGCGACATGCGAGAGATGATCGTCACTGATCCCAACATCAAATCGGCGCTGGCGGCCTGCGAAGACCTCACCATGGCACTGGTCGGCATCGGCAGCATCAAGCCCTCCCCGCTGCTTCGCGAAAGCGGCAACGCCTTCGCCGAAAGCGAGCTTCCCGAACTACGCGCCGCCGGAGCCGTCGGCGACGTGTGCATGCGGTTCTTCAACGAGCGCGGCGAGCACCTGCAGACCACCCTCGACGAACGGGTCCTCGGCATCGATGCCGACACCCTGCGCCGGGTGCCTCGCCGGGTCGGCGTCGCAGGCGGGGCCCGTAAGCACACCGCCATCCAGGCCGCCCTGCTCGGCGGCTGGATCAACGTCTTGATCACCGACTTGCAGACCGCGCAGTGGCTGGCCACGCCCACCGGGCCGGCCAGCCTCCAGCCCACCGGCTGACCCCCGGCACCCGAAGGCCCGCGCGGTCGGGCAAGACGGCCTGCGGGCTGCCGTGGTGACCGCGATGGGCGTCACGCCGCGCCGCGGTGTCGAAGAACGCATGACCTGCGGCGCTGCATCCCACCGGCCCGGCCACCGTCCGCTCCCCTGTCACGTCGCCGTTGACACTACTGATCACGCCAACGTAACGTATTACTAGTCGGCCCTGAATAAATAACACACAGGATTGGGTGCGAACGATCAACGACGACCCGGCTCGCCGGTCCGACGGCGGGTGCGGCGCTCCCCGCCGGTTTGATCGCCGGGATGCGGCCGCGATCCGGGAGTCGGACCGGCCGTGATCAAGTGATCGCGGTCCAGGCATAGGGCGTACCGCGCCCCGCACGGCATCTGAACGGGGAAAGGACCACATGCTGACCACCGACGACGCCCAAGCCGAGCACTATCTGCGGCTACGGCGGCGGCTCGCCGACGGCGACGTCGCCGACGTCGCCGCGACGCTCGCCGAACTCGCCCGCCAGGTACGCCAGGCCGATCTCGCCATGATCCGGCGGGCCGGGCTCGGCCACATCGGCAGCGACTTCTCGGTCATCGACATCTTGGTCACGCTTTACGGGGCGGTGATGTCAGTCGATCCACGCGCCCCGCTGGCAGCCGACCGGGACCGATTGATCCTCAGCAAGGGGCACACCGCGGGAGCGCTCTATGCGGTCCTGGCCCAGTGCGGCTTCTTTGCCGAGTCGGCGCTGGAGACCTTCGCCGGGCCGCTGTCGCCACTCAACGGCCATCCGAACCGCACCAAGGTCCCCGGGGTGGAGACCAACACCGGCCCGCTCGGCCACGGCTTTCCCGTAGCGGTCGGCGTGGCGCTTGCGAGCAGGCTCTCCGGCTCCGGCCACCGCACCTTCGTCATCTTGGGCGACGGGGAACTGCAGGAAGGCAGCAATTGGGAGGCGGCCATGACCGCCGGCCACCACAGGCTGTCGGCGCTGACCGCGGTCGTGGACCGCAACATGCTGCAGCAAGGCGCCCGCACCGAGGAGACCAAGCGGTTGGAGCCGCTGGCCGACAAATGGATCAGCTTCGGCTGGGATGTCCGCGAATGCGATGGTCACGACCATCGCGAGCTGCTGGCCGCGTTCGCCCCCGCCGTCGGCGACAGACCGGTCTGCGTCATCGCTCACACCACGAAAGGCAAAGGCGTGTCGTTCATGGAAGACCGCGTCGAATGGCATCACAAGGTCCCGTCACAAGAGCAGGCCACCACGGCGTTCGAGGAGCTCGCGCGATGACCGACACCGTCGCCGCCGCGCCCCTGTTCGATTGCAGGAAGGCCTTCGCGGAGGAGCTGATCGCCCTGGCCACGGCCGATGAGCGGGTCGTGGTGGTCTGCAACGACTCGGTCGGCTCAAGCAACCTGGTGAAATTCCGGGAGTTGTTCCCCGACCGACTGATCAACGTCGGTATCGCCGAGCAAGATCTGGTCGGCGTCGCCGCCGGGCTGGCCAACGGTGGACTGCTGCCCTTCGTCAGCGCGGCCGCGCCGTTCCTGACCGGCCGCGCACTGGAGCAGATCAAAGCCGACGTCGCCTACAGCCACGCCCGCGTCGTGCTGTGCGGGCAGAGCCCGGGCATGGCGTACGGGGAGCTGGGTCCCACCCACCACTCCATCGAGGACCTGTCGTGGATCCGGGCGGTCGCCGACCTGCCCGTGATCGTCCCCGCCGACCCCGCCGAGACACGGGCCGCAATACGCTGGGCGGCCGCACACGACGGCCCGAGTTTCCTGCGGATCGGCCGGTTCGCCGTTCCCGCGGTCCACCCCGACGACATCACCTTCCAGCCCGGCCGGTCCCGGCAGCTGACCGAGGGCGATGATGTGACCGTGATAGCCGTCGGGACGATGGTGTCACGGGCGGTGGACGCGGCCGCGCGGCTGAGAGATGAGGGGATCGCGTTGCGGGTGATCAACATGGCCTCCATCGAGCCGCTCGACGAGGCGGCCGTGCTCCGCGCGGCCTCGGAGACCCGCGGCGTCATCACCGTGGAGGAGGCCACCGTCACCGGAGGACTGGGCGCCGCGGTGGCCGGCCTTCTCAGCCAGCAGCGGCCCACCCGGATGAGAATCCTCGGCGTGCCACGCACCTTCGCGCCGACCGGCAGCACCGAGTTCCTGCTGACCCACTTCGGCCTCACCGCGGACGGCATCGCCGCGGCCGCCCGGCAGTTGGCCGGCGATGGCCCGCGGTGAAGTGATCCTCGCCATCGACCAGGGGACCAGCTCCACCAAGGCACTCCTGGTCGATCGGCACGGCCACGTGCTCGCCTCGGCATCCGCGCCGCTGGGCCAGACCCATCCCCGGCCCGGATGGGTCGAGCAGTCGCCGGCCGAGGTCTTGGCGAGCGTCACCGCCGCGACCCGCAGCTGCCTCGACGGCCACGACCCCGCCCTCGTCGCCGCGGTCGGCATCAGCAACCAGCGCGAGTCGATGCTGCTCTGGGAACGCTCCACCGGCGAACCGGTCACTCCCATCATCAGCTGGCAGGACCGGCGTACCGCGGCGCGGTGCGCGTCCCTGGTCGCCGACGGGTTCGGGGAGACGGTACGGGACGTCACCGGGCTGCCACTGGACCCGATGTTCTCGGCGACCAAGGGCGCCTGGCTGCTCGACCACGCCGACCCCGACCGCAGCCGCTCCCGCAATGGTGATCTCTGCCTGGGCACCGTCGACTCCTGGCTGTTGAGCCGGTTCGGCGGCGAGCACCTCATCGAGATCGGCAACGCCGCGCGCACCCAACTACTCGATGCCCGCGCCGGCCGGTGGGACCCGGGGCTCCTGGAAGTGTTCGGCATCCCATCACAGGTACTGCCCCGCGTCGTGGCCTCCACCGGACCGTTTCCCACGGTTCGCGGCCTGCCGCCACTGCCGGACGGCGTCCCGGTCGCCGCCGTTCTCGGCGACTCTCACGCCGCACTGTTCGCCCACGCCGGATGGCGGCCCGGCCGGGTCAAGGCGACGTACGGCACCGGCTCATCGGTCATGGCGCTCTCCCAGGACACCACCGCGGCCGACACCGGCCTGTGCCGGACCATCGCATGGGCGACCGGAACCGAATCCGGCGCCATCGCGCACGCGGTCGAGGGCAACATCCTCTCCGCCGGGTCCACGCTGCGCTGGCTCGCCGAGACCGTGGGCCGTACCCCTGCGGAACTGGCCGACCTCGCCGACGGAGCGAGCAGCGACGGCGTGCACCTCGTCCCCGCATTCGGCGGCCTGGCCGCCCCGTGGTGGGACAGCAACGCCCAGGCCACCCTGGTCGGCATGACATTGGCCACCAGGCTCCCTCAGATCGCCCGCGCCGCGCTCGAGTCGATCGCCTTCCAGGTCGAAGACGTCGTCGCCGCGGCCGGCCCGCATGAGGTCCTCCTGGCCGACGGCGGCGCCGCCGCCAACCCCACCCTCATGCAGATCCAGGCGGACATCAGTGGCCGCAAAGTCCACCAGTCCCTGGTGAGCGACCTGTCGGCGATCGGCGCCGCGCACCTGGCCGGCCTCACCTGCGGACTGTGGACACAGAGCGAACTGGAAGAGTTCGACCGGCCCGTCCGCGTCTTCTCCCCCCGCACCGGCGCCGCGGAACGCCGGCGCACGCGGACCGCATGGCACCAGGCGGTGGCACGCGCCCGCGCCACCGACCAGCCGACGTGCGACAAGCCCACCGATCCCCCACTCACAGGAGGCACTCCATGACGACCAGCCCCTCGCCCCAAGTCACGCCTGAACCGCTGTACGGTGCCGGGCTGTGGCACTTCGGACAGTTCCGCGACCGTTACGCCACCGACGGGTACGGGCCACCGGTCACCACTCTGGAGGCCATCGACCGGGCCGGGGAGGTCGGCAGTCTGTCGGTCGTCGACATCAACTACCCCTTCAACCCCGCCGAACTGGACATCGCCGCCGTCGAGGACGCGCTCAAGGCCAACAACCTGCGCGCCATCGCCCTCACCCCGGAGATCTACACCCGCACCTTCTGCCGAGGCGGCTTCACCAACCCCGACCCGAAGATCCGACGCGAGGCCATCGAACTGGTCAGCCAGGCCGCCGACCTCACCCGCCGGCTCGGCGGCGACTACGTCAAACTGTGGCCGGGCCAGGACGGCTGGGACTACCCCTTCCAAGCCGACTACAAGGCCCTGTGGACGATGTCGATCGAGGCGGTCCGCGAACTCGCCCAGCGCCACCCCGACCTGCGCTTCGCCATCGAGTACAAACCCCGCGAACCCCGCAACCGCATGACCTTCTCCTCCGCCGCCCGCACCCTGCTGGCAATCGAGGAGATGGACGTGCCCAACGTCGGCATTCTGCTGGACTTCGGGCACTCTCTGTACGGCCTGGAATCGCCCGCCGACGCGGCTCAGATGATCATGGCTAGAGACAAGCTGTACGCCATCGACGTCAATGACAACTTCCGCGGCTGGGACGACGACATGGTCGTCGGCTCGATCCACCTCGTCGAAACCCTCGAGTTCTTCCATACGCTCGTCCAGGCGAACTGGCAGGGCGTCTGGCAGCTCGACCAGTTCCCCTTCCGGGAGAACTCCGTAGAGGCCGCCCGCGCCGGCATCGAGGTGATGCGCACCATCTGGCGCGCCCTGCAACTCCTCGACACCGACGCCCTCGCCGACGCCCAGGCCCGGCAGGACGCCCTCGCCGCCCAGCGCATCGCCCGAGCCGCGCTGCTGAGCGCCCAACTCGACGGCGAACGCCGATAACACCGGCCGCCGTTCGGGCTCTGCCGCCGGCCGTGCGGCACGGCGTGAACGAAGCCGTGATGTATCCGACCGGCAGACGGTGACGGGGCGATCGCCGGTGCCGCGGGCGCCGGCGACCGCCCGTCCGGTCAGCGGGTCAGCACTGGCCGTCGGCCAGCACCCAGTAGTCGGTGCCGGTCTGCTTCAGCGTGTGGGTGGTGTAGGCGTTCCACAGGCCCATGGCGTCGTTCGAGCCCTTGGCGTAGGTGTAGCCGCCGGACTGGTAGGCGCGGCCCGCGGTGGTGTGGGCGTAGTTGCTCGCGGTCACGCAGACCGGCGTGGGCGTCGGGGTCGGCGTGGGCGTCGGGGTGGGCGTGCCGCCGCCGGTCCCGGCGCCGAGGGCGTGCACCATGTTCATGATCGTTTCGATCTGCTTCCCGCCGTGCGTGTCGTAGGAGGCGTCGTTCAGGTACCCCCACCAGTTCCAGCAGCCCTGCGGGTTGCCGTCGGTGTAGCTCGTCGCCGTCGCCTGGGGATACAGCACGATCATGTTGTTGGTGTCGGCGTACTCGTTGAGATAGGTGTCGGCGATGAACTTGTCGCCGACCGAGGCGTTGTCGTAGCTCTGCAGGCAGCCGTGCAGCGCCACCATCAGCACGCAGCTCGCGCCGCCCGCGCAGCTCGACGGCACGTACGCGAAGCCGGTGGTGCCCATGCTGATGGAGGCCGGGGTGGCTCCGCCGGGAACGTACGTCTTCTGGTCGAAACTGATCATCTTTCCGGTCGGCGTACCGGAGGCCGGCGCCTTCACGCCGCCGAGCAGCGTGCCGAGCATCCGGCCCTCGGGGTCGTCGCCGCAGTTGTTGAGGTACGGCGTGTAGCTGGAGTTGCAGGGGTTCGGGCCGAGCGGGCTGACCCAGGAGTGCCCGGCCTGGGAGGTGTTGTCGTAGGTCACGCTCGACCCGAAGTGGGTGTAGAACGACGCGAGGTCGTCGGTCACCGACCGCGCCACGGTCGTGTCGTTGCCGCCGTGGTACACCCACACCTTCTGCCCCGACAGGCCGCCGATCGGGTCGATCCGGCCCTGGCTCGACCGGCTCGACGCCACCTGCTCCAGCTGTGCGAGACCGTCGCTGGAGCTGTTGCCCGAGCAGGCGTTCAGCGCGGTGGTCAGGTTGTCCTGGGCGCAGTCGTACGGCCCGGCGGCGAAGATGCCGGTGCCCTTGAAGGTGCCGGAGTAGGCGACGTGCAGCTGGGTCGCCATGTAGCCGCCGGAGGAGATCCCGGAGGTGTACGCGGCGCTGACGTTGTACTTGGCCAGAGTGCCGGGGGTTGGGGACGGGGTGGCCGCCATCGCGGCCGTGGTCGCCCCCGCGACCAGGCCGGCGGCGGCCAGCAGGGGCAGGAGCCGGGGGAATCTCACGGTGAACCTCCTGGTGGGGCGGGACTCGCCACCGGTACGGCATGGCGAGGGTGGGGTCCAGGAACGAGCGGGGTGCGCCGGGCGCGAGGGCCCGCCGCGAGGCGGCCCCGGCCGGGAGCCGGTCAGCCCGTGAGGGCGCAGGCGTCGACCACGTCGCCGGACGCCGGGCGGGGCACGGTGACGCTCGGCGGGGCGGGCCGGCCGCGCGTGGTCCAGTCCTCCAGCGCGGCGAAGGCGCTGTGGAAGCAGGGCAGGATCGGGCGGAGCAGGTCCGGGTGGGCGTCGTACAGGCCGTCGACGTGGTTGCCGCCCTCGATCCGGTAGTACCGGTGCAGGCGGCCACGGCCCCGGTCGCGGATCAGCCGGTCGTAGACGTCGGAGTCGGTCGCGATGGGCAGCAGCGAGTCGAGCGTGCCGTGCAGCGTGATCAGCGGTCGGCCGATCCGGCCGGTGAGCTGGATCCGCCGGACCGCCGCGTGCACCGACCGCGGACGGGCGGCGTAGTCGTAGTCGGCGTCGCAGCCGGGCGTGCCGGAGGCGCAGAACGGGGTGCCGGCCTCGACCGGCGCACTGTAGGACGGGTCGAACTCCTGCCGGTAGATCCGCTGGGTGAGGTCCCAGTAGACCTTGTCGTGGAAGTCCCAGAGGGGTTCGGAGCCGGCCGCGAAACCGGCCTTCAGGATCGCCGCGTGCGCCCGCTCGTCACCCGTGGCGGCGTAGGCCGGGTACTCGCGCAGCGCGGTGGGCAGGGACGTGAGCAGGTTCGGGCCGTCCGCGCGCCACAGCGTGCCCTCCCAGTCGACGCCGCCGTCGTACAGCCACGGACGGTTCTCCAACTGCCAGCGGACCAGGTAGCCGCCGTTGGACACGCCCGCCGCGTAGGTGCGGCGCGGCGCGCGGCCGTACCGCTCGGCGAGCACGTCCTTGGCCGCGACGGTGAGCTGGGTGACCCGGCGGTTCCACTCGGCGATCGCGTCGCCGGGCCGGTTTCCGTCGCGGTAGAACTGGGCGCCGCTGTTGCCCTTGTCCGTCGCGGCGTAGGCGTAGCCGCGGGCGAGCACCCAGTCGGAGATGGTGAAGTCGTTGGCGTACTGGCGCCGATTGCCGGGGCTGCCGGCGACGACCAGCCCGCCGTTCCAGCGGCGCGGCAGCCGGATCACGAACTGGCTGTCGTGGTTCCAGCCGTTGTTCGTGTTGAACGCCGAGGAGTCGGGGAAGTAGCCGTCGATCTGCTCGCCCGGCACGCCGATGGGGTTGTGCGCCCCGGCCGGCTGCAGCCCGGCCCAGTCGGCCGGCACGGTGTGGCCGGAGGCCACCGTGCCGGCCGTGGTCAGGTCCTCCAGGCAGACCGAGACCTGTTTCTCGGCGCCCGGCACGGTGACCGACGGGCAGGGGGCCGGCTGCGCGGCCGCCGGTCGCGCCACGGCGGACGCCATGGGCGACACGCCGATCACCGCGGCGGTGCTCATGGCGAGCAGCTGACGGTTGGTTCGCATGAGGGCCTCGGGAAGGTGAGCGGAAGCACGAGTGCCGTCATGGTGGTCCTGCCCGGCGGTGCCGTCGACGGTTCCCGCGCCCACATTCGGCGCGGGCGTTGTGTCGGCGGGCGCCATGCGCGCGGCCGGCCGGCTCCCCCGACCTAGCCGGCCCGCAGCGGCGCGCCGGTGGCCGCGCGCACGTCGTCGGCGGTGACGCCGGGCGCGGTCTCGCGCAGCACCAGGCCGTCGGCCGTGACGTCGACGACGGCCAGGTCGGTGATGATCCGGTCCACCACGGCGCGCCCGGTGAGTGGCAGCGTGCACTCCTCGACGATCTTGGGAGAGCCGTCGCGTGCGGTGTGCTCCATCAGCGCGATGACGCGCCGCGCCCCGTGTACGAGGTCCATGGCACCCCCCATGCCTTTGATCATCTTTCCGGGGATGCTCCAGTTCGCCAGGTCGCCGCGGGCCGAGACCTGCATCGCGCCGAGCACGGCGGCGTCCAGCCGCCCGCCCCGGATCAGCCCGAACGACAGCGCGGAGTCGAAGAACGACGCGCCCGGCAGGGTCGTCACGGTCTCCTTCCCCGCGTTGATCAGGTCCGGGTCCTCCGTGCCCTCGACGGGATAGGGGCCCACGCCGAGGATGCCGTTCTCGCTGTGCAGCACCACCTCCACGCCCTCCGGCAGGTGCTGCGGAATCAGTGTGGGCAGCCCGATGCCGAGGTTGACGTACGCCCCGTCCGCCAGCTCGCGCGCCGCGCGGGCGGCCATCTCCACCCTGGTCAGCCCGGTCATCGGTGCCCTCCCGGCAGCACGGTGCGCTTCTCGATCGGCTTGGCCACGGACCCGACGGCGACCACCCGGTCGACGAAGATCCCCGGCAGGTGGACCTCGTCCGGATCGAGGCGTTCCACCACCTCCTCGGCCTGCGCCACGGTCACCCGGGCGGCCATCGCCGCGAGCGGGTTGAAGTTGCGGGCCGACTTGTCGAACACCAGGTTGCCGTGCCGGTCCGCGCGCGCCGCGTGCACAAGGCCGAAGTCCGTGCGGACGGCCTCCTCCAGCACGTACGGGCGGCCGTCGAACTCGCGGATCTCCCGCGGTGGCGAGGCCACCAGCACCCCGCCGTCCGGGCCGTACCGCCACGGCAGCCCGCCGTCGGCGACCTGCGTGCCCACCCCGGCCGGCGTGTAGAACGCGGGGATTCCGCAGCCGCCCGCGCGCAGGCGTTCGGCCAGGGTGCCCTGCGGCACCAGCTCGACCTCCAGCTCACCGGCCAGGTACCGCCGGGCGAACTCCTTGTTCTCCCCGACGTAGGAGGCGGTCACCCGTGCGATGCGGCCCTCCCGTAGCAGCACGCCCAAGCCGTGGTCGTCGACCCCGCAGTTGTTGGAGACCACGTGCAGGCCCGTCGTACCCCGGTCGAGCAGCGCACTGATCAGCTCCATCGGCACACCGCACAGCCCGAACCCGCCCACCGCGAGCGAGGCCCCGTCCGGGATGTCGGCCACGGCCTCCCCCGGCGTGCTCAGCGTCTTGTCCATGTTCCACCTCCGTGTCGGAGGCAGACCGTAAGTGGCCAGTGCGCGGGTTCCTACGTCGCCGGCCCACACATCCGCGCGCCGACCTGTGTGACCGCCTGGTCCGCGCCGGGGTGGTGTGCCCGCGCCCCACACCCACGGCGGGGAAAGTGGTCGCCCGCCACATGGATCTCGGGATGCCGCGCACCTAGTGTTCCCCGTCACCTGACCTGGTCAACGTTTCTTAACACCCAGGTGACCGGCACGACATCTGGCAAGGAGCGCGTATGGACGATCCCGTCCGAAGGCCCCTGATCCTCACCGCCCGGAACCTGGTGAAGGAGTTCCGGGGGTTCCGCGCGGTGGACGGCGTCGACCTGGACGTCGCCGACGGCGACGTGCACGCGCTGGTCGGCCCGAACGGCGCCGGCAAGACCACGCTCTTCCATCTCCTCACCGGCTTCCACAAGCCCAGCGACGGCCGGATCCGGCTCGGCGACCGCGACCTCACCGGGCTCGGCCCCGAGCAGGTCGCCCGGGCCGGCATCGCCCGGTCCTTCCAGATCACCAGCCTGTTCGCGCAGCTGACCCCGCGCGAGCACCTGGAGTTGGCGCTGCAGAGCGCGACCGCCCTCGGCTGGCGGTTCTGGCGCTCGGACCGGGCGCTGGCGCGGTTCTCCGGCCGCGCGATGGAACTGCTCGACGAGGTCGGGCTGGCCGGGCACGCAGACGTCCCGGCGGGCGCGCTGGCGTACGGCCGCAAGCGGGCGCTGGAGCTCGCGCTCGCCCTCGCGCTGGAGCCCCGCGTGCTGCTCCTCGACGAGCCGACCGCCGGAATGGGCGTGGAGGACGTCGACCGGACCGTCGCGCTGATCGGACGGATCCGGCAGGGCCGGACCGTGGTCATGGTCGAGCACAACATGAACGTGGTCGGGGCGCTCGCCGACCGGGTGACCGTCCTGCAGTCCGGCACCGTGCTGGTCGAGGGTGCGTACGCCGAGGTCCGCAACGACCCGCGGGTGATCAGCGCCTACCTGGGAGACGTCGATGCTGCGCATTGAGAACCTGTCGGCCTGGTACGGCGAGGCGCAGGTGCTGCGCGACGTCTCCCTGGAGGTGGCCGAGGGGGAGATCGTCACTCTGGTCGGCCGCAACGGCGCGGGCAAGACCACCCTGTTGCGGTCCGTGCTGGGCCTGCACGCCGGCGGCGGCGCGCGTGCCACCGGCCGCGTCGAGTTCCTCGGCGAGGACGTCGTCCGGCTGCCAGCCCACCGGCGGGCGCGCCGTGGGCTCGGCTACGTGCCCGACGACCGGGGGATCTTCGCCACGCTGTCGGTCGAGGAGAACCTGACCCTCCCGCCGGTCGTCGGGCCGAAGCCGTGGTCGCTGGACCAGGTGTACGAGACCTTCCCCCGGCTGCGGGAACGGCGACGGTTCCCTGGCACCAAGCTGTCCGGCGGCGAGCAGCAGATGCTCGCGCTGGCGCGGGTGCTGCGAATGGGCGCCCGGCTCCTGCTGTGCGACGAGCCCACGGAGGGGCTGTCGCCGCTGATCGTGCAGCAGATCGGCACCATCCTCCGCGACGTGAAGGAGCACGGCGTCACCGTGCTGCTGATCGAACAGAACGTGCACTTCGCCGCCACCGTCGCCGACCGGCACTACCTGCTGGCCGAGGGACGGATCGCCCGGTCGCTGGACAACGCCGAGGTCCGCGAACGCGAACACGAGCTCCTCGAGTACCTCGGAATCTGAACACCCCCCGAAGGAGAAGGACATGAAGGCTTTGAACGCCGCGGCCGCGCTGACGGTCGCCGGAGCGCTGCTCGCCGGGTGCGGGGGCGGTCCCGGCGGGGGCGGGGGGAAGATCAGCGACGGCAAGGTCGTCCTGGCGGTGCTGAACGACCAGTCCGGCGTCTACTCGCAGCTCTCCGGGCAGAGCAGCGTCAAGGCGGTGGAGATGGCCATCGCCGACTACAAGGCCAAGTACGGCGCGAAGGCGGTGGCCAAGAAGATCGAGGTGGTGTCCGCCGACCACCAGAACAAGCCGGACATCGCCAACAGCAAGGCGCAGGAGCTGTACGACCGCCGGCAGGCCGACACCATCCTCGACGTGCCGACCTCCTCGGCGGCGCTGGCCGTCGCCAACATCGCCAAGGCCCGCAAGAAGGTGTTCTTCGACATCTCCGCCGGGACGACGGCGCTCGAGGGCGCGCAGTGCAACAAGTACACGTTCCACTACGGCTACAACACCTACATGCTCGCTCAGGGTACGGGTGCGACGGCCACCCAGGGCGGCGCGAAGAACTGGTACATCGTCTACCCGGACTACGCGTTCGGCCAGGACATGAACAAGAGTTTCACCGCGGCCGTGCAGGGTGCCGGAGGCAAGGTCATCAAGAGCGACCCGGCGCCGTTCCCAAGCGACAACTTCTCCTCGTTCCTGCTCAAGGCGCCCGGCCTGAACCCCAAGCCGCAGGTGCTCGGCACGATGGAGGCCGGCGGTGACCTGGTCAACTTCGTGAAGCAGTACAACGAATACAAGCTGCGCGACAAGGGCATCGGGCTCGCCGTCGGGCTGATGTTCATCACCGACATCCACTCGCTCGGCCCGGACGCGCTGGCCGGCACCCAGTTCACCGACCCGTGGTACTGGAACGCCGACGCCACCAACCGGGCGTGGGCCGACAAGTTCCAGGCCAAGGCCGGCAAGCGGCCGTCGTTCCCGAACGCCGCCAACTACTCGGCCGCGCTGCAGTACCTCGAGGCGGTGCAGCGGGCGGGCACCGACAAGTCCGACGCCGTCGTCAAGCAGCTCGAGGGCGCCAAGATCGACGACGCCTTCGGGCACGGCGGGACCATCCGCGCCCAGGATCACCTGCTGCTGCACGACGTCGACCTGGCCCAGGTGAAGGCGGCCAAGGACGTCACCGAGCCGTGGGACTACGAGAAGGTCGTCAAGACCGTCCCGGCAGCCCAGGCGTTCCAGCCGGCCAGCCCCGCCTGCAAGCTCGGCTGAGCGGCGCCCCCGGACCGTCCCGTGACCCGACGCGCCGACGTGGTCGGGTCACGGGACGCACCAAGCTCCCTCCCAGGAGGTCAACGTGTTGCAACAGGCCTTCAACGGCCTGGTGGGCGGGGCGTTCTACGCGCTGCTCGCCCTCGGCCTGTCGGTCATCTTCGGCATGCTCGGCGTCGTCAACTTCGCCCACGGCGCGTTCTACATGCTCGGCGCCTTCGGCGCCTACGTCCTACTGGACTCCTTCGGCGTGAACTTCTGGGTCGCGCTGGTCGTCGTCCCCGTGCTCCTCGGGCTCGCCGGGATCGTGGTCGAGCGTCTGTTCGTCCGCCGGCTCGCCGCGCTCGACCCGCTCTACAACTTCCTGTTCACCTTCGGCCTCGCGCTCGTCCTGCAGGACGCGGTGAAGCGGAAGTACGGCGTGCAGTCCCAGCCGTACGCCCGGCCGTCGGAGCTGTCCGGCTCGGTGAACCTCGGGCTCTTCGACTACCCGGCCTACCAGGTGTTCGTCCTCGTACTGTCGGTGCTGGCCTGCGCCGCGGTGTGGCTGGTGCTCACCCGCACCCGGGTCGGCGTGATCGTCCGCGCCGCCACCGAACGTCCCGAGCTGACCCGCGCCCTCGGCATCGACGTGGGCCGCTGGGTCGCCCCGGTGTTCGGCTTCGGCATCGCGCTGGCCGGACTGGCCGGCGTGCTCGCCGCGCCGATGCGCGCGGTGAACCCCCTCATGGGCGCCGACCTGATCATCACGGTGTTCGCCGTCGTGGTGATCGGCGGGCTCGGCTCCATCTTCGGGTCGGTGGCGGCCGGCTTCGGGATCGGGCTGATCTCCGCGCTCGGCAACCTCTACGTCCCCGCTCTGTCCCAGACGCTGGTGTTCATCCTGATGGCCGTCGTCCTGCTGTGGCGTCCCGCCGGGTTGTTCGGCCGCGAGGAGGCCGCGCTGTGATCCTGTCCCGTCTGGCCGCCCGGCCGATCCCGCTCGTCGCGGGGCTGCTGGTCGCGCTCCTGCTGCCGTGGATGATCTATCCGCCGGTCGCGATGGACATCGCCTGCTGGGCGCTCTTCGCCGCGGCGGTGGACCTCCTGCTGGGCTTCACCGGGCTGCTGCCGTTCGGGCACGCCGCGTTCTGGGGCGGCTCGGCGTACGTGACCGGGCTGATCGCGCTGCACGCGGGCCTGCCCTTCCCCGTCGCGGTCCTCGGCGGGGCCGCGTTCGCCGCGCTGCTCGCGGTCCCGATCGGGTACCTGTCCGCCCGCCTGCGCGGGATCTACTTCGCCATGGTCACCCTGGCATTCGCGCAGATGGTGTACTTCGTGGCCAACCAGTGGCGCGGCCTGACCGGCGGGGAGAACGGCCTGCAGGGCGTCCCGCGCGAGTTGTTCGGCGTGGACCTGTCCGACCCGTTCTTCTTCTACTACGCCGGGTTGCCGATCATCCTGCTCGGCCTGTTCGCGGTGTGGCGGATCGTCCGCTCGCCGTTCGGGCGGGTGCTGATCTCGATCCGGGACAACCCGGCCCGCGCGCAGGCCCTCGGCTATCCGGTCGCCCGCTACAAGCTGCTGGCCTTCGTGCTGTCGGCCGGGCTGACCGGGCTGGCCGGCGGCCTGTTCGCGATCAGCCACGGGTTCGCCTCCCTGGACGAGGTCTACTGGACGACGTCGGGGCAGGCGGTGATGATGGTGGTCCTCGGCGGCATCGGCACCCTGTGGGGCGGCGCGCTCGGCGCGGCGCTGATCGTCGAGCTGGGCGACTACCTCGCCACGGCCGGCTTCCAGGAGACCGGACTCATCACCGGCGCCATCTTCGCGGTCATCGTGCTGGCGTTCCGCCGGGGCATCTGGGGCACCGCGCAGGAACTCCTGCGAGCCCGCGCGGCCCGGCGGGCCGCCGGGCGCACCGCCACGGCCGAGGCGGCACCGGAGCCCGCGCCCGCGGAGTCGTCCGGGAGCCCGGCCGGCAGCAGGCCGACCTGAGCCGGGACGACCGCCGGGCCGCGCACAACGCATCCCGGGCCGGACCACGCGTCCGGCGGCGAAAACCCAGCCCGCCGCATCCGAAGGAGAACGACCCGTGGTCGCGACAACCGCTACCAGCGTGACGCCGCAGCCGGCCGGCGGCCCGGACCTGTCCGGCCGCCGGGCCCTGGTCACCGGTGCCGCCGGCGGCATCGGCCTGGCCTGCGCCCGGCGGATGGCCGCCGCCGGCGCCGAAGTGATCATCGTGGACCTGCGCGCGGCCGCGGCCGAGGCCGCCGCGGCGGAACTCGGCGGCCGGGCGCTCGCCGTGGACCTGTCCGACACCGCCGCGGTGGAGGCCATGGACTGCGACGTGGACATCCTCGTCAACAACGCCGGCATGCAGCACGTCGCGCCGATCACCGAGTTTCCGCCCGAGATCTTCGCCCGGATCCAGCGCATCATGGTCGAGGCCCCGTTCCGGCTGGTCCGCCGGGCGCTGCCGGGCATGTACGAACGCGGGTGGGGGCGCATCGTCAACATCTCGTCGGTGCACGGCCACCGCGCCTCGCCGTACAAGTCGGCCTACGTGACCGCCAAGCACGCGCTGGAGGGCCTGTCGAAGGTGATCGCGCTGGAGGGCGCCCCGCACGGGGTGACCGCCAACTGCGTCAGCCCCGCCTACGTGCGCACGCCGCTCGTGGAGGGCCAGATCGCCGACCAGGCGGCCGCGTACGGTCTGCCGCTCGAGGAGGTCGTCGACCAGGTCATGCTGGCCAAAGCCGCGATCCGGCGGTTGATCGAGCCGGACGAGGTGGCGGAGCTGGTCGCCTACCTGTGCTCTCCGCAGGCCGCGATGATCACAGGATCGTCCGTGACCATCGACGGCGGCTGGACCGCGCACTGACAATGCTGCCTATGAGCTGCGATGTCTTCCTCGAACTGCTGGCCCGGGAGGCCTCGGCTGCGGAGTTCGAGGCACCGCTGCTGGAGGCGCGCGTCGCCGGCGCGGACCCCGGCGTGCTGGCCGCACTGGAGACGACGAAGCTGGCCGCGCTGCGGGTGCGCTCGCTGCTGGAGCGGCGCGCCCGCCGCGAGGCGGAGCTGGCCGCGCTCTTCGACACCGCCAGCGACCTGGCCGGGCTGCGCGGCCTGGACGCGGTCCTGGAGGCGATCGTGCGCCGTGCCCGTCGGCTGCTGTCCGCCGACGTGTCGTACATGACGCTCAGCGACGACGAACGCGGCGACACGTGCATGCGGGTCACCGACGGCTCGGTGTCCGCCGCGTTCCGGGCCCTGCGCATCCCGTTCGGCTCGGGCCTGGCCGGGCTGGTCGCGCAGACCGGCACGCCGTACGCCAGCGGCGACTACTTCGCCGACCAGCGTTTCCACCACCGCAACTACATCGACACGGCGGTCCAGGAGGAGAACCTCGTGGCGATCCTGGGCGTGCCGATGCGCCTCGGGTCGCGGGTGATCGGCGTGCTGTTCGCCGCGAACCGCACGGCGCGACCGTTCGTGCCCGAGGAGGTCGCGCTGCTCGGCTCCCTCGCCGCGCACGCCGCGATCGCCATCGACAACGCCCGGCTCCTGGACGAGACGCGGGCCACGCTCGAGGAGCTCAGCGCCGCGAACGAGCTGATCAAGGCGCGCAGCGCGGCGGTCGAGCGCGCCGCGCAGGCGCACGACCGGATGACCGCGCTGGTCGTCCGCGGTGGAGGAGTGCAGGACGTCGCCGCGGTGATCATCGACGTGCTGGGCGGAGCGCTGCTGGCGCTGGACGCCGAGGGCGGGCGGCTCGCCGTGGTCGGCTCGATCGGCGAGCTGAGCGAGGCCGAGATCCGCGACGCGGCCGCCGCGTCGCGGGCGCTCGGCCGTGCGGTCCAGCGCGGCGACCTGTGGGTCGCCTCGATCGCGGCGGGCGCCGAGGTGCTCGGCACCTTCGTCCTGCGCGCGCCGGGCGCGGGCGAGCTGTCCGGCAGCGACCAGCGCATCCTCGAGCGCGGGGCGCTGGTCACCGCGCTGCTCCTGCTGTTCCGCCGCAGCGTCGCCGAGGCCGAGGAGCGAGTACGCGGCGAGTTGCTGGACGACCTGCTCACCGGCCGGGTGACCGACGTGGACGCGTTGCGCGCCCGGGCCCGCCCGGTCGGCGTCGACCTCGACGCGCCGCACGTCCTCGTGGTCGTCCGCCACGACGGCGACCGGCCTCGGGCCGGTTTCTGGGCTGCCTCGTACGCCTCGGCCGCGCACGGTCTGGTCGCCACCCGGGGCGACGAGATCGTCCTCCTACTGCCCGGCCTGGATCCAGGCGGTGCCGCGCGGCGGGTGGCCCGGGAGTGCGGGGCCTCCCTCGGCATGCCGGCCACGGCGGGCGCGGCCGGCCCGGTGCGCAGCCCCGGGGAGGCGGCGGCCGCCTACCAGGAGGCCGGCCGATGCGCCGACGCGCTGCTCGCGCTCGGCCGCACCGGAGACGGCGCCGGCGCGGCCGAGCTCGGTTTCGTGGGCCTGCTGATCGGCGACGGCCGGGACGTGGAGAGCTTCCTGGCCACCGCGCTCGGCCCGGTGATCGACTACGACGAACGGCGGGGAACCAAACTGGTGCGGACGTTGGAGGCCTACTTCGAGGCCGGCGGCAGCCTGTCCAGGGCCGCGGAGCGGCTGCACATCCACGTCAACACCGTTACGCAGCGGCTCGACCGCGTCGGCAAGCTGCTGGGCGAGCGCTGGCAGTCGCCCGCGCACGCCCTGGAGATCCAGCTCGCCCTGCGCCTGTACCGGCTCAGCGTCCCCGGCGGCCCGGCCGGCGACCGCTGAGCGCGGGGATCTGATCGCCGGAAGCACCCGGGACGCTGTCCCGGATCGGTGAGCGACGGCGGCAGCGGACACAGGGAGCGGTTCACCGACGCAGCCCGCGCAGGTCCGCGTGGCTCTTCTGCCCGGCGATTCGTGCGGCACGTCGGGCACACGTCGCGGGCCGGCCCGATCTCTAGGGCGGGCTGCCGGTGTGCTGGATTGCGAGGGCGATTGCGCCCAGGAGTTCGGCCCGGTTTTCCAGGGTCGCGGTCGTCACGGTGACCGCCCGCGCGACGCTCGGCTGGGCGTAGCGTGCGATGGCCTCGCGGATGCCGTTGGCGAGGGCGCCGTTCGGTTGGCTGAGTTCGCCGCCGATGATGACCATCTCGGGGTTGAGCACGTTGCACATGTCGGCCAGGGATCGGCCGATCGTGCGTCCGGCGTCGCCGACGATGCGGGCGGCTCCGGAGTCTTCGGTCTGGAGCAACCGGATGACGTCGGTGGTGGTGAGCGGATCGGTGTGCATCGGTTGCAGGGTGGCGATGATGCGCGGGGTTGAGACCAGGGTCTCCAGGCATCCGCGGCTGCCACACCGGCACAGCAGCCCGTTCGCCTCGACCTGTATGTGGCCCAGTTCGCCTGCGTAGCCGCTGGCGCCCCGGTACAGGTTTCCGTCGAAGATCAGTCCGGCGCCGACGCCGGTGGAGACCTTGACGAACACCAGGTCGCGTATGCCGGTGCCTGCTCCGTAGGTCATCTCGCCGAGGGCGGCGAGGTTGACGGCGTTGTCCGGGAACACGGGCCGGTGGATGCGCTGTTGGAGGTCGCCCGCCGGATCCAGGTCGACCCATCCGGGCAGGATGTTGTTGACCACCACCCGTCCGGTGTGCCGGTCGAGGGGGGCGGGCAGGCCGACGACGACGTTGCGTACGTCGTGTGTCATGTGGCCGGTTTCGCGCAGTATTGTGGCGAATTCGTCGGCGGCGGTGTCGAGGGCCACGCCCACGGAGTTGTCCACCGCGAGCCGTACGTACCGCTCGGCGATGAGGTCTCCGGACAGCGTGGCCACGGCGACCCGCAGATCGCTGTGGCCGAAGGCCATGCCGACGACGAGTCCCGCTGATTCGGTCAGCGCCAGCCGGGCCGGCGGCCGGCCTGGACCCGTTCCCGTGCGCGCCGCCTCGACCGCGGGCAGTTCTCGGAGGGTGCCGTCGTCGATGAGCTGCGCGACCAGCGCGGCCACGGTCGTGCGCGACAGCTCGGTCATCCGCTCCAAGTCCGCCCGGGTGACCGCCCCGCGCTCACGTACCGCCGCGACCACGCGGTCGAGGTTGTACGCGCGGTGCGACCTGGGCCTTGACCGCGGCCTCGCCGGACTCATGACGTCCTCTCGTAAATGCGACGCACTCGGATTCTGTCGTGTTCTTCGCATAATACGGCCGGATCCGGCAAAGCCCAGTTCGTTGACACGACAGAAATAGCGTTTTAATTTCGCAGAAATCCCCTTTATGTGCGCAGCCGAGGGCCTGAACCCCGCCCGATGAGGAGAGCCCATGAGCAAGCCCACACGAAGATCCCTTCCGCGTGCCGTGGTCGCCTGCGCCCTCGCCGTCACCCTTCCGGTGAGCCTCGCGCTCACCACACAGCCGGCCGGCGCCACCACGCCCACGGTCGGCACCACGGTGACGGTGCACGCCGACGGGGGTTACACCATCGACATCAGCGGGCCGCGCTACCACTTCGGCGGTTCGGTCGGCGGCCCGGTGAGCAACCTCAGGCACGTCAAGGGCCGGGACGGTATCGGCGCCTACCATGAGGTCGACTTCGACCACTCGGCCGGCGGAGTGGGACGAAGCAGCGGCATCCGAAGCTACGACCACAGGCCGGTGGTGCTGTTCAGCACCACCTACCGGCAGGCGGCGGCCAACGCCCACCCGTTCCCCGCGCTGTCGGCCCGGCCCGCGCTGCCGCACACCCAGACCTTCTCCGGCTGCTTCGCGGGACGCCGGTTCGACGCCCCAGGAGACCCGGGCTTCAGCCCGTACCTGGCATTCGACACCTCCGGTAGCGGCTACCTGCTCTCCCCCGCCTCGAACTTCACGACCGCGGTCACGAAGTACGACGGGAGCGGCGCGCTGACCAGCGGTATCTCCTCGGGCGTCGGCAGCCTGCCGGCCGGGTTCACCCAGCGGACCGTGCTCGCGTTCGGAAACGGCATCAACAACGTGTACGGCATCTGGGGCAACGCGTTGACCGGCCTGTCCGGCAAACACCGCCCGTCGCAGGACGCCACGAACACCCTCGCCAAGCTCGGCTACTGGACCGACAACGGCGCCGCCTATTACTACAACCACGACCAGAGCCTCGGTTACGCGGGCACGCTGCGGGCGGTCCGCGACGACTGGAAGGCCAAGGGCCTGCCGATGGGGAACCTCCAGCTGGACAGCTGGTTCTACCCGAAGGGCCCGAACGCCGTCTGGAACGACAACCCCGACGGCGAGTACCGGTACGAGGCGGATCCCACGCTGTTCCCGGACGGGCTCAAGGCGTTCCAGAAGAGCGTCGGCGTACCCATGATCACCCATGCCCGGTGGATCGACCCGTCCAGCCCGTACCGCCAGGAGTACAAGATGTCCGGGAACGTGATCACCGACCCGGCCTTCTGGAACGACCGGATGCGCTACCTCAAGTCCTCCGGGGTCGACACGTTCGAGCAGGACTGGCTGTGCTCGCACGCGCAGCCCGACTTCAACCTCACCGACCGCGCCGCGTTCCTCGACAACATGGCCAAGGCCGCGGCGGCCAACGGCATCGACATCCAGTACTGCATGCCGCTGCCGCAGGACTACCTGCAGAGCACGCTGTACGACAGCGTGACCAACTCCCGGGTCTCGAACGACCGGTTCGAGCGGGGCAAGTGGGACGAGTTCCTCTATGCCTCACGCCTGGCCGGCGCACTCGGTGTGTGGCCCTGGGCGGACGTCGCGATGAGCACGGAGACCCAGAACCTGCTGCTGCAGAACCTGTCCGCCGGCCCCGTCGGCGTGGGCGACGCGATCGGCAAGGAGAGCGCCGCCAACCTGAACAAGGTGGCCGAGGCGGACGGCACGATCGTCAAGCCGGACACCCCGATCGTCCCCGACGACGCCACGTACGTCCGCGACGCCGCCGCACCGGGCAGTGCCATGGTCGCGACGACCGGCAGCCGGCACGGCGCGCTGCAGGCGGGCTACGTCTTCTCCTACGCCCGCGCCGTCCCGACACCGAAGCCGGACACGACCTACGAGGCCGAGGACGCCACCCTGTCCGGACCCGTGGTGGCCACCGACCACGCCGGCTACACCGGCAGCGGGTTCGCCGACTACCGGCACGACTCCGGCGACTACGTGCAGTGGGACGTCGACGTGCCGGCCGACGGCACGTACACGCTGCTGTTCCGGTACGCCAACGGCGGCTTCGGCGACCGGCCGCTCGCGGTCGCGGTGGACGGCGGCGCGGCCTCCACTCAGCAGTTCGCCACGACCGGCGACTGGGACACATGGTCGGCACAGCCGGTCGTGGTCACGCTGTCCGCCGGCCGGCACACCGTCCGGGCCACCGCGACGGGGGCCAACGGCCCGAACATCGACAACCTCGGCGTCAGCGCCGGTAAGGTCACCGTCCCGACGACCGAGGACGCCTCCTTCCGGCCCGCCGACCTCGGCGTCACCGGCAAGGCGTACGTGTACGACTACTTCGCCGGCGCCGGCACGCTGGTCGACGGCGACTCCCGCTACACCACCCGCGTGACCCGCGACGGGTCCTACCTCCAGGTGGTCCCGGTGGGCAGGTCGGGCATCGCCTTCCTCGGCGACGCGGGCAAGTTCGTGTCCCTGGGCAAGCAGCGGATCCGGTCGCTGTCCGACAACGGCACGGTCCATGCCACAGTCGCGTTCGCCCCGGGAGACGGCCCGGTCACGCTGCACGGTTACTCCCCGAGCCCGGTGTCGTCCACCGCGTCCGGCGGCAGCGCCGGCCAGGTCCGCTACGACAACGCCACGCACCTGTTCTCAGTACGCGTCAGCCCCGGCCACGGCCCCACCGTGACGGTGACCCTGACCCAGAGGTAGTGGTCCTCCTGGTCCATGATCGAGACAATCCCCATGAGAGTTCAACGTTAACGAGGAGACATCTGGATGGCTGCTTCGCGGGCCGCCCTCACACGCGACGACCTGAGCCTGAAAGTCGCCGTCCAGCGTGGGCGCTTCGGCGGCACGGATTTCCGGGTGATCCGACCGGCTGGACCATTGAAGAACGGGGCGCTCTACAAGACCCAACATTGGTACGAGATGTATGCGGACCGGACAGACGGCCGACGCATTGGCACTCTGATGCTGCTCGCGGCGCGATCTCCGCGATCCCTGATCTACCTGCCGATGCGCACCACCCCGACCGCTCCCGGGGTCGGCTGGGACGACGAGAAGCGGCTCGACCTCGTGCTGGCCCATCGCGCGGTGCAGTTCCGGCCCTCCCGGTGGAAGCAACTGCGCGAGCGCATCAACGCGGGCAACGCTCCCCGAGAGCTACGCACCGCAAGCATCCCGGCAAGAGACCTGTCGGCCGACCACGGGCTCAAGACCTCAGTGCGAAGCGATCCGAAGCACAGCGACCTGCTTCACCAGGCCGTCTACGCCGAGACCCTGTTCCTGACGGGCAGCACGACGGCGTTCCGGGAGGCGGCGCAGGAGATCTTCGCCGTCACCAAGGACGGGCCACCCCACGCCGCGACGAAGCATTACATTCCCGGCGCCTGCAACTACCACGTCTGCCGCAGCCTCTACGACTGGCCGAGTCTGGAGGAGCACGACTGGGACCAGTTCCATGTGGAGTTCTGCCCGCAATGGGCGAGATGATCAGGCGAAGGACGACGTGGAAACCAATTCGGTTCACGGGACGTCTATTTCCTGAGCAGACCTGGTGAAGGTGGATCGCCTGCCACAGCCAGCCTCTGACGATGTGGTCGGCTCGTCGGCACCGGAGGTCCATGCGGTGGAGCCTGGGGATGAGCTCGGGGAGCGGTACCGGCTGGAGGAACGAATCGGCCGTGGTGCCTTCGGCGAGGTCTGGCGCGGTCTTGATCAAAGACTTCACCGGCTCGTCGCGATCAAGGTGCTGTTGAGTCTTCATTCCGATGATCGGCTGATCCGGCGGTTCCGTCGTGAGGCATTGATCGCGGCCGGACTGCAGCATCCCGGAATCGCCGTCGTGCACGACGTCGACCGAGATGGCGATCAGTGGTTCATCGTGATGGAGTTGCTGGTCGGCCGGGATCTGTCAGAGCTGCTGGCCACCGCGTCGGCCGGTCTGCCCATCGCCCAGGTCATATCCATGGGCGTACAGATCGGCCAGGCCCTGGCCACCGCTCATGCCCGCGGGGTCGTCCATCGCGATCTGAAACCCTCCAACCTGTTCATGATCGATGGACAGGTGAAGATCTGCGATTTCGGGATCGCGTGGGCCGCGCATGCCACCTCGTTCCTCACGGCCAAGGGCGAGGCGCTGGGCACGCCGCATTACATGGCTCCGGAGCAGTGGCGAGGAGAGCGGGTCGACGCACGCGCGGACCTGTACTCGTTCGGATGTGTTCTGCACGCTCTGCTCACCGGCCGGCCTCCTTTCGCCCCCGGAGGGCTTCCGGCGCTCATGCACCAGCACCTGGCGGTGGTGCCGGACGGCCCACGGGCCGTCCGTTCCGAGGTGCCCGCAGAACTGGACGTGCTCGTCGTGGAACTGCTGGCCAAAGACCCCGCAGACCGCCCCGCCGACGCCGACGCCGTCGTGGCGAGGCTGGAGAGGATCGCTGACCTGCTCTCGGCCGGAGCCGACACCACCGTCTCCGGCGGCTCGGCGCGGCCCGGGCCGGCCGCGCAGACCTCCAGCGAAGACCGGTTCGCCGTCCGGCGCCGGTTGATCGACGACGCCGAGGACGCGGCACGTTCCATCGGTTCCCCGTCCGAGCAGGCCCGTACGCTCATCAAAATCGCCGCGGAGACGTGCGTCGATGAACCCGGCCGCGTGAGCGGTCTCATCGACGACGCCGAACGTCTGATCGGCGCTGCCGACGACGCCTTCGCGCTGTCGCTGGTATGGCTCGAGCTCCTGACCGCCTGGCCGGCGATCGATGATGTGATCACGGCCGAGCGTGCACGAGGGCTTCTGGAAAGCGCGGAGAACTTCGCCCACGCGGATCCCGACCGGGAGTACTTCACCACCCAGAACACCGAGACGTTGCTGGAACGGATCGCATGCGCGTGGTACCCGCACGACCCCGTACGGGCCGAGAAGGCGGCGCGTGGCATCCCCGATCCGGCACGGCGCCAGCGTGCGATCGGCGCGTTGGCCGACACGGCCGTGCGATACGACACCGACGATGCCGAACGCCTCGCCCGCACCCTCGATCCCCGCCACCAGGCGGAGGCCCTCGCGCACATCGCGGCCCGTATCGCGGCCTACGATCCGGTGCGCGCCGGCCGGATTCTCAAAGACGCCGAGCGGGCGCTCGGCGGCGTCGCCCGCGACGAGCGGGATGGCGCCCGCGCGAGCGTCGCCTACGTGCTGGCCGCCGGCGACCTGGCAAAGGCCCCATGGCTCCAGGTGGAAGCCAAACGCCTCATCGAGTACATCCCCGGCGACGAGGAACGGCACCGGGCGCGGGCGCGCCTCGCCAAAGCCATCGCCGCCCACGACCCGGAGACCGCCCGAACAAACCTGACACTCACTGAGCTCGGCGTCGACGCCGATATCTCGTCCAGAACCACCAGAGACCTGATCAAGTTCGACATCGGCGAAGCGCTGATCCACCTGCGTTCTCCGGAGGCCGAACGGGCCGCGTTTCAGATCAACGACTGCGGCCTGCGCGGGCGGCTGCTGCTCGAGCTTCTCCCGGTGCTCGCCGACGTCGACGCGGACCGGGCGGAGCGTCTGGCCCACCATGTCCACGCCGTGGACCAGCGCGCGGTCGCCCTCGCCCTCGCCGCCAGGGCCGTGGCCGTGACCGATCCCGGTAACGCCCGCAGGCTCCTGGACGGCGCCGAGCGCCTCGCCGATGTGGCCGGCGGCAATCTCGGACCGCACCCGGGCGTCTTCGAACAGATCGCCGCGGTCGTGGCCACCTACAGTCCGGACCAAGCCGAGAGGATCATCACGTCGGCGATCAGCGACCCGCAGCACCGGGCGCACGCGCTGTCGCGAATCGCCGAGATCGTCGCGGAACACGACACCGGCCGCGCCGAGCGCATCGCCCGCACCGTCACCGAACCGGCCCCCAGGGCCACCGCCCTGCTCGCCATCGCCAGGGTGGACCGACCTTCGTCATCGCCCGCCTCCTGATCAAAGACCGGCCGGCCCCGCGTCCGCGCGGGGCCGGCCACACCGTTTGCGGTGCCGCCGAGCGTAGGCGAACTACGCCAAATGGTGATGGTGCCGTGCTCCGTCCTGGTGCAACCGTTGCGTCATGAAATGGCCCTGCGTTGGGGTGACGGTCGGCTGTCTGGTGCTGGCCGCATGCGGTGGGACGTCGCGGACGCCCGTGGCGGCGACGGCCCGGCCGACGGCGGCCCCCTCGACAGCGTCCGTCTCGGCACCCACACCGTCCTCGACCGGCTCGGCGGGCGAGGATTCACCCGTGCCCTCGCCCGAGCCGAGCGACACGAGCACGGACCCCCGGTCCTCGCCCGCCGTCTCCGACGACTTCCCGGCGACGTACCGGGTGTCCCAGGTCACTGCGTTCACCCAGTACCAGGGCAACCCGGCCTGGGTCCCCTCCGAACGGTCCAGGGTGGCGAACGCCGTCTGGCATTTCGATAGGGACGGCACGTTCGCGTTCACCACCTCGAACGTCCGGACCGACCTGTTCCCCCTGCACGGCACGTACCAGGTCAACGGCACGACCCTCACCTTCTCCGCGCATGGGGCCGCGGCCAACGCCGGTGGCAGCGCGAATGCCGAGCTGATCGGCACGATGGACCTGTCGGCGGATCCGCGCACCGTCTCGTTCAAGCTCATCACCGGCGCCGGATACGGAGCGGTCGTCAACGACCAGCGCTTCGCCTCGGCGACGACCGCGGCCTACGGCGGCACGGTCGCCGTGTCGACCGGTTGACGGCAAGGAGGGTCGCCCGGTGAACACGGCCGCGGAATGGTCGGAGCGCATCGCCCGGAGGGTGACGCCCGACGAGGTCGACTTCGCCGCCGACGTCGGCGAGGCGTACGCGGCCGGAGCCGCCTCGCGGGCCGCCCTGTTCGACCGGCCGGGTGCGGAGCCGGGCGGATTCGGGCTCGCGAGCGCCATCGGCGAACTGCCTCTCATCCTCGCCGCCCTGGCCGACACCGGCCGGATCCTCCGGCACGCGCTGGCCACGCAGGAGCTCGGCAACGCGGTGGCCATCGCGAGCCTGTGGGTCTCGCTACGCGGGACCCGAACGCCGCCGACCGCGCCGCAGGGCACCAAGGCCGGGACGGACGACGCGCAGGCCGCCTCGGCGGACGATGCCCGTACCGCGCTCACCCGGGCGTACGCCGAGCTCACCGATCGGCTGCGATCCCTCGGATTCCCGCCCGAACGCGCCGAACGGCTGGCCCGCGAACTCCTCGAGGAGCTGCTCGCCGACGCCGTGAGCGCCGAGGACTTCATCCGCCGGCTGGACGGCGGGAAGCGGTGAGCCGACCGGGCGTCGACACCGTGGCACCCCCGTGGATCTGGATGTTCTTCGTTGGATACCTCGCCATCGGCGTACCCGACTGGATCCGTACCTGGCGCCGCCAGCTCGCCGACTACAGCGGTCACGACTCGCTCGCCTTCACGCTGTTGAAGGTGTTCGCCGTCGTTGAGCTACTGCCGGTCGCGTTCCTCGCCGCGGGCATCGCGGGCGTCGCGCTGCCGGCCGTGCGCGGACGCTGGGTGGAGCGAAGGTTCGGCCTCGTCCCCGACGACCGGCCGGTCATCGCCGAGATGCGGCGGTTCGCCGAGACGTACGCGCCGGGGGTCGACCTGCGGGTCACGCTCCGGCCCGGCCGGCTCGCCCGCGTGTACCCGGTCGGCCTTCGCCGCGCCCGCATCGCGGTCTTTCGGCCGATGGCGGCCCTGTGGCGCCAGGACCGCCCGGCCGCCCAGGCCGTGCTCCTGCACGAGATCGCGCACCTGCGGCAGGGCGACCACCTGCTCGTCGGGCTCGGCAGCCCGTTCCCGTGGCTCGTGCGCGTCTGTGCGCCGATGTTCCTCGCCGCCGAGCTGCTGCCCGCCGTCGCCCTGTTCATCGCGAACCCACACCTGGGCACCGCTGTCGGCGCCCAGGTCGTGCTCGACCTCGGCGCGATCCCCCGCCAGCTGATCCTGCCCGTCACGGCACTGTGGCTGGCGGAGCTGGGCGCCGACCGGTTCCCCGCTCAGGTGGCCGGACCGCACGCCCTCCAATGCGCGCTCGACCGTTCGCGGTCGGCCTCCTGGCTCGGCCTGCTGTCCCATCCCCCGAAGGGCCTACGGCGGTACCTGGCCGCTCATCCGCGAGCGGCGACGTTCACCCTGCTCACCGGCTGGTTCGCCGCGCTGGTCGTCAAACTCGCCGTCACGATCGTCGCCGCGACGCCCGCGTCGCTCATGATCGGGAACTCCGTTCCGGACACGGCGCGGATGCTCACGCGTGGCATCCGCGACTTCCTCGTCGACGGCCGCCCGCTCCTCCTCGCCGCTCTGGCACTCCTCGTGACGTGGCCGCTGCTCGCCCCGCTGTGGACACGCGGCTGGTCACCCGGCACGCCACCCGGACGACCGTCCCGATACCCGCTCTATCTCGCCGCCACCGCCGCACCGACGCTGCTGGTGCTGGGCTCCCTCCTCGTTCCCGTCCCCTGACCCCGAGGACGCCTCCCGCACCGCCGGACACTGTCCGAAGATTCATCGGATGAATGTGTTGACGCGGGCGGTCGATCACACGTAGAACATGTGCGGTCTGACCAGTAAGGACAAGGCGCGTTGCCGTTGACCACGCTGAGGAGCCGCTCGATGCATGGGAGATTGATCAGATGTCTGCTGCCGGTACTGCTCTCCCTCGGGTTGGCCGCGGGGATGTCGCCCGCGGTGGCCGCGTCCACACCCCAGACCCCGACGGACATCACCGCCCCTGTCTCGCCCACGCCGCCCATGGGCTGGAGCAGTTGGAGCGCTCTGCGTGAAGGCAGCCGCCTGACCCAGGACGGGATCAAGGCCCAGGCGCGTGTCATGCACGGCAAGCTGCAGCGGTACGGCTACCGGTACATCAACATCGACGCCGGGTGGTCCGACCACCTGGACGCGTACGGGCGCAGCGCCTGGGACACCACCCGCTTCCCCGATGGCATCCCCGCGCTCGCCGCGTATCTGCACCGCCTGGGCCTCAAGCTCGGCATCTACCTCACGCCGGGCGTTCCGATCGAGGCGTACCAGAAGAACCTGCCGGTCCACGGCACCCAGTACCACATGCAGGACATCGCGGACCCGACGCAGCCCGGCAACACCCACAACGACTCCTACCGCATCGACTTCGGCAAGCCCGGCGCGCAGGAGTACATCCAGGGCTACGCCGACCTGTTCGCCTCCTGGGGCGTCGACTACATCAAGATGGACTTCGTCGGTCCCGGCGGCGGCCTCGTCCCCGCCGACAACCGCCCCGACATGAGGGCGTGGCACCAGGCCATCGTCGCCACCGGACGCCCGATGCATCTGGAGCTGTCCAACTCGCTCAGCATCGCCGACGCCGCCACGTGGCAGGCCACCAGCAACGGCTGGCGCACCGGCGGCGACATCGAGTGCTACTGCGGCGTCAACGGATCCAGCACCCCGCTGACCGGCTGGCAGCGGACGTCGGCCCGGTTCGACCAGGTCGCGGATTGGCAGCCGTACGGCGGCCCCGGCGCGTTCAACGACTACGACTCGATCGAGGTCGGCAACGGCGACGACGGCGGGCTGACACCCGACGAGCGGCAGACCCAGCTGAGCCTGTGGTCGCTGGCCGCCTCCCCGCTGCTGCTCGGTACGGACCTGACCAAGCTCGACGCCGCCGACCTCAAGCTGCTGACGAACCGTGACGTGGTCGCCGTCGACCAGGACGCCATCGACGCCTCCCGGGTGAGCAAGAGCGCGACCGCGCAGGTCTTCGCCAAAACGGAGCCGAACGGCGACGTGATCATAGGGCTGTTCAACACCGGGTCCGCCGCGCAGACCGTCTCCGTCGCGACGGGGACGGCCGGCCTGCCCGCGTCCTCCTCGTACCGCCTCGACAACCTGTGGACGCACGAGGTCACCCGATCCTCCGGCGACGCCGTCGCCGCCTCCGTCCCCGCCCACGGCGCGGCCCTGCTCCGGGTGCGCCCGTGGGCCACCGGCATGGCCGCGGCCCGCCCGCAGACCGGCCTCACCGTGACCGCCCCCGGCACCCTGGAGACCGGTCGGCAGACCACCGTCGCCGCGGACTTCACCAACTGGGGCACCACCGCCGCGACCGGCGTCCATGTGGCCCTGCCCGTCCCGAAGGGCTGGACCGCCGCCCCCGTCTCACCCACCTCCTTCGCCTCCGTCGCGCCCGGCGCGACCGTCCGCGCCACCTACCGCGTCACCGCGCCGGCGTCCATCGCTCAGCTCTTCCCGACGGCCCGGCTCGACGCCACCGCCGGCTTCCGCTGGAACACCCGCACCGGCGCCCGCACCGCCGGGCACACGTCGGTCCTGCTCGACGCGCCCGTCCGGGCCCCGTTCCACACCTTCAATTCCACGCCCGAGCCCGCGGACTTCTCGCAGGTCGGCCACGCTCTGGGCATCCGCGCGGCCGGCGCCGACGTCTACGGATCGAAGAATGAGTACGGGGCGCTCTACATCCCCGGCGCGGAACACGACGGCTCCACCACCACGGTTCGCGTCACCTGGCAGCAGTACCAGAACTCCGGCTTCAAGGGCGGAATCATGGTGCGCAACGACATCACCGGCGCGAACGGCTCGCCCGGCTTCGTGATCGTGGGAGTGAGCGCGAAGAAGGGCTACTTCATGCAGTGGGACGCCGACGGCGACGGCCGGCTCGAGTCCGGCACCGCCCCCAACGGCTCCGGCGTCGGCACCCCCGTCCTGCCCAGCTGGATCCGGCTGGTCCGCTCCGGCACCACCTACACCGGCTACTACTCCACCGACGGCACCACCTGGACCCGGCTGAGCACCGCGAACGTCCCCTCCGCCGCGGCCACCCAGGACGTCGGTCTCTTCGGCACCGCCCACAACCCGGGCTACCCGAACGTCAACGACTTCGCCGACTTCACCACCACCGGATACTGATGATCTTTGTGTGATGTCGCGGAGCGACTGCACGTGCCCGCGGTTCCGGGTCCCTCGCCCCGCGACATCACACGGTGAATCTCACTAGGCGGATCAAGAGTCCGCCGGTCCGGCCCACGCTCAGTGGCGGGATCGCGATATCAGTTGGCCGGTTCCCGGATATCGGACGTGCCGACGTCCACCTAGATTCAACTCATGCACAAGATCGCCTATCGGGGGGCGGACGGCTGTGCCCTGCACGCCACGGTCGTCGGTGAGGGCCCGGCGCTCGTCCTCCTGCATGCCGGTGGTCCCGACCACATGAGCATGCTTCCGATCGCTCGTCGGCTCACGGACCGCCATATGGTCGTGCTTCCCGATATCCGTGGCTACGGCCGATCCGTCTGCCCGGACCCGGCCCGCCACACATGGGCGCAGTACACCGATGACCTCATCCGGCTGCTGGATCACCTCGACCGCCCCAGCGCCGTGCTGGGCGGCGCAGGCCTGGGATCGACGATCACGCTTCGCACGGCCGCCGCGCACCCCACCCGGGTCGACGCCGCCGTGCTGATCGGAGTCGAGGACATCGAGGACGATGCCGCCAAGGAGGCCGAGATCCGCTTCCTCGACGAGTTCGCCGCACGGGTCGCGGCCGACGGCATCGAAGCCGGATGGGAGCCCATCCTCGCGCAGTTCCCACCCGTCGTCGGAGCCATGGTCCGCGACGCCATCCCCCGCTCAGATCCGGCCAGCATCATCGCCGCGGCCGCGATCGGCCACGACCGCAGCTTCCACGACGTCACCGAACTGGCCGTGATCACCGCACCGACCCTCGTCTTCCCCGGAACGGACGCGCGCCATCCCACCGCACTGGCCGAGGAGGTCGTCAAGACCCTCTCGAACGGACGGATGGCCGCGGAGCCTGTCTCGTTCGATCTCCACACCGCCGAGGACCTCGCTCAGGCGGTCGCCCCTGCCATTCGGGACTTTCTCAATACGTGGTGAGCGACGTTCGAAGAAGGTCGGAACATCAGCGCCGAGAGCGGCGGGGACACGCCTTCGCCTGGGCCAGCAGCGCGCGCATCTGTAGCACGGCGTGGGCCGGGTTGCGCAACGGGGTCGAGAAGGGCAGGCGTACGTCGTGGTGTCCGCCCGCCCGGCGAAGGCGTAGGACGACGCCGTAGCGGTCCAGCCGCAGCGGGTCCACGCGGGTCACGCCGAGCAGGAACCGGCGGTCGACCAGCTGGACCAGCAGCTCGACGGCGTCCCCGTGGGCGCCGGCGAGGTGGGTGAGCAGTTCCGCCTCGGTCGCCGCGAGCGGGTCCGGCTCTACGGCGGCCAGCTCGTCCACCTCCAGCTGGAACCGCCGCCCGTCGTGCTGGAGCTCGGCGGTCACCGTCTCAAAGCACAGGGCCTCCGCGCTCGCGCCCTGACGGTCGAAGCTCAGCCGGCCGCCCAGCAGGACGCGGGCGCGGACCCGGTCGGGCACCGACACCGGAGCGACGTCGGTGAACTGCAGCGAGGCCGCAAGGTCGCCGCCCGGCGCCCAGGCCACCTCCGCTCCCACGTGGCTGTCGGCAGGGACCGTGAGCAGCAGGCGGCCGGGCCTCTCCAGCGCGTGCAGGCCGACGAGGTCGACGCGGTGTCCCTCGGTGCTCAGGGTCAGGGACCGGGCCGCCACGAGTACGGAACGGACAAGCTCGGCGGGGGTCGGTTCTGCGATCGGCGCCGCGGGGTGAACGGTGGCGGACATCCAGCCTCCCTAAATAAGGTAAGCCTAACCTTAGTCACTGCGGGGATGCTCGCGAACAGGGGACCATCCCGAAATGCCTGCGGGCCGAGGCCGACCACACCGCGTACGACTGCCACAGCGGCACGAGATCCCGGTCCCGTGCGACGTCCAACTCGTGGTCGAGTACTAGTCGGGCTCGGCATAAGGTTAGGCTCACCTAAACTCATGGGTGAACCACAGCCAAAGGAGCCTCAGGTGTCTCTTCGGCGTCGCGGCACAGCCGCCGTCGCTCTCGCCGTCGCCGCCCTCCTGTCCCTCGGGGCATGCGGCGCTGGATCCGCCGCGAACGAGAAGGAGGGCAGCGCCGGGACGAAGGACAAGAAGTCGGTCGCGAAGGGCGGGAAGGACTTCGCGGCCGCCGCGGAGAAGACCGCGGCGATGGGGACGGACGCCAAGCCGGGCGAGTGGCCGCGGACGATCACGCACGCGATGGGCCGTACGGTCATCAAGGCGCAGCCCAGGCGGGTGGTCGTGCTGGACGTCGGCGAACTCGACAACGTCGTCTCGCTGGGAGTGAAGCCGGTCGGGCTGGCCCCGACCGAAGGGTCACCGGCGCTGCCGTCGTATCTGAAGAACGACGCGGGCACGCCGAAGAACGTCGGAACGATCAACAGCCTCAACCTTGAGGCGATCGCCGCGCTCAAGCCCGATCTGATCCTGGGCAGCCGGCTCCGCGCCGCGGACTCCTACGACGAGCTGTCGAAGATCGCCCCCACGGTCTTCTCCATCCGCCCCGGCTTCACGTGGAAGGAGAACTACCTCCTCAACGCGGCGGCGCTCGACCGGACCGCGCAGGCCAAGGCGAAGCTCGCCGCGTACGACAAGAAGGCCAAGGCCCTCGGGGAAAAGCTGGGCGCGAAGAAGCCGACCGTGTCGATGGTGCGTTACATGCCCAACGGTGTCGTCCGGCTGTACGCGAACGCCTCCTTCATCGGCACCATCCTCAAGGACGTCGGCATCCCGCGCCCGAAGAACCAGGACATCAACGACCTGGCAGCCGAGGTCAGCGCCGAGAACATCGACAAGGCCGACGCCGACTACATCTTCACCGGCGTGTACGGCGACCCGAAGGCCACCGACAAGAGCAAGGCCCAGAGCAACCCGCTGTGGAAGAACCTGAAGGCGGTCAAGGACGGCCACGCCTACGACGTGCCGGACGAGACCTGGTACCTGGGGCTGGGCGTCACCGCGGCCGACGCGGTCCTGGACGACCTGCAGAAGTACCTGACGGCGTGACGGCCCGACCCCGGAAGAGAGCGTGAGCGCGGCGCATGTCG
This sequence comes from Actinoallomurus vinaceus, assembly GCF_039542055.1. Taxonomy (NCBI): domain Bacteria; kingdom Bacillati; phylum Actinomycetota; class Actinomycetes; order Streptosporangiales; family Thermomonosporaceae; genus Actinoallomurus; species Actinoallomurus vinaceus. The sequence goes on from NZ_BAABHK010000002.1 coordinate 385,891, forward strand.
CCACCGACCCGTCGCCGCGCCGCCTGGCTGCTGGTGGCCACCCTGATGCTGCTCATCGCCGTGCTGCTGAGTCTGGCGGTGGGCAGCCGGCAGATCGGCCCTGGAGAGGTGTTCCAGGCCCTGCTGCACGGCGGGACCAGCGACAACGCCCAGGTCGTGCGGTCGCTGCGGGTGCCCCGCACCGTCATCGGCGTACTGGTCGGCGTCGCGCTCGCGCTGGCAGGGACCGTGATGCAGGGCGTGACCCGCAACCCGATCGCCGAACCCGGCGTCCTCGGCGTCAGCCAGGGAGCCTCGGTCGGCGTGGTGTGCGCGATCGCCTTCTTCGGCGTGCACACGCTGGTGGGTTATGTCTGGTTCGCATTTGCGGGCGCTGCGCTGGCGGCGGTCGGCGTGTACGCCGTCGCCAGCGGCGGGTACCGCGGTGCCTCGCCGGTCAAGCTCGCCTTGTCCGGCGCCGCGATGAACGCCTTCCTCGCCTCCGTGGTCTCCGGGATCGTCACCACCAACGCCCGGGCCTTGGACGAGTTCCGCTTCTGGCAGGTCGGCTCGCTCAGCGGACGTAGCAGCGAGGTCATCGGTCAGGTCTGGCCGTTCCTGCTCGCCGGTCTGCTGCTGGTCGCGGCGGTGTCCCGCGGGCTGGACGCCCTGGCCCTCGGCGACGACACCGCCGCGGCTCTGGGCCACAACGTCGCCGTGCTGCGCGCGCTCGGCGCGCTCGGCGCGACCGTGCTCACCGGGGTGGCGGTGGCCGCCGTCGGCCCGATCGCGTTCACCGGCCTGGCCGTCCCGCACATCGCGCGGGCCCTGGTCGGTGCCGCGCACCGCTGGGTGCTACCACTGGCCGCGCTGCTCGGGCCCGTGATGCTCCTCGTCTCCGACGTGCTCGGCCGTATCGTCTTCCCACCCTCGGAGGTGCCGGTGGCCGTCATGACCGCGCTGCTCGGCGTGCCGTTCCTCATCGCGCTCGTACGACGCAAGGCGGTGGTGACCGCATGAGCGAGCGAATCGATGAGCTCCGCGCCTCTGGTCCCTCCAGCGAACGCGGCCGCAGGATCCGCGCGATGTCGACGGCCATACGCCCGCCCGGTCATGCCGTACTCCGTCTCGGGCGCGGCAGCCTCCTGGTGCATCGCCGGGCCCTCGTGGTCGCGGTGGCGCTCGCCGTGCTGCTGGCGTCGGTCGTGGTCGCCTCCCTGTGCGTCGGCGAGTCCTTCGTCTCACCGGTGGAGGTCTGCCGGGTCCTGCTGGGCCGGCCCAGCCCCGACCAACTCGTCGTCGGCACCCTGCGGCTGCCACGCCTCGTCGTGGGCGTGCTCGCCGGGGCCGCCTTCGGCGTGGCGGGCGCCCTGATCCAGACCGTCGCCCGCAACCCGCTGGCCAGCCCCGACGTCATCGGTGTGACGCACGGCGCGGGCGCGGCGACGGTCGCCGCGATGAGCTTCGGCGTCGTCTCGTACAACGCCCTGCCGTACGTCGCCGTCGGCGGTGGCCTCGCGGCGACGCTGCTGGTGTACGTCTTCGCGTGGCGGCGCGGGCTGCACGCCTCGCGCTTCGTGCTGGTCGGCATCGGCGTCTCGGTCGCCCTGGGCTCCCTCACGCAGTTGCTCCTCACCAAGGGCGACTACCTCGTCGCGCAGCAGGCCAAGGTATGGCTGACCGGCTCCCTCAACGGGCGCGGCTACGACCAGGCGGCACCGCTCGCCCTTGTCCTGCTCCTGGCACTCCCGGCCGCGCTGTGGGCGGCCCGCGCCCAGCGCGGCGCGTCCTTCGACGACGACACGGCCACCGCCCTGGGCGTACGGCTGGACCAGGTCCGGCTCGGCCTGGCCGCGCTCGGGGTCGTCCTGGCGTCGGTGGCGACCGGCGCCGCCGGGCCGGTCGACTTCGTCGCCCTGCTGGCACCGCAGATCGCCCGCCGCCTCACCCGTACGATCCAGATCCCCCTGCTGTCCTCCGCGCTGACCGGCGCCCTGGTCGTCGTCGTGGCGGACCTGCTCGCCCGCCGTTTGTTCGCCCCGATCGAGCTGCCGGTCGGCGTCCTCACCGCCGTGGTGGGCGCCCCGTACCTGATGTGGCTCATCGTCCGCACCCGCAGCCGTTCCGGAGGCACCACCCCATGAGCCGTACCAGCCGCCTCACGGCGCGGGACCTCACCCTCGCGTACGAGGACCGGACCGTCGTCGACGGCCTGGACCTGGAGATCCCCGACGGGCGGGTCACGGTCGTCGTCGGCCCCAACGCCTGCGGCAAGTCCACCCTGCTGCGGGCGCTCGGGCGGCTCCTCAAGCCGCGCCGCGGCGCGGTGCTGCTGGACGGTGCCGAACTCGCCCGCCTCCCCCGAAAACAGATCGCGCGGACCGTGGGCGTCCTGCCGCAGTCGCCCACGCCCCCGGACGGGATCACCGTCGCCGACCTGGTCGCACGCGGCCGCCAGCCGCACCAGACGTGGTGGCGGCAGTGGTCGGAGGACGACGAGCGGGCCACCGCGGAGGCGCTGGAGCGCACCTCCACCGCGGACCTCGCCGAGCGGCCGGTGGAGGAGCTGTCGGGTGGTCAGCGCCAGCGTGCGTGGATCGCGATGGCCCTCGCCCAGGACACCGATCTGCTGCTCCTCGACGAGCCCACGACGTACCTGGACATCGCTCATCAGGTGGAGGTACTGGACTTGATCCGGCAGCTCAACCATGAGCGCGGCCGAACCGTCGTCGCCGTCCTCCACGACCTCAACCAGGCCGCCCGCTACGCCGATCACCTCGTCGCCATGAAGGCCGGCCGCATCATCGCCCAGGGCCCGCCGCGTGACATCGTCACCGCGGACCTGGTCCGGGAGGTCTTCGGCCTGACGTCCGTCGTCGTCCCGGACCCGGTCACCGGCGGCCCGCTCGTCGTACCCGGCATGGCGTGGCAGCCCGAAGCGGAGGAAGACCGCGTTCGGTAGCCACAGAGCGGCCGGGCCGCACCTCGTGAGGTCAGAAGGCCTCGTCGAGACTGACCGTTCCCTCGACCGCGACCTGGTAGGCCGAGACGCGACGTTCGAAGAAGTTGGACAGTTCCTGCACGTCCTGCAACTCCATGAACGCGAACGGGTTGGCGGTGCCGTACCGGATCGGCATGCCGAGGCGCGCGAGGCGCTGGTCGGCGACGTTCTCCAGGTAGGCGCGCATGTCGGTGGCGGTCATGCCGGGCAGGCCGTCACCGCACAGGTCGCGGGCGAAGGCCAGCTCGGCGGCGACGGCCTCCTCCAGCATCGCCGTCACCTGGCCGGTCAGTTCCTCGTCGAACAGATCGGGCTCCTCGGCGCGTACGGTGTCGACGACGCTGAAGGCGAACTCCATGTGCATCGACTCGTCCCGGAAGACCCAGTTCGTACCCGAGGCGAGGCCGTTGAGCAGACCGCGGGAACGCAGCCAGTACACATAGGCGAAGGCGCCGTAGAAGAACAGGCCCTCGATGCAGGCGGCGAAGCAGACCAGGTTGAGCAGGAACGCCCGCCGGTCCTCCCGGGTCCGCAGCCGGTCCCTCGCGCCGAGGGAGTCGATCCAGCGGAAGCAGAACTCGGCCTTGTCGCGGATGGAGGGGATGTTCTCCACCGCGGCGAACGCCTTGGCGCGTTCGTCATGGTCGGGCAGGTAGGTGTCGAGCAGGGTCAGATAGAACTGCACGTGCACGGCCTCTTCGAACAGCTGCCGTGACAGGTACAGGCGCGCCTCGGGCGCGTTGAGGTGCGTGTAGAGGTTGAGCACCAGGTTGTTGGCCACGATCGTGTCGCCCGTGGCGAAGAAGGCCACCAGCCGGTTGACCAGGTGCACTTCCCCGGGCGTGAGCCGGGACAGGTCGGCCAGGTCCGAGTGCAGGTCGACCTCCTCGACCGTCCAGGTGTTGCGGATCGCCGCGCGGAACCGCTCGTAGAAGGCCGGATAACGCATCGGCCGCAGGGTCAGGTCCATACCGGGGTCGAGCAGGCTCATTGGCAGGCCTCGCAGGTCTCGGGGTTCTCCAGGGAGCACATGACCGCTTCCTGGACAGGGGCGACGGTCGTCTGCGCGATCCGAGTGGCGGGTCGCGATCGCAGGTAGTAGGTGGTCTTGAGGCCCGATCTCCAGGCGTAGGCGTACATCGAGGACAGCTTCCCGATGGTCGGGCTCGCCATGAACAGGTTCAGCGACTGGGACTGGTCGACGTAGGGCGTACGCGCCGCGGCCAGGTCGATCAGCGCCTTCTGCGGGAGTTCCCACGCGGTGCGGTACAGCCGCCGCAGCTCCTCGGAGAGCTCCTCGATCTGCTGCACCGATCCGTCAGCGCGCTTGATCGCGTCGCGGACCTGCGACGTCCACAGCCCGCGCGCCTTCAGGTCCGCCACCAGATAGGTGTTGATCTGCAGGAACTCCCCCGACAGGGTCTCGCGTTTGAAGACGTTGGACACCTGCGGCTCGATGCACTCGTAGCAGCCGGCGATGGAGGCGATGGTCGCGGTCGGCGCGATCGCGACCAGCAGCGAGTTCCGCAGCCCGACCTCCCGGATCCGGGCCCGCAGCGCCTCCCACTCGGCGGCGTGGACCGGGTGGGCGTCCGGCCAGTGGTCCGGATGCAGGACGCCGCGGGCGGCGCGGGTCCGGTCATAGGAGGGGTGCGGGCCGTACGTGGCGGCCAGCGCGGCCGACTCCCCGTAGGCCGCGAGCGCGATCTCTTCGGCGATGCGCGTGGAAAGCGCCAGCGCCTCGGGTGAGTCGAAGGGCAGCCGCAGCCGGAAGAACACGTCCGCCAGGCCCATCACGCCGAGCCCGACCGGCCGCCACCGCCGGTTCGCCTTCGCCGCCTCCGGCGTCGGGTAGAAGCCGCGGTCGATCGTACGGTCCAGGAACCGCACGGCCGTACGCGCCGTGGCCCGCAGCCCCGCCCAGTCGACGCCGTCCTCGGTCACGTGGGCGGCGAGGTTGATCGAGCCGAGGTTGCACACCGCGGTCTCGGCGTCGCCGGTGACCTCCAGGATCTCGGTGCACAGGTTCGACAGGTGCACGACGTTGCCGGGCTCGGCGGTCTGGTTGCAGGCGCGGTTCGCGGCGTCCTTGAACGTCATCCACCCGTTGCCGGTCTGCGCGAGGGTGCGCATCATCGCCCCGTACAGCTGCCGCGCCGGGACCTGCCGGACGAACCGGCCCTCGGCCTCGGCCGCCCGGTACGCACGGTCGAACTCCTCCCCCCACAGGTCGACCAGCTCCGGCACCTGCTTCGGGTCGAACAGCGACCAGACCTCATCCGCCTCGACCCGCCGCATGAACTCATCCGGCACCCAGTTGGCGAGGTTGAGGTTGTGCGTACGCCGTGCGTCCTCACCCGTGTTGTCCCGCAGCTCGAGGAACTCCTCGACGTCGGCGTGCCAGGGTTCGAGGTAGACGCACGCGGCGCCCTTGCGCCGGCCGCCCTGGTTGACCGCCGCGACGCTCGCGTCCAACGTCCGCAGCCACGGCACGATCCCGTTGGAATGCCCGTTCGTGCCGCGGATCAGCGAACCCCGGCTCCGGACCCGGCTCCAGGAGATCCCGATGCCGCCCGAGTACTTGCTCAGCCGCGCGACCTGGCCGTACCGCTCGTAGATCGTCTCCAGCTCGTCACGCGGGGAGTCCAGCAGGAAGCATGAGGACAGTTGCGGGCGGGCGGCGCCGGAGTTGAACAGCGTCGGCGAACTCGGCAGGTACGCCAGCCGCGACATCAGTCCGTAAAGCTCCGCCGCCTCGGCCACGGTCTCGGCCAGCCCGCACGCCACCCGCAGGAAGAAGTGCTGCGGCCGCTCCAGCACCCGCCGCGTCGTCGGATGCCGCAGGAGGTAACGGTCGTAGACGGTGCGGAGCCCGAAGTAGGTGAACCGGTCGTCGGCGCCGTGGTCCACCAGGGCGTTCAGGGCCGCCGCGTTACAGGCGACGAACTCCGCGGTCCGCTCGTTGAGCAGACCCTGGTCATGGGCCGCCGCGACGGACTCGGCGAACGTCACCGGCCCGGTCTCCTCCGCGATCAGCAGGGCCAGCAGCCGAGCCGCCACCGCGGAATAGACGGGGTCGGCGACGACCAGCACGGCGGCCCGCCGTACGGCCTCGGCCAGATCACCGGCTCCGGCGATGAGCGACGGATCGGCATCCGGCAACCCGGCGCAGACGCCTTCGACCTCGGCCGCGACCGTGGTCTCGGGGGCGGCGACGGCCGTGGGGGACGCGACGATCTGTTGTGTCACGTGCTCTCTCCTCGCGAGCTTCACCCTCGCGGAAAGGACGCGCACGGATGACAGGCTCCGCCGCCGACCCTCCCACGAGGCCTGGACGACCGCGCGCTTTCGCGCACGGGTCACTGGCAGGTCTTCGGACTCGCGGGCACCGCACCCATCCATCAGGCGCGTCCTACAGACCGTCGCTTCCCAGGCCCGATCGAGCCCAGTGCCATTGACGGCGGTCGTTCCCACTCACCGCTGCGGGGCAGTCCCGGAATCTCACCGGGTTCCCTCTTACGACACCCGCCACAGAAGCCACGGGTGAACCAGCAACACGAGAACCATACATGTAGTGGTGATGTAAGCACATCACCCCTAGATATTGGGTGTGTTGCCGGAGGGCATGCGAGCCCGGGCATGCCGATCGCCGTACCGGCACGGCATCGGCGGGCCACCGCCATGGCTCCACGGCGCGGGCGACCCAGCCGTCGGGCCGCCGAATCAGGCGGACGCCATTCCGGGACCGTAGCGCTGTGCGGGCGTGCAGCGCGGCTTTTGTCCCGGTGTTTGGATGTTGGCTATCTTCCAGGGATTGATTATGCTTTTGGCGTGGGCAGAAGCGCCTGCCCGAGCCGAGCATCGGCTGCCCATGCCGCTGATGTGTTGATGGCCAAGGTGGCTCCCGTCCCAGCGCGGTTTTCCGATGACCACCGGTGTCCGCGAGCCGGAGGCGCATGGGGCTTTCCGGCGAAGAGGGAAAGCACCGATGGGTCGTAAATGGCTTCCCAATCTTGGGCGGGCAGGGGGAACGGTCACGGCTCTGGCCGCTTCGGTCACGGCCTATCAGGCGAATCCGTTCCTCGGCTGCATACTGGCCGGGATACCCCTGGTCTTCCTCGTTCTGCTGGCGCTCAGCGTGTGGACCGCGGTCAGGGAAGATGATCCCGACAAACGAGAAGCCGGTCTTCGGGTGGCCTGTCTGCTCCTCGGCGCCCACGCGAAAGACTATCTGCCGTCGCGCCGTTCGTCCGGCGTGCGATCAGCGACAGGTGCCGGCGAGCCGACGTGAGCGTGCGATCCTGGTCACGGTTTTCGTGCGACGACGCAGCGTTCCCAACGCGGATCTGCGCCGGCGGTCCGGGTCCCTTCCGTTCGCCAGTCTTCCAGGAAGGCGAGGCCGGGTCCCGTGTTCGGACCCGGCGGGATGACCTGCAGGCCGTCCACAAATCGGCTGATCTGGGCGTCGGATCGCGGCTGTACCTCGGTGACCGTCACCGCTTGTACGTGCTTTTGGAATGTCCTGACCGCCGAAGAGGCATCGCCGTCGAGCGTGAGATGTGAAAGCACGAGGAAGCTGCCCACCGCGGCCGTCTGGATGCACCGGTCGACTATTCCCTGAGGATCGTCGGCGTCGGCGACGAAGTGCAGAATGGAGTTGAGGAGGATCGCGATCGGGCGGCTCATGTCGATGGTCGACAGCAGGTCGGGATCGCCGAACACAGTCTCCGGATCCCGTACGTCGGTGTGGACCACCTTTACCCGGTCGCGTTCACCGAACATGGCCCGTTTGTGTGTGACGGCGACGGGGTCGTCATCGACGTAGACGATACGTGCGGCAGGGTGCACGGACATCAACTCGTCAGGTGTGGCGTCCGGGGTGATGAGGCCGATGCCGAAATCGATGAACTGGTCGATGCCCTGCGTTTCGGCCAGCCACTGAATCGATCTGCGGTGGAAGTCGCGGCTCGTTCTCGTCGCATCGGCCACGTCCGGAACTTCGGCTCTCAGTTCCTCGGCTGCTTGACGGTCGGCCGCGAAGTTGTCCTTCCCGCCGAGGTAATAGTCGTACATTCGGGCCAGGTGGGGCGTCGTCGGGTCGACTTGGAGCCGGGTGATGGCCCGCACCGGTATCTCGAGGCCGACGTCGATTCGCCGTGGCCGGTCGCCGGCGAACTCCCAGCCCCGCCGACGCAGCGTCCGATGGATCCTCGCCGGCGGGCACGGCTCGGTCGTCGAGACGCCCGTGTCCCAGCTGGTGAAGGTCCACGAACCGTCGCGTGGGTCGAGCGTGCGGAGCCCGGGGTCGTTCACCTGCACGGTCCATGTGTCGCCGGCGAGGATGCGTGCGACCCGTGGCGTCGTCTCGTCGCCGGGCTCTCGGCTGCGCTGTTCTCTGATGCGGCGGACGGCGAGCGCGTGCGGTTCCCCGGAGGCGTACTTCCTCGCGCGGGCGGCTTTGCGCCGGTTATGGCTGCGACCCATCGGTGCTTTCCCTCTTCGCCGGAAAGCCCCATGCGCCTCCGGCTCGCGGACACCGGTGGTCATCGGAAAACCGCGCTGGGACGGGAGCCACCTTGGCCATCAACACATCAGCGGCATGGGCAGCCGATGCTCGGCTCGGGCAGGCGCTTCTGCCCACGCCGAAAGCATAACCCTCAGATCTCATCCGCGCGCCTGGACTGGAGTCCCTCAGCATCCGTCCACCAAGCTTCACCGCGGCGATCACGGCGCCGGTCGGTGGCCTGCCGGCGGGCGCTCAGGAGATGCCGTAGCGGGCGGCGACGATCGAGGGCCGGTCGACCGGGCGCCCGGCGTCGATGGACAGGGCGAGCCGGAGGTACTGCGCCTCGGCCCAGGCGAGCGGCGCCGCCGAGCCCGTCGCGCCACTGAAGGTGAACCCATACTGGTCGGCCCGGTCCCACACCTGTTCGGGGATCAGATAGCCGGCGTTCGCACTGTCGGCCATGGCCTTCAACTGTGCGGTCGCCGACCGGCCCGCGGCCAGTTCGTACTCGCCGCGCTCGCCGGACAGCAACGGCCACGCCCGGCCGGTCGGGTGGCCGTGGCCGGCGGGCCAGCCGGTGCCGTCATCCTGGCTCTCGCCGTAGGAGTCGTGGTTGTAGCGGTGCCAGTACACGTCGCCGTTCGGGGCGGTGACCGAGTCGACCGCGTCGAGTTCGGGCAGGGAGGCCGTCACATCGCCGTAGGACGCGGGGCGGACGCCGAGCCGCACCAGGTCCAGGAAGCCGCCGTCGACGATGTCGCGCTCCCACCAGGTGCCGTCGGCGAAGGTACGGGCGAAGGTGTCGTTCGGGTCGCTGTCGTGCTCGATCCGCTCGTAGTAGGAATGGTCGCCGAAGTACCCGGTCGTGGTGAACGTCTTCCCCTCGAGTGAGTTCCGCCACGAGTCGGCGGTGTTCTCATACGTCGTGGCGCTCGCGGTGTCGCCGTTGCGGCGGGCGATGTCGCCGGCGCAGACCAGGCCGGCGATCTCGGCCGCGACGGTGGACGGCGACAGGCCGCCCTGTTCCTCCCAGCGCTCCCCCGGCGTGGCGGGGCCGAAGCTCACGATGTGGTCGGCGGTCAGCTTGATCTTCGACCAGGTGGCCGAATCCGTGAGCCCGGTCTGCCAGGCCAGGACGATCGGGAACGCCTCCTCGTCGAGTTGCTCGCAGCAGCCGAGCTGCTGCGGGGTCGCGCCGCTCACCCCGCCGACCGGCGAGTAGCGGGGGAAGGACCCGGGCCCGTAGGTGACGCCGTCGCCCGGGGTCCACGCGGTGATCTGCTGACGGTTCCACAGCCACTGGGCCATGCGTTTCGCCTGCGCGGCGTCGCCGGCCGCGAGCAGGGCCGTGCCCTGCTGGTACAGGTCGCGGGCCCAGACGCGGTGGTAGCCGTCGTTCAGCGCGCCGCCGTCGACGTAGTCGCCCCAGGGCGTGGCCAGGGACGCGACGTTCGCGCCCGGGAAGGTCTTGTCCTCCAGGCCGTGCAGCGTCATCAGGCCCACCAGGTACGCGCGGCGGCGCGCCGTGTCGCCGGACACGCTCGCGGGCACGGTCTTGCCGCTCAGGTAGCCGTGCCAGCCGGACCCGTACGACGACTCGGCCGAGGCGAAGCCCGCCGACAGCGACGCGGTGGCCGCCGAGGCCGCGGCCGTACGGTCGGCGCCGAAGCCCAGCGCGAGCGTGAACGTCGTGTCCGTGCCGACCGGGACCTGGCCGGCCTGCACGATGTTGCCGGCGCTGCTCGCGGTGTCGTACTGGCCGGTCAGCCGCTTGTTGGCCCGCAGGTCGGTGAGGCCGTCGCTGGAGGCGCCGCTGTAGCCGCTGGTGTGCGTGGTGAAGCCGGCCGAGGACTTCAGTGCCGAGGCCACCGTCGACCCGAACACGGCCTGCCCGTCCGAGGCGACCAGCGCGCCGTTCGCGGCGTCCCACGCGCCGGTGTCATTGCCGCCGCTACCGGCCAGTGAGGGGTTGAACAGCGCGTACAGCTTGTACGCGCCGCCGTCCAGCGACTGGAAACGCGTCCTGATGAGCAGGGTCGAACGGGCCGGGTCGGTCACATACGTCTCGGTCAGCCGATAGCGGCCGCTCGTCGCCGTGTTGGCCACGGTGTATTCCGGCGACCTCTCGTCCGGCATCGACACCGTGTGCGTGGTCGCGTCGCGTTCGAGATCGGTGAAGCTCGACCCGTCGGTCACCACGTACTGCAGGTCCTGCACGTCAGGCACGTCGGTCCGGGGATAGAAGACCTCGGAGGTGACGCCCTTGGCCACGGTGAACCAGACCTTGGAGGCCGCGCCGGTGGCGGTGCCGAGCGAGATCTTGTCGCCGGTGGTCCAGGAGGAGCCGCCGCCCGGCGCGCCGGGCGCGTCACCGGCCGCGTACGCCGTTCCCGACCCCGTCGCGACCGCTCCCAGCAAGAGCGCCGTACCGAGCCGACCAAGCCGCGCACACCAGCCCATGGCAACGCTCCTCAACGCTCCGTGACAGACCGCCTGCCCGAACATAAGCGGGATCGGGAGTCGCCACAAGATCCACCCGTGGCCACGTGGTGGGTGAGCCCGGGAAACCCGAAGGCACCCGATCGGCTCGGCCGGGCTGTGACTCACTGCCAGGTCAGCTCGCCGTTCCCGCGAACCGTGCGGCCGTCCCGAGTGAGCACTCCGATCGTCCCGACGCCCCGTAGCCGTCCTGAGCCGTCGGGCCGGACCGTGAGCGTACGGCTTTCGAAATGCCCATCCCCGCCGCACCGCACCCGGCCGTCAGCGGTGGGTTCCACGCCGAGCAGCCGCAGGTAGCCCAGCAACGGCTGGGCGTGACTGTGCAGGTTGGCGACGGGATAGGCCTGCATCGCGACGCCGAGCTCCGGCAACGCCCACGTCTGCCCGGGACGATCGCTCTCCGGAGCCAGGTAGGCATCCGGACCGGAAAGTGTGCCCGCCCACGTGTCCGGATAGGCCGCCGAATGCGCGTGCAGGGTCATGCGCCGCCATTCGTCCCACGCGAGGTCAGGATCGTGTCGTGCGGCCGCCCAGATCAGGGTCATGTTGATGGAGAACCATACGGAACCGCGATTCCCCTCGCTCGGCGGCCAGCGGACCCGCGCGCCGAGCGGTGACCCCTTCCGGCAGGTCTCATCGATCGTGGTGAGCAGCGCCCGTGCCCGCGTGGGGTCGGCCGCGCCGCACAGGATCGCCCACGGCTGTACTTCCAGCCAGAGATCGTTGTCGCCGACCGGCTCGGCGCCGGGGCCGTACGCGCGTCGGAACCAGCGGCCGTTCCATTCGTTCGCGACCCGCTCGCGAAGGTCGGCCGCACGTACACGGGCCTCCGCGGCGGTGGCCGTGTCGCCGAGCCGCTCGGCGAGTCCCGCGTACACCGGAAGCACCCAGGCGGCCATCGCCGAGTTGAGCACCGACTCGCCGTGCTCGATCATCGACTCCCGGTCGATCCCGGTCTCGCTGAGCGCGAGGTCGTTCCAGTCCGCGTTCAGGATGCGCACGTGACCGTGCTCGCCCACACCCACCTCGTCGGCGAAGAACCGGAACTGACGCCGGAGGTTCTCTTCGAGCGGTACCGGGTCGGCATGATGGCAGGGGTGATACGGCACCGGCCGTGCGAAGGCGTCGAGGTCCCCGGTCGCCGCGGCGTACTCGGCGGCCAGCCACAGCGCCCACAGGTTCTGGTCGGACGGCCGGAACAGACCGGTCCAGGGTCGTTTGCGGCCGTCGAGCGCGTATGGCAGGTCGCCGTCCGGGCTTCCCCAGGCACAGGTGTTGCGAAGCACCGACAGGGCGAGATCGGGTTCGATGTAGACCAGCGGCAGCGCGTGCTGCAGCGGGTCCCGCGCCGCACCGTTGAAGCCGTGCCGGAACGAGTACGCCGAGCCCTGGTCGAGAGTGTGACCGCCGAGGACTCCGTCGACGCACGCTCCCCCGGTGAGAACGGCCGCATGCCACGGGACCTCGGCGGCCGCCTCCGGTGCCCGCCGCGCCGTCGCCGACGGGAGCCGTTCCCGCAATGCGGCCAGGCTGCCGGAGTACAGCGCGACGGGGTCCACGGGCGAACACCCGTCGTCCAGCCCGAACCGGAACCACAGCGTCCGGCTTTCGCCCGGCGCCAGGCCGACCTCCACCGTGACGGCCAGCGGTCCCGATTCGGTCATGGCCCGCTCGCCGCCGACGTTCTCGAGCAGAACGGCTTCGCCTTCCGCCGCGGCGCCGTCGCGGCGCGGGCCGAACTCCAGGTCGACCAGGCGTGGGTGTACCACCCACTCCTCGGACAAAGTGCGGCGCAGCGCGACGTCGCCCTGATTGACGACCTCGACGCGGATCAGCACCCACGGCATCTGGCCCTCAGGGCACAGCACGGTGCGCTCCAACGCCGTGTCTCCGTCCGCCACACGGACCCGGGAGAAGGTCGGCCCGAACACTCCCGTGCGCGCGCCCTCCGTGGACAGTCCGCCCAACCGCGACACGCCGGCCCGTTCGGTGATCCACCGACATCCCGTGTGCTCATCCCACAGGCCGCTGCGCCCCTCAGTGTCCGCCACCAGAGTGATCCGGCGGTTGCCCAGGTGCACCCGGTGCCCGCCCCTGGGCGGGTCGATGATCGGATCCCAGGTCGTACCGGCGTCCCGGTAGGCGAACGCGGGAAGGCCTTCGGCTCGCGTCCAATGCCCGAACACACTCATTTCAACGCCTCCCAAGGACAGACCGGACAGGGGGCCTACGGGGCTGTCAACTCATTCGTACAGCCCCGGACCCGCACTGTCTCGCGGCAGGAGCGAGGCCCCGCTTCGCGTCGAGCCGCGTCGTCATCCGCGGCTCGCCGTGGCGCGTCCTTACGGCGGAGGGCTGAAAGGGTGACGATGGACGATGGCTACTGGATGGACTACGGCGACGGCTGGCCGCCTCCGCCAGAGGCCTCCGGACTGCGCCCGCGGCCGTCGCGTCCCCGCCGTCTCCTCCGGGCATTACGGCTGCACGGTGGCCCGATCATGGGCTGCGCCGTCTGCCTGTGGTGGTCGCTCCGTGAGCTGCTCATCGTGCTGTTGAGGTGACGAACCTTGCTGAGGGCGATGTGGCCGGCGAAGGCCACCACGAGCGCGTTGAGGGCGGGGATTCCCACGTGGAGGAAGTATCCGGTGGCGCCTGCGCCGGCCCAGGAGATCAAGCTCGCGGGAACCCACTCGGGAGCGTCGGGGGGAAGACGTCCTCGAACCCGGGACGACTCCAGCTCCGCGCGCCAGGTGCCGACCACGTAGTACTCCGCGATCATGATGCCGGCCACCGGCGGGATCACGATGCCGAGGATGGTGAGGAACTCGATGAAGTGGTGCAGGAGCCCGGTCGCCGACAGCACCGCCCCCAGGGCGCCGATCACGATGGTCAGCCGACGGCGGCTGACGCGCCGGCCGACCAGAGCGTCGATGGCATTGACCAGTCCGAGCGTGGAGGAGTACAGGTTCCAGTCGTTGATCTTCAAGACGGACGCGGTCAGGATGACGGTGCCCCACAGGCCGCTCGTCATCGTCACGATCGCGACGACGTCGACGGTGCGCAGTGCGTGGGCCAGCAGCACACCGATGAGCCCGATGAAGAACTCCCCCACCGTGATCCCGACCAGGGTCTGCTTGACGACGTCACCGGCGGTGCGGTTGTAGCGGGTCATGTCCGGCGTCATCACGGCTCCGACGATGAACCCACCTGCGACGAGCGTCGCACCGGCCGCGAGCGAGAGCGGCGCGCCGGCCGGCGGGGACCAGATGAGGTCCTGCAGCGAGAAGCTCGCCAACTGGCGCCCGACCGCCCAGGCGGCCAGGGCGACGAACGCGGGCACCGTGACGTACGCCACCCAGGCCATGCCGTGGAAACCGAACATCACGATCACGGTGACGCCGAGGCCGCCGATGAGCGACCAGAGCGCCACGGACGGACCGCCCAGCAGTGAATGCAGTCCTCCGGCGAAGACCGCGTTCTGCACTCCGAACCAGCCGATCAGGCTGACCGCGATCGTCAGGCCGACGATCGCGGATCCCTTGGTGCCGAACCCCGTCCAGCGCGCGAGCACGGACGTCGACAGGCCCTCACGGGTTCCCGCGATGCCGACGAAGATCGAGACGATCTCCAGCAGTACCGAGCCCAGAGCGATCGCGAGTACGGCTCGCCAGAAGGTCATCCCCAGTCCCAACGTCACCCCGAGCAGGAATTGGGAGAGCGCGGAGAGCTGACCGAACCGCTGGGTCGCCACCGACCACCAGGAGTAACGGGCCGAGTCCGGTACCCGGTGGAGCGAGTAGTCCTCGGCGGCGGCCGACTCGTCGAGGTACGCCGCGGGTTTCATCACCGTCCTCCCCGCCGCAGGGCTGATCAACTCTGGACCCGTCACGTCGCGTCCGCCGCCTTATCGACGTTTCCGCAGCTCACATGTGGACTGGGCACTATTCGGACAGCCTATGATTGCGCCATGGGCCGGTCGGATTCGGGGGGCCGAGGCCATCGAAGCAACCTTCCTCAGCAGCTGACGACCTTCATCGGTCGGCGGGACGAGCTGGCGTACGTCAAGAGCCAGCTCGCGGTTCATCGTCTGCTGACGCTGACCGGCGTGGGAGGTGTCGGGAAGACCCGTCTCGCCCTCCAGGCCGTGGAAGATCTGAGCAGCGGCTTCCCTGACGGGGTCCGGTTCGTCGCCCTGGATCGGCTCCAGAACCCGGAACTGCTCCTCCACACGGTCACGGACGCCCTCGGGCTACGAGACGAGGCCGGCCAGTGGGATCTGCCCGCGCTCATGGCCCATCTGGAGGACGAACGCCTGCTCCTCGTACTGGACAACTGCGAGCACCTGCTCGACGCCTGCGCGTCGCTCGTCACCGCGGTACTGCGGCGGACTCAGAGTGTTCGGATACTCGCCACCAGCCGAGAGGCACTGGGGATCGCCGGGGAGCGGATCCTCGCGCTGCCACCGTTGTCGCTCCCGGATCGGGACGGTCCGCCCGTCTCGCCGAAGTCCCTCGCCAGGTACGACAGCGTACGGCTCCTCGTCGATCGGGCGGCGTTGGTGAGCGAAGGATTCACCATCGATGAGGACAACGACGCGTTGCTGAGCGAGATCTGCTGGCAGTTGGAGGGGATCCCCCTCACCATCGAGCTCGCGGCGGTCCGGCTCCGTGCCATGTCGCCGCAAGAACTGCTGCACAGGCTGAAGAACAGGTTCCGGCTGCTCGCGGCCGGATGGCCTGACGTCCCTCCCCGCCAGCGGACCCTCTACTCGCTCATCGACTGGAGTTTCCAGCTGTGCACTCCGCTGGAGCAGCGCGTGTGGGCACGGTGCTCCACGTTCCGGGACGGGTTCGAGCTGGAGGCCGCGGAAGCGGTCTGCTCGGACGGCGACCTGCGCCCGGACACGGTGTTCGAGGTGCTGAGCGGGCTGATCGACAAATCCGTGCTGTCCCGGGAGGAGAGCCGGCGACGAAGCCGCTACCGGATGCTGGAGACGCTGCGCGAGTACGGCCTCGGCCGCCTCGCCGAGTCCGGTGATACCGATGAGCTGCGGAGACGGCACTGGGACTGGTATCGGCGTCTGGCCCAGGACGTGGCGGAGGGATCGTTCGGCGCGGACCAGCTGATCCTGTTCTCCCGGCTTCGCCAGGACCACGCCAACCTCCGCATCGCGCTGGAGTACTGCCTGGGCGACCCCGATCGGGTGGAGACCGGGCAACGGATGGCCGCGGGCCTGAGCTACTACTGGCAGGTGACGGGCCTCCACGGTGAGGGGCGTCGCTGGCTGAACCAGGCGCTCGCGCTCGACACCCGCCCGACCCGCACACGCGTCAGGGCCCTGTGGGCCGACGCCTGGCTCGCGCTCATGCAGGGAGAGCTGAGCACCGCGCGCCTGCTGTTGAAGGAGAGCGGCACACTGGCCGAAAGGCTGCAGGACGAGAGCGGCAGCGCCTGGGTGGCCCAGCTCACCGCCTACGCCGACATGAACGACGGCAGGCTCGCCGAGTGCCGGTCCCTGTATCAACAGGCCCTCTCGGCCCACCGCGCTCTGCACGACGAACCCGCCGTGGTGCTCACCCTGATCCGGATGGCGATCCTGGCGGCACTCACCATGGACGTCGAGGCGGGGCTCGGCTACTGCCGAGAGGGACTCGAGTGGTGCGAACGCAACGAGGTGCGTTCCCTGACCTCGAACCTGCACTGGGTGCTCGGCATCCTGCGCTGGCGATGCGGCGACACCGCCGGAGCCGTCGCGGCGGAGAAGGAGAGCATCCGGCTCACCCTGCCGTTCGATGACCCCATGGCCCTGGCCCGCGCCCTGGAGGTGCTCGCCTGGGTCGCCGCCACGGACGGACAGGCGGAGAAGGCCGCCACCCTCCTCGGCGCGCTGGACGGCCTGTGGCGTTCGTTCGGCGGCGCGCCATTCCTCTACCTGCGGGGCTTCCACGAGGAGTGTGAGACGCGGGTTCGTTCCACCCTCGGCCCCGCCGCCTACCGCTCCTCCTTCGCGCGGGGGGCGGCGATGTCGTACACCGACCTGCTCGGTCACGTGCTGGAAGACGAGTCTCACGCGCCAGAAACACAGGCCCGCCGCTCGTCGCCCCTCACGCGCCGCGAAACCCAGATCGCCGAACTCATCACCGAGGGCATGAGCAACAAGGAGATCGCCGCCAAGCTGATGATCGCTCAGCGCACCGTCGAGGGCCATGTCGAGCACATCCTCACCAAGCTCGACTTCGCCTCCCGGGTCCAGATCGCGACCTGGACCGTGACGGAGGGGAAGTGAACCGCCATGGCGGGTTCGGACTCGGCGTGCGCGGCGGGTAACCTTCCCGCCGAGCTGACCAGTTTCGTGGGGCGCAGGCGTGAGGTCGGCGCCATCAAGCGGCTGCTCCGGCACCACCGGCTGGTGACCGTGACCGGCGGGCCGGGGGTCGGCAAGACACGGCTGTCCCAGCGGGTGGCAGGGCAGCTCGGGCGCACGTTCGCCGACGGGGTGCGGCTGGTGGAGCTCGCCGCGCTCGAGGACGCGCGATTCCTGGCCCGGGCGGTCGGGGACGCGGTCGGGATGCCGAGCGAGTCGGGGTCCGCCGCGCCGGAGGCCCTGACGTGGTTCCTGGCGGACAAGGACCTTCTGCTGGTGCTGGACAACTGCGAGCATCTGGTGGATCCCTGCGCGCGCCTGGTGACCGACCTGCTGCGGGCCGCGCCCCGGGTGCGGATCCTGGCGACCAGCCGGCAGGCGCTGCGCGTGGCCGGGGAGTGGCTGGTGGAGCTGGCACCGCTGCCGGTGCCGCAGGAGGATCAGCCGCCGGCGCGCGACGGCGCGGTACGGCTGTTCGCCGAACGCGCGGCGATCGCGCTCCCCGGCTTCGCCATCACCGACGACAACCGTGCGAAGGTGGCCGCGATCTGCCGGCGCCTGGAGGGCATCCCACTGGCGATCGAGCTGGCCGCGGTCCGGGTGCGGGCGATGTCCGTCGACGCGATCCTGGCCCGCCTGGAAGAGCACTCTCTGGAAGTCCTGGGCGCGGGGGCGCGGGTGGCCATGCCACGGCTGCAGACCCTGCGGTCGGCGATCGACTGGAGTTTCCACCTGTGTGCGGCGCCGGAGCAGCGGCTGTGGGCGCGAGCGTCGGTCTTCAGCGGCGGCTTCGACCTCGACGACGCCGAGCGAGTCTGTTCCGGCGCCGGAATCGAGGACGTGGAGGTGCTCGCGCTCGTGGACGGGCTGCTGGACAAGTCCGTGCTGACCCGTGCGATGTCCGGGGACGGCTGCCGCTACCGGCTACTGGAGGCGATCCGCGAGTACGGCGCCCAGCATCTGGCTCGGTCCGGTGAGGGCATGGGGGTGCGGACGCGTCACCGCGACCACTTCGCCGGGCTGGCCCGGCAAGCGGAGTGTCAGTTCCTGAGCCCGGGAGAGGTCGAGGGGTTCGACCTGCTGCAGCGCGATTACGCCAACGTGCGAGCCGCGCTGGAGTTCTGCCTCAGCGAGCCCGGCCAGTCGGACTCCGGGCTACGAATCGCCGGCTCCCTGCGGCACTACTGGACCATGTCGGTCCGCCATCGCGAGGGACGGTACTGGCTTGATCGGGCGCTGGTCTTGAACCAGGAGCCGAGCCCGGCCCGCGCCAAGGCCCTTTGGGTCGACGGATGGACGGCCCTTCTCCTGGCCGAATGGGAGGCGGGGCTGTCGCGGATCGACCAGTGCCTCGCGCTCGCCGAACGCCTGGGTGACGAGCCGGCCCGAGCTCATGCCGTCATGCTCCGCGGCGTTCACGCGTTCTTCTGCGATGGTCTGCACCGTGCCGTGGCCTTCTTCGAGGATGCGCTGACCCGGCTGCGGGCTCTCGACGACCGCGCGGACGTATGGATGACCCTCCGTTACCTGACCTACGCCACCGCGCTTCTCGGCGACGCCGACCGTTCCCGTGCCTTCGGCGAGCAGTGCCTGGAGATCGCGGAAACGGCCGGCGCTCCGTTGACGCGCGCACGTTCGCTGGGGGTGTACGGGATCGCCCAATGGCTGATCGGCGACCACGAGCGGGCTGGCGAGCTGACCCGGGAGAGGCTGAGGGTCTCCCCCTACATCGACGGGTGGGGCATCGCCCACTGCCTGGAAGTCCTCGCCTGGGACGCCTCCGAGCGCGATCCGGAACGCGCCGCCCGGCTGCTCGGCTGCGCCCACGCGATCTGGCGTTTCACCGCCGCACCCCTGACCCAGCGGCATCTGGCCGCCGGGCACCGGTTCTGTGAGCAGTGCGCCCGGGCCGCGCTGGGAGACGAGCGGTTCGGCAAGGCCTTCGAGGAGGGCAGCAGGCTTCCCATCGACCAGGCCGTCGCCTACGCGCTCGCCGACGGCGGGTGATGGAAGTCGCTAGGAGTGATCCGACGTCGCCATCCAACCTGCGATCTGGGCGCGCGAGTTGAAGCCGAGCTTGTTCAGGATGTTGCGAACGTGGCTCTCGACGGTGCGTTCGGATATGAACAGACGCGCGCCGATCTCTTTGTTGGTCAGGCCCTCAGCCAGGAGTCGCGCGACATCGGCCTCGCGCTTCCCGAGTATTCCGGGGCTCCCATGATCTGAATCCGCGACGGCGGGAGGGGCGGCCTCGCGGAGGGCGAGCCGCGCTGCGGCATCTCTGCTCAGCTGCTGCCCGGCCTTGAACTCCGACTCGAATTTCGACGGGCCGAGTGCCGCCGTCGCCACCGTGGTGGCATGCGAGAACGCCGGAGCCATTCCCGCGTTGATGGTGGCCCCCACTTCGGCGCGCAGGTTCTCCATCGCCCCGACGAGCCGCGCTGCCAGCCGCGGCTCGCGCGACCGGGCCGCACAGCAGCCCAGCGCGCCGAGCAGATAGCACTGTGCCAACCGGTCGTCGAGTCGGCGGGCGATCCGCAGACCTTCGGCGAACCGTTGCTCGGTCCCGGGACATCAGCGCGGCGAAACCCTGGTTCATCAGCATCATCTCGAGGCTGTACAGGTCACCCACCTCGCGGCTCAGCGTCGCGCCCAGCGATGCCACCGATCCGACCAGTTCGAGATCGCCGTCGAGGAAGCCGTTGAGCGCTCGTGCCTGGTGCGTCATGAGCGTGGCGCCCGGGTCATCGAGACCGTCGGCGAGGCCTCGCGCCTCGTCGAGTAGCCGCCTCGATGACACGCGATCACCTGCCATGTTCGCGGCGATCGACGCCATGGCGAGTGACTGCGACAGCGCATCGGGCTGTCCGGCCGCGCGAGCCGCCGCCACGCCGCGTTCGAGTGCCGGCAGGGCAGCCGCCGGGTCGCCCTGCAGGACGGCGAGGAATCCACGGACGAAGTAGGCCCACGGGTGAGCGACCGGCTCGGCATCTCGAACGAGCAGTTCGTCGAGGCATCGCACGCCTTCGGCCGTCGCGCGCGTGACCCAGAACCAGATCAGACTGGTGGCGAGATCGATTCCGCGGCCGGGGTCATCCTGGTCCATGCGTCCGCGCAGGACGGCTCGGACGTTGTCGACCTCCAGCTCCATCCAGGCGAGCCACTCGACCAGCCGGTACCGTCCCTCCGCGGCGAAGGCGCGACAACGCGCCTCGTAATGGCCGGCGCAGCGCCGTTCGACGGCGTCCTCCTCACCCGCCTCTCGCAGTTTGAGGCGCGCGTACTCCCGCATCGTCTCGTGCAGCCGGTAGCAGACGGCGTCGCCGGCGTCCTGCTTGATCACCAACGACTTGTCGAGCAGCGATGACAGGAGGTCCAGCGCACCCGCCGCCGGCAGGTCGCCGGAGCAGCACACCGCCTCGACGTCCGCCAGGGTGAAGCGGCCCGCGAACACGCACAACCGGGTGAACAGCGTCCGCTCGGCCGGCGCCAGCAGGTCGTAGCTCCACCCGATCGTGGCGCGCAGCGTCTGATGGCGCGGGAGCGCAGCCCGGCTACCGCCGGTGAGCAGGGCGAACCGATCGTCCAGACGGTCGCGGACCTGCTCGGGACTCAGCACCCGCGTCCTGACGGCCGCCAGCTCGATCGCCAGGGGAAGCCCGTCGAGTCGGCGGCACAGGTCGACGACCGCCTCCTGGTTGGAGACGGTCAGCCCGAAGCCGCCCGACGCCGCCGCCCGCTCGGTGAACAGCCTGACCGCCTCGTTCTGGCGCAGCCGGGTGAGCGGCTCGCGGACCTGGGGTGACGGTAGTTGGAGCGGCGGAACGGGCAGCACATGCTCACCGGCCACCGACAATGGCTCGCGACTGGTCGCGATCACACGCACACCCGGCGCCGCCCTCATCACATCGCTGACGAGCCGAGCGGCCGTGTCGAGCACGTGTTCGCAGTTGTCCAGGACCAGCAGCAGTTCCTTGTCCTTGAGGTACGACCGGATCAGGGCCACAGGCTCGATCGCGGCCTGGTCGCGCAGGTCGAGGGCGGCCACGACGGCGTTGCCGACCAGCGCCGGATCCTGCAGCTCAGCGAGTTCGATCAGCCGGACGCCGTCCGGGAAACCGCGTCCAAGATCGGCCGCGACGCGGATCGCGAGGCGGGTCTTGCCGACACCGCCCGGCCCGACCAGGCTGACCAGCCGCGCGACCGTCAACCGCTTCCTGGCTTCGGCCAGCTCATGGCGCCGGCCGACGAAACTCGTCACCTCGGCGGGCAGGTTGCCCGACCGGCGGCTGGGCTTGGGCACGTGAAGAACGTACTACGGCCTTGCGCTGATTTCCGCTGCGCGCACTCAGTACCGGCTCAGGGATTCCACTGATGGCGGCGGCGCGCGTACTGCGTAGTTTGCCGAGCATGACCACCGAGAATCCGGCCCATCGAGTCGAATCCTTGATGGATTCCGTTGCCGGCGCTTCGCCGCGCGGGCTGGCGAGGATCGCCGGCGGCCTGTACCTGATCAACATCGTCGCGGGCGCATTCGCCATCGGCATCGTTCGCGCCATGTTGTTCGTGCCCGACCCGGAAGCCACGGTCCACAATCTTCAGACCCACGAGTTCCTCTACCGGTCGAGCCTCGTGGCGCACATTCTCGTCACCGTTACCAACGTCCCGTTGGCGATGATCTTCTATGAACTATTCAAGGTGGTGAACCGAAGGCTCGCCCTGCTGGACGCGTTCTTCACACTGGTCGCGACCGCGATCGAGGCCGCCGGCATCCTCAACCAGTTCGCATCGCCGGTCCTTCTGGGCGGCAGACCCTATACGAACGCCGTTCCGGCGGCGCAGTTGCACGCGCTGGCATATCTGCCCAGCGACCTGTCGGGCATCGACTACGACATCTACACCGTGTTCTTCGGCCTTGACATCATCTGCGTGGGGTACCTGTTGCTCAGGTCGACGTTCCTGCCCAGAGCCATCGGCGTCCTCATGGCGATCGACGGCGTTTCCTACCTGGTGAACAGCGTCGCGGACCTTCTGGCACCGGGATTCGCGGCCCGTCTGGTCCCCTGGATCCAGCTGCCCATCATCCTCGGTGAGGGATCGCTGTGTCTATGGCTCCTCGTAGTCGGCCTGGACGCCGAGCGATGGAGGATGCGGGCGCGTCCGTACCAATACACGACTCCATCCTAGAATGCGTTATTACGCCGTCGAGTTCAACATTATGAGTGCATGGATCCATTGTGATCCACCGGGAATCTTGATTTGCTGCGGATATGTTGCAGCGTATCGAAGCGGAGCAATTGATTCCAGGAAGAGGCAACCCCATCGGCGACGCCGTCGTCATTCTCGACGACGACACGATCAGCTACGCCGGACCCGCCGCGGAAGCGCCGGCGACGCCCGGAGTCACCGCCGTCCGCACGCCCACCGTGATGCCCGGGCTCTGGGACAGCCACACGCATTTCATGGGCCTGCGGTCCGCGGACATGACGGTGATGCTCCAGGAGCCCATCGCCCTCCGGGCCGCACGGGTCGGCAGCGACCTACGGGCGGCCCTCAACGCAGGCGTCACCTCGGTCCGTGAGGTGGGCGGCCTCGGCATCCACATGGCCCGCGCGGTGGCCGAGGGCACCGTCGAAGGCCCGTCGATCTACGCGGCCGGGTCGACCCTGTCGACCACGGGCGGGCACGGCGACATGCACAGCTACCCGGTGTCGTGGATGCGCGACTTCAGCCGGCTCGGCGGCGAGCTGACGCTGGTCGACGGGCCCGCGGAGTGCGTACGGGCCGCGCGCGAGCAGCTTCGCCAGAACGCCAAGCTCATCAAGGTCTACGCCTCCGGCGGTGTGCTGTCGGAGGTCGACCATCCGATCCACCAGCAGTTCACCGGCGCGGAGCTGCGCGCGATCGTCGAGGTGGCGGGGATGGCGGACCGGATCGTCGCCGCGCACTGTCACGGCAAGCCGGGCATCATGGCGGCGCTGGAGGCCGGCGTCACCACGATCGAGCACGGCACCTACCTCGACGAAGAGGCTGCCGTGGCCATGCGGGAGGCCGGCGCCATCCTCGTCACCACCCGCACCATCTTCCAGGAGCTCCTCGACCACAGCGCCGAGGTTCCGGCGTACGCCGTGCGCAAGCTCGAGGAGACGATGGGCCGGCACGCGGAGGCCATCGCCATCGCCCGCGACCAGGGCGTCACGATCGCCTCGGGCACCGACATCTCCGCGACCGGCCCGGACATGCTCAACTCCTGGGGGCGCAACGGGCGCGAGCTGCCCCTGCTCGCCAAGATCGGGCTCACTCCCCTGGAGATCATCGAGGCGGCGACGGCCAACGGCCCGGCCACTCTGGGCCCGCAGGCGCCGCGCTCCGGACAGCTGAAGCCCGGCTACGACGCCGACGTCATCATCCTCGACGCGAACCCCCTGACGGACATGGCGATCATGGCCGAACCCGACCACATCACCGGTGTCTGGAAGGCGGGCCGACGTGTCAAGTGACGACGACTGGATCCTTGAGATCCGGCTTTTCACGGTGAGCCCCGACGCGCGGCCGGAATTCCACCGGATCAGCCGCGACGGCACGATTCCGCTGATGCGCAGATGCGGGCTCACCGTGCTGGCGCACGGCCCCTCGCCGACCGACGACGACGGTTACTTCCTGATCCGCGCGTTCCCGTCGGTGGAGCTGCGGAATGAGCTCGCGCCGGCTGTCTACGCCACGAAGGAGTGGGAGGAGAACTACGAAGAGCCGGTGATGAAGATGATCCAGGAGTACCACACCACGCTGGTGCCGGTCTCCCGCCGGGTCATCGAGGAGTGGTCCGCCGCCGTATGACGGGCACGACGACGAAGCGGCCCGGTCCCCGAAGAGGGGGCCGGGCCGCTTCGTCGTACCGTCAGGCCAGGTCGCGGACGCGCTTGATGATCGGGCCGAGGACGTCCATGTGCGGGCGCTGCACGCAGATGTAGGAGAAGCCGTAGCGCTCCCGGTTCTCCAGGATGCGCCGGGCGATCTCCTCCTCCGTGCCGATCAGCATGAAGGGGCTCTCCAGCGCGTCCCGTACGTCCTCCAGCTGGAGGTAGGGGACCTTCTCGGCCGCGATCCGCTCGGCCACCGCGCGGCGGTCGTCGGTGACCTCGACCACCAGGACGAAGGCGTTCCACTCCATCTCGTCGGCCCGCGGTCCCGCGATCTCGTGGAAGAACTCGACGCGCTGGTCCGCCTCGGCCGCCTTGATGATCCTCATGGTGCCCGGCGGCTCGCCGGGCAGCTGGAAGCGCCCGCCGAAGCTCGCGATGTCGGCGCGTTCCGCGGCGAGCCGGAGCGCGCGCTCGCTGGCCCCACCGAGCAGCAGCGGCGGGCGTTCGACGTCCTCCTCCAGGGCGAGCAGCGCGTCGACCTCCTCGATCGTGGCCGCCAGCCGGTCCATCCGCTCCCCAAAGGGGTGCCAGGGGATCCGCGCGGCGTCGTACTGCTCCTTGACGATGCCGGCGCCGAGGCCGAGCTCGAACCGGCCGCCGCTCAGCCGGGCGGCCGTGGCGACCTCCCGCGCGAGGATCGTGGGGTTCCAGTAGCCGTTGTTGAGCACGTACGTGCCGATCTTCAGCCGGTCCGCGACGGTCGCGGCGGCCAGCAGGCCCTGGAACGGGGACGTCCGCCCGGTGCCCAGGTGCTCCACGGCCAGCGCGATGTCGAAGCCGTACCCCTCCGCGGTGGCGATCGTGTCCGTGAGCTGCCGGTATGACGAGACGTTTCCCAGGGTGAAGCCGAATCGGAAGTCGCGCATTGTCTCCTCCTCGTGACGAGAATCAGGGGGAATCGGTGGGACGGATGGCGGCGACGCCCAGTACGGCGGCGGCCAGCCCGGCGAGGGCCATCACCGGCCAGACCCCGTGCCCGAGCCGGACGAACAGGGCGCCGCCGATGATGGGACCCACCGCCGTACCGAGCGTGTGCATGAACTGGAAGCCGCCGATGTACAGGCTCTTCAGCGGAGGCGGGGCGGCCATCGCCGGATAGGCGAAGACGGACGGCCCGCCGAGGATCTCGCCCAGCGTCCACACCAGCGTGGCGCCGATGATCACGACGGGCGAGATCGGGAATCCGTAACAGGCGTTGCCGAGGCCGACGAGGGTCAGGGTCAGACCGACGGTGAAGCGGGTGGGCCAGTGCTGCGAGATCTTCGTCAGCGGGAGCTCGAACACCACGACGATGAGCCCGTTGAGCGAGACCGCGACGGTGTACCAGAGCACCCAGACGTGGGCGGCCTTCACCTCCAGCGGCAGGGTGGACAGGTACTGCACGTAGACGACGGCGTTGAGCATCGTGGCGAACAGGAACAGCAGGTAACGGCGGTCGTGGAACATGGCGAGGTACCGGGCCGGCCCGGACTCCGCCGAGGCGTCCGTGCCACTCGCGGGACGTGAGCGCGCCGGGATCGCGACGAGGGCCAGCACCGCGTACGCGAGCGCGATCAGCCCTTCGCCCCAGAACAGCAGCGTGTACTCCCGGCCTCCCAGGTAGAACAGCGCGAAGCCGAGGAGAGGCGCGGCCGTCGCGCCGAGGTTCAGGCCGAACCGGTACATCCCGAAGATCATCACCTGCCGGTCCTCGGGCGTCAGCTCGGAGAGCAGCGCGGCCGAGGACGGCCGGTAGATCTGAGCGGCCACGCTCGCCAGGCCCACCGCGACGAGCACGGCCGGATAGCCGGGCAGGTACAGCAGTGAGGCGGTGAGCACGGCGGTCGCCGTCATGCCGAGCACGGCGGAGTTCCGCGCTCCCAGCCGGTCGGCCAGCGTCGCGCCGAGGAGCAGCCCGGCCACCCCGCCGGCGCCGTAGACGCTCAGCGCGAGCGCCGACCGTTCGGTGGAGTACCCCTTGGCCGCGAGGTACAGCACGATGAAGATGTTGAGAAATCCGCCGAGCCGGCTCAGGAAGACGCCGACGAGGAGCACCTTCACCGCGAGCTGTGACTCGCGGAAGGTGTTCCAGACGGCGACGGTCCCCCTCTCCTCGGCCTCGATGTCGATCGCCATGGTCATCCCGTCGTGACGGTGAGCGCGGCCTCCGCGCCGTCCAGCGCGCGCAGGCACTCCTCGGCGGTGTCCGCGACGGCGATCGCGAAGGCGATCCGGCCCCACACGGTGCCCTTGGGGGGCGGGGACACCACGGCGCCCGGCGCGGCGACCGCGACCGCCCGCTCGATCGCGGCCGGCAGGGCGTCCTCGTCGAAGGCGACGGACCCGATGGTCGTGTCCTCCTCGTCGACGTAGAAGAAGCGGATCGCCGCGACGCGCCGGCGCACCGGATGGGTGTCCGGCGCCAGGCCACAGGCCACGGACGCCGCCGCCAAGCCCGGGTCGACGCCGGTGGCCAGCATCCCGAGGTAGGGGATCATGTCGCCGCCCAGCCGGCCGTTGACCTCGATGAGCCGCGGGCCGTCGGCGGTGAGCATGAACTCGGTGTGCGTCCAGCCGTCGAGGAAGCCCAGCGCGCTGTGGGTGTCCTGCAGCGCCTGGAGGAGCGCCGGGTCGCCGAGCAGCGGGTCGGCGGCGTCCACGAAGTGGCCGATCTCCTCGGCGTACGGCGGGTAGCCGACGACCTTGCGGGCGACGTACAGCGGGGTGACCTTGCCGTCCTGCACGAGCGCGTCGACGCTGATCTCCTCGCCGGTCACGCGCTCCTCGACGAGGAGCGGCTGGTCGGTGCTGTAGACGACCGGGTCCGGCGCCTTGGTGTCGCGGGAGAAGGCGAACCGGTCACGGAGTTCGCCGGCGTCGTCGACGCGGACGACGCCGAGGCTCGCGCCCAGCCCG
Organism: Actinoallomurus vinaceus; assembly: GCF_039542055.1. NCBI lineage: Bacteria > Bacillati > Actinomycetota > Actinomycetes > Streptosporangiales > Thermomonosporaceae > Actinoallomurus > Actinoallomurus vinaceus. Next base: position 413,058 of record NZ_BAABHK010000002.1, read on the forward strand.
CGCGGCTTGAGGATGGCCGGATAGCCGACCCGCTCCGCGGCGTCGAGGGCCTCGTCGAGGGTCTTCACCGCGACCGAGCGCGGCTGGGGCACACCGGCGGCGTCGAGCGCGACGCGGGTCTGCCACTTGTCGCGCAGCCGCCAGATGACCGCCGGGTCGCCGTTGCGCGCCCCGATCGCCTCGGCGACGTACGCGGTGGCGTGGATCCGGCCCTCGTCCCAGCACAGGACTCCGGCCACGGGGTCCTGCGCGTGGACCTTCACGGCCGCCTCGGCCATCGCCGGGCCGTCGAGCGTGCTCGGCACGACCGTCCACCCGCTGATGTACTCCTTCTCCCAGGTCGGCTCGCTGACGTGGAAGAGGTGGATGCGAAATCGGGTGCCGATGGAGCGCAGCAGGTATTCGCGGTACGTGCGCATGCCCGTCGCGACGACGAGCAGCAGAGGGTCACGTTGCTCAGCCATTTTTCCGCCCTTCCACTAGTCCTCGGTGTAGTACCAGTTCTCGGGGTTGAGCATCCCGAACGGATTCACCGGCTCGAAGCCACCGAGTCTCTTGTCCACCTCGAACAGCCGGATCGGGAAATTGGGACTGAAGATGACCGGCACCTCTTCGGCGATGAACCGCTGGAATTCCTGCAGCGCGTCCAGGCCGTCGCTGGTGACGGTGCGCTCGACCAGTTCGTCGCAGCGAGGGTCGGAGTAGTGCCCGAAATTGCCGCCGGCGTCGGTCTTGAACAGGATCTCGCCGCTCGGGTAGTGATACGCCCAGCCGCCGTTCCAGCAGCACATCTCCCACAGGCACGGCACGCCGGGACCCGGCGTGCAGGGGGCGTCCTCCGCGACGAGGATGGAGCCGTACACCTCTTCCAGGCGGAGTTCGATGCCGGCCGCGGCGGCGTCCTCCTTGTACTTCCGCATCAACCGCGTGAGGGCGGGCCTGCCCTCGACGTACCGGAGCAGGATGCTGAGCCGCGTGCCCTCCGGGATGCCCTCCCCTGCCTGGCCCGGCCCGGTGCCGGGGTTCACGCACACGGCCGGGGTCGTGCTCGTGTCCCAGCCGTTGGCCTCGAGCAGCGCGCGCGCCGCCTCCGGGTCGAACGGCAGCGGCCCCTTCCCGCCGACCAGTTCCGGCGCGACCAGGTCGCTGACCGGGATGACCGGCACGGGGCCGTCCTGGCGGTAGGCGTACCCGTGGTAGATGTCGTGGACGGCCGAGTCCTGGTCGAGCGTCCGCTGCAGGGCCTGCCGGATGTACGTCTGCTTGAACATCTTCCCGACGACGGTGGGGTTGTTGAAGTTCAGGCTGGTGTACCGGATGCAGTAGGCCACCTGGGGAACGAGCCGGTAGTGCTCGTCGAGGGGGTTCGGGCCGCCCTGTGTGGGGTCCGTGGTCGGCTCCGTGGTGAAGCTCAGCGGCAGGTAGCCGACCTGGACCGAGCCCGGCCCGTCCGGCCCGCGCTTGAGGATCTCGAACTCCCCCTCGTCGGAGACCATCGGAATCTGCCGGAACTCGTCCAGGTACGGCTTGTTCGGCCCCGAGTAGTGCTCGTTGGGGACGAAGGTGACGACGGCGTCGAGGGTGTAGCTCTTCAGGCGCCAGGGTCCGCTGACGACGCTCCAGAGGGGGCTGTCCGGCCAGCGGGTCCGGTGCGCGTTGCCCTCGTCGACGATGTTGCCCTGCTGCTCCATCAGGTAGTCGTAGACGGCGAGCACGTCCGCGGTGTCACCGGAGGCGTTCGCCGGGCCGGCGGCGGTGCGGTCCCATGCCTTCGGCAGCGGGGTGATAGTGCTGAGCTGGTTCATCAGCACCCATTTCTTGGAGTACGGCTTGTCGAAGGTGAAGTAGACGACGTCGTCGGCGAGCTTGCCGTACGAGGTGCAGTTGTCCGGGAAATAGCCGGGGACGTACTCGCCGTAGCGTTCGCCCTTGACCTTCATGAGGTTGACCCAGAACAGCACGTTGTCCGCGCACAGCGTCTCGCCGTTCGACCATTTCCACGGCTTGACCCTGATGGTCACCGTGCGGCCGTCCTCGCTCCACTGCGGGGGCTCGCCGATGCTCTGGTCGTAGTCCACCTCGGGCGTGCCGCGGCTGCCGAAGTAGTACAGCGGCCGGTACATCAGCATCTGGAACTCGTAGTTGTTCCGCATCCCCATGCGTTCCGCCGGGGTGAACGGGAAGATCACGGCGGGCGGAAAACCGGGGGCGCAGGCCCAGGTGACCACGCCGCCCTTCTTCGGCCGGCCGCCTGCCGTCGCCACGGCGGTCGTCTGCTGCGTCATCGGGTCCCTCCCGCTATCGGATCTCGGTCAGGTACGACACGCCCGTGGAGGAGTGGGCGCCGTAGCGCTCCCACTCCTCGCGCAGGTCGACGCCGCCGTCGGCGCGGAGCTCCGGCGTGCTCCGGCAGTGCCCGGAGATCACCTCTCCGCTGTCGAGGACGATGCAGTAGGCGAAGTCGAGCGAGCCGTCGGGGGCGCATCGGCCGGCGAGCGAGCCGCGCCGCGCCTTGCCCCCGGTGAACTCCCCCCACAGCAGGTCGCCGTCCTGCCGGTAGATCGCCACCCGGCCGCTCTCGGCGGCCTCCGCCGGGCGGAACCGGCGGCCGTCGTAATCAATCATTTTCAGCACCTTTGCGGGTTGACGGCGCACGCAATTCCAACGTGCAGCATTTGGCACCACCGCCGGATTTGTTCAGTTCCGACAGGTCCGTACCGATCGGCACGAATCCACGTGCCCACAATTCGTCGAACAGATGGGTCGCCTGCTCGGCCAGCACGACGTACCGGCCGTCGGAGACCGCGTTGAGCCCGAACACCTCCGCGTCGGCGTCGGTCGCCAGGATCGCGTCGGGGTACAGCTCGCGCAGGAGCGCGCGGCTCTCGGCGGAGAACGCCGCCGGGTAGTACATGATCTGGTCGTCGTCGAGGACGGCCAGGGCGGTGTCGAGGTGGTAGAAGCGCGGGTCGACCAGGGTCAGGGCGACCACCGGGCGGCCGAGGAACCGCTCCGCCTCCGTGTGCGACCGGCGGTCCGTGCGGAATCCGGTGCCCGCCAGGATCCGCTCGCCGGCCACGAGGTAGTCGCCCTCGCCCTCGTTGACGAACACGGGTTCGTGCACCTCATGGCCCCGCTCCCGGAACCAGGCCGCGTAGGCGGGCGCCTCGGCGGCCCGCTCGGCGTGCCGGAACCGGGCGGCCAGGACCCTGCCGTCGACGACGGTCGCGCCGTTGGCGGCGAACACCATGTCCGGCAGGCCCGGCGACGGAGTGATCACCTCGACCTGGTGGCCGAGCCCGAGGTACAGGCTCCGCAGCCGTTCCCACTGCGCGACGGCCAGGGCCGCGTCGGTCGGCTTGCCGGGATCCATCCACGGGTTGATGGAGTAGCGGACGTCGAAGTGGGTCGGCGGGCACATCAGGAAACGGCGGCGCCGGGACACGCGCGCCGGACGGCCGGCGCGCGTGTCATCGATCTGTTCTGGCACGGACTCTGCTCCCCCGCTACTTCGCGAACGTGACCTTGATCTGGTCGGCGAACTCGTTCATGGTCCGGAAGGCCTCGGCCTCGGACCTACCGGTCGTGCCGAGGAAGCCGAGGATCGTGTTGCCGTTCGGCGGCCTCTTGATCACGTCCCCCGGGCGTGCGGTGATCTTGAGCAGGAACACCTTGTCGGACTCGCTCACCTCGGGCGGCACCTCGACGTGCTCAACGACGCCCTCGGCGCAGATGAGGCACATCGCCGTGACGTGCACCCCGGTCGGCTGGAAGTGCCGGACCCTGGGACGTCGTCCCAGCCCGATGTCGGCGACCGCGGCGATCGGGTCGTGGTCGGCGGTCAGCCGGGCGATCATGTCGAGGCCACCGCCTCCGACCCGGGCGGCGATCTCCAGGAGGTACGGCTCTCCCTCGTGGTAGCGGACCTCCGCGTGCATCACGCTGCGCCGCAGCCCCTGGGCGTGCGCGGCGGCCTTGACCGCGCGCTGCACCTTGGCGACGTCCTCCGGGCCGAGCGAGGTGGGCGCGTGGTGGACGTCGTCGTCGAACGTCCCGCCCTCGGCGGTGATCCGGTCCACGACCGAGCCGAGATAGACCTCGTCGTCCCAGGCGACGGCCTCCATCAGGTACTCCTTGCCGTCGAGGAACGACTCGACGAGCAGGCCGTTCGGGCCCAGGTCGACGCCGTCGGCCTCGGAGTTCACCCAGAACAGCTGCTTGATGCCGTCGGACGCCTGGGCGAACCGCTCGGCCATCTCCTCCGGCGTGTCGATCCGGAAGACGAAGTGGCTGCCCGCGCCCAGCGTCGGCTTGAGGATCACCGGGTACCCGAAGTCCTCGGCGGCCTGGAGCGCGTCGGACAGGTCGGGGACCAGCCGGTACGACGGGATCGGCACGCCGGCCTTCTCGTACGCCTGCCGCATCAGGTACTTGTTGCGGCTGCGGACCGCGGCGTCGACCCCGATGCCGGGCAGCCCGAGGGCCTCGGCGACCGCCGCGACCGTGATGACCGCGGACTCGGAGAACGTGATCACACCGTCGAACCTCTCGACCGCGTGCCACTCGCGGGCCGTGGCGACGATGTCGTCGATCTTCTTGTTGCCGACGAGCCGGTAGTGGTCGGCGGGCCAGAAGTCCTCGGTGCCCTCGCCGTTCAGGACGTACAGGTCGACGCCGAGGTCCTGCACCTGCTTGTAGCGGGAGTGGTAGTAGTTCAGATACTGGCGCGTCTCGATGGTGAGCAGCTTCATGGCTTACCTGCCTTTGAACGGGGATCAGGCGCCGGCCCGTACGCCGGTCGTCTCGCCGACGTCCGCGGTCCGCAGGCGCGGGAGCGTGAACGCGTCGATCTCGGCCGGCTGTGCGGCGGTGAGGCCGAGGTCCACGCCGGCGTCCGCGGCCTCGGCGGCGACGTCGATGAGGATGGGCGCGGCGCAGGCGAGAAGCGCGCGCACCTGCAGGAACAGGTCGCCGAGCGCGGCCGGATCGCCGTCCGTGGCCGCCGCCGCCTCCTCCGCCAGCCCGTCCAGCCGGCCGGCGATCGTGTCCGCCACCCTCGTGAGGCTGGGCAGCTCGTACCCGAGCCGAACGCGCTCGATGAGGAGCTCCGCCCGGCGCCGCCCCGTCTCCGACGTGGGCAGCGGCGCGTCGCCGGCGCCCGCCGACACGAGCCACAGCGCGTCGGCGAGGGCGTTCCACGGCTCGACCAGCCGCCGCGTGGTCACCTCGCGCAGCGCGGCCACGCTGAAGTCGGTGCGCTGGTACTCCGGCGCGGTCAGCGCGAGGTGGAACCGCACGAGGTCGCGCGGCACCTCGGCGAGCAGGTCCGCGGTCCAGATGAGATGGTCACGGCTGGTGGAGAACTTCTGGCCCTCGAGCTCGTAGAACTCGTTGCAGACGTTCACCTCCGGCAGGACGTAGCGGTCGCCGTGGGCCATCAGCAGGACCAGGTCCAGCAGCCCCCAGTGGTAGACGTTGTCGAAGCCATGGAAGTAGACGAGCTCCGCGCCGTGCTCGGCGCGCCAGTGCTCGTCGGCCGTCTCGGCGCGCTCGCCGCGCTGTGCCGCCGACCACCACGTGCTGTACATCACGGCCGGCATGGCCTCGACCCACGGGTAGAGGATCTGCCCGGGGGTCTCGGGGAACGGCGCCGCGACGCCCCAGGTGCCGGGGAACGTCACCGGGATGTCCGGCAGCGGCCGGTCCAGGAGCTCGCGGATGAGCTGCATGCCGTGCGGCCGCCAGCGCCCCTCCCGCGCGGCGAAGTAACCGGTGAGGCGGTCCCGGTACTCCTCCATGGGCAGCACCAGGATGGTCTGCTCGCGGAACGTCACCGGCGCGTCGGGATCCAGCGTCGAGCGGGGGTCGAGCAGCTCGTCGAAGTTGTTCGGGTGCCCGCATCCCTCGCAGACGCCGCCGCTGCTCCCGCCCAGGCAGACCGGGCAGGTGCCGGTCAGCAGCCCGTCGTAGAGGAAGGCGCCGTTCGCGTACGGCAGGCGCACGGTGCGGAGCCGGAGTCGTCCCGCCTGGTGCAGGGCCGTGAAGAACTCCCGCACGGTCTCGCGGTAGCGGTCGTCGATCGGCGGCAGCCCGGCCATCGAGATGCCCATCGCGGTGAGGGTCCGCTCGATCGCCTCCGTCGATGTCGCGCACAGGCGCTCGGGCGGGACGCCCTTCCGGTGCGCCGTCGTGATCACATAGCTCTGGCTGTCGTCGGTGCAGGTCGTGTAGATCACCGGGCGGCCTGTGGCCGCCAGGTAGCGGCTGTAGACGTCGCCGGCGAGGTACGGTCCGGCCATGTGACCGACGTGCAGGTCGCCGTTGGAGGTCGGCGTCGCGGCGACGACGATCGCCGGACGCCCGCCGGCGGTCACGCCGGACCGCCGTGGCGGGCGCTGAACCGCTCGGCCATCTCGGCGTCCCACCAGACGGCGTACATCTCGAAGTCGGCGTCGCCGTCGTTGACGACCTGGTGGCGCTGCTCCGGCGGGAAGTGCACGATGTCGCCGGCGACGAACGGCACTCTCTTCCCCTCGCTGATGATCTCGGCGGCGCCGGTCATCGCGACCCAGATCTCGTACTCGTGGTGCCCGTGGGCGCCGGAGGACGCGCCGGGCTTGACGACGCACCACGACCCCTCGAAGGGCGCGTTGAGGACCGGCCAGGGCATCAGGCGCTGCGCGATCAGCCCGTTGTCCTGCTTGAGGTTGTCCCGGTCGAGCTTGCGAATCTCCACGATCGCTCCTTACTGGACGTTGAGGACGAGTTCGGGGTCGTGGCGGCTGGCGAGGAGCTCGGTGACGATCTCCTGGGAGCGGGCGGCCAGCACGCTGAGCAGGGAGTCCGCGATACCGTGGGTGGCCTCGTTGACTCCCTGCAGGTAGCAGCCCGCGGTGAACGAGGGCGGCAGGTCCATCCGGTAGTTGCGGTTCACGCGCGCTTCGCCGACGCCGGCCGTCGCCGCCAGGTCGCGCACCATCCGCGGCATTCCGCGGACGAAGCCGGTGCCGAGCATCACGACGTCGCAGCGGAGTTCCTCGACGTGGTGGCTCTTGCGGTCGGCGAGGGTCAGCACGACGTCGCCGCCGTCCATGCGGGCGTCGGTGACCTCCGCCATCGTGACCATGCGGAGCCGCTCGGTGCCCGTGAGCCGGTCCTGGTAGATCGCCCGGTACAGGGACTCGAGCATGCCCGGCGCGAGGCCGGCGTAGTTCGTGCGGTGCATCTCGCGCAGGAGCTGCTCGCGGGCCTCGGGCAGCGCCGCGTGGAACTCGTCGATGAACGACGGGTAGAACAGCTCGTTGGTGAACTTGCTGGTCTCGTACGCGTTGAGGCCGATCGACCGCATGACCATCGTGCACCGCGCGCGGGGGAAGCCCTGGTAGGTCGCCCACAGCATCTCTGCGGCGCTCTGCGCGCCGCCGATCACCGCGACCCGCAGCGGCGCGTCCGTGTCCAGCTCGGCGACGCGCATCGAGAACTCGGTGCTGTGGATCACCCGCGTGCGCGGCAGCCCGGAGAACTCCGCGGGGATGTGCGCATCCCGCCCCGCGCCGATGACCAGGTTCCGGCAGACGATCTGCCCGCCGTCGGACAGTTCGACCAGCCACTCGCCCACCTGCCCGGTGCTCGAATGGCAGGGCTTGATCGAGACGCAGCGTCGCCCGTGCTGGATCCGCACGGCGCGCAGCGACTCGGCGACCCAGCGCAGGTAGCCGGAGATCTCCAGCCGGTACGGCGTGAAGCTGCCGAGGTTGATGAAGGCGTCGAGGCGGCCCACCGAGTGCAGGTAGTTGACGAACGAGAACCGGCTCCGCGGGTTGCGCAGTGTCACCAGGTCCTTCAGGAACGACACCTGACTCTGGGTCCAGGGGAGCAGCATTCCCCGCTGCCATTCGACGCTGTCGTGCTGTTCGACGATCAGCGTGTCGCGGGCGATCTCCTCGGGCGCCATCTCCTCCAGCGCCACGGCCAGCGCGAGATTCGCCGGACCGGCGCCGATCGCGAGTAGCTCGACTTCTTGACGCTCCACTCTGTCCTCCAAGGATTCCGGGATGCGGGGTCTCTCGGTCATGGGATCCGTGCCTTGCCGGCCACGGCGTCCGTGACGAGGGCGACCATGTCGGGGACCGTGTGCGCGGCGTGGAAGGACCGCAGGTCCAGCGTGATCTGGAGCCGGTCCTCCAGCTGCGCGAGGGCTTCGAGGGAGGCGATGCTGTCCCACCCGTGCGCCGCGAGGACCGGTTCGGCGTAAAGGCCGTCGGGCGTCTCGCGCAGTACGTCGCTGAGAATGTCCAGCACGGTCGGCTCGACCGAGGATGAGGCGCTCATGTCAATCGTCACTCCGCTCGCGCAAGGTGATCCATTCCGGCAGGTCGGGGAACGCGTCGCTCAGGTCGAAGGCGAACACCTCGCCGTCGCCGGCCTGGGTGAATCCGGCCCGCGTCCAGAAGTCGGCGGCCACGCCGTTCTTCGGCGAGCGCGTGAACCGGCCCTCGACCGTTCCGGCGCCGCCGTCCCGCGCCGTCCGCAGGAGCCATCCGGCGATCGCGAGTTCGACGCCGCGGCCCAGGACGCGGCAGCTCAGGACCAGGTTCAGCACCTTCCAGGCGCCGGCCCGGCGATCCACCCAGACGGCTCCGACGATCCCGTCGTCTCCGAAGCGGTCCGCCACCGCGATCGAGGCGACCAGGTGCCCCGGGTCGGCGCTCATCGCGGCGGTCTCGGCCTCGTCGAAGCGGATCCCGGTCAGGTTGAACTGGTTGGTCCGCGCGGCGAGCTGCGCCAGGCGGGCCACGGTGAAGCCGGTCGCCGGCGCGATCTCCACCCCGATGCCCAGCTCCGCGAGGTACTCCTCGGAGGACCCGAATCCGGTGGCGAAGTCGCTGCGCAACGCGCGGGTCCGGTACAGCTCCGGGCGCCGGCGGTCGGTCTCGGTGAGCGCCATGACGTCGAACCAGCCGTCGCGAAGGAGCGCGCCCACGAGGTACGCGGGATCGCCGTTCGCCGGGACGAGCGCGACCTCGGGCAGTTCCCCGGCGACGTGACCGCGCTCGAAGTCCGAGTCGTCCATGAAAACGAACGCGTCGGTGGACAGGCCCAGCGACCGCGCGGCGTCACGCAGGTTGCCGGCCTTCGCCGACCAGTTCACCGCGCTCACCGAGAAGGCGTCCGGCCGCAGCAGCACCTCCGGATGCCCGGTGAGCGCCTCCTCGACCACCTGCGGGTCGTTCTTACTGGCCAGCACCAGGATGACGCCCTGGTCGCGCAGCCGCCGCGCGGTGCGCTGCAGCTCCAGGTAGCAGTTGCCCGGATACAGGCCGCCGAGCTGGACGCCCTGCGCGCCCACCTCGCCGACGACGCCACCCCACAGGGTGTTGTCGAGATCGAGGGCGAGCACCTTGCGCGACAGCCCTCGCTTCGCCTGCACGACCCGGCGTACCTGCCCGGCCAGGACGAGCAGCGCGCCGTCGGTGTAGGGCATGTCCCCGTACCGGTGCAGCCGCGCGTCCCGTACGGGCACCGGCGCCTCGGCCAGCGCACCGACCAGGTCCACGGTCACGACCTGGGGGTCCTCCTCGACGAGGCGGAGCAGGGACGCGTTGAGCTCGCACCACAGGCGTGCCACGCCGGCCCGCGCCCGCACGCTGATGAAGGCGTCGCGCACCTCGGACGTCAGCGGGACGGTGTGCAATACCAGGAGCGCGGACGTGCGTTCCCGCGCCCCCGCGAGCAGGCCGCGGAACTCCGCCAGGCGCGCCTCGACGTGCTTCTCCAGCGTCTCGAGGTCGGCGCTCCAGTCACGGGGCAGGAAGTACGCCGCGTCCAGCAGCAGCGTGACGACGTCGGCGGTGAGGGCGGCCGTGGCCAGGGTCAGGTCGAAGGTGCCGTACTCCCCGTGCTCGATCGCGGGCGCGAGCCCGGCGCCGACGAGCGCGGCGCGCAGCAGCGGCTCGAAGGAGCCCGCGGTGAACGTCGCGTGCACCGCCACGCTCACGGCCGGTGCGTTCTCGGCCTCCAGACCGGCCAGCAGCCGGCCGGCCTTCCGCATCAGGGCGGCTTCGGCGGACCCGGCCAGCGCCCGGCGTACGGCCGGTGCCGGCAGCCGGCGCTCGGCGACGGCGGTCCGCAGTTCGTCCAGCGTGTTGTCACTCATCGGGTTCGTCACCGCCGTCAGACCCGGACGAGCGTGCAGTACCAGCGCATGCCGATGGAGATCCCGGTCAGCGCGACCAGGTCCCCGGATGCGACGGCGCCCTGCTCGGTCAGCTGGCCGAGGGACACGAGCTGGTCGGCGGCGCCCATGTGCCCGTGGGTGACGGAGATCGCGGCGTTGGTCCGTTCCAGCGGGACGCCGAACGGACGGGCGATGTCCTCGATGGAGTCCGGGCTGTCGTTGATGTAGATCACGTGGTCGACGTCGTCGCGGCTCACGCCCGCCCGGCGGCACGCCCCCTCGATGACCTCGACGGAGCGCGCGATGGCACGCTCGGCGAACTCCCGCAGCCGGCGCGGGTCCTTCTGGAAGTGCGCCTGGACCCGCTCGTGCCCGGCCGGGGCCGTCAGGCTGGACCATCCTTCCGGTGCCACCGGCGCGACGGCCCCGCCGTAGTCCGTACGGAACCAGTCGCACAGGTCGGGGTCGGTGAACTGGTCGGTCGACAGCCACCGGTTGCGGGGGTGGCCCCGGCGGATGACCGCGGCGACCGCGCCGTCGCTGTGCACGGCGTTGTTCACCTTCATGCGGTTCCGGTGGTATTCGCTGACCCGGTTGACCGCAGTGAAGAGAACGGTCTCGATCTCTGGTTGAACGGCGAGGACTCCGGCTACGATGCCCAGGCCCGTGACGCCTGACGCGCATCCCTCATTGAGCAGGAGCGTCTGCGTCTGGCGGATCTTCAGCTCTCTGGCGAGCGCCGCCGACGAGTCCCAGTGCGGGTATTCCGGCATTTCCGAGGTCACGAGCACCACGAGGTCGATGTCGTCGACGCTCAGCTCCGTACGGTTGAGCGCGTCCTGGGCGGCCTCGGCCGCCAGGTCGGTGGCGGTGACGCCGTCCGCGGCCCGGTGGAAGGTGCGATAACCCCACTGAAGAACCCGTTCCGGGTCGCTCACATAGGAGCCGGCGGTCTTTTCCACGTCCTGGTCTTCGCCGAAGGCATATCCGAATCCAACAATTCCGAAATCTACCGATGGACTCGCCATCACCACTCCTTCTTTTGCCCGATACGCCGAAATTCTGTCCCGTGGAGGCATACAGCGGCAATAGCAGCGGATATTGAACGGAGTCGGATAATCATCAACCCACGGAAAGGCACGCGAGCGGCACCCTTGGCAGGTGATCGAATGCGGCCGGCGTTATGCCGAATACTTCTTGCGAGCGAGAACGGCACGCACGCCACATCGGCAGGCCGCGTCGCGGCCTGCCGGCGTAGTGCTCCGTCCTAGGCCAGCAGGGCCGCTGCCGCGGTCCGGCTGGTCGCCAGGATCGTCTTGGCGGCGCCGCCGCTGCCCCCGGTGAAGGTGAAGACCGGCGCGCCGGCCGCGACCGGGCGCAGCCGCAGCCCGGCCGGATCGTGGTAGCAGTCGAACGACGCGACGGTGCGGATCGGCTCCACGGGCGTCCCGAACGTGTCACGCGCGTGCGCGACCGTCCGGTGTGCCAGCTCCGCGTCGGGCGTCACCGCGTCCGGATCGACGTCCCATCGGTCCGCGGGCAGGCCCAGCAGGAACGTGCCGGGTTCGGCGGGGCGGCCGTAGAAGCCGGTGGACTCGTCGACGAAGGCGCCGAGGCCGCGGATGTCCGCGGCGCACACGGTGTACTGGATCTGCTTGGTGCGCAGGCCGTCGGCGGGCAGGCCGCTGCGGGCCAGCAGGCGGGACGTCCACGCACCGGCCGCCACGACCACGGCGTCATGGCCGGCCGTCGCGCCACCGGGCAGCCGTACCTCCGCCTTCGGCGTGACCGCCAGGACCGGGGTCCGCCGTACCGAGATCCCGGGATCGCGGAGCGCGGCGGCGCGCAGCCGGTCCGGATGAATGTGACCGGCGTGACGCTCGGCGACGCCGAGCGTGCCGGCCGGGAGGTCGCGGAACGGGTACGCCCGCCGGAGACCTTCCCGGTCGAGGACCGCGGCCGACCCGGGCAGCAGCTCGTCGACCACCGCGAGCGGGCCGGCCGGGTCGGCGTCGGCGGGCAGGAGGTACAGCGACCCGGTCTCCCGGAATCCGGCCCAGTCGCGGAGCGTGGCGCTCGCCCGGAGCTCGGCGAGGCCCTCGGCCGCGGTCCGGCACGCCTCCGGATCGCTCTCGAACGCACGGGTCAGACCGCCGGAAGCGCCGGAGGCGTCAGCGGCCGAACCCGTGTACACCACCGGCTCGACCCGCCGGGACGCCTGCCGCAGCCGCAGCGCGAGCAGGGCGCCCGCGATGCCGCCGCCGATGATCGCTATCCGCATGGCTCCTCCTCGCCGACGCCGGAGCCCGGCTCACCGCGACATCGCGGTCGTCCGGCGGACCTGCCGGTCCCTCGCCTCGGCCACGCGCCGCAGGTCGTCGGTGAAGTCGGTCACCCGGAGATGCAGGGGCACCGGAACGTCGTCGCGCGCGAGCATCGCGCCGGCCAGCTCCAGGGTCTCGATCGTCGCGGCGTACCGGGGGTAGAGGAAACGGAGCAGGACGTCCAGCACCAGGTCGCCGCGCCGCCCGGCCGCCTCCGGCATCGTCGCGAAGAACCGCTCGACGTACGGCGCCGTGAGCTCGTCCTGCTCCGGCTGCCAGAACCCCTCGGCGAGGGCCCACAGCGTGTAGCTGGACAGGCTGGTGTCGTTGATGATCGCGTTCCAGGCCGACTCCTTCGCCGCCGGGTCGGGGCGCGCGGCACGGCACTTCGTGGCGAACCGCTCGCTCTCGCTCGTGGGGTCGGCGTCGTACGCGGCGGAGATCTCCGCCTCCGTCAGCGCGCCCAGGATCGTGAGCCGGTAGCGGATCCGCCAGGCCAGGTCGGCGTCGAGCGTGAGCCCGGCCGGCAGCCCGGTGCCCGCGAGCCAGCCCCGCAGCTCCCCGGCGTCCGCGGTCGAGCCGATCAGCGCGCGGAACAGCGTGATCTGGCGTTCGTCGCCCGCGCCCGTCCGCGCGAGGCGTTCCCGCAGGCTTTCGGCGATGCGGGCGAGTGCGGCCGGGCGCTCTTCGGGCAGGAGGAAACGGTCGGCGACGTCGTCGCGGGCCTGTTCGAGAACCTCGGCCAGGATGGACGGCTCGGTCTCCACCGCGATCATCCGGCAGACCAGCGCGAGATGGTCCGCGGGCGGGAAGACGCCGTCCTGGACCCCGAGCAGCAGCGCGCACCACACCATCGCCCGGTTGATCGGGGCGAGCGTCGGCAGCAGGTCCGGCAGGGCGGCCAGCGACGCGGCGTCGAACCTGATCTTCGCGTACGTCAGGTCGCCGTCGTTGAGCAGCAGCAGCGACGGCGCCGGCCGGCCGACGAGCTCCGGCAGCGGGCGGCGTTGCCCGTCGACCTGGACGCGCAGCGTCGACCGTGCCGCGCCCGGGCCGTACAGGCCGATGTCGAACGTGTGAGGCCGCAGGATCGGGTGAGTGTCGGGCGCGGACTGACAGATCGCCGCCGTGCGGATACGGCCGTCCGCGACGGTGATCTCCGGCCACAGCGTGTTCACGTTCGCCGACTTCAGCCACTTGTCCGCCCAGCCGCTGAGGTCGGTGCCCACGGCCGTGCTCAGCGCGGCCATGAAGTCGCTGAACGTCGCGCTGCCGTACGCGTGCCGCTCGAAGTAGATCCGCAGGCCCGTGCGCAGCGCCTCGTCGCCGACCCGCGCGGCGAGCTGGCGCAGCGCCGAGTGGCCCTTGAAGTAGGAGATGCGGTCCATCTCCAGCAGCACGGTCTGCACGTCCGGCCCCTCGAGACTGATCGGATGCGTCGACGGGCGCTGGTCGGCGACGTACGCCTGCGCCTTGCGGCGCACCGCGAACGTCGTCGGCGGGCCGGGGAACCGGGTGGCCTCACTGGGCACCCGGTGCGCCAGGTAGTCGGCGAACGCCTGGCCGAGCCACAGGTCGTCCCACCATCTGTTCGTCACCAGGCCGGCCATCCACATGAGCGATATCCCGTGTGCGAGGACGACGGCGCGGGTCTCACGCTCGCTCACGGCTGCCGCGGAACTGAACAGGTACAGCTCCCTGAGCAGGACGAGACCCGGATGGTCGAGCGACAGCACGCTGAACTCCGGAGCGAACAGCTGGTCGAACTTCCCGAACGGATAGTCCACGCCGAACAGCCGCCCGCACGCGTCCAGGCACTGCCCGGTGATCTCGAACACCTCGTCGACGTCGGGGGCGAGGGAGTCCCTCAGCGACGCCCGGCAGTGCAGGCCCAGGGTGGTGCCGCCGTGCTCGGTATGGAAGGAGGCGTACGGCCCGGCGGCCAGCGCGGTGAGATACGTCGCCTGTGGCGGCGTCTCGGCCAGCTCCCAGCGGCCCGGGCCGGTCTTGACCGACGCGCTGGTGCCCAGCACCTTCCAGTCGTCCGGAGCCGTCACGGTGAAGGTGTACGGCGCCTTGAGATCCGGCTGGTCGAAGCAGGCGAACACGCGGGGCGCGTTGTCGACGTACACGAACGTGTAGAGGTACACCTGGCCGTCGGCGGGGTCGACGTAGCGGTGCATGCCCTCGCACTCGTTGGAGTACCTCATGTCCGCGGTCACGACGATCTCGTTCCGCTCCGCGAGACCGGTCAGCGGCAGCCGTCCGTCGCTGAGCGCGCCGACGTCCAATGGCCTGCCGTTCAGGTACGCCGAATGCAGTGTCTCCGGCTTGACATCGAGAAATGTAGTCTCATCCGGATCGGTGGCGTCGAACGCGATCGTCGTCGTGGAGCGGAAGGTGCTCGGGCCGGTCGTCAGATCAAGGTCGACGTGGTACGAGCGAACGCTCAGCAACGCACTTCGTCCAGCGGCCTCGATTCGAGTAAGACTGCGCATGCGTTTATCCTCCATGACGTTAGAGTCAAGGCATCCGACACTCCACGTAA
The DNA here is from genome assembly GCF_039542055.1 of Actinoallomurus vinaceus. Classification (NCBI taxonomy): domain Bacteria; kingdom Bacillati; phylum Actinomycetota; class Actinomycetes; order Streptosporangiales; family Thermomonosporaceae; genus Actinoallomurus; species Actinoallomurus vinaceus. The sequence goes on from NZ_BAABHK010000002.1 coordinate 428,107, forward strand.
ATGCGGGTGCCGGATGCCTGACCTGGTCAGCGCCTAATGAACGCCCTACAAAGTGCTGCAATTCTGCTCGACCTGTCGAGCGATATCCAGCCATCGGTCAGAACAGTAACGAGCCAGCACGACGATGTCATTCGCCCAGTGCGGAGGGACGGCGTCGACGACCAATTTCCAGTCGTCGAGGCCGACGACGTGCGCGTCGAACCAGCGCAGGAATTGCCGACCGGACTCGGCGTACTTCAACGCGGGATCGGCCCTCAACTTCTCCCGCGTCGAGCCCCAGTCGATGACCTCGATGCTCCGCCGGGCGCGGCGCAGCAGCGGTGGCCGAATGGCCGGCCGCGCAGCGGCGGGGGCGATGGGGCCGGCGGCACTCCGCTCCGTCGCGCGCTGCCTGAGCGGGAGCGGATCCCGGCCGTCCTTTATGCGTTCGCGCACGTCACGAGCCGTCCCTACGGAGATGCCCGCCTCCCGCGCGATCTCCCGGAGTGCCGCGTCGGGCCGGTCCCGGATGATCTCGCTGGCCCGCAGCCGTCCCTGGCTGGCGTCGAGGGGGCGGACGCGCCCGTCCCTGCCGATCCGGGCGTGCAACTGCGGGGAATCCGCAGTTGCACGCTGACGGATCGCGCCCACGGTCTTGGCGGAGAGTCCGGTCGCGGCGCCGATCGCCCGATCGGACCACTCCGGCTGGGAGGAGACGATCCGAGCGGCCGCGGCCTCCCGGTCGGCCAGCGAGAGCGGTAGGCCGTGGGTGATGTTCGATTTGACCGCCAGCAGGAACGCCATGGTCTCGGTGCCGTCGAAAAATCGCACTTCGATGGTCTTCGATCCGCACATCTTCGCGGCCATGAGGCGGTGCATTCCGTCGATGACCCGCATGGTTTCGCGATGGACGAGAATAGGGGGGAGTCTTGATTCGAGGCCGGCCAGGACCTGCGTGTGCGCCGCGTCCTCCCCGGCCAGGCGAGGCGAGTCGGCCGGCAGCAGAGAATCCACCGGAACGACGGTGATCGGGCCGGTTTCCGGCGCGTCAGATAGGAGGTCATCGCATGGGTGCGCAATGGATTCATTGCCTCCATCGTGCGCCCATCCCCGTTCATTTACTTCGATCAACGACCCCGCCTCCGTACCATGAAACAATGCAGAAAGATCCGGAAGGTAGCCACGGCAGGCGAAATGAATCTACGGCCTTTGTAGCTCGAAAGTAGGCTGCCATAGCCTTCGCTGATGCGCAATTATTCGAACGCTTACCGACCGACGGTGATCGCTTACGGAGCGCCGTCGCCGACGGGCGATGCCGCCTCTTGGAGAAGCGATTCTTGGCCTTTTCGGAGATAGAAAGTTGCCTTTTTACGCGACCCGAAGCAATCTGATCGGACAGCCGAAAACCAGACCTGGGGCCGATGAGCAGGCATGTTGTCGCTCTGATCAGTGAGTCAGATGTCACTAGTGCGCACGGACTCAACCGGAGTGACCGGTGAGACCGATCCCACACCGGGCACGTGGTTAAGGTCGTGACTGGAGTGAAGTTCATAGTCAGATGTGACGCAAGTTAGTTCAAGTACGTTCGCACTTTCCGGAATAGGTGTTGTGCGCAACTCCCGCGAGCACCCGGCCGCGCCGACGCCGGCCCGGCGGCTCGCGACACGCACAGCCTCCGAACCGACGCACCCTGGGCGGGGTCTGACGCCACGCGCGGGCGGACACGGAGCATCGGCGCCGCGCGACACCGACGCGGGCCGGCGGCCAGGCGTACGGATCCCCGAACGACACCCGGACCGAGCCATCTCGGACAGGGCCGTGCCTCCCGGTGGACCGGACGAGTCAGATCCATGACCCGGTGTCCACGCGTCACTCTCGCCGAACAGGCTGGTGAGCCGCCTGTCAACTGAAATTTCATGAGCCGATGGGAATTCAAAATCGTTCAGACCGGACACCCTGCGCGCGGCATCCGGCGGAACAATATGTCAGCGCTCCGTGACGCACGGCGAAATGGGACGGCTCATTTCTCCCTGGATGGCGGGGTGCGGATATGGAAGGCTAGGCGATCGTGGCGGACACAATTCCAGAGAATCCCGCAGGGCGGCTGACCCTGGCTCAAGGGACCGCGATGTACGTGGGCGCGGTGCTCGGCACGGGTGTCATCGCCCTCCCCGCTCTCGCCGCCAGAGTCGCCGGACCGGCGTCGCTGCTGGCGTGGCTCGCCCTCGTCGTCCTGTCCGCGCCGCTCGCCGCGGTCTTCGCCGCCCTCGGCGCCCGCCATCCCGATGCCGGGGGCGTCTCGACGTACGCGCGCCTGGCGTTCGGAGAACGTGCCGCGGCGGTCGTGGGCTGGTGTTTCTTCTTCGCCGTGCCGCCGGGCATGTCGGCCGCCGCCCTGTTCGGCGGCGCGTACGTCTCCGCCGCCCTCGGCGGCGGGACGACGACCACGGTCATCACGGCGGTGACGATGACGGTCGTGGTCACCGTGGCCAACGCCGTGGGCGTGCAGCTGACCGGGCGGCTGCAGTTCGCGTTCGCCGGGCTGCTGGTCGGCCTCCTGCTCGTCTCGATCGCGCTGTCCCTCCCCCACGCCAGGCTCCACAACCTGACTCCGTTCGCACCTCATGGGTGGACGGCCATCGGCCCGGCGGCGGCGCTGCTGGTGTGGAGCTTCGCCGGCTGGGAGGCCATCACGCACCTGGCCGCGGAGTTCCGCCGTCCGCATCGCGACCTGCCCCGGGCGACCGCGGTGGCCGTCGTGACGGTGGGCGCGCTGTACGTCTCCCTGGCCTTCGCGATCATCTCCGTGCTCGGCGCGTCCGCGGGGAGGAGCGAGGCGCCGCTGGGCGAGCTGATGGCGCGAGGACTCGGCGGGAACGCCCGCGTGCTCGCCGCGATCGTGGCGACCCTCGTCACGCTCGCCACCATGAACGTCTACTGCGCCGCCGCCGCGAAGCTCGGCTCCGCACTGAGCCGGGACGGCGCCTTCCCTCGCGGCCTGTCACGGGGCAGCATGGCGGGTGAGGTCCCACGGCGCAGCCTCGTCGTCGTTGCGGCCCTGTACTTCCTCGCGCTGTTCATCGTCATCGGAACCGGCGTGGGCACCCGGCCGCTCGTGCTGCTCGCCACGGGCCAGTTCACGACCGTGTACGCCGTGGGCGTCGCGGCGGCGATCCGGCTGCTCCCCCGCGGCGGCAAGGCGCACGTCGCGGCTCTGGTGTCGCTCGTCGGCGTCGTCGCGCTGCTCGTCATGGCCGGGATCTACCTCGTCTGGCCGCTGCTTGTGACCGGCGCCGCACTGCTGTACCTGCGGGTGGGCCGGCGTCGCCACGAGGTCGCGCCACCGCCCGTGCCCGCCCTCGAAGCACCGGAGAGCAGCAGCCCGTGACGACCGACCTCAGGCCCGATCTGGAGAGCCTCCGTACCGCCGCGACCACCTTCGCCGGTTTCACCGGGGTGGACCGCGCGTCCGCGGTGTTCGCGCAGGCGACCGCGCCGCGGCCGGACCTGACCGTGCCCGCGCACCGGCGTGCCCTGCTGACCTGGTTGAACGCCTGGGGCTGCCGGATCAGGTACCCGCGTCCCGGCGAGCCGGACCTGTTCGACCTCAGCGTCGGCGCGTGGTGGGACCGCCGGCGGCACGCGCTGCCGGACGAGGACACCGCTCTGTCCGCGCTCACCGACGAGGCGATCGCCGAGCTCGGCGAGTGCTACGCGGACCTGGTCACGGCGAACGTCGGCAGCCCCGTACGGCGGCGTTCGCTCGGGCCGACCGCGGCGTCCAAACTGCTCCACGTGCTGCGCCCGAAGGCGCTCATGCCCTGGGACGAGGCGATCGCCGACCACCTTCACGGGGCCCGCGACGCCGCGGCGTACGCCGCGCACCAGCGTCTCGGCCGCGCGTGGGCCACCGCGCTGCTCGCCGAGGCGGGCGTGGACGAAGAGGAACTGGCCGGCCGGCTCGGCCGACCGGGCCGCCCGCTGGCCAAGCTGCTGGACGACTACTGCTACCTGCGCTTCACGAGATCGGAGTCCGGATGATCCTCGGCATCGACCACATTGGACTCGCGAGCGACGACCCCGCCGGAGTCGGGGTCTTCATGGCCGCGCTGGGCATGTCCAAGACCGACGCGGGCATCGCCGACGCGTACGGCGTCGCCTGCGAGTTCTGGCAGTACCCGGGCCAGCCCGCCGTGGAGATCGTCTCCCCGGTCACCGAGGACTCCTCGGTGACCGGCCATCTCGAGCGCAGCGGACCCGGGCTGTACCACCTGGCCCTCGTCGTGGACGACATCGACGCCGAGCTCCGCCGACTGCGCGGGCACGGGTTCGTCCCGGTCGACGCGCGGCCGTGCGCCGGCGCCAAGGAGGGCATGGAGGTCGCGTTCATGTACTCGCGCCGCCCGGCCGCACTGCTGATCGAACTCGTCCGGTACCGGGGACGCCCGCCCGGGGACACGCCGGATCCAGGCCCTGAGGGAACCACCGGCGTACGCCCGGAGGACGACGGCTTCGGGGCGCCACGGGGATGACGATCACCGATATCCGCCGAGCAGCACCTGCTCCCGGTGCTGTTCCTCACTGGTGACCTCGATCCGCCGCACCGTGTAGCGGAGGATCGGCGGCGCCATCACCGAGGTCACGATCGCCATGAGGACGACGATCGTGTACATCGCCGTGGACAGTACGCCGAGCCGCAGCCCGACCATCGCGATGACCAGCCCGATGACCCCCCGGGCGTTCATCCCCGCGCCAAGGGACAGCGCCTCCCAGTGGCCGAGCCGGCTGGCCCGGGCCCCCGCGTAGGCGCCGACGAACTTGCCGACCACCGCGACCAGCAGGACCGCCACGGCCGCCACCGCCACGGTCGGCCGGGCGAGCGCGGTGAGGTCCGTGCGCAGGCCCGCGGTGGCGAAGTACAGCGGGGCCGGCACGGCCATCACGAACGTCCGCAGCGACGCGAGCCGCCCCGAGCCGGCGCCCCAGCCCACCGAGCTGAGCAGGACGCCCGCGAGGAAGGCGCCGAAGACCGGCTCCATGCCCAGGGCCTGGGTGCCGGCCGCGCACAAGAAGATCACCACCACGGCCGCCGCCATGCCGACGCCCGTCTCCTCCGATCGGCCGGCGAACCGCGTGATGAGGTTAACCAGCGGTCGCCCGAGGACGATGGTGAACGCGACCACTCCGGCCAGTCTGACCACGGAGGTCGCGACGCCGGCGGCGTGCACCCCCGTGGTGGCCATCGCCGACACGACCGACAGCAGCAGCCATCCGATCGCGTCGTCCACCACCGCCGAGTTGACGATCTGCTGGCCGATGTCGCGGTGGAGCAGCCGCATCTCCAGCAGCGTCTTGGCGATGACCGGGATCGCGCTCACGCACATCGCGACCCCGATGAACCAGGCGAAGGCCGTGCGGTCGCCATCGGCGGCCAGGAGCGAGGCGGGCAGGACGAGGCCGATGCCGACCCCGGCTCCGAGCGGTACGAGCAGGCCGCCGGCGCTGACGCGCACCGCCGTCATGCCCTGGCGTTTGACCATGGCGAGGTCGATGTGCATGCCGGTGATGCCGATGAGGAGAATGACGCCGAACTGCCCGAGCGCGTCGAGCAGATGCTGCTGGTCGGGCCGCTGCGGCAGCAGCCACGCCGCGAACCCGGGCGCCACGTGAGTGAGCAGTGAGGGCCCCATGATCACGCCGGCGAACAGCTCGCCCACGATGGGAGGCATGCCCAGCCATCGCGCCAGCCGGCCCAGCACGAGCGCCGACCCCAGGAGCAGCGCGATTTGAAGAAGGAACACCAGGAGTTGGTGGGCGTTGAGAGGAGCGACAGGCGCCATGAGCAGTTCCTCACTCTTCACACGAGTCACAGAACGCAGCCCGCTCGGCGCGACTTCGAAGACTTCATTCGCGCCTGGCATTGTGGCGTCGAATTTCGCCACGGCTTTCCGTCCTGATCGACACGGCGAATCCTCACCCGACAGTGTCGAGCGAGTCAAGGAAAGGGCTTCTCACATAATGCCGACTTCCCGCTCACATTCTCCTTGACATGACTTCTCGTTTTCCTGATGAATGGGTTCTGCGGTCACACGGCACCCGGCCGTCCCCGCCGACCCGGGTGTTCAACTGCGGCATCGATTCAGTTGAACGTTCCCGCCTCCGTGACCGGGCCCGGTCACGGAGGCGGGCGTACGGCGGGGTGGTGGATCAGGACACGTCGGGGAAGTCGGTGGAGCGGCTCACTTCGGCCCACCGGTCCGCTTCGGCCGCGCGTTCCCGGGAGGACCGCTCCACCGCCGTCAGCGCGTCCGAGCCGAGCAGGAGGCGCAGCGGCGGCTCGTCCAGGTCGACGATGTCCAGGATGACCCGCGCCGCCCGCTCCGGGTCTCCGGGCGCGGACCGGTCGAAGCCCGCGCGGCGGCGGTTCATCGCGCCGACGGTCTGTTCGTAGTCGGGGCCGACGGACGCGAGCGCCATGGACGAACCGGCCCAGTCTGTGCGGAACGCCCCCGGCTCGATGAGCGTGACCTTGATGCCGAGGGGCTTCACCTCGTTGTTCAGGACCTCGGAGAAGCCTTCGACCGCGTACTTCGACGCCTGGTAGGCGGCGACGCCCGGCGAGCCGCCCACGCGGCCGCCGACCGAGGAGAACTGCACGAAGTGGCCGGAACGCTGCGCGCGCAGCACCGGAAGCGCGGCCTTCGTGACATTGACGACGCCGAAGAAGTTCGCCTCCACCTGCGCGCGGAAGTCCTCGTCCGTGGTCTCCTCGATCGCCGAGGAATTGGCGTACCCGGCGTTGTTGGCGACCACGTCGAGGTGGCCGAACGCGTCGACGGCGAAACGGACGGCGGCGCGCGCGGCCTCGGCGTCGGTGACGTCCAGCGCGAACGCGCGGACGCGGTCGCCGTACCGGTCCGCGAGGTCGGCGAGTTGATCGGGGCGGCGGGCGGTCGCCACGACGTTGTCCCCGCGCTCCAGCGCGGCCACGGCCAGCGCGCGGCCGAGACCGCGCGAACTGCCGGTGATGAGCCAGGTTCGAGCCATGATCTATCTTCCTTCCAGGTGAGGAACCTCTTGAGGTAACTGTCACAGTAACGTGGCACTTGTGAGGATTATTTCCTCATCGGAGGGGAAGTTTGATCGATGGACCGCCGCACGAGCGCCCGGGAGCCGAGATGAGAGCTGACGCCGCCCGCAACCTGGACGCGGTGCTCCGCACCGGAGCCCGCCTCCTGGCCGAGGATCCCTCGACGACGATCTCGACCATCGCCGCCGAGGCCGGAGTCGACCGGAGAACCGTCTACCGGCGGTTCGCCACGCGCGAGGCCCTGCTCGCCGCCGTCTTCGAGGCGAAGCTCGACTCGTCCGAGCGGGTCCTCGACGAGGCACGGCTCACCGAGGCACCGGTCCCGGTCGCCCTTCACCGCTACGTGGAGGGCATCATCCCGGTCAGCCGGGAGTGGCCGGTCGACACACGCCGGTTGATGCTCGACCACCCCACCGCGGGCCTGCGTCGGGAAGAGCTGAGCCGCCGCCTGGACGCCTTCATGCGGCGGGCGGCCGACGAAGGGTTCCTGAGGGCCGGACTGCCGGCCGGCTGGGCCCGCGCCGTACTGGACGATCTCGTCGACAGCGCGGCCCACCGATTCCCCGACCTGAGGCCCCCGCAAGCCGCCGACCTCGTCGTGGACACCTTGCTGAACGGCCTGGGCCGACCCTCTTGAAGCGCCCGCCGGTACGCTGACGCACATGCGTTCGGTAACCGCGGTGGCCCTTGACCTGTGCTGTGTGCTGGCGTTCGTGGTCATCGGGCGGGCCGGGCACAGTGAGGGCGAGACCATTGCCGGGATCGCGAAGACGGCCTGGCCGTTCCTACTGGGACTACTGATCGGCTGGGCGGTGACCCGGGCCTGGCGGCGACCCGCGGCGCTCGTGGGCACCGGTGTCGGCGTCTGGCTGGTGACCGTCGCCGCCGGTATGGCGTTGCGTGTCGTCTCCGGTCAGGGGACCGCGGTGACCTTCGTCCTCGTCGCGCTGATCTTTCTCGGGCTGGTCATGTTCGGCTGGCGCGCCGTGGCCCATCGACTCATGAGGGCATGACGATTCCGCTGCCGACAATGCCGTGATCAAGCGAGCGGGGTCTGCTCGGTGACCCAGGCGGCGATCTGGGCGCGGGAGGTGAACCCGAGTTTGCGGAGGATGTGCTCGATGTGACCTTCGGCGGTGCGCTGCGCGATCACCAGTGACGCCGCGATCTCCTTGTTGCTCATCCCCTGACCGACGAGCCGGGCGATCTCCGTCTCTCGCCGGGTCAGGGGCGACCACCGGTCGGTCCCGCCGGATCGGACAGGCGCGGGCCCACGCTCCTCGAGGGCGTAGACGAGCGCCTCGTCATTGGAGAGCCTCGCGCCACGTTCGACGGCCGCTCGGAAGACCGCCCCGCCGAGGACCTCGCGCGTACGGGCCTCACATTCATCGTGGTAGCCCGCGAGATGGGCGTATCCCGGCAGCGACAGGCCGACCGCCTCCCAGACGTTCCGCAGGATGCCCAGCATCTCGGCGGCCCGCTCGTGATCCCCGTCGGTTGCGGCGATCCAGGCCAGCACCTCGAGGTTCAATCCGACCCCGAGTGAATCGCCGAGCGAACGGTTGAACCGCAGACTCTCCTGTTCCAGACGAGTGGCACGCCGCGTGTCACCCTCGCGCCAGGCCTCGATGCCGAGCGCCGTCATCGCGTACGCCTTCTGCCAGTGCGCTCCGTGGGCGTCGCAGACGGACATGCTCTCCTCGGCGGCGGCGATGGCACGCTCCGCGTCCCCGAGGAAGGAGTACGCGAGGGAGAGCCGGGTCAGGGCCAGGACCTCGCCGAAGGGGTCTTCGGTGGCGCGATGGCGGGCCACCGCCTCCTCGAAGAGCCGGACCGCCGACGCGCCGTCTCCCTGGTGCATGGCGACCATTCCGGAGTAGAGGGCGACGTAGCCGAGGACCGGCTCCAGTCCGAGACCCTCCCCGAGGGCCCGGCTCTCGGCGAGCATCTTCGTGGCCGTGGCCTGATCGCCCTGGATGATGGCGAGCCAGCTGCACGCCCCCAGCGCCCGCGCCCTGACCTCGGTACGGCCGCTGTTGTCCGCGAGCCCCAGTTCGAGCCAGACGCGCCCCTCCCCCATGTGGCAGCTGGTGATCCAGTGGTGCAGGAGGTCGCTGGCCATGTCGATGCACAGCCCGACGTGTTCGGCGTGGCAGTACTCCAGGGCGGTGCGCAGGTTCGGGTGCTCCACGCGCAGCCGGGTGAGGAGTTCGATCTGCCCCGGGCCGAACATCCGGGCCTTCGCCTCCCGCGAGAGCCGCCGGTAGTAGTCGCGGTACCGCCGTTTCACCGCTGGTTCCTCCCCCGAGGCGGCGAGCCGCTCCCGGCCGTACTGCCGGATCGTGTCCAGCAGGCGGTAGCGGACGCCGCACGGGTACTCATCGCGGACGAGAACGGACTTCTCCACCAGGCCGATGATCAGGCCGATGATCTCGTCACGCGAGATGCCGTCCCCGGAGCAGATCTCCTCGGCCCCATCCAGGTCCAGGCTGCCGGTGAACACCGAGACGCGCGCCCACAGCAGGCGCTCCCTCTGGGTGCACAAGGAGTAACTCCAGTCGATCAGGGCGCGGAGCGTCTGGTGCCGGGGCGCGGCGGTCTTCAATCCCGTGTTGAGCAGCCGGAAGCGGTCGTCCAGCCGGTCCAGCAACTGCTCGACGGACAGCGCGCGCAGCCGCACGGCGGCGAGCTCGATGGCGAGCGGGAGGCCGTCCAGGCGCCGGCAGATCCGTTCGACGACGTCCCGATTCCGGTCCGTGAGGGCGAATCCCGGAATCACCGCCTCGGCCCGCTCGGCGAAGAGCCGGACGGCGTCGGACGTCGTCGACGTGCCGTGCCGCGGCCCGTCCGGCAGGGACAGCATCGGAACGGTGAACGTCTGCTCGCTGAAGATCCCCAACGGTTGCCGGCTGGTGGCCAGGATCCGCAGCCCTGGAACGGCGGGCAGCAGCGTCTGCGCCAGTACGGCGGATTCGTGGATGACATGCTCGCAGCTGTCCAAGATCACTAGCATCTGGTCGCCGCACAGCCGCTCGACCAGTACGTCGACGGGCCGCCGTGCCGAGTGGTCCTCGATCTGTAGCGCGGCGACCAGGGCCTGGGGCAGCAGCGTGGGATTGTCCAGCTCCGCGAGTTCGACCAGCCAGACACCGTCGGGGAAGCCGCGCCGCACCTCGGTGGCGACGCGGAGCGCCAGCCGGGTCTTCCCGACACCGCCCGGACCGGTGAGGGTCACCATCCGCGAGGCGGACAGGAGGCGCTTGACCTCGGCAACCTCATGCCGACGTCCGATGAAACCGGTCACCTCGGCGGGGAGCCCGGGATCAGTCCTCCGCCTCGAGGTGCTCGATGTGGCAGTGGTCATCGTCGCCTCGTATCGGCTCCGCGCTCGCCGTCGACTGAGACGAGCCGACATCCTCACCCTAATCTTCCTCGTATCCCGGGCGCCACCAGCGCGTACACCCCCGCCGCCCTGGGGTGATTCCGGTGAAACCAGGCCGTCCGTCCGGCAAGATGGGGCGCGTCATGCGCGTCGATGATCTGCTGAACGAGATCGAACCGCTGACCTACAACCGGCGCTGCGAGCGGCTGGCGGGGCTGCGCCGCCTGGCGGGCGACCCCGCGCTCGCCGTCCTGCTGGACGGGCTGGGCGCTCGGCCGCCGCGCCTGCGACGTCGCCCCGATCCAGGACGCGCTGCGGGCGGCGCTGGACGCCCCCAGTGACTCCGTCCTGCGGGAGGTGATCGGGCTCTGGCTCGCCCCGCCGCGCACCCGGGGCGAGCGCGTCGCGGCGATCGTCGAACGAGATCCGTCGGCGGTGGCGATCCCCGCGGTCCTCGCCGCCATCGCGTGCGGGCGCACCGACCTGCTGCACCTCGTACTGACCGGGAACACCCCGGCAGGCCGGTTCCAGCGCGCGGACGTGACCTACGTGCCGCTCGCGGACGGTCGTGGGTCCGGCGCTGGACGGGCCGGCAGCGCGACGCCTACCTCGCGCTCCTCGAACGCGCCGCGGCATCGCCGGGCGTGCCGGAAAGTCAGCGGGCGGCCGCCGTCTCGGCCATCGCGCACGTCCCCGGGACGAACGCGACGCGGCTGCGGCCCTACCTCGCCTCGGAGGGCTACATCCGCCGGGTGGCGCTCACCGCCGTCGCGTGGACGGCGTCGCCGCAGGACGTCCTGCCGGACCTGCTCGCGCACGCCTCCTCGGACGACGCGCACGTCGCCGTGTACGCCGCGAGCCGGGCCGCGCGCTTCGTACCACCGTCGGCGCTGGCGGCCGCGCTCGGGCCGGTCCTGACCGAAGGAAAGATCACCGCGCGGAAGGAAGCGCTGCGGATCCTGCTGCGCGACCGGGTTCCGGAGGCGATGGACCTGGTCACGGCGGCGTGGGAGGACCCCGGCCAGCATCGCGACGTGCGCGCGGCGATCGTCTCGGCCGTCCGCGAGCGCCTGGCCGAGCCGGCCGCCCGGCGGATCCTGGCCGAGGCCGCCGAGGGGCCGCGGGACCTGGCCCGCCAGGTGCTCGGCGCGCTGCCGCTGCAGATCGACGAACGGTTCCGGACGGAGTACGCCGCGCTGGTGGTGCGCGTGGCGCGGTCCGCGGACCCGGAGGCGCGGGACGCGGCGCTGACCGCCGTTCCGGCGTGGGCGCCCTGGGCGCCGGACGCCCCGGCCGTGCTCGCCGCCCTGATCACCGACCTCGGCGAGACGCGGAGCTGGCGGCGGGCCCTGTCCGCGCTCGTCGGTTGCGTGGCCGAGGGCGCCGGTGCGGCGGAGCTGCGCACGGTCGCGGCCGAACTGGGCGCCGCGCCGGATCTGCCCGACGCCGCGGCCGACCGTGACCTTCCCGCCCTGCAGCGGCTGACCGCGCTGGTGGACGCCGTCCGCGGCACCGCCGCGCGCGACCGCGACGGCGCCGATCGTGCCGTCCGCGCCGTGGACGGGCGCCTGCCCGAGCCCCTCGCGGGCGAGCTCACCGCCGCCGCCCTGCGGTGGGACTCCCCCGGCGCCGCCGAGGCCGTCGACGCGCTGGCCGACCGGTGCACGGGCGGGCCACTGGCCGTACGGCACGTCGCGGACGCGCTGGCCGGGGGGCCGCTCGAGGGGCGCCATCCCCGCGCCGGCGCGGTCTTCGCCCGGCACGATCTGCCCGATCCGGACCAGGTGTACCCGCACGCCGCCCGGCTCGCCGCACGCGGCGACCTGGCCGGCGGCCTGTTCGCGTGCGCGCTCGCCGAGCGCCACGGTCCACGCGCGGGCTGGCCCCAGACGTGGCGGGACCTGCTGCGCGGGCTGCGCGCCCACACCGCACCGGACGTCTCCTTCGTCGCGAGGACGATCCACACGGCGCACGAATGACCTCACCGCCCCCACCGGGAGCCGGTGGGGGCGGCAAGCCATCGCATCGCCGCGGCCTACCCGTGGCCGCGTGGTCTCACGCTCACCGCATCGATTAGGCGGACTGATCGCTGCATTAAGAATTCGTTCTTGTTCCACTTCGGCGCGGCTCATCAAACTGAATTCCACCGGCGGACTCGCTCCACGAATTCCGGTTTCACGTTCTCGAACGGCTAAGGCGAAAGAGGAACATGCGAAAGTCAGCGACGACGAAACCGCGACCGCGGCCCGCCCCGGAGACCGCCGAGGGCACCCGGATCACGGCCGCTGCAGGGACCCGGATCACGGCGGCCGTCCGAGGCACCCGCGTCACGGCGGCCGCCGGACGGCGGAGATCCGGTGGAGCGACGCCGAATCTGCGGTGCGCCGTCGATCAGTAGCCGCTGACCTGCGGCCAGTGCAGCTCGACGCCCGACCGGACGAGCCGGTCCTGGTAGTCGGCCAGCAGCTCGTCCTTCTTGCGGACGGCGTGCGGCGTCGCGGCGGTGTCCAGGCAGAACGCCGCCAGGGTCCCCGCCGCCTCGCCGATGTTCCATTCGACGGGGTGCAGGCGATAGGCGCCGTTGCTGATGTGGGTGGTGCCGATGTTCTTGGCCGCCGCGAGGAGATTGTCCATGCGCCGCGGGATCAGGGCGCCGAGCGGGATCTCGAACGGCGAGCAGCCCACGTCGATGTAGTTGTCGCCGCCGGTCGAGGGGTGCAGGTCGATCCGGTACATGCCGACTCCCACCGAGTCGCGGTAGCGGACGGCGCCCTCGTCGCCGCGTACGGCGAGGGACAGGTCCTGCTCGGGGACGGTGTAGAGGGCGCGGACGCGGCGCGACTCCCGGATGTACGGCGCCTGGGCGAGGCCGTCGGTGCCTCCGGTGATGTCGCCGCGCAGTCGCAGGCCCGGGTAGCCGGTGCCGCCGTCCGGCCGCGGCGCCTCGGTCTGCATCCAGTACAGCGCCGATCGCGACAGCTCGCGCGCGGCCTCCAGGTGCCGGTCGGCGTCCGGGACGTCGATGATCGAGCCGTCGAAGTAGTCGATCATCGGCCAGTTCACGAGCGTGATGTCGCTGGCGTAGGCGCCGTCCTCGAAGTTGCGCCGCGCGGCGATCCGGCGGAACGTCCACAGGTCCAGGTCGCCGCCGAAGCGCCGCTGGTCGCCGAGGACGTCCATCGGGTCGCCGTCCGGGTTGGGCGTGAAGGACCGCTCGACGGGCTCCAGCGTGCGCGGCACCGGTGCCCGCCAGGACAGCAGGCGGTCGCCCCAGAACTCCGGCTGGTACTCCCGCCAGTGGTCGTAGGTCCTCGGCCGCTCGATCGTGTGGTCGCCATCGACGTGGTCGATGGCGAAGCACACCGAGATGGCCTGCATGTTCTGCGGCTGGGCCGCCGCCGGCGCGCTGGGCTCGCCGGTCTCGGCCTGCGACTCGAAGCCGGTGACGTACTCCGTGCCCGTCAGGGGCAGCAGCTCGCCGGTCTCGGTGGCGTCCAGCACGTACGGGGCTGAGACGGTCACCCGCGCGCCCGTGTCGCGGTGCGCCAGGGTCACGGCGGTCACGCGGTCGCCGTCGACGTCCGCCCCGGCCGGCCGGTACGGCTGGAGAACCCGCAGCCGGCCCGAGCCGCGGTAGGGGGCGAGCATGGCCTCGATGACCGCGACCGCGACGTGGGGCTCGTGGCAGAGCCGGCTCACCCAGCCGGCGCCGGGGTTCAGCTCGCCCCAGGCGCGAGCCCGCCCGGTCAGGGGGTAATGGTCGCGGTAGTAGCCGCGGATGCCGTCGCGCAGCGCGCGGTAGCCGGCGGTGACGCCGAAGCGCTCGACCCAGGTGTGCTCGTCCGGCGGAACCGCCTGGCTGGTGAGCTGGCCGCCCAGCCAGTCGTACTCCTCGGTCAGCACGACCGAACGGCCCGCCTTCAGCAGCGCCAGCGCGGCGGCGACGCCGCCCAGTCCTCCGCCCACGACGAGGACATCGGTGCGAATCTCCATTTGGGGGAAGGCTCCTGTGAACGGCCGCCCGCCGGCTCGGCGACGCGCGCGGGGACGGGGGAACGTCCGGCGTGCAAGGGGCGACGTCATCGGGTGGGGATGCGTAACTTTTTGACGTCGCCCCCAGCATACCCCGGGGTCGTCACCGTGGGTTGACCGACGCCGCCGAACAGTGATCATCGCCGGCGGGCGGCCGGCTCATCGCAGATTGTGCTTGTCCACCCATGCGGCGATGGCCGCGGCGATCGCCTCGGGCTGGTCCTCCTGGACGTGGTGCCCGGCGACCCCGTGCCGGGAGATCTCCAGGTTCGCGATGTGCTCGGCGCACCAGTCGACGCTGTCCGGGCCGGTCATCGCACCGGGGCCGGGTTCGAAGGCGAGCAGGAGCTTGGGAACGTCGGCGCTGGTCGCCAGCCACTCGTCATACCGCTCGACTCTGGCCACCACGTCGGCGGGCCGTCCGTCCAGCGGCATCGCCCGCGCCCACTGCAGGATCGGCCGACGGCTCTCCGGCGTGGGATAGGGCCGGCGGTACTCCGCGAGGTCCTCCTCGCTGAGAGGGGTGGCGGCGCTGTTCGGCAGCGCCTGGTCGATGAAGGCGTTCTGTTCCAGGATCAAGGACTCCCCCACCCCCTCCGTCTTGATCGTCTCGAACAGCGCGCGGCCGGCCTCGGGGAACTCCCCTCCGTACATCGGCTTCAGGATCGTCTCGGCGAAGGCGACGCCGCGGACCCGCCCGGGATGACGGGCGGCCCAGTCGAAGGCGAGCGCACCACCCCAGTCGTGTCCGACCAGCACGACGCTCTCGAGGTCGAGGGCGTCGAACCAGGCGTCCAGGTACCGAGCGTGATCATCGAAGGTGTAGTCGATGTCCGGCTTGCCGGAGTCGCCCATGCCGATCAGGTCCGGCGCGAGACGCCGACCGGGATCACCGACCGCGGGCAGGATGTTCCGCCAGAGGTAGGACGACGTCGGGTTCCCGTGCAGGAACACCATCGGGACGCCCGTTCCGACCTCCCGGTAGAAGATCGTCGAGTCGAGAACGCGCTGGATGGGCATGGCAGAACCTCTTCCTCATCGATTGCGACCCGGTTGAGTCAGTTGACTAACTTACACGAAAATGACATGACCGGAATAGGGCATCGCACTGGTACAAGAAGATCACTAGCTGTAATCTCTTGGGCTCACGAGAGCCCCCTGGGATCCTCGCCGTCCGATCCGTGCCCGGAAGGACGCAGGCGCGTCGATCGTTTCGCCGAGTCCCCGCCCCACCGTTCCGAACAGGAGCCCGTGTGACCTCCGATTCCTTCGCCACCGGTCCCTCGTCGGCGCCTCCGGGTTGCCCGGCCCACTCCGGTCCGGCCCCTTTGTACGGGCCGGAGTTCGCCGCCGACCCCGCGCGGACGTACTCCCAGTTGCGCCGGTACGGCGCCGTCGCCCCGGTGGAGCTCGCGCCCGGCGTGCCGGGCATGCTCGCCATCGGCTACGAGGCCGCGCTGGAGGTGCTGCGCGACCCGATCACGTTCCCGAAGGACCCCCGCCGCTGGCAGGCGACCGTCCCGCCCGACTGCCCGCTCCTGCCGATGATGGGCTACCGGCCGAACGCCCTGTTCTCCGACGGCAGCGTCCACGCCCGCCTGCGGGCCGCGGTCACCGACAGCCTGGCGCGCGTCGACCCGAACCTCCTGCGGGGCTACGTCGAGAGCAGCGCCGATCTGCTCATCGGGCGGTTCGCGGCGAACGGCGAGGCCGATCTGATCACCGAGTACGCCCGCATCCTGCCGCTCCACGTGTTCAACTCGCTGTTCGGCTGCCCGCCGGCGATCGGCGACCGGCTGGTCGAGGGCATGAGCGGGATCTTCGACGGCCTCGACCCGGAGAAGTCGAACATGATCCTGGGCGAGGCCATCATGGAGCTGGTCGCCCTCAAGCGCTCCCGGCCCGGCGCGGACGTCACCTCCTGGCTGATGGCCCACCCGGCGCGGCTGACGGACGAGGAGATGCTGCACCAGCTCGTCACGCTCCTGGGCGGCGGTACCGAGCCCGAGCAGAACCTGATCGCCAACACGATGATGCTCCTGCTGTCCGACGACCGTTTCGCGGGTGACCTGTCGGGCGGCAGCCTGCCCGTCGAGGACGCCCTCGACGAGGTGCTGTGGACGGACCCGCCCATCGCCAACTACGCGGTGACCTACCCCCGGCAGGAGACCGAGCTCGCCGGTGTCCGGCTGCCCGCCGACCAGCCCGTCGTCGTCAGCTTCGGCGCCGCGAACACCGATCCGTCGCTCTCGACGGATCGCCGGGCGGGTAACCGGGCACACCTGGCGTGGGGCGCCGGGCCGCACACCTGCCCGGCGCAGGGCCAGGGCCGCCTCATCGCCTCCATCGCGGTCGAGAAGCTCCTCGACGGCCTCCCCGACATGGAGCTCGCGGTTCCCGCCGACCGGCTGACGTGGCGGCCGGGCATGTTCCACCGCGCGCTGACCGCGCTGCCGGTCCGCTTCCCTCCCACGTCGGTGTCGTCCCGGCCGAGCCCGGCCCCGGCGATGAGCCGGCCGGAGCCGCCCGCCCCTTCGGCGCCGATGCCGCCGGCCGCCGAACCACGGCAGGTCGCCGCGGCGGGCGCGGAACGGCCCCGCTGGTGGAGCTCCCTCGTCGGCTGGTGGCGCGGGCGATGACGCCTCAGGACCCGTCCCCGGCGTCTCGCAGGGCCGTCCAGACCCGGTCGGGGGTGAGGGGGACCTCCCCGATGAAGACGCCGAACTCGGTGAGAGCGTCGCTGACGGCGTTGGCGATCGCGGCCGCCGGCGCGATCGCCCCGCTCTCGCCCACCCCCTTCGTACCGTGGACCGTGTGCGGGGACGGCGTCTCGAGGTGATGAACGCGGATGCGCGGGACGTCCGACACGCCCGGGACGAAATAGTCGGTCAGTGAGGTCGCCCGGGGCCGGCCGTCGCCGTCGTAGATCAGCTCCTCCAGGAGCGCGGTGCCGATGCCCTGGGCGACTCCGCCGACGATCTGATCGTCCACGATGAGGGGGTTGACGACGGTCCCGCAGTCCTCGACGACCGCGTAGTCGAGGAGCCGGACCAGCCCGGTGTCGATGTCCACCTCGACCACGGCGGCGTGCGTCGCGTAGGTGAAGGCCCCCGTCTGCACGTCCGGCCGGTAGTGGCAGGTGGCCTCCAGCCCCGGCTCGATCTCGGCCGGGATGCGTTCGGGGCGGAGGAGGAAGGTCCGGGCCAGCTCCCGCAACGTGATCGACGCGTCGGAGGCGGCGATCCGGCCGTCGGTGAACCGGAGCTCGTCGGCCGGGCGGTCGAGCAGGGCCGCGGCGACCCGCAGCGCCTTCGCCGCGAGCGTGGTCGCCGCGCCGTACGCGGCGCCGCCGGCCATGACGATGCTGCGCGAGGAGAACGTCCCGTCCCCGCGCGGGGTCAGGGCGGTGTCGCCCTGGACGACGGCGACGGCGCCCGGGTCGACGTCGAACACCTCGCCCACCACCTGGGCGAGAGAGGTCTCCAGCCCCTGGCCCAGATCCTTGATCCCGCAGGCCACGGTGAGCGTCCCGGTGGCGTCCAAGGCGATGCGCGCGCTCTCGGCCCCAAACGTGATCGGCATGCCGCGGCTGGTCCACTCCGCGATGCCGTGGGCCGTCTGTTCGGTGAACGCGGCGTACCCGACGCCGATCCGGGCGCGTTCCCGCGGGTCCGCCTGCCGCTGCCGGTGTCGCCAGGCGTCGTGCCCGATGAGCTTCGCCGCCTGGCGTACGGCCTCGGGGTAGTCGCCGCTGTCGTAGACCTTGCCGGTCACCGAGGTGTAGGGCATCTGCTCCGGGCGCACCATGTTCCGGACGCGCAGGTCGTACGGCTCGGCGCCCAGGCGGCGTGCCAGCTCGTCAACGGTGCGCTCGATCGCGAAGCAGGCCACCGGACGGCTGACTCCGCGGTACGGGCCCAGTGGGGCCTTGTTCGTCGCGACCGTCGTGCTCGTGAACCGGTAGTCGCGGATCCGGTACGGGCCGGGGATCATCGCCGCGGCCATGGTCGCGTCCATCGACGCGGTCCAGGGCCAGATGGAGTAGGCGCCGGCGTCGGCCACGATGTCCGCTTCGACGGCGAGGATCTCACCGCTCGCCGAGGCGTGGGCCGTGACCCGTACGCGGTGGCCGTGCGCCTGGGTCGCGGCGACGAGGTGCTCCCGGCGGCTCTCCACCCACCGGATCGGATGGCCGCACCGGAGCGCCACGGCCGCGACCGCCAGCTCCTCCGGATACAACGACACCTTGGCGCCGAAGCCCCCGCCGATGTCCGGCGCGATCACCCGGAGGCGCCGAACCGCCGGCTCGAGCCGCTCGGCCAGAGCGTCGCGGAGGACGTGGGGGAACTGCGTGGCGGAGTAGACGACCAGCTGGTCCAGGCCGGGGTCGTAGTGGGCGATGACGCCCCGGCACTCCAGGGGCGCACAGGACTGCCGGGCGAACCGGTACTCCCGCGTGATCGACAGGTCCGCCGCCCGCGCGGCGGCATCGACGTCGCCGAAGGAGCGCGCGGCGCGGACGTAGACGTTGTCGGGCCAGGAGTCGTGCACGAGCGCGGGCCGCTCGGCCAGGGCCTGGTCGAGGTCGCCGACGGCCGGGAGGGCCTCGATCCGCACGCCGACACGGTCGGCGAGGTCCGCCGCGGCCGCCCGGTCGTCGCCCAGGACCATCGCGATCGGCTCGCCGACGTAACGCACCGTGTCCGTGGCCAGCGGCGGATAGGCGGCAGCCCGGAAGCCCGGCAGGGCGGCGGTGGCCGCCACGGGACGCACCGACGCGCCCAGGTCCGCGGCGGTCCAGCAGGCGCCGGGCGGCGTGTCCGGGGGCGGCAGCACGTCGAGCAGCCGGCCGTGCGCCACGGGGCTGCGCACGAAGACCGCGTCCCGCATGCCGGGCAGCGCGATGTCCGCGAGGAAGCGGCCCTGGCCGCGCAGGTGGCGGGCGTCCTCGACGCGGAGGCACGCGGCGCCGATGCCATAGCGGGACGGCGACGAGACGGACGGTCCCGCCGAGCGCGCGTCGCTCATGGCGTCCTCCTCGGCCACCGGACGACCGAGGCGTGTCGTCCGGCGACGCCCCGGCACCGGAGCGTACGGCCGGGGGCCGATGTGTGCGGGGCTCGGCGCGGACCACGCCGTTCATCCCCGCGGAGAACCGCAGCGGGTCACCCATTTCACGCCTGGTAAATTGTACCGTACAGCGAGTGATCAACGGGATTGCCGAGTTCGATCGATCGTGTGCCCATGACGTGCGCCGAGGGGCGAACGCCACGCAGCCGCAAGGGCAATCTTCCGGCCGACGTGACGAGTTTCGTCGGACGCCGGGACCTCTTGGCCGAGGTCCGGCGTCTGCTGTCGCGCTCACGCCTGGTGACGCTCACCGGCGTCGGCGGTGTCGGCAAGACCCGGCTGGCGCTCCGCGCCGCGTCCGATCTCGATCGATCCTTCACGGACGGCGCGTGGCTGGTCCAGCTCGCCGGGCTGGAGGATCCCGAGCTCGTCGCCCTGACGGCCGCCGTCACGGTGGGCGCCTGCGACCACTCGACCCGGCAGCCCCTGGCGAGTCTCACGCAGTACCTCGAGGACCGGCGGCTGCTTCTGGTCCTGGACAACTGCGAACACCTTCACGCCACCTGCGCCTCGGTGGTCGACGACCTTCTCCGGCAGTGCCCGGGCGTGCAGGTCCTCGCCACCAGTCGTCAGTCACTCGGCATCGCCGGCGAGTACATCCTCACGGTGCCGCCGATGTCGGTCCCCCCGCCCGATCAGGAGCCGCAGGCGGCCGACCTCACCCAGAGCGAGGCCGTGGCGCTGTTCCTCGACCGCGCCGAAGCGGTGGTGAACGATTTCGCGGCCGACACGCGATCGCACGTCACGGCCGCCCGGATCTGCCGGCGCCTGGACGGGATCCCTCTCGCGATCGAACTCGCGGCCGTACGGCTGCGCGCCCTGTCGGCCCAGCAGATCCTCGACCGGCTCACGAACCGGTTCGAGTTGCTGACCTCCGGCTACCGCACCGCGATGCCGCGCCAGCAGACCCTGCGCGCGCTGATCGACTGGAGTCACGCGCTGTGCTCGGTGCCGGAGCAGACGCTGTGGGCACGGCTGTCGGTGTTCGCCGAGCGCTTCGACATCGAGGCCGTCGTGGCGGTGTGCGCCGACGAGACGCTGCCGCCGGAAACGCTGCACGATCTGCTGTCCGCCCTGGTCGACAAGTCGATCGTGGCGCGTGAGCCGTACGGCGATGAGGTGCGCTTCGTGCTGTTGGAGACGCTCCGCGAGTACGGGCAGGAGCGCCTGGCCGAGTCCGGTGAGCTGCCGATGCTGCGGCGGCGGCACCGGGACTGGTACCAGCGGATCGCCGAGCGCGCCGAGCGGGAGTGGTTCGGTCCGGCCCAGCTGGAATGGCTGGCCCGCCTGCGGTCCGACCTGGCCAACCTGCGCTCCGCGTTGAACTTCAGCCTCACCGAGGCCGGCGAGGTGGCGGCGGGACTGACCATCGCGGCCGCCCTGCGCTTCTACTGGGTCGGCGGTGGCCTGTTCCACGAAGGACGGCACTGGCTCGGCCGCCTGCTCGCCGCCGACACGACACCCGGCTCGATCCGGGTGAGGGGCCTCTACGTCGACGCCTACCTGGCCCTGCTGCTCAGCGACCGGGCCGCCGCGATCGGCCGGATGCGCGAGGTCGACACGCTCGTACGGGAGCTCGGCGGCGGCTCTCTCCCTGAGGCCGATACCGGCTACATCGCGCAGGTCCTCGGCCT
Source organism: Actinoallomurus vinaceus (assembly GCF_039542055.1). Classification (NCBI taxonomy): domain Bacteria; kingdom Bacillati; phylum Actinomycetota; class Actinomycetes; order Streptosporangiales; family Thermomonosporaceae; genus Actinoallomurus; species Actinoallomurus vinaceus. Next base: position 449,354 of record NZ_BAABHK010000002.1, read on the forward strand.
GATCGCGCTGTTCGGCGGCGATCCGACCGGCGCGGCGCCACTGTGCGAGCAGGCGCTCGTCCATCACCAGGTCGCCGGGGACGAGGCAGGGGTGATCCACGACAAGATCGAGCTGGGCCAGGCCCTGTCCCTGCTGGACGAGCACGACCGCGCCCGGGAGCTGTACGAGGAGTGCCTGGCCGAATGCGCCGCCTCGGGCGAGCGCTGGCTCCGGTGTCTGGGCCTGTACGCTCTCGCGATCGCGCTGTCGCGTCAGGGTGAACATCGGCGCGCCGTCGCCGCGGCGCAGGAGAGCGTTCTGCTCAAACGGCCGTTCAACGATGCCGTCGTCAGCGGTCTTGCCGTCGAGGTGATGGCCTGGAGCACCGTCGCGGACGGCCGGGTCGAGCGTGGCGCGCGCCTGCTGGGCGCGGCGGAGGCGATCCTGCGAGCGATCGGGGCACGCCTGTCGACGTTCGGGCATCTCGTCGCGGAGCACGAGATGGCTGCGGCCATGGCGCGTCGCGTGTTGGGGGACACCGCCTACGACACCGCCTTCCGCGAGGGCGCGGAGCGCACCATGGAGGAGGCGCTCGACTACGCGCTGGAGGTCGCGGCCGACCGGCGCGGTGCTCAGGGCCGCGCTCGCCCGGTCACTCGCTCGGCGGCCGGCCCGTCCCACGCCGACGACGTGTCGCCGTCCGGCCCCGTGCCGGGGGCCCACCTCGGGGACACCGTGCCCGGGCCTGCCGCCACCGTCGGCGCCCTGACCCGGCGTGAGCGGCAGATCGCCGAGCTCGTCGCCACCGGCATGCGCAACCGTGACATCGCCGCGGAGCTGGTGATCGCCACCCGTACGGCGGAGGGCCACATCCAGAACATCCTGAAGAAGCTGGGCTTCACCTCGCGCTCCCAGATCGCCGCCTGGGTCACGGCGCAGCGGCAGGACGCCGCCGACCGTCCGCAGGACGAGACGCGACCGTGAGATCGCGGCTCAACGGGGACTGCCCAGATAGGTGAGGACGGCGTGGACCCGGCGGTTGCTGGAGGGGGTCGCGTCGATGTCGAGCTTGCGGAAGAGGTTGCGGATGTGGGTGCCGACGGTCGTGTCGGAGATGGCGAGGCGGGTGGCGATGCCCCGATCCGACAGGCCTTGGGCCATCAGGGATAGCACCTCGCGTTCCCGGTCGGTGAGCCGGGCGAGCGGATCCCGGGTGTCGCGGGGGCGCAGTACGCCGGCGATGACCTCCGGGTCGACGGCCGTGCCTCCGCCGTGGAGCCGGTGAAGGACCTCGTCGAGCGTCTCGGCGTCCAGCAGGCGTTCCTTGAGGAGGTAGCCGACCTTGGTGGTGCCGTGCTCGAACAGGGCCGCCGCGTAGGAGGACTCCACGTAGTGGGACAGGAGGAGGACGGCGATCCGCGGATGACGCCGGCGGATGGCGGTGCCCAGCCGGATGCCCTCGTCGGTGAAGGTCGGCGGCAGCCGGACGTCCAGCACCACGACGTCGGGGTTGTGCCGTACGACCAGGCCGAGGACCTGGTCGGCCCGGGTGGCGGTGGCGGCCACCTGGTGTCCCAGCCGGTCGAGCAGGCGGCTCAGTCCCTCGCGTTCGATCAGCGAGTCGTCGGCGGTGATCAGCCGCATGGCAGGCTCACGGTGAGTACGGTTCCCTTCTGGGGTGGGCTGTCGAGGAGCATCTCGCCGTCCAGGGCGGCGACGCGGTCGGCGAGTCCGGCGAGTCCGGAGCCGGGGCGCGCCACGGCGCCTCCGATGCCGTCGTCGTCCACCCGGACCCGCAGCCGCCCGGCCGACAGCCCGACGGTGACGTCCGCGCGGCCGGCGCGGGAGTGGCGTATGACGTTGGCGAGCGCCTCGCTCACCACGAAGTACGCGGTGGCCTCCACCGCCGGCCCGAGGCGCGGCAGCTCGGCCACGCGCAGGCGTACGGGGACCGGGCCGCGGAGGGCGAGCTGTTCGAGGGCGGGCCGCAGGCCCTGGATGGTCAGCACGGCCGGGTGGATGCCGCGCGCGAGCTCGCGGAGCTCCGCGGTGGCCGCGCCGAGCTCGGCCTGGGCCTCGGCGAGCAGTTCCGTCGTCTCCGCGGTCGTCTCCCGGCCGCTCAGGCTCTGCCTGAGCAGGCTCAGCGCGAAGCCGACCGACAGCAGTCGTTGCTGGGCTCCGTCGTGCAGGTCGCGTTCGAGGCGCCGGCGCGCCCGGTCCTCGGCCGCGACGATCCGGGCGCGGGACGCGCGCACCTCGGCGAGCTGGGCGCGGACCTCCGCCTGGAGGCGGGCGTTCTCCAGGGCCAGCCGCGCGGTCGCGCTGACCGCCTGGAGCAGCCCCGGTTCCGCCCGCAGGCTGACGTCGTGGATGAGCACCGCGATCGGGTGATCCTGGTCGCCGATGACGGTCGTACGCGCCGGGTCGAGCGGCTCGGAGAGGCGCACCGGCGCGCCGCCGGCGTCGACGTGACCGTTCGGCGTGGGGAAGGCGATCTGCAGGTGCGGGTCGCCGAGCGCGGTGGCCAGCGCGGGACGCAGCCGGTCCGGTGCCGTGGCGGCGATCTGGCGGACCAGGTCCGAGACCCGTGCCTCGTCGAGTCGCTCGCGCAACAGCCCGAGGAAGTACGAGGCGGGAACGGCGACGAGCGACGCGAACTGGGCGAGCGCCAGGACGGAGTCGAACCGGTCGGCCCCGCTGTCCGGATTCGCCGTCGAACGCGCGCTGACCACCGCCCACAGCACCGCGGTCGCGATCATCGTGACGGCCGGAAAGGCCAGCACCCGGCGTTCCCGGCGGCCCGCGCGCAGAAAGCGCCGCGCGATGACGCCGCCGCCGACGAGGACGAACACCGCCGTGCCGAACGCGACGCCCTGGGCCGCGGTGTCGGTGAGCGGCAGCCGGTCGACGATCCGCATCGGCGCGCAGACGTCGCGGCACCGGCCGGCCGGTTCCACCGGCCCGAACACCGCCAGGCTGAGGCCGGCCAGGGCGCCGAAGGCGTACCCGCAGACCATGACGGTACGGCCGGCCCGGTCGCGTATCACCCCGGAGGGATAGGCCAGGAAGACGTGGGCGCCGAGCGGCAGTTGCCAGGCGGTCAGCAGTAACGCGAGGGTGACCAGGAGCCTCGGAACGGGGCCGCCGACGACCAGGCCGAAGGCCGCGGGCGCGTCGGCGGCCAGGAGCACGCCCAGCAGCATCATCGACGTGCCCATCGGCGTGTGCGGCCGGACCCGGGTGACGAGGTGACCGGCGACCAGCCAGACCGCGACCTGGGTGAGTTCCTTGACGTAGAACGCCGGGCCGAAGGTGCCCCAGCGGGCGGCGAGCCAGCCGTCCGCGCCCGTCATCGCCAGTCCGGTCAGGAGGATGGCCGTCCGCCGCCGGACCGTACGAGAGTCCACGCCCGGCCGCGTCCGGGCCGCCGGGGGTTCGGCGGAACGGGGACGGATGAGATGCGCCATCACCGGCGACTCAGGAGCTCGGTCAGGCGCTGTACGGAGAGTTCGTCCTTGGCCAGGAATCCGGTGATCGGCGCACGGTCGAGGCGCGTTCCGAGTTCCGCCCTGCAATGGCTGGAAATGAGCACCACCACCGGCGGCTCTTCGGACGCGGCCAGCCGTTCCGCAACGGCAAATCCGTCCATATCAGGCAAAAACACGTCCATTACCACGACACCCGGACAAAGCGCGGCCACACGTCGGAGCGCCTCGCGGCCATCGGCCGCCTCCCCCACCACCTCAAGGCCGCCGGCCTCCAGCAGACGGCGTGTCAGCCGCCGGAACCCGGGGTGATCGTCCACCAGGAGAATGCCCGCAGCCATGGCTCATGATGACATTCAACGACGGGACAAAGATCGTTTGGAAGGCATTCTTCGCCGAATCTCCTGATTTCCCAGGAGTTCGGAAAATCCGGCGCGAGCCATACTCGTCCCGGATGCGGCGACGACGCATCGGCACGGGGCGATCAAGAGGGCGTTATGTCGGATTCCGCAGAACGGCACGTGCATATCGGGCGCGATGTCAGTGGCCAGGTCGTGGTCGGCGACCACAACGTGATCATCCAGCGGCACGGGTCGTCCTCCTCGCCGGCGGACGGCCCACCGCCGGAGGTGCGGCCGCGCACCCGCCCGGCCGGGCGTCCGCTTCCCGACCCCACCGGGCCGCTGATCGGCCGGGAGGAGGAGACCGCCCGGGTACGGCGGTGGCTGGAGCAGGGCGAGGCGGTCGGCGTCCACGGCGTGCCGGGGATCGGCAGGTCGGCGTTGCTCCGCCGGGTGGCGGAGGACCAGGTGACGGCGGGGGCCGACGTGGTCTTCCTCCCCGCAGCCGGTCTGGCGGTCGAGGACATCGTCCAGGAGCTCTTTCAGGCCTGCTACGACACCGACGGCTACCGGCCCACGCGCGCCCGGCTACGGCGGCTGATGGGGTCGATCCAGGCGCTGGTCGTCGTGGACGACTTCGAGGGGCCGGCCGACGACCTGGAGGTCCTGCTGGACGCGATCCCGGCCGGCCGGCTGCTCGTCTCCTCGGTCGACCCGGTGATGGGGGCCGCCGGCCGATCACTGGAGCTCGGCGGCCTGGCCGGCGAACCCGCGCTGCGGTTGGTCGGGGCGGAGGCGGGCCGGGACCTCACCGAGGAGGAACAGACGGCGGCCCGGCGCCTGTTCGAGGCCTCCGGCGGCCATCCCGGGGTGCTGGCCCGGGCGGCCGCGGCGGTACGCACCGGGGCCGCCACGACGTTGACCGCCGACGCCGGGGCGCTCACGCGGGCCCTGGCCGCCGGGCTCGCGGCGCCCGCCCGGACGGCGCTGGGCGTCCTGCTGGCGCTGGCCGATGCTCCCCTGTCGGCGGCCATGGCCACCGTGCTCACCGGGTCGTCCGACAGCGGCGAGGCGCTGGCCGAGCTGGAGCGCGCCCGTCTCGCGGCGTCCTCCGGGACCCGCTACCGCCTCGCCGCGGACCCCGAGGCGCTGTCGGTGGACCCTCCCGAGCCGGCGGGGTACGCCGAACCGCTCACCGAGTGGGCCCGGTCCGCGACGCCTCGGGAGACCGCCGAGGAGGCGCCGGTGATCCTGCGGGTCCTCGCCGCCGCGGTGAGCGCCGGACGTCATGAGCAGGCCCGTGACCTCGCCCGCGCCGCCGCTCCCGCGCTCGGCCGCGCCCTGCGCTGGGGAGCCTGGCGGCAGGTGCTCCAACTCGGCCTGCGGGCCGCCGAGAGCCTCGGCGCCGCCGAGGACGTCGCCTACTTCACCCACGAACTCCAGGTGCGCAACCGGGTCCTCGGGCTGACGGCCGGGGTCGCCGCCGGCGCTGCGGCCGGCGGCGGCTTGATCGCCGCGCACGGCGCCCTGGCCACGGGCGCGAAGGCGACCGCGGGAAAGGTCACGGGCGCCGCCGCCGGACACCCCGCGCTCATCGCCGGCGCGGCCGCCGTCGTGGTGGCCGGGGCGGTCGTCGGCGTGGGAGCGGCGATGGGCGGCAGCCCAGAACGCCCGGCCGCCGCGTCCGGACCGGCCTATTCGGCTCCGGCCGTACCGATCAAGAGCTCCCGGCCCGTTCCGGTCAGATCGTCGCGGCGGCCGGGCCCGGCGGATCTGACGCTGCGGCCGTCGCGGGTGGCGGCGGGCGAGACGTTCCGCGCGATCGCCACCGGATTCCAGCCGGGTGAGGTCGTGAGCTTCTCCATGACCTCCGCCGTCACCAGCGCGCAGATCGACAGTGCCCGCGCGGACGACTCCGGGCGCGCCGAGATCGCACACCAGATCCCGCGGTCGCAGTCGCTCGCCGACTCCCGGCCGTACCCGATCTCGGCGGAAGGCGAGGTGTCCCACCGCACCGCGCACGCCGACCTCTGGGTGATCGGAGCGCGCGGCACCGGCGACGAGGGCGGGACGAACGGTGGCGATGGCGGCGGTGGGAAGACCGGCGGGAACGGCGGCGGGCCGTCCTGCACCCCCGACCGCACCGGACCCGTCGACTTCGGCGACGTGCCCTACCAGGACAACGGCGAACCCGCGGGCTTCCGTCTCGTCTCGTCCGGAACCACGTGCGAGGGCGCGCTGGCGACCGGCAGCGTGCACTTCACCGGGAAGGACGCCGATCTCTTCCGTATCGGCCGCAGCACCGCGTGCCCGGACACGCTCCCGGTACATTCCTCGAGGTGCTTCGTCGAGGTCCTGCTGTACGCGACCAGGGCCACTCAGTCGGTGAGCGCCTCCCTGGTCATTCCGGGGGTGGGAACCCCGGACCGCGAGATCCGGCTTCTCGCCCGCATCGGCCCCGCGACGTCGGGACGTGCGCAATGCTCCGCGGGCCCGTCGTGCCCGTCACCGACCGGTCGATGAGTGACCTGAAAGGTTTTCGGTGGCGTAGGCTTTGCTCTGGGCCTGTCAACGGCTTCGATGAGCGATCGTTTCGGCGGCTACCGAAAAGGATTTCTCTTTGCCATCTCAGCGACCACGACCGGTCACGATCACGGACGTCGCAACCCGCGCCGGGGTGTCCATCGCGACGGCCTCGAAGGCGATCAACGGCCGGGCGCAGGTCCGCGCCGAGACCCGGGAGCGCGTTCTCCAGGCCGCCGAGGAGCTGGGGTTCCGGCCGAACGCGATCGCCCGCAGCCTCCTGTCCGGTCAGAGCCGGATGGTGGGACTGCTGACGAGCGACAGCGTCGGGCGCTTCGGCATCCCGGTGATGTTCGGCGCCGAGGACGCCTTCGGGGTCGGAGAGATGGCCGTCCTGCTCTGCGACGCCCGCGGCGACTCGATCCGCGAGCAGCATCACCTGCGCACGCTGCTGAGTCACCGGGTCGACGGGCTCATCGTCGTCGGCCAGAGCACCGACCCGCGTCCCTCGCTCAGCCGGGGCCTGCCGGTCCCGGTCGTCTACGCCTACGCCCCGTCCGAGGACCCCGACGACGTCTCGTTCGTGCCGGACGACGTCGGCGGCGCGAGGCTCGCCGTCGAGCACCTGCTGGCCCTGGGACGTCGCCGGATCGCCCACATCACCGGGCCGGTCCACTACCAGGCCGCCCGCGATCGGGCCGCCGGCGTGCGAGCGGCCCTGGAGGACGCCGGACTGACGCTCTGCGGCCAGGCGTGGCACGGCGCGTGGTCCCAGCGGTGGGGGCGGCAGGCCGCGGAGATGGTGTTCCGGACCGACCCGGAGCCCGATGCCGTGGTGTGCGGCAACGACCAGATCGCCGCCGGTTTCATCGACGCGGCCCGCGAACGGGGCCGTCGCGTGCCCGACGACGTCGCGGTCGTCGGCTACGACAACTGGGAGGTGCTGGCCACCGAGTCCAGGCCCCCGCTGACCACCGTCGACATGAACCTGGAGAGTCTCGGCCGCACGGCGGCGCAGCAGCTGTTCGCCGCGATCGACGGCGGCGCGACCCCGGGCGTCCACCGGATGCCGTGCCGTCTGGTCGTCCGCGACTCCACCGCGCCGGCCCCGGCCTGACGTCGGGACCCGGCGATCGTCAGTCGCGGTCGGTGGGAAGGAGGGTGCCGAGCGGGCCGAGGTCGAGGTTGAGGTCGGACATCGTGAGGTCGAACCGGTCGCACAGCTCCTCCATGGCCTCCTCCAGCCGCATCAGCGTGACGCCGATCTCCTCGACCTGCTCGTCGGACAGGTCGCCCTGGTCGACCCGGCGGATGCACTGGCGTTCGACCAGCTGCCGTACGAGTTCGACGACGGTGAGGACCAGCTGGGCCAGGTCGCGCTGGACGGTCTCGGAGTCGGCCTCGATGCGCCGGGCTCCGCGGCGAGCCGGGGCGCCCGCCGGGTGGACGGCGTCCGGGTCGAGCGGGCGGGCGCGGATGGGCTCGTTCACGGTGCCGCCCTCCCGCGTTCGGGATCCCGCGGGGCGATGACGTCGTCCCCGCCGACCGAGCCGATCAGCACTCGCAGCGAGATCCGGACGAGGTCGACATCGGCGATGGACAGGACCAGGTCGCCGCTGATGACGACACCGCCGGCCAGCAGGCGGTCGAGCAGGTCGACGAGCGCGACGCGCTGTGCGGGGACGCCGCTTCGCGCGGCCGGCGAGGGCCCGATGGCGCGGTCGACCGTCACGCGGTCCCTCCCGCGCCGGGTTCGGAGATCGTGAAGGAGTACGGCGCCCACGGCCCGGTGAGCTGTACCTCCAGCTCCGGCTCGCGGAGCGCGGCGACCGTGGCGGCGAACTCCTCGCCGCGATCGTCGTCGACGAGGTACGCGCCGTTCAGCACCATCCAGTCCTCGCGGCCGGACAGCTGAGGGTCCTGAGCCCGGTGGTGGCGGCGCGCCACCGCGATCCCGGCCAGGACCGCGTCGATCCGCTCGGCGCGCGAGGCCGCCTGCCGCCACGCCTCCTCGCGAGTGCGCAGGTCCGTCCGGCGGCGCTTGAGGTACGCGGTGCCGGGCCGTCCGGTGGCCTGCTCCGGACGTTCGGGCGTCCGCACGTCGCCGGAGGGAGTGTGCTGGGCGGTCGCGTACACCTTCACGCCCCACTCCCGGCGTCCGGTCACCCGGGCGAGCACCTCGGTGAACTCCTCGGCGCGTTCCCGCAGCAGACGGCGTACCTGCTCGTCGTCGCGGTAGACGGTCACGAGCCGGACGGGAGCGACCGGCCCCGCTGCCGCGGCCGCCTCCACGACCTGGTGGTGGGCGCGGGCGGTGGCCTCCAGCCACGCCAGGTCCTCCAGGTTGCGCTTCAGGCCCTCCTCGCCGAACTGCTCGAGCGGCACGGTCCCGACGTGTGCGGCGAGCCCCGCCTCCGCGACCGTCCGCACCGGTGCGCCGAGCAGCCCCGTCAGACCCGGCGGCAGGGCCGCCCCGGTGTCCCGGGCGATGGCGTACAGGTACGTTCCGGACTCAGTCACGGCGGCGCTCCCGATCGGTACGGCGGCGCTCCGGGTCCGGGCGGCCGGACGACTCCTCGTACGGGGCCTCGACGGCGCGCCGCCCGCCCCGGCCCTCCTCCAGACCGGCGGCCCGCCGGCCCTCTCCCAGCTCGGCGGCCCGCCGGCCGCCGCGGTCCTCTTCCAGGTCGGCGACCCGCTCCCGCAGCCGGCGGTTCTCCTCTTCCAGGCCGCGCCGGTCGCCCGTCAGCCACGGGTCGTGCTCCCACCAGTCGATGCCCAGCTCCCGCGCGGTCTCCACCGACACGATCAGCAGCCGCAGCTTGATGGTCAGCAGCTCGATGTCGAGGAGGTTCACCTGGATGTCGCCGGCGATCACGATGCCCTTGTCCAGGACCCGCTCGAGGATGTCGCCGAGGTTGGCGGGCTCGCGCCCGCCGCCCTGCCCCGCCCCGTAAGGGGTGACGTAGCCTCCGCGCGGCCCGCCCGGGGTCATGACGCCTCACTGCGGCCGCGCGGGTACCGCTGGATCCGGCGGTACGACGTCAGGTCGCCGCCGTCGTCGATCTCGACCTCGTAGAGGGCGAGCGTGTCCGAAGAGGAGGGGATGCGGCGCGCCTCGAGCAGTTCCACCCCGGCGACCCAGCCGTCCTCCGCCGGGTGCACGGACGTCACGCCCTCCGCGCTCTTGCCGGTCAGCGTGGTGATCTCCCGCAGTGCGGCCCTGGCCGCCTCGGCTGCGGACAGCCGCGCGCCCGAGGTCGCCTGGCGGCGCCTCGACCGCGTCTCCGGCTCGTCCTCCTCGTAGGCGTCCTCGTACTCGGCCGCATGGTCCTCCTCGAACTCGTCGAGCCGCCCGCGCGCGCGTTCCGGCCGGTCTCTGCGGCTGGCGGACACGGTCTCTCCCTTCCGGCGGGCTTCCGGTGAGGCGGCCGGGGCTCCTTACGGGGCGCCGGTGGCCTGGCCGCCGATCAGACGGCCGAGGATCTCCTGCTGCGCCTCGGCCTCTTCCTCCTCCGAGATGAGGCCGGCCTGTCGTTGCCGCTCGAGCTCCTCGAGCTGCGCGCGGATCGCCATCGGGCTCGTGAGCTCCTGCTCGACCTGCTGCTGGATCACCTCGCCCAGCTTGATCACGCCTTTCACCGGGAGGAGCGGCAACGTGAGGATCGACGAGACGAGACCCATCGGATCACCCTCCCGGCCTCGGCGTGACGACGAAGTCGTACGGTGCCATCGGGCCGAGCCGGCGGAGGCCCACGCGGCCCTGCCACTCTTGGGCGAGCTCCTCCACGGCCTTCTCGAACCGCTGCCGCTGCGCGGTCTCGACGAGGAAGGCGGCCTGGACGGCGTCCTCGCGGTGCGTCGGCTCGCGAAGGACCGTCGCCACCGCGTGGCCGGACAGCGCCTCGACGGCTCGCTGGGTGTCGGCCTCACGCTTGGCGGAGATCGCCTGGTTGATGGTCTCGCCGAGCCGGATCCGGGCGTCGCGGGTGAGCTCTTCGGGCCGGTCGCGGATCTCCTCGCGGAGGCGGCCGGCCTCCGGGACCTCGGCCATGATCTCGCGGAGCACGGCACGCTCCTCGTAACGGCCCTTCAGGACGTACTCGACGCGCCCTTCCATCTCGTCCAGCGCGGCCAGGAACCGGTCGTGGTTGGCGGCCAGGAGCTCCTCCTCCACGGCCTCGCGGCTCGTGAGCACCGCGCCGAAGCGCAGCGGGAGCACCGGGACCTCCACGGCGGCATCGTCCAGCAGCCGCTGGTGCGCGGTGAGGTCCTCCGGCCGGCCGATCGGGGTGCCGACCCGGATCTCGCTCACGAGGGCGGCGATCCGCCCGTGGCGGACCAGGTCGACGCCGCCGTCCCGCAGGCCGCGCGCGTCGGGGCTCACCTCGACGTCTCCGGGCAGGATGCCGTACACGTAGCAGCCGACGGCGCGCTCCTCCTGCGCCTCTCGGGTCTGCTCGGGTGCTGCCATCTCACTCCTCCCCCTGCCGGTGGCGCCGCCGCACCGCCCGCTCGGCGTCATCGACGCCCGCGAACTCACGGAGCTTCTCGCCGACGCCCTCGATGGCGCCCCGGGTCTTGTGCTTGGCGCCGCCCTCCTGAATGTCCTTCATCAGCCCGGGGATCCCCTGCTCCTCGGTCTGCGTCAGGTCCAGGCGGTTGGCCGCCTCGGCGAACTGCAGGTACGTCTCGACGCTGGCCACCACGATGCGCGCGTCGATGGTCAGCACCTCGATGCCGACCAGCGAAACCCGGACGTACGCGTCGATGACCAGGCCCTTGTCCAGGATCGTGTCGATCACGTCGGCCAGGCCGCCTCCCGAAGGCCGCCCCATGCCGCCTCCGCCCGCCGGCTGTACTGCCGTGGTCATGGTCCCCCCCAATGTGTCCTCGGTCAGCCGCGGCGCTCGCGGTGTGCCGGGCGGTCGGGCCGATCCCCGCGCCCGGCCTCGCCCCTCCCCCGCCCGGAGCGCACCGTCTCGCGGCGCCGGGGCTCCTCCTCCCCAGGCTCTTCTTCCTCGTAGTCGTACTCGTACCCGGGCTCCTCCTCGCCCTCATACCGTTCCTCGCGTCCGCGCCGCTCCGCGCGTTCCGGCTCTTCCTCGCCGTACTCCTCGCGCTCCGCGGGCCGGCCTTCGGCCTCCCGCTCCTCTCGCAGCGCGGTCTCGTGGTCCTTGACCACCTCACCGTCGCGGATCTCCCCGCGCCAGCCCTCGATATCGTCCGGGCGCAGGATCGCCTGGGTCATGACGTGCCGCCGGAAGTGCTTGAACTCCAGGCGCGCGCGGCGTCCCTGGGCGCGCCACAGGTTGCCGGTGTGCTCGAAGAGCCCCTGCGGGTGGTACTCCAGCACGAGCGCGATGCGGGTCATGTCCGGCCCGATCTCGCTGAACACCACCGCGCCGTCCACGTACCCCTTGGGTCCCCGGGAGCGCCAGACGATGCGCCGGTCGGGGACCTGCTCGACGATCGTCGACTCCCAGTTGCGGTGCGACCAGAAGATCTGGGCCTTCCAGCGGACCTTCTCGTCGGACTCCTGGTGGACGTCCTCCACCTTCTTGGTGAACGACGGGAAGTCCTCGAACCGGGTCCACTGGTCGTAGGCCAGTCGCCGCGGCACGCCGACGTCGAGCGTCTCGACGATGTTGATGACCTTGAGCTTCTTGCCCTTGCCGCCCTTGCCTCCGCGCGCCTTCTGTTCGAGCTTGGTCTTGGCGTACGCCTTCAGCGCGTTGAAGCCGGGGGCGAGCCGGTCCTTCAGCGATCCCCCGCCGTCGCCCTCGCCTCCCCCCGTCAGGGTGGACAGCAGGCCGCCCCCGCCCTTGGTGACCGCGGACAGCAGGCCCTCGCCGCCGCCCTTGGTCACGGCGGACAGCAGCCCTCCTCCCGCGCCTCCCGTCAGCGCGGACAGCAGGCCTCCCCCACCGCGCTCGGAGTAGTCACCGAGCCGCTCCGCCGCGCCTTCGACCTTGGCGAGCAGGGAGAGCGCGGCGCGTGTGGCCATCGCGGTGACGAGGCCCTGGAACTCGTCGAACAGCCGGTCGGCGTGCAGGTCCTTGAGCAGTTCGCCGCCGGGAAGGCGTTCCGTGGCCTCTTCCAGCGGCCTGGTCGCCGAGCGCGTCGCTTCCCTTGCCGCGCGTCTTGCCTCCGTCACGGCGCTCACCTCCGCGTCCGCCGGACGGGCGACCCGCCGAACCGGCCGGCCCGGCGTGGCCGCTCGGGCTCTTCGTCGAACTCGTCCTCGGGCTCCGCCCCCGCTCCGCGCCGTGCGGCGCGCGGCCGCTCGACGTCCTCGGTGTCCTCCCGGGAGGCGCGGGGCCTGCCGCGGCCCGCAGGAGGCCGGCGCCTCGGCCGTTCCTCGCGCTCCTCGTCATGGTCCTCGTACGCGCCCCGGTCCGCGACGTCCTCTTCCTCCTCCCGCGCGCCACCGGGCATCCGTGGCCGGAGCAGAGAGTCGGTCCGCCGCTCGAGGCGGTCGCTCAGCGCGTCGATCTGGCTGCTCGCCGCCGTGACGGCGGCCGCCTTGCCCGCCTCGACGAGGCGTACGCGAACGGTGTCGGTCAGGGTCTTGAGCTCGGGAGAGCCGCTGAGCAGCTTGGTGCCCTGCTTGACCAGTCCGGCCGGGTCCTTGGCGATACGGCCGGACGCCCCGGCCGCCGCGAGCGTCAACGCGAGCTTCATCTTGCGTCTGCGCCCCATCAGGTAGCCCGCGCCGACGGCCAGGGCAATCCGCAGTCCGTCCTTCATGATCGTCCCCCTTTGGCGCCGTCGCCGGGGCGGATGCCGTGCCCCCGCACCGCCCCGGACCGATCCCGAACTCGGCCATCCCCCGATGCCGAAGACGTCGAAATCAGGCGCACATACGATCAATTCGTACGTCTAACACGCTTCGCCTTACCCGCAAGGTCGCCCCCAAAACACGCTCCGCGAGCGGCCGGGTATGCCCGTCCGTCACCCCACCGGTTCGAGCCTGACGATCACGGACTTGGACGTCGGGGTGTTGCTGACGTCGGCCGTGCTGTCCAGGGGGACCAGGACGTTCGTCTCGGGGAAGTAGGCCGCCGCGCAGCCGCGCGCCGTCGGATACCCGACGGCGCGAAAGGCGGGCGCCCGCCGCTCCACGCCGTCGGCCCACTCGCCGACCAGATCGACGACGGCACCCTCGGCGATCCCGAGCGCCTCCAGGTCGGCCGGGTTGACGAACACCACCCGGCGTCCGGCCCGTACGCCCCGGTAGCGATCGTCCAGGCCGTACACGGTCGTGTTGTACTGGTCGTGGCTCCGGATGGTCTGCAGCAACAGACGCCCCTCCGGCACCCGCAGCACCTCCAGGGGGTTGACCGTGATCCGGGCCTTCCCCGAGGCCGTCGGGAAGCGCCGCTCGTCGCGCGGAGCGTGCGGCAGTGTGAACCCACCCGGCGCGCGGACGCGGGCGTTGTAGTCCGCGAAGCCCGGGACGACGCGGGAGATGTGGTCCCGGATCCGGTCGTAGTCGTCCTCCAGCGCCGCCCAGTCGATCCCCGCGCCGGGCAGGGCGGCCCGGGCCAGGCGGCACACGATCGCGACCTCCGACAGCAGGTGCGGGGAGGCGGGCCGCAGCCGGCCGCGCGAGGCGTGCACCATGCCCATCGAGTCCTCGACCGACACGAACTGCGGGCCGCCCGCCCGTACGTCCAGCTCCGTCCGGCCCAGCGTCGGCAGGATCAGCGCCTGCTCCCCCGCGACCGCGTGCGAACGGTTGAGCTTGGTGGACACCTGGACGGTGAGCCGGCAGGCCCGCATGGCCGCCTCGGTCACGGCCGAGTCCGGGGCCGCCCGGACGAAGTTGCCGCCCATGCCGAAGAAGACCTTGATCCGGCCCTCCCGCATCGCCCGGATCGCCGCGACCGTGTCGACGCCGTGCTCGCGCGGCGGCTCGAACCCGAACTCGGCGCCCAGCGCGTCCAGGAACCCCGCGGGCGGCTTCTCGTTGATGCCCATCGTCCGGTCGCCCTGGACGTTCGAGTGCCCGCGCACCGGGCACACCCCGGCGCCGGGCCGGCCGATGTTGCCGCGCAGCAGCAGGAAGTTCACGACCTCGCGGATCGTCGGTACGGAGTTCTTGTGCTGGGTCAGCCCCATCGCCCAGCAGACGACGATCCGGTCGGCCCGCAGCACCTCGGCGAGCGCCTCGTCGATCTGCTCCCTCGACAGCCCGGTCGCCTCCAGGACCTGCTCCCAGTCCAGGGCGCGCAGGTGGGCGGCGAGCTCGTCGAACCCGCTCGTGTGCGCCGCCAGGAACTCGTGGTCGACCGCGTCCTTGTCCAGCAGCAGGCGGTTCAGGGCCTGGAACAGCGCCAGGTCGCCGTTCACCCGGATCTGCAGGAACAGGTCGGCCAGCGGCGTGCCCTTCCCCACCAGCCCGGACGCCGTCTGCGGGTTCTTGAAGCGGATCAGCCCGGCCTCGGGCAGCGGGTTGACCGCCACGATCCGCGCCCCGGCCTTCTTGGCCCGCTCCAGGGCGGTCAGCATGCGCGGATGGTTCGTTCCCGGGTTCTGCCCGACCACGAAGATGAGGTCGGCGGTGTGCAGGTCCTCCAGCAGCACCGATCCCTTGCCGACGCCGAGCGTCTCGGTCAGCGCCGAACCCGACGACTCGTGGCACATGTTCGAGCAGTCCGGCAGGTTGTTCGTGCCGAAGGCCCGGACGAAGAGCTGGTAGGCGAACGCGGCCTCATTGCTCGTACGGCCGGAGGTGTAGAAGACGGCCTCGTCCGGCGAGGACAGCGCGTTCAGCTCGGCCGCCACCAGCGCGAACGCCTCGTCCCACGAGACGGGCTCGTAGTGGTCGCTCCCGGCCCGCTTCAGCATCGGCTCGGTGAGCCGGCCCTGCTTTCCGAGCCAGTGGTCGCTCCGCTCCGCCAGCTCCGTCACCGGGTGGGCGGCGAAGAACTCCCGCGTCACCCGGTGGGTCGTGGCCTCCTCCGCGACGGCCTTGGCGCCGTTCTCGCAGAACTCCGCCACGTGCCGGTGGTCGCCCTCCGGCCAGGCACAGCCGGGACAGTCGAACCCGTCCTTCTGGTTCACCCGGAGCAGGGTGAGGGCCGTGCGGCGCGTCCCCATCTCCCGCAGCGCACCGCCCAGACCGGCGCGGACGCCGGGGAGACCGGCGGCGACGTGCTCCGGCGAACTGACCTCCATCCCCGCGTCGTCGGCATCGTCGGTTGGAGGCCTGCGCCATGACATCGCTGTTCTCCTGTTCCCGGGTTCGGCGCCCGTCCGAGTCAAGGATGACATTCCCCGATTTGGCGGAGCGTGACCGGGAGGGCCCGGAGCCCGCGGTTGCGGAAGGAATCGCGCCACTCAAGATCCTCCTCGGCGACGGCGAGCGCGAGGTGCGGGAACCGGTGAAGCAGCACGGCGATGCCCGCCTCGACCTCCATGCGCGCCAGCGACGCGCCGAGGCAGTAATGCGGACCGTGCCCGAAGCCCAGGTGCGGATTGTCGGTGCGGCCCGGGTCCAGCCGGTCCGGATCGGGGAACCGGGCCGCGTCGTGGTGGGCGGACACCAGGGAGAGCATGACCGTCTCTCCCGCCGGGATCGTCACCCCGCCGATCTCCACGTCCGTCACCGGGAACCGGCGGATGGCGAGCTGTGGCGGCGGATCGAACCGCAGCAACTCGTCCACCACGGCCGGGGTGAGCTCCGCGCGCGCCGCGATCAGCGCGTCCGGCCGGGTCAGCAGCGCGACGAGGCCGTTGCCCAGCAGGTGCATGGTGTTCTCGTAGCCGGCGAACAGGACCAGGAAGGCGGCGGAGGTCAGTTCGTCCTCGCTGAGCCGGTCCTCCTCGTCACGGAGCTGGATCAGCGCGCTGAGCATGTCCTCGCCCGGCGCCGCCCGCTTGGCCGCGATGAGGTCGAGGATGAAGCGGTACAACGAGCCCAGCGAGTCGCGCGCGTGCTGCGGTGTCGCGGGCGCGAGCAGGCCATCGGTCCAGGAACGGAAATCCGGCCGGTCCGCCGCGTCGACGCCGAGGAGCTCGCAGATCACGATGATCGGCAGCGGCGCGCAGTACGCGGCGAGGAGGTCGACCTCCTCGCGTCCGTCGAGCGCGTCCAGCAACTCCTCGGCGATGACCCGTACGCGTGGCCGGAGCCGCTCGATCCGGCGCGGCGTGAACCCCTTCGCCACGATGCGGCGCAGCCGCGTGTGGGCCGGCGGGTCCATGTTCAGCAGGTTCGCGTCCAGGGCGGGCGGCAGCGAGAACCCCTTGTACCCGCCGTTGGACCGGGCCTTGTCCAGCGACAACCGCGGATCGGCCAGCGCCTTGCGGACGTCCTCGTACCGGGTGACCAGCCAGACCTGCGTGCCGTCCGGGGCCAGGGCGCGATGCACCGGTCCCTCCTCGCGGAGGCGGGCGTATACGGCGCGTGGACTCGTGACGAACTCGCTGTCGATCTTTACCGGCTGCACCGCCCTGAATGTACCGGGTGGCCGCGGGCGAGGACGGAACCGTCGCGCCGCGCCGCGCCGCCTGCCGCCGGCCCGAGGCGGACGGCAAGAGCGAAGTGCAGAGGCGCTCACGCACATGGATTCCGCGCCCGCGGCTCAGCCCTTCATGCCTGACAGGACGATCCCGCGGGTGAAGTGCCGCTGGAAGGCCAGGAAGAAGACGATCGTCGGCAGCGACGCCAGCAGGGCCCCTGCCATGATCGCGCCCTCGCTCTGCGCGCCGACGTAGTAGGAGTTCATCCGGGCCAGCGCGACCGGGACGTTCGCCATCCGGTCGCTCTGCACGATGATCAGCGGCCACAGGAAGTTGTTCCACTCCGCCAGCACGATAAGGATCGACATGGCGGCGAGGGCCGGCCGGAGCAACGGCAGCACGATCCGCCACCAGATCCGCCACTCCCCCGCGCCGTCGACGCGGGCGGCGTGGATCAGCTCGTCGGGGATCGCGTGCAGGTACTGCACGAGGAAGAACACGACGAACGCCTTGGCCAGCGCGGGCACGATGTACCCCTGGTAGGTGTCGAGCCAGCCGAGGTTGCGGACGATCACGTAGTTCGGCACCAGGGTCGTCTGCCACGGCACCATCATCGACGCGACGATCACGAGGAAGATCACCCGCCTGCCGCGGATCCGGTGCTTGGCGATGACGTAGGCGGCCAGGGAGCAGATCAGGAGCGAGCCGACCGTGATCGTCGTCGTGATGAGCAGGCTGTTGATCAGGAAGCGCCAGAACCCGAGCGACACCTGCGGGAAGCGCTGGAACAGCCCGTTGGTGTGCGCGGCCGAGGTCCGGTGGGGTGTCCAGGCCGGGTCGTAGAAGGAGTCGAACGTCGGATGCTCCGGCACGAAGGAGGGCGGCTGGCGGGTCACCTCGGAGAACGGTTTGAAGACGGTGATCAGCATCCAGTAGAACGGCATGATCATCGTCAGCGCGAGCAGGTAGAACGGCAGCCGCAGCAGTTGTCCCCGTACGTCCCGGCGGCGGCCGGTGGCTCCCACGGCGGTCATCGAATCTCCTCCAGCGCCCGGCCGGCGCGCAGGTTGACCAGGCTGATCCCGAAGATGACGGCGAACAGCACCCAGGCGATCGCCGAGGCGTAGCCGAGCTGGAAGTGGGTGAACCCCATGTCGTACAGGTACGGCACGATCATCAGCGCCGAGTCCAGGACGCCGCCGATGGTGTTGGCCTGTGTGCGGTAGACGATGTAAACCGCCTCGAACACCTGGAAGGCGCCGATCAGCGAGGTCACGACGACGTACGTCGTCACCGGGCGCAGCAGCGGAAGGGTGATCCGGCGGAACTGCTGCCACGTGGACGCCCCGTCGATCCGGGCGGCCTCGTAGTACTCCTCGGGAATGGCGTTCAGGCCGGCCACGAAGATGACCATCCCGTAGCCCATGCCGCCCCAGACCGCCATCAGCACGAGGATCGGCACGCTCAGGCCGGGGGTCGCCAGCCACTGGACCGGCCCGTGGCCGAACCAGCCGATGACCGTGTTGGCCAGCCCGAAGTCGTTCGGATCGAAGATCCACTTCCAGATCAGCATGATCGCGATCGTGGAGGTGACCGACGGCAGGAAGAAGATCGTCCGCATCACGCGGTCCCGCCAGGCCGAACCCCGGAAGGCCAGCGCGATCGCCAGCGACAGCACCGTCGTGAG
This sequence comes from Actinoallomurus vinaceus, assembly GCF_039542055.1. Lineage (NCBI taxonomy): Bacteria > Bacillati > Actinomycetota > Actinomycetes > Streptosporangiales > Thermomonosporaceae > Actinoallomurus > Actinoallomurus vinaceus. The sequence continues at coordinate 467,840 of NZ_BAABHK010000002.1, forward strand.
CACGACCGTCGCGACCACGTACAGCGCGGTGTTGGCCAGGGCGTGCCGGAACCGGTCGTCGTGCAGCATCCGGCGGAAGTTCCCGAGCCCGGTGAACCGCGGGGCGTTGATCCCGTCGAAGTCGGTCAGGCTGAGGTACAGCGAGTTGGCGAGCGGCCACAGCAGGAACGCGACGAACAGCGCGGCGAACGGCAGCAGCATCACGTACGACACGGCGCCACGCCGCACGCGCGCCCGCGCATCGCGCTGCTCACCCGCGCCCGCCTTCGCCGTTCTCCCGGCCGGACGGCCTCCGACCTCGCCGGAGGTGTCCGCTGCGCCGCCTGTCATCAGAGGCCTCCGAGGAGAACCCGCTCGTTCAGGGCGGGGGTGAATCGCACTTCTGTCACATAAGGCGGGCGAAGGCGAATTGTGAGGACGACTGGTCGTCCGCCTGCGGCTGCTCGCAGTTCGCTGTTAGCTTTCGCGCCATGCCGACCAGACGTGTGAAGCGGGCGTTCAAGTACCGCTTCTACCCGACCCCGCAGCAGGCCGCCGAGCTTGCGCGGACGTTCGGGTGCGTGCGGAAGGTCTACAACATGGCGCTCACGGCCCGCGCCGATGCCTGGCACACCCGGGGTGAACGGATTGACTTCAACGCCACCTCCGCGTTGTTGACGGCCTGGAAGAAGACCGAGGAACTGGCCTACCTCAACGAGGTTTCCTGCGTGCCGCTGCAGCAGGCGTTGCGCCACCTGCAGACGGCGTTCAACAACTTCTTCGCCAAGCGGGCGAAGTACCCGCGCTTCAAAGCAAAGAAGAGGAGCAGGAAGTCGGCGGAGTACACCCGCAGCGCGTTCCGATTCCGCGACGGTCGGCTCACTCTCGCGAAGATGATCGAGCCGCTGGCCATCGCCTGGTCGAGGCCATTGCCGGATGGCGCGGAGCCCTCGACCGTGACCGTCTCCCAGGATGCGGCGGGGCGGTGGTTCGTCTCGTTGCTGGTGGAGGACCCCAGTGTGAATCCGCTGCCAGCGACGGATGTTGCGGTCGGCGTGGATGCGGGCTTGGATCACCTGCTCACCTTGTCCACTGGCGAGAAGGTCACCAACCCCCGCCACGAACGCAAAGACCGCAAGCGCCTGGCCCGGGCGCAGCGGGAACTTTCCCGCAAGGCCCCCGGTGATGGAGCCAACCGGGCTAAGGCACGTCGGAAGGTGGCCCGTATCCATGCCCGGATCGCCGACCGGCGCCGGGATCTGTTGCACAAACTGACGACTCGGCTCGTTCGTGAAAACCAAACGATCGTGATCGAGGACCTCACCGTCCGGAACATGCTGAAGAACCGCAGCCTGTCCCGGGCGATCTCCGATGCCGCATGGCGCGAGTTCCGCAGCATGCTGGAGTACAAGGCCGCCTGGTACGGGCGGCACGTGATCGTGGCGGACCGCTGGTTCCCCTCCTCCAAGCTGTGTTCGGCTTGCGGCACCCTGCAACCGGCGATGCCGCTGGGCGTCCGGGAGTGGACGTGCGCCTGCGATATCACCCATGACCGCGATGTGAACGCGGCGAAGAACCTTTTGGCCGCCGGGCTGGCGGTGTCGGCCTGTGGAGCCGATGTAAGACCTCAACTGGGAGTCCTCCCGGACGGGGCTGTCGGCGCTGAAGCAGGAAGCTCTACTGCGCGAGCTGTAGGAATCCCCTCGTTCACGAGGGGAAGGAAGTCAACCCGCGTTCCGCTGCATCACCTGTGCGCTGCGCTGTAGCGCCGTCCCCGCATCGGTCTTGCCGAGGATGGCCGCCTGCAGCTGCTTGCCCACCTCCGGCGCGCTCTCGTCCCAGCCCGGGCAGCCGGGCGCGGCGACGCCGGTCTTGAACGCCTCGGCGATGGCCGTGCGCTCGCCGGGGGTCAGATCCACCCGGTCCAGCCGGTCGGGCCGGGGCGGGATGTAGGGCACACCGCGGCCCTTGGCGACGCCGGCCATCGTCTCGATCGCCTGATCGGTGTAGAGGAATTTGATGAAGTCGACCGTCTGCGCGACGTGCTTACTGGACGACATCACGCCGATCGCGCGCCCGCCGATGAACGCCGTCGGACTCGTCGGCCCCGCCGGGATCGTCGTCACCGCCCACCGGCCCTTCAACCTCGGCTTGGAGGCGGTGATCGTGTTGCCGATCCAGTTCCCGGCGTACGTCATCGCGGTCCCGGTCTCCAGGGCGTTCTCGCCGCTGATGTTCGCGGTCGGCGCGCCGTACGTCCGGTAGAGGCCGACCCAGAAGTCCAGGGCCCGGCGCGCCTGCGGCGTCTCCAACGCGGGCTTGCAGTCCGGCGTGTAGAAGGAGCCGCCCGCCTGGTAGAGGAAGTTGAAGTAGCCGATCCAGTCGAGGTTGCCCCAGTCGATGCTGAACGGCCGCGTGACCCCGGCCGCCTTGAGCCGGCCGATGTCGGCGGTCAGCTCCTCCCAGGTCTTCGGCGGCGCGGCCACCTTCGCCTTCTTCAGCAGGTCGGTGCGGTAGTAGAGAAGCTCGGTGGACATGTCGAGCGGAACGCCGTAGATGGTCCCGTCGGGCGAGACGGCCGACTTCCACTGGGCCGGATGCGCCTGCGCCTTGAGCGCGTCGATCCCGTACTTGCGCAGGTCGACCATGCCGCCTCTGCGGCCGAACTGGATGCCCCACGTCATGCCGCCGGAGATGATGTCCGGTCCATTGCGAGCGGTCACCGCGGCCAGGATCTTGGCGTACGCGTCGTCCCAGGTCAGCGTCTGGACCCTGATCGTCACCCGGGGATGCGACCGGTGGTAGAGGTCGGCCGCCCCCTGGAAGATGGCGGTGTCGTCGTCGCCTCCGGTCGACCAGTAGGTGAGCGTGGCCGGGGCGTTCTGGTCGGCCTGCTTCTGACCGGACGTGCCGCTGGTCGCGCAGCCCGCGCCGAGGACGGCGAGCAGGGCGGCGCAGGCGGCCAGGGTCCTTCGCATACCGGGTCTCCGATCCTCTGGAATCCGTCCGTGACGGGACGGTCACGGACGGAGGACTTCGCCGGGCTGCGAAAAGCACAACAATCGGACGATCAACCCGCAATGGCCTTTCATCCGCTTTCACCGGACGAACAGGCCGCCGCGTCGTTCAGGGCCGGCCACCGATCGCCGCCACTGGCGGCCGGTCGTGGCGACGGCTCCGGAAGCCGGCGAGGGAGTCGGCGAAGTCCCGGATGGCGGCGTTCTCGCCGCCGGCCGGCCATGCCGGGACGACGACCATCGGAGGCATGTCGCTGATCGGAATGACGGTCAGGCCGGGGAAGGGCAGATGCTCCAGCAGCGTGATCACCGTGCAGTGCAGTCCACGGCCACGTGCGACGAGCGTGATCACGTCGTCCTCGACGAGCTCTGCCGCGCCGGTCATGGTGACCAGATCGTCGGCGGCGCGCCGGAGGGGCCGGCCGGAGGGGGCGAACCGCGGAACCCACAGGTCGCAGAGCTCTGGCGTGGCGGTGTCCGCGGGCGGCCACAGCAGCTCGTAGTCGGTCAGGTCCTCCAGACCGACCTCACGGCGGGCGGCGAGCGAGTGGCCGGCCGGAACCAGAAGTCCGCGAGGCACCTCGGCGAGCACCGGCCCGACCTCCAGCCCCAGCTTCCGCAGGGCGGCGCCGTCACCGCCGGGGGACCACGCCAGGACGACGTCGGCCTCGGTGCGGGCCAGGGCCAGATCCGGCCGGAACATCCTGATCGCGGTCAGGCTCACCTCGTATTCGGGATGACCGACCTCGAAGGCGTCCGCCGCGCCGACGGCCAGTTCCGCACCGATCGTCGCCGCGTAGCCGATGCGCAGCCGACCGAGACTGTGGCGGGCCATGGCCTGGCATTCCCGAAGGCTCCGCATCAGCGTCCGGTGTCCGGCGCCCGCGTCGGTGTGGAAGTGCCGGCCGAGGGCCGTCAGCCGTACCTGCCGGCTCGTGCGCTCGAACAGCCTCCCGCCGATCTCGCGCTCGAGTGCCTGAATCATCTGGCTGACCCGGCCCTGTGTGACGTGCAGACGCCGGGCCGTCCGGCCGAAGTGCAATTCCTCCGAAAGCACCAGGAACGTCTCGACGTCCCGCAGTTCCATGATCTCCCCCGGAAAGAATGGCCGACCGACAGGTACATACAAGGGGCGTTCCAGCCGTTCAAGCCATCGCTCGGACGGAAGCGCACGGAATCGGACGCTCTCCCAAGCGTCGCGAATCCACCCCTGGCCCAGGTGGCCTGCGGATCGTCGCCGGCGGCCGCCGGATCGACCGGCGCCGCCGCGATTGGTCGATACCGCGGCAATTGGCCAGAATGAGCGCCATGCCTCAAGGGGACCACCGCGGCCACCGCCGGCCGCGGGCACCGGTGCGGTCGGGGATGCCCGCAGGAGTCCGTCCTCCGCGTCATCACGGTCCCCCGTCGCCGACCGCCGCCGCCGACGATTTCTGCCCGTACCAGGGCCTGGCGCCGTTCGACGCGGAGGGAGCCGATTTCTTCTTCGGACGCGCGCGTGCGACGCGCGGCGTCCTCGAGCGCCTGGGGCCGCGTCTGACGGAGCGGGGAACCATCCTGCTGGTCTCGGGTGCCTCCGGTGTCGGCAAGTCGTCGCTCCTGCGGGCCGGGCTCATCCCGGCGCTGGCCAAAGGCATGCTGCCGGCGGTCGCGTCGCAGCCTTCTCCGGTCCTGCTCGTGACGCCCACGGCCCACCCGTTGCGCGCGTTGGCCGAGGGCTGGGCGGAGGCGCTCGGCGGGGACCGCGAAACGGTGCACGAACGGCTGCGGGACGATCCGTGGGAGGCCCTGTCCGGAGACCTCCCACCGGATGGCCGGCCCGTACTGGTGATCGATCAGTTCGAGGAACTGTTCACCCTGGTCACCGACGAGCGAGAGCGCCAGGCGTACGTCGGGGCTCTGCATGCCCTGGCCGAGGGCCCGGCGCGCGCCGGAGTGATCATCGGTGTGCGCGCGGACTACTGGGACCGGTGCGCGGCCTACCCGCAGTTCGCCGAGGCCATCCAGGACGGCCAGGTCATCGTCGAGCCGATGACGGAGGAAGATCTGCGGCTGGCCATCACCGGGCCCGCGGCCGCCGTGGGCCTGGAGATCGAGTCCGGCCTGGTCGAGACCATCCTGGGCGAGCTGCGCGCCGACCGGGCCGCCGGCGAGCGGTACGAGGCCGGAGCCCTGCCCCTGCTCTCGCAGGCCCTGCGCAACATTTGGGAGAGGCGGGAGAACGGCCGGCTGACCGTCCGGGGGTATGAGGAGTCCGGCCGGATCCGCGACTCCATCCGGCGTACGGCCGACGAGGTCCTCGAGCGGCTGCCGGCGGAGGACCGCAGGACCGCGCTCAAACTGTTCCGGCGGATGACCTTGATCACCGCGGGCGGCCGCGTGGCGCGGCGCAAGGTGACGCTGGCCGAGATCCATGCCGCCGCGTCCGCGGACTCGGCGGAGCGGCGACAGCGGATCGAGGCGCTGCTCTCGGCGTTCGCCGACCGGCGGCTGATCACGCTGTACGAGGACGCCGTCGAGATCGCGCATGACGCGCTGCTGTCCGCCTGGCCGGCGCTCCGTCAGTGGCTCGCCCCCGATCTGACCGCTCAGGCGGTGTACGACGGGCTCATCGACGACGCCACGGAGTGGGCCGATCACCACGGCGATCCCGCCTTCCTCTACCGGGGCGCGCGGTTGCTGTCCGTCCAGGACAGCCGGCCCCGTTGGGAACGCGATCCCGACAGCTTTCCGCCGCCCGGTCCCACGGTGGAGGGATTCGTCGCGGCATCGGCGCGGGAGGCGCGGCGAACGGTCCGCCGCCGCCGTCTCGTGATGGCCGGTCTCGCGGTGCTGACGGTCTTCGCCCTCATCGCCGCCGGCACCGCCGTCAGCGTGGCGGACGAGGCGGATCACCAACGCGACCTGGCGGTCTCCCGCCAGATGGCCGCGCAGAGCGAGGTCGTCGGCGACCCGGTCACCTCCGCGCTGCTGGCCATCGGGGCGTGGCGGGTCGCTCCCACCACGGAGGCCCGCTACCGTCTGCTGATCGCTGCGGCGAGCGCGGATCGCGGGACCCTCGTCGGGGGCACGTCGTCCATCACGACACTGGCGTTCAGTCGCGACGGCAGGGTCGTCGTCACCGGGCGCGCGGACGGGGCCGTTCGCCTTTGGGACACGGCCTCGCATCGGCAACTTGGAGCCCCGATCGTCCCGCCCCAGCAGGAGTGCTTCGCCTCGACCGTGCGAGCGGCCCTCAGTCCCGATGGGCGGACGCTGGCTTCGGCGTGCGTGCGGACCGTCCGGTTCTGGGACGTGTCCACCCACCAGCCGGTGGGCGGTCCGCTGCGCGACCGGGGCGTGGTGTCGGCGATCGCGTTCGCCCCGGACGGGAGGACTCTGGCGACCGCGGGCTTCCAGGGCACCGTCCGGCTGTGGGACGTGGCCGCCCGGCGTCCGCGCGGCGGAGACCTGGGCCGTGCCGGGTCGGGCGGGGACACCAACGTCAACGCGGTGGTGTTCAGCCCCGACGGAAAGCGCCTGGCCACGGGGAGCGCGGACGGGACCGCCCGCCTCTGGGACACCGCGACCCACGACCAGATCGGCGCCCCGTTCAGACACGCGAAAGCGGTCGATGACGTCGCCTTCAGCCCGGACGGAGCGACTCTCGCGACCGCGGGCACGGACGGAACCGCGCGGCTGTGGAGCGTGGCCGCTCATCGACAGATCGGTGCCGCCCTGACGACGGCCGGCGGCAGGCTCGGCAAGGCCCCCTTCCATGCGATCGCCTTCAGCCCGGATGGCACGCGGCTCGTCACCGCCGGAGGCGACGGTCTCACCCGCCTCTGGAACGTGGCCGACCATCAGCAGGTGGGCAGCGCGCTGGGCGACAACCGTTTCTCCCTCTCGCGAGCGGTGTTCAGCCCTGACGGGAGACTCGTCGCCGCCGCGGGCGACGACGGCGTGGTGCGGCTGTGGGAGCCCGTGGCCCACTGGCAGATCGGCGGCACCGTGCCCGGAGGGTCGGCCATCGCGCTGAGCCCGGATGGAAGAACGCTCGCCATCGGCGGAGCCGGCAAGAACGATCCGACGGTCCGCCTCTGGGACGTGGCCACCCGACGTCCTGTCGGCCGCCCGCTGACGCCGACGGACGGCCCGGCGAACGCCGGACCCCCGTACCACATCGTCTTCGGCCCCGGCGGGCGCACACTCACCACCATCGGCCCCGGCGGCGTAAGGACATGGGACGTGGCGAGCGGACGTCAGGTCGGTTCCACCGTCTATGCGGACAAGCGCAGCGGTGTCGGGCAACTCAGCCCCGACGGCAGGTTCCTCGCCGTCCAACGGGACGATTCAGTGGCGTTCTGGGATATCGCCGCCCGCCGCGAGATCGGGACGCGGATCCGCCTTCCCCACAGCGATGTCATCGTGGCGATGGCCATCAGCCGCGACGGCACCACCCTTGCCGCCGCCGACTTCGATCGCGGCGTGCGGCTCTTCGACGTGGCCACGCGCCGCCAGATCGGCGGCTCGGTGCCCGTCGCCAGCAGCGGGATCTTCGCCTCGATGACGTTCAGCCCCGACGGCAGGTTCCTGGCCATCGCGGCCGACGACGACACCGTACGGCTGTGGGACGTGGCGGGCCACCGCCTGGTCGGGGCCGCCCTGACCGGTCATACCGGTCGGATCACCACGATCGCGTTCAGTCCGGACCGCAAGGTCCTCGCGACGGGTTCCACGGATCACACCGTGCGGCTCTGGGATCTGCAAAGCTACCGTCAGATCGGGCCTCCGCTGATCGGACATGCCGACGCCGTGACCGACATCGTCTACGGCCCGGATGGCACGACCCTCACATCGGTGGGCGACGACGGGACCGCGAGGCTGTGGAACGTCGCCGTGCCCGCCGATCCGGTCAGCACCGCGTGCGCCATCGCCGGCCGCTCCCTCACCCGCGCCGAGTGGAAGCGTTACGCGCCGCACGAGACGTATCGGCGGACATGTTCGTGACCCTGCCCCAGAGGATGAGCCCCCACTGACTCCGCATGGATAAGACAAGAATGTTCCTGCGCGGCTTCCGGCGGCGAACCGGCCGGTCCGCCCCGGAGCTGGCCGCGTTGTTCCGCTCGATCATCGACGACGGGCGTGACGTCCATCCGATCGCGTCCGACTTCCTGCAGCACTTCATGGACGGCGCCGGTGCCTCCAGGACACTGTCGCCGCGCTGGCTGCGCTCCTTCAGAGTGATCCAGGAGGCCGAGCGGAAGAACCAGCGCCGTTTCGAACGCCAGCTCGCGCGTGAGGCGAGGCGCTTGCCCGACGGCGCCTCGACCTGGCTCCACGACCACTGGGACGCCCGGATCAACGCGTTCATCGGCACCGAGCTGTTCTACGTCAGCAGAATGAGCCTGCTGCGCTCACAGGGATCGTTCATCCTCACCCGGACCGGCCCGAACGTGGAGGTGTCCGGTACGGTCCGCCACCACTGGTTCGACCCCTATGACTGGGACCGTGGCCGTTGGGTCTACATTCCCCGGCATGGGTTCGTCCCCATCGCCGTCGGCCGGGAGCTGGTCGACTCCGACGACGCACGCAACTTCCTGATGGAGTCTCGTCATGTCCAGACGCTGGCGGGCACCGTGCCGGACCGCCGGTGGCCCCGGCGCGGCGCGGCGGCCTTCGCATGGTCGCTGGTGAGGACGGGCCGGCAGTGACCGCGGACCGCCCGCGTCCCCCGGATCCCGCCGGTATCGACACCGTGGAGGACTTCGTCCGGTCCCTGATCCGGCTCAAGCAGTGGGCGGGCGATCCGCCGCTGAGCAAGCTGCGATCACTCGGCGGCAGCATGGTGACCCCGGACGGGACCATGGTCGACGCGCTGCCCAAGAGCACGACCTCCCATGTCCTGCGGCAGGCCGACAAGCTGCCGCGATGGGACTTCGTCAAGGCGTTCGTCACCGCGTGCCTGCGCTACGGCGACCATCCGGCCGAGCTGATCCCCGGTGAGATCGAACGCTGGCGGGCGGCCAGAAGCGCCCTGGCCGCGTCGCCCCCACCGGGCGACGCGGCCGGGACGTCCCCGGTGGTCACGGCACAGGCCTCGCCCGAACCCGGAAGGCCGGACGTCGAGGCGGCGGGCACGACGGCTCAGGGGGACATCACCGCTCGTCCCGAACCGGACCACGCCCTCGAACTGCTCGCACGGCGAGTGGCCCGGGAGGAGGACAGGGCACGTAAAGGGCTGCTCGGCGGCTACAGCGTCGCACCGGTCTCCTTCGAACCGCACGCCGGTACGGTCCGCGACGACGCCGCCGACGAAGTACGGGACGGCCTGCACTCGATCGGCCCTTTCTTCAGCGGCCTGCGCCCTCAGCGCCTGATGGTCGTGGGCGGATCAGGGGCGGGCAAGACGGTGCTCGCCATCGAACTGGTGCTGCAGTTGGTGGAGCCCTTCGTGGACGGCGGCGAGCGGCCCGGCGGTCGGCCGATGGTGCCGGTACGCCTGAACGCCGCCCGATGGACCCCGGGGAACCCGTTCGAGCGGTGGCTGGGCGATCAGCTGATGCAGGTCTTCGGGCTCGCTGCCACCGACGCGGCGCGGCTGGTGCGGGACCGCCGCGTGCTGCCGGTACTGGACGGGCTGGACGAGCTGGACCCCGAACCGTCCCCAGGCCCGCCCCGCCGGGCGATCGCGCTGCTGAGCGAGCTCAACCGGTACAGCGACCTCTCCGGCCGGCGGCCGGGGGCGGTCGTCGTGACCTGCCGGGCCGACCGCCATGCCCAGTTGGTCGAAGCCCGATGCGGACTCGACGACGCCGCCCGCATACGTCTGCGCGACCTGACCGTCGAACAGATCGGCGCGTACCTGCGCGCCCGCTGGCCGGACGACCATCCGTGCCGTCCGTACCGCGACGACATCCATGCGGCACTGTCCGGAGAATCGGGAACGGCGGTCCACTCCGCCCTCCGCACACCGTGGCGGTTGTCGCTGACCGCGACCGCCGTGGAGTCCGGCGCGGACCCGGCCGAACTGGTGCGCGTCGACCCTGCCGCCGATCCCCGCGAAGCCGCGGCCGCGATAGGCCGGCGTCTCCTCGATGCGTACGTCCCGGCCGCGACCGGGCTCACTCCGCGCACCGCGCACGGCACTCCGTACGACCCCGCGCAGGTGCGCGCATGGCTCATGCGCCTGGCCGGCCACCTGCGCTGGCAGGCGGCCCGCGCCGCCGCGACGGATCGGCCGCCGCCCGGCCTGACGGCGATCGACGTCGTTCCGCACCTGCTGTGGCCGATCGGCGGCCGGCGCCGGGTCCGGGCGCTCCACGCTCTGTGCTGCGCGGTACTGGCGATCACCGCCATGCTCGCGTTCTGGGCGGGATCGGCCGTCGATCGTCACTCCGGCCTCCGCCACGGGATCGGCGCGGGTGAGGGGCTCACCCTGGCGCTCATGGCGGGCTGGGTGGCCATCGCCGTCGGCGTGTCGCTGTCGCCGTGGCCGGCCGCCGCCGGCGGGCGCGCCAACGTACCCCGCCGACGGCGGGTGATCGGCGGGCTGCTCGGCGCTCTCGCGGGCGGCCCGCTGGGAGTGCTCGGCGGACTGGCCGGGCTCGTGCTCACGGACGGCCGGGTCTTCGGGCCGGTCTTCGCCGTCGCCTCGGGGGCGGCCGGGGGCTCGGTGTTCGGGGCGCTCATCGGGCTGACCGCCGCCGGGCGGCCGCGGACCGAGCACCTGGCCGTGTCCGAGGTGATCCGCGCGGAGCCCGTCACCCTCCTGGGCTTCGGCCTGTGCGGTGCGCTCACCGGACTGCCGCCGCTACGGCTCGCCGGCGCGGGCCCGCTCCCCCTGGTCGTGGGGGGCATCGGCGCCTTCGCCCTGGCGTTCGCGCTCGGGGTCGTCTTCGAAATCGCGACGGGCGGGTGGAGCAAGGACGCGGAACTGGCCCACCCGCGCGAGGCGCTCCGCCGCAACCCGATCATCGGGGTGGCCTTCGGCCTCACCGGCGGCGTCGCGGCCATTCTCGTGTTCGTCATGAACAACGGCGTCGTCGAGTCGCTGGCCTGTGCGCTGATCGGCGGTGTGGCGTTCGGCCTGGCCTTCGGCGCGATCACCTGGTCCCGCGCCATGATCGGTTTGATCGTGGCGGCCGCACGTGGCCTGCTGCCACTGCGGCTCTGGGCCTTTCTCGACTGGGCCTGCGAGGCACGGCTGCTCCGCGTCAGCGGCGCCACCTATCAGTTTCGGCACCGCGAGCTCCAGGACTTCCTCACCCCTCCCCGAGACGCCGGTGGCGACTGAGACCTGATCCGCGGTCCGGGTACGGGTCCGCGAGGGACGTCGGTCGGACGGTGCGGCGGGACGACGCCGCCGTCCGGCAGAAGCTCTCCCGTGTCGTCGAAGACGATCACGCCGTTGCACAGCAGGCTCCATCCCTGCTCGGGATGGGACGCGACGGTGTGCGCGGCGTCCCGGTCGACGGCGTCGGCCGGTGGACATTGCGGTCGATGGCAGCACATGGCATATCTCCTGAAAACCCGTGGACGTGAGTCCGCGGCATGAAGGTGATCTTGTCGAGTACGTGCCGCCGCCAGGGCCCTGGCCGAGACGGCAGCGGCGGCCGGGTCGGGCGTCGCCCGGCGGCGACCGTCTTCAAAAGGAGATAGGCGCGGAGGTTACGGGCGGCGTACGGAGATCACGGTGTAACCCCCGGTCCTATCTGTGGTCGAAGGTCCGCGAACAGCGGATACGCGACGACGTCCGCCCAGGCGGAACGGATGGGACGACAGATGAACCTCTCCACATACTTCGCGCGCGGGCGACGCCGGCCCGCGGCGCTCGTGGCCATCGGCGGGCTGGCCGTGCAGGCCGCCTGCGGCTGGGGGCCGAGCACCTCGACCGGGGCCCGGCCCGCCCCTCGGGCGAACGCGCCCGCCGATTCGATGCCCGGGATGAGAATGGCCGGCGGCTCCGGAACGGCGCCGCGAGGCGCTCCCGTCGCCGCGAACACGGTGTCGATCAAGAGCTTCGCGTTCACGCCCGCGTCGGCGTCCGTCAAGGTCGGCACCACCGTGACCTGGACGAACAAGGACGAGGAACCGCACACGGTGACGGCCGACGGCGGCTCGTTCCGCTCCGCACCGCTGACAGCCGGGAAGACCTTCCGGTACACCTTCACCAAGCCCGGCAGCTACCCGTACTCCTGCACGATCCACCCGTTCATGCGCGGAACGGTGGTGGTGCGGCCGTGAACGCGCCGAACATTCCACCGCCCGAAGACCAGAACGACCCGGCCGGCATGACCCGACGCCAACTGCTCCGGCACAGCGCGTGGTTCGGCGGCGCGGTCGTCCTCGCGGTCGCCGCGGGTGAGGTGGTCAGCCGCGTCGCCGGATCGAGCGACGCCCTGCCCGCCGACGCCACGCTACGGTTCGCGCAGATCAGCGACAGCCACATCGGCTTCCACGGACCGGCGAACACCGACGTCGCCGACTCGTTCTCCGACGCGCTGCACCGGATCGACGCGCTGGAGCACCGGCCGGACTTCGTCATTCACACCGGGGACCTGACCCACCTGGCCACACCGGGCCAGTTCGACCAGGTCAAGCAGATGATGACCGGGCTGAAGACGGGTCACGTCTTCACGGTGCCGGGCGAGCACGACTCCATCGACGACGCGGGCCAGAAGTACCGCCGGGCCTTCGGCAGCGGCACCCGCGGTGAGGGCTGGTACAGCTTCGACATGAAGGGGATGCACTTCATCGCGCTGGTGAACACGCTGCACATGAGCAAGCTCGGCCATCTCGGCACCGAGCAGCTCGACTTCATCCGCAAGGACGTGGCCGGTCTGTCGAGCGACACGCCGATCGTCGTGTTCAGTCACATCCCGATGTTCGCGCTGTACCCGAGCTGGGGATGGGCGACCGACGACTCGGTACAGGCGCTGGGTCTCCTGCGCCGCTTCGCTTCCGTGACCTGCCTCAACGGCCACATCCACCAGCTGTTCACCAAGACCGAGGGCAACGTCACCTTCCACAGCGCGACGACCACCGCCTACCCGCTGCCACATCCCGGGGACGGCCCGGCGCCCACTCCGGTCACCCTTCCGGCCGGCCGGTTGCGGCATGCCCTCGGCATCCGCGAGGTCGGTTACGTACGGGGCCGGCACGCCCTGGCGATCCGCGACGAGAGGCTCGGATGACACCCCGGCCGTAGCGCCATGTGAAGATGGTGAAGGGGGCTGGTCATGAACCGCTGGATCCCGGGCAGACGCGAGCGCCCGGGGCCGGATGCCGAGACTCCGCCTGAGCCCCGGACGCCGCTCCGCCTGGTGGAGGGTGAGACCTACACCGGGTGGGAGGCCATCTACCTGGACAACGTTCACCGGATCTACCGGTTGATGTTCTCCAAGGTCGGCAACCGGCCGGACGCCGAGGACCTCACCGCCGAGGTCTTCCTCTCCGCGCTGCGCCCGCTGCGGACCTCCGCCAGTGTGGGCGAGGTCCGCGCGTACCTGCTGGCGACCGCGCGTTCGGTGCTGGCCGCGCACTGGCGCCGGACGCTCGGGCAGGAGATCACCGCCATCGACATCGAACGCGTGGCGGCCGACTTCGGCCGGCCGCCCGAGGCGGGTCGTTCGGCCGAACGCGTGGCCGGGATCCTGGCGGCACTGCCCGATCGGTACCGGCGTGTCCTGGAGCTGCGGTTCCTCCGGTCCTACACGATCCGTGAGGCGGCGCGGGAGCTGGGGGTCAGTGTCGGCAACGCGAAGGTCCTGCAGCACCGTGCGCTCAGGCTCGCGGCCGAGGTCGTGCGGGAGGATCATTCGGACGACAGGATGGGGAGGTGACCCGTGAAGGGTCTACGGCGTTACGTCGAGGATCTGCTCAAGGGCCGCCGCCCGCGTTCCTTCCCGGTCGAGGAGGCGGACGCCGACGCGCTCCGCCTCGCCATCGAGCTGCGTGCCGCGCGTCCGGGATCGGACGCGCCCCGCGAGGAGTTCGTCGCCGACCTGCACCGTCGCCTTGCGGAGCCGGACAACGTCGCGCGAGCACCGATGCCGGTCGGGCGCCGCCTGGTCCTGGGCGGCGCGCTCGCCGGGGTCGGCGCCGTGGCGGGAGTGACGATCGATCGCGCGATCACTGGCGGCGAGACGCCGCCGAGCGACGGGACGATGACCCCCGACAGCGGCAGGTGGCATCCGGTGGTCGCCGCGGCCGACCTGCCGGACGGCGCGGTGCACTCCTTCGACGCCGGCAGCACCACCGGCTTCGTGACCCGAGACGGCGGCCGGCTGCGCGCCGTCTCCGGTGTGTGCACGCACCAGGGGTGCCGTCTGCACGTGGAGGGCGGCGCACGGCTGCGGTGCCCCTGCCACCAGGCGCTCTTCGCGCTCAACGGCGCCGTCCTCCATCACCGGCTTCCGGCACCGATTCCGGCTCTGCCCCGGCTGGCCGTACGCGAGGCGGGCGGCGTCGTCCAGGTGTACGTCTCCTCCGCCTGAGGCGCCGAGCCGGTCACCGTGGTGACGAGTGCCCTTGCGTACGCCACCTCCCAGTAGATCTTGACGCCGTCCACGGTGTGCAGGCGTTCTCGTTCGTGTGGGTCAGGCGCTCGATGTCGATGTTGTCGAACGTGATGTTCGAGGCTCGGCCGCCACCCGAGAGGAGTTAACAGAAAACTAACTTTGCTATTGACGGGAAATAGTAAAGAAGCCATCCTGAAGGCGCTCTCGCGAGGAAAGGTTCGATCGTATACAGACGAACCGCAGCTGAGGTCGGCCGCGGAGGCCATCAGCCCGCGAGACGGCGATCGCATGCCCGTTCGGCTTCTACCTGCTCTCCAGAAGAGAGAAGAGGGACATGAGGATGCGCAAACTGCATGGACTGCTGATCGCAGCCATGGTCGTGGCAGGCGGCTCGATCACGACCGTCGCGCCCGCGGCGGAGGCCAACGTCACCGCCGCGACCGTTCCGCTGGAGGTGGCGAACAAGTCCGGCCGGACGGACGCCGTCTACCTCTACGTGCTGGGTACCAACCTGGCGACCGGTCAGCAGGGATGGGCGGACGCCGGTGGCGGGTTCCATGCGTGGCCGGCGGGCGGTACACCGCCGACGCCCGCGCCCGACGCGTCGATCCCCGGACCCGCGAACGGCCAGTCGATCACCATCCGGCTGCCCAAGTTCTCCGGGCGCGTGTACTTCTCCTACGGCCAGAAGCTCAAGTTCTTCGTGACGACCGGTGGGCTGGTCCAGCCGGACGTCAACAACCCGTCCGATCCGAACCGCAACATCCTGTTCAACTGGAGCGAGTACACGCTGAACGACTCCGGCCTGTGGATCAACAGCACGCAGGTCGACATGTTCTCCGCGCCGTACGCCGTCGGTGTCAAGAACACGAGCGGGACGGTGCGCAACACCGGTCATCTCAAATCCGGCGGATACCGCGGCTTCTTCAACGCTCTCACCGGACAGCCCGGCGGCTGGGCCAACCTGATCCAGCGCGACCCGAGCGGCAACATCCTTCGGGCCATAGCGCCCGGCCACGGGATCGCCGCCGGCGCGTTGCCGGCGGACGTGATGAACGACTACGTCAACCGGGTCTGGGCCAAGTACAGCTCGGCCACCCTCACCGTGCAGCCGTTCGCCGACCAGCCCGGCGTCCGGTACTACGGCCGCGTCTCCGGCAACGTCATGAACTTCACCAACGGCGCCGGCCAGGTCGTCACCAGCTTCCAGAAGCCCGATTCGGACAGCATCTTCGGCTGCTACAAGCTGCTCGACGCGCCCAACGACCAGGTCCGCGGCCCGATCTCCCGGACGCTGTGCGCGGGCTTCAACCGCAGCACGCTGCTCACCAGCACCACCCAACCGGACACCAACGCCGCGGACTTCTACACGGACGTGGTGACCAACCACTACGCGCGCAAGATCCACGCCCAGATGCAGGACGGCAAGGCGTACGCGTTCGCCTTCGACGACGTGGGCAACTTCGAGTCGCTCGTCAACGATTCAAACCCGACCACGGCATACGTGACGCTGGACCCGCTCGACTGAGCCGATAGGGAAGGTCGCCGCCGGACGGTCGGCGGCGGCCCTTCCCGGTCGGTCTCCGGACTGGAGCCTCGCACAGGCCTCGACGCCTTCGCCTGAGCGCGATTTCATCTACCTGTTCCGTTCTTGCAATGAATTGTCAAGAAATTTAGCCTCGGTGTTGTGCCCCCCACATGCCTCGCTGGCATGTGGCCCCGCCCAGGCGCCCGCCCGCGATCCGGGTCGGCGCTGTCCGAAACGAGAGGCGCAATGAAACCGAAGCACGCACGGCTGCGGTTCCTCGCTGGAAGCGCTGTCATCAGCCTCCTCACCTCCGCAGCCGCCGTCCTCGGGTTGGTATCGCCCGCGTCCGCCGCGGACGGCCCCAACCTGGCGGCGGGAAAGACCGTCTCCGCCAGCAGCTACACCGACGTGTACACCCCTGCCAACGCCAACGACGGGAACCAGTCGACCTACTGGGAGAGCGCCAACAACGCCTTCCCGCAGTGGATCCAGGTGGACCTCGGCGCGGCGGTCAGCACCGACAAGGTCGTGCTGAAGCTGCCGACCGCCAACTGGGGCGCCCGGACCGAGACCTTCGCGATCCAGGGCAGCACCAACGGCACGAACTACACCGACATCGTCGGCTCGGCGGGGCACACGTTCGACCCCGCGAGCAACAACACGGTGACCATCGGGTTCAACACCGTCGTCACGCGGTACCTGCGCCTGAACATCACCGCCAACACCGGCTGGCCGGCCGGGCAGGTGTCGGAGTTCGAGGTGTACGGGCCGAGCACCGGCGACCAGCAGCCGCCGACCGCGCCGACGAACCTGGCCTACACCGAGCCCAGCGCGGGTCAGATCAAGCTGACCTGGAACGCCGCCACGGACAACGTGGGCGTGACCGGCTACGACGTGTACGCCAACGGCGCACTGCGCGGCAGCGTCGCGGGGAACGTGCTGACCTACACCGACACCCAGCCGACCACCGTGACCGTCACCTACTTCGTCCGGGCGAAGGACGCCGCCGGCAACCAGTCACCCGACAGCGGCTCGGTCACCCGTACGGGCAGCGGCGGCACCGGCACCAACCTCGCGTCCGGTAAGCCGATCACGGCCTCGTCCCACATCTACGACTTCGTGGAGACGAACGCGAACGACGACAACGTGGGCACGTACTGGGAGGCGGCCGCGAACAGCTACCCGGACACCCTCACGGTGAACCTCCGGGTGAAGGCCGACATCAGCTCCGTCGTCGTCAAGCTCAACCCGGACGCCGCCTGGAGCCGGCGCACCCAGACCATCGAGGTACTCGCCCGGCCGAAGCACTCCGGCGACTTCACCAGCGTCGTCGCGGCCAAGACGTACACCTTCGACCCGGCGTCCGGCAATACGGTGACGATCCCGGTGACCACCACGGCTGCCGAGGTGCAGCTGAAGTTCACCGCCAACTCCGGCGCCACCGGTGGTCAGGTCGCCGAACTCCAGGTCATCGGCACCCCGGCCCCCGCGCCCGACCTGACGATCGGCGGCATGTCCTGGAGCCCGGCGTCGCCGACCGAGACCGACGCCGTCTCGCTCACGGCGACGGTGAAGAACACCGGGACGGCGGCGTCCGACCCGACCAACGTCAACTTCTACCTGGCCGGACAGAAGGTCGGCACCGCGGACGTTGGCGCCCTCGCGGCCGGGGCCTCGACCACGGTCTCCGCGTCCGCCGGGACCCGTGACGCGGGGACCTACCAGCTCAGCGCGAAGGTCGACGAGGCCGACGACGTCCTGGAGCTGAACGAGGACAACAACTCCTACACCAACCCGACGTCACTGACGGTGGCGCCGGTCGCCAGCTCCGACCTGATCGCGTCGTCGGTGACCTGGACACCCGGCAACCCCGCGAGCGGCAACAACGTGACGTTCAGCGTCACGGTGAAGAACCAGGGCACCGTGGCCTCCGGCTCCGGCTCACACGGCATCACGCTCACACTCCTCGACGCGAACAACGCGACCGTGAAGACGTTCACCGGCTCGGTCAGCGGGACCATCGCTGCGGGCGCCACCGCGGCCCCTGTGGACCTCGGATCGTGGACGGCGGTGAACGGCAAGTACACCGTCAAGGTCGTGCTGGCCAACGACACGAACGAGCTGCCGGTCAAACAGGCCAACAACACCAGCAGCACGCCGTTCTTCGTCGGACGCGGCGCGAACATGCCGTACGACACGTACGAGGCCGAGGACGGCGCCCTGGCCGGCGGAGCGACGACCGTCGGACCGAACCGTACGATCGGCGACCTGGCCGGTGAGGCGTCCGGCCGCCGCGCGGTGAAGCTGGCCACCACCGGCAGCAGCGTGGAGTTCACCACCAAGGCGAGCACCAACACGCTCGTGACCCGGTTCGCGATCCCCGACGCGTCGGGCGGCGGCGGGATCAACTCGACCCTGGACGTCTACGTCGACGGGACGTTCCTCAAGACCATCGACCTGACCTCGCACTTCGCGTGGCTCTACGGCAGCGAGACGGGCCCGGGCAACTCGCCGGACTCCTCGCCGCGGCACATCTACGACGAGGCGCACGTCATGCTCGGCACGACCGTACCGGCCGGGCACAAGATCAGGCTGCAGAAGGACGCGGCCAACACGGCGGCCTACTACTCGATCGACTTCATCAACACCGAGCAGGTCTCCCCCATCGCCAACCCCGACCCGGCCAAGTACGCCGTGCCGGCCGGCTTCACCCAGCAGGACGTGCAGAACGCGCTGGACAAGGTGCGGCAGGACTCCACCCTGGTCGGCGTTTACCTGCCCGCAGGCACGTACGAGACGTCCGGCAAGCTCCAGGTGTACGGCAAGGCGATCAAGTTGATCGGCGCCGGTCCCTGGTACACACAATTCCAGGCGCCCACCGGCCAGGAGAACACCGACATCGGGATCCGGGCGGACGCGACCGCGAACGGCTCGACCTTCTCCGGCTTCGCCTACTTCGGCAACTACACCTCGCGGATCGACGGGCCGGGCAAGGTGTTCGACCTCCAGAACGTCGCGAACGACACGATCGACAACCTCTGGGTCGAGCACATGGTCTGCATGTACTGGGGCAACAACACCGACCACATGACGATCACCAACGCGCGGATCCGGGACACCTTCGCCGACGGCATCAACATGACCAACGGCAGTTCGGACAACCTGGTGTCCAACGACGAGGCCCGCGCGACCGGCGACGACAGCTTCGCGCTGTTCGCCGCGACCGACTCCGGCGGCACCGGTGAGAAGAACAACGTCTTCCAGAACCTCACGGCGATCCTGCCGTGGCGTGCGGCGGGCGTCGCGGTGTACGGCGGGCAGGACAACACCGTCAAGAACATCTACATCGCCGACACGTTGACCTACTCCGGCATCACGATCAGCTCGCTGGACTTCGGCTACCCGATGGAGGACTTCGGACCGGACCAGACGACTTTCAGCAACATCTCGATCGTGCGGGCCGGCGGCCACTTCTGGGGCGCGCAGACCTTCCCCGGAATCTGGATGTTCTCGGCCTCGAAGCAGTTCCGGGCGATCCGGGTCAGTGACGTCGACATCATCGACCCGACGTACTCAGGGATCATGTTCCAGACCGACTACGTCAACGGAGCGCCGCTGAACCCGGTCACCGACACCGTGCTCACCAACATCACCATCACGGGTGCGCACAAGAGCGGCGACGCCTACGACGCCAAGTCGGGGTTCGGTCTCTGGGCGAATGAGTTGCCCGAGGCCGGCCAGGGCCCGGCGGTCGGCTCGGTGACCTTCCACAACCTCAAGATGAGCGACAACGCCGTCGACATCAGGAACACGACGTCCACCTTCACCATCGACGTCCAGCCGTAGCAGAAGCGGAATCGCGCCCCCGGCCTGGACCCGGCCGGGGGCGCGTTCGTGTCGGCGGTCGCGGGTAACCGGGTGAGCACCTGGCGCCAGTACGCGTCAGGCCGTCCGGTCGGCCGCCGCGATCGCTCCGGACGGATCGGTGATCTGGCCGTGACCGGTCAGCCGGCGGACGGCGTCCTGCATGTGCTCGTCCAGCAGGGCGTACAGCCGCTCCTCGTCGCCCGCGCGCAGGGCCTCGATGATCGCGGCGTGCTCCTCGACCATCTCCACCGGCATCGGGTATTCGTCCGCCAGCGCGGTCATGCACATCCGGGTCTCGACGAACAGCGTCTCCGCCATCCGCTTCAGCCGGACGCTGCCCGACTCCTCGACGAGCACCTGGTGCAGCTCCATGTCGGCCGCGCTGAGGGCGGCCGGGTCTCCGTTGCGAGCAGCGGTGGCCATGGCACGGTGCACCGTGGCCAAACGGTCGGCGGTACGTTGTGGATCCTGCTGTAGCACCAGGCGGCAGGCGGCGGACTCGATGGCCGTCCGGGCCAGGTAGATGTCGCGCACATCGTCCTCGTCCAGGCTCATGACGAACACGCCGCGGTGGGGCACACTGCGGGCGATGCCCTGTTGCACGAGGCGTTGCATGGCCTCGCGCAACGGGCCGCGGCTGACGCCGAGCTGCGCGGCCAGCTCCGCCTCACCGAGCTGACTGCCCGGTGGAAGCGTGCCGTCCATGATCGCGTCGGTCAGCCGGGACGCGATGATGGTCACCGCCGGTTCTCGTTTGAGCGGCCGCAGCGTTCTCGATTCCGCCATGATGAGTTCGTTCCTTCGTCAAGGCCGCTCCTCAATTCCCACAGGAGCGGTGATGTGGGTACTTCGAAAAAGGGAACCGAGCCCATTCCGCGGCCGGGTGTCGCCCGCCAGCCGAAGACCTTCCCACACGCTGACCTGATTCGCCGTCAGGACCGGCTTGCCGACGGCCTCCTCCAGTTCGTCGAGCCATGCGGCGGTGTGCAGCGCGGTATCGGGAAGAAGCACGGCATCGGCGTCCGGGTGATCGTTCGAGCACGCCAGTTCGAGCACCTGCTCGCGCCCGAGCGTGCCCACCTCCGCCGCGGTGATGATGCCCCGGCCGGAGACCTGGATCACCTCGGCGCCCGAGGCCTCGAGAAAGCGGACGAAATAGGCCGCGACATCCTCGGGATAGGTGGCGGCCACCGCGAGGCGGCGCACGCCCAGTGCCCGCACCGCGTGCGCGAAGGCGAAAGAAGTGCTGGACGCCGGCAGGCCGCTCACCCGCGAGAGCTCCTCGATCTGCCGCCGGGCGCCGTCCCATCCGTAGATGAAACTCGCGCTGGTGCAGGCCCACACCACCGCATCGACGTCGTGCTCCCTGAGCCGTCCCACCCGGTCGGCCAACCGGTGGATCGCCCCCATCTCCAGCAGAGCGTCCACACGGTGGGCGTCCTCCCCGATGTCCGTGTGCACGAGGGGAAGCCGGACCCCGCCCGCGACCTTGCTCTCCAGCAGCGGGTAGTCGTCCTCCGCGGAGTATCCCGGGTAGAGGAATCCCACCGTCGCGGTCCGGTCAGTCATGCGTCAGCGCCCTTTCGAACGGGGGACAGTCTAAGTCGCCTTGAAGCCTGTTGACATTCGGCAATAAGCCGCGAGCTTGGCCGAGGAAAGCGGTCGGCGCCGAACCGCCTCGACGCCGATCTGTAGATTGTTGACAACAGTAGGAACGGGTACCTAGCGTGTCAACACCATGACGAGGCGGCGTTTTCGGATGCCCTGACGACTCCCCGCCCGGGCATGCGGGACCCCCAGCACGTCGCAGCGAAATGAAGGGCGCCTGATGAGCGAGACCGGACCCCCTGTCGTCGTGGTTCTCGGGGACGACAGGCCCCCGCTCCTGGAACGTCTAGGTCAGGCGGCCCGGCTACGGCAGGTCACACAGAAGGGCCTGCGGGAGGCGCTGGCGGAGGCCGACGTCCTCCTGGTGTGGGACTTCCTGACCGATGCCCTGCCCGAGGCCTGGCCCGAACACGGCGGACCGCGGTGGGTGCACACCGCCAGCGCCGGCGTGGATCGCCTGATCTTCCCCGCGCTGATCGACTCGGACGCCGTGATCACCAATTCCCGTGGGGTCTTCGAGCGGCCGATCGCCGAGTACGTGGCCGGTCTGGTCCTGGCCATGGCCAAGGATCTCCCCGGCACGTACGACTTGCAGCGCTCTCAAATCTGGCGGCACCGAGAGACGGAACGAGTGGCCGGCACCCGTGCCGTGGTGGTGGGCGGCGGTCCCATCGGGCGCGCCACGGCCCGCCTGCTGTCCGCGCTCGGCCTGCGAACGGCACTCGTGGCACGCACCGCCCGTGAGGCCGATCCGGACTTCGGCCGCGTCCACGGCTTCGGCGAGTTGCCCCGGCTGCTTCCGGAGGCGGACTGGGTGGTCAGTGCCGCGCCGCTGACCGACGAGACGGCCGACATGTTCGACGCCGCGACGTTCGGCCGGATGAAGCGGGGCGCACGCTTCATCAACGTCGGCCGCGGCCCGCTGGTCGTCGAGGACGACCTGGTGGCGGCGCTGCGCGAGGGCCGGCTGGGAGGGGCGGCCCTGGACGTGTTCCGGGAGGAGCCACTGCCCGGCGACAGCCCGCTGTGGCAGACCCCCGGGCTGCTCGTCTCCCCGCACATGTCGGCCGACACGCACGGCTGGCTGGAAGATCTCGCCGAGGTCTTCCTGAGCAACTTCGAGCGCTGGGTGTCCGGTCGCCCCCTGCACAACATCGTGGACAAGAAGCTGGGATACGTACCCGTGGCCGCGGCGGACACGCCGAAGATCGAGGAGGGCATGTGATGACCGAGCTCGACCGTGGCAGGACCGAGACGGAGGGCACCGGCACCGACGAACTCTGTGCGTACACCGCGACGGAGCTGGTCACGGCGTACGCGAACCGGAGCCTGTCCCCCGTGGAGGTTGTCGATGCCGTGCTCGACCGCATCGAGCGGCTCGATCCCCTGGTGAACGCCTTCTGCCTGGTCGACCGTGACACGGCGCGCGCGCAGGCGCGGACATCGCAGGAGCGCTGGCGCCGAGGTGAACCACAGGGCCTCCTCGACGGCGTTCCGGTGTCCATCAAGGACCTGCTGCTCACCAAGGGCCGGCCGACGCTGCGCGGCTCGCTGAGCGTGGACCCCGACCGCGACTGGGACGAGGACGCGCCGAGCGTGGCCCGGCTGCGCGAGCACGGAGCGGTCTTCGTCGGCAAGACGACGACTCCGGAATTCGGCTGGAAGGGAGTCACCGACAATCCGCTGACCGGAGTGACGCGTAATCCGTGGGATCCCTCGCGCACCTCCGGTGGGTCCAGCGGGGGCAGCGCGGCCGCTGTCGCGCTGGGCCTGGCCCCGCTGTCCGTGGGTACCGACGGCGGCGGCTCGGTGCGCATCCCCGCCGCGTTCTGCGGCATTTTCGGTCTCAAACCCACGTACGGCAGGATCCCGCTCTATCCGGCGAGCCCGTTCGGCACGCTGGCCCATGCCGGGCCGATGACCCGTACCGTGGCGGACGCGGCCCTCATGATGGACGTGATCTGTGGCGCCGACGGCCGCGACTGGTCGGCCCTGGCGCCGTACGCGGGCAGCTTCCGGGCTGAGATCGCTCCCCAGGCCGGCGGGGTGCGCGGCCTACGCGTCGCCTACAGCCCGACCCTGGCGGGCGCGCCGGTGGACCCGCAGGTGGCCGTCCGGGTGCGACGGGCGGTCGCGCTGCTCGCCGAGTCGGGTGCGCACGTCGAGGAGGTGGACCCCGGATTCGCCGATCCGGTGCAGGCCTACCACACCCTGTGGTTCTCCGGAGCGGCCAAGGTGGTCGAGCACCTGACGTCCGAGCAGTCGGAGCGACTCGACCCCGGGCTGCGGGAGATATGCCGGCAGGGGGCGGCCATGAGCGCGCTCGACTACCTCGGCGCGGTGGACGAGCGCATGTCGCTGGGCCGGCGGATGGGCGCGTTCCACGAACGCCATGACCTGCTGGTGACCCCGACCCTGCCGATACCCGCCTTCGAGGCCGGCCGGGAGGTCCCCGAGGACAGCGGTCTCGAGCGCTGGACCGGTTGGACGCCGTTCACCTACCCCTTCAACCTCACCCAGCAGCCGGCGGCCAGCGTGCCCTGTGGCACGACCGCGGAGGGACTTCCGGTGGGTGTGCAACTGGTCGCCGCCCGGCACCAGGACGCGCTGGTGCTGCGCGCCTCCCACACCCTCTTCGAGGCGCTGGTGAGCGATGGGGTCGTATCCGCGGGCCCGGTCCGGCCGCACGGCTGATCGAGCAGGGCGGGGCGGTGCGGGGAGTTCACTCGTTCCCCGCCCCTTCTTGCCTGCCGGTTCCGGGCTTTCGTGCGGAATGCCGGATACCGGTCAGGCGCGCTTGAAGGTCAGGGACTCCCCGATCACGCCGGACAGCCACAGGTCCTGCGCCGCCTCGGCGATCCGGTCCAGGCCTTCGGTGATGGTGGCGAAGATGTTGCCGGGCACGAAGCCGGTGTCCGGGTTGAGCAGCAGATTGTTGCGCTCGTAGAACAACGCGAGGTCGACGATGCTCTCCGCCTCCTGCGGACGGCCTCCCTGCGCATAGCCGTGCGAGCTGGTGCTCAGCTGCCAGTTGGCGAAGGTGAAGTAGGCGACGTCGCCTGGAATCGGGGTGATCGTTGGGTTCTCGGTGCCCGGCTCGACCTCGGCGAACGCCGGTACCAGCGTGTAGATCTCATTGCGGGCGTACTTGCCGTGGAAGACGTCCTTGCCCAGGGGCAGGGCGTTCCAGACCGCCTCGCAGGTCCGCGGGGCCTTGTCGTCCAGCAGCTTCGCAACGCAGCTCACGCCGCGCTTCTCAAGCGTGATCTCGATGTAGCGATCCACTGTCGATCCTCCGATCGTTCGGATCGGCAGCCGGAGCCCCGCTGCAGCCGACCGCCCTCTTGTCGACAATCGAATGTCGACATGGTCCGGTCATGAGAACAGCCTCAGCCACCGTTTGGCAAGGGGCCGGCCACGCGACGCAGCGAGCGGACGAGCGCGGCGATCGCCGGGTCGCCGCCGCTGCCCGACCGCACGGCCACCGACACGGTACGGGTCAGACGCAGGTCGGTGACCGGGTGCAGGCGCACCTCGGCGGCCAGCTGTTCCGCCGCGAGACGAGGGATCAGCGACACTCCGACTCCGGCCTGCACGAGTGCCATGATCACCCTGTAGTCGTCGCTGATGTAGTCCAGCTGCGGATCGAACCCCGCGGCGTTACAGGCCCGCACCAGCACGGACCGCAGCGCACTGTCGCTGCCCGGCGCGATCCAGCGCGCCTGGCTGAGCCCTTCGAGGCTGCCGGGACCACCGTCCCCCATCTGGGTGGCGCGTCTCGGCGGCAGGGCCAGCAGCAGGGGCTCGTGCAGCAGCGGCTGTAGCTCGATACCCGCGTCATGCAGCCGTGGCAGGACGTTGTACTCGTACACCAGTGCCACATCGATTCGCCGGGCCCGGAGACCCGCCACGCTCTGCTCGGGCTCCTCTTCGCCGAGCAGGACGCGCAGATCCGGATAGGTCGCCTGGCACTCGGCGATGGCCGGCGCGGCGAGCACGCCCGCCGCGCTCGGGAAGGCGACCAACCCCACCGTCCCCCGTACGTTGTGATCGAGCGCCGCCACCTCCGCGCGCGCCTGTTCCAGCTCGGCCAGGACGCGCTCGGTGTGTGCGACGAGGATGCGGGCGGCCTCGGTCAGTACCAGCCGTCTGCCGTCCCGGATGAGCAGCGGGGTGCGCACCTCCCGCTCCAGCAACGACAACTGCTGCGACACGGCCGACGGTGACAGCGCGCAGGCCTCGGCCACGGCTGCGATCGTCCCGTGCGCGGCCAACTCCCAGAGCAGCCTGAGCCGACGCACCTCGAACATGTAGGGATGCTAATGGCAGACCGTGGAAATTCTTGCTGGTGCGGTGACGGGCCGCATCGCAGACTGAACCCGTGACGCCCGAGCTCTTACCGGCGGTCCACACCCGCCGGCCTCGTGTTTCTCGCTTCGACCACTCCCGGCCGTCCGCCTTGCCGTGCACCCCTGACGGTAGGAGATTGTCAACAGTCAGCAATGTTCGCCCTTCCCGGTACCCTCCGCCCCTAAGGGGGTCTTCTTGCAGATCGCTTTTCTCGGCGGTCCGATCCCGCAGCGCGGCATCGGCATCGTCGCGCCGTTCGACTTCGCGCTCGACCGCGAGCTGTGGCGATGGGTACCGGACGATACGTCGCTGCATCTGACGCGTACGCCGTTCGTCCCGGTCGAGGTCAGCCTCGACATGGCGCGGATCGTCAGCGAGCACGAGACGCTGCGTGAGGCCGTCCGCGCGCTCCACGCGGTGCGGCCCGAGGTGATCGCCTACGCGTGCACCTCCGGCAGCTTCGTCGGTGGGACGACGGGCGAGCGGGCGATGTCCACGGCGATGAGCGAGGCCGCGGAACTGCCCGCGGTGACCACCTCGGGCGCGCTCCTCGAAGCGCTGGCGGAGATCGGTGCGCGCAACATCGCGATCGTCACCCCGTACACCAAATCGGTGACCGATTCACTGGAGGACTTTCTCGGCGAGGCGGGTGTCGCGGTGACCGGGCGGGCCTACCTCGGGTTGACCCGGGAGATATGGAAGGTGCCGTATCGCGACGTCGCGGAGATGGCTCGCCAGGCGGCGGTCGACACCGCCGACGCGCTGTTCATCAGCTGCACGAATCTGCCCACGTACGACGTGATCCCGCACCTTGAGGCCGAGTTGCAACGTCCGGTGCTCTCCGCCAACCAGGTGACGATATGGGCCGCACTCCGGCGCATGAACATATCGGCGGTCGGTCCGAATCAGACGCTGATCGACCCGGCCACACGCATCGGGATCGGCCCTGTGCCGCAACTACCCGCCGGTCAGCCGTTCCCCGAGGTCGCGCTGGCAGGTCAGACGCTCGGCGACGGGGAGGTGCTCGAGGCGCTGGACCCGCCTCCTGTGCCGGATGATCCGCTCCTCAACTGAGGGGGTGTGCGTCCGGAGTACCGAGGGACCTATGAGCTATGTCGGCCGGCACGGGATTCGGGGTCCGTCGGCCACGCCGGGCCGCCGGGGAGATCGGCGGGATCGCACGGATGGCCGATCCATCGCTCGAGCTGGTCGAGCTGTCGGCGAGCCGTGTCCGCCGCGTGCCGGGCCTCCGCCCGTACGCCGGGATCGTCCGCCAGCGCGGCGGCGTGGTCGAACCAGAGTGCCGCCTCGGCGTGCTGGTCGTCCTCGGCGCAACGGTTGCCGGCCGCGAACGCCGCGTCGACCAGCTCCTCACGGGCGATGAGCGGACCGGCGGCCATGAGATGGCGGGCGATGTGCACGGGATGGCGGTGCGGCAACTCGGCCAGCGCGCGGGCCGCGGCCGTGTGCAGCAACTGACGGCGTGCCGGGGTGAGGTCCTGCAGCACCAGCTCGCGGACGAGATCGGGCATGAGGTACCGCCCTGGGCGGCCGGGGCCGGTGCCGTCCTCCCAGTTCAGCACCCGAGTGGTGACGGCCGCGTCGATGAGGGACAGCAGCTCTTCGCGGCTGATCGTCCGGATCCGGAGGAGGAGCTCGGGATCGAGCTCTCCACCCGTCACCGCGACGGCCTGCAGCATCGTGAGCACGCGGTCGTCCAGCAGGTCCATGCGTGCGCGCAGCACCCTGCTGACGGACGCGGGAAGCCGCGCCCCCGGTCCCGTCCGTTCCTCACTGGGCAGCTCGAGGATCTCGGTGATGAGGAAGGGGTTCCCCTCGCCGCGCCGATGCAGCGCGGCCGCCTCTCGCTGATGGAGCTCGCTGCCCGGTGCGCTCGGGTTGAACGGGGTGGACCGATGTCGCATCAGCTCGTGGATGTCCGCGACGGTGAGCGGGTCCAACGGCAGGAGGGTGGCGCGGGTCTGCCGGACGAGCAGGGCCAGGAGCTCGCGCAGGCCGGCGTCGTCGGTGTCCTGCGTCGTACAGACGACGATGAGCGGCACATCCCGCAGCAGTGCGGCGTAGCTGGCGAGCAGGCGCCGGAAACGCGGGCCGGCCCGGTGCAGATCCTCGATGAGGCAGATGGTGGGCTGCCGGGTCAGCCGTTCCGTCAGCTCGCCGACGACCGCCTCGGATCCGACATCCAGGCGGATGTCCGGGTACGCCATCGAGATCAGCCGGCCCATGGGGTCCGCCCCGTCCCCGCCGTCCGCCTCCGAACCGATGTCGATGCCGCACCGGACCCACACGGTCTTGAACCCGGCGTCCGCGGCACGGGCCGCGAACTCCTCGGCCAGCCGCGTCTTGCCGATGCCCCCTTCCCCGGACAGCACCACCCAGCGGGTACGGCCCTGGCCCGCGTCGCTCAGGATCTCGTCGAACCGGGTCAGTTCGCCGGTCCGGCCGACGATGACCGAGGCCGCGCCCGCCGGGCGCACCAGTGGGACGGGTGCCGCGTGCGAGCGGCGGGGAGCCAGGGCTGCCAGGTCCTGGCGGAGCACCGCCACGTGAACGTCGCTGAGCTCGGGTCCCGGCACGGTGCCCAGCTCATCGGCGAGCAGCGCACGGATCGTCTCGAAACGCCGTAGCGCCTCCGCGGGCCGGCCCACCAGGTACAGGGCGCGCAGCAGCAGCGCCCAGGCGGCCTCGCGCAGCGGAGACCGCGTGGTGAGTTCCTCGGCGATGACGGCCGCCTCATCGGGACGGCCCTCGTGGAGGAGAACGGTGGCGTGCAGCTCACCGGCCGCCAGCCGGATCTCCTCCAGCCGGGCGATCTCTCTCTCGGCGAAGGCGTAGTTGGCGGCGTCGGCCAGGGCGGTGCCGCGCCACAGGGTCAGGCCGCGCTGCACCTCCCGGCGGGCCTCGGTGAGTCGTCCGCGGGTCAGCAGCCCGCGCGCGTGGTTGACCGCCTCCTCGAACCGGGTCGAGTCCCGGATGTGGGGCGCCGCGTTGAGCGTGTACCCCGCCGATCCGCTGAGCAGGACGGTGTGCCCTCCCCGCCGCGTACGATCCGGCTCCAGCACGGCGCGCAGCCGACTGATGTGCGAGTGGATGGAGGACAGGGCACCCGCAGGCGGATTCCCTTCCCACAGGTCCTCTCCCAGGCGGTCCGCCGACACCGGACGGCTGTCGGCGATCAGCAGCCGGGCGAGGAGGACACGGCGTTTAGGCGGGCCCAGGTCGAGCCGGGTGTCACCCGACCAGGCCTCCAGCGGGCCCAACAGCACGAACCTGAGGTGGTCGCTCAATCGTTCGCCTTCCACAGCCGCGTTCGCCTGCTCGGCCGGCTCGGGGCATGGCTTGTCGGGGATCGGCAAGCCCGCTGATCGATCAGCCGAAGGACCAGATGTGATCGTCCTTGGGATCACATGGGAAGAGGGTGAGCCGGGCGTCCTTCCCCCCGGACCCGTAATAGCCCGACACATCCAGGCACAACTTGTGGCTGACGTAGTTGCGGATCCAGAAGTGGCCACTGCTTCTCTCGTCGAGATACCACATCTGGTTGTCGCTCAGCCCGGGATAGCAAAGGTTTTCCGACAGAGCGGTACGGGCGGGCGCGGGCCCCGCACCAGGCACATCGAAGCAGTAGTCGTCCTTACTGTTGCGGATGGTGAACAGGTCGGCCCCGTGCGGTCCGCCGCCCTTCATATTGACGACGAGATCCCAGAGTTGGTTGTCACTATTTGACCGGGTGCACGTGAACTGGTTGATCGGGCCCTCGATGCTGCCATTGCCGTAGCCGGGGACGTCGGCGCACAGGCCGGTCATCGTGTTGTGGAGCAGGACGCGCGTGGTCGTGGAGAAGTTCGGCCCGGTAGGGAAGCGTCCCCCGCCGCTCGTCACGCCGACCTTGCCCTTGCCCGCCTTGGTCCCGTGCTTCCCGGCGGCGTCCTTGGACCCGGCCGTGCCGGCCTTCGTGCCCTTCTTCGGAGACGCGGACGCCGACGGTGACGGTGACGCGGTGGCGGTCGGCGAGGCGGAGGCGTACGCGCCTGCCGCGCCCTGCCCGCCGCCGGTCATCACCCTGTCCGCCGCGGCGGTGGTGCGTTGCTTCTTGCCGTCGTGGGACCCCTTCCCGACCAGCAAGATCGGGATCGAGAGCAGGACGACTCCGCCGATCGCCACGGCGGCGAGAACGGGTTTGCGCGGCCGGTCCGGCGGCATCTCGTCGCCGGCCGCCGCAGCGCCGTCCGGGGACGCCGGCGCCACCGCGACGTTCCGCAGCCACGCGGTGCGCTTCTCCTTCTTGGCGGCCTTGTCGTCCTTCTTGCCGTCCTCAGGTGCCTTGCCGTCGGCCGCCGGCTTCGTGGCCTCGTCCGGTGACGCCGCCGGTTCCTGAGCACCGCCGGAGCCTTCTTCCTCCGGCGCGGCCTCACCGGCGTCGGCGGTCTCCCCTCCGGCGGAGGCGGGCTTGTCGTCCTCCCGCTCGGACGTGGATTCAGAGGCCGGGGTCTGCTCCTCCGCGGGAGGAGAAGCGGACGCGGGAGCCTGTTCCTCCGCGGACGCGGGATCGGAGGCCGGCGCCGGCTCGTCCACGGACGTCGGACCGGAGGCCGGTGCCAGGTCCTCTGCCGCATCTATGTCCGCTTCAGGCAACTTGACCGGTCGACGGACGCCGAGCGACTCCGTGGGTTCGCCGGATCCCGACTGGGAGGGCACGATATTTTCTCCTTACATATTTGTAAATTAGAGTCACGGATGGGGCCGGTTGTTCGCCGTTTCCCGAGGCGGCCTCCATCACATGGCTCCGCCCAGTGGCTCGGCGCAGCGGACGGGCCAGCCGCCCGGAGACGCTCCCTCGGCCGCGGCCGGGTGCCGGCGCAGCGCTTCACCGAGCTTCTCCAGAACGGCCTGATCGGCGGCGCCGAGCACGCCGGGCCGGTCGTCTGTCTTCGATCCCCCGCCGAGGACCTCGCTCAGGAGGACGATCGGGGCCTGGCCGTCGGACCGTACGCCGAGCACGCGGAAGGCGGTTCCCGGGGAGAACACGACCTCCTCGGAGCCGGCACCTGATCCGGAGCCGAGCAGCGGGCGCACCCGCCGACCGGTCGAGGACCAGATGACGTATCCGCCCACCGCGGCCGACAGACCCGCGGCGCCGCCGATCGGCAGCGCGCTGACCGGCCCGGGTCCGCGCAGGACCGTTCCCGGCACGAACCGCTCCAGACCGGCGCCGGCGGACAGTCCGCCGCGAACCGCCGCCCCCCGGTACGACGGCAGACGGCTCAGACCGGAGGTGAGGCAGGCGCGGTACGAGTCGGGGAATCCGGGTCCGCCCGGTGATCCCGACTCACGGCCGTACGGCTCGCCGAGCCCGCCCGACAGGTGGACGTGCACCGCGACGAGATCGATCCGTGCCGCGTCCACCTGCCCGCCGCGCAGCGCCGGCATCCGCGTCAACGCCCGGTTCACCGCAGCGCTGTGCCGCTCCCAAATCGGTTGTATGAGGGACCGGAACTCCGCTCGTTCCGCCTCGGTGCTGCGGCGGAGGGGTCTCGCGACAGGTCCGGGCCGCGCTCCCCCCGCGACGGAGGCCGGACCAGGCTGTGGCTCGGCGGGCGGAGCCGGCGGCACGGCCCGGTCGGCCGGGGACGGCTCGGCGGTACGGGAGGGCGTCACGGGATCGGAGGCGGCCGGGCCGGCGACCGTCGTCGTCGACGGCCGCTCGGCGGCGATGGGCTCGGCGGACGGCGCCGACGGCCGAGGGTTCGGCGACGGTACGGGGGCCTGAGACTCCGTCGGCCGTACGGGAGCCTGGGATTCGGCCGTCGGTACGGGAGCCTGAGACTCCGCCGGCCGTACGGGTGTCTCAGGCTCCACCGGCCGTGCGGGGGCGGCCGGTGCCGAGGGCTCGGCCGGTTCTCTCGGCGTAACGGGGGTCAGCGGGATCCCCGCCAGGTTCGGCGGGAGCGATTTCGCGTCACTCCCCTGCCGCGGCCCGGTCGGCGCCGACGAATCGGTACGCGTCGGGTCCGTGACCGCGGAGGACGGAGGGACCGGCGGTTCCGGCGCGTGGGACGGATCGCCGTTCGGAGGCGGTGCGGAGCCCTCCGTCGGGTCCCCGGAAGGATTCGCTCGCCCGGGGGCCACGGACTCTTCGGGTACAGGCGCGGGCGAACTCGCCTGCGCGGACGGTGGGAAGGCCACGCGATCGGGAAGGGACGGCCGCGTGGGCGAAGGGAAGCCGTCGGCAGCCGGTCCTGCGGCGTTGGCTCGTGCGGGCGCCGAGTGTTCGGCCGCGAAGGCGGAAGCCTCCGCTCTCGCCGCCGGTGGAGAGGCGGACGGCTCCGCCTGAGCCCGGGTCGTGTGCGGCGTCGCGACGGTCCGTACGGTGGGCGACGCGGGAGCGGGCGCCGCCTCGACCGGTGTCGGCTCCACGAGCGACACGTTGTGCTCGATGGCCAGCCGGAGCAGGCGGAACCCATCGTCGTCCGACCCCTCCGGCTGCGCGACCCGGTGCAGGGCGACGAACTCACGGACATCGGCGTCCAGGTCAGCGAGCACGCGGGACAGACCGGCGAAGAGCGCGTCGTCGGCCGGCGCGCCGCGGAGGTTCACCTCGATGGCCAACTGTTCCGGTGCCACGGGCCGTCCGGCGAGGGTGGGCGGCTCGCCGTGGGGCCCCACGATCAGCCCGGACCTCGTCACGGCGACCTGCCAGCGATCCGAGAGGCGGATGACGCCATCGTCCGTCTGGACGCCTCCGGACAGGGGTGAGCGCCAGCGGAGCAGCCGGGGCGCGGCGGGACCGTCCGTGCCGTCGGCGCCGTACGGCCGGCAGGCGACGGTCTCGACGAACGGCGCCCAGGTCGGTTCGGCGTCGGCACCGATCAGGACCGGCCGGACGACGGGCTCGGTCTCGGAGCCGACGACCAGCGGGAGGCCGGTCCACATCTCCAGCTCGGCGCCCAGGATCTCGGCGGTGTCCTGCGCGACGGACAGCAGGTCGATGGGGCCGCACGGGGCGAGACGGACCGATGCACGGGTCGCCGTGGGCAGGGCCGTCAGCAGGGAGGCGAGTTCGTCGGCCCGGAGCTCCGCGTCGCCGCTGAGCCGGGGGGCGCCGACGAGAACGGTGAGGCGCTCACCGTCCACCGGGACCGAGTAGCAGAGGTTCGCCGCCCAGGCTCTCGGCTCGCGCGCCGACCGCACGAGGACGCCGGCGGGAACCTGCTCCACGATGTATCCACCGGCGGTACGGCCGGGCAGCCGCGCCAGCGCGGACTGCCAGGCCGGCACCGGGCTGCGCGGCCCGAGGAGCCTCGGCTCCGCGCCCGGCGTGAACGCCCGCCAGCCGTGGCCGGGCACGTCGGCACCGAGGGCGAACAGGGATCCGCCCGGCAGGATCAGGACGCCCGCGTCCGGAGCGATCACCTCGATCCCCCAGCCGTCGGCGATCCGCTGCGCGAGGGCGGGGCGGCCGGCGCGTCGAGCACCCGCGCCCGACAGCACGAGCCGAACCGCGGTGACCCCCTTGGCGCGCAGGGAGTCGAGCACGGTGCCGAGCCGGGCCCAGAGCTCACCGCCCGCGTCGTCCGCACCGACGACGAGGGTGAAGTACTCGTCCACGCCGGCGAGGGCGCGGGCGAGTTCGGCGACGTCCTCGCGGCGCGGCGTCGCGTCCGGAGAGGGGCGCAGCAGGATCAGACCGTCGTACTCGTCGACCACGACCGCTGCCCGGCTCTTCGCGCGGGCGGCGCCGCGGTCTCCCGGCCCGGTCGAGGCGGAGGCGTCCTGCCCGCCCTGTCCTGGCCGGCGGCCGGGCGCTCTTCTCCAGCGGGTCACGATTCACCTCCGGCGACGGCTGCGGTCGCGGCGAAGGGCCGCCCGGTCGGCGGATCCGTCACCGCGCGCCTCCTTGGCGTTACGCACAGCGAACTAAGGTCACCTTTCGGTCCGTAAGGAGGCGATTCGGCGAAAGGTGGCCCCGCATACGCATACGGACCCGATGGCGCTTTCGTTCACCGCAGGCGACCGTATTTTTCCGGTCACGCCCGTTTGCGACTGTTTTCGACGGTCTCGGCCCAGCGGCGGGGGTGGGATCAGGCATCCTCACCGGCAGAGCCGCCGACGGTGGCCGGACGCGCCGGCGGCTCGACGACGTCGTCCTGATCACCGGCCTCGTCGGCGTCCGCGCCGGTCTGTTCCAGCGCCGCCAGGAGCATGCCGGTGTCCACGGTCATGCTCACCGGGGCCGAGGGGTTGAGATAGAGGACGTGGCCGGCAGGCAGCCGGTCGGCCAGTTCCCCTACGCCCATCACCTCGAACGCCAACCGGCCCGCCGCCTGCAGATACGCCGGAGAGGTGAAGACCGGGACGACTCGCGTCCTGCCGTCCGGCGCGGTGGCGGGCAGCGGATCGCCCTCGGGAGTGACGAACACCGCAGCCTCCGGCAGAGCGGCCAGCGCCTCGACGACGGCCTCGCCGGGACCGTAGCCCGTCGCGGCGAGCTGGACGGCCTCGTCGACGTCATCGATCGGCTCGGGCCAGCCCAGCGCCGACGGCGACGGCCGGTAGTCCTCGTTGTCGCGCCACTCGACGATCTCGCCCTCGGGACTCGAGCGCCACTGTCCGATCACCGCCCACGAGGGAGGTTCGGCATCCTCGTTCCACGCCGGGTCGACCATGCCGAGCCAGTGGTCGGGGGCGAGCCGTGCCGCCTCCCGGATGGAGTCCGGAACCGGAGGCATCCTCTCGCTGGCGCCCTGGATCGTCTCGGCGCCGGCGATCGCCGCGGCCGGTTCCTCGCGCACGTCGCCTTGTTCGGTCGTCACTCTTCCTCGCTCCATGTCCGGTGAGGTCGGCGCTATCCGACCTTGGTCAGCACAACGGTCCAGTCCCGCCCGCCGGGGTCGTCCACACGGTCGAGCCGCCACGTCTGGTCGCCTACGGGGAACGTGTCGCCGGGACGGAGGGTGTAGCGGTTCTCCTCTTCGGCGGCGACTCCCAGGCGCACGGTGAGCGGGTGGCCCTCACGCGCGTCGACGTAGATCACGCCGAAGCTACCGATGGCGGTGTTCCGCTGTCGACCCCGCTGCAGACGGATCTCTTCGATCGCCATGATCATCCTCATCTCGTCCGGGAGCGCGAGCTCGATCCGGCCGGATCCGCGAAGGTGACGTAAAGGTGCTGGAAGTAGGTCTTCAGCTCCTTGGTGGTGAGGGGATCGGGATGCGTCGTGTTCCAGGGGTTGCGCAAGCGGATCGTCCCCCTCGTATCGACCTGGACGACCTCATACGTGTGACCGTCGATGATGTTCTTGGGGAATGGCGCGCTGCCCGGCGGCAGCGGCTCCGGAGCCACGAAGATCGGCTTTCCCGCGTTGAGGAGTTCTCGGAACCGATCGATGAGCCGCCGGTCGGCGCTCTGCAGTGAGCGCCTGGAGGCTTCGGGGAAGGCATAGCCCATCGCCGGGATCCCGGTCAGCCGCGTGAGCGCCTCGGCCACATCGAACAGGGACCCTGGTCGGCTGTAGCGTTCGTATCCGCCGGCCCCGGCCCCGAACGAATCCGAATCAGTGCCCGTATCGAACGCGCCGTCCATTCCGGCGAACGTCTTCTCCAGAATCGCCGGCCACGACGCGCCGCGTACTTGGGCGAACGCGGCCCTGGTCGGGTCGTCGGCGGCGACCGGGAGGTCGGGAGTCACGGTGAGCCTCATGCGCTGTCCGGTCGGGTAGGCCAAGGGCTGGTCGTCCGAGAGCGCCGTGGCGTGCAGGACCACTTCGTAGTCTCCGTCACGGGTCTCTCGTATCGCGTTCTGGATGAGGTCCGGGCGGTGTCCCGCGACGCCGCCGAACACGCTCATCAGGAAGCAGTCGCCGATCCCGCCCTGTTCGGCCTGTTCTCGGGCGGGCCGCCTGCCGAACAGCGGGACGCGGCTCCCGTCCGCCTGCTGGAGCGGTGTCCCCCACGTCACGTTCTCCTGGGTGAAGGGAAGCTCGAGGAAGTCCACCCGGCCCACCAGATCGGGGCTGTTCAGGACCGCCGAGTGGCGGGAGCCGCCCGGCGCGTTCCACAACTCCCTCCTCGGGTAGTCCGGCCGGTCGGCCCCGACGTTCGCGGCCTCGCCGGCGGGCCCCGGCGCGGCGCCGTAGTGGTCCACACGCCCGTCGGGGCGGTACACACGTACGGACGTGGACCGGCCCGCCGCGTCCGGCAACAGGTTGATCCGGCCCGGCGTCGGCGCGACCCGCCCCGTCCCCTCGACGACCGTCAGGCCGACGTCCCGAGCCACCCGCCCGAGCCTCGCCGACGGGGGCGCGGTCTCGTCGTTGCACGGCAGCAGCAACAACGTCGAGAAGCCCTGCCGGGCGACCTCCTGTGCCCTGGCCCGGACCACGCGCGCCGCGTCCGGCAGCTGCCGGCCGTGCCAGGCCATCGCCCACATCCCGGTTCGGGCGCCGAGCGGCACCGCGACCGGCGCACTCACCTCACGGCCCGGCGACCCCGACCACGAGACGAACTCCGCGCTCTGCAGATCCCCGTAGAACGGCGCCCGCCGCGCCCAGTCGGCGTCGTCGAAGAACACGTCCCCGGAGTCCCGCCCCTCCGACGAGACCAGCCGACGCCACTGCGGCCCCTTGTCCATCGGCTCGGCGAACGTGACGTAGTAGTGCAGGAGGTCGGCCATGACCTCCTTGGCCGTCAGCGGCCGGGGATGCATCCGGTTCCAGGGATTGCGCAGATGGAACAGGCCGTTTCCATCGACGTCGGTGATCTCGTGAACGTGGTGCTCCTGAAGGTCCTTGCCGAGCGACGCCTCGCCCGCACGCAGATCGCGCGTGCCCACGAAGATCGGGCTTCCGGCGCGGAGCAGCTCTCGGAACGTGTGACGAAGCTGCTGCTCGGTGGTCCTCAATGAGCGGAGGGAGCCCGTGGGGAAATTCCCTATCCGCGCCGGCAGGCCGGTCAGCTGAGTGAGCGACTCGGCCAGCTCCTCGAGTCTGTTGCGGCGGCCGACGCGCACATATCCGCCGGCGCCGCCCAGCGAGTCGCGCCGCTCCGCGCTCCAGACCTGATCGATTCCGGCGAAGCCCTTCTCCAGGATCGCCGGCCACGCGACCCCAGGCGCATCGGCGAATGCCGGCTTGCCCGGGTCGTCGGCGAAGACCGGAAGGTCGGGCGTCACGGTCAGTCTCACGCTGCGCCCGGTCGGGTTCGTCCGCCTCGGGGTCACCTGCGTGGCCTCGTACAGCCGTACCTCGTAGTTCCCGTCGCCGGTCTCGCGGACCGCGTCGCGGATGAGCTCCGGGCGGTGCCCCGCGACGCCACCGAACACGCTGATCAGCGAGCAGTCACCGAGCGAGCCCTGCTGGGTCTGGTTCCGGGTGGGGCCCTCGCCGAACAGCGGGACGAGAGTCCCGTCCGCCTGCCGCAGCGGCGTCCCGTATCGGTCGGGGACCAGGCCGGGCGCGGTACGGGCCAGATCCGGGTCCTGGAAGTCCGGCCGCTCGACGCGGACCACCGCATCGCCCGGCGCCTCGAGGGCGGCCGGTCCGTTCCAGAACTCCGGTGCGGGCGGCTCCGGCCGTTCGGCGACCGCGGCCGCGGTCGCCCGGCCGATCCCTCCGTCCGCGGTCGCGTCGGCGACGAGGCGCAGGCCCATGTGCCGGGCGGCGGTCTCCAGCGCCGCCGCCATCGCCGCCCGCGTCTCCGGGGTCGCCTGCGTGGTCTCCATCGCCAGCCGGAACCGCTGCACGCGGTCGAGACCGTTCAGGGAGGACACGGTGAGCCGGCCGCCCTGCAGGATCGCCTGGGTCCGGTCCTCGGTCCTCAACTGGACACCGACGCGGTCCAGAACCTCGATCTGAACCTGCTCGGTCTCGTCGATGAGCGGCGCGGAGGCGGGAAGGTCCTCCTCCGTCAGGCCGCCGACGAGCCGCTCGTACGGGCCGCCGGCCGGTGTTCCGTCAGTGCCCGCCTCGTCCCGGACCGGCAGCGGCGACGCGCCGTCGAGGGCCCGCTCCAGCGCACGGGCGAACGTCTCCTTCTCCTGGGGCCGGACCGCCAGCTCCATCAGGCCGTCACCGGCCGGCGACGAGACCGCGCGCCGCGGCGGCTCTGGAGTCGGACGGCTCCCGCGAACGGTGTCCTCCGGCGCGGCGCCGTAGTGGTCGACGCCTCCGTCAGAGCGGTAGGACCGCACGAGCGTGGCCCGGCCGGCGGCGTCCGGCAGCAGGTTGATCCGGCCTGGCGTCGGCGCGACCCTGCCGGTCCCCTCGACGATCGTCAAGCCGAAGTCACGCGCCACCCGACCCATCTCGACGGACGGCGGCACGGTCTCGTCACTGCACCGCAGCAACAACAACGTCGCGAAACCCCGCCCGACGATCTCCCGAGCCCTCGCCCTGACCACACCCACCGCATCCGCCACCTGCCGGCCATGCCACGCCAGCACGGCCACCCCGGCCCGGTCACCGAGAGGCACCTCCACCGGCGCACTCACCTCACGACCCGACGCCCCCGACCACGAGACGAACTCCGCGCGCTGCAGATCCCCGTAAAACGGCGCCCGGAGACCCCAATCCGCGTCGTCGAAGAACGCGCGCCCGGTGGTCCGCCCCTCCGACGAGACCAGTTCGCGCCACCGCGGCCGGCCGGCCGGCGCACCCGGCACGGCCTTGCCGGCGGTTCGGAACTCGCCGCCCGGGGCGGCCTCGGCCACGGCGGTCCCCGCGTCGTTGACGTACTCGAAGCGCGGGAACCAGCGGTGCGTGTAGCCGCGCAGGTCCCTGATCAGCCCGTCGGCGCGCCGGAGGAGCTCGGCCTCGTGGCCGCGCCTGGACCGTACGGCGTCCCGTGCCGGGCCGATCGCCCACCGGATCGCCTCGATGGCACCACATACCTCCCGGGCGGTGGTCGCATCGCGGTGGACCATCAGGTGGTGCAGTGCCATGACGGCGTCGGCCTGCAGGTTGCTGGTCGTGTTGCCCCGGAAGATCGGCTCACGGACCACGTCCGGAGCGTGCCGCGCCACCGAGTCCAGGAAGGCGCGAACGTCGGTGACGACGTCGGGATCGGACGGCCGGTACTCGCTCACTCGGAGCACCGCCTGCGTCAACCTCGTGTTGTACCCCTGGCCCTCGGGAGTCGCGTTGTTGCGGGCGGCCCGATCGGCGATCGCTTGAAGCCGGCGCGAGAAGGCCGCGATCCGCCCGGCCGTACGCTGCGCCGCGTCGAGGCTCTGCGCCTGCGGGCCGATGTCGCGCATCTCGACCCGGACCGTGCCGCGGGCGCCGAGTTCGTGGAAGTTGGTCCGGACACCGATCGCGTCGTCCTCGTCGACGTAGGCGCGCAGCTCTTCTCTCGGCAGGAGCATGTTGTCGACGTAGTCACCCAGGGCGTTGTAGTCGTTCCACAGCAGGTAGTCGAGCACTCCGAGCGGCCGCCGTCCGGCCGCGCGCTCCCGCCGCTCGTAGGTGCTGATGGCGTGAGCGAGCCGTTTGCGGAAGTCCTCGACGAGCATGGCCCGGATCCGGTCGCGATCCCCCCTGAGGAAACGGCGGACGCCGTCGCCCAGCGACGCGCGGATCGCGGCGAAGGCGTCCCGGGAGGCCCCGTGCAGGACCTTCTTCGGCTGCTGATGGCTGACGATGAATGCGTGGGCCGCCGCGAACGCGTGCGTGTTCAGGAACGTCGTGGCCGCCCGTACCTCCGCGGTGCCCGGGACGTGCTCCATCGCCGGAACGGCGAACCGGCCGACGCGCCGCCCCAGCCGTGCGCTCAGGTAACGTCGCGTCACGTCGTCGCCGAACCGCGCCCCCGCCTGGAAATAGGCCTTGGTGTTCCTGGCCGACGCGAACTCCCGGGTTCCCGAGAGGAAGGACGGCAGGAACGTCGTCGGGACGTCCTCGGTGAGGTGGGCGTACACCTTGCCCGCGAATCCGGGCGGCCGGATGATGCTGACCCGGTCGGCATTCGGCCCGTAGCGGTAGGAGGGGTGATCCCCGAACAGTTGTCGCAGCGACGAACCGCGGAAGCCCGGACCGCCCTCACCGTTCCGGAGGGCGACCGCCCTCATGAGCCGTCTCTTGACGTCGCGGACACTGGCGTCGACCACCGCCGGGGCGTAACGGTGGTCGGTGACGATCTCGGTGATCATGACGGCCACCGGAGTGACGTTCCCCAGCCTCGACGCCTCCGCCGCACGCGGCGACGCGAAGTAGCGGCCGCCGGCGATGAACCGGGATCCGCTTTGGATGACGCCCCCGAGCCGCGACGCCTCGGCCGCCTCGCGCGTCTGGAAGGAACGGCCGCCGGCGAGGTACAGCCTCCACTTGTCGTACGTGACCTTCACACCGGTCGCGGGATTCCAGACGAGAACGCCCTCGTCGTCCAGGAGGTCCACGTCGTCGTGCACGTGCACGACGAAGTCGATCTCGTACTCCTGGCCCTGCGCGCCGTAGCTGTCGTCACTCGACGCGAGCGTCAGGGCGTCGACGGGGTTCGGCGCCTTCGGCAGCGCGTCCGGTGCCACCGCGCGGCCGTGGGAATCCACCACGATCACCCGCAGGTCGCCCGCCGGCAGCTCCGGGAGGTCGTCGACGGGACGGATCCGCGCCCCCGGCCTGGCCTGGCTCTCCAGCAGGAACAGGATCCCGCCCTCGTTGCGGTACGCGAAGGCGTGCCCCGGACCCGACGGGTCGGACGGAGCGGACGTCAGGACGAACGCCATCGCCCCGTCTCCCAGCGCGGTCAGCGGCACGAGGATCTCCGCCTCGGAGTCGCCGACAGGGCGCCAGTCACCGCCCAGCGCCCTCGCGAGCGCCTCCTCCGGACGCGCGCTGCCGACCGAGGAGTCGTCACGCGACACCGCCGGAGCCCCGTAGAACTCCCGCCGCACGATCTCGAGCCGCGGCACGCAGTCCCGCGCCGATCCGTCGTACGGCGGCAGCACCCGGACCAGACGGAGCTCCAGCGCCCTCGCGACGACGTCGACGGAGGTCACCACCGGACTCGGCGGCGTCGTCGTTGCCGTCGTCTGCGGCGCCGTGCTCCGGTCCTGCGCTCCGAGGCCCCGCGGCACCGGTTCGGAGAGCCGCTCCACGGCCATCCGGTCGAGCCGGCCGACGATGCCGCGCACGTCGTCTTCGGCGAGTGCCGGGGTCCCGGAGCCGTCCTCGGCCGCCGTCCGCAGCGTCCGCAGGATCTCCGCGCTGCTCTCCTCGTTCGACTCCGCCCGGTGAGTCCACTCGGACAACTCGACGGACGCGTCCAGCCAGTCCTCGTTCAGCCGCCGCCGGAGCCCCTCCGCCGTCTCCTTCCAGAAGGCGCGGGCCCTGGCGGCACGCATGAGCAGTCCCGGCAAATCGGCGTGGACGGCGCTCAGCCGCTCCCGTCTGGTCGTGAGCTCCTCGGCGACGGCCTGCTCGAACGTCTGCCGGCGTGCCTGGGCGGCGAGGTACAGCCGGCCCATGTCGGCGTACCCGAGACCGTAGGCGTCGACCTCGGCGCGCCCGGCCTCCGACAGGAGACCGTCCCGCTGCGCGATGGCCGCCGTGAAGTATCGGTTCCGCGAAGAGACCGGGTCGGAGAACCACAGCGCCCCGCCGATCTCCCGGCGGGCGCGGGCCGGGTCGAACGTGAAGACGCTGCCGTCGGGGTCCACCCAGGTCTGGCGCACACGCCCGTCCGGGCCGGTGACGTCCACCCGCACGTGCGCGTTCAGCGTGTGCGCCACGTCGCGTCCGACGGTGGCCGGGTGCAGGTCCCAGGCCGCGACCTCCCGCGGCAGAACGGCGGGCCGGCCGTTCGGGTTGTCCGGCCGGAGCGCGTGCAGCTCGTTGACCGCGTTGATGATGGCGGTCGTCGCCGCGTCGATGGCCTCGGCGGAGCCGTGGGCGGCCGGGAGCAGCTCGTACCGTCGCAGCGCGGCGGGCGTCTCGAAGTCCGCAGAGGCCTCCCGGATAGCCGTCACGTCGGCCCGCATCGTGCGCACCGCCCAGCGCAGCACCGCGTCGTGGCTCCGGGCGGCGAGCGCGGTCCAGTCGACCGTCAGTACGACCGGCCGCTCGGTCCCGGCCTGGGCGCGGATTCCGCGCGCGACGCCCCGGTACATCCGGATCGGGTCGAGACGGGCCTGGGCCGCGTCCTCCAGGAGCGGTATCAGGTCCACCCGCGGCGCCCCGTCCATGGCCGGCCAGGGCTTCAGCCGGGGCTTGGCGGCCCTCTTGAGCGCCTCCACCTGCCGGAGCAGATCGTCGATCTGGTCCTGGTACAGCTTGGCGTACGCCTCGCCGGTGATCGGGTCGCTCTCGAAGCGGCCCGTCGGCGTCTCGTCGCGGAACAGGTGGTGCTTGAAGCGTTCCGCGACCAGCCTGCCGCGGAACCGCAGCCGGATGAGGTACAGCGGCCCCTTGTCGGTGGCCTTCGCCTTGCCGTGCTGTTCGTCGCGCTTGTTGACGTTGCCGGCGGTGCTGTCGCCGAAGGCCGTGGCGCGCCCCGCGGGGCTGTCGCCCGACCAGGAGTGGGGTGACGTGGAATCCCCGATCGCTCCGCTCCCGGACAGGTCGGCGTCGGCCGTCACCCGCCCGTGGTCCGTACCGGCGCCCACGGCCGTGCCGCTCTGGAACTTGTTGTAGCGGCCGACGCCGCTGCCCTTGATCTTCCCGATCACCTGCAGGTCGGAGAAGTCGCCCCACAGCTCGATGTTCGCTCGCCGGTGGGAGTCGCCCGGCTCGAAGACGCCTCCCGGCAGCGCGTACGTGTCGCCTCCGGTCGCCTCCCACAGGTGGTTGCCGAGGTGCATGCGGGACATCCACACCGGCAGGGACAGAACGGGCCGCTTGTGCGGGTCGTCGGTCGCGTGGGTGGCCTGCGGGCTGACCAACCGGTCGACCAGTCCCGGCGGGAACATCCGCTCGAGCAGCGAGCGGGCGATCCGCGACGTGTCCTCGAAGACCAGGCCGGTGATGAGGGAGTCGCCCGGCAGTTTGGGCAGCGGGGCCAGGTCCGGCAGCGGATACGGGCCGTACATCCGGCCTGCCTCGGCTAGCGCGCGAGTCACCTCGATCACCAGGGAGCCCCGGACCGTCACGCTGCTCGCGGCGCTGTGCCGCGTCA
This sequence comes from Actinoallomurus vinaceus, assembly GCF_039542055.1. NCBI lineage: Bacteria > Bacillati > Actinomycetota > Actinomycetes > Streptosporangiales > Thermomonosporaceae > Actinoallomurus > Actinoallomurus vinaceus. Next base: position 510,813 of record NZ_BAABHK010000002.1, read on the forward strand.
TGCCGTCGAACATGTGGTTGAGCCGGTTGTTCAGCGGCCGGTGCGTCGGGTCCAGGCGCCGCGCGGTCACCGAGGTCTCGACGTCGAACTCGACGAGCCAGTGGCCGTCATATCCGGCGTACTCGGTCTGCTCCCTGGTGTGGGTGTCGGAGCGGGTGGTGCTCCGGTGGTGGCCGTCGGCGACCTTCAGGTCCCCCGCGCCGCCCGCGGTGGGCTTCTGCACGCCGCTCGCGCTGAGCTTGGCGAAGGTGAGGGCCTGCGACCCGTCCCGGGAGGTGCTGGTGGACGTCCCGGTGCCGCCGTAGCCGTAGACCTCCAGCCCGGTGTTCGGCACGAACTCCCCGACGCGCGGGTCGGAGATCAGAGCGCTGGGGATGTTGACCTCGACGACGTCCGACAGCAACCAGCCCACCGGGTTCGTCAGGTAGAACGTGTACCCGCCCTCGGCCAGGAACTCGTTCAGCATCGTCTGGTCCCGGCCCTTGGCGAGCAGGCCCTGCAGGGCGTCGACCCCGCCCTGCATCCGCCCGATGACCTTGCGGTCCTGGTTCCAGATCTCCACCCCGGAGGCGAGCAGCCCCGGCGCGACCTTGTCGACCTGCTCCTTGACCAGCTGGTACGTCGACTTGCCGTTCTGGTGCTCGAAGCTCTCGATGCCGCTCGTCCCCAGGAAGCGCCCTCCCCGGTCCTCCCGGGTGAGGTACTCGGGAAGCTCCACGTCCTCGATGGGGACCGGAGGTCTCGGCAGTCTGCGGCCGAAGGTCGCGTTGAACCGGTGGCGGAGCTCCTCGTCGCGGATCGGCGCCACACCCTGGGCGTGCCGACTCGACAGCGCCGCGACCAGGCCGTCGCGGTCGACCTGATGCGTCGCCCCGAGGTCGGGCACCCCCGCGGTCCAGCGCAGCAGGGCCCCCGCCACGACGTCACCGGTGAGCGCCCGGTCCCGTCCACCGTCGCGCCAGGCGGCGAGGTTCTCCGCGAGCCAGGCGTCGTTCAGCGTCGGGCCGCCCTCGGCGTACCAGCGCAGCATGATCCCCGCGACGATCTCGTCGGGTGGCGCCTCGGTACCGTCGCCCCAGCCGACGAATGCCTCGGCGAGCCGTGCCCCGTCCACCGTCGTGGGGCCGCCGCGGGCGTACTCCACCAGGTCCCGGGGCACCCCGACGTACGGGTCCAGCGGCGGCGGGTCGGCGAGCGTCCACGGGGAGCGCTCCTGCTCGGCCACCGCACGCCGCTTTTCGAGCATGGTTTCACGGCCGGAGGCGTCGACGTCCGGTCGGGGCTCCTTCGGCAACGATTCGGTGATCTTCGCCAGGTTCAGGGAGTTCCGCAGGTTCTCATCTGCTGCCAGCAGATCCGGGTGGACCAGGAACGTCGCAACATCCCGGACGAGGAAATAGAAATGCTTTTTCTGGCGTCCGTAGCTGATCGTGCCGCCGCGCTCTTCGACCGACTCCACCGTGATGTGGCTGATCAGATGTGATTTGGCGAGGAGGTAGCGCTGGTCGGGACGTTGCAGGAATGTTCCGCCGCCCACCAGGCCGGTGCTCGTCGCGGTGATTCCGACCGAATGCGACTTGGTTCGGCCGCCTGACTGGTTCGGGGAGGTCAGCGCCGACTCGGTCACGTCTCCCGATGGCCCGCTGGAAACGGTCACGGTGGAACTGTTGGCATGCCGCGCCCGGAGGTTTCGCTCGAACTCGTGCGAGCTATCTATCCATTGTACGGCCTCGGCTTCGACTGGAATCGTCTTCATGGTAATGCGGCCGTGGGTGTCGGTCACGGGGCCACCAGGCCGCGCGACCGGCGGGGGCTCATATCCGTCCAACGTGGAATCGAAAAATGCCTTGAGGAAGTCGGAGGAGAAGATATCACTCAGCGCTTCCGCTGATTCGGTGCCCCATTCGGCCAGCAGCTCTGGCCCGCTGAACCGGAGCCCCAGCCAACTACCGCCCTGCTCCCTCAACTCCTCGAGGAAGCGTTGGTACAACTCGCCGACTGCGAGGTCGTCGACATTGACGAGGACGACGTCGCTTTCCCCCATCATCTGTGGGGTGACGGCGAACGGCCGCAATGCGTGGCCTTGGTCGTCGACCGGCCGGAGCGCCGGGTCGAAGGGCGGCACCTTGACGACCCTGCGGTCTTGGGCGATCTCCGTGGTCATGGCGCCGGACGGGCCGAACAGCTGGTTAGAGACCGCGACCCGTTGCTCCGCCTCGACCTGACGGGTATCGGCCGTCTTGCCGGTGCCGACGCCGTGAACAGCCGCCATGACGCGGCCGGGCAGTCCCAGGAGAAGGTTGTTGATGAACCAGGGGACCTGGACTACCCGCCGGAGCGATACTTCGAGCCTGAATTTCCCTTTGTACAGCTGGGACCCGCCGTTGAATACGACGAGGTCGAATTTGCTGGGCCCACCGGTGCGCGCAGCGGAGCCGCCACGCGTACGGCTTCGGGAGTAGCCGACTTCGGGGTGGACATCACTGACCCCGAGCCCACCGGGAGTTATGCCCAGGATATCGAACCAGAAGCCCCTCGAAGAGGAGCGACCGGACGACTTGATGCTCCAGTAGAAGGGGTTGGTGTACCGCCCGCCCGATAGCTCGTCGCGCGCTTCGTCATAGTGGAAGTCCTCTTGCTGTGTGCCTTTGATGAACACATAGTAAGTAGAGTCGATTCCCACTGGAATCAGTCGTAGCCCGGTGCTCATCAGCCTTGATTCCAAGCTGAGCAGAGTTTTGGGGCTCAGCAACTCGCTCATCGGCTTCGTAAAGCGACCCTCCATCGACAGCGGAAGCTCAGAGAGGGGTTCATTCCCCGCCCGCCCCAACACCGCCGGCTCATTAGCGCGAAATAGGTCGATCACCGCGCCCACGAGTGGGTTCTGTTGTGAATTGTCGGCCCGTGTTCCGTCATCGGAGAAGGCGAACGACTGCGTACGTCCGAACATCCGCAGCCATCGAGGGTCGACGGACTGAGGACCGAGCCGCCCCGATGCGGAGTTCGACACCCACCGCAGGAGTTCGAGCGCGTCCGTCATCTTGATGCGGCGAACGTCCCGCATTTTCGCCGAAAGGCCATACGACCCTTTACGCTGGTACTCGACCTCAAGAGTGACGATGACATCCCTGAACAGATGACCGTGATTCGCAGGCGCGACGAAACTGATCTTACCCGAGGTCGCCCTGTCATATTGAGCTTCCCTCCGCGCCCATCCGGAACCGAAGGACCGACCCGCGCTGGCACCGAAATGCTTTTTGATGCCCGCATTGATTCCCAAGCTCAGCGAGTGCGCGCCTTTTTTCTGCGGCCCATACTCCAGCGCGGGCGTCTGCTCCCAGAAATCAAGCATCCCGCTTCTTACATGATTGGGGTTCTGGGTATTCGAGATCTGGGTCTCGAGCGTCAGGCGCAATACGAGAGGCTGGCCGTTGAAACGCCACGATACGGTCTCGGTATAGCGGCCGTTGACGCTGTGCGATATGAGGCCGAGCAGACGGCCGTCGTCGATGACCCAATCGAGCACCGTCTCCAGACGGTCGGCAGGGAAGACTTCGGTGTCCAGCAGCATCGATGACAGTTCGTCATCGAGTTCATCCGGGACCGCCAGGCCGAGCAATCGGTCGTCCGGCTGCAGACGCTCTCTTTCCTCCCTCGGTACCCGGAATTCCCCGCGGTCGTGGCTGACGCGGACTCCGCTCGCCTCGTCGCCGACACTGGCGGCGACCCTGGGGAGCAGCAACTGTTCGGGCAACCAGGAGGTGATCGCCGCATTCTCGATATCGCGGGAAACGGTTATCGCATCGAGAGTCGCCGTGATTTCAAGGTCGACCCCATGCTTGTACCATCGGCTCGGGCCATCGATGGTCGGAAACCCGCCACCCACGCTCAGGGACGAGCTGCCCAGTCGGTCGATGTGTTGGCGTCCATGATTATATTTGAATTTAAGACCAGTGGCATCGAGTACACCGCCGGTAGCCTCGTCTAGATCAAACCCGGCGGATGCGGAGGCACCGAGATTCATCGCTCCCGTCAGCGATTGCGCGGTGGGGGACGCGATCATCGTGCCCCGGAGTACCTCCACCTTACGGTCGCGGCGGATGCCGGTGGACAGCATTTCGCTACGGCGGCCGGTGAGCTGGATCGTCACGCTGTGGCCATTCGGCAATTGCAGCTTGCGCCGGAATCCCCGAGACCTCAGCACCCGGCGACTCTGGGTGTTGGCACCGTCCCACCCGAAATCGACCACGATCTGCCGGTGCAGCTCGTGCCTCTGCATGGGAGTCAACGGGGGAAGGCCGCGTTGCTTGATCGCTTCCTTGCTGAGACCCATCACCGCCTCTGCGATCTCACGAGCGGACTTTCCGTCCAGCATGACGTAGCCGGGGCCGGCACCGCGGTTCTCATGGAGATGCGGGTGGTAGAGGGGCGTGCCCTGCTCCGCGGCCTCCTGCTGCTCCGCGGCGGGGTGGTCGGGTGCGACGAGACCCGGCCGCGGGGAGCCGGTGCCTTCGAGCTCCGTTTCAAACGCCGGAACGTCTTCCCTCGCCACCCGCCCGTACTCGGTCCCCGACTCCTGGAACGGGGGAGCGTCGTTCACTATCGACAGGTCGGAAACCAGCTCAAGCGTGAACCGTTGGCCCAGCTCGTAGGCGACGGTGGGCCCTTCCGTCAGGAGCTTCTGCCATAGCATGACCCCCCGGTCCACTCCCAGGCTCCGCGAGGAGCCGCCACCGGCGTTGCCCTTGGCATTGCCCCCCACGATGAACGACGGGCCGAAAGGTATCGTCAACCCGCCTGCCGAACTCCCCCCCGTGCTCCCGTAGAGGCTGTTCACCTCGATGGAGCGCTGCTGCATCCACGTGGTCATGTCGATATCCGCGCCTTGCAGACGGTGCACCGACTCGAGTTCGCTCTTCAGGACCAGACCAATCGGTCCGTCGATCCCCTCGAACGTGAACTTTTGCGAGGGAAGACCGAGACCCGTGTGGTGGGTGTACAGACGCATCTGGTGGCGTTCGCTCAGGAACAGCCGGATCTGCCGCATCGTCTCGCCACTGCGAGCGATGACATCCGCGCCGAACCGCTCAAGCAGGAACGTCTCCAGCTTCCCCCAGAGACGCTCCAGACCGTCGATCGCCTCCAGGGAGACATACGTCCACAAGACGTCGTCCGGTTTCTCCCCATGAAGGGTGATTTCTCGCTCCCGCTGCGGGCGCACCGGCAGCCCGTGGTCCGCGGGCACCTGCGGGACGTGCGAGTCGGGGAAGCCCACCTTCACGTCCAGCGGCTCCGAACGCACCGGCGGCGCGGCCTCGGCGGCACCCTTGTACGGACCGACCGTCGCCCTCAGGCGGGCGCCCGTGTGGATGAACCAGACGGCATCTCCCGTCGGGGTCGTCCGCCGTCCCACGCTGATCGACGTTTCCGCGAGGCCATGGCTCCGTTCGCTCCCGGCGTTCACCGAACCCCCGGGGAGAAAGGGAATGCCGACGAATGACGCGATGGGCGCGGTCGACACTCCCCCGCTCCAGGAGGTCGACCAAGCCTGGGAAGCGGTGACGCGGAGGTCCGTCTCAGGGTCCCAGGCGACCCCCCACTTCTCTCCCTCCTTCGGATTATCCGGGCCGGCTACCCGGGCGGTCTCGCGCACGCCCTCACGCGGCAGTTCCAGCGTGACGTTGACGCGGTAGAAGTCGTCCCGGCCGGGCAGTTTGGCGATGGCGTCGACTCCACCGTGGGCGAGCCAGTCGCCCCACTCCTGGTCCCCCACCTCTTGCCGGGTCTTGGCCAGCTCTTCCAGGGCGATGTTCACGAATTCGTCGACGTCCGTATCGGAGATTTCTTCGACGTCCGTGTCGAAAAGCGGCAGCTGCCGTACGGCATCGCGTATGACCGTGTCCAGTTCGGCGATCAGGCCTTCCAGATCACCGATCCTGCCCGCCTCCCCGAAGCGCCCGGAAAGGGCCAGCCCCACGGGCAGCCCCCGGACCGGGGCCGGCTCCTCCGACGTGTCGGACGGCGGGTCGGAGGGCGCATCTGCCCCCTCGCCCGGTGGCGTGCGGGTTTGATCGGTGCCCTCGGCGTCGGTCGCCGCGTGCACGGGCATCCCCTCGGTATCGAACTCAACAGATGGCAGGTGCTCCGCCGCCACGCGGTCGTCGGCGCCATCGACAGACTCCAGATGGTTCTGAGGCGCCGCGACGTACGGGTCCAGAGGCGGCGGGTCGGAGCGCCTCCGCCCGAATGCCTCGCCGAACTCGCGGCGCACGCGAGCGTCGAGCACCCGGAGGCCGCCCAGCTCGTGCGCCCGCGCCAGGTCCCGTCCGAGCTCGTCGATGACGGCGAGCCGCCTGTGCGGGATCTGCGTGCGTCCCGCGACGTCGATCCGCCAGCGGGTCAGCAGACCCGCCATGACGTCGCCGGTCACGGTCAGCTCTCCGTCCCGCCAGCGGGTGGTCACATCGGTGAGCTGACGGTCCGACAGCGGCACATTCCGGAGCGCGTACTGCCGGAGCGCGTCCTGCTCCGCCAGCAGGAACCACACGGTGCGGTCCTCGAGCCGCTGCGGGTCCCGCAGGTCGATGCTCGCGGGGAGGAGCTTCGCGTGCTTCTCCTGCCGGCCCTGGACGGTGAAGTCCACCGGCGCCTCGAAGAGGTAGGCCCGGTCGATCTTGAGCCTGATCATCTCGAGCGCGCCGCTCACGCCGCGGGTCCGGCCGGTGTTGTGCTGCCAGCGCCGGCTCAGGTCGAACTCACCGGCGACGTTCGCCTGCCCGGCGACGTCGCCGAGGATGGCGTCGAGCTGTTCCCAGGTGACGCCCCAGGACTTGAACGCGGTGAGCCGGCTCTCCAGCAGCACCAGCGTGATGAGGCCGAGGACGAAGGGGTCGGCGGTCGCGTCGACGAACGTCGCGGGGCCCATCGCGCCGGAGATGTCCAGCGCGCCGAAGGTGTCGCGGATCAGGCCGGGGTCGAACGGCCGGTCGGTCGTGTACTCCCGGTTCAGGATCTCCTTCAGGTGCGCCCGGACCACGGTGAGCCCCGCGAACGCGCTCACGTCTCCGTCCGCCGGTCCGGCCGGGCCGACCAGGTCCGGCAGCATCCGGGCCGCCGCCGCCCGCAGGCCGGTGACGTCCACGCCGAAGACGACCGCCTGGTCCAGGACGGCGGGCGGGGTGTGCCTCTCGGTGTTGAGCAGCTCGGCGACCGACATCATCGCGGGCGGCAGCGACGGATGCCTCTTGATCCCCAGCGGGGGCACGTACGCCTCGGCCGTCTGCCGCTCGAGCGGCGGCAGCACCCGGTCCCGCCGACCCTTCGCGCCCCTGCCTCTCAGCCCCGAATGCTGGTACTCGATCTGGACGATGTAGTCGTCGGTCATCTTCAGCTTCAGCGCCTTGCCGCTGACGTCCAGCAGCTCGGGCCGGTTGTGCAGGAGGCCGATCGCGTCGATGGCGCCGACGGTCCGCTGCAGCTCGGCGCCCCCCAGGGCCGCCTTGAGGTAGTGGTACATCGCCTTGAACTTGAAGCCCAGCGCCATCTTCCGGGAGTGGGTCGTCGAGAACCCGGCGGTGTCCATGCCCATCGGCAGGTTGGTCAGGTGGAACGCGTCGGTGGTGTCGAGGTACTCCGGCGGCGCGTCCGCGCGGCTCCTGGCCCAGATGGTCACCTTGGCCGAGTCGACGTCCACATCGACGCCCGCGCCGCCGTGGCGCAGCCTGAACGTGAACTCCAGACCGTCCTGCTTCATCAGGTCGTAGTTGGTGAACAGGCCCTGCTCGGACACCTCCTTCTCGAGCAGGTCCTGGTTCTTCCAGCGGCTCTCGAGCTTGTTGCCGTGGGTGTACCAGTGCTCTCCGGCGAACGGATCGTCGTCGTCCTCCGGCAGGAAGCCGTACGGCCGCACCTCGTCCGTGATGATGCGGCGAAGCTCCTCGACGGTCGACTCCTCCGGGAAGAGCAGGCCGAAGTGGATGCCCTTGCCCCGCAGGATGGGAGCGGGAACCGGCCCGGGGCGCTGGTCCTCCGCCGGCTCGATCCGCGCCAGCCTGAAGAACTCCGCGTCGGCGTCGTCTTCGGCGACGTCCCGGCCCGCGCCCTCGTCCGGCACGGCGCCCTTCCGCGCGACGTCGTCCCCGGTCCCGCGTACCAGCCGCGGATTGTACGGAACGGTGTCGCCGGTGGGAGGCGTCTTCAGGCTGAGCGCCTCCCGGTCCACGGGCAGGCCGTGCTCGAAGGCCTGCGGCTCGGGCGCGCTGATCAGCCCCCGGCTCACCACCGGTTCCGTCACCGTCTTCGTGCCCGGTGACGTCTTCGCGCCGCGGGCCTTCGCCTCCGCCTGCAGCAGCAGCTCGACGTCGTACGCGCCGGCGTGGCCCACCCAGCGCCGCACCTGGACGAGCAGGCCGACCCGGCCGGCCGACAGGGCGTCGACGTTCGTTTCGGTGTAGGACCCGCTCACGCTCAGGGCCAGGCCCACGTCGGAGAGGCCCGGGGGCAGCAGGCCGAACTCCACGCTCAGCGGGGTCACCGTGCTGCTGTTGGTGAGGTTGTGCGCTCCGCTGGTGCCGTCGATCGCGGTGCCGACGTCCTCGATGTGCCGCTTGTCGCTGGTCACTCCGACCTGCCGCGTCTCCTGCGGCGGGCGTACGCCGCGGATGCGCACCGACGCGACCGTACGGCCGTGGTCGTCGTGCACCGTGAAGCGGTAACCGCCCTTCTTGTCGTTGACCGCCTTGGCGAGGTGGGTGTTGGTGTGGAGCACCTTCTGGTACAGCTCGCTCCGGACGTTGCCGCCGATCTTCAGCGTCAGGCCCTGCGACTCCAGCGTGTGCACGATCCGGTCGAAGAGCTCGGGAAGTCTCGTCAGGCCGGAGGCGAAGAAGTGCGGCGGCAGCCGGTCGGCCTTGACGCCGTCGCCGGTCGCGGTGACCTGGTTCCCGGTCGGATCCTCGAGGTAGTTGTCCGCGAGCCACAACTTCAGGCTCTCCGCGCCCGGATCCGCGATCCTGACCGGTTTGATGTCCTTCCAGTCGGGGGTCCTCCCGTCCGGTGACGCCGTGCGGACCTTGAAGGAGAGGTTCGGGCGGTAGGTCACCAGGGTCTCGGTGATCCGGTTGTCCTCGACGTGGCCGCTCTCGGCGTCCACGAGGTGACTGGTGCTGCGGTTGGACTGGTTCGCGACGCCCCTGACCGCGACCCCTGCCCTGATGCCCGCGCCCACGCCGATCCCGAACGACGCCGACAGGGCACCTGCGGTCCGCCCCGTCTGCCCCGTGAACGTGTCGACGTGCGTCCCGGTCGCGAAGGTGGCGTTGATCGTCTCGAAGCCCTCCGGCTCTCCCTCCGACTGTCCCTGCCGCGCCGGTGGCGTCGTGGACGCGGTCGTGGACTCCGCCGTGTCGTCGCGGACGTGCGGGTCACGGGGGTCGAACGTGACCAGCAGCTCCGCCTTGCCCAACTGCACCATCAGGCCGCTGGTGTTGGCGTCGTCGCTGCTGTCGCCGACGGTGTAGGGGTACCTGCCGAGCAGCTGCTTGACGAGCACGCTCAGCTCGGTGTCCGGAACCGTCACCCCGCGGTCGGCGAGCTCCGCGGTGACCGCCCTGAGCAGCGCCGGCATGTACGGCAGGCCCTCGCGGGGGACGCCGCGGGACCGCGCCATCGGGTCGATGTCCTTCGGCGCCATCCCGGCGAGGCCGGACGGCGCCGGCGGCAGCCCGAGCGGCGCCGGCGGCGTCCCGGCCGGCGCGTCCCGTAGGGGCTCGGGGGTCAGTACGGAGTGCACCGGCGTCCCGACCGGCGTGTCCGGCTCGTACAACCGGAACCGCCCCGTCCCGGCGTCGTCCCGGGACGCACCGTCACCGGCGAGGGCGGCCTTGCTCTTGCCCTTGCCCGGACGCCGGACGCCGGCGGGCCGGGCGGTCAGCGTGCCGCTCTCGTGGTCGTAGTCCACGCCGTACGGTGCGGTCGGCACCGGCCCGCCGGTCGCCTCCGCGAGCCGCCGGGCCAGCGACGCCGAGCCGGCGTCCAGCAGGAACGGCTGGTACCCCGGCGCCTTGGCCGCCAGGACGGCGGTCAGCACGTCGATCGGGACGACCTTGTCGCCGATCACGACGTCGCCGTTCCGAATCCGGGCGATGACGAACACGGTGTCCGGAGGCACGATGGCGCCGAGTCGCCGGACGGTCCCGTCGTCGAGGGCGGACAGGCCCGCCGGCGCCTCCGGGAACCAGATGCCCACCGGGCGTCCGTCCGTGGCCGAGCGCGTCTCGACGCGCTCCAGCACGTCCGCCAGCTTCATCGGCACGGCCGGCGGACCGGCGGGGTGCCGAAGCGCGGAGCCGATCGGCGCGTCCCCGCGCGCGGACTCGGGGTTGCCGCCGTGGTCGACCCGGTGCAGCCCCGCGCCGGCCTCGGTCTCGTCGGCCCACCGGACCCGCGGGGCACCGGGCCGCGCTCCGTCGACGGACCAGCCGGTTCCGATGTAGACCGCCCGTCCGTCCTGAGCCGTCGACGTCGGCGTCAGGTAGAAGCCCGACCGGCCGCCGACGAGGGTGTGGCGTGTGCCCTCGCCGACCGACCGATGGATGAGCTCACGCAGCCGGTCGGCGTTCTTCACCCGGCCGATCCAGCCGCTGTCGCCCCGCAGGATGGCGTCCGTCTCCTCATGGAAGAAGTCGTCGCCGAAGCTCACCCAGCCGTCCGGGGAGAGCACCGTCTCGTCGGGAAGCTCGATGGATCCCGCGTCGCTGACCTTGTACGAGAGCGGTTCGGAACTCGACGCGGTCACTCGCTTGTAGGTGGACCACTGCTCCCGTGACTTGCCGGTACGGGCCGGCACCTCGTGAGCGGGCACGCGGGTGAGGCCGCCACGACGAGGTCCCCCGACGGTCACCTCGTAGCCGATCGGCCGGTTCGCGAGCAGCGGATCGACCCCGGTGTCCCGCGATCCCCCGCGGAGGCCGCCGCTCTGCGTGCGAAGCCGTGAGGCGGGCTCCTCACCATCGGAGGAGGTCGGCGTGAGAGCCGTCGCCGACTCGGCCTCATCGACGGGCACGGGTGCGCGGGGCTCCGGCTCCAGCGCCGGCTCGACCTCGGCCGGGTTCTCGGATCCGCCGGCCCGGGACTCGGCCTCGGCGTCGGACCAGACGGGGCGCGTGAACCGCACCGCCGCCGCCTCATCGCCGGTCACCGGACCACCGGCCCGGTCCTCGGCACCGGACGGGACGGACGGCGTTCCCTCCTCCCGTTCGACCTCATCGATGGACGCCGGCGGCGTCGTCTGAGTCCGGGGGCTCAGGGTCGCGGACCCGGTCGACCCGCTCCGCCTACTCTGTTCGTCGCCGAACACGAGTACGGGGGCTTCACCGGGCGCGAACCGGATCAGCGGCACGGCGCTCTCCACGCCCCATCGATGCCGCGACACGATCTCGTCGAAGATCTGCTGCTGGAAGGCGCCGTCCGGCTCCCAGTACATGTGCGCGCCGTGCCGAACTCCGACGTTCATGTGAGTCAGCAGCCAGATGACGTCGTTGTAGCCCTCCTCCGAGAGGTAGGAGCCGTCGTCGAGCAACCGGACGTGGTACAGGTCGTTGTCGGCGGCCAGGAGGCGATACTCGCCGTCCGCCGGGTCGAACTCCTCGACGAGCCCGTCCCGAACCCGGAACCTCCCCTCCTTGGCGTACTCGGCCATCTCGGCGGACAGTTCGGCGTACTCGCTCCGTCTCCGCTCGAAGCGCTGCTCGATCCGCCGGCGCTGCGCCTGGGTCACGCGGCCGAGGTCGTCCTCGGACGGCATGCGCGGCTCGAAGAAGCCGACATGGCCGATCTCGTCTCTCGACGCGCCCAGGTGCACGTCCAGTTCATTGATCGTCTTCGCCTTGATCTCGGCGGGCTTGGGACGCGCCCCCTCCGCCAGCCGACGGGCCGCCACCGGGTCCTTCGGGCGAATGTCCAGCACCACGTTCAACCGGTCGACGAAGTTCTGGAACCGACGCCGCTCGGCCTCGGACATTCCGAACTGGCCGGCCAGACGTTCCGGCGTCAGCGGCTCATCGCCGACGGGCTGCAGAGAAGGCAACCGGCCGGCGCGCAGCCTCGGCCCGCGCGGCACCGGCGGCACGGTCTCGTCGAGCGCGTCCATCAGGTCGGATACGAAGCTCCCGGCCCGTTCCGGCAGCTTAAGCACGGGAGGAGCGGACGTCCGGTCGGTCCGAGACGAGTTCGTCACCGGCCGCACCGGCGGCTCGGTCCCCTTGCGCGTCACCTGCGCGGTCGTCTCGACCTGTGGAGCCGGAGCCGTCGTCTCGACCTGCGGAGCCGGAGCCGTCGTCTCGGTCCGCGAAGCGGGAACCGTCGTCTCGACCTGCGGAGCGGGCACCGTGGATTCGACCGGCGCGCTGAGCGGAACGGTCGTGTCACTCCGGCCCAGCAGGTCGGGCGTGAAATCGCCCAGTCCTTGTGGCAGGTCCGGCAGCACCGGGGGACGTGAGGTGGAGCTCGTCGCCGCCTCGTCCTGCTGATTCTCCGCCGGGGCCGCGGAACGCGACCGGAGCGAGGCGAAGTGCTTACGGGCGAAGCGGCGGAGCGCCGGCGCCTTGTACCAGCGCTTCGTCGCGGCCGGCGTGGCGTCACCGGACGTGACCGGCGTCTGGTCGCCGGACGTGACGGGGACTGCGGAACGGTGCCTGAGGTTCTCGATCTTCATGTGGACGAAGGCGCGGATCCGCTTGGGCTCGTACCAGCGGCGCTTCAGGGAGGTGCCCGCGACCGGCTCCGCCGTCTCCGGGTTCGGGCCGAAGAGGTGGGGCAGCCGCGTCTCCAGATCGTCGGCCAGCCGCCGGCCTCCGGCCGGGTCGTCCTCGAGCGGGAGCATGCCGTACAGGCCGTCGGGCGCGTGCACCCGGATGATGCCACGAGGCCCGGACAGGAAGACGTCGACGCCGAACTTGTAATGGCGGTAGCTGCGGGTGGCCTCCTTGTTCCGCTCCTCGGTCGCGCCGAGCTCACCCGACTGTTCCTCCGAGTGCTCCCGGCCGTACTCGCCGAGGCCGATGCCGAGCATCTTCGCCGACCCGGCCTCGCCGCCGATCTCGGGGCCGAATCGCAGATGCCAACCGGCGGATTCCTCGTGCTTCTCCTTGCCGGCCTCGCTCTCCTGGGTGTAGATCCGTCCCTTGAACGGTGTGCCGTCGACGGGGCCGATGACCTCCGCCCGGGTGATCTCCGCTCCGACGATGGCCTTCCGCCAGAAGACCGGCACTTGGTACGCGTTGGCCAGGACGTGCTTGATGTAGGGCCGGAGCATGCCCTGCCCGGTGAAGTGCTGGTAGTGCAGGCCGGCGATCGTCGTGAAGTCCAGGCCGGGAACCCGCCAGGCGCCGGGAGCCCGCAGGTCCCGCGGCCCCCCGTACGGTGAGGCGACCGCTCCGGCCCATCGCTCGACGGCGCCCGCGAACGGGACGCCCCACGGATGCAGGTTCTTGATGAGGGCGTTCACCGCGTCCGGGTCCTGTCCCTGCCAGGGCCCGTGCTCGACCCACTGCGGGTCGGTCCCCAGGACGGGAGCGGGGGGCTCCGCCGGCACGTCGAGCGTGGCGATGTGGTTCGGGACCAGCAGCCGTACGTCGCCCTTGAGGCCGTCCGGACCCGGTTCGTCCACGTGGTGCCAGACGAACGGCCGGAGGTCGTACCAGAGATCACCGAGCTCGCGGGCCTGCGTGAGCCAGCCGAGGCCGGTGACCAGCCCCTTGGCGCTGCGTACCGGAACGTTCAGGATCTCCGGCGGCTCGACGCTCAGCCCCATCTCGAGCCGGAACTCCAGCGGATGCCTGTACTCCTGCGAGCCCTCCCGGGTGCCGGCGCGGTAGATCTCGAGCTTCTTCTCGCTCTCCTCGGAGCCGTGTCCGGACCTGCGTTCGTAGCCGCCGCCGATCTCCGGCCCGGCGTGGCCCTGGCCATGGCCCTCCCGGCCGACCCGGGCGCGAAGGTCGAAGCCGAGGTCCCACCCGAACGAGGAACCCTCGCTCTCGGTCAGCTCCGCCTGCCCCTCGTTGCGGAGGGTCAGCTTCACCTCCGGCCGATCGAGCTGTTCCGTAGCGACGCCGGTCCGCGCCGTAACGCGTACCCAGAGGTAGCGGGTGGTGCCGAAGGGCAGCGGCAGGGGCACCCAGCGGGTCACGCCCGACCCGGTCAGCTCGCCGTTGTACTGGTTGCGCAGCCCGTCGGACGAGTACGCCGACTCGATGATGCGCCACAGCAGGTTCGGCCGCTCCTCGTCGTCGAAGAACGCGCGCAGGAGGCCGCGTTCCCGCAGCCGTTCCTTGATCCGGTCGAGGACGTCCTCTCCGTTGAGGGTCTCCGGGTAGGACATTCCCTTCAGTAGCGGGGGCGGTACGTGGCTCGTCGGCGGCCGCGGAACCGGCGGTGTCACTCCCGGCGCGGTCAGTCCGAGGTCGAAGATCCGGCGCTCCGGGACGAGCAGGTCCATCGCGTCCGTCACCCGCAGGTAGCGGGTCCCCATCGTCCGGCGGGACCTGCCCTTCCACCGGAAGAGCGTGACCTCGAACACCGGGTCCATGCGGTAGGTGTGCGTCTTACCGCCGTACGTGGCCCGGCTGATGTCGATCGGGCCGCGTTCCTTGCCCTTCTCCCGTTTGCTCTCCCACTGCGCCCCGCCGTGGCCGGTGACCTGGACGCGCGCGCCGAGGGGATGGTCCTTCTCCACCGAGGAGTCCGCGCCCCCGGTGTGGTCCTGGCCCCCCGCCAGGTCCGGCCCACCGTCGCCGAACAGGCCGTCCTCGGGGCTCAGGGAGTGCGGGGGCTCGGCCTCGGCGCCCAGCCGGAACTGCGGTCCCGCGCTGAACATCGGGCCGCCGCCCCACTTGTGCTCGCTGGAGGCCTTGTGCAGGGTCGACCCCTGCGCGTACTGCTCGATCTCCGTGCCGTCGTCGGCGTTCACGTGGCGTGGCCGGTAGCCGCGCAGCCGGATGCGCAGCGCCTGCTTCATCCCGTCCGCGCCCCGCGGCAGGCCGACGAAGCGGCCCGACGTCCCGGCGAGCGCGGGGAAGAAGGCGGCGAGTTTGTCCGGCTGGGCCATCTCCTTGAGCTCGAGGGGCCAGTTGGCCTCATCGGCGAGCCAGTCGTCCGGCAGGCCGTTCGCCCTCGCGTACATCCTGGCCGCGAGACGGGGAAGGTGCGGGATGACGAAGAAGGACGGGTACAGCCCGGACGTCCCGCCGGCCCAGAAGTCGGCCTTGGGCTCCTGCGGCCAGTACCGGATCGCGGTGGCCCGGCCGGCCGCCCGGATCTGCTCCAGGGTCAGCGGCACGGCGGGCCGGTGCTCGTGCGGCACCACGACCCGCGCGGTCACATCGTTCGGCCGGTCGATGAACCAGGGCTCGGCGTGACCGCCGACCGCCCGCACGGACAGCTCGTAGATGACGTTGTAGTTGTGCTCGTCGACGTTCTCGGTGGTCTCGGTACGGCGGTAGGACTTGGCGCCCCCGGAGAAGTCCTTCTTGGGGGTGTAGGCGTAGCCGCCGCGCACGCCACCGGCGCCGATCGCGACCCGCAGCCAGTCGAACGCCCTGACCCGCAGACCCGCACCGGCCGCGACCCTCACACCGAGCTCGGTCTTGCGGTGCCCGGCCGCCGAGGCCGCCATCAGCGCCCGGCCATTGACGGTCATCTTGTAGACGCCGTCCCGGTTCAGCCGCTCCATCAGGTAGGCCTTGGCCCTGAGCACGTACTTCCGGCCGCCGAGCGTCACCGTGTGCTCGATCCCGGCGATCAGCGGGTTGAGATCGGACTCCAGCGCCGGCCGGCTGTACCAGGTGGCCATCTCCAGGTCGACGTTGGACCAGTCCGGCTTCTGCTTCCGCTGCCGCTCCGACAGTGAGTCGTGGTGCAGCTTGGCGAGGACCGCCCGCAACTGCTCGTGGACCAGTTCCGAGCCGGGCAGGGTGACGCCCATCCCGAAACCGATGCCCTTGCGCGCCGCGAGCGCCAGCGGCTCGAGGTGGCTCGGATCGACCTTCATCGTGCGGCCCAGCCGCTTCGGCCGGACGTACGCGGACCGCGGCGGCAGACCGGTCCGCGGCGGCTCGAGCACACCGACGTTCGGCCGCGCCGACGCCGGCGCCGCCGTGTCCTGTCCCGCGCGGTCCTGCGCCACAGTTGAGGTGTGGACGTCCTCCTGCGCCACCGTCGGGGTGTGGACGCCGTCCTGCGCCAACGGCGAGATCTCGGTCCCGTCCTGCGCAGGCTGCGGACGCAGTTCCGGCGTCTGAACGGCGCCGGTCAGCCGCTGCTCGAAGTCGGCGGCGTCCCGCTGGGCGACGCTGACCTCCGACTCGACCACGGTGCTGACCGGCTCGAGGTCGTGGGTGGTCGACCGGACGTCCACGGTGAGCTCCAGCCCCGACCGGTAGCGGGACTGCGGGCCCGTCGTGTTCAGGACGGTGTGGCCGAGGGCCTGCTCGGTGGCGCCGTACCCGGTACCGCGTGAGAAGCCGAACGCGACCGCGGGCCCGTGGACGAAGCCCTTCTCGCCGTCGTCGTGGTGGCTCGGGTCGGCCAGTCCGGCGAAGCTGAGGTCGAAGCCGATGAACGCCTTGCTCTCCGCGAGCCGGCCCGGCTTGATCGACAGGCCCGCACCGGTGTCGAACCGTACGGCCACGTCGCTGTCGCCGACGTACTGGAGGCTGCCGATCCGCGCGCCGATCGACAAGTGCCCCTTGAAGAAGCCCTTCGCCATCTTCACGCGGAGCTGCTTCGTCGGGATGCCACTGCTCAGCAACAGCCGGCTGCGGTTGCGGGCCGACGACTCGGTGAGGTGCTCCAGAACCTCGGTCATCACCTGATGCACGGACTTGGCGGGCATCTGCGCTCCGAGGAGCCGGCGCTGCAGCGCCGACACGGCCGGGATCGTGTCGACCGCGTTGATCACTTCGGTGGCCTGGGACGGGCGCTGCCCCGTCCGTCCTCCACCGGTCCTGGGCGCCGTACGGTCGGGACGCGGGGCGTCCGTGACCGTGAAGGGCTCGGGGAAGTCGACGTCGAAGCGCGCGGGCAGCACCACGTCGTTCGGACGTTCCTCTCCGTCCACGAACACCCGGACCGCCATGCCGCCGCGGAAGCGGGTGTTCTCGGCCACGTAGAGCTTCCGGCCGGCGATGAGCTGCCGCTCCCGCTCCACCTCTCGCGCGTGGGCCGAGCCCGCACCGATCATCGGCACACCGGGGATGAACACCGATGCCACCGCCGTGCCCAGGCTGATGAAGGTCAGCAGCATCCCGTCGAGACCCGTGGACACCTCGCGGGCCGTCTTCCCGCCCGACGACAGCGAGGCGAAGGACACCGCGAACTCCCGTACGCCGCCGCTCGGCTGCGTCCCCAGGGTCACGTCGCGCAGGACGGGCCGGAGCCAGACGAGACGGCCGTCGGCGACGAACAGGTGCCCCTTCTGGAAGAGGAGCCGCCAATCCTCGGGGTCATCGGTCCGGAGCAGGTCCCGCAGCCCTTGCTGGATCGCCGCGCCCAGCTTCGGGCTGTCGTCCGCGTGCCTGGCGACACTGCCGACGTGGTGCGCCCAGAACTGGACCTGGTCGGCCGACCACGGGTCGACGCCGGTGAACGTCGCCTCTCCCAGCGCGTCCGTCTCGATGTACCACGGAGCCTGCTGGACGGCGGGCGGCCACTCACCGCCGTCCTCCTGCTCGACATCGGCCTGCTCGAACCCGGCCTGCTCGAACCCGACCGGCTCGGAACCGTCCTGTACGGAAACGGGCACCGTTTCGGGTGCCGTTTCCGTCTCCGGCGCCTCAGACGATGTCGACGCCGCGTCGCCCGGCTGGTGAACGATCCAGCGGTCGGCCGACACGTCCTCCGTCTCGGGGGTGAGGACCGGGCCACGCAGCCGGACTGCGAGCTCGTCGGCGAACGACGGGCCGCCGTCGGGCCTCGGCGTCGCCGTTCCGTGTACCGAGAGCAGCAGCGGATCACCCGGCTCGTGAGCCGTGTTCTTGCCGATCCAGCGTGCGATCCCCTCGGGGGTCCTCGGGCCTCCTTCGAAGAACAGCGTGAAGTCGCCGTGGTCGTAGGTTCCACGGACGATCAGCGTCTCCCGTGGTTCGACCGGAGCGATCTCCTCCGTCACCAGGTCGCCGCCCTCGTCATCGGCCCAGCGGACGCGCTTCGCGCTCGGCTCGGCGGCCAACCGACCCGGTGCCGTGAGCACCGGGTTCCCGCCGAGAGTCGTGTCTCCGGCTCGCACCGTGGACGTGTGCGCGTCGAACGACGTTCCGGAAGGCGGCGCCGCGGCGGCTTTCGAGGGCGGCCGGTGCTCCGTCTGGGCTCCGGTGTACGGGTCGACCACGATGACCCGGCGGTCGACGTGGGCGGCGAGCCGGTCGGCGAAGGAGGGGGTGCCGGCCGCGGTGGGCGTCCCGGCGCCGCGCGCCATCAGCATCACGTGATCAGAGCCCGTGTCGGCGAAGTTCCGTGCGATCCAGCGCGCCGTCTGCCGCGGATCGCGGGCGTACCCGGCGAACGAGACGGTCCCGGTGCTGGGATCGAATTCTCCGGTCACGATCGGGGTGGCCACGGCACCCGGAGCCCGAGGTCGCTCACCTCCGGACTCCCCCATGAACTCCCGAAGGGATCGGTAACTCCGCTCCTCCGCGTAGGTCCGCAAGATGGGATTGGCCTTGTCCAGGCCTCCACCCGGCCCGTAGAGCCTCTCCAGGAGTTCGACCATCTCCGTCGACTCGTGGGCACGCACCCATTCGGGGCCGTTGTTACGTGGCAGGAGGGTCTCGGCCCCGACCCCCCCGTTCGTCCCCAGCCAGGCGTTCGTCAGCTGGGCGAAGTACTCCTTCTCGTCCATCGCCGAGTAGTTCAGGCTGCCCGGCTTGTTCGGATTGGTCAGCGGCCCGTCCGGCCATTGAACGCCGGCCCCGGCCTTCTTCTTGGCCGCGAAGTTCCGGGTGATGCGCTGCTTGTCCTTGTCACCGAGCGCCTTGTGGATGACGTGCGCGAGTTCGTGGGTGACGGTGGAGTAGTACACGTTGTAGAGCGAAGAGAACGCGCTGATCTCACCGAGGATGTTCTCCTCAGGCATCGTGACGAGACCGTCGACCTCCAACGCGCGGTGATACTCGAGAGGCTTGCCCTTGAGACGAGTCCCGGCGTAATCCCTGAAGTCGTCCAAGGACGTTATCGACTCGTTCCGCGGGACTATCACCGCCCTTCCGTTCTGCTCCGTGAGCACTTTCTCCGCCACTTTCGGATTGTGGCGGAGCATCCGGGTGATGATGTGGTGCAGCGCCTGCCGGGCCATCGCGGGCCGCTCGACACCCGGCGGCACCTCGATCATCAACTGCGCCACCACGGACGCGAAGAGCTCCGGCTCGTCCTGGGGCAGGGAGCGGCGCAGTGCCTCGACGAACTCCGAATTCCGGGCCCACCAGCCTCGAATGTCCGGCGGCAGTTCCGCCAGCATCTCGAACCGGACGGCCGGCGGCACCGCCGCCAGTCCCCTGGCCGCCTGCACGGGCACCGTCTGCCGGGCGAGCGAAGACGCCAGGTTCCGGAATCTGCCCCTCAGCCGCTTCCAACCCTGCGAGTGCGAGGACGCCGAGGATTCGGAGCCGGCGGCTTCGGCACGCGGCGCGCCGGCCGGCGAAGCCGGTGTGCGGGCGGGGGCGAGGTTGGCGCCCTCCAGTGAGGGAGCGTCGGTCATCTCGACGTCGCCCGGAGGAGCCTCCGCCATCTCGACGTCGCCGCCGGTAGCGGGCCGCACGGCCGTCACCGGGTCGGGGGCGGAGAGCCGGGCGGAGCTCCGGTCGGTCGATGGGGCGAGGCCGGCGGCCGGACGCGCGGTGGCCGGCCGCCGCACGTCCGCCTGAGGCAGCCCGTAGGCGTCGATGGCTCGCTTGAGGTACCTGGCGAGGGGACCGGTGACAGAGGTGTCGCCGCTTCCCTCCGCCGCGCCGGTGGGAAGCCACTCCTCGCCGATCCCGATGGTGCGGCCGTAGAGGTCGGCGCGTACCTGCTCGTATGGCCTGTCCCCCTTCTTCCGCCCGGCGAACGCCCTGAACTGGGGCAGGGAAGTGAGCGGCCGATTCCGCGCGACGATCACCACGGTCACGCCCGCGACCGCCATCCGCTCCGCCATACCGGGCCTGGCGAGCATCCGGGTCATGACCTGATGTGCGTTCCGCCGAGCGGTCGCGGCGTCCGCCACGTCCGGGGAGACCGTCACCATCAGATGCGCCGCCGCCGCCACGAACTCCTCGGGGGCCGAGGACAAGGCGGCACGCAGGGTGCGGAGGAAGTGGGGGTCGCGCGCCATGAGCTCGCGATCCGCCTGGGACATGGACTGGAGCCACGCGGACCGGCCGGCCGGTGAGAACGCCGCCACCTTGTTCGCGAGCTCGACGAGCTTCCTCTGCGGCCGGGTGAGCCCATAGGCGTCGATGGCTTTGCCGAAGTGCCGGACGAGGTCCTGGGGGGCGCTGCCTCCCGTGGTCGCGGCGCCGAGTAGAAGCTCCTCGCCGATCCCAATGGTGCGGGCCTGCCGGTGTACGCGCGCCTCGTCGTACCTGACCGGCGTCTTCCCCACCCGGGCTCTCTGCTGTCCTCCGGCGAGCGTGCTGAAGGCGTCCACGGACGTGAGCCGCGTGTCCCGCGGGATGATCAGCACGCTGACGCCGTCGGTGATCATCTTTTCGGCGAGATCCGGGTGGTAGAGCATCCCGGTGATGACCCTGTGGGCCGCGTGCCGGGCCTCCGCCGGTGACTCGACGCCGGACGGCGTCTCGATCATGAGCTGCGCCACCGCCGACGTGAACTGCTCCGGGGGCAGGTTGCCGCGCAAGGAGGCCAGGAACTGCGGGTCGCGCGCCAGGCCGTCCCGCTCCTCCTGCGACATCGACTCCAGCCGCGCGAACCGCTCGGTCGGCGACAGCTGCTTCAGCTGCTGTGCCCTCCTCAGGGCCGCCGCCGCCCGGTCCAGCAGAGCCCGGTTCTCCGCCGCGCTCCTCGCGAGGCTCGCAGCCGACCGCACGTTCGGCAGAGACCGGCCGGAGCGCGGGGCCTCCAGGCTGCCGCCCTCGTCGTCGGCCCAGTGGACGTTCTTCTTGCCCGCGTTGAAGAAGCGTTCCTCCGGGAACTCCGACGCCGGCACGTCCCAGGTCAGCGTCTCCTGCGCCGGGAAGTCCACCAGGCGGCCATCGGGATAGGCCACCCGCCAGACACTCGGCCGGCCGTCGGCCCGCGGCGCCAGGTGCATCCCCGACCGGGTGACCGCCACCTGGGTGAGGAACCGATGCGAGACCATACCGGTCTCCCACACCGGCGGTCCCACGACGTCCTCCCCCTCCCGCACGACAGGGCAGACGAGGATCACGACGTCCGAGTACCCCTGGTCCGCGATGGACCGCGCCGCCGCCCCGACCAGACCCGGATCGAGGTTCCGTCCGTGCCCCGCGATGAAGGCGGTCGACTGTGAATTCCGGTACGGCGGGGTGAACCGCGCACCTTCCAGGCGCCCCTCCGACCGGCGCCACAGAACCGCGGGCATCTCCCGCAACCGGCCGTAGTCCGGCGCACGGAGCGCCCATTCGGCCGGAGGGAACACGTGCAGCCCCACGAATCGCCGGAGCCCCTGGGGATCGGGGGAGCCGAAGGTCCGCCACGGCCCGGACCCGTCGGCCGGCAGCGGCACGGACCGAACCGGCGGCGACCACCCGCCCGGCCGGTAGGAATCGCGGGTCGCCGGTACCGGCTCAGCGCGCCCGACCACGAGCGGCTCGCCGAAGACCCGGTCGAGAAGCCAGGCCATGCGGGGTTCACGCATCCGCAGGACTTCCGGAGCGTTGAAGTAGTCCCGCACGAGCTTGGAGAAGAAGTCGACGATCTGGGCGCTTACCCTGCGGTCGGAGATACCGGAACCACTGAGGTCATCGAAGGTCGCCGGCCTGTCGTATCCGGCACCGCGGCGCACCGCCCCGTTCGTGGAAGAGCCTCCCGCGCGGGAGCGCTGTTCCTGCCGGGCCAGCTGACGTCGCCGGTCCTCGGCCGAGAGGCCGGGGATTCCCCCGGTCCTCGTGTCTCCCGCCCCGAGACGACGGCCGTCGCCCTGGAAGGGCGCCGCCCCTCCGTTCCGCCGGGCGGCGTCCACCTCGGCGGCCCGGCGTGCGACCTCCTCCCGCTGCTCCTGGGTCAGCCCCTTCCCGAGGATGAGAACCGAGAGGTACCTCAGGACCAGCAGATGACCGTCCGGGCCACCGGGGACGCCGTCGATCAGCGGCTCCTCGTCGAGCAGGTCCTCCTCGGAGACGGCGACGTGCCCGGACGGATAGTCGAACGCACCGCGGGCCTGGTCGGCGCGGTTGAGGAGAGGCATGGCGGTCAACCGCCCGCCCGGCCGTTGCACCCAGATGTTCGTGTCGGACGCGCGATCGCGCCAGTGGGGCAGGGTGGTCAGCCGCTCACCCCGCGGGATGATCCACACCCGCGCGCCGGGGGCGGACACCAGCACCCGCAGGGCCACCTCCGGATTCATCAGCACCCGCGCCAGGAAGTCCTGCAACCGCTGCCGCGCCGCCTGCGGCTGCTCGACCCTCGAAGGCACCTCGATCAGCAATTGCGCCGCGATCGACGCGAAGTCCCTCGCCGTCAGTTCCCGGCCCACGGCCAGCGCGAGCGTGCTGACGAACGCCCGGTCGGTCGCCAGCGCGGCCCGATCGGAGGCCGGCGTGGACTGCAGGACCCACTCCCGTTCCTGGGCCGACATCGTCGCCAGGCGCTCGGCCAGAGGCGACGAGGGCGGCCGGCCTCCCATCACTCGAGCGACGGTCTCGGGCGGCAGGGGCTCGGTGATGATCTCCCGCTCGAAGCCGGCCTGCCGGAGGACGTCCCGCGCGAAGACCTCCCGGCCACGAGGATCCTGCCGCAACGCACCCTGCCGTTGCAGGCCCGGAACCGGTCCTCCCTGCCGTGCCCCCCGCCTTCTGGAAGACCTGGGCTCCGGCATGTCGCGGGCCGTCTCCGGTTCCGACGGCGGCGGCGCGAGTGCATGGTCCGGACGGTGCCCGTTCCCGTGACCGACCTCGGTGGGATCGCCGGACGAGGCCGCCTCATTCGGTGCCACGGTGTGGAGCGCCGGGGAGGATTCGGCGGCAGCGGTGTCGCCGGCCGGAACGTGGGCCGGGCTCGACGGTGCGGTGGACGACCGGCCGGCGTGCTCCCAGAACTCCCGGTATTCGCGTGTCACCTCGTCCACCGGCGACGTGGCGTCGACCGGCGGTGCGCCGTTCAGGGAGTCCGGAGCACCGAAGGTCCAGTCCAGGAGCGGGAGCATCGGTTCCTCGTGCCGGCGCACGTAGTCCGGGCCGGTGTTGCGCGGCAGACCCGTGGCAGGGTCCGCTCCGGGTTCCAACCCCAGGTAGGCGCCGACCAGCCGGCCGAAGTACGCGCGCTGGTCCCGGTCGGCGGCATCGGCGCGGAGGTAATCGACCATCCCGGAGTAACCGTGGGGCCATTCGACGGTTCGCCCCGACGTTTGCGCGAAGCGCTTCTCGCCATGCCACTCGACGACGTCCCACCACTGCTTGCTGGTCAACGCCGTGACCTTGATGACGCTCGCGAGATGGGACATGGCCCGGGAGTATTCGCCGCCGAGGAGGTCCTCCGCGGCGACGGCGGTCATCCCCGGGACACGGTCGAACTCACCGTTCGAGGCACCGCGAACGACGTCCCAGTCACCGCGTCCCGCGCGATCGCGCCAGGGCGGCAGGGAGGTCAGCGGCCTGCCCTGTGGGATCACCCAGACCCGCGCCTCGCTCAGCAGGGCCTTCTCGGCCACCAGCGGGTTGACGAACACCCGGGTCAGGAGCGCCCGCAACCGCCCGCGCACCAGGTCCGGCCGATCGACGCCCTCGGGCATCTCGATCATCAACTCCGCCGCGACCGACGCGAACTCCCACGACCGGAGCGCCGCTCGCAGGGTGCCCACGAATCGCCGGTCCTTCGCCAGCGCGGCGCGCTCGTCACCCGGCAGGGACTGCAACGCCCGCGCCCGTTCCTCCGGCGACAGCCCCACCAGACGCTTCGCCGGAGGCGACGAGGATTCCGGCCACTCGCTCACCAGCGCCCATAGGTCCCAGTAGCCACGGAAGAGTTCGTTCTCTACCCGTGTCCTTCCGACCGGGTTGGCCTCGATCGGGTCGCTCCGCTGCCCGATGAGCTGTTTCAGGATGGGAAGCAGGGGCTTCTCGTGCGTCTCGACCCACTTCATCCCGTTGTTACGCGGAAGGCCGGTCCGTACGTCGACTCCCTTGTTCACCCCCAGCGCCACGGCCCCGAGCTGCGCGAAGTATTCGAACTCGTCCTGGGCCGAGTAATTCTTGATCTCAGGTCGTTGCGGGTGCGTGTACGGACCGTCCGGCCACGGGACCGGAACCCGACCAGGTCCCTTCGCTTTCAGGAACCTCTCCGAAAGGTTCTTCCTCCGCTGGAACCTCTCCCCGATGAGACGCTGCTCGTCCTCGGAGAGGTTCTCGTGCAGCCGGTGGAAGAGCTCATGGGCGGCGGTGGAATAGCCGTCCGGATCGGTACCGCCGATGAGGGCTTCTTCCCCAAGGAGATTCTCCTCGGGAATCGCGGTCATTCCCGTGTCGAACTGGTGGGCGCCCCGGAGCTGGTCCCAGGGCTCGCGTCCGGGAATGGGCTGGCCGGCGCGCCGGCGCCAGGGGGCCAAGGACGTCAACCGCTCGCCCCGTGGGATCACCCAGATCTGCCCGGCGCCGAGCAACAGCCGTTCGGCCATGGCCGGATCCGCGAGCAACCGCGTCATGAGCGCCACGAGGGCACGGCGGGCCGCGATCGGCTGTTCCACCTCTCGCGGCATCTTGATCAGCAACTGCGCGGCGACCGACGCGAACTCCTCCGGATCGGTGAAACCGTTCCGCAGCTTCGCCACGAACGCCGCGTTACTCCTCAGCTCGACGCGGTCGTCGTCCGGAATGGACCGCAGCTCCGCCGCCCGCTCATCGGCCGGCAGCCGTACCAGGCGCGCGACCAGGTCGGCATGGTCCAGAGCTGCGGGATTCCACAGCCGCCTGAGGCCCTGATAGGTCTCGCTCTCCTCGGGGGCCTCCTCGAACAGGTCGAGTGTCGCCCGAGCGGGGTCCTTTCCGAACAGCCACTTCATGAGCCCGTAGAGCGGCCGTTCGTGAGCCCGCACATAGTGCGGTCCGTCGTTGGTGGGGAGGAGCGTGTTGGCGTCCAAGCCGGCGTTGGCGCTCATGTGCGCGGTCACGAGCCCGACGAAGTACTGCCGGACGTCCACGGCAGTACGGTTCACGTCATCGCGCTTCCGGGGATCGGGGTGCTCCGGGTTGCGGTAGCGCCCGTTGGGCCACTGGACGGCCTCCCCGAGGTATCTCTTCTCGGTGAACCAGTCCTCGACCGCGTCCCGCTGCCTCCCGGTCAGCACGGAGTCGTACATCAGCTCGGCGATCTGGTTGATGACCACCGAGAGGCCGTCCGGATCGAGGACTATCTCCTCGCCTACGACCATCACCGGGTCACCGTGGACCTCGATGTGGGTCCGGGCCGTGTCCCAGTCACCGGCGCCGGCGCCGGCGAGATGGCGCCACGGCTCCAGAGAGGTGAGCGGCTCATCCCTCGGGATCACCCACACGCGCGGACCGGCGAGCAGCAGGCGTTCGGCCACGACCGGTTTCACGAGCACTCGCGCGAAGATGCCCTGCAGATCCTGACGCGTCGCCGCCGGCCGCCTGACGCCCGCCGGCACCTCCAGCAACAGGTGCGGAGCCAGATCCAGGAACTCCCGCACCGGCAGTTCACGACGCAGCCCGGTCACGAAGGCCCGGCTCACGAGGCGGCCCGCGGGGCTCCGGTCGAACATGAGCCGTACGCGATCGTGCGCGGGCAGGGACTCCCACTCCGACACCCGGTCGTCGGGCGACATCGCCGCCAGGCGCGTCACCATGTCCCAGGGGGCCGTCGGCGCGGTGCTCGCGGCACCTGGGGCGTGTCCCGGATCCGCCGCCGGCAGGGTCCCGGGGGCCATCGACGATCGCTCCTCGGCCGCCGGCGAAGCCGGTAGGTCGGTCATCCGCGTGTCGCCGTGGGGATCCGCCGTTGTCGCGGCGTCCGCGAGGTCCGAAAGGTCGCCGCCCCGTACGGTGTCGGTGCCGGCCGGCCGGGTGTCCCGCTCGGCGACCTGGGCGAGGATGCCGGTGGCCCACTCGTTGGCGTCCGCCTGGTCGGCTCCGGTGGTGGCCATCGTCAGCAGCGAGACGATCCGGTACATCAGGACGGGGGCGACCGGCCCACCCGGAAGGATCTGTGCGAACCGCTCGGTGTTCCCGAAGAGGAACGCCTTGATCTCGGCGTGCGTCAGCCGTTCGCCGAGGAAGTCCTCGTTGTAGATCCGGTCGCTGAGCCGCTTCAGTGCGTCACCGGCGTCGCCGGTCCGCTCGGGCGAACGCTTGACGGCGATCAGGAGGGAATCGATCGTCGCCTTGAAGATCTCCCAAGCGGGAACGCCGCGCGCCAGGCTTGGAGGCGCGTCGACGATCTGCAGGATGAGGTCGACCGACCCGTCACGCGACGAAGCTGCCGCTCCCTCCGGCCGGCCGGGACCGAATTCCTCCGGCCGTGGTGCGAAGGCCCGCGGCACCGGCGCGCGGTGCGGAGTGAAGACCTGCCGACGGCCGATCACGTGCAGATCGACCTCGACCGTCCCCCGGCCGTTCCCGTCGAACGGCCGCAGGTGAACGACCTGCCCGGCGGCGTCGCCCGGCAGGTGGATGACGACGTCCTGACGGAGGTAGGTGGCGAGGGCCCGCCCCGCCAGGTCCTGCGCGTTGTCCGCGCGCCGGTTCTCCCGGTACTCGGCCGACCTCTCCGCGCCCCGGCCGCCGGCGCCGGGCACCCGCAGGTGCCTCACCGGGCGGTACTGGACGAACGCGTTGACGAAATCGCCCCGGCTGAAGGGCCGCCGAACCGCCTGGGAGACCACGGGCTGCTGGTCCATCCGCGAGGAGCCCACGGTCCCCGCCAGCACCTGATGCGCCGCCCGCAGCGCACCCGCGCGCAGCACCGCGGAATCCTCACCGACCGCGCGGCTCACCGCGTCGAAGAGCGTCCCCTCCCCCACCGGCGGAGGATTCCGGTCCAGCACATCTCGTTGCAGCGCCACCATGTCCTGCAGCAGTGACGTCGCGGTGTCCGACCCCGCCACCGCGTGCGCCGCCAGCACCGCCTCGTCGGGCTGAACCCCCACCGACGGCCGCGGCGCGTGAGCACGGGCGCGGCCGCCCGCCGCGTCGCCCAAGGGTGCCGAGATCCGAGAGTTCAGCTTCCCGGCGGCATTGATGTACTTGCGGTCCTTGGTGCCGCTCGGCCGCCACCGCTGACCGGTGCTGGACTCGCCTTCGCCGCTTTGCTGGATGCCGAACGGGTTCTCGTCTCCCTGGCCCAGACCGAGGTCGATATAACGCTTCTGGAGGCTGTCCCGATAGTTACCGAAGGATGTTCCGGTCTGCACGGACCGCGGCATCCGGTAGAACTGGTTCCGCACGTCCCCGAGGGTCACGTGAGACTGCGGCAGCGAGCCCCGCGACCCGGTGTACGCCTCATCGAACCGGTCCAGTTCGGTGATCGTCGCGCCCTCGGAGAAGTCGGTGACGTACACCTGCCCGCGCACCGGATGGGCGTTGTTCGCACCGTAGACCTGCGCCTGTTCCGCCGAGCCGTACTGCGAGAGCAGTTCATCCGCGTAGACGGCGTTCAGCGTCTCCGCGAGCCTGCCGAATTCGGCGCCGCCATCACCGAATTCGATGCTTCGGCCCGGCTTCAGCAGGAGGGTGCCGTCGATGAACAGGTTCGGCTCGGGCGTGTACGGCAGCAGCGGGTGGATGGCCGCCAGCCGATCACGCGTCTGCATGTCCTCCTCGATGGCCTCCCGCAGCCCGGGCCCGGCCTGCATTCCCGGGTCGACCCGGTAACCACCGGCCATGAGCAGCGGACGCATGGCCGGGAAGTCATCGACCAGCAGTTTGTCGGCGAAATACTCGAAGACGTGCCGGCCGGACGGAGTCAGCCGCCTGCCGTCGTCGAAGTCCTGAATCGAGATGTACGGATAGGTCCCCTCCTGGACGAACCCGGCCACCGCCGCCCGGGTCGCCGCCGAGTGCAGGACCTTATTGCGCATCGACCCGGGCTTGAACGAGCCCCTGAACGCGGTGCCCACCACGGCGACCGGGTGATCGACCTGCCGCAGGACCCACGCGATGTCGGCCCTGACCTCGTCCGGCAGGCCCATCTCCGGATCGCCCTGCTGGTTGGCGCCGAAGACGAACACGACCCGGTCCGGGTCTCCGGTGTAGCCGTGCATCACCGCGTCGACGATGTCCGGGATCCGGTCCACCTGCGAGGCCCGCAGGATCATGTTGACGACGTACGACACGTCCCGCTGCGGGACGACCATGGCCTCCAGGAATCCCTGGTACTCCTCGGCCGTCATCTCCGGCGGCGTCCGGACCATCGCGTCGAACGCGCGATTCGTCTGGACGTGGACGAACACCGCCTCATCCGACGACGTCGGCGGAGCGGCATGGGACGTCGGCACCACGCCACCAGGCCGGCTCGCCCGCATGCTCGCCCCGACGGCCTGACCCTGGGCGCCGTCGGTCGATGACTCGAGATCGCGCTCGACGGGCGGTTCGGCCTGGCTCCTCAGCACCTGGAAACCGGCGGACCTGCCGCCGCCTCCCCAGAGGGCACGGTAGAGGTCATCGTCCGCCCGGCTCGCCTCGGCCGGTTCCAGGTCCCGCAACGCGTCCGGCTCAGCCCCGTAGAGCGTCTCCAAGATGTCGACGAACGGCTCCTCGTGAGTCCTCACATATTCGGAACCGTTGTTGCGGAGCAGGTCCGTGTCGGCGTCGTGGCCGATATTCGCGCCGAGATAGGCGTTCGTGAGTTCGGCGAAGAAGAGGGTCGCGTTCCTGGCGGACGCGGTCGTCGCGTCACGCATCTCCGGATCAGGATGCGCGGGGTTACGGTACCGGCCACCGGGCCATTCCAGCTCCTCTCCCGCTCGCTGTCTGGCCAGCTTGGCGGTGAACCGCGCGGCGACGTGCTCTCGCTGGTCCTCGGCCAGCCCCTTCGCGTAGATGAGATACGCCAGCGCGTGCGAGGCATCCTCGCCGTTGTCCAGGTCCGCGTCACCCGGCAGGTCCTCCCGGACGAGGATCTCTTCGCCCACGGCGGCGATTCCGCTGTTCTCGTCGGCGAAAGCGCGGAACGCGTCGAAGTCTTCGGCGAAATCGTGGAACGGCGGCAGAGAGGTCAACCGCTGAGCCCGTGGGATCACCCACACGCGCGCACCGCCGAGCAGCAGCCTCTCGGCCACGTCCGGGTTCACCAGCATCCGCGCGAAGACGGCCTGCAGCGACTCGTGGGCGGCGGCCGGCCGCCGCACGGTCGCCGGCACCTCGATCATCAACCGGGCGGCGGCCGACGCGAACTCCCGGTCGGACAGGGCCTCCCGCAGTCTGCTCACGAACACCGGACTCGACGCCAGCGCGGCGCGCTCGTCGCCCGACATGTACCACAGTTCCGACGCCCGGCCATACGGCGACATCGCCGCCAGACGCGCCGCCCGCGAGCCGTGGTTCACCGCCCGCGTCGCGTTGACCGGGTTCACGCCCTCCAGAACCGCGGGCTTTCCGAAGAGGCGTTTCAGAAGCGGATAGAGCGGCCCCTCGTGGACCTTGACATGATCCGGTCCATTATTGGGGGGCAGGAGGGTATGGGGATCCTCGCCGGCGTTGACCCCCATATAGGTGTTCACGAGCTCGGCGAAGTATTCATAGACGTTCGTGGCCGAGTAGTTCTCCGGCCCGTCATCACCGTGCTCAGGATTACGGTAGGGGCCGTCCGGCCATTGAACGTCCTCTCCCCGCTGCGACGCGTCCCGCTTCTTGTTGAACCACGCCTCGACCCTGTCCCACTGCTTGCCGGTGAGCGCGTATTGATGAATGAGATGAGCGATCTCGTGGACGCTTATCCCGTTACCGTCGACATAGTCGTTCTGTTGCGGCGCGATCAACGATTCTTCGCCGAGGAGGTTCTCCTCGGCTATCCCCACGTCGGGGGTGGTGAAGCTCGCGATTCCGCGGAGGTTGTCGAACTTCTCCTGACCGGCGAGATCGCTCCAGGGATCCAGGGAGGTCAGCGGCTTACCCCTCGGGATCACCCACACGCGGGCGCCGTCGAGCAGGAGCCGGTCCGCCACCATCGGGTTCACCAGCATCCGCGCGAGGATGTCCTGCAACCGTTGCCGTGCCTCATCCGGACGCTCGGTGTCCTCCGGCACCTCGATCATCAGCTGCGCCGCCACCGCCGCGAACTCTCGCGCCGGCAGGCTCGAACGCAGCCGTCCCGTGAACCGCACCTTCCACAGGAAGCCCTCGGAACTCCCGTCGTACAGCAGCGTCGCGCGCTCGCGCTCCATGAGCCGCAACGCCGACGCCCGGTCCTCAGGCATCATGGCGACCAGGCTTTCCGCCAGCTCGAACGGGTCGGGCAGCGGCGAAGTGTCGGTCAGCCGGGCGATCGACTCGGCGGTGGACTCCGGAGCGTGATCGGACAGCGGGATGTGGACGGCCGGTTCGCTCTCGGCCCCGACCCGGCGCAGGTAGAGACCCGACGGTCTCCCGACGAGGGAGTACGGCACGGCCTCCCCCGGCGCACGCGGGACGTTCCGCAGCTGCTCGGCATTGGCGGCCCGGCCGATCCAGCCACTGTCACCGCGCAGGAGGGCACCCGTCGGCTCGTGGAAGAAGTCATCGCCGAACCGCCTCCATCCCTCCGGGGCGAGCGTCAGCGGCCGGCCGTCGGGTAGACGCAGCGCGATCCGGCCGGTGTCGCTGACCTCGTAGGTCAGCGGCGTCGAGGTCGACCCGCGCCCGGGCCCGGCGCCGCGCAGCACGCGCGAGTAGCGGTGCCACTGCTCCGCCGCCTTGCCCTCCGCCGCCGCTACCTGATCGGCCGGCACCACCCTGAGGCCGCCGAAACGACGCGTCCCGACGGTCAGCTCCCCGCCGATCGGCCGGCCCGCCGCCAACGGATCCACCCCGTCGTCCCGCGACCCACCGCGAAGGCCGCCCGTCGACCTCCCGAGCGTTATCGCGTCGGGCATCGCCACGTCGCCATGAGGATCCGTCGTCGCGTCGGGCATCACCACGTCGCCGTGGGGATTCGTGATCGCGTCGGCCGGCCGGGCCGGCGCGAGGCTCCGTGGCACCGGTGCCCCGTGCGGGGTGAAGACCTGTCGGCCGTCGATCACGTGGAGATCGATCTCGATGGTCCCGTCGTCCCTGTCCCGGAACGGTGTGAGCCGGATCGGTTCGCGGCCGTCCGCCCTGATCGGGTGGATCACCACGGTCTGGCCCAGGTACGTCGCGAGGCCCCGTCCTGCCAGGTCACGGGCGTTGTCCGCGCGCCGGTTCTCCCGATGCTCGACCGACCTGTCCCCCGGTCGGCGCCCGCTGTCGGGCACCGGAAGGTGCCTCACCACCTGGTGCTGGACGAAGGCGTTGACGAAGTCGCCCTGGCCGAAGGGCTGCCGCACCGTCTGCGACACGACCGGCTGCTCGTCCATCCGCGACGAACCGGCGGTGGCCGCCACCGCCCCGTGAGCGGCCTCCAGTGCCCCAGTGCGGAGCGCCCCGGCGTCTCCCCGACCGGCGACCCGGCTCACCGCGTGGAACAGGGTCCCCTCGGCCACCGGAGGTGGATTCCGGTCCAGCACATCGCGCTTCAACACGACCAGGTTCCGCAACAGCGACGTCACCGTGTCCGACGCCGCCGCCGTGTGGGCGGCCAGCACCGCCTCGTCGGGCTGAACGCCCGCCGACGTCCTGCGCGCAGGACCAGGGCCGCCCGCCGCCTCACCGCTCAACGGCGCCGACAGCCGCAGGTTCAGCTTGCCCGCGGCGTTGATGTACTTTCGGTCGAGCCGGCCGGCCGGCAACCACCGCTGCTTTCCGCCCGGTTGCTCGTCTTCGCCCCGCTGGATGCCGAGCGGGTCGTCCCCCTGATCGCCCGGGCCCAGGTTCAGGTAGCGCGTCTGAAGACCGTCCCGGTAGTTGCCGAACGAGGTGCCGCTCTGCACCGACCGCGGCGGCCGGTAGAACTGGTTGCGCCAGTTCGCGGGCGTGGCGTGGGTCTGCGGCAAGGATCCGCGCGAGCCGGTGTAGGCCTCGTCGAAGCGGTCCAGCTCGGTGATGGTCGCGCCCTCGGCGAAGTCGGTGAGGTAGGCCTGCCCGCGCACCGGATGAGCGTTGTTCGCACCGAAAGTCCGTGCGACCTCCGCCGGGTCGTCCTCTCCGATCCGCGCGAGCTCGATCCGGGCGGCCTCCTGCCGCGCCGCCTCGGACTCGGTGACCGCGATCGAGCCGTCATCGGACAAGCCGTCCTCGGACTCGGTGTCCGAGAACGCGTCCTCCCCGGCCGAGCCGTGGTACAGGGACAGCTCCGCCGCGTAGGCGGCGTTCAGTGTCTCGGCGAGCCTGCCGAACTCGGCGCCGCCGTCGCCGAACTCCACACCGTGGTCCTGTTTCAGCAGGAGCGTGCCGTCGATGAACAGATTCGGCTCGGGCGTGTACGGGAAGAGCGGGCCGACGGCCGTCTGCCGGTCCCGCGCCTGCATGTCCTCCTCGATGGCCTCACGCAGGCCGGGCTGGACCTCGGCCTCCGGGTCGACGCGATAACCACCGGCCATCAGCAGCGGGCGCATGGGCCGGCCGGAGGGCGCCTGGATCGCGTCGGCGAAGGGATCGTAGGTCTCGAGTTCGTCGGCGAAGTGCTGGAAGACGTGCATCCCGGAGGGCACCAGCCGTCCGCCGGTGTCGAAGTCCTGGACGGAGATGTACGGGAAGGTCCCCGTCTCGACGAGCCCGGCCACCGCAGCCCGGGTCGCGGCCCCGTGCAGCACCACGTTGCGCATCGAACCCGGCTTGAACTCACCGCTGAACGCGATCTCCATGACGGCGACCGGGTGATCGACCCGGCCGAGCACCAGCTCGATCTCGCGCCTGACTTCCTGCGGCAGGCCGGCCTCCGGGTCACCCTGCTGGTTGGCGCCGAAAACGAACGCGACGCGTCCGGGCTCCCCGGTGTAGCCCCGCAGCACCGCGTCGATGACGTCCGGGATCCTGCGGACGTCCGATGCCCGCATGATCATGTTGACGACGTACGAGACCGGGCGCCGGCTCGCGACCATCCGCCGCAGGAAGCTCTGATACTCCTCGGCCGTCATCATCGACGGCCTGCCGGCGATCGCGCGGAAGGCGTCGTTCGCCTGAATGCCGCGTCCGGCCTCGAACGCGGTCCCGTCCACATCCATGGGGTCGAGCACCGGGCGTTTGGCGGGCCGGTCCAGATCGTCGAGGCCGGCACGCCGCTTCGAACCCGCGAGCGGGGCGACCTCGGATGATTCCGGCGGGGCGAGGGCGGTGACGCCGTCCCATTCGTCGGCCGGCTCCGGCGCGGCGGCCTCCGGCGGAGAACCGTGCGAAGGCCGCGCGGTGACCTGCGTCCCCTCGCCGGACCCGCCGGTCTGCCGGGGAGTGGGCGGTCCGAAGATCTCCCTCAGGAGGGGGGCCAGCGGACCAGCGGACTCCCACACCTCGGCCAGGAGATCCTCCTGCGGCACGTCGGTCCGATCCGCGGGGGAAAGGGTCGCGGCAAGATAGCCGTCGACGAGGTGGGCCCAGTAACCACGGGGGTCCGGGGCGAGGGAGCGCCACCGGCCACCAGTGGTGGGATTGGGGTGCTCGTAGCCGGGAGGCCAGACCACGGCGACCCCGCGTCGTTCCAGAGCCAGCTTGCGCTCGAACCGGGCGGTGACCTGCTGCTTCTGCGCGTCCGTCAGTCCGCCGGTCAGGACGAGACGTGCGAGCCGGTGGACGACCGGGGAGTCACTGTGGAGCTGCCCGGGGGCGCCGTCCGCCGGCGGATCCTGGCCCAGGAGGTGCTCCTCCGCCACGGCGGTCATTCCCTTGACCGTGCTGAAGGCACTCCGGGCGGTGTCGAAGTCGGCCTTCCCGGCGAGATAGCGCCAGTCGGGCAGGGAGGTCAGCGGCACGTCCCGCGGGATGATCCACACCCGCATGCCGCCGGTCAGCACCCGCTCGGCCACGTCCGGATTGACCAGCATCCGGCTCAGGATCGCCTGCAGCCGGTCGCGGGCCGCGTCCATCCCCGGCTGCTCGACGACCTTGGACGTGAAGAACATCCTGGTGAAGGCCGCCTGTACGTTCTGGAGCGGCGTCGCCGGCTGCCGAATGTCCTCGGGCATCTGGATCAGCAGGTGCGCGGAGACCGACGCGAACTCCTCCGCCGGGAGCCTGTCGCGCAGGGTCGCGACGATCTCTTGGTCCTTGGCCAGCGCGGTGCGTTCGGCGTTGGACATCGACCGCAGTGCCACCGCGCGTTCCTCCGGTGCCATCCGTGCCAGCCGCGCGCCCGGGTCGGCCAGCTCGAACAGGTCGTGGAACGCCCTGTAGGCCGCGTTGTCCTGCGCGGTCCTCGTGCGGGGGTTCGTCCCCTCGAAGCCGGTCGGGTTCTTACCGAAGACCTTCTCCATGATGGGCAGCAGCGGCTTCGCGTTCGCCGCGACCCAGCTCGCGACATTGTTACGCGGCTGCCCGGTCTCCTTGTCATTCCCGGCGTTCGTCTGCAGGTAGACGTTCACCGCCTGCGCGAAATACTCCTGCTCGTCCGTGGCCGAGTAGTGGCTCAGGCCGTGCCCGTCCGGCCACGGCATCGGAAGGCCGAACTTCGTGGCACGCCATCTCTTCGAGTACGAGTCGTCGATGACGTCCCGGTCCTGATCCGTCAACCCGACGTTGTGGATGAGGTGGGCGATCTCGTGCACCGCCGACGAATAGCCCTCCGGCTGGGGTTTACCGACGAGGGCCTTCTCCCCGAGGAGGTTCTCCTCCGCCACCCCGGTCATCCCGGTGCTGATGTTGGAGGCACCCCGGACCTCTCGCCAGGGCCCGCGCCCGCGGATGTAGTTGTTCGCCAGGTGTTTCCAGGGCGGCAGAGCGGTCATGGGCACGCTCCGCGGGATCACCCATACCCGCGCGCCGCTGGTCACCACCTGCTCGGCGACATCCGGATTGAGCAGCATCCGCGTCAGAAGCCCCTGCAGGACCGACCGGGCGGTCACCGGCTGCTCCACCTCCGCGGGGAGCTTGATCAGCAACTGCGCGGCGACCGCGGCGAACTGCTCCGCGGCCGCGGCGAATCCCTCCGCGGCCGACGCGGACGTCTCCACGTCCGGCCACGCCTCCGGCCACGCGCGCAGGCCCGTACGCAGCGCGCCCACGAACTCCTCGTCCCGCGCAAGCGCCGCGCGGTCCTCATCCGACATGGACTGCAGTTCCGACGCCCGTTGCTCCGGTGACATCGCCACCAGACGTGCCGCCATACCCGGCAGCGCCACCGATCCGCCCACCGCACCGGCGTCGGCAGGAGGAACGGCGGCCGTCACCTCCTCGTCCGGCTCGTGCTGATGCTCCGACGGGACCGGAGGAACGTCGTGGACGTCAGGCTCGTCGCTCGCCGGCGGTTCCCCGAGTTCCGCACCGTCGCCGGCCGTCCGCAGGCCCGCCGGTGCGCCGTGTGGGACGGGAACCTGTCCGTCGGCGGCGGGCAGGTGCTCGGTCTGCGCCCCCGTGAAGGGGTCGACGACGACCACCGGCCCGCCGAGGTGTGCGGCGAGAGCGTCGGCGTAGGAGGGCTCCCCCGCCGGGCCGGGCGTGCCGGGCCCCACCGAGGGCGGGCCGGCCTCCTGCCGGGTCGCCATCACCATGGCCGGTTTGCCGGTCAGGGTGTGGTGGCGGGTGATCCAGCGCGCCGTCTGCTCCGGGTCGTGCGGGTACGCGACCGAGGACGGATCGTGGGGATTCCGGGGGAAGGAGATCGTTCGCGTCGCGGGATCGAACTCGCCGACGACGATGGGGACATCGTTACGGATCAGAGCCATCGTCCGCTCGGGATCGGCACCGACCTGCGCGCCGGCCGGGGAGGGCCGCTGGGTCCCCTGTGCCTGCCCGGTGAGGGCGGCTCGCCTGAGGCCTCGGAGGTTCACCAGGAACATCCGGTAACCCATGTCCCTCAGTTCCTCAGCGTGGGTCTGACGGACGGGGTTGGCTCCCTCGACGTCTCCGGGCGGCCCATAGAGCCGCTGAAGCAGATCGAGCATCGACGATTCATGCTCGATGATGTATTTGAGCGTGTTGTGGCGCGGTAGGCCGGTGTAGAGGTCGAGGCCGGCGTTCGTTCCCAGGTAGACGTTGGTCAGCTGAGCCCAGTACTCACGCTCGTCCTGCGCCGAGTAGTTCTTGCGGCCGGGCCGGTTCGGATTCGAGAAGGCGCCGTCCGGCCACTGCACGGCCGATCCGGCCTGCAGCTTCGTCCTGAAACGCCGCGTGATGAGCTGTTTGTCCGTGTCATCGAGCAGGTCGTGCACAAGGTGCGCGACCTCATGCGTCACGGAGGAGTATCCGCTGCTGTAGGTGGCGCCCACCAGGCCCGTCTCGCCGAGGATGTTCTCCTCCGCGAGCGCGACGACGCCGCGGTCATATACCCCGCGGACTTTGCTCCACGGCCTGCCGTCCGCGGTGTTCCGCCCCTCGTACTGCCGGAATTCGGGCAGAGAAGTGAGTTCCGCGGTGCGCGGGATGATCACTGCCTTTCTGCCCTTGTTGATCACCCGCTCCGCGAGAGCCGGGTTGTGGCTGAGCATCCGCGTGATGATCTTGTGCAGCGTCTGCCGAGCCATCGCGTGTCGCTCCACACCCGGCGGTACGCGGGTGATCAGCTGCGCCACCATGGCCGCGAAGTGCGCCGGGTGCAACGAGTCACGCATCCGGTGTACGAAGACCGGGTCGCGCGCCAGGCCGTCCCGCTGCTCCGGAGTCATGACGGCCAGATCCGCGTACCGGTCGTCCGGTGACAGCGCCGCCAGGCGCCTCGCCTCCCGCACGGCCACCGGTTCCGGGGCCCGCACCTCGGGGGCGGGGCGATCGGTCATCACGACGTCATCAACGGCGGGAGGGCCGGAGGTGCGCGCGCGTTTGGCCGGCGGCTGGAGCTCGTCCGCGTCGGCGGCGCGTCGTTTCGATCCGGCGACGGGCGGAACGGCCGCGTTCTCATCGCTCGGCCGGAGCCGTACGTCCTCGGAGCCCGGAGGAGCGGCGTCGGCATCCGGCCCCACCGGCGGCGCGGCGGCGGGACCGAACTCGTCATCGCCCGCGAGGGCGGAGCGGACCTGTTCGGCCACGTCCGTACGCGCGACGGGTCCGTCCCCGCCGGTGCCGGGCCCGCTCGACACCGTGTCCGCGGGGCTCGGGACCGTCTCACGGCCGATCGCGCCGTAGCGCACGTAGCCGGTTCCGGGCGGCTCGCCGACCTCCCGCCCCGCTCCGCCGGCCGTCGTCCTTGGGAGCGCCCGGAACCACGCGGTCCCCGGCAGGACGAGCAGCTCGCCGTCGTCCTCGATGGCACCGCCGGGCGGCCCGAAGACCTCGACGCCCGACAGATCCGCCAAGCGCCGGGACGGCATCTCGACGTCCTCGCCGTACTCACTGCCGCTGGCCGGGATGTAGACGGGCTCTCCCGCCTCGGTGGCCAGGTCCGAACCCCAGGCGACCAGCGACGCGGGCGTGTCCTCGAACGGGTGGACGATCACCAACGGCGTCCCGGGCGACCAGCCGAGGTGACGGAGCGTCGCGAGGAACTCCGCGACCTCGATCCGCCTGCTCCCCCCGAAGCCGAACAGGTGCGGTACGAAGGGCCGGCGGTCGAAGGCGACCATCCCGACGAACGCATCACCGCCGGGGACCATGGCGCGCAGCCGGTCCGCCAGCGCGGCCTCCCCGCGGTCGACCACGCCGTCGGAGGAGCGGAACAGCGCGGCTCCCGGCGACCGTGTCACGAAGACACTGCCCAGAGACGCCAACTCCGCCAGGCCGGGAACCGAGGCCGGGTCCAGGAGCCCGGAGGAGGTGTCATCGGCCTGCCGGGCGCCACGGCCGCCGTGCCAGGAGGTCACCGCGTAGCGCGACATGGCCTGTTCACGCTGTGCGGGGCCCCAGAAGACCGTGTCCAGCATGTGACGCAGAGGTGCGGTCACCTCGGGCGCGTCCGGCTCGAAGACCGTGACCGCCCCCGGCCCGTCCGCAGCACGGTGCACCCGCTGCACCACTCCCGCGTGCACGCCGACCTCCTCGTAAGAGGGCGGCTGCCAGGTCGGGTCCGCGGCCAGCCGCAGAGCCGCGTACACCAGCCCCAGCGCCTCGTTGACGTTCTGCTGGATCTCTCCGACGTCCAGACTCCCGTCCAGCTGCCGGAACTCCACATGGTCCGAGCCACGCCCCTGAACACGCCGGAAGCTCAGCGCGTCCTTGTCCCTCCCGCTCGGGGTGTCCCAGACCGCCAGGTACCCGTCGTGCTGTGCGGGGAGCGGTTGTGACTCCTTGGTACCGCGATGGGCGTCGGCATGGGGATTCATCGCCAGACGGAACAGGAGATCCTGATGGCCGGTGTACAGAGCCCGCAGAGCCTCATAGTTCCGGACGTCGTCGCCGAACTGAGCGGTGCCCACGTGCACGTGCGAACTCGTCCGCTTCGTGATGCGGCCGCCGTGCCTGTCCACGATGTCCGTGGCGACCCGCAGGTCCTCCCACGTCTGCCGGGTGTCCCTCATGATGGGAGAGACCAGTTCGGCGCCCACCGTGGGATCCTTCTCCAGGCGCCACCAGTCCCGAGCCTCGCTGTAGCCCAGATCCACCACCTGGTGGTAGCCGCCGATCTCTGTCTGGCGGGACAGTCCGGCTGCTCTCAGATCCGCGACGATCGCCGCATATACGGCTCTCGTCTCCGCGTCCGTGAGGCCCTCGGGAAGGTCGAACTCGATCTCCACCCCGAAGGTGAGACCGCCCCGCATCGGGTCGGCCAGGCCCCCGGTCGCGTCCTCCAGCAGGTACGGCACCGGCGCCTCGCCGCGCGCCACCCGCTCGGCGGTCTGCCGTACGATCCGCTCGAGCATCTCGGGTGTCGTCTCGGGCGCCTCGCCCATCGCCGACCACCAGGCCCGCGCGTGCTCCCGCACCACCGAAGCCGGGATCTCCACCGATGAGACGCCGTCCGTCCCGGGGACCGGGGTCCCGTCCGGCAGCAGGTGCCGAACCGCCTCGTACAGCGTCGTGTCCGCCTCCACCGCGGATGACTCGGCGTCATCCAAGGCCGGAGAAACCGTGTGCTGCTCGAGTTGCGCCGGCGTCGCGGTGACGAAGGACTCGCCTCCGAGACGGTGCCCGGGAGACTCGATCGCGGACCAGAACTCCCGGAATACCCGATCCACCTCATTCGCGGCCCGGGTCGCCTCGACCGGATTCGCGCCCTCCACCGGCTCCGGCTCGCCGAAGACCCAGTTCAGGATCTCGGCGATGTGCGGATGACGCCGTCGTATGAGGTGCGGGTCGGTGGCGAACGACAGGCCCGTCCCCTCAGCGGTCTCCATGTGCGTGCCCAGGTGGATCTGCGCGAGCGTGGCGAAGAACTGGGTCGCGTGGAGCCTCATCTTGCGGGCGAAGACCTCCGGCTTCCAGAGGTCGTCGAAGGTCGCCGGCCTGTCGTACCCAGGGCCACGACGCGTCGGTGCCGGCGTTGCGGCGTCCGCGGGGGCACCCCCGGCGCGGAACCGCTCCGCCTGATCGGTCACCTGACGATGACGTTCCTCGCCCGAGACACCGGGGATGACCTCATCCCTCGGATCTCCCTTCCCGAGACGATGACCGCCGCGCCGAACCGTCGACGACGGCCCGACCGCGCCCGAAGCCCAGATGTCATCGAAGGTCACCGGCCTGCGGGATCGCCGCTGGGAGGCCGGCGGGGCGGCTTCGAAGCGGCCCCTGGGCACGGTCGGCAGATCCGCGCGCCGCTCGGTGAGTATCTCGACGGTCCGGGTCGTGATTCTCTGCCGGCGCTGTTCGTCCAGCCCTTTGTCGAAGATGAGAGCCGCGATGAAGTTCGTGACCGCGGAATGACCGTCCACATGGCCGGAGCCCACCAGCGGCTCCTCGCCGAGCAGGTTCTCCTCGGAGACGGCCGCGTTCCCGTCCCAGTAGTCACCGCGGGCGGCGTCGACGGGGCGCCATGGAGGCAAGAGGCTCAACCGCCCACCCGGCGGCATCACCCAGATCCGCCCGCCAGGCGCCAGATCGCCCCACGGCCGCAGGTCGGTCAACCGCCCATTCCGCGGGATCACCCACACCCGCGCGCCGGACAGCAGGACCTCCCTGGCCACCAGCTTGTTCACCAGCATCCGCGCCAGGACGTCCTGCAACCGCGCCCGCGCCGTCGCCGGCCGCTCGACCGCTTCCGGCACCTCGACCAGCAGGTGCGCCGCGACCGACGCGAACTCATCCGCCGTCAGCCCCAGACGCAAGGTGTCCACGAACGCCGGATCCCGCGCCAGCTCGGCACGCTCGCGACCAGGCATGAGCCGCAGCTCCGACGCCCGTTCCCGCGCCGACATGTCCATCAGCCGCTGAGCCAGAGGCGACGGCGGATCCGGCGGGACGTCGGACGGGTCTCGGTACTCCCGGATGTCGAGTTCAGAGTCGTCCGGGCGGTGCTGCCCGAAGCTCAGGAGCCGACGCTGGGTCGCCAGTTCCTCTGGGGACATCAGCGCCCAGTGCTCGGCCTCGGTGGTCTCGGCGGGCTCCGGAAGCCGGACGTCGGCCACGCTCGCGAGCGGCGCGTCACCCGATTCGTGGACGGGTGGGGACGTCTCGTCGAGGTCGGTGGGGATCGACGTCTCCGTCACGATGGCCGGCCGCTCCTCGGCCATGGCCTCGGTGCGGCCGGTCCCGAAAGCGTCGGTCGTCATCGCCTCG
Source organism: Actinoallomurus vinaceus (assembly GCF_039542055.1). Taxonomy (NCBI): domain Bacteria; kingdom Bacillati; phylum Actinomycetota; class Actinomycetes; order Streptosporangiales; family Thermomonosporaceae; genus Actinoallomurus; species Actinoallomurus vinaceus. Next base: position 551,834 of record NZ_BAABHK010000002.1, read on the forward strand.
TCTTCGGACCAGGACGAGGACAGGTCGCGCGGCGCCCACAGCAGGCGCCATCCGTCGAAGAACTCCTCGCGGAAGGACGCCGCGGTCCGGTCCTGCCGGGCCGTGTCGTTCAGGTCGTGGCCCTCGCCGAGCGCCTGGAAGGACCGACCCGCGCCGCTGAGCGCGGCCGGGGCGGTGGCCTCGAAGTCGAGGTGGGCGGGCAGCTCGGACGTCAGGCGCTCCACCTGCCGGTCCCAGTCCGGCGCGAGGCGCGTCAGGTCCTCCGGCCTCTCGAGGGTTCCGCCGAAGGCCCCCTCATAGGTCGTCATCATCCGCTCGGTCAGGCCTGTGCCCACGCGGTCGAGGTCGTCCTCGGACAGCGCCTGCTCGGGATGGTCCTGCCGCCAGTTCGCGTACGCCCCGGCGACGGCCTGCCGGGCCTTCGCGGCCACGCCCTGCCGCGCCGTCTCACGCGCGATCAACGCACGCATCCGGTCGTCGCCGGTGGTCTCGCCGTACCAGGACCGCCACTGTTCGAGCCGTTCCGCCGACGTTCCGCTCTGCTCGCCGATGAACAGCTCGCCGAACCGGTCGTTCACCGACCGGGCGACGGACTGCTCCAGCGAGCGCCGCACGCCGCCGGGCAGTTCGCCGCCGAACTGGACGCCGAACCGCTCCCGGAACTCCTCGAGCCCCTCCGGCGCCGCGGTCCGCCACGCGTCGATCGCGGTGTCCACGTCGCCGAGGGTGCGGGTCAGCGCGCCCTCACGCGCGGTCTGCAGCGCCAGCCGGGACGGCAGCGACTCTGCCACCGTGTCGAACGCCGTCCGCCACCGCTGCTCCATCTCGGCGGTGATCTCGGTTCCGGGCGGGAACGTCTCGGGGTACGCGGTGTCGAGCTCACGCCACGCGTCGTTCAAAACCTGGTTCCGCCCGGGCTGCGACGGCATGGCGTTCTCGGTGCCGAACGCGGCCAGCAGCTCCTGGTCGGGCTCGGACAGGTGGTCCTTGAAGGAGTCGATGGTGACGGAGAGGAGCTCGCTGAGACGCTCCCGTTCGGACGCGTGGAGGGCCCGGCGGTCGAATGCGCTCCACAGGTCGTCGCCGGTGAGCTCCCGCAGGCGTTCGTCGGCCCGGCGCTGGAGCTCCGGGACGAGTTCGGGCAGGCGGGCGCGGACGTTCGAGACGCCGTCGAAGAGCTCGGATACAACACTCTGCCACCTCTGCCGGAACTCCCCGAGCTGTCCCTCGCGCACGGACGAGGCGACGGTCTCGGTGACCGCGGCCGTGAGCGGGGAGTCCTGCGAGTCGTCCAAGCGCCGGCTCCGGTCCGCGAACCACCTGTCAAAGCTCTGCTCGTACCTCCCCAGCCCGTACTGCACGGCGAACTGCTGGGCGGCCTCCAGGTCCAGCGCCTCCCGCAGGCCGTCGAGGTTCTCCGGCGGCTGCCCGTCACCGAAGTGGAAGTTCCGGTGGTCGAACGCCTCCTCCGCCCGGTCCCGGATCGCGTCCAGGTGCTCGCCCTGAGCCTCCCCGACGTTGTCCGCGAGCCACGTCTCGAAGAGCTTCTGCCGGGCGAGGACGTTCCCGTACTTCGTGAACAGCCCGGCCTGCATGTCCCGCGAGGCGTGGGTGAGCCAGTCGCCGGGCCGCGCGTGGTTCGGCGCGTCGACGAACTGCCAACCGTGCTGTCGCGCCTCGGTCTCGGCGGCGGCGGTGAGGTGGTCGTCGACGTAGGAATCGCGCAGGCCGTCGACCTGGCTGCGGAGAACGTCGAGGTGGCTGCGGACCCAGGCGGCGGTGCCCCACGACCGCAGCGTCACCTGGCCTTCGCTCTGCTCGGACAGGAACTCGGTGAACTCCCGCTGCGCGACGTCGCGGCGCTCGGCGACGTCGTACAGCGCGTCGAGGAGCCGCCGGTAGTCGGACTCCAGCCGGACCTGCGCCCGCTCGTCGAACTTCCGGCCGGCCGTGAAGTCGCCGAACCGCCTGGCGATCTCGGCCTGTTCGTTCCGGTACCAGGACGCCACCTCCGGCGTCCATTCCAGGCTCGGCGGGCGGCCGGTGGGGGCCTCGCGCGGGCCTTCCGGCACCGCCTCGTGCTGCGGGACGTCGCCGCGGTCCTGGTCGCCGGCGCCCTGCGGATCCTGCGTGGCCGGCGCGGACTCCCGGGTGGGCGGCGCGGACTCGGTCGCCTGGTTCGCGCGCTGCTGCCGCTGCCACTCGAGCACCGCGCGGTCGTACTTCCCGCGGAACTCCTCGACCAGCCGGGTCCGTACATCCTCCGCCGGGGCGGGTCCGCCGGTCATCTCCCGGACGAACTCGTCCCGCAGCGCGGTCGCCTGGGGGCCGTGGTGGAAGGCCGGGTCGATGGTGGTGATCCGTGGCCGCGAGAAGGGGACGACCTCCCGGCTGAACGCGTCGCGCGCGTCGGCGACCGACCGCGCCGCCTCCAGCCGCCGGACGAGCTCGGGCTCCAGCGCGCCGAGGCTCTGCGGTTCCGGGCCGGTCCGCTGCGCCACGAACCACTCACGCGCCTCGGCGAACTGCTCGAACGCCGCGAAGTGGACGTCGTGCTCCGGGTGGTCGGCCGACCACCCGTCGAACTCGACGTACGCGTGGTCGCGCTGCTCGACCTGCGTGCGCAGGTGGGCCAGGCCCTCGATGGTCCGGGTCTGGGCGGCCTCCGGCGCCGTCGGGCGCGGCGTCGCCGGCTCCTCGCGGACCTCCGACGACGTCTCCAGGAGCAGCATCTCGAGGTGCTCGACGGGCGCGTTCGCCTCGTCCGGGACGTCCTCGGCGTACGCCCGCCGGTCCGCCGGTCCTTCCGAGACGGCGGGCACGGGCTCCGGGCGAGCCGGCGGCGCCGGCTCGGACGCCGGCTCGGGCACGAGCCCGGCGCGTCGCTCGTACTCCTCGAGCGGGGTACGGGTCAGCTCCAGCTGCCGGAGGTCCAGAGTCCACTCGGGGTTCCGGCTCCAGTCCCGGTACACCTGTTCCTTGGCGTCGACCTGCTCGCGGAGGGCCGTGAGGCCCTCGCGCGCCTCGGCCAGAACCGCGGCGCGCGTCTCCTCGGTCGCGGCCGCCTCCATCTCGGCGCGAAGGCGTGCCCTTAGCGACTCCTCGCCGGTCCGGTAGTCGGCGAGCGCGTGCGGGGACCGCAGGTCCGGGCGTTCCTCCTGGAAGGTCCGATCCAGGGCCTCCCGCGCCTCGGACCGGGCGATCAGGTCCCGGTAGATGGTCATCAGCCGCTCGCGCGCCTGGGCGTTCTCCACCGCCGCTTGCTCGCGCAGCCGGGCCAGCCTGGGCGCGTCGGCCTCCTTCTGGAACTGCTCCCAGCTCTCCCGGTGGGCGCTGCCGAAGGCGTCGCCGCCGGACCGCTCCAGCTCCAGCCACTTCGCCACGTCTCGGTCGCGCGGCCCCATGACCTCGTGCTGGAGCTTCGCCCAGTCGGCCCGGGCGTCGTTGGAGACCGCCTCGAACGTCGCCTCGGTCATCGTGTACCGTCGCTGCGCCCGGCCGGTGAGCTCGCTCACCTCGGCGGTCAGCTCGTTGAACCCGCGGCCCGCCTCGCCGAGCTTCTGCTCGACGGTCGCCTCGAACCGCAGCCGATCGTTCAGCGAGGCGCGGTAGGGCAGGAAATGGTCCCGGTAGAAAGCCTCCTCGCGGCTTGTGAGTTCGTCGCCGGACCAGAGACCCTCCTCGGGGCGGCCGACCACGGACCGGTACGCGTCGGTCAGGGTCGTGTGGGCGTCCGCGCGGACCCGCTCGACGTGCTGTTCCGGCCTGCCGGTGCCGTCGAGCGCCTGGTCCACCCGGCGCAGCATCGCCGACAGGCCCGCCTGCTCGTCGAGCCGCGCGGGCAGTTGCTCGGCCAGGCGCTCGTACGCCGCGGCCAGCTCCTGGACGTGGTTCTCCCAGTCGCGGGCGGTCAGCTCCGCGGGCGAGCGGCCGCCGAGGAGCCGGGTGCTCTCGGCCCGCAGGTCGGCGCGGAAGCCCTCGATCACCGCCTCGTAGTCGACGCCGTCGCGCTCCGCGCGAGGGCGATCGGACATCTCCCGCCAGTACATCTCGTGGTCGCCGACCTCCTCTTGGGCGCGGTCGACCAGGGCGTCCTCGGTCATCCTGGCGCGGAGACGGGCGGTCCAGCGTTCGTCGAGGTCCCGCAGCGCCGGCCCGAACTCCGTCGCCTGCCGTTCGAAGTCGGCGTACTCGACGGTGCGCGTCTCCCGGCCGTCGGGGAGGGTCCGCGTACGGGCCTCGAACTCCGCGCCGTACTGTGTCCGCAGGTCCCGGGCCTGCTCGGAGGCGGGGTCCAGACCCGCCGCCTCGGCGGTGCGCCGGAAGTGGAGGTCGGCCTCGTGTTCGAGCTCCAGCCGGGTGGGCAGGCCCCGCGACAGCTCGACGGCGCGCGTGTTGGCCTCCGTGTGGAACAGGTCCCAGGCCCCGGGGCCGCTTTCGCGAGGCCGGCCGACGGAGTCGGCGAGGGCGTCCGTGGTCACGCGGCGCGTGCGCCCGGTCCGCACCGACCTGACCTCGCCCCTCTCGAGCAGGCGGTCCATCTGCGCACGGTCGATCCGGAGGCGTCGCGCCGCCTCGCTGACGGTCAGGCGCTGCGCCGGCCCGTCGCCGCGGACGTGCTCGGCGAGGGCGTCCACGGGTACGCGGCGCGTGGCTCCGGTCGTCACCGACCTGACCTTGCCGCCGTCGAGCAGGCTCTCCATCTCCGCAGGGCCGATCCGGAGGCGTTGCGCCGCCTCTCGTACGGCGAGGAACTGCGCGGGCCCCTCGTCCACCCGCTCGCCGTTGATGCCGAGCCGCTCGGCGATGCGGCGCACGTCGGCCTCGGTCTCGGCGAGGAACCGCGCCCGCAGCCGCGACTCCTCGGCCGGCGAGTACCGCGCGTCGGTCCCGACCGCGTCGAACGCCCCCTCGGCGCTCATGCGCACCGAGGACACCGCGGCCTCCAGCTCGAGCTGATCATGCAGCCCCGCGACCAGGTCATCGAACCGCTGCTGGAACTGCTCCCGGGTCAGCTCGCCCTTCACGTAGCGGTCGAACTCCAACTTCCAGCGCGCGTCGAACCGGTCCCGGACCTCGAACGTCCACGGCCGCGTCTTGTCGGCGTCGAGGCGCGCCTGCTCGCGGAGCAGCCGGTCGGCCACCGCGGGGATGTTCAGTCCGTGGTCGCTACCGCCGAGCCGGGACTCCAGCACGTCGGCCAGGTGCTCCTCGAAGGGCCGGACCTCTTCCTTTTGGTCCTGGGCCCGGTTGTGCTCGGCACGGGCCGTGCGGTATCCCTCGGCGACCGTCTCCACGAGGTCGTCCGGCACGCCCGCCTTCCGCGCCCAGCCCTCCGGCTCCGAAGCCTGGTCCCGTCGCAGCAGCAGCTCGGCCACCACGTGCGGTGCCGCGGAGTACTCGTTGGTCTCGAAGACCGTCTCCGCGAGGTCGTCCGGCACGCCCGCCTTCCGCGCCCGGCCCTCCGGCTCCGAAGCCTGGTCCCGTCGCAGCAGCAGCTCGGCCACCTCGTGCGGTGCCGCGGAGTACTCGTTGGTCTCGAAGACCGTCTCCAGCTTGGCGGTGAGCCGCTGCTGCAGCGTCGGGGGCCGGTCGACCAGCGCCTGTCCCTCGAGCACGATTCGAGGCGGCTTAGCCCGCTCATTCTCGTCCTCGGCGAGCGCGGCGCGGTAGGCCTCGGTGACCGGCCGGGTGAGTTTGTCAGGGAACCCCGCCTCGCGGAGGCGGATCGCCGGGTCGGCGTTCGCCCCCCGGCCTGGCACGCCGTGCGTGTTCGACTCGTGGTACGCGACGATCGCCGCGTCGACCTGGTCGTCGGCCGCCCGCTGCTGCCAGTACCGGCGGTTCTCCTCCTGGAGCCGCCCGAAGCGTCGGCCGTTCTCCTCCACGGGCCGCCCGATGGAGCGTGGGTCATCGTCCTCGGGCCGCCCGGCGTACCGCTCCCTCCACTCCGCCTCGCCCGCGTGCAGCCGTTCCGTCGCCGCCGGATCCGTGGGGTCGAACCCGAAGTTCGGCGTGACGTCCTCGCGCCCGAGGGCCTCCAGATCCACCAGGACGTCATCCGGCCGATGGCCCGCGGGCGGCGGGTCGTCCGACATGAGGTGTTCGCGCTCGGGCGCCGGGGGCGGGTCCTGCGCGGCTCCGTCGTGCCGCGCCGACTCCCCCGACGTGGACTCCGTCCGTACGGGTGCCGGGGGCGCCTCGGTGGCGGGGGTGTTCGCCTCGCGCGGCGTCGTGAGCGGTTCTCCCTCCTCGGGAACGTCCTCCACGGTCGCGCGCCGGTCCACCCGCCCCTGCGGTCCCGGCTCCGGGGTGTCGCGCACGGGACGGTCCCGGCCGGTGGCCGGGGGCGGGGTCTGCGGACGCTCGCCGGGACCCGCAGCCTTGGGCGTGGAGCCGGTCTCGGTGCGTACGGGCGTGGGCGGCGTCTCCGATTCGGGCCGCGGACCGGTGCCCGTGGGCGTGCCCGGGCCTCTGCCGGGCTGCGGCCCGGCCGCCCGCTCACCGGCCGCGGGCGAGCTTCCGGACTCCGTCCGGGCCGGCACGGCGGGCGACTCGGCGGGCGGCTTCGTGAGCGGCTCGGCGGGCGGCTCCGTCGGCACCTCGGAATCACCCGGACGCGTCGTCGTCTCGTTCGGCCGTACGGTCCCGGGCGCCGGGCGGGCGCCGCCGGGGGGCGCGTTCCGTACGGGTGCGGGCGGCTCGGTGGCGCGGGGGTCCGGTTCCGATCGCGGTGGCGTCCCGGGCGGTGTCGTCGACGTGGTCTGCGGCCGGGACGGCGGCGCCTCGTTATGCGAGGGCAGCGGAACGTCGGGTTCCGGCGTCGTGAGGTTCCGCGAGGCGAGCGGTTCGGCGGGCGGCGTCAGGTCCGAGCGGGGCGCGAGGCTCTCCACCGGGGACACGGGATCCGGGCGGGATTCGAGGTTCTCCGGCGGCGGGGTGAGCCGTGGGGAACGTGCCGGGTTCGGTGCGGGGGGCTCCGGCCGTACCGGCGGAGTGGTGATCGGCGTGTGCTCGGACACCGGGGCCGGGACGGGCGGCGGGAGCGACGCGCGGTTCTCGCCGATCGGGAGGGGGCTCTCGGAGAGCGCCGGATCGACGGACTGCGGAAGGTTGCGGCTCGGCGACGGGGGCGGGACCTCGCGGAAGGGTTCCGGGGCGTGGGAACCGTTAAAGATCGGCGGGTCTTCCAGGCCGGTCCGCAGGATCGGGTCGTTCTCCCCGACCGTACCGATCCGCTCGGGAGGCTCGACGGACGTCGGACGCGGCGCAGGTGAGGGATGCAGGGTCTGCGGCGGCGGCACCTCCAGGGAGGACTCCGGCACGGGCGTCGGCCGTCCGCCGCCGCCGCGACCGCCGGGGCCGAATTCATCGCCGGGTCTGGGCTCGGGGGGAGGGTCGCCGAGGCGCTCCTCCGCGATCAGCTCGGAGACACCGCCGCCGATCTTCTTCATGTTGTACCCGCCGGCGCCCAGATGGACGCCCCGAGTGATCGAGCCGAACAGGGCGCCGCCGATGCCGCCACCGACGATCATCATCGGATCGAAGTGCCAGTAGCCCTCGACGAGCCCGGGCGCCAGCGTCCCGGCGATCCCCGAGCCCACCCCCATCTTCACGAAGTCGCCGCCGATGTTCTTCAGCTCGGTGACGATGTTGGTGTCGAGGTACTTCTTGAAATTGTCGCCGACGAGCCCGTCGAACCACTTGCCCAGGCCGCTGAGCCCGGCGCCGGCGCCGCGGATTCCGAGGTCCGCGAGAGCGCCGCCGACCGCGCCCTCCGCCACCCAGGTCCAGTTGATCGGCTTGTTCGGGTCGCCGTAGCCCAGCGCGGTGGAGATCAGGCTCGCCGCCATCATGATCAGCGCGCCGATGGCCGCCTGGATCGCGGTCGGCACGATGAACTCGATGAGACCCGCCAGCCGCTGCAGGATCATCGTCAGGGTCAGGCGCGCGGTGTTGTAGGCGATCGCCTCTTCGCCCAGGGTGGCCCCGCCGGTGAAGAAGGCCATCGCCGACATGATCGCGAGCTGGATCTGCATCGCGATGAGCGTCGAGATGATCTGGATCTGCGCCTGGCCGAGGCTTCGCGCCCAGTTGCCGAACTGCGTCGCCGTGGCCAGGGCGCCGTCTCTGATCTCGTCGATGTGGCTGCCGTAGCCGTTCGAGCCCGTGAGCTCCCGGAGCATCGCCTTGTACTGCGCGATGACCTCGTCGGGCAGCGCTCCGTCGACCTTGGCCAGCGTGTCCTCGATGAGCCGCGCCAGACCGTCCAACTCGGCGGCCAGGTCTTCCGGGGCCCGGGCGAGGCCGAAGACCTGCCCGGGATTGGCCTCCGGCGGTTCCATCCCCATGAGGAAAAGGAACAGCTTGCGCTCGTCCTCGTTGAAGACGAACCCGCCCCACGGCTCATCGGACACGGTCGGCGTCTACTCCCTGCCGCCGAAGCTTCCCGGCGTCCGCCAGCCGCCCCGGCTCTTGGCGTCCTGGACGGCGGTGAGCGCCCGGTACTGCTGGTTCAGGACGCTCCTCTGGTTCGTCCGCAGCGCCGTCGGGACGGCCGACAGCATCCGACCCGCCGCCTCGACACCTGTGGCGATCTGGTCGACCAGATCGATCGCCGCCCGTTTGGCCGGGAGGCCGAAGGCCGTGTCGTTCCCGAGAAGCTCGAAGTTGACGCCGTTACGGAACCGCGTGGCCATGTTGTAGACGTAGTTCCCGAGGTACTCCATGGCTTCGACGGCCGCTTCGGCCTTCCCCGGGTCCGCGGTGTACTTGCCTTCACCCATCGTTGCCGTCCTCCACTATCTCGTCACGCAGGTTCGCGGACGGCCTGCCGCCGCGCGCGGTGCCCCGTCCGCGCCGCCCGGCCGCCAGGGCCGACCCGAAGATCTCCTCAAAGTCGATCTTGAAGCCGGGGAGGCCGTCGGGCGCGTCGTCGGCGGGCGGGGTCAGCGCGGAGAAGGTGTCGATCACCCGCCGTGCCATGGTCGCCCGGCCCTTGTTCGCGGCCTCGACGATCGAGGCGGCCAGCTGCGACGCCTCCATCGTCCGGAAGTTCTCGTCCAGGAACTTGACCCGCTGCAGCTCGCCCTGCGGGCCGACGGTCACCTCCACCGAGCGGTCCTTGGACCGCGCGGTCGATGACGAGCTGCTGAGGTCGGCCCGTGCCCGGGCCACCGCGGCTCTCGTCGACTCGAGACGCTCCCTCGCCTCCGCGAGGAGCTTCTCCATCGACTCTTCGGTCTCCATCGTCCGTTCTCCTCCCCTGTACCGGGTCACCACCGGGCCCGACTCCGCCGTGCTCAGCCGATGACGGCCGGCGCTCCGCCTTCGTCCGTGCCCCAGACGTCCTCTTCCTCCGGCACCCACGCCTCGCGCTCACGGTCGCCGCTCTCCGTCTGGCGGCGATCCTCGCCTCCCCCGTACGGGTTGTAGGCGGAGCTGGTGGGAGTGCGGCTTCCCCCCGGCACCGACTCCTCGTAGCCGCGGCCCCTGCGAGCGCGTCGGCCGAGGGACCCGCCGTCCGTGGGGATGATGTCCTCGTCCTCGTAGACCTGACGCACCCGTTCGCCGTTGCCGTTCTTGTCACCGCCGCCCATGCCGCCCATGCCACCCATGCCGCCCATCATCGGCGCCCCTGCCCCTCCGGCGGGCATACCGCCGGTGGTGGTCCCGTCGATGCGCGTGGCGGGCGGCAGCACTCCGCCGGACTGGCCGACCGGGAAGGCGGTGGGGTTCGCGGTCTGGCCGCCGAGCGCCGCCGAGGGAGCGCCCAGTGGGCTCCCGGAGCTCGGCAGGTCGTGCAGGGCGGCCTCGTAGGAGGCCGTCGCACCGTTGCCGAGGGGCGCTCCCGCGTACGGAAGCGACGCGCCACCGTGGTCGAGCGGGGTCGTGATGGTCTGGCCGTTCGGCTCGTGGGTGACCGCGGTGCCCGTCTTCGGGTTGACCGTGGTGTAGCTGCCGTCCGGGTAGCGGGTCGTGACGGTCCCGTCGGGGTTCACCGTCGTCTGGCTGCCGTCCGGGTTGGTCAGCGTGTGGCCGTGGGTCAGGTGGTCGGTGGTGGTCGACCCGTCCGGGTGGGTCGTCGTCTCCAGGCCCGTGTGCGGGTTGACGGTCGTCGAGCTGCCGTCGCTGTAGTCGGTGGTGATGGTGCCGTCGGGGTTCAGGGTCGAGTGGCTCTGGACCTGGCCGGGCTGGAGATGCCCCGGCTGCGAGTCGAAGCCGACCCCGTTGTGGTCGCCGTAGACGGTGGTGAGGCTGCCGTCGGGGTTCTGAACCACGTGGCTGTTCAGCTGCGAGGGCTGCAGCTGCGAGCCCGGCTGCAAGAGCTCGTGGGACCCCGGCTGCAGGTACTGCTTGGCGATGTCCTTCTGCTGCTTCTGCTGTTCCTCGTACTGCTTCTGCTGCTGTTCGTACTGCTTCTTCTGCTCGTCCTGCTGCTGCTTCTGCAGCTCCTCCTGCTTCTTCTCCTGCTCCTGCTGTTGCTTCTGCTGCTCCTGGTACTGCTTCTTCTGCTCGTCCTGCTGCTGCTTCTGCAGCTCCTCCTGCTTCTTCTCCTGCTCCTGCTGTTGCTTCTGCTGCTCCTGGTACTGCTTCTTCTGCTCGTCCTGCTGCTGCTTCTGCAGCTCCTCCTGCTTCTTCTCCTGCTCCTCCTGCTTCTTCTGCTGGTCCTCGTACTGCTTCTTCTGCTCGTCCTGCTGCTCCTTCTGTTGCTTCTGCTGGTCCTCGTACTGCTTTCTGGCCTCGTCCTGCTGCTGCTTCTGCAGCTCCTCCTGCTTCTTCTCCTGCTCTTCCTGTTTCTGCTGATCCTCCTTCCGCATTTGCATCTGCAGCGCCATCTGCTGCTCGTTCTGCTTCCTGGCCTCGTCCTGCTGCTGCTTCTGCAGCTCCTCCTGCTTCTTCTCCTGCTCCTCCTGCTTCTTCTGCTGGTCCTCGTACTGCTTCTTCTGCTCGTCCTGCTGCTCCTTCTGTTGCTTCTGCTGCTCCTCGTACTGCTTTTTGGCCTCGTCCTGCTGCTGCTGATACTGCTGGCGCTGCTCCTTCTCGATCTCCTCCTGGTGTTTCTTGTCCTCATCGCGCTCCTTCTTCTGCTCGTCCTCCAGCTCCCTCTGGTGCTTCAGGTCCTCATCGCGCTGCTTCTTCTGCTGCTCCTCCAGCTCCTGCTGGTGTTTCTTGTCCTCATCGCGCTGCTTCTTCTGCTCGTCCTCCAGCTCCTGCTGGTGTTTCTTGTCCTCATCGCGCCACTGCTCTTGCTTCTTGTTCCAGTCATCCTGGTTCTTCTTGGCGTCCGCGGCGGCCTTGTCCGCCTTGTCCTGCGCGGCCTGCGCCTTGTCGGCTTGGAGGTCCGCGGCGAGGTTGACGTTGACGGTCGTGAGCTTGGGAATGCTGTCGGGAACATGGGTCCAGGAGTTATTGATGGCGAGCAGCGCCTCCTGGGCGGCCTTCCCCAGGTAGTCGTTCGTGGAATCCTGCCAGCGTTTGATGGCCTCCTCGCCGATCGCCTTCCACGTGGTAAGGGAGTTCAGGGGGCCGTAATTCTTCGCACCGATTTTCGTCGTCGCGTCACCGCTCCACCCGTCCTCATCAATCTGGTTCCAACTGCTATAAGATCGATAGCCGTAGCTTTTGTGCCATCGGACCTTGGTGATGTTGTTCAGCCAGATCTGATCGGTGATGTCGAACAGGATGTCAAACAGCCACCGAAGCGGGTTACCCAACCGGAGCGCCCAGTCGCTCCAGACCCAATAGAGATTCTCGATCGCCTTCTGGATACCCGACTTCGCGTTCAACAGGCTCGCGGCAACTTTGGAACCACCAACACCACCGACCGGAAGAGCATCCGTGTACTTCTGATAGTTGATGCCCAATTGATGGATGATGTCCCAGAAGACGCCGGCCGCCTGTCCGCGCCAAGCGGCGTCCTCCGATCCCAGCGCGTCCTCCCACTGCTGGATCGTGGCCCTGGCGTTGGAGAAGAAGAGCGCCGCCCGGTTGAAAGCCAGCGCGGCCTTGTCGAAGGCCTTGAGGTCGACGGCGTCGTCATCGGCGACGGTCGCGTCGTTGAAGGAGAAGCCCCGGGTGGTGTACGGGTCGTACATCAGCTTTTCGAGCGCGAGGCCACCGCCGTAGCTGTACTGGGCGAGCGGCGTGGAGTCCCACCCTGTGAAACCGTCCGGCATGAGGTGCGAGCCCGCCCCGAACTTCGCGCCGAGGGAAACACCCCCGTGTGGGACGGTGTGCGCCGAATCGGTGCCGAGCAGGGTGATGCGCGCCCTGCGCATGTGCACTTTCGTTCCCTTGGACAGGGTACTGGCCGACGAGTCGTTGGTCGGGCCGAAGAAGGGGACGACGAAGTCGGTGTCGTTGATACGCCAGCCGGAGTTCCGCGCGCGCCAGGACATGTCATTGATGGCCTCCAACTCCGCGTTGGTCGGCAAGGCACCCGAGGTGTCGATCTCCACCTTCATCAGCGGAATGTCATTGTTGCCGTAGAGGCTCTTGAATATCTCGCCACGCTTGAGGCTCGGCTTGTAGCCGGTGAGCAGCGTGATGGCGTCGTACCAATGATCATTCGTCGAAGAGGCTGGAGGCTTGTCTCCTGCGGGGTCCGCCATGATCGGCTCTCCATTGAAGGCTTGGCGTCGGAAGAGGGAAGGGAGTCAGTACGGTCAGGTGGTCTGGCCGCCTCCGGTCGACTCGAAGTCACTGGGCACCGTGCCCAGGCCGTCCAGGAAGGCCTTGCCGTCGATCTTCGTCAGGGAGTCGTGCTGGCCGTCCATGAGCTTGGTGATCGTGACGTTGAGGTACTTCTCCAGATCGGTGAAGAGCGTGATCTGCTTCTTGTAGATGTCGGAGATGGACCCCGCCGACGCGGTGATGTGTTCGACGATGTCCTTGCCTCCGGTCCCCGAGTCCTTGGCCAGCCCGCCGATCGCGAGCGGCGCGTGGATCCGATAGAAATCGTTCTCCGCGGTGCTCTCGCCCTTGCCCAGAAGAAAGTCGATCGGCGGCGTTCCCTCGGTGTCGGTCTTGTTCGCGACCTTGCCGAGGGAGTCCTTGAAGTTGGCGATGTCGTGGTTGACGAAGTTCTGCAGCGAGGTCTTGTCCAGCGCCAGCTTTGTTTTGTCCGCCATGGCTCCGCTCTTCCGAGGTCTGTCAGTTCCGCTGCCGGCCGGTCCGGTTCACGGCCGGGGATTTCGATGTCCGCATGCCGACCGTCTTCGGCCGCCCACGTGACGGGCGGCCGAAGGCGGGCGGTCAGCCGCCGATCCGCACCTCGGACCACATCTGGCTGAGGCTGTTCTCGTTGTACTTGTAGCTGCCGGAGATCTCGTCGAGCAGCTGCGAGTGGCTGGTGAGGATCTGCTCCATGTTCTTGATCGCGTTGTCCCAGGCCTGCTGCTTCTGGTTGTAGACCTGGGCGTCGTCACCGATCCACTGCTTCTTGAGCTCGGCGAGCTCCATCTCCATGTTGGAAATCGTCTGCGCGATGGCCTTGGTCTGGGAGACCAGGTCGTCGGCGGCGTTACCCATGTGGTTGTAGTCGACGTAGATGAAACCGTCGGTGAAGTCCTCGCTCATCGATGTCCTCGTTTCGCGTCAGGAGGAGAAGGGCCGGGATCGTTCTGGGGGATCAGCCGTGGAGGGCGTTGAAAACGGCTTGGGCCTGCTGGTAGCCCTGGTTGATCTGGTCGTTGCTGGAGCCCTGCTGCTGGTGCTGCGAGGTGAGGGTCTGGTTGAGCTTGTCGACCATGTCCTGCAGGTTCTTGAGGATGACGTCCGCCTGCTGCTCCCAGGAGTTGACGAGGTCCTGGAACGCCTGACCGTCCGAGCCCTTGTACCCGGAGGCCAGGTTGAAGCGGGTGGACTCGACGTCCTGCTTGATCTTGGTGATTCCGGTGTACGCCATCTCCAGGGCCTGAACGCCGTTCTTCGTCGACCTGACCTCTGACTGCTGCATGCCTGCCATGCTGCGCCTGCCTCTCTGGTTCGGTGCTCACGGGAAACCGAGAGCGAGATCGTGCGTCGAGGTTCGCTCGGTCGGCACCGCCATCGGCGCGCGCCACCGCCAACCGGTTCGCGTCTCCTTCCGTACTCCGTGGTAGTCACCCCGACTTGCCGTCACCTTGTCGTCGCCTTGCCCGGACCGGTTTTCGCCGCCCTGCCCGGAACCGCTGTCGGCGCCCCGCCCGGATCCGTTGTCGTCGTCTTGCCTGGAGCCGCGCAGGGCGGCGCGGTGCTCGATGAGACGCCCGCCTGCGCGGCCGCCACGCTCAGGTCCGGTCCGGTCGGCAGCATGGTCAGCAGCGGCGACGGCATGGCCACCGTCTGGCCGGACGAGTACCCGAGCGCCGCGAGGTCGGAGGCGGACGCCACCCGGTACTTGGTGCCCGTGTCGGTCACGAGGTAGGTCGCGCCGCCGACCGTGCCGCCCGCCGCCGGCAGGACGCGCACCAGCGCGCCCCCTCCGGGCGGCACCGTGATCCGGTCCACGGGCGTGCACGCGGACGCGGTCGCCGCCTGGGCGACGGTGCCGAGCGAGGCCGGGTCCTGCAGGGCGACGCTCACCCGGGGCCCCACGGCGGTCGGCTGGATCCGGGCGCAGGAGTGCTGGTCCGGCTGAGGGTCGACCAGGCGCGGCGGCGTCTCGGGCAGCGCGCCGGCGGCGGTCGTGTCCGGCGCCAGCCGGCCGGTCATGGCGTCGGGCGCGACGCCGGTCGCGTCGGGCGTCCTCCCGCCGTACGCCTTGGCGCGTACGGCGGGATCGGCCAGGACCAGGGCGGCGACGGTCGTGTTGACCTCCGTCAGGCCGTCCTGGCGCAGCTGGTAGTACCGCGGCTTCGAACCGAGCACCCCGATCTTGAAGACCTGCCCGACGCGGGTCGCGTGCCCGTCGAGCGATGGCCCGGCATGGCCCATGCCGGGCACGACCGGGGCGGCCAGGTCCGGTCCCGCCGGAAGCGCGTCGACGAACGCGGCCGACACCGGGTTCGGTGTCCGGCCCCCGTAGCCGAGGGCCGTCGCCGCTCCGCCCTTCGGGTCCAGCCGCAGCCTGCTGCCCTGCCACACCAGGTACACGTGCGCGTCGGGCGTGGTGACCAGCAGTCCCTGACCGGCCGTGAGCGCGCCGTCGCCGTCGGCGTCACCCACCCCGATGGCGAGGGTCGTGACCGGCGCCGCGGAGCCCGCCACACCGGTGCCGGAACAGACCGCCCACGCCCCTTGGGCCAGACCGCCGACCGGCGGCAGCGCGGCGGGCGCGCCGACGATGCCCACCGGCTGGCCGTGCGGCGTCCCGTCCAGCGACTTGGTCCGGACGTGGTGCGCGGTCAGCTTGGAACCGCCGATCAGCCGCGCCGACGCGTAGTTCTGGACCGGGCGCAGCCGCCCGTCCACGTAGAGATAGGACGCGCCGGTCTCCTGGTCGACGATCAGGCTCTGCGGGTTCTGCCAGGAGGCCGACCGGCCGGGCGAGATCAGGCCCCAGACGAACGCCCCGCCGCACAGCAGCACGGCGATGACGATGCCGATGATCACCCCCCGGTTCGTACGGCCCTGGGGGCTCTCCGGCGCGTCGGGATCCGCCCGGAGCATCCCCGAGGTGATGCGGCCCATGACGAACGTGTGGGCGTGGACCTGGTCGCGGCGGGACTGCATCGTCGTCTCTTCCGTCGTGCTCTCGTGTCCTGGTCAGCCGATGGCTCGCAGTTCGCCGTACACGCCGAGGACCCACAGGGTCAGCGGCAGCGTGCTGATCGCGACCAGGCTCTGCAGGAGTTCGGCGGCGCGGCCCCAGTACGGCACCATCCGGCGGCCGGGCACCGTCCACGCGGCGATCAGGAGGATCGCGGTGACCGCCATCAGGCCCACGGCGATGACCACCCGGCCGGTCGGTCCGTTCCTGGCGACCTCGACGGCGGCGATGGTGGCCGCTCCCCACACTCCCGGCAGGGCCAGGAACAGGCGCTGCCAGACGTTGCCGAGGCCGCGGCTGTGCAGCACCAGCAGCAGGGACAGCGCGGATGCCAGCACGAGCTGGGCCAGGTCCTCGTGGTGGGCCAGTGTGGTCAGGCAGGCGGTGCAGGCCAGCCCGACCGTGCCGTACAGCCCCGTCATCCAGCCGTCCGCCAGGACCGCGCGGGCGGCCACGGCCTTCGGCGAGCGCGGTTCGATGCCCTCCTGGAGCTGCTCGGGGGTGGTCGGCAGCGGCGGCATGCGCAGCCCGGACAGCCGGAACGACAAGGCCGGCACGAACGCGCCGAACACGACCGAGAGCAGGGCGACCACCGCGGCCGCCTCCTCCGGCGGGAGGCCCGCGACCATCATGAGGGCCCCCGCGAGGGCGCCGGCGAAGGCCAGCACGGTCGCGCCGACGAACAACGACGTGTACGCCGCCACCAGCGCCAGCGCGAGCACCGCCCCGCCCGCCTCGGCCGCGGACGCGGCGAGCAGCCGGGCGCCCACCACCTCGAAGCCGTCCGGTCCGGACAGCCGGCCTCCGGGCAGCAGCCACCCGGCCAGGATGAGGTACGGACCCGCCATGATGCCCAGGAGCGCGGCCGACGCCGCGTCGCCCACCGCGCGGCTCGCCGCCGCGGCCCCGGCGAGCAGCAGGAGCGCTGCGGCGCCGGCGGTCACGGCCCGCTGCTCGGTCGGTCCGCTCGGCAGCGCGAGCACCGCCAGGACGGCGATCATCACGAACACCGCCAGGCCGCGCAGCAGTCGCCGGCTCGCCTGCGGGCTCCACCCGTACGGGCTGTCCTTCATCGTGGTGGAGATGCCGTCCACCAGGTCGTCCAGCCGTACCTCGGGCAGCGCCTCGGTGCGGGGCCGCAGGTAGAGCGTGTCTCCGTCGTTCAGGTCGAGCGACTCCAGGGTGGCGTCCTCGTCGAGCGGCGGTCCGCCCAGGCGCTGCAGCACCCAGCCCTCGTGTTCGATCCCGCTCTCACCGAGATCGTCCCCGCCGTAGCCGAGCACGGCGGGGAGCAGGTCCGCGACCGGGACGTCGGCCGGTACGGCCAGGTCGATGGTCTTGGCGGGGGCGTGTACCGTCAGCCGGCACAGGTCCGCCGCCGGTCTCTTGCTCATTGGGCTCACTCGTTCTTTTCACGCACGCCCGCCGCCTGCCGGGCGGGGGCGCGTGAATGGGTTGTTACTCCACGTCGGTCCGTCTGCGCAGTGCTCTCCATTCGAGGCATACGGACGCGGTCGCCACATGGTTCACCCCGATTCGCGAATGATCCGTACGAAGTGCCGTGCGGGTGTGAACGGGGACGCCGAGGGCGTCCCGCCTGTACGATTCGCAGTGACGCAACCGGCCTGCTCCGCAGGTCCCCTCCGCGGCTCTCCACTCCGCCGAGCGCGCCCGGCGACCACCGTCCGCCGGCGCGGCGCTTCGTCGCACACGCCAGGAGGCCGTTCGTTGAGTTTCGTGCTGTTCCGCAGGCCGATGCGTCGGCGTCCGCCCGAGATGCCCGAGGGGGAGCTCACCCTTCAGGAGCCGCCGACGCTGCCCGAGACCGTGCCCGACAACTCCGCCGTCTGGACGTACCTTCCGATGGCACTGATGTCTGTGGCCATGGTGATGATGTACATGACGCGCGGAAGCGGGGCCGGGAACGGCTTCCTGCCGCTCGCCCTCGGCCTGATGGTCCTCGCCGCCGGGGGCATGCTGGTCGGGCAGGGCATGCGCAAGAGCAGTGAGCGCAAGGAGAAGCTCAAGGGCGCCCGCCGGGACTACCTGCGCTACCTCTCCCAGACCCGGCGCAAGGTGCGCACGGCCGTACGGGACCAGCAGCGCGCCCTGGCCTGGCGGCATCCGGCGCCGCAGACGCTGTGGTCCATGGTCGGCACGACCCGGATGTGGGAGCGCCGGCCCTCGGACCCCGACTTCGGCGAGGCACGGCTGGCGGTCGGCGACCAGAAGCTGGGTCTGCGGCTGGCGCCCACCTCGACGAAGCCGGTCCAGGATCTGGAGCCGCTCACCGCGCACGCGCTGCGCGGCTTCGTCCGGGCCTACTCGACGGTGCCCGACCAGCCCACCGCCGTCTACCTGCAGTCCTGGGCGCGCGTGCTGTTCCGGGGGGACGAGACGCAGATCCGTGGAGCCGTCCGCGCCCTGATCGCCCAGCTCTCCCTCTTCCACTCTCCGGACGATCTGTGGATCGCGATCTGCGTCGCCCCGGACCGCCTGGCGGAGTGGGAGTGGGTCAAGTGGCTGCCGCACAACCTGAACCCGCACGACAACGACGCCGCCGGCCAGGTCCGCATGATCGCCTCGGACTTCCCGGAGCTGGAGGGCATGCTCGGCGCGGAGTTCTGGGAGCGGCCGGCGTACGACCCGGAGGCCATGCCCGCCCGGGAGGAGCCCTTCACGGTGCTCGTCGTGGACGGGGGCACCGTTCCCGCCGGGCACGCGCTGGACGGCCCCGGCATGCGCAACGTAGTCGTGCTCGACCTGTCCGGCGCGCTGACGTGGCGGCCCGGCCGCACCACCCTCCGCCTCGACGTGAACGACGGCGAGCTCCAGCTCGTCCGTACCGACCGGGAGCGCAAGGAGCAGCTGACCCCGCTCGGCCGTCCCGACGCCCTGGGCGTGCGGACCGCGACCGCGTTCGCCCGGCGGCTCGCGCCGTACCGGCTCGGCGTCGGGGCCGAGAGCACCGAACCGCTGTCGGCCACCACGGACCTGGGCACCCTCCTGGGCGTCACCGACCTCTACCGGCACGACCCGCAGACCCTCTGGAGCAAACGCACCGCCGCGGAGCGGCTGAGGGTGCCGATCGCGGTCGGCGCCGACGGCAAGCCGGTGGAGCTGGACATCAAGGAGTCCGCCCAGGGCGGCACCGGCCCCCACGGCATGCTGATCGGCGCCACCGGCTCGGGCAAGAGCGAGCTGCTGCGCACCCTCGTGCTGGCGATGGCGCTGACCAACTCCTCCGAGACGCTCAACTTCGTCCTGGTGGATTTCAAGGGCGGCGCTACCTTCCTCGGCCTGGACGAGCTGCCGCACGTCTCCGCGGTCATCACCAACCTGGCCGACGAGGCGTCCCTCGTCGCGCGCATGCGGGACGCGCTGCACGGTGAGCTCATGCGCCGTCAGGAGCTGCTGCGCGCCGCGGGCAACTACGTCTCCGCGCTGGAGTACGAGAAGGCCCGAGCGGCGGGGGCGGCGCTTGAGCCGCTGCCCAGCCTCTTCGTCGTGGTCGACGAGTTCAGTGAGCTGCTCGCCGCGCACCGCGACTTCATGGAGCTGTTCGTCATGATCGGCCGGCTGGGCCGGAGCCTGGGCGTCCATCTGCTGCTGGCCTCCCAGCGGCTCGACGAGGGCCGGATGCACCAGCTCGAGAGCCACCTGTCCTACCGCATCGGCCTGCGCACGTTCTCGGCCATGGAGAGTCGCGGCGTGCTGGGCGTGCCCGACGCCCATCAGCTGCCGCCGCAGCCCGGCGCCGGTTTTCTCAAGACGGGCGTGGAGGCGCTCACCCGGTTCCGCGCCGCGTACTCCTCCGGTCCCTACCGGCGACGCGGCAAGGCCGACCAGGCGCGAGTGGCCAGCCAGGTGGTCCCCTGGTCCGCCTCCCGGGTCGTCCAGGTCGACCCCGTCCCGGTGCAGGAGACGCCGGAGGAGCCCGAGGAGACCGCCGAGACCCTGCTGTCGGTTGCCGTCGACCGGCTGCGCGACGCCGGGCCGCCGGCCCACCAGGTGTGGCTGCCGCCGCTCGACCTGCCGCCCGCCCTCGACCAGATCCTCCCGCCACTCGCACCCGACGACGAGTACGGCCTGACGACCGTCGACTGGGAGCGGCGCGGCGGGCTCACGGTGCCGGTCGGCATCGTCGACCGGCCCTTCGAGCAGATCCGCGACCTGCTCGTCGTCGACCTGTCCGGGGCCGGCGGGCACGTCGCCATCGCCGGCGGCCCGCAGAGCGGCAAGAGCACGCTCGTCCGCACGTTGATCACCGCCCTCGCGCTCACGCACACCCCGCGCGAGGCGCAGTTCTACTGCCTCGACTTCGGCGGCGGAACGCTCGCCGGCATCGCCGGCCTGCCGCACGTCGCCGGGGTCGCCACCCGCCTGGACGAGGAACGCGTCAGCCGCACCATCGCGGAGGTCACCGCGCTGCTCGCCGACCGCGAGCAGTTCTTCCTCCTCAACGGCATCGACTCCATGGCGACCTACCGGCGCCGCCGGGCGGCCGGGGAGTTCGCCGACCAGCCGCACGGGGACGTCTTCCTCGTCGTGGACGGCTGGTCGACGGTGCGCCAGGACTTCGACCGGTACATCCAGACGTTCAGCGCGATCGCGGCGCGCGGCCTCAGCTTCGGCATCCACCTCATCGTCACCACCGCGCGGTGGGTGGAGCTCACGGCGGCCGTGCGCGACCAGGCCGCCACCCACCTGGAGCTGCGGATGGGCGACCCGATGGACTCGGAGGTCGACACCCGCCGCGCGGCGAGCGTGCCTCGCGTCCCCGGACGCGGCATCACCCGCGACACCAAGCTGCACTACCTCACGGCGCTGCCGCGCATCGACTCGGTGGAGAGCGCCGGCGACCTCGCCGACGGCATCGCGGGCCTGGTCGCCGCGGTGCGGGAGAGCTGGGCCGGTCCGGCCGCGCCTCCGGTGCGGATGCTGCCGGCCCGGCTCAGCGTGCGGGAGCTGCCGGCGCCCGAGGGCGACTTCCGGGTGCCGATCGGCCTGGAGCAGGAGCGGCTCTCCCCCGTGGTGCACGACTTCGCGGAGACCCCGCACCTGGTGGTCGTCGGCGACACCGAGAGCGGCAAGACGAACCTGCTGCGCCTGGTCGCCCGGGCCGTGACCCAGCGGTACACGCCCGCGGAGGCGCGCATCATGGTGGTCGACTACCGCCGTGAGCTGGCCGAGGCGGTGCCCGAGGAGTACCGCCTCGGGCACGCGGTCGCCATCGACGCGCTGCGCGAGCTGGTCACCGGCGCGGGGCAGGCCATCAAGGCGCGCGTGCCGGGGCCGGACATCACCCCGGCCCGGATGAAGCTGTGCGACTGGTGGAGCGGGCCCCGGCTGTTCATCCTGGTCGACGACTACGACATGGTCGGCGCCAGCCCCATGCAGCATCCGTTCGACCCGATCGTCGACCACCTCGCCCTCGGGTGGGAGGTCGGGCTGCACATGGTCGTCGCCCGCTCCGCCGCGGGCGCCGGCCGAGGCATGGGCGAGATGATGATGCGCCGCCTGCAGGAGGTCAACACGCCGTCCCTGCTGATGTCCTGCCCGCCGGACGAGGGATACCTCTTCGGCAACGTCAAGGGCCGCATCCTGCCGCCCGGCCGGGCGATCCGGATCGCCCGGCGCAAGGCCGTGCAGATCCAGACGGCCATGCTCGACTGAGGCAGGAGCACGAGCGGTGCCGTTCGATCCGGAGCCGGCCCACTGGGCCGGCCTACCCCCGGGAGGACCGGAGCGGCACCGCTCAGTCCATCACGGCACGGTCTCGCAGGGACGCGCGCAGCGAGCGCATGGCGTAGTGGGCGCGCGACTTGACCGTCCCCGGAGCGAGGCCGAGGACGGCGGCCGTCTGCTCCACGCTGTGGTCGAGGTAGTAGGTGTAGATGAGGACCTCGCGCTGCTGCTCGGTGAGCTCGTTCATGACCTCGAGCACGGCACGGAGCGTGACGACGCGCTCGGCCGGATCCGGCACGGCGCGTTCTTCGGACTCGCCGTCGCCGACCTCGTTCGGCCGGGCCTGCCGGGCGCGGTAGTGGTCGACCACGAGCCGGTGTGCGACGGTGAACAGCCAGGTGCGGACCCGGTCCGTCGTGGGGTCGAGGATCTCGCGGTGCTGCCAGGCCCGTACAGCGGTCTCCTGAACGATGTCCTCGGCCCGGTGCCGGTCGCCGTTGCACAGCCGGAGGGCGAAGTTGAGCAGCACCGTGCCGTGCCGCTCGTAGAGTGCGCGGGAGAAGGCGTCGTCGCGCGCCGGATCGTGCTGCGGGGCCGGAACACGCGGGGCGTCATACCGCCGCGGCACGGCTACGCTCCGGGCGGCCGCGGGCGGCCGGTACAGCACTCGGCTGCGCGTCATGGAATGCGACCTCATTCTCACGATTCGTCGTTCCGGGCCGGCCACGGCGCTACTTGACCTTGGCCCTTAATGAAGGCTCAACTATCAAGCCGTGGTCTTGGCGAGCCCTTGCCGCCGGCTTGCCGACCGTGACCCGCGGAGTCAGGACGCCGGCCAACGCCCTGCCGTGTTTCCTCACCGAGGTCGTCCCTCTTCACGGTCCTGCTCGGTGCCGGGCCGCCCGGGCAGAACGCTACGGACCGGCCGGTACGGAGATCGTCACCCCGCGGTGGACAAGCGCCGGTGGCTCTCTCGAGGGACCACCGGCGCCCGGCACGTCCTAGGCGGCCCGGTCCCCGGCGGGCCGCCAGCCCCGGGCCCGGCCGAGCGGGACGATCGCGGCCGCGCACGCGATGAGGGCCACGATCCCGCCCCCGACCGAAGCGATGATCAACGCTCGGGTACGGGCGCCGTGCGCGGTCCGGGCCGGCATCCGCATGGCGGCCGAGGGCGTCGGCCGAGCCGTCACCGGGGACGACACCGCCGCCACGGCGGCGTACGGGTCCAGGACGGGCCTCTCCGCGGGGTAGGCGGACGCGACGAGCCGGTTCGCCACCTCGGCCGCCGTCAGCCGGGGCTGGTACGCGCGCACGAGGGCGGCCGTACCGGCCACGAACGCCGCGGCCAGCGAGGACCCGGAGCCGATGTAGTTCCCGGAGCCCTTGGGGCCGATGCTCACGACCGCGTCGCCGGGCGCGGCCAGATCGGTGGCGAAGACGTTCGGCGCGTTCTGCGGACGTGAGCCGTCCGGCCCGTAGTCCTCGACCGCGACCACCTGCGGGATGAAGGCGGGGAAGTAGGGCCGCGCGGCCGGCGCGGAGACCGCCGCGCCGGCGGAGGTGGGCACGGCGTCCGGCGCCGCGGGCGCGACCACGACGGCGTCCTTGCGGGTGGCGTAGCCGACCGCGGCCGTCAGTTCCGCTCTGCCCTCGGTCAGGGCCGCGCCGACGTACACGACGCGGGCTCCGCGGTCGACGGCGGTGCGGATGCCGGCCGCGACCTCTCGGGGTGCGGCGACGCCGTTCTTGCCGGTGCCGCGTACCGCGAGGATCCGCGCCCGGGGCGCGATCCCGCCGCCGGTCGCGTCCTCGGCACGCCCCGCGATCAGGCCGGCCACGAAGGAGCCGTGCCCGACACAGTCCTGGTCGGCGTCCGCAACCGCGGTGACCCGGCCGGCCAAGGCGGGAACGTTCGCGGCCACGCCGGTGTCCACGACGCCGACCGTGATTCCGGCGCCGTCGCTGAGCTCGCGGACCCGGGACATCCCGAGCGTGCTCACCGTCCACGGCTGCGCACGGGCCGCGGTGGAGGACGAGCCAGTGCACGATCGGCCGGACGCGAGCGCCGACGGTATGACGGGCAGGCCCACAGGGCCGGGTGCGGCGCCGGGCGGCCGTTCGTACGCCGTGGCCGCTGCGGCTCCGGGGAGGCCGGAGACGAGAAACGAGGCCGTGGCGGCGACCACCGACGCCATGGCGCGCAGGCGCCGGGGGACACGTCGCATGCGCTCAGCGTAGAGACCCGATCTTGTCGTTCTCTTGTCGTCCGGGACAAGGGTCCCCGCTGGTCAGAGCCCTTGCGGGCAAGGGTGTCAAGCGGCCCGCGCGAACGGCATGATGGATGTCTCGTCGGCACCCCCACCGACCCGAGGAGGGTTCAAGCGTGTCTCGGCAGTTGCTCACGGTCTCCCCGGAAGAGCCAGGCGCTTTCCGGACAATCGAGGAGGCGCTGGCGGCGGCACGTACCGGGTCGGTGATCCGTATCCGGCCCGGCCGGTACGCCGAGAGCCTGTTCATCCGGACCCGGGTCACGATCGTGGCCGACGGGGACCGGGGCAGCGTCGAGATCTGTCCGCGGAGCGGTACCGCGGTGATGCTCGTGGCGGACGCCGTGATGCTCACGGACCTCACGCTGCGCGGTGGCGGCGACGACGTGCCGGTCGTGGACGCGGCGCGCGGGCAGGTCGCGATGGAGGGCTGCACCGTGGCCGGTTCCGGCTGGACGGCCGTGCTGGCCCGCGGGTCCGGTTCGCTCGCGATGCGTGGCTGCCGGATCACCAACGCCGAGGGCGCGGGCATCGTCGACACCGCGGATGCGGCCAGCGTCGTCGAGGACTGTCTCATCGAGAACCTCGGCACCTCCGCCGTCGTGCTCGGTGAGAAGTCCCGGTCGACGATCCGGGGCTGCCGGCTGCGGGACGCCCGCGGCAACGGCGTGCTCGCCAACGGCGAGGCCCAGGGCACGATCGAGGACTGCGAGATCTCCACGACCTCGAAGCCGGCCATCGCCCTCGAGGGCGACAGCGCCACCCGGATCGTGCGGACGAGCGTGCGCGACTGCGCGGTCGGCGTGTACGTGACCAGCGGGTCGCGTCCTACGCTGGAGGAGGTTTCGGTCACCGACATCACCGCCGGTTCCGGCATCGTGCTGGCCGGAGGCGCGGATCCGCTGCTGCGGCGCTGCCGGACGGCCCGTACGAAGGACAGCGGGCTGTCCGTCACCGAACGCTCGCGCGGCACCTTCGAGGAGTGCGAGTTCGCCGGGTCGGCCGCGCCCGCGATCAGCGTCGTGGGGACCAGCTCGCCGACGCTGATCGGCGCGACGGTGCGCGAGTGCGCCGACGCGTCCGCGTCCGTGCTGCTGGCGGAGGACTCCGTCGCGGAGTTCGACCGGCTGGAGGTCGTGGACGCCGCCGGTACCGCGATCGCCATCCGGACCGGCGCCAACCCGCTGGTCCGCAACGCGACGGTCACCGTGCCCGGCGGGACCGGCGTCGAGGTCACCGAGGACGGGCGCGGGCGGCTGGAGCACTGCGTCGTCGAGAGGGCCGGCGGCGCCGCCGTGCGCATCGCCGGCGGGGCCAACGTCTCCTTCCGCGACTGCGAACTCCGCTCCCCCGGCGACGCCGGGGTCGCCGTCGACTCCGACGGGATGGCCACGATGCAGGACTGCGCGATCTCCGGGAGCGACGCCTCCGGCGTGGTCGTACGCGAGGGCGGCGACCTGAACCTCACCCGGGCGCGGATCAGCGGCTCCGGCGCCCACGGCGTGCTCCTCACGGCCGGCGCGCGGGCGACGCTCGACGCCTGCGAGATCACCGGGAGCGCCGGCGACGGCGTCCGGGTCGACACCGCGGAGGCCGTCTCCGTCACCGGCTGTGCCGTGCGCGACAACCGCGGTGCCGGGCTGCGGCAGTCCCGCCCCGGCGGTCGGCTGACGGTGCGCGACCTGGACGGCTCCGGGAACGCCGTCCCCGACTCCTGGGGCGACGAGGTCGCCGTGGAGGCCGCCGGCGCGCCGGACGGCAAGGGCACCCGCGCGCCCGCGTCCGCCGGCCCGCTGGAGGAGCTGGAGTCCCTCATCGGCCTCGACGGCGTGAAACGCCAGGTGCGCGCGCTCGTCAACCTGAACCAGCTCTCGCAGCGCAGGGCCCGGCTCGGCATGCCGGTACCCCCGATGAGCCGCCATCTGATCTTCGCGGGCCCGCCCGGCACCGGCAAGACCACGGTCGCCCGGTTGTACGGCGGGATCCTCGCCTCCCTCGGTCTGCTGCCCTCCGGGCACCTGGTGGAGGTCTCCCGCGCAGACCTGGTCGCCCAGTACGTCGGCGCCACGGCCATCAAGACGACGGAGGCGTTCAACGAGGCGATCGGCGGCGTCTTGTTCATCGACGAGGCGTACACCCTGGTCACCGAGGGCAAGGGCGGCTCACACGACTTCGGCCGCGAGGCCATCGACACCCTCGTGAAGCTGATGGAGGACCACCGCGACGAGGTCGTCGTGGTGGCGGCGGGTTACACCGCCGAGATGCAGGGCTTCCTGTCCGCCAACCCGGGCATGGCCTCGCGGTTCAGCCGGACCATCGAGTTCACCAACTACTCGGTCGACGAGCTCGTCACGATCACCGAGAAGATATGCGAGAGCCACCGCTACGAACTGGACCCGACCACCCGTCAGGCGCTCGCCGCGCACTACGAGCGGATGCCGCGGGACGCCACCTTCGGCAACGGCCGTACGGCGCGCCTGGTCTTCGAAGAGATGATCGAGCGGCAGGCGTTCCGGCTCGCGTCCATGATCGACCCGGCGGAGAGCGACCTCAGCCTGTTGCTGCCGGAGGACGTCAGCGACGCCGCGGCCACGGACGGCGCCGTGGGCGAGGAGCGCGAGACGCTGCTGGCCCGGCTGTCGGACATGATCGGCCTGGCCGGCGTGAAACGCGAGGTGAAGGACATCGTCGACCTCCTCGCGACGGCCCGGCAGCGGGAGGCCGCCGGGCTGCCCGTGCCCCGGCTCAGCCGGCATCTCGTCTTCACCGGGTCGCCCGGCACCGGCAAGACCACCGTCGCCCGGCTCTACGCGGAGCTGCTGCACAGCCTGGGCGTGCTGCCGCGCGGTCAGCTCGTGGAGGTGGCGCGCGCCGACCTCGTGGGCCGCTACGTGGGCCACACGGCGCAGCTCACCAAGGAGATCTTCCAGCGCGCGCTGGGCGGCGTCCTGTTCATCGACGAGGCGTACACCCTGACCCCCGAGGGGGCGTCCAACGACTTCGGTCAGGAGGCGGTCGAGACCCTGCTGAAGCTGATGGAGGACCACCGCGACGAGATCGTCGTCATCGTCGCCGGCTACACCGACGAGATGCGACGGTTCTTGGCCTCCAACCCCGGGCTCGACTCCCGGTTCTCGCGGCAGGTGGAGTTCGAGGACTACAGCACCGACGAGCTCGTCGCCATCATGCGCAACCAGGCCGCCGCCGCGGGCTACGAGTGCGCTCCCGAGACGCTCGCGGTGCTACGCGAGCACCTCGATGCCCTGCCACGAGACCGGACCTTCGGCAACGCGCGTCTCGTCCGGCAGTTGCTGGAGACGATGATCACGCATCAGGCGAGACGGCTCGGCACGATGCGGTCGC
Source organism: Actinoallomurus vinaceus (assembly GCF_039542055.1). Classification (NCBI taxonomy): domain Bacteria; kingdom Bacillati; phylum Actinomycetota; class Actinomycetes; order Streptosporangiales; family Thermomonosporaceae; genus Actinoallomurus; species Actinoallomurus vinaceus. The sequence continues at coordinate 578,846 of NZ_BAABHK010000002.1, forward strand.
CCGGCGTGACGGACCTGCGCCTCCTGCTGCCCGGGGATCTGCCTCGGGCGAACACCCCCAGCGCACGCTGAGCCCGCCGCCTGAAGGTGGCGTAGGGAAGACCGCCGTCAGCGGTCTGCGGCGGCCTCCCTTGGTTGTCTTTACCGGTCTTCGAAGGTGCGACGGACCTCCTTCGCGGCGTCCTTGGCCTGCTCGCCGACCTGCTTGGCGCCGCCCGCCATGCGGTCCTTGCGCCCCTCACCCTCGAGGTACGGGTCGCCGGCGGACCGGCCCGCCGCCTCCTTGCCGCGGCCCTTCGCCTTCTGCATGCTGTTCTTCAGCTTGTCCAGGAGACCCATCGGCTCCCCCTTCCGTACGAAGCTGTACGGGCTGGTCATTCCCTTTCATTGACGACCTATTCGGCCGCCGGACCTCCGGAAATCACCCTCGGTGACATCGCATTCACGGGTGCTCGCGCCCGGTGACGATCTTGAAAGAGGTAGGCTGGCGGCCCGTGGAGGTTCTCGATCAGCGGAGGGGCCCGCACGGGGAGCTGGTGCTGCGCGGCGACGGCGAGCACTACGAGATCATCAGCAACGGCGTGTTCCTGATGGACACCCGGGCCGGCGCGTCCGAGCGGCTCCTGGTCCGGGCGGCGCTCGACCGGCTGGCCCGGCCCGCCGACGTGCTCATCGGCGGGCTCGGCGTCGGCTTCTCCCTCGCCGAGGCGCTGCGCTCCCCGTACACGCGCCGCGTGACCGTCGTCGAGTGCGAGCCCGCGGTGATCGACTGGCATGGCGGCCCGCTGCGCCCCTACTCCGAAGGCGCGCTGGACGACCCGCGTGTCCGCGTGGAGTGCGCCGACCTCCTCGCCTGGCTGCGTGAGACGCCCGAGGCGTACGACGCGCTGTGCCTGGACATCGACAACGGGCCGGACTGGACGGTCAGCGAGGCGAACGCCGCTCTGTACGGGGACGAGGGCCTGGACCTGCTGGCCCGCCGGACGCGGCCCGGCGGCGTCCTCGCGGTGTGGAGCGCCGCCGCCGTCCCGGCGTTCGAGGACCGGCTGCGGCAGAGGTTCGCCGAGGTCGGCGCCTGCCCGGTCGAGGTGGCCCGCGGCGAACCCGACGTCGTCTACCTGGCCTCGACGCGCGCCGCGTAACGCCGCTCCAGGTCCGCGGCCCGCTCGCCGCGATCGGGACGCTCGGCGTCCCGCAGCCGGTCGGCCAGCAGCTCCAGCCGCAGGTGCCAGGCGGTCAGGGCCGCGGCGCACCGCTCCCGCTCCCCTGCCGAGCCGGTCTGGGTGAGCACCACGCGGGTGCCCGCCGGATGGCCCCCGGTCAGCTCCCAGCGCACCCGCCCGAGGGGCTCGCCGCCGGACGGCCAGGCGTACTCCAGGAGCTCCGGAGCGGCGACCGCCGTCACCTCGCCGGCGGGCACCGCGTCGACGACCGCCCCGGGAGGCGGGAAGCCGCCGGCCTCTGGCGCCGTGGACCCCCCGAGCGCCGGCCAGACCTTCTCGATCGGATGCGGGATGTTCCGTTCGAACCGGATGGTCCAGCCGTCGGCGTCCTCGCTCAGTTCGCCTTCGTCCAGGCCGAACGCCTCCGCGTACGCGTCGTGCCGCCCGGCGTAGCCGTCGGGCGCCGGCTTCAGCTCCGTCGGGTTCCCGGCCAGGGCCGACTCGAGCGCCGACAGGCAGCTCTCCCAGCCGGCGGCGAAGCTGCCGGCCATGGGCCGGTCGGCGAAGGTGTGGGTGAGAACGAAGACGCAGCCCGGCCCGTCGGGGCGCAGCTCCCAGCGCAGCGGATCGTCGTACCAGGTGAACGCGAGCACGCGTGGCGGATCGAACTCCGTGATCTCACCCGTGCCGATCGGGAGCTCCGGATGCGTCCCGCCGAACCGGATCTTCCCGCCGGGCCGGAGGTCGATCTCCTCCACCGGCGAGGGGAACCAGTGGGCGAGGTGGACGGGGTCGGTCAGGGCTCGCCAGACCTTCTCCATCGGGTGCGCGAACCGGCGCTCGATCCGCAGGACGTTGCGGCCGTCGGCGGTGTCCAGAGTCGGGTTCATTCCTCGTCGTCCTCCATCGTGTCCAGGTGACGCTCCAGGGCGTCGAGCGAGTCCGTCCACAGCCTCCGGTAGGGCGCCAGCCAGGCGTCGATCTCGGCGAGCGGCTCAGGACGGAGCTCGTACCACCGCCGCTGCGCCTCGGGGCGCGCCCGGACCAGGCCCGCCTCCCGCAGGACCCGAAGGTGCTTCGAAGTGCCGGGCTGGGTCAGGCCGAGCTGCTCGGTCAGCTCGCCGACCAGGCGGGGGCGCTCGAGCAGCAGATCGAGGATGCGGCGGCGGGCCGGTTCCGCCAGTACGTCGAAGGTAGTGGTCACGCTGGGAACATAACCATAGCTGCATATTGCCGTCAAGGAATACAGCGAGATCGCTCAGTGGGCCGCCGCCTCCTCGGCCATGGTCGGATAGTCGGTGTACCCCTCGGCGCCGCCGCCGTACAGCTTGGTCAGATCCGCCTCCGCGAGCGGATGACCGGTGCGCAGCCGGTCCACCAGGTCCGGGTTGGCCACATAGGAACGGGCGAAAGCGACCATGTCCGCCGTGCCGTCCGCGACGGCCTTCTCCGCCGACGGGCCGTCGTACCCGCCGCCGAGGATCAGCGTGCCGTGGTAGGCCTCGCGGACGTCGGCGAGGAAGTCGCCGCCGAAGGCGGGACCGAGCCCGTTGCGTTCACGGAAGCTCGCCTGCGCGGTGACGTTGAGGTACGCCGCCCCGAGACGGGCCAGCTCCGCCGCGACGCGAAGGTAGAGCGGCCGCCAGTCGTCGAACGGCGCGGCGCCGTTGACGACGCCGTTCGGGGTGACCTTCACGCCGACCGGCAGTCCCGCTTCGGCGGCCGCCTCCGTCACCTCCAGCAGGAGGCGGATCCGGTTCGCCGCCGACCCTCCGTACGCGTCGGTGCGGTCGTTGACGTTCGGGTCGAAGAACTGGTCGAACAGGAACCCGTTGGCCGCCTGGATCTCCACGGCGTCGAAGCCGGCCGCGACCGCCCGCTCGGCCGCCGCGCCGAAGTCGGCCGCCACCGACCGCACCTCCTCCGTGGTCATGGCCCGGGGGGCTCCGGCCGGGACCAGCCCCGGGGTGCCGTCCGTGGTCCAGGCGAGCACCTCGGCGCGCGCGGGGACCTCACTGGCCCCGGGAGGCGGCGTGCCACCGGGCTGCAGAGAGGCGTGGGAGACCCGGCCGGTGTGGATGAGCTGGACGGCGATGTGCCCGCCACGCCCGTGGACGGCGTCGGTCACCGTCCGCCACGCCGCGGCCTGCTCGTCGGTGTGGAGCCCTTCGGTCCACAGGTAGCCGCGGCCCTGCGGGGAGACCGCGGTGGAGCCGGTGACCATCAGCCCAGCGGTGGCGCGCTGCGCGAAGTACTCCGCGGTCGGCTCGGTCGCCGTGGCCTCCGGCCAGCGCGCTCGGTTGCGGGTCATCGAGGACATGACGATCCGGTTCGCCAGCCTCAGCGAGCCGAGATCGTACGGTTCGTACAAGGACATGGGCGTTCGCCTCTCGGTTCGTCGGGGTCAGAAGGGAAGGGGCTCGGGCTGCTCGGCGAGGGTGATCCAGCGGGTCTGCGTGAAGAAGTCGATCTCCTGGGGGCCGCCGAAGGCGCCGAACCCGCTGTCCTTGATCCCGCCGATCGGGGCCTGCGGCTCCTCCTGGATGGTGTGCGCGTTGACGTGCGTGGAGCCGTGGCGCAGCCGGCGGGCGATCGACAGCGCGCGGGTGGTGTCCCGCGTGAAGACCGCGCTGGTGAGGCCGTAGCCGGTGTCGTTGGCGAGCGCGACCGCCGCGTCGTCGTCCGCGACGGTGTAGAGCGAGGCGACCGGGCCGAACGTCTCCTCGTGGTACACCCGCATCTCCGGCGTCAGCCCGTCCAGGACCGTCACCGGGTGGTTCCGGCCGTCGGCCCCGCCGCCGAGCAGCATCCGAGCTCCTTTGCCGACGGCATCGTCGACGAGGGCGGCGACCCGTTCGACGGCGCGCTCGTTGATCAACGGTCCGACGACGGTGGCCGGATCAGCGGGATCGCCCTGCCGGAGGCCCGCCGCCTTCTCGACGAACCGGGCGGTGAACTCCCCGGCGATCGCGCGGTTCAGGATGATGCGGTCGACCGCCAGGCAGACCTGCCCGGAGTTCTGGAACTTCGCGTACGCGATCGCGGAGACGGCGTGGTCGAGGTCGGCGTCCTCGCAGACGATGATCGGGTTCTTGCCGCCGAGTTCGAGGGCGGCCGGTTTGAGGTACTCCCCCGCCAGCCGTCCGACGATTCGGCCGACCGCGGTGGAGCCGGTGAAGGCGACCCGGCGTACCCGCGGGTCGGCGATGAGCGCCTCGATGACGGCGGGCGCGTCGCCGCGGTCGTTGGTGACCACGTTGAGCGCTCCGTCGGGCAGCCCCGCGTCCCGCAGCACGTCGGCCAGGAACAGGCCGGAGGTGATCGGGGCGTCCTCGCTCGGCCGCAGCACGACCGTGTCGCCGACCGCGAGCGCGACCATGATGGTGCGGGCGCACAGGATGAGCGGGGCGTTCCACGGCACGACGGCGGCGACCACGCCGGCGGGTTCGCGGACCGCGAGGGACCACTGCCCGGTCCGGTCGGTCGCGGGCAGGTGCCCGGCCGGGGCCATGGCCGCGGTGGCGGCCTGCCGCATCTGGTCAGCGGTGACCTTGACGTTGACGCGGGCCCAGGCACGGGTGCCGCCCGTCTCGTTCAGCATGACGTCGGAGAACTCGGCCAGCCGGGACTCCAGCAGGTCCGCGGCCCTCATCAGCAGGGCGCGGCGGGCCGAAGGCGGTGTCGCGGCCCAATGGGGAAATGCCGCGTGCGCCGCGCCGACGGCCGCCCGTACGTCCTCGGCGTCCGCCGCGGCCACCAGGGCGTACACCTCGCCCGTGTAGGGACTCCGGTCTTCGGCCGTACGGCCGGACCGTGCCGGGACGTCACGGCCGTCGATCAGAAGTGCGCGCTTGACGGTCATCGTCGTCTCCTGTCGTCTCAGCGGTGCCGGGCCAGGGCGGGGGTTCCGCCCGGGCACGGAGGAAGTTGGTGGTGCGGGCTCAGCGGGGCGGCGGCCCGGGCGGCCGCCGCGCGGCGACGACCGCGCAGCGAGGCGAGGACCGCCAGGCCGGTGAGCGCGATGACGCCGACGCCGTATCCGTAGGCGGTGGCGAACAGGCCGGCGTGGGTCACGGCGACGCCGGCGACGACCGCGGGGACGCTCAGCCCCAGGTAGGCGGCGAGGTAGATGGCGGTGACGACCTCGGCCCGCCGCTCGGCGGGGGCGAGACCGGTCAGGGTCCGCAGCGCCCCGGAGAAGGAGGGCCCGAATCCGGCCCCGGCGACCATGGTTCCGGCGAAGAACAGCGCGGTGACGTGTGCGTTCAGGGCGAGCATGGCGACTGCGACGCCCGCCATCAGGAGGCCGGAGCCGAGGTAGAGGGCACGCTCGGCGGACCAGCCTCGGCCGAGCACGGACAGCACCACCGCGGTGCCGTTCAGCGCCCCGATGACCAGTCCGCCGACGAGATGGTCGGTCGAGTGCGACAGCGTGGCCACCACGGACGGGCCGAGCGACAGGTAGAGGCCGGCGAGCGCCCAGGCGGCCACGATCGAGGGCAGCAGCGCGACATACGCGCCGCGGACGGAGGGCGGCACCGCCGCCCGCGGCCGCAGCGAACTCCGCCAGGCGCCGTCGGCCGTCACCGTCTCCGGCATCGCGAGAACGAACAGCAGCAACCCGGCGAAGGACGTCAGGAGCAGCACGTACACGAGCCGGGTCGGCGCGGGCCCGTACTGCACCAGCAGGCCGGAGCCCAGCGCGCCGAGCGCGATCCCGCCCGAGGCGGCCACGTTCGTCATCAGCGCGCCGAGGCGGGAGCCGGGTCTCTGCAGATCGATCAGCATCGCGCTGATCGCGCCGGACGCCGTCCCGGTCGCGACGCCCTGCAGGACGCGCCCGGCGACCAGCCAGCCGACGCCGTCGGCCATGACGAACGCGGTCATCGCCGCCACCTCGGTCAGCGCCGCGACGAGCAGCACCGGACGCCGCCCGACATGGTCCGACAGCGAGCCGACGAACAGCAACGTCACCAGCAGCGCCAAGGCGTTGGCGGCGTAGACCGCGGTCAGCGTGACCGGGGAGAAGTGCCAGGCGTGCTGGTAGACCCCGTACATCGGCGACGGTGCGGCGGAGGCGAACTGCAGCAGGCACAGCATCGCCGCCAGCGACCAGAACGCCACGGTGCCCGGCAGCCCGATCCGCCGGGTCGCGGGCCCCACACGGACCTCAGTGACCATGAACGATCCTTTCCTCGTGCTGGTCACGAAGCTACGAATCGCATGATCAACTCGAATCTGTCATGCATTAGGTAGTTCCGTATGATCTGCACCGTGCTCTACGGCCGCCGGACCGAGCAGACGGTCCTCGACGAACTCGTCCAAACGGCGCTCGGCGGGCGCAGCGGCGTCCTCGTACTGCGCGGCGAGCCCGGAATCGGCAAGACGGCCCTCCTCGACCACGCCGCGGGTGCGGCGTCGGGCGCTCAGGTGATCCGCGGGGGCGGCGTCGAGACCGAGACCGATCTGCCCTACGCGGGCCTGCACCTGTTCCTCCGGCCGGTCCTGCACCTGACGGACCGCCTCCCCGAGACCCAGCGGGACGCGCTGCGCGCCGCCCTCGGCCTGGGCGCGATCGATCCGGACGCGCGGTTCCTCGTCGCCCTGGCCACTCTGTCGCTGCTGACGGAGGCGGCCGCGGAGGGCCCGCTGCTGTGCCTGATCGACGACGCGCAGTGGCTGGACGACGTGTCGGCGGAGACGCTGCTGTTCGTCGCCCGCCGCCTCCACGCGGAGCCGATCGCGATGGTCTTCGCGGTCCGCGACGACGAGACGCACGCCTTCCCCGCCGCGGGACTGCGCACGGTGCGGCTCGACGGTCTCGACCGGGAGGCCGCGGACATCCTGGTACGGGCCGCGCGCACCGAGTTGTCCGGCGCGGACCGGGAGCGTCTGGTGGCCGGAGCGGCCGGCAATCCACTGGCCCTCCTCGAGGTGCGCCCCGACGGTGACGCCCTGTCGCTGACCGACCGGCTCCGGGAAGCCTTCCTCGGCCGGGTCCGGCGGCTGCCGGACACGACCCGGCGGCTGCTGCTGCTCGCGGCGGCCGAGGGCACCGGTGACCTGGGCGTCGTGCTCCGTGCGGTGGCGGGTCACGCGCTGTCCCTCGGTGACCTGGAACCCGCCGAAGGGGCCGCCCTCGTCCGCGTCACCGAGACGGAGATCGCGTTCCGGCATCCGCTCGTACGGGCGGCCGTGTACCAGTCCGCGACGCGATCCGAGCGGATCGCCGCCCATTCCGCGCTCGCGGACGCCCTGACGGATCCGGAGGACGCCGACCGCCGGGCCTGGCACCTCGCCAAGGCCGCGAGCGGGACGGATGAGAAGGTCGCGGCCGAGCTGGAAACGACCGCGCTCCGGGCGCGGGCCCGGGGCGGCTACGAGGCCGCCCTCGCGGCCTACGCGCAGGCGGCGAGGCTCAGCCCCGCCCTCGACGATCAGGCTCGGCGGCTGGTGCTGGCCGGGGAGATGGCGGCCGAGACGGCCCGGCTGAACGAGGCACGGACCGCCGCCGAACAGGCCGCCCGGCTGCCGGGCGACCCGACGCTGGCGGCGAGGATCGCGCGGGTGCGCGCGACGGCCGATTTCAAGCAGGGACGTCCGCGCTCGGCCCACGCGTTGCTGACCGAGAGCGCTCACCGGATCGCGGACGCCGACCCGCACCAGGAGCTGCGGATGCAGCTCACCGCCGTGAACGCCGCGTGGGTCGCCGACGACGCGAGCCTGCTCGCGACGACCGCCGCGCGGCTGGACGCGCTGCGACTGCCGCCGGACGACCCGATGACGCCGGTGCGCGCCTTCCTGGTCTGGATGACCTCCTTCGCGCTGGACCGTCCGGGCGGCGAACTGCCACCGCTCGGCCGGGTCGTCGCGGAGGCGCGGGAGGCGTCGGTGCGCTGCCCGCACGACCTGTCGCTCATCGCCATCGGCGGCCTGGCGGCGGGACACGACCGGGAGACGCGCGACATCACCGAGGCCATGGCCGCCGACAGCCGGATGCGCGGGCGGCTCGGCTGGCTCACCGCGATGCTCAGCCTGCGCGCGGCGGCCGAGACCCTCCTCGGCGAGCACCGTGACTCCCGCACCAGCGCGCAGGAGGCGCTACGGCTCGCCACGGACACCGGGCAGGTCCGCTGGATCCGGCACTCGGCCGGGATCCTCGCCTACCTCGCGGCCGTCGAAGGCGACGACGACGGCTGCCGGACTCTCGCCGCCCAGGCCTTGGGCGGCCCGGTCTCGGAGTTCACGTCGCCGGGCGGGACCTGGGCGCACTGGGCCCTCACCCTGCTCGACCTGGGGGCCGGCCGCGCGGAGTCGGCTGCGGGCCGCCTGGACGTGTCCGCCACCGGGCCCGTCCGGTTCGGCCCGCCGATCATGCGGGGCATTCCCGACGTGATCGAGGCGCTGGTGCGCGCCGGGCGGCCGGCGGACACCGCGGCCCCGCTGGCCAGGCTGGAGGAGTGGGCCGGACAGGTCCACCGGCCGAGCGCCGACGCGCTGGTCCTGCGGTGCCGGGCGCTGACGGCTCCGGGCGCGGAGGCGGAGGACCACTACCGCGCCGCCCTCGAACTGCACCGGGCGGACCTGCGGCCCTTCGACGAGGCGCGGACCTCCCTGCTGTACGGGGAATGGCTGCGCCGCAGCCGCCGTAAGGCCGAGGCCAGGCCGTACCTGTCCGCCGCGCTCGGCGCGCTCGAGGCGCTCGGCGCGCGGCCATGGGCGGAACGCGTACGCGGCGAACTCGGCGCGGCCGAGGCGCGCCGGTCACCGGAGGCGGCTGCCGGCCCCGGACTGACCGCGCAGGAACGGCAGATCACCAGGCTGGCCGCCGAGGGACTGTCGAACCGGGAGATCGCCGCGCGGCTGTTCCTCAGCCCCCGCACGGTCGGCTACCACCTGAGCAAGGCGTACCAGAAGCTGGGCATCACCTCGCGGGCCGAGTTGGTGACGGCGGCCCTGTGACCCTCCGCGAAGGCGGCGGCCGCGGACTCCGCCGGTGCGTACGCTTCGGGACATGACGACCTTCGACGCGTACGAGCGCGAACTGTGGGCGGGACGAGCCGAGGCGTACGAGCGAGGCTTCGCACGGCTGTCCGGGTGCACCGTCGAGCGGCTGCTGGACGCCGCCGGGGTGCGAGCGGGCGACCGGCTACTCGACGTGGGGACCGGCCCCGGTCCCGTGTCCGCCGCGGCGGTGCGGCGGGGCGCGCAGGTGTCGGCCGTGGACGCCGAGCCGGAGATGGCCGAGACCGCGGCCCGCAACGTGCCCGAGGCCGAGGTACGCGTCGCCGTCCTGCCCGACCTGCCCTACGGCGACGCGTCGTTCGACGCGGTGGTCGGCAACTTCGTGATCAACCATGTCGGCGAGCCGGAGACGGCCCTCGCGGAACTGCGCCGGGTGCTGCGGACCGGCGGAGTCCTGGCGCTGACCTGCTGGACGATGCCCGGCAGTGGTGTGCTTGCTCTCGTCCGGGACGCGATGGACGAGGTCGGCGTCCCCTGGCCGGACGATATTCCGGTGGGCCCGTTCATGGAGTACGGGCGGCCGGACGCCTTCGGCGCTCTCGTCGGCGGAGTGTTCCGCGACGCGTCGGTCGAGGAGCTCGACTGGGAGTTCGAGTTCGAGCCGGAGGACTGGTGGCGGACCGGGGCGCTGGCCAGGGTCGGGTCGAACGGCGTCGTCCTCGCGCGCCAGGACCCGGCGACCATCGCACGGGTCAAGGACGCCTACGACCGCATCCTCCGCCCGTACGCCGCCGGGAACGGGACGGTGCGCGTGCCCGCGCACGCGCTGCTGGCACGCGGCGTCCGCTGAGCCGAGGGCTTCCACACGGGCTCTCAGGCCGTCCCGGCTACGCCGGGCCGCTCCTGACGGAGTCCGGATTCCTCCCCGGCCTGAAGGCCGGGGCATCCTCCGGAGGAGTAGGTGAAAGGCCGCCGCCCGCCGGGGATCCCCGTCTCGGGGCCTCCGTCGATCTCGAAGCGGTCGAATCGGAACGGCACGCCGACCGCGCCCAGGAAGTGCGGGACGTCCATGAGCTGGAAGTGGACGTGCGGCTCGCTGGAGTTCCCCGAGTTGCCGCACTCGGCGATCTGCTCCCCGGCCGTGACGCGTTGCCCGGCGGTCACCCGGGCCGACCCGCGGCGCAGGTGCGCCAGGACGGCGTAGCCGCCGCCGTCCATCGCGATGACGATGTGGTTGCCCAGGAGCCGGCCGGGCCCGAACAGCTCCCGGACCATGCCTTCGACGAGGAGGTAGATGACCCCCGGCACGGAGTCGCGGCTCCAGTGATCGCGGCTTCGGCGGCGTACCCGCACCACGACGCCGTCGACCGGCGCGAACACCGGCCGGCCGAAGCCGGGGAAGCGCTCGGGGCGGCGGGCCGGCGGCCACGCGGCCCGCACGCCCTGCCATTCCCGCTCGGTGTCGGGGTGGTGGACCAGGTCGATGGCGTACGTCTGGCCGTAGGCGTGCACGCCGTGGCTCGGGACCCGGTCGGCGGGACTGTTCACCGCGACCCATCTCCCCCGCACCGGCGGGCTCACCTCGACCGGTTCGCGCTCGGCGGGACGAACGCGCACGAACAGCGCGGCCACGCCCGCGAGCCAGGCGGCCAGGCCGATCGGCAACAGCACGTCGGCGTCCGTGAACCCCCCGGCGAGCATGAGCACCGTCCCGGGCAGAACGAACAACCGGCACAGCGCGACGACGCGCCGCACTCCCGTCGACATCGCATCCTCCCTGTCGTCGTGGGTCACCGGCGCGCCGCCTGGAGCAGGGCGAGCAGCGGCACGACGCGTTCACCGGGGACGGCGTACTCCCCCCGGCCCTCGGCGCGCAGCCAGCCCGCCGCGACCAGTTGCCGCAGGTGGTGGTACAGCTGCCCGCTGGTGCCGAGCTGCTCGTGCTCGCCCAGCGCGGCGGTCGTACGGGTGCCGAGGAGGACCTCCCGCAGGAGCAGCAGCCGGACCGGATGCGCCAGCGCGGCCAGCGCGGCCGCGCCCTGCGTCCAGTCGGCTCCTATCAGGTCCTCGGTGGTCCTGCCCTCCTGCCACTCGTAGTGCTCGCCGGTGGGCAGGTCGACGGTGCCGGTGAACAGCACCGCGCCCGGTGCCGGCATGCGGTCCTTCAGCCCGGCGAGCGCCCACAGGGCGCCGGCTTCGGCGGAGGCACCGACCGGCTCGACGGGTGCCCCTCCCTCCTCGAGCCGGGCCACGCGCTCCTCGAGCCGCGCCAGCCGCTCGGCCAGGGAGGGCTCTTCCAGCGACTCATCACTCATACCGCGATTATTACGAAAGAACGTAATTACGTCTATCCGATATAGAACTCTCACCGTCGCCGAGCGCCCCCGACCCGAGGCCTGGATGCGCGCATTTGATGATCTTGGACCGTATCGTCGGACCTTCCGCCCCCATGAGGAGACAGACCTTGGCACTCGAGTCCGCGCCGCCCGGCGTCGACATCACCCGACCGTCCCCGGCACGCGTGTACGACTACGCGCTCGGCGGCTCGGCCAATTACCCGGTCGACCGGCAGGCGGCGGAGGAGGTGTGGCGCGTCGCGCCGGAGACGCGGCAACTCGCCCGGGACAGTCGCGGATTCCTGATCCGCGCGGTCCGGTTCCTGGCCGACGAGGCCGGGATCGACCAGTTCCTCGACATCGGCGCCGGCCTGCCGACGGCGGACAACGTGCACCAGGTCGCCCGCAGGGCGAACCCGCGCGCCCAGGTCGTCTACGTCGACAACGACCCCACGGTCCGGCTCCACGCGGAAGTCCTGCTCGACGGCGATCCGAACGCCGTCTTCCTCTCCGGGGACGTCCGCCGGCCGGAGGCGATCATCGAGCGCACGCGGAGCCTCCTCGACCTGGACCGGCCCGTCGCGCTGCTGCTCGTGGCGGTCCTGCACTTCGTCGCCGAGGACCCGCGCGGCATCGTCGACCGCCTCATCGCGGCGCTGCCTCCCGGCAGCCACCTGGTGATCGCCCATACCACCTCGGCGGACATGGACCCCGCGTTCCGCGAGCGGCTCGCCCGGACGTACGCCGACGCGCCGGCACCGCTCATCACGCGCACGCCCGAGGAGATCGAGGCGGCGTTCCGCGGCCGGACGCCGCTCCCCCCGGGACTGGTCGACGTCGCCTGCTGGCGGACCGCGCAGCCCCGGACCCCGGGCCCGCTGCGGGTACTCGGCGGCGTGGCGCGCCTGTGAGGCCACCCCGCGATCATCGCGCCATGGTGGGAAGGTCGGACGTGGGATGTAACGACGACAGGACGCGTACGATGCTCCGGAGGGCGCGGCGACGGGCACATCCGGACGTAGGGTGGGAGCTTATGATCCCGCGCGTTGCCGGGAGGTGCGAGTGACGGACAGGCAGGCCCCGCGCGGCCTTGCGCGGCGGGTCGGCGGACAGGTCCAGCATGAGATCATGCAGCTGATCCTCGACCGGCGCCTGCGGTCCGGCGACCCTCTCCCCACCGAGACGGAGCTGATGGAGGAGCTCGGCGTCAGCCGCAACTCCATCCGCGAGGCGCTGAAGGGCCTGCAGGCGCTCGACATCGTCGAGGTCCGCCACGGCTACGGCACCTACGTCGGGCAGCTGTCGCTCACCCCCCTCGCCGACGGCCTGACCTTCCGCACGCTGCACGAGCTGGGCAGCGACGTCCGCGCGCTGAGCGAGATCCTCCAGGTCCGGGAGATCCTCGAGGCGGGGCTGATCAGGCGCGTCGCCACCACCATCCCCGAGGACGACCTCGCCGCGCTGGACGCCGTCGTCCGCCGGATGGAGACGCGGGCACGGGCGGGCGAGACCTTCGCGGAGGAGGACCGGCAGTTCCACGAGCTGCTGTACCGCTCGCTCGGCAACGCCCTCGTCCCACAGTTCCTCGAGGTGTTCTGGAAGGTCTTCGACCGCGTGTCGGGCATCCGCGGCTGGAACCACGACCCCTCCCCCATCGGCACCGTCCGGCGGCACCGCGCGATCGTCACCGCGCTGCGGCGACGGGACGTCGAAGCGGCCGAACAGGCTCTGAGCAAGCACTTCCGCAACATCGACACCCGAGTGGAGAAGGCCGCCCGCCGCGACCGGCCCACCGACGAGCCCGACCACCGCTGACCAGGCGGGGCGGCCGCAGTTCGAGGCCCCGGCCCGGGCGGCGGATCACCGCCGGCGGGATCGGCCGGCAGGCCCGTGCACCGGGGCCTCGCCGGTGCCGGTTGCGGCCGGACCCCTTGACCCCATTTTGGGCTTGCGGTTATGTTACGCGGACGTGGGACGTCCTATGTCCGGATAGGACGTCCCATGTCGTGACAGGCAGACGGCGGCCGGGCAGCCGGGCCGGGAACCACGACAAGGAACGGCGGGAACGTGAACAGGATCGGCAGCCTCCGGGACCGTCTGGGGCGCATCGCCTACGGCGGTGACTACAACCCCGAGCAGTGGCCCGAGCAGGTCTGGGAAGAGGACCTCCGGCTGATGAAGGAGGCCGGCGTCTCGCTGGTCAGCGTCGGGATCTTCTCCTGGGCCACCGTGGAGCCCGAGCCCGGCACGTACGACTTCGGCTGGCTGGACCGCGTCATGGACCTGCTCGCCGACAGCGGCGTCGCCGCGTGCCTGGCCACGATGACGGCCTCGCCACCGCCCTGGCTCACCGCACGGCATCCCGAGATGCTGCCGACCGGCGCCGACGGCACGCGCATGTGGCCGGGCGGGCGGCAGCACTACTGCCCGTCCAGCCCGGTCTACCGCGAGCACGCCGCCGGCCTGGCCGAGCAGGTCGCGACCCGCTACGCCGGCCACCCCGCTCTGGCGCTCTGGCACGTCGGCAACGAGTACGGCAACGTCGCCCCCTGCTACTGCGACGTCTCCGCCGACGCGTTCCGGCGCTGGCTGCGCGAGCGGTACGGCTCGGTGGACGCCCTCAACGACGCCTGGTCGACGACGTTCTGGTCGCAGCGGTACGCCTCCTTCGACGAGGTGCTGCCGCCGCGCAGCCCGGCGCCGTTCGCCAACCCCGCCCACGCCGTCGACTACGCGCGGTTCTCCTCCGACGAGCTGCTCGCCTGCTACCTGGTCGAGAAGGAGGTCCTGCGGCGGGTGAGCCCCGACGTCCCCGTGACCACGAACTTCCCGCCGTCGCTGCGGCCCGCCGACCTGTGGACGTGGGCGCCGCACCTGGACGTCGTCGCCTACGACGCCTACCCCGACCCGTTCGACCCCGCTGCCGATGCCAAGATCGCGTTCTCCTACGACGTCATGCGCTCGCTGGGCGACGGGGAGCCCTGGCTGCTGATGGAGCAGGCGCCGAGCGCGGTCAACTGGCGCGCCCGCAACGCCGCGAAGCCCGCGGGCGCCATGCGGCTGTGGAGCTGGCAGGCCGTCGCCCACGGGGCGGACGCGGTGATGTTCTTCCAGTGGCGGCAGTCCCGGGGCGGCGCCGAGAAGTTCCACTCGGCGATGGTCCCGCACGGCGGGCCGACCGGCCGCGTCTTCGAAGAGGTCCGTGAGCTCGGGCACGAGTTCGCCGCCACGACGGCGCTGCCGGGCGCACGGGCGCCGCGCGCGGACGTCGCCATGGTGCTGGACTGGCCGAACTGGTGGGCGCTCGAGCAGGACGCCCACCCGAGCGCGGACGTACGGTTCCTGGACGCCGCCTGGGCGCTCCACGGTCCGCTGTACGACGCGAGCGTCGCCTGCGACGTCGTCCGCCCGGACGCCGATCTGTCCGCCTACCGGCTCGTCGTCGTTCCCAACCTCTACCTGGTCGCCGAGGAGGCCGCGCGGGGCCTCGAACGGTACGTGGAGGACGGCGGCACGCTGGTGATGTCGTTCTTCTCCGGCATCGTCGACTCCTGCGACCGGGTCCACCTCGGTGGTTATCCCGCTCCGTTCCGGAGGATGCTGGGGCTGCGCGTCGAGGAGTTCCGGCCGCTGCCGGAGTCCGGGACGATCGGGCTGTCCCAGGGCACCGGCACCGTCTGGTCCGAGGACGTGCACCTGGAGGGCGCCGAGGCCGTCGAGCACTTCACGACGGGCGAGCCGGCCGGGCGGCCGGCGGTCACCCGGCATCGGTTCGGCCGAGGCACCGCGTGGTACCTGGCCACCCGGCCCGACCCGGCGACGATGCGCCGCCTCATCGACCGGATCCGCGAGGAGGCGGGCGCGCGTCCAGTCCTGCCGGGGCTGCCGGAGGGCGTCCAGGCGCGGGCCCGGGTCACCGGCGACGGGCCGTGCTACATCCTCCTGAACCATCGGACCACCCCCGTGACGGTCGATCTCCCCGGCCCGATGACCGACCTCCTGGGCGGCGCTGACGCCGCCGGTACCGTACGGCTCGCGCCGCGCGGCGTCGCGGTCCTCCGCCCGGCCGGCTGACGACACGGCCTTCCACCGGCCCTCTCCCGAATCGGGGAGAGGGCCGGTGGCCGTTCGGCGAGCTCGACCAGGTTCAGAGCCTGCGCGTGGCGTTCACGCACAGTGGTGCGACGCTGGGACTGATCGCCGGTGAGCTGTTCGCCGACGAGATCGTGACCGGGGAGGCCCACCCTCTGCTCGAGGCGTTCCGCCCCGGTCGTTTCCAGTGACCCGAGAAAGGACGGACCCACGATGACCGAACCGCTGCGCATCGGCCTCGTCGGATACGGCTTCGGCGGCCGGTACTTCCACGCGCCGCTGCTCGCCTCGGCCCCGGAGTGCGCGTTCCTGGGGGTCGTCACGGCCTCCCCGGAACGCCGGAAACAGGTCGCCGCCGAGCTGGACCGGCCGGCGTTCGCCTCGCTGGAGGAGCTGGCCGCCGCCGGCGCCGAGGCGGTGGCGATCTCGACACCGGCGGACACGCACATCCCGCTGACGCGGCAGGCGCTCGAACTCGGCCTCGCGGTGGTCTGCGACAAGCCGTTCGCGCTGGACGCGGACGCCGCGCGGGAGACCGTCGAACTGGCCGAACGGCTCGGTGTGGCCCTGACGGTGTACCAGAACCGCCGCTGGGACTCCGACTTCCGTACGCTGCGGCGGCTCGTCGACGCGGGGACGCTCGGCACGCTGACGCGGTTCGAGTCGCGGTTCGAGCGGTTCGCGCCCGACCCGGGGCCGCCGGCGGCGGGCGGCGGCACGCTGCTGGACTTCGGCAGCCACCTCGTCGACCAGGCGCTCGTCCTGTGCGGCCCGGTCGAGAGCGTGTACGCCGAATGGCACGTCGGCGACGGCGGGCTCGACGACGACGTGTTCGTCGCGCTGACCCACCGCGACGGTGCGCGGTCCCACCTGTCGGGCAGCTGGCGGCAGGGAGCGCCGGGCCCACGATTCCGCGCGAGCGGCACCGCCGGCGCGTACGTCGTCGACGGCGTGGACGGGCAGGAGGCGCTGCTGATCGCCGGCGCCTCCCCGGCCTCGGAGGGCGACCGCTGGGGCACCGAGCCGGAGGAGCGCTGGGGACAGGTGCAGCGCGGTGACCACGCCGAGCCGGTCCCGTCGGAGCGCGGCCGGTGGGACCTGTTCTACCCGGCGTTCGCGGCGGCCGTGCGCGGGACCGGACCACTGCCCGTCGACCCCTGGGACGCGGTCGCGACCGCGACGGTCCTCGACGCGGCGCGCACCAGCGCGACGGGTGGTCAGGTCGTCCCTCTGTCCTGAACGACGCGTACCCGGCGCACTCCCGTGCGAGGGCGACCGGCCGACCGCACGGCGACGTCGGCCGGCCGCTCCCGCAGCGCGTTCTCCGGTCGGTGACCTGGGTGTGCCGATGTCCGTCAGCGGTCCGGGGTCGCGTCGTCGGCCGGGTGCCGCTCGCCGGCGGCCAGGCGGAGCGCCCGGCGGCAGGCCTGGATCGCGGGATGCGGGCCGCGGCCCCGGCGCACCGCGGTGAAGACCCGGCGCGCCCGCCGGCCCCGGGGAAGGAGCCGTAGGGGGACGGTCGGTTCACGCCCGCTCCAGATGAGGTCCGGCAGCAGGGCGACAGCGTGGCCCTGTTCGACGAGGCGCAGGTGGAGCAGGAGATCGGCGGACTCGAACCGTACGTCGGGCTCGAAGCCGGCGTCACGGCACAACGTCATGGCCCAGTGCCGGGCGGCCGTGCCCTCGGGTTCCATCGCCCACGGGCGGCCCGCCGCCGTGCGCAGCGCCGCCGTCGGTCCCGTCGTGCCGTCGTCCGGCTCGGGCAGCGCGAGGCGCAATGGGTCTTCGAGCAGGTCCTCCTGCTCCAGCTCGGCGGCGCGAGGGTTCGGGTTGCCGGGGTACTCCTCGGCGATGACCAGATCGAAGTCACGCGCCTGCAGGGCCGGAAGCGCCTCCTCCGGCTCCATCTGGGTGACGTGGACGCGCAGGCCGGGGTGGGTGTCGCGCAACAGGCTCAGCGCCGTCGGCATCAGGGCGAGAGCCGCGGTCTGGAACGACGCGATGCGGAGGGTTCCGGTCAGGTCGGTCAGTGAGGCGGCGATGTCCGCCTCGGCGCGCTCCAGGCGTTCCAGTACCGCCTCGGTGTGGGCGACGAGGATCTCGGCCTGGGGGGTGAGCCGTACCCGGCGGCCCACCGGTTCCAGCAACGGGACGCCGGCTTCCGCCTCCAGCTGCGAGAGCTGTTGTGAGACGGACGAGGGGCTGTAGGAGAGGGCCGTGGCGACGGCCGCGAGCGTGCCCCGGTGCTTGAGCTCGCGCAGCAGGCGCAGCCGGTGAAGGTCGAACATCGGTGGACCGTTTCACGTGGCGATTGGTCGGCTTTTCCGACGAATATACGTTGAAAACATTCGCTGGACCGATGGAACGCGGTGCAGCACGCTGGTTTCCATGCCTGATTCCTCTGCGCGTACGGTGCCGTGGTTCTCCCGGCCGGCGGACCGGTCGTGGACGTGCGCACCCGCGCCCGCCGAAGTGCGGGACTTCCACGCCGCGCTGCCCGGCTACGCGCCCACCCCGCTGACCGAGGTCCCCGCCATCGCCGCCGAGCTGGGGGTGGGCCGGGTCTTCGTCAAGGACGAGTCGTCGCGTCTGGGACTGCCGGCGTTCAAGGCGCTCGGCGCGTTCTGGGCGGTGCGTCGCGTTCTGGCCGAGCGGGCGGCGAACGGCCGTGCGCCGTCCGGTCCGCTCACGTTCGTGACCGCCACCGATGGCAACCACGGCCGGGCCCTGGCCCGCGCGGCACGCCTGGCCGGCGGGCGCGCCCACGTCTTCGTGCCTGAGGGCGTTCACCCGCTGGCCGTGGCCGCCATCGCCGGCGAAGGGGCCGAGGTCACCGAGGTCGCGGGCCCGTACGACGGCGCCGTCCGCCGGGCGGCCGAGGCGGCCGCCGCGCCCGGCGCGGTCCTCGTCCAGGACACCGCCTGGCCCGGCTACGAACGGATCCCCGGCTGGATCGTCGAGGGCTACTCCACCCTCTTCACCGAGATCGACGCCCAGCTGACCGCGGCGGGAACCGGCCTGCCCGACCTCGTCGCCGTGCCGGTGGGCGTGGGCTCGCTGGCCCAGGCGGCCGTCACCCACTACCGCAGCCGCGTCACCGACCGGGCGCCGGCGCTGCTGTCGGTCGAGCCCGAGGCCGCGCCCTGCGTCCTCGACAGCCTCCTCGGCGGCGAGCCGGTCAGCGTCACCACGGGCGAGACCATCATGGCGGGCCTGAACTGCGGTACCCCGTCCGGCCTCGCGTGGCCCTTCCTGCGCGACGGGCTCGACGCCGCCATCGTCGTCACCGACGCCGAGAGCGCCCGCGCCGCCGGTGACCTCGCCGCCCTGGGCGTGTCCTGCGGGCCGTGCGGCGCCGCGGCACTGGCGGGAGTCCGCGCCGCCCTCACCGGCGACGGCGCCGCCCTGCGCCGCACCGCCCTGGGGCTCGGCCCCGCATCGGCCCTCGTCCTGCTCGGTACGGAAGGCGCCGACGCCAACCCGGCTCCGGTCGCCGGACACCCTGACATCTGACGACGCCGTTCCCGAGCGCATCTCCAGCGAAAGGTCGCCATGCCCGACGAAACGCCCGAATCTCTGGACCCGGTTCAGCTCCTGGGCGAGCTCATCGCCATCGACTCCGTCAACCCGGGCCTCATCCCGGGTGGCGCGGGCGAGACCGCGATCGCCGACTTCTGCGGCCGGTGGCTGACCGATCACGGCTTCGACGTGCACCGGCTGGAGAAGCGCCCGGGTCGTCCCTCGCTGGTCGCGATCGCCCGCGGCACGGGGGGCGGCCGCTCACTGATGCTCAACGGTCACCTCGATACCGTCGGCCTCGCCGGCTACGACGGTGATCCGCTCGCTCCGCGGATCAGCGACGGCAGGATGTTCGGGCGTGGGGCCTTCGACATGAAGGGCGGCGTCGCGGCCATGATGGTCGCGGCGGCCCGGGCCACACGGCGGGGGCCGCTGCGCGGAGACGTGCTCGTGGCCTGCGTCGCCGACGAGGAGCACGGCAGCCTCGGCACCGAGGAGGTCCTGGGGTCCTTCGGCGCCGACGCCGCGATCGTCACCGAGCCGAGCCAGCTGCAGCTGACTCTCGCCCACAAAGGGTTCGCCTGGTTCGACGTGGAGATCGAGGGGCGGGCGGCCCACGGCTCGCGCCCCGACCTGGGTGTCGACGCCATCACCAAGGCCGGTCACTTCCTCGTCGCCCTGGAGGACCTGGGCCACCGTCTGGCCGGAGGCCCGGCGCATCCGCTCCTGGGCACCGGGACCGTGCACGCCGGCGTCATCCACGGCGGCGAGGAGCCCTCCACCTACCCGGCGCGCTGCCGGATCACGCTGGAGCGCCGCACGGTCCCCGGCGAGGACGCGGGCACCGTCCACACGGAGCTGACCGCGGTCCTCGAGGACCTCGCCGCCACCGTCACGGACTTCCGTTACCGTCTCATCCCCGGCCTGCACCGGGAGCCCTTCCAGGCCGACCCGGACACGCCCATCGTGCGCACCCTCACCCGCCACGCCGAACCGGTCCTCGGGCACCCGCCCGTGATCCGCGCCGAGCCGTTCTGGACCGACTGCGCCCTCTTCGCCCGCGCGGGCATCCCCTGCCTGCTCTTCGGCGTCGCCGGTGAGGGCGCCCACGCGGCCACCGAATGGGCCGACATCGCCTCGCTGCGCCACCTCACGCGGATCCTCACCGGCACCGTGGCCGACTTCTGTTCCTGAGCGCCGATACGGTTGGCCGAGCTGACGGAAGGAGCGGGCCGTGCGGGCGGTGGTGTACGACGGGTTCGGGCGGATGCCGGAGGTGCGGGAGGTGCCCGATCCGGAGCCGCCGCGCGCCGGCGTGGTGATCCGGGTCGAGGCGACCGGGCTGTGCCGCAGCGACTGGCACGGCTGGATGGGCCACGACCCCGACATCACGCGGTTCCCGCACGTGCCGGGGCACGAGCTGGCCGGTGTCGTCGCGGCCGCCGGACCGGAGGTGACCGGGTGGCGGCCCGGCGACCGGGTGACGGTGCCGTTCGTGTGCGCGTGCGGCCGGTGCGCGGCGTGCGCGGCCGGTGACCAGCAGGTCTGCGAACGCCAGACCCAGCCCGGCTTCACCCACTGGGGTTCGTTCGCGGAGTACGTCGTCATCGACGACGCCGACGTCAACCTGGTGGCCCTCCCCGACGACCTGGCGGCCACCACGGCGGCGGCGCTGGGCTGCCGGTTCGCGACGGCGTTCCGGGCCGTGACCGCGCAGGGGCGCGTCGGGCCGGGCGCGTGGGTTGCGGTGCACGGGTGCGGCGGGGTCGGCCTGTCGGCGGTGATGATCGCCGCGGCGTGCGGGGCGCGGGTCGTCGCCGTCGACGTCTCCCCCGCCGCGCTGGACCTGGCCCGTCGTTTCGGCGCCGCCGCCTGTGTCGAGGGCCCGGACGGCGTGGCGGACGCCGTACGCGAGATCACCGGAGGCGGCGCCGACGTGTCCCTGGACGCGCTCGGCAGCCCGGCGACCTGCGCGGCGTCCGTGGAGAGCCTGCGCCGCCGGGGACGTCACGTCCAGGTGGGCCTGCTGCCGCCGGCCGCCGGCCCGGCCGCGGTGCCGATGCATCGCGTCATCGCCCTGGAGCTGGAGGTCGTGGGCAGCCACGGGATGGCCGCGCACGCCTACGGGCCGATGATGGCGATGGTCGCGGCCGGGACCCTGCGGCCCGACCTGCTCATCACGCGCACGATCGGCCTCGCCGACGCCCCGGCCGCCCTGGCGGCGATGGGCACCGCGCCGCCGGCGGGGGCCACGGTCATCGTTCCCTGACCGTTCCCTCGTGCAGGTGGGCGAACAACCGCAGCAGCAGGTCGTGCAGCCGGGCGCGTTCCTCCTCGTCGAGGGGCGCGAGGACATCCTCCTGGACGGCCGACGCGTCGGTGGTCAGATCGGCCAGGGCCGTACGGCCCGCCGAAGTGATCGTGACCACGACACGCCGCCGGTCCGCCGGGTCGCGGGCGCGCTCGACGTGGCCCGCGGCGGCCAGTTCATCGAGGATCTTCACCACGTCGCTCGGATCGATGGTCAGCCGGGCGGCGAGGTCCCGCTGGGCGTGCGGGCCGAAGTCGGCCAGCGCCGCGAGGACGGCCATGTGCCACAGGCGGACGTCGCGCGCCGCGAGCCGCTCGGTGATGCGCGTGCGCGCCGTCTTGCCCACCCGGGACAGCAGGTAGGTGGTGAGCGCCAGCAGGCTGGGCGGGGTCTCGTGCATGCCACCACAGTGTAAG
This sequence comes from Actinoallomurus vinaceus, assembly GCF_039542055.1. Taxonomy (NCBI): domain Bacteria; kingdom Bacillati; phylum Actinomycetota; class Actinomycetes; order Streptosporangiales; family Thermomonosporaceae; genus Actinoallomurus; species Actinoallomurus vinaceus. The sequence continues at coordinate 600,647 of NZ_BAABHK010000002.1, forward strand.
GTCTGCACCAATAATGGGTTTGCACCTATGAATTGGAGAAGACATGGACGTCCTGCATCCGCGCCTGCTCGTGACCCGGTTCGCCGAGTGCTTCGCCTTCTATGACGCCGTCCTCCCCGAACTGGCGGGCGCGCGACTGGCGCGCGGCGGCGCGACCGGGCCGTACGCGAGCTGGGACGTCGGCGAGGAGGGCCTGCTGGCGCTCTTCGACCGCGCCGCGATGGCGGCCGCCGCGGGCACCGCGGGGCTGCCCGCCGAGGCGCCGGCCCAGGACCGCGCCATGTTCGTCAGCCGGGTCACCGACGTCGACGAGGCGTTCGCGTTCTGCCTGCGCCACGGCGCCGAGGCGGTGTCGGCCCCGGCCGACCGCCCGGAGTGGGGCCCGACCCTCCGCAACGCCCTGGTCCGCGACCCGGACGGCACCCTGCTCGAGCTGCAGTCCTACTGACGCCGGTCAGCGCCGCCCGATGATCCGGCCGGCCGTCCGCGGATCGATGGCGGGGCGGACGGGGACGGTGGTCAGTGCCCGGACGGCGTTCAGGAACTCGCCGAACGGCGACGTCATGTCCTCCGGGCGGACGAAGATCGGACCGCCGACGTGCTTCATCCCGCTACGGGCGAACCGGCGTGACATGCCGCGCAGCCCCGCGACGGCCCGGTCGGCGTCGACGGGAACGAAGACGATCAGCTTCGCCGTCTGGCCGTCCGGCGACCGGTTCACGATCCGGATCTCGGCGACGTTCGACCACGGCAGCGCCACCCGCGCCGAGTGCAACACAACTTGTTCGGAGTCGAGGGTCAGGAGGGGGCGCCCTCGCGTGGCGCGCCACGCCGCCCGCGCGACGCTCCCGCCCAGCCACGCGGTCCCCACTCCGCAGAAGACGCAGAGGACCGCGGGGATGAGGTTGGCGCTGCCCTCGTTCGTCGCCCAGAGCCCCAGGCAGACCGTCGCGAGGAGCCCGATCAGGGGGAGGGCGACGATCTCGCGCAGCCCCGGCCAGGCATAGCCGATCTCGACTGCGGCGGGCCGGAATCCTGTCTCCGACATGACGTCCTTCCGAGAGTGCCGTCCTCACCGCCGAGGGCGGACCGCCCCCGGCCGTGCGCATCCTACGGCCGACGCAGGTGCCCCTGCTGGGCTGATCTCGACCTGTTCGATTACGCTCCCCTCGGCCTGTCCCGTTACTCGACGAGTCGGCGGTGCGGTGTGCGGAGCGGGGAGAGGGACATGGGCAGCGAGCCACTCATAGCGGCGGTACAGAGCAGAGACGTGAAGGCGGTGACCGCGCTACTCGAAGCGGGCGCTGACCCCGACACTGTCGACGGGGACGGCACGCCCGTATTGTGCCTGGCGGTGGATGCCTTCGACTTGCCGGTCGTCGAGGTCCTGATGGCGTCGGCCCAGTTGGATTGCGTTGCCGCCGACGGCCGTACCCCCCTGCTGCGCGCGATCGACCGCGGCGCGTACGAGATCACGGACGCGCTCATCAACCACGGAGCGAAGCTGTGGCTCACGGTAACCCAGGGGCGTGATGCCCTGACGCTCGCCCGGCATTGGCACGAGACGGGCGTCGTGGCCGAGTTGCGTCGCAGGAGTGGGGTGTCGGAGCCGGTCGAATGTAAGACTGTCCGGAGCGAGTTCGGGATCACCTGTGAGGAGCTGTCGCTGGGCGGCCTGACCGTCCGGACCGGACATACTGCGATCCTCACCGCGCTGGAGCCACGGTACGGGATCACGCCATCCTTCGACGAGTTGATGTCCCGTGCCCTGGCCGAACCGGACGTCGACCACGAGGTGTGGTGGGTGACGACGTCCGTGCTCCAGCAGCGCCACGATCCCGCTATCTGGGAGGCGGCCGCCGCCCTTCGGGACAGGCAGGACCCGTTGGAACGGTACTTCGGTGCGGAGGTGCTCCGCCTGGTCAACCTCTTCGACGAGAGCGACGATGCGCCGTTCGACAGGCTACTCGTCGACCTTTTCCTGCCCTGGGTGGCGCGGGAGCCGGATCCGCGTGTGACATGGACTCTCACCGCCGGACTGAGCGACGCCATGGACCCCCGCGCAGAGGATCCGCTGCCGGCGCTCACCCGCCACCGCGACGGCAAAGTCCGGCAGCGGGCGGTCTCCGGCCTGCACAGTGCAGTCGGGGCGGGGAACTCCGAGGCGCTGGTCGCCGTCATGGAGCGCACCCGGGACGAGGACGCCGCGGTCCGTCGGGCGGCCTGTACGGCGCTCGCCTCCACTCCGACGCAATCCACGGCCGCCTTGGACGCGCTTGCCGCATGCCTCTCCGACGAGGACGAGAACGTACGGGTCACGGCTGCGGCGCAACTGGCGCTGCGCGACGATCCGCGTGGCGACGAGATCCTGCGTGCCCTCGACCCCGCTGACGAGAACTCCCCGTACCACTGGCTGCTCTACGACGTGCGCCGTCACCACCGGCTCACCCCGCAAGCCTCGGCCACCGAAGAGTGAATGCACGATGGCTGCGGGGAGGGCGTGATCACCTGCGGGGATGCCCCCGTTCGCGGGGGCCGAAAGCGGTCGTCCTGCGTGCCACCGACGTCCTGTATCAGGAGTGCCGGAACCACGATCGCGGCGGCCCCGACCTCGGATCGACGGCGGGGCGGATGGGAACGGTGGTCAGCGTCCGGGCGGTGGCCAGGACCTCCTCGAACGGCATCGCCAGGGCGTAGGGGCGCACGAAGATCGGACCGCCGACGCGCTTGATGCCGCTACGGGCGAAACGGCGGGGCATGCCGCGCAGTCCCGCGACGGCCCGGTCGGTGTCGACGGGCACGAAGACGATCAGCTTCGCGGTCCGGCCGTCCGGCGACCGGCTCACGATCCGGACCTCGGCGACGTTCGACCACGGCAGCGCCACTCGCGCCGAGTGCAGCATTACCCCGTCGGAGTCCAGGGTGAGAAAAGGGAGCCGCCGCGCGGCGCGCCATGCCGCTCGCACGACGAGCCCGCCCAGCCATACGGTCCACAGACCGCAGACGACGGACATCACCGCAGGGATCTGATGGAAGCTTCCCTTATCCGTCGCACGGAACGCCAGAGAGGTCGTCACGAGGATCGCGATCAGGGCGAAGACGGCCGAATCCCGCAGACCTCGCCAGGTGTAGCCGATCTCGACGGCGGCCGGCCGGGCTCCTGTCTCTGACATCTCGTCCTTCCGGAAGTGCCGTCTATACCGGCGGGGACGGGTCGCCGCCGGCCGTGGGCATCCTACGGCCGGCGGCGATCCCGGTGTCCGGTCAGTCGGTACGGCGGAACTGGGCGACCGCCGCGCCCAGCAGACCGTTCCCGGCGCCAGGACGATAAGGACTGCCAGGGGGTGGTCCTGCGATGTCCGCGGCCGGGCGCTCCGATCGCGTCATCGCGGGGCGCCGGCCCGCCGGAAGCCGCTGACCGCGAGTATGACCGAGACGACCACGATCGCCAGGCTGATGGAGATGGCGGAGATCGCGCTCCCGCCGACCGGCCGCCCGAGCGTGAGGTTCCTGGCCGTGTCGATCCCATACGTCATGGGGTTGACGCATGCCACCGCTCGCAGCCAGGGCGGAAGGCCGCTCACCGGCGCGAACGCGTTGGACGCGAACATGAGCGGGAACGTCACCAGGCCGGCGATGCCCTGCATCACCTCGACCCTGCGCACGTGGCAGGCGAGGGCGATGAAGATCCAGCCGAGGCATCCGCCGACGATGAGCGCCATTCCCAGTGCGGCGAATGTTCCGACCGCCCCGCCCGGAGGCGTGAATCCGAAGGCGAGGAACGAAATGAGCACCAGGAAGGACAACTGCAGCGAAGTCCGTGTGAGGTCGGCGAGGCTGCGCGCGAGAAGCACCGAGCCGGGCCATATGGGCAGCGACAGGAAGCGCGAGATGATGCCGCTCTTCATTTCCTGGATCAGTCCCGTGGCCGTGTTCAGCGCGGACTGCAGTGCGGTCGTCATCATGATCGCGGGCACCAGGAAGTCGATGTACCGCATGTGCTCCGGGAAGCCCGGCGCATGGGCCATACCGGCGAAGATCTGGCCGAACACCACCAGCATGAGCAGTGGCCCGAGCATGCTGATCAGCAACATGCGAGGATCGATGACCAGCGCTCGCAACGACCTCATCGTGAGCACGAGAATCTGCGTCGCCGGTGTGCTTCCGTTCCAGATGTCAGGCGGCGCGGCCCTTCGGAACGGCTCGTTCTGGCCGGTGGTCGTGCGTGTCGTCGCCGTCATGTATCCCGGCTCCCCACAAGTCCCGGCGTGGCCGAGTGCCGTACGAGGGTGAGGTACACCTCGTCGATGCCCGGCTCGGCGAAGGTCAGTTCACGCGCCTCGACGCCGACGGCGTCGAGCAGGCGTACGATCACCGCGACATCCCGGGATCCGGCGACCGGGACGGTCACCGATCGTTCCTTCTCGTCGTGGACGGGCCGGAGACCTTCCCGGTCCAGCGCCATGACGGCGCGCGCCAGGTCCGCGGGATCGGAGAGCCTGGCGGTGACCGTGCGCTCACCGACCCGCGCCTTCAGCTCCGCGGGTGTGCCGGAGGCGATGACTCTGCCCTCCGACAGCACGGCGATCGAGTCGGCGAGCCGGTCGGCCTCCTCCAGGTGCTGGGTCGTCAGCAGAACCGTGGTGCCGTCCTCGACGAGCCGCCTCAGGATCTGCCACATGTTCAGCCGGCTGACCGGGTCCAGTCCCGTGGTGGGCTCGTCCAGGAAGAGCACCGGAGGCCGCCCCACCAGGCTCGCGGCAAGGTCCAGTCGCCGGCGCATTCCACCTGAGTAGGTACGGACCCGCCGGTTCGCGGCGTCCGTCAGCCCGAACAGCGTCAGCAGTTCACGGGCGCGGGCCCGAGCCGCATGGGCGCCGGCACCCAGAAGTCTGGCGATCAGGACGAGGTTGTCCCGGCCCGATATCTCCTGGTCGACGGTCGCGAACTGACCGGTCAGCCCGATCCTCCGGCGCACCTGCCGGGCTTGGCGCACGATGTCGTAACCGGCGACGGTGGCCGTTCCGCCGCTCGGCGGCGAGAGGGTCGCGAGGATGTTGACCAGCGTCGATTTGCCGGCCCCGTTGTGGCCGAGGAGACCCAGGATCGCACCCGCCGGTGCCGCGAGGTGGACGTCGTCCAGCGCCGTCAGCGGACCGAAACGTTTGCTCATCCCGACGACTTCGATCATGTTCTTCGGCATCTCGCCGCCTATCCCTGCTGGTGCGCCGACGAGGTCCGCCACCTGACGAGCAGCGCCCGGACGGCCACATCGTAGTAACGAACGAATGCCACGGCGGCGCCCAGTGCACAGACCACGACCGGAATGTCGATGATCGGACGCGTGACCATGGACGCCGAGTCGATCACGAGACCGGGAATCGCGCACGCCATCAGCAGCAGATTACGGACGATCATGGCATTGCTCATTATCGCTCCGGCCCCGCCGAAGCATCTGCATTCGGCGAAGATGCCGCCTCTGACGGAACGGATCACCACTCCGACGAAGACCGCCAGCAGCGCGGCCGCCAGAGCGAGTCCGGCCCGCGGGAAGAACGGCAGGATCAGTAGTACGGTCGCCGTTCCTTCGCCGACGACGATGACCGATGCCGCATAACGCGCCGTCCGTTCCGGAATGATGGCCAGCTTGTGTATCGAGACCGTGAACTGCCGGAATCTGGAAATGTGGCGGACCTTGCCAAAGAACGCGATCGCGAACACGGTGGCAAGGAAGTATCTCTGGGCGAGCACCAGGTGGATCATTGCGCCTCCTATCCGTGATCCGTCCGGCGGCGTCGTCCGTCCGACGGAGGCACTGTCATGACCTTGCTGTAAAAGCGGATCTCATCGCGTTCGCCGATCGGCCTGCCGCTCACCTCGACCCAGGCGTGGGCGCGGAACGGCTCCATGCGCACTCCGGTGCACCAGGTCGGCCAGCATCCGGTCAGCCGGCACAGCAGTGCGGTCGCGACGGAGCGCTGCAGGCAGCCTTGGCCCGCGCACTGAACGCTTACGGAGATCACTGCCTGTCGTGCCGTCAACGTCTCCTGTTCCGTGGCGGGGCGGGCACCGCGACCGGCCGCGGTGAGGATCCGCCGGAGGCGTCCGGGAGACGCGCGGATGAGGATCCGCGCCGCGGCGACGGAGAGCCGGGCGGCGACGCGCCTGCGATAGGGCACCCGGACCGACGGCTCGAGGGTGACGGGCATCGTCATGACACGACCACCTCGGCGTCTTCGAGCGATCGCATGAGCGCCGCGACGTCCGCGGGTATTCGCGCGGACGCCGACGGGTGCGTACGGCACAGTCCTTCGACCGCCTGCTCGGGTGTTCCGCCGTCGAGGAGAACGCGCAGGACGGTCGCTCCTGTGGTGTTCAGCGCCCAGTAGCGGCCGGTGTGCTCGTCGAGCAGGACCATGCCGCCGTCCGCGTCGGTCGCGGACACGTTCGCGGCGAGAGAGAAGGTCATCGTCGTCCTCCGGACAAATCGGCCACGCGGCTCGTGGCCGGCAGCGAGCGGAGCCAGATCTCACAGGCGAAGGTGCTGATGAGGGGCATGAGGGTGATCGATGAGTGCGGGAGACTTTCGAGGGTGGACCGGAGAACGCGGGCGTCGACCAGGCCCAGGCGGGCGAGCCGCATGTCGTCGCACAGGTCGAGCAGTTCCGTGCGGTGCCGGCGCAGACCGGCATAGGCGTCCGCGCTGTATTCGGACTTCGTCGAACGTCCCAGAACGTGATCCGGGACGATGCCGCGCATGGCCGCCGTCAGCACCGGCTTGTAGCGGTCCGGCATCGCGCAGTCCTCGAACCTGACGCTCAGGGCGGCCTCGACCACCCGATCGTCGACGAAGGGCGCGTGCCATGAGACACCGAACCGGCAGGTGTGACGATCGACTCGGCGCAGGGTGTCTCCGCACAGGCGGACGTCTTGCAGGGCAGCATGCTGAGCGCGTAGCGGGGCGAGCGGCTCGGGGTCGCTCAGCGCCGCCTCGCGCAGCTGACGGCGGGCTGCGGCGATCGCGTCGCCGGACGCCCAGGGCGCGCTTCGATAGCTGATTCCCCAGCCGAACTCGGGGGCCACGCCGAACTCCCGCACGGGTGCGATCAGCGACTCCGCCGAGGTGGCCAGCCAGTGTCCGAAGGACGACCGGTTGAGGAGCGCGCGGACGGTGGCTCCAGCCGGCCAACGATAGATGGCCCGGTTGGCCCTCAGGTATCGGACGGCCCGCAGGGGATTCGTCCGGGCCAGCGTGTGCAGGTAGAGAGGTGTATTGGAGAACAGTTCGTCTCCGCCGTGACCGGTCAGGTGCGTCGCGGATCCATGTTCGGCGACCTGCCGGGCCATGTACGCGAGCCGGGCGCGGGTGCGGATCCAGGCGAACGGCGCCTCGATGTCCGGGTCCGGCTCGGTCAGTCCCGCGAACCACACGGGCGCGCTGCTCCGGGCCAGTACGAGATGCCGGGCGTCCGGGAGCGCGGCGGCGGCCCGGCCGGCCCACGCTTGGTCCTCGTCCGCCGGATCCGCTGCCTCCCATCGCGTCGTCACCAGGTGATCAGTGCGATCGGCCGCCAGAAAGCAGAGGCTGGTGGAATCCATGCCTCCGGAAAGGTCCGCGCTGATGGTACGGGCGGACCCGGCGCGCGCGGCGACGGCGTCACTCAGCGCGGCACGGACGCGTTCAGCCGCGGCCTCCAGAGGAAGGCTCGGCTCCGGCGGCGACCACCACCGCACCGTTCGCGCGCGGCCGTCCTGGGACATCTCCAGGTAGTGGCCCATGCCGAGCGCATCGATCCCTCGCCACAGGCACCGTTCGCTCAGCGGCCACGGCGGCCACGGTGCCAGGAGGCGCACCGGCAGGAGTTCCTCGGCGATGCCCGATCCGGTGAGCGCGGACAGGCACTGCGGTCGGTCCGCGGCCACGGTCGTCCCGGCGATCGAGCCGTAGAAGACCTGGCGCGCGCTCGAGATACTGCCCTGGACCCGCACCACGCCGTCCAGCGCGGCCACGAGGTGAAAGCTGCCCGGGACGGTCCCGGCCAGGGCGTCGAGATCGCTCACCGTACGGATGCGTTGGAGCGATGTGGAGAGCCGCTGCGGGGTCACCGAGGTGTGGCCGAGGAGCGCCAGCCGTCGCGGCCCCTCGGCGGCGAGGACGATCTCCCCGTCCCGCCACCGGCCGATGATCCACGGACGTCCCGAAGGATGAACGATCACCGTCTGGTGCGTTCGGTCGGGAACGGCGTCTGCGACGGCCGCACCCGCCACGGAGTCCGGAAACACCAGGAATTGCACGTTGTTCTCCGTATTTTCGGCGCAAAGTCAAGGTGTGCCGACACCGGTCGGGACCGGTGCCGGCACACCTTCTGATGCGATGCGTGTCACATCTGCTTGCGAGCGATGTGGCACTCCGTCTGAACGATCAGCAGAGCATCACGCATGACCAGTCGGCCTCGAAGCCCCAATTGGGGCGGCCGAGGGTCACCTCCGCGAAGTCACCCGCCTCGGCCAGCACCGGGGGCTCGTACGTGACGGTCTCCTTCTGCATTTGCGAACACCTCCCTCTCGAAACGATTCTCTGAAGTCCCCGTGACGAATTTCATGGGGTCTTCGACCAACGAGTTCAAGCTAACGCCGACCGCTCACACTGCACTCACACTTCACTTCCAATCTGCTCTCATCAATGGCGATGAATACGTTCCGGTCTTGCATTGTTTCGCCGGTCGGGAGAGAGTCGAACTCCAATGGGGCCGCCGAAGTATGGATCGACGAAGGTGATCCCGAAACCCAAAGGAGAGAAGATGTCCCACATGCGTACGTGCGCGGTTTCGGTACTTGAAACCGCGCCGGTATGGCAGGGTTCCTCACCGACCGCGGCTCTGCGCGGCGCACTCGAACTGGCTCGCCGGGTCGAAGCGCTCGGGTATCTGCGTTACTGGGTTGCCGAGCACCACAACGCCCCCTTCATCGCGAGTTGCGCGCCGCCGGTGCTCGCCGGCCAGATCGCCGGCGTCACCTCGACGATTCGGGTCGGATCCGGCGGCGTCATGCTGCCCAATCACGCACCCCTGGTGGTCGCCGAACAGTTCGGCACTCTCGAGGCGCTCAATCCAGGGCGCGTTGATCTTGGGATAGGCCGGTCGCCGGGCACCGACCTTACGACGGCTCGCGCCCTGTCCCGCATCAGCAGTCCTCCCGGATCGGACGTCTTCCCCGGAATGGTCGCCGAGCTGGTGGGATATTTCGAGCGGTCCGGTGACGCCGGGACGGCGGAGACGGTCGTCGCCGTGCCCGCCCAAGAGAACCGGCCGCAGATCTGGTTGCTCGGATCGAGTGCCCACAGCGCCAGGCTCGCCGGCTCACTGGGGCTACCGTTCGCGTTCGCCCACCATGTCAGACCGCAGAACGCGGTCTCCGCGATGGCCGCTTACCGGGAGGCGTTCCGTCCCTCCGCCTGGTCCGACCGGCCGTACGCGATGGTCGCCGCGTCCGTGATCGCCGCGGACAGCGATGATCACGCGGAGTGGCTCGCCGGACCGGTCGGCGTCATCATCCACGAGTCGCTGGAAGGACGGAGGAACCGGCCCAACCTCACGCCGAGCGAAGCGGCGGTCTACCGTTACTCCGAGGCCGAGCGGGCGCGTGTACGAAAGGGGCTCAGCGATCATCTGATCGGCGGACCGGCGACGATACGCGGCAGGGTGGCCGAACTCCTCCGGGCGACCGGCGCCGACGAGCTCATGGCCATCACGTTGATCCAGGACCTGAGCGACCGCGTCCGTTCCTATGAGATCCTCGCCGACGCCGTGGCGTGTGCGGATCCCGAATCGCTCTCCGGCTCCGCAGGGGTGCGCTGACCTGGGGAGGCGGCGGATACGGCGAGACCGCCTCAGCGGCCGGCCGCCCGGCCTGAAAGGGGGCCGAGCGTCGCCCACTCCCCGCGAAAGAACAGCAGCGGTTCTTTCGCCGTATCCGTCGACAGGTGGCGTGCCTTACCGATGACGATGTTGTGATCTCCCGCCTCATGGCGGTCTTCAAGTGTGCAGTCGATCCAGGCCGCCGCACCGGAGATCATCGGGGCTCCACCGGGCGATTCGGCATTGACCATTCCGTCGAAGCGCCGGCACCCGCGCCGGGCGAACCGCCGCCCGAGATCCTCCTGACCGGCGGCCAGGACGTTGACGCAGAAGAATCCGGCGTCCCGGATCTTCGGCCACGTGGTCGAAGCCGTGGAGACACAGAACAGCACCAGCGGCGGGTCCAGGGAGAGAGTGCTGAACGCCTGACAGGTGAACCCCGCAGGGTCCCCGTGCAGTGACGTCGTTATGACGGTGACACCCGTACAGAAGTGACCGAGGACCCGGCGGAACGCGTGTGCGTCAGTAGCCGGAAAGGACTGCACTCTCGCCTCCTCTCGCTCCGGTCTCCGCCAGGCGTAGTCCCGGCTCACTGCGCAACATGGCCAGGTGGATCCGCTGGAGCTCGGGGCTCGGATCGATGCCCAGCTCGTCGCGGAGGCGGACACTCACCCTCTCGTACGCCCGGAGCGCCTCCGCCTGGCGGCCCGAGCGGTAGAGCGCGAGCATGAGCTGCCGCCAGAACCGCTCGCGGAACGGATGCCTCACGGTGAGAATGCGCAGCTCGCCGACCAGCTCGTCATGACGGCCGAGCGCCAGGCCGACCTCGTGACTGCGCTCGAGAGCCAGCAGCCGCTCCTCGTTCAGCCCGGGAACGAAGTCCCGATGGAGCACCTCGGAGCGCACGTCGGGCAACGCCGGCCCGCGCCACAACGCGAGCGCCTCGGACAGTCGCGCCGCCTCCGCGGCCAGATCTCCTCGCGCGCCCGCCTTCCGCGCCGCTCTGTCGAGGGCGCGGAACCGCTCGAGGTCGAGGCATTCCGTGTCGATCCTCATCTCATAGCCGGCCGCCGACGTCCGCAGCATTCGGTGCGCGTCGCCACACTGCCGGGCGAGTGCCTGACGGAGACGCCCCACGCAGGTGTGCAGCGCGTTGCGTGGCCGGTGCGGCGGGATCTCACCCCACACCTGCTCGATGATCTCCTCATTCGTCACGGTCCTGTTCGCATTGAGCAGCAACGCGGCGAGCAGCGTTCGTTGTTTACCCCCTGGTAGGGATATCGGACGATCGTCAACGGTGATGGCCAACGGGCCCAGGACCTGGAACTGGACGCGGTTGGTGCTTCTTCGGAAAAAATACACTCGATTCATCGGAATCTGCCCTCGAAAGATTACCGAAAAAGCCGAACTCTCTACCTTCCCTTGTGACTCCTGTGCCACCGTACGCATCGAAGTTGTGGAACGGTTTAGAAGTGGTTGACGTTTGTCCTGACGGACTGGTTGACCTGCGAGGAAGGGCAGCTATGGGGGAGTCTGTCGAGTTCCGCGTTCTCGGGCCGCTCGAGGTCCGCGTTGATGAGTGTGTTGTTGATCTTCCTCCAAAGCTCCGAGCGCTTCTCGTCACCCTTCTCTGTAGGGCGAACAGCGTCATCTCGGCGGACCAACTGATCGATGCGTTGTGGGGCGGCGACCCACCGCGGACCGCCGCCAAGACCCTCCAGGGCTACGTCCACCATCTGCGCAGGGCGCTGAGGGACGAGGGGCGGATCGCCCACCGCCCGCCCGGTTACCTGCTGGCCGTGCGATGCGGTGAACTGGACGCGGTTCGGTTCGAGGAGCTTTTCGAGCAGGGCACGCGGGCGGTCGCCGAGGGGCGGTTCACCGAGGGCGCAGACCTGCTTCGTCAGGCGGGCGAACAGTGGCGCGGTCCCATGCTCGAGGACCAGGATGAGATCTCGTTAGTCCATGAGGAGTCGGTTCGTCTCACCGAGCTCCGCCAGGTGGCGACAGAGAAACGCATCGAGGCCGAACTTGCCATGGGGCGTCACACCGAGCTCATCGGTGAACTGTCGGCTCTCGTCACCGAGCATCCGTTTCGCGAACGCCTGCGCGCCCACCTCATGCTCGCGCTCCACCGATGCGGACGATCCGCCGAGGCCCTCGAGCTCTACCACGACGGACGTGAGCTGCTCAAGCGCGAGCTGGGCGTCGATCCAGGGGTGCACCTCCGGCGCATCGAGGAGGCCATTCTGGCGGGAGATCCCGAGCTCGATGTCCCGGATCCCGAGCTCGATGTCCCGCGCATGCCGAGTGGTCCGGCGCAGCTGCCCAGAGACATCGCGGACTTCACCGGGCACGAGGCCCATGTCGAAGAGCTGACTCGGGTGCTGGCCGACGGCGGCCCGGCGATCGTGATCTCGGCGATCGCGGGATTGGGCGGTATCGGCAAGACGACACTCGCCGTGCACGTGGCCTCACAGCTGATCGAGGAGTTCCCGCACGGCCAGCTGTACGTCGATCTAGGGGGTGCCGAGATGCCGCTGGAGGCGACCTGGGTTCTGGACCGCTTCCTCCGGGATCTGGGAGTCGACGGTTCGAGCATTCCGGAGACGCTCGACGAGCGTGCGGCCATGTACCGCAGCGTGCTGGCCACACGACGGATCCTCGTGGTGCTCGACAACGCCTATGACGAGGCGCAGGTGCGAGCGCTGCTGCCGGGTTCCCCCACGTGCGCCGTGCTGCTGACCAGCCGTCGGCGACTGTCCGGGCTCGAGAGCGTCCACCGGGTCGACCTGGACGTGTTCGAACCCCGTCAGGCCGTGCGGCTGCTGGCGCAGATCGCCGGGACGGACCTGGTGGAGGCCGAGCCCGACGCGGCGGCCGAGATCGTGGAACTGTGCGGCAGGTTGCCGCTCGCCGTTCGAATCGCGGGCGCCCGCTTGGCCTCCCGACCGGACTGGCGGCTCAGTGATCTCGCCGAGCGCCTGCGCGACCAACGACGCCGTCTGGACGAACTGGCCACCGGTGACCTCGCCGTGCGGGCATGCCTGGCCCTCAGTTACACCGGGCTGTCCCCCGGGGCCCGGCGGCTGTTCCGGCTTCTCGGCCTGCTTGAAACCCCCGATTTCGCCGCCTGGGTAGCGGTCGACCTTCTCGACACCACCCCCGCCCAGGCCGATCGCCACCTCGGAGAACTCCTCGACGCCCGGATCATCGGCAGCGCGGCTGCGGGCCGTTACCGGTTCCACGACCTGATCCGCCTCTACGCCCGCGAACTGGCCGACCGGGAGGACGGCGAGGAGGACCGGCGAGCGGCCCTCACCCGCGCATTCGGTGCCTGGCTCGCACTCGCCGAGCAGGCCCACATCACGGTGTGGGAGGGGGATTTCGCGGTGGTGCACGGCAGTGCTCCTCGTCGGCGACTCCATGAGGGCACGGGTGCGGAGACCGAGCCTTTCGCCTGGTACCAATCCGAGCGCGCCGCACTGCTCGCGGTGGTCCGCCAGTCCGCCTGCCTGGACATGGCCGAACTCTGCTGGGACCTCGTAGGGACGCTCGTCTGCCTGTTCGAAGCGCTCAGTCACCATGACGAGTGGCGTGTCACCGTCGAGTACGGCCTCGCCGTCACCCGGCGAGTGGCCGACCGCCGCGGGCAGGCGACGATGCTGACCGCGTCGGGTCTGCTCGGGATCGCCCGGCATCGGCACGAGCGGGCCGAAGCCGAGTTGACGGAGGCGATGCGGCTGTTCACGGAGGTCGCCGATCTCCACGGCCGTGCCCTCGCCCTGACCGCGCTGGCGTACGTCCGCCACCTGGGCGGTCGTTACGACATCGCCTTGGCCGACTACGAAGAGGCCATTGACGTGCTGCGCCGGGTCGGCGACCGCGGCGTCGAAGTGATCGTGCTGCGGTGTATCGGTCAGGTGCACATCGACCTGCGGCATCCGCATCTCGCCGAACCCTACCTCGTGGCCGCGCGAGCCGTCGCCGGTGGCGAACCGATGGAACACGTCCATCCGCAGCTCATCCACCTGGTCGGCGAGCTTGACCTGGATCGCGGAGAAGTGGAGCGCGCCGAACGGTCGTTCGACCGGCTCGCAGAGGTCGCACGCGAGCACCATGACCCGCGAAGCGAGGCTTTCGCACTCTACGGACTGGGCAACGTCCGCCATCGGCAGGGCGCTCTGGACGAAGCCGAAAAGCTGCTCCAAGAAGCCCTGTCGATCGCCCGCGATACCGCTGAACGCCTCCTCGAGGCCAGGACTCTGCTCACCCTCGGCGAATGCCACCATGAACACGGGCGCCGCCCTGAGGCCCTCGGGGCGCTCACCGAGGCCGTTGCCATCTTCGAGGAGATCGGCACCCCGCTCTGGCAGGCCCGAGCTCTTGAGTCACTGGCGTCCCATCTCGAGGCCGTCGGTGAGACCGACGCCGCGCGGGAGAACCGAGCGTGGTCCCTCAGGCTCTACGAAGAGCTCCGCTCACCGAAGAACGATCACGGCACTGACGGCCCCGGCCCGGAGTTCTGAGAGGGGACCACGCGCCGGCCTGGACTCTTTGCTCCCCAAGGCGACTCCGTGGTGCCGTTCAGTCGGTCCGTTTGAACTGCAGAACGGCGGCGCCCAGCAGGACCGCGCCCAGCGCAAGGACGAGGAGGACCTCCAGCGCGGGTGGCACCTGCCAGCCGAACCAGGTGACCCCGGGGTTGAACCGGTGCAGCAGCGCGGGGCTGGCGGTGATGTGGGCGAACACCACGTGCCGCAGCGGGTCGACGGCGTAGGTGAGGGGGTTGATCCGAGTCAGGACGCTCAGCCAGCTCGGCAGTCCCGACAGCGGGAACAGCGCGCCGGACAGGAACAGCATCGGCATCATCGCCATCTGCATGATGCCGAAGAAGGACTGCATCTTCCGAATCCGGGCGGCCAGCACCACGCCGAACGCGGTGATCGTGAACGCGCCGATGAACATCACCAGCACGAGCAGGAGGAGCATCGCCGGGTCGTACGGCACGCCGGCCAGCCCGGCCAGGGCGAGGAGCACGATGCCCTGGAACGTCGCGACGATCGCGCCGCCCAGCACCTTGCCGACGACGATGGCGGCCCGGCTGACCGGCGCGACGAGCATCTCCCGCAGGAAACCGAACTCCCGGTCCCAGACGATCGAGGCGGCGGAGAACATCGCGGTGAACATCACCGACATGGCGACGACGCCGGGGAAGATGAACGTTTTGAGGTTCACGCCGTTGCCGCTCGCCACGAGCGAGGACAGGCCGGTGCCCATGACCAGCAGCCACAGCACCGGCTGGACCAGCTGGGAGATCATGCGGGTGCGGTCGTAGATGAAGCGGAGCAGTTCCCGGTGCAGCACGATCTTGACCGCGCGCAGGTCGTGGCGCATGCTGCGCCGCGCCACCCGTACCTGGGCGACGTCGGCGACCGGATGGGTGTCAACGGCCATCGGTCATCTCCTCATCATCCGCATCCAGTCGTTCGCACCGGCCTCGGCGTCGCGGATCGTGCTGCCGGTGTAGCTGAGGAACACGTCGTCGAGCGAGGGGCGCGCGACGTGCACCGACCGGATCGGCACGCCGAGCTCGGCGAACAGGCGCGGCACGAACTCCTCGCCGGAGGGCACCGCGAAGGTGACGGTGCGCTCGTGGATCCCGGCGTCGATCGCGAAGCGCTCCTTGAGCGCGGCGATCGCGGCCTCGTCGTCGGCCGTGGTGATCTGCACGCGGTCCTTGCCGACGCCGGCCTTGAGGTTCTCCGGGGTGTCGAGGACGACGATCTCACCGTGATCGATGATCGCGATGCGGTCGCAGTACTCGGCCTCCTCCATGTAATGCGTCGTGAGGAAGATCGTGATGTCCTCGGTGTCCTTCAGCTGTTTGATGTAGCCCCAGATCGCGGCGCGGGTCTGCGGGTCCAGGCCGACGGTCGGCTCGTCGAGGAAGAGCACGCGCGGCGAGTGGAGCAGTCCCCGGGCGATCTCCAGCCGCCGCTTCATGCCGCCGGAGAACGTCTCGACCTTGCCGTCCTTGCGGTCGAGCAGGTCGACCATGGTGAGGACCTGGGTGATGCGCTCCTTCATCGCCTCCTTCGGCACGCCGTACAGCTCGCCGTGGAAGCGGAGGTTCTGCTCCGCCGTCAGGTAGGCGTCGACGGTGGGGTCCTGGAACACCAGACCGATGTTGCGCCGGACCTCGTCGCGTTCGGCGACGATGTCGTGGCCGGCGACCCGCGCGGTGCCACCGCTCGGCCGGACGAGCGTGCACAGCATGCTGATCGTCGTCGTCTTGCCCGCGCCGTTGGGGCCGAGGAAGCCGAAGACCTCCCCCGGCTTCACCTCGAAGTCGATGCCCTTGACGGCGTCGAGGTCGCCGTATCTCTTCACCAGGCCGTCCACCGCGACGGCGGGGCCTCTTCCGTCGGTCGAGGTCACGAATCCTCCTCGGGGTCCTCGGCGAGCAGGCGGTACAGGGCACGGCGGGTGTCGGCGAGGATCTTCCGGGCGCTGTCGCGCTGGCCGGGAGTGCCGGCCATCATCACCTGGCGCATGGCCATGCCGACCTGGGCCAGCTGGCGGTGCAGGTCCACCATCTCCTCGCTGACCGAGTCGGCGACCTCCTCCCACGGGTCGGCGGCGCCCTCGCTGCGCTCGCGCACGTGGGCGAATCCGGCCTCGGTCAGGTGGTACGTGCGGCGCCCGCCGTCCTCCTCCGACCGGACCAGCCCCTCGTCCTCCAGCTGCTGCAGCGCCGGGTAGACCGAGCCGGGGCTCGGCCGCCAGATCCCCTGACTGCGCTCGGCGATCTCCTGGATGATCTGGTAGCCGTTGCGCGGGCCCTCGGCGAGGAGGCTCAGCGCGGCCGCGCGGACGTCCCCCTTCTTGACCTTCGGGGCGGGGCCGGGCGGCATCGGACCGCCGAACCCGAATCCCGGCGGACCGGGCGGAGGCGGCGGCAGCAGGTGAGGCATCGGCGGTCCCGGCAGCCCCGGCGGGAAGGGCATGCCCCCGCCGTGGTCGTGCGGCACTCCCCTGGCCTCGTTCCACATCGGATGCCCTGCCGGATCATGCGGATGGCCCCCGTGGGGCGGCAGATGACGCATGGCCCCTCCCGACTCTTCTCGACGATCATCTAGATACGTTAACGATATATCTAGAACGTTCGCCGAACAACCCGATATGCGGTGATGTTTAGGGGCGGACACGGCGGCTACTCTCCAAGCCGGACATACATCCAGGTGAGACCGGTCTCCTGGAGCGCGGAGAACCCAGGGGACCCCGCTGTTTGAACGGGTTCAACTTTCCCGTACAGTGGGTTCTCGTGAACCTCGCTGTAGGAGTGCCGGAGCGGCTCGCCGTACGCACCGTCCCCGTGCGCGCGCCGGAGGACCTGCTGGCCCGGCTCCCCCACTCCGAGGCGCTCGCCTGGGTACGGCACGGCGAGGGGCTCGTCGGGTGGGGAGAGGCCGCGCGCGTCGCGGTCCCGCCGGGCGAGGATCGCTTCACGTGGGCGCGGCAGTGGCTCACGGCGCTCTTCGACGCCGCCACCGTCGACGACCCCCTCCAGGTGCCCGGATCCGGACCGGTCGCCTTCGGCAGCTTCTCCTTCGACCCGGACTCCGGGGACTCGGTCCTCATCGTCCCGCGCACCGTCCTCGGCCTCCGTGACGGCCAGGCCTGGTACACCACCATCGGCGACCACGCCGAGCCGCTGACCCTGCTCCGCCGCCCGGCGCCGCCCTCCGGCGTTCGCTGGGCCGACGGCGACGTGACCGCGCCGAGGCACATGCGGGCCGTCACCGCGGCCGTCGAACGCATCCGCGCCGGCCACCTGTCGAAGGTGGTCCTCGCCCGGGACCTGCTGGCCGTGGCCGAGGAGCCGATCGACAGCCGGGTCCTGCTCCGGCGCCTCGCCGACCGCTTCCCCTCCTGCTACACGTTCGCCTGCGGCGGGCTCGTCGGCGCGACGCCCGAGCTGCTCGTCCGGCGGATCGGCGGTGCGGTCGAGTCACTCGTGCTGGCCGGGACGATCGCCCGCGGCCCGGACGAGGACTCCAGCGCCGCCAGCCTGTTCGCCTCGGCGAAGGACCGCGAGGAGCACTCCTACGCCGCCGACATGGTCCGCGCCGCGCTGGCCCCGCTCTGCAGCGACCTGACGGTGCCCGCAGAGCCGCAGATCCTGCGGCTGTCCAACCTCATCCACCTCGCCACCCCCGTACGCGGGCGGCTGGACGAGGAGCGCTCGGTCCTGGACGTCGTCGGCGCCCTGCACCCGACCCCGGCGGTCGGCGGCACGCCCACCGACGCCGCCCTCGACCTCGTCCGCGAGCTGGAGGCCATGGACCGCGGCCGCTACGCCGGGCCCGTCGGCTGGATCGACGCCCGCGGCGACGGCGAGTGGGGCATCGCGCTGCGCTGCGCGCGGATCGAGGGCCCGCGCGCCCGCCTGTACGCCGGCGGCGGCATCGTCGCGGGGTCCGACCCGGAGGCCGAGCTGGCCGAGACCCAGACGAAACTGCGGGCGATGCAGTACGCCATCGAAGGCTGACCACTCCGCCTCCGATCGAACACCGGGCGGCCGCGGCTCAGGAGGAACGCGACTCCACGAGCACGCCGATCCCGTCGAGGACGCGGGCGAGCCCGAACTCGAAGGCGTACTCCGGGTCGTAGGCCGCCTGGTGGGCCTCGCCCGCCGCGGCCCCGACCCGGGCCGCGACGGGGTAGCGGTCGACGTCGAACACCTTCTCCAGCAGCGGGGCGTGCGCCGCCCACCACTCCTCGTCGGTCATGCCCGTACGGCTCTGCGCCTCGGCCGTCTCGGCGAGCAGGCGCGCCGAGCTCACGGCGTACTGCAGGACGAGGGTCAGCACCGAGTCCATCTCCACGTCGGTCAGGCCGATCCCCTCGACGGCGCGGAGCTCCTCGTCGTACTTGGCCAGGGCGTTCGGCCCCAGCGCCGGGCGGACGGTGGCGACCTGCAGCATCCACGGGTGCCGCCGGTAGAGCGCCCAGTTGGCCCGTGCCACCCGCTCCAGCCGCTCGCGCCACCCACCGTCGGCGTCGGCGGGAGCCGACCGCTCGCCGCAGACGGCGTCGACCATCAGGTCGAGCAGCTCGGCCTTGCCGGGCACGTAGGTGTACAGGGACATCGCTCCCACGCCGAGACGCTCGGCCACCCGCCGCATCGCGAGCGCACCCAGTCCCTCCTCGTCGGCGACCTCGATGGCCGCCTGCGTGATCCGCTCGATCGTCAGCCGCGGCTTCGGCCCGCGCCGAGGACGTGCCTGGACCCCCCACAGCAGCTCCATGGTGCGCGTGGGGTCGCCGCTGCCGCTGTACTCCGTCGTCACCCCGCCATTCTCCCCGGGCCGCCGCATCGATTTGAACTCCGTATAACGTACGGTATTCTTGCCGGCAGATACTCCGTACGATGTACAGAGTTAAGGGGATGGGATGACAACGACCGACATGGCGGTCGCCGCCGAGGGACTGCGCAAGCGGTACGGCGACACCGCCGCCCTGGACGGGATCGACCTCGCGGTGCCCGCGGGCACCGTGCGCGGGCTCCTGGGGCCGAACGGCGCGGGCAAGACGACGACCGTACGGATCCTGACCACGCTGCTGCGGCCGGACGGAGGCCGCGCGACCGTCGCCGGGTTCGACGTCGTCGCCCGGCCCGCCGAGGTCCGCCACCGGATCGGGCTGCTCGGCCAGCGGACCGCGGTGGACGAGATCCTCAGCGGCCGGCAGAACCTCGAGATGTTCGGCCGCCTCCACCACCTGGGCACCCGGACCGCCCGGGCCCGCGCCGCCGAGCTCCTGGACCGCTTCGGTCTCGGCGACGCGGGAAGCAAGCCCGTCGGGCGGTACTCCGGCGGCATGCGCCGGCGTCTCGACCTCGCGGCCGCGCTGATCCTCGCGCCGGCGGTGCTCTTCCTGGACGAGCCGACCACCGGCCTGGACCCGCGCGCCCGCCTGGAGATGTGGGACGCCGTCCGCACACTCGCCCGAGAGGGCACCACCGTGCTGCTCACCACGCACTACCTCGACGAAGCCGACCACCTGGCCGACGCCGTCTCCCTCATCGACCGCGGCCGGGTCGTCGCCGAGGGCACCCCGGACGAGCTGAAGGCCCGGACCGGGCACGACCGGATCGACGTCGTCGTCCACGACCCCGCTACGCTGCCGGCCGCCGCCGAGATCCTCGGCCGCGTCAGCGGCGTCACGGCCGACACCGACCCGGACCTGCGGCGCGCCGGCGCTCCGGTGCGCGACCGCACCACCGCCCTCACCGAGGTCGTCCAGGCATTGGCCGACGCGGGGATCGAGGCCGAGGACATCGGGCTGCGCCGCCCGACCCTCGACGAGGTGTTCCTGCACCTGACCGGGCGTCCCGCAGGCGATGTGCAGGAGGTGGCGGCATGACGATCGACGTCCCCGCGATCCCCCGGACGCCGGCGGCCCGCCTGCGCTGGGCGCTCTCCGACGGGTGGACGCTCACCCGCCGCGCCCTGACCCACTGGGCCCGGCGGCCCGCCCAGGTCGTCGTCGGCCTGCTGTTCCCGGTCATGGTCGTGCTGATGTTCCGCTACCTGTTCGGCGGGCAGATGCGGGTGCCCGGAGGCGGCGGATACGCCGAGTTCCTGCTGCCGGGCATGTACGCCATGACGATGGCCTTCGGGCTCGAGACCACGTTCGCGGCGATCAGCGGGGACGCGGCCAAGGGCGTCACGGACCGGTTCCGGTCCCTGCCGATGGCCTCCTCGGCCGTGGTGACCGGCCGCGCCGCCGCCGACCTGCTCAACTCCGCGCTCGCGCTCGCGCTGATGATCGCGTGCGGGCTCGCGGTCGGCTGGCGCTGGCACGACGGACCAGGGCGGGCGCTGGCGGCGTTCGGGCTGCTGCTGCTCCTGCGGTTCGCGCTGCTGTGGGCGGGGATCTACCTGGGGCTGGTCGCCGGGAACCCGGAGCTGCTGGCGGCCGTGCAGATCCTGGTGTGGCCGGTCGGCTTCCTGTCCAACGTGTTCGCCGCGCCGTCGACCATGCCCGGCTGGCTCGGCGCCGTCGCCGAGTGGAACCCGCTGTCGGCCACCGTGTCGGCCGCCCGGGAGCTGTTCGGGAATCCCGGATGGGGCGGCGGTTCCTGGGCGGCGCGTCACTCCCTGCTCCTCGCGGTCCTGTGGCCGGCGCTGATCACGGCGATCTTCTTCCCCCTGTCCGTACGGAGGTTCCGGCGGCTCGGCAGCGGCTGACCTGCCCGGAACGGCGGGGCGCGGGCCGTACGCGCCCCGCCTCGTCACCGCACCGCCGATCATCGCGCCCCCACGGGACGCGGAGCCGAAAGCACTTCCCCCCGACCAACCGACCCCGACCGACCTCCCGGGCGCCGGATAGGGTCCAGTTCATGAACAGATGGATCGATTTGGAGGGCGCGGTCAACGTCCGGGATCTCGGCGGCCTGCCCACCACCGACGGCGGCGAGATCCGCCCAGGCGCGCTGCTGCGCTCGGACAACCTGCAGGACCTCACCCCGGCCGACGTCCGCCGCCTCGTCGCGGACCTGGGCCTGCGCAACGTCGTCGACCTGCGCAGCGAGGCCGAGGTGAACCTCCTCGGCCCGGGCCCGCTCACCCGCGAGCCCACCGTCACGATCCACCACCTGTCCCTGTTCACCGAAGGCGGCCGGTACACCGACGTGGAGGCGGACACCGTCGACACCGACAAGGTCCTGCCCTGGCAGAGCCGCACGGACACCGGCCCGGAGAGCGACCGCTCCGTCGGGCACTACCTCGGCTACCTCGCCGACCGCCCCGACTCCGTCGTGAACGCCCTGCGGGTCATCACCGGCGGCACCTCGATCGTCCACTGCGCCGCGGGCAAGGACCGCACCGGCGTCGTCGTCGCCTTCGCCCTGGACGTGGCGGGCGTACCCCGCGAGGAGATCGTCGCCGACTACACCGCGACCGGAGAACGCCTGGAGGCCATCCTCGCCCGGCTGCGCTCCAGCCCCGTCTACGCCCAGGACCTCGACTCCCGGCCCGCCGACACGCACACGCCACACGCCTACACGATGGAGAAGTTCCTCGCCAGCGTGGACGAGCGCTTCGGCGGCCCGCTCGGCTGGCTCGAACACCACGGCTGGACCGACGAGGACACCACCGCCCTCCGCACCACCCTCCGAGCGTGACGTCGCGCGTGAGTGACCTTGGCAGGCGGCTCGGCCGTCGATCGTGAGGCGGGCGTCGCGGGTCGTTCCGGCCATTGCGGAAGGAAACTGACCGCTTTTGCCCCTACTGTGCCGGGCATGGAGATGCTTCGCTCGTCCGAACCGGCACGGGTCCCCGCGAATGAGGTGCTCAGCAGGCGGGCCTTGAACCGCGCGCTGCTCGCCCGCCAGATGCTGCTCGCCCGTGAGACGCTGCCCGCCGTGCGGGCGGTCGAGCGTCTGGTCGGGATGCAGGCCCAGGCACCGCTCGCTCCGTACGTCGGGCTGTGGACCCGGGTGGAGGGCTTCCGGACTGAGGACCTCGCCGATCGGATCATCGGCCGCGACCTCGTCCGCATCACGGTCATGCGCGGCACGATCCACCTGGTCAGCGCCGACGACTGCCGGTGGCTGCGGCCGCTGATCCAGCCCATGCTCGACCGCGCCCTCAAGAGCGGGTACGGCCGGCACCTGACCGGCCTGGACCTCGAGGAGGTCGTGTCGGCGGGCCGGGCGCTCGTGGAGGAACGGCCCCGCACGTTCGCCGAACTGGGCACGCTCCTCGGCGAGCGCCTGCCGGACCACGACGGCGGCGCGCTCACCGCGGTCGTACGGAC
Organism: Actinoallomurus vinaceus; assembly: GCF_039542055.1. Classification (NCBI taxonomy): domain Bacteria; kingdom Bacillati; phylum Actinomycetota; class Actinomycetes; order Streptosporangiales; family Thermomonosporaceae; genus Actinoallomurus; species Actinoallomurus vinaceus. The sequence goes on from NZ_BAABHK010000002.1 coordinate 623,332, forward strand.
GCGGGTGCCGCTTGTGCAGCTGCCGCCGCGGGGGATCTGGGGACGGGGCGGGCAGGCGGTGCACACGTCGGCCGAGGCCTGGCTGGGCCGGCCGCTGTCACCCGACCCTTCGCCGGAGGACCTCGTACTCCGCTACCTCGCGGCGTACGGTCCGGCCACGGTCAAGGACCTGCAGACCTGGTCGGGCCTGACCCGGCAGCGCGAGGTGGTCGACCGGCTCCGTCCCCGCCTGGTGTCCCTCCGGTCCGAGGACGGCACCGAGTTGCTCGACCTGCCCGACGCGCCGCGGCCCGACCCGGACACCCCGGCCCCACCGCGGTTCCTGCCCGAGTACGACAACCTGCTGCGGTCGCACGCCGACCGCAGCCACGTGCTCTCCGACGAGCACCGGGGCAGGCTCGCCACCCCGAACGACTCCCCCCGGCCGACCTTCCTCATCGACGGGTTCGTCCACGGCACCTGGCGGATCACCCGCGAGCGCGACCGCGCTGTCCTGAACGTGGAGCCGTACGCGCCGCTGTCCGCCCGGGACCGTACGGCACTGGCCGAGGAGGGCGCCCGGCTCTTGGCCTTCGCCGCCGACGGCACCGGCCACGACATCAGGATCATGGACTGAGCCATGGCCTGATGGTTCGCATGAGCGCATTGATTTCGGCCTGACGGGCCGGAAATTCGGTGGACTGGTACGTAGATGCGAACTACATTGCGCTGCCATGGAGAACACGGCGGAGGTGGTGTTCCGCGGAGCGACGAGCCTGGCGCAGCGGATGCGGTCCGAGCGGCCGCGTGACGGGTTGACGCTGTCGATGGTCAGCGTGCTGGACCACCTCGACAGGTCCGGGCCGCTCACCCCGGGAGTCCTCGCCGAGCGGCAGAAGGTCGAGCCGCAGACGATGACGCGGACCCTGACACGGCTGGAGGAGGAGGGCCTGATCGACCGGGTCCCCGATCAGGCCGACCGCAGACGGCTGCGGATCAGGCTCACCGACACCGGGCGGGAGCGCCTGGCCGACCATCTGCGGCCGAGGGTCGCGTGGCTGGACCAGGCCATGGAGCGGCTGACGCCGACCGAGCGGGAGCTGCTGCGGCTCGCCGGGGCGCTGATGGAGTCGCTGGCCTCCTGGGACGATCCGGCGGTCGCCCCGTGAGGCCCCTGGAAGCGCTGCGGGCCTCGCCGCGCCATCGCGTGCTGAAGACCCTGGCGGCCGACTCCCCCGGCCTGCTGGCCGGCGCACTGGTCTTCATGATCGCCGAGGGTCTCGTCCCGAACCTGGTCCTCATCGCCATGGGCCGTACGGTCGGCGCGATCCCGGGCGTGGTCCGGTCCGGGCTCGGCTCCCACGACGGGCACGTCCTGCTGACGCGGCTCGTCGTGGCCGGTGTGCTGTACGCCCTGTCGCTGCTGCGCGGTCCGGCCGAGGACGTCCTGACGGCGATGGTCCGGGCGAAGATGAGCGCGGTGCAGCAGCGACGGCTGATCGAGGCGGTCAGCGCGCCGGCCGGGATCGCGCACCTGGAGGACCCGGCCGTGCTCGACCGGCTGGCGTCCGCGCAGGGCGAGCTGTCCGCGTACGAGCCCGCCGGTGCGGCGATGACGCTGATCGGGCAGCTCGGCGACCGGCTGTCGGGGGCGCTCGCCTGCCTCGTCCTGGCCGGGTTCCGGTGGTGGCTGGGACTGGGCCTGTTCGTGATGTGGCTGCTGGTCCGGCGGCCGCTCCGGGCGCTGGTCCGGGCGCGGATCGCGACGTTCCGGAAGGCCACCGAGCCGCTGCGGCGCAGCTGGTACTACCTCCACCTGGCCTTCGGGACCACCGCCGCCAAGGAGGTCCGGGTCTTCGGCCTGGGCCGCTGGCTCGTCGCCGGCTACGGCGATCGCAACACCGAGGCGATGCGGCCCGCCGAAAAGGAGATCCGCCGGCTGAACCGGTGGATCGCCCTGTCCACCGTGGCGGTCCTGGCCGGGTACGGCACGGCCGCGGTGACGCTGGGCACGGCCGCGTACCGGCACGCGATCCCCCTCGGCACCCTCGTCACGATGCTGACCATGCTGCCGTCCACCCTGCAGGTCGGCGGGCTGACGGCGGCCGACATCGCCCTGGAGACCATGCTGTCGTCCGTCCCCGACCTCGATTCGCTGACCGCCGACCTACGGCCTCCTCCCCTGCCCGCGGGAGGCGGACGGCCGGTCGCCGGAACACCTCGCCGGGAGATCCGCTTCGAGGGCGTCTCGTTCCGGTATCCCGGCGCCGATCACGACGTGCTCGGCGGCCTGGACCTCGTCCTGGAGGCGGGCCGGTCCACCGCCATCGTCGGCGTCAACGGAGCGGGGAAGAGCACGCTCATCACCCTGCTCGCCGGACTGCGCACGCCGACCGAGGGCCGCGTCCTCGTCGACGGCGTCCCCCTGGAGGAGTTCCCGGTGCGCGACTGGCAGCGCAACGTCGCGGCGGTGTTCCAGGACTTCACCCGGCTGCCGCTCACCGCCCGGGAGAACGTCACGATGGGCCTGGACGGCGAGTCGGCGGACACCGAGGTCCTCGAGGCGGTGGCGCGCCGCGCCGGCGCGGCCGGCCTGGTCGCGGACCTGCCGGACGGGTGGGACACCGTCCTGTCCGCGCAGTACGACGGCGGCCGCGATCTGTCCGGCGGGCAGTGGCAGCGGATCGCGCTGGCCCGCGCCCTGTACGCCGTCGAGCGCGGTGCGGGCGTGCTGGTCCTCGACGAGCCGACGGCCCAGCTCGACGTGCGCGCCGAGGCCCGCTTCTACGACCGGTTCCTGACCATCACCGAGGGCGTCACGAGCCTGATCATCTCGCACCGCTTCTCGACCGTCCGCAAGGCGGACCGGATCGCCGTTCTCGACGGAGGCCGCATCACCGAGCTCGGCAGCCACGACGAGCTGCTGCGGGCCGGCGGCGCCTACGCCGAGATGTTCACGGTCCAGGCCGCCCGCTTCGCCCAGGAGGCACGCCGGTGAGCGGCATCCGCACCATCGCGATACTGATCGGCACGGCCTGGCGGGCGGCCCCCGCGACGCTGGTGTGGGCGGTCGTCGCCGCGACCGTCTCGGCCGTCGCCTCGGCCACCTTCCCCGTCGGCTTCCACTCCATGGTCGACGGGGCCCTCGACCACCGCTCCGGCGAGGTCGTCGTCGGCGTGGTCGTCGTGGCCCTGCTGTTCAGCGTGGCGACGACCGTCGGGACACTGTCCGTCACCGGCAACTGGACGCTCACCGACCGCCTGAACCGCTTCGTCTCCGAACGCATCGCGCTGCTGGTGAGCACCGCGCCCCGGCTGGAGCACTTCGAACGCCAGGACCTGCTGTCGGAGATCGACCAGCTCCGCGGCGACCGCCGCACGCTGGCCGCCGCGCCCCGGCAGCTCCTGCGCGCCTGGCAGGTGGTGATCAGAAGCGGCGCGATCATGGTGCTGCTGGCGACCGTGTACCCGCCCGTCATGCTGATGCCGCTGTTCGGGCTGATCCCCGCGCTCGCCGACCGGCGGGCCGCCCGCGTCCAGGCGCGCACCAGCGACGACCTCGCCCCGGTCCAGCGGCTGATCGGCGACCTGTTCACGCTCGCGACGACGGCCGGCACCGCCAAGGAACTGCGCACGTACGGTGTCACCGGCGCCCTGGCCGCCCGTCACGCCGCGCTCACCGAGGACGCCCGTCGGCGCGACGTCCGGGGAGCGATCCGGAGCGCGGCGTGGGAGGCCCTGGGCTGGACCGGATACGCCGTCGCCTTCGTCGCCGCCATCATCGTGCTGGTCCTGCGTGCCGCCCACGGGCACACCTCTCCCGGTCAGGTCGTCATGGCCATCAGCCTGATGCGGCGCGCCCAGAGCCAGGTCGCGGGCGCCTCCGACACCGCCGGGTCGCTGGCGACGGCGCTCCGTACGGCCCGGCGGCTGCGGTGGCTCGAGGGCTACGTCGCGGAGGAGACCCGTGCCCCCGCCACGGCGCGCGTCCCCGACCGGCTCCGCGCGGGCATCCGGCTGGAGGGCGTGGGCTTCCACTACCCCGAAAAGACCGACGACGTCCTGCACGACCTCACCGTCGACCTGCCCGCCGGGGCCACGATCGCGGTCGTCGGCGAGAACGGCGCCGGCAAGACGACACTGGCCAAGCTCCTCACCGGGATGTACCGGCCGACCGCCGGGCGGATCCTGATCGACGGCATCGACCTGGCCGCCCTGTCCCCCGACGAGTGGCGCGCCCGTACGACCGCGGTGTTCCAGGACTTCCTCCGCCCCAGTCTCGTGGCCCGTGAGGCCGTCGGCATCGGCGACCTGCCCCGCGCCGACGACGAGGAGGCGGTGCGCACCGCGCTGACGGCCGCCGGCGGCGACGGTCTGGCGGCCCGGCTGCCCGAGGGGCTCGCCACTCCCCTCGGCCGCTGGTTCACCGGCGGCGAGCAGTTGTCCGGCGGGCAGTGGCAGCGGATCGCGCTCGCCCGCGGCCTGATGCGCTCCGAACCGCTGCTGACCGTCCTCGACGAGCCGACCGCCAGTCTGGACCCCGCCGCCGAGGCCGAGCTGTTCGGCCGGTTCGCCGAGCTGTCCCGGTCCGGGCGGCGGGCCGGCGGCGTCACCCTGCTGGTCTCCCACCGGTTCTCCACCGTACGGACGGCCGACCTGATCATCGTGCTGGACGGCGGCCGCATCACGGAGGTGGGCGACCACGAGACTCTGCTCGCCCAGGGAGGCGGCTACGCCCAGCTGTTCACCCTGCAGGCCAGGGCGTACGAGACCGGCTGAGCAGACCCCCGCCGCACGGACCGCGGAAGGCCGGACGCCGCACAAGCGGACGCCACATGGACCGCGCCGCACAAGCGGACGCCACACGGACGGCGCCGCACAGACGACGCCACATGACCGCGCCGGACGGACCGCGCCGCGCAAGCGGACGCCGCGCAAGCGGACGCCGCGCAAGCGGACGCCGCACGGACCGACGCGACACGGGCGACGCCGGACGGGTCAGACGCCCAGGAGTGCCCGGACCGCGTCGTGTGCCGCCTCGCGCATCCGGCCGTGGAACTCGGCGTTGGCCGCGCGGTCGGTCCGCGCCTCCACGATCCGCAGGCCCTCCTTGGCCACGACCTTCGGCAGGTCGCTCAGGGACTCCAGCCGGGCGTACGGGACCCCGTGCGCCGCCGCGATCGAGGCGATGTCGACCTCGTGCGGCGTCGCGAACACCCGCTCGAACGGCTCGGGGAACGTGGCCTGCGGCAGCAGCGAGAAGATCCCGCCTCCGGCATTGTTGATCACGACGATGGCCAGGTCGGGACGCTGGTCCTGCGGGCCGATGATCAGTCCGTTCTGGTCGTGCAGGAAGGCCAGGTCGCCCAGCAGGGCGTAGGACCGGTTGCCGTGCGCCAGCGCCGCCCCGATCGCCGTCGAGACCAGCCCGTCGATGCCGCTCGCCCCCCGGTTGGCGAGGATGCGGATGCCCCGGCGGGGATGCATCGTCTGGTCGAGGTCGCGGATCGGCATGCTCGCCGCGGCCAGCAGCAGCGAACCCCCGGGGATCGTCGCCACGAGGTCGCGGGCGAGCCTCGGCTCGGTCAGCTCGTCGGTGGACTCCAAGATCCCGTCCACGGCGTTGCGCGCGATGAGGTCGGCGGTCCGCCAGGACTTCAGCCACGAGTCGTCGCCCGAGACGACCGGGATCTCCGCCTCCTGCGCCACCTGCGTCGCCGACCGCACCGGGTCGGGCCAGCGCGCCAGCGACGGCGAGACGACGACGTGCTGCTCGGCGCGGCGCAGGAACGACAGCAGCGGGCGGGACAGCCCCGGTTTGCCCAGCGTCACGACGACGTCCGGGTGGTGCCGGTCGACGAACTCCGGAACGCCCAGCAGGAAGTGGTGCGCCGACAGGGCGTGGTCGCCGTAGCGGGCGTTGCCGTTGGGCTCGGCCAGCACCGGCCAGCCCGCCATCGACGCCGCCGCGACGTAACGCTTGACGTTCACCGCGCCGTCGCCCACCACGAGGACCCCGCGCCGGGTCGGGGGCACGTGCAGCACCGAGCCCGGCGTCGCCGCCCGCACCTTGGTCCAGGCGCCGGTGACGTCGCCGTCGAGCGGCTCGCACCAGTCCTCGTCCCCGTCGGGGATCAGCGGCTCACGGAACGCGAGGTTCAGGTGGACCGGCCCGGGGTCGGGCTCCTGCGCCACGTGCCAGGCGCGGCTGGCCAGCGACCGCCAGTACGCCACCATGCCGGGGCGCTCCTCGGGCGTGCCGACCTCGCAGCTCCAGCGCACCGCCGAGCCGTACAGCTTGACCTGGTCGATGGTCTGGTTCGCGCCGGTGTAGCGCAGTTCCGGCGGCCGGTCGGCGGTCAGCACGAGCAGTGGCACGCCGGCCTCGTGCGCCTCCACGACGGCCGGGTGGAAGTTCGCGGCGGCAGTGCCCGACGTGCACACCAGCGCGACCGGGCGGCCGCTGCGCTTGGCGATGCCGAGCGCCAGGAACGAGGCCGACCGTTCGTCGATGCGGACGTGCAGGCGGATCTTCGACTGCTGGTACAGCGCCAGGGCCAGCGGCGCGGACCGCGAGCCGGGCGCCAGCACCGCGTCGGTCATGCCGCAGCGCATCAGCTCGTCGACCAGCACGGTCGCCAGCGCGGTCGCCGGGTTCATCACACCGCCTCTGCGTTCGTCGCCGGCGGGGCGCCGCCCAGCTCCTCCTGTGCCTCGGCCGCCCGGCGCCGCCAGGCCGCACCGTCGATCTCGTACCGGCGCAAAGCGTCCTCGTCCACCTCGGGCCGGCGCACGTCGATCGCGCCGTCGGTCACGGTCAGCGGGTCGGAGACGACGTCGCCCTCCAGGAGCGCCAGGGTGCCCAGCCCGCAGGCGTAGGGCAGCTCGGGCAGGGCGGCGGCCAGCGCGGCCCCCGCGGCAAGCCCGACCGAGGTCTCGACCGCGCTGGAGACGACCGCCGGGAGCCCGCACGCCTCGGCCACGCGCAGCGCGGCGCGCACCCCGCCCAGCGGCTGCACCTTGAGCACGACGACGTCGGCGGCCTCGGCGGCGCGGACCCGCAGCGGATCCTCGGCGCGGCGGATCGACTCGTCGGCCGCGATCGGCGTGTCCACCCGCCGGCGTACGAGCCCGAGCTCCTCCAGCGTCGCGCAGGGCTGCTCGGCGTACTCCAGCTCGCCCAGGAGCCCGAGCATGCGGACGGCCGTGTCGGGGTCCCAGGCGCCGTTGGCGTCGACCCGGACCTTTCCCCCGGGCCCGAGCGCGTCCCGGACCGCCTCGACGCGCGCCAGGTCGTCCGCCTCAGACTGCCCGGGTTCGGCGACCTTCACCTTGGCCGTACGGCAGCCGGAGGCGCGGGTGATCCGGTGGGCCGTCTCGGCGTCGACGGCCGGGACGGTGACGTTGACCGGGATCCGGGGCCGCAGCGGCGCGGGCCATCCGTCATGCGCCGCCTCACGGGCCGCGGCGAGCCAGCGGGCGCACTCCTTCGCCCCGTACTCCGGAAAAGGGGAGAACTCCCCCCATCCGGCCGGGCCGCGGACCAGCATCCCCTCTCGCCGTGTCACCCCGCGAAACCGCGTGCGCATCGGGATCGCGAACACGCGCAATGGCCTGACCCCCTGTCCGGAGACGCTCCTTCCCGCCTTACCTTAGAGCCGCCTGCGCCCCGCGCGTGCACGGGACGGTCAGTAGTAACCAGGGGGAACGATCACGACGGTTCCGAGCGGATGGGACCTCAGTAGTACCAGGGGAAACGGGACCAGTCGGGGGCGCGCTTCTCCAGGAAGGAGTCACGGCCCTCGGCGGCCTCGTCGGTCATGTACGCCAGGCGGGTGGCCTCACCGGCGAAGACCTGCTGCCCGACGAGACCGTCGTCGATGAGGTTGAAGGCGTACTTCAGCATCCGCTGCGCGGTCGGGCTCTTGCCATTGATCTTCCGGGCCCACTCGAGCGCGGTCCGCTCGAGGTCGGCGTGCGGCACGACGGCGTTGACCATGCCCATCCGGTGCGCAGCCTCGGCGTCGTACGTCTCTCCCAGGAAGAAGATCTCCCGGGCGAACTTCTGCCCGACCTGCCGGGCGAGGTACGCCGAGCCGAACCCGCCGTCGAAGCTGGCGACGTCCGCGTCGGTCTGCTTGAACCGCGCGTGCTCGCGGCTGGCGAGGGTCAGGTCCGCGACGACGTGCAGGCTGTGCCCGCCACCGGCCGCCCAGCCGGGCACGACGCAGATGACGACCTTGGGCATGAACCGGATCAGCCGCTGCACCTCCAGGATGTGCAGCCGGCCGGCGCGCGCGGGGTCGATGGTGTCGGCCGTCTCGCCTTCGGCGTACTTGTAGCCGTCACGGCCGCGGATCCGCTGGTCGCCGCCCGAGCAGAACGCCCACCCGCCGTCCTTGGGGGACGGGCCGTTGCCGGTGAGCAGCACGCATCCCACGTCGCTGGACATCCGGGCGTGGTCCAGTGCCCGGTACAGCTCGTCGACGGTGCTCGGCCGGAACGCGTTACGGACCTCCGGCCGGTCGAACGCGATGCGCACCGTGCCCTGGTCGACCGCGCGGTGATACGTGATGTCGGTGAAGTCGAAGCCCTCGACCGTCTTCCACGCGTCCGGGTCGAACAGCTCGGAGACCATGCGGTGTTCCCTTCCAGCCCGTCGGCGGCCCGCCGCCTGCAGGCGCCCGCTCTATTCAAGCGCCTCCGGCTCGTCGCCTCGCAGCCGGTTCCCCGGACCTGTCGAGCGGGCACACCACGCCACCCGCCTTTACATAGTAATTCAAGTCTCAACCACCTCAGCGGAGGCCTGCCCGGCACCGGACTAAGCTGATCGCCGTCATGAGCCGAAGCCTGCACGCCGTCGTCCTGCCACCCGGGCCCGCCCTGTTCCGCCGCCTTGAGGCGGCGTTCGACGGCAGCGGCCCGGCGATCTGCCCCCTCTCCCCTGAGCTGCCCGCTCCCGCGCTCGGCAGGTTGCTCGACGTACTGCGTCCCACCTGGGTGGAGACCGAGGCGGGGAGACAGCGGTACGACTGCAACACGGGCTGCGCGCCGGGCCCCGCCGTGGCCGACGACACCGCCGTGCTGATCGCCACATCGGGGTCGACCGGCGCCCCGAAGGTCGTGGAGCTGTCGGCGGCCGCGCTCCGGCACTCGGCGTCGGCGACGCTCTCGCGGGTGGCCGCTCAGCCGGGCGAACGCTGGCTGTGCTGCCTTCCCCCCAGCCACATCGCCGGGATCCAGGTGCTCGTACGTTCTCTGGTCGCCGGCACCGACCCGGTGATCCACCCCCGATTCGACGTCGAACGGGTGGCCGGGTCCGGTGCCGCCCACCTCTCGGTGGTGCCCACCCAGCTGCGCCGCCTCCTCGACGCGGACGTCGACCTGGGTGGCTTCCGCTCGATCCTGCTCGGCGGGGCGGCGGCGTCTCCTGGCCTGGTGGAGACGGCGCGCTCACGCGGCGCCCGGGTCTTCACGACGTACGGGATGAGCGAGACGTGCGGCGGCTGCGTCTACGACGGAGTCCCGCTCGACGGCGTCTCCGTCGACGTCGGCGCCGACGGGCGCATCCGGCTGGCCGGGCCGGTGCTGTTCACCGGTTACCGGCTACGGCCCGACCTGACCGCCGCCGTGCGCGACGGCGCCTGGTTCGTCACCCAGGACCTCGGCGCCCTCGATGACGGGCGGCTGCGCGTGCGGGGGCGGGCCGACGACGTCATCATCACCGGCGGCGAGAAGGTCGTGGCGGGCGAGGTCGCGGCGGTGCTGGCCCGCCATCACGCCGTACGGGACGTCGCCGTGGTCGGGCGCGACGACCCTGAGTGGGGTCAACGCGTGACCGCCGTGGTCGTCCCGGGCGACGACCCACCCGGACTGGAGGAGCTCCGCGCGTGGGTCCGCGCGGAGCTCCCCGCGTACGCCGCACCGCGTCAGCTGGAACTCGTCGAGGAGCTTCCGCTGCTGCCCTCCGGCAAGCCGGACCTGGAGCGCCTGCGCCGGGCGTAAGCCGAAGGGGATCCCGGCGGGACTAGAGCTTGTAGAAGTCGGTGTAGTGGTTCGGCGAGAACCAGACCACGCCGCTGCTGCGGTTCACGACGATCCGGTACGCGTCGCGGTGGGCACCCTTCTTCCGCGGGTACACGTCGTACTCGTAGTAGGTGGCACCGCGGGGCAGCTCGCCCTCCCTGTTCTGGAACCGCCCGCCGGTGAAGTTGTACTTCCCGCCTTTCCAGGAGTACCAGCCTCTGCTGGTCGGATAGCCCTTCGGGCCCTTCGAGGCCCAGATCAACTTGGCCGAGCGCGCGTCGGCGCACCGCCACATCGTGCAGGACTTGTGGACCGACGCTTCGGCGGGGGCGGTACCGACCATTCCGGCCACGGAAGCGGTCGCCGCGAGCGTGACGGCGATCCGGCCCGGCCAGGAGGAGCGGGGGCGTAGGCGGGCGTGCACAGAGCCTCCTTGCGAGGGGGCGAGGGAGACGGACACCCGTAATGATCTTCGTTCGCACCGCGCAGATAAAGACCCTTGCTACCGAAACATGGTGAATTCTTCTGCCGGCGACGACCCGCCAGGCCTGGAGGAGCTCCGCGCGTGGGTCCGCGCGGAGCTCCCCGCGTACGCCGCACCGCGTCAGCTGGAACTCGTCGAGGAGCTTCCGCTGCTGCCCTCCGGCAAGCCGGACCTGGAGCGCCTGCGCCGGCGCTGAGCGGCGCGGATCGGTCTAGAGCTGGTAGAAGTCGGTGTAGTGGTTCGGCGAGAACCAGACCACGCCGCTGCTGCGGTTCACGACGATCCGGTACGCGTCGCGCGAGGCACCCTTGGCCCGGGAGTACACGTCGTACTCGTAGTAGGTCGCCCCGCTGGGGAGCTCGCCCTCACGGTTGTAGAACCGCCCGCCGGTGTAGTTGTACTTCCCGTCCGGCCAGGAATACCAGCCACTGCTCGTGGGGTAGCCCTTCGAGGCCCAGATCGAGTCGGCCGAGCGGGCGTCGGCGCACCGGGAGATCGTGCAGGAGCTGTAGACCGACGCGTGGGCGCTGGTCGTGGCGACCACTCCGGTCAGGGACGCGGCGGCGGCGGTCGTCACGGCGAGCCGCGCCGTCCAGACGGAGCGGGGACGTTTGCGGGTGTGCACGGAGCCTCCTTACGAGGGGGACGGACACCAGTCATGATCATGGTTAGGGCCGCCCCCATAAAGACCCGGATCGCCAAAAGATAGTGAATTCTTCCACTGCGCCTCGCCACGCGCTCCGTACGGTGCGCGACGCCGACGGCGGCCGGCCGGCCTTGACGGTCGCGTCCGGCCAGGTCGCTGGAAGCGCGCCTGATCCAGCGAAGGGACTCGGCGGCACCGCGGGCCCGCCGCTCTGAGAGAATCCGTGACCGTGGTGGTACGCCCTGCATTCGCCCTGTTGGTGTTGATCGCCGTCGCGGGTTGCTCGAGTGAGCGCCATGCGGCGCCGCGGCCGAGCCGGCCACTGGTGATCCCGACGCCGTCGCCCTCCCCCACCGGCAAGCCGCGACCGGCCCGTCCCGGCACGGAGTGCGGGCAGGTGACGACCGTGACCGGCGCACAGGCCAGGGTCCAGGTCGTACGGGGACGTACGACCTGCGTCGAGGCGATGCGGGTCTTCGAGAAGTACAACGACCCCGACACCCCGGCCGAGGGGACGGCGGGGCTGGTGGTCATCGGCCACTGGACCTGCGGGACGCGGGGCGGGATCACCACGTGCACGTCGAAGGTCGCGACGATCCGGACTCACTCCTGAGCGTCGACGCGGTCCAGGCGACCATCGTGACCGTCGAGGCCGGCGTGGCGTTGGTCACACGGGAATACGACGCGCCGATCGGGCGTCGCCGCAGGTGAGGGCGTGCGCTGATAGCCTGCGGGGTTGGCGGGCGAGCGGGGCTGTGCGCCGGCTGGGCGCGTGCGCACATGAAGTTTTTCGCTCTGCGGGAACAACCCGGGCACAATCGCGCGTTTCAGCATAGAGCACGACGCAAAACGGACATCACGTCCCGTACCGCTATAGGACACGAAGGGAGGGAGGTGTCCTCATGCCGCGAAACGCTGCTGCGACCATGCACGCAGGGCCTACGCCCCTCGAGGAGCTTCTCGACCGTGGCCGATCTCAGGGGCACCTCTCGCTGGACGAGGTGCGGTCGGCCTTTCAGGAAGCCGGTATCACCCCCACGCAGGGCCGCTCCATCATTCGCGAGCTGACCGACGCCGGAGTCCGGCTGGCCAGTGAGGACAAGGCCGAGACCACGCCCACCAAGAAAAAGGGTACGGCCACTGTCAAGAAGGCCAAGCCCGCTCGCGCCAAGAGCTCGGCCAAGACCACCGGCGGCAGGACGAAGGCCACGGCGACCAAGGCCGAGACCGCCGAGGCCGAGCCGACGGCACCGGCCGCGGAGGCCCCGGCCGAGCCCGACACGGTGGACGTCCCGGCCGGCGAGCTGGAATCCGACGACTTCGAGATGGACGCCCCGACCGACCTGGACGACCAGTCCTCGGTCATGGGCGACTCGGTCCACACCTACCTCAAGGCCATCGGCCGCAGGCAGCTGCTCACCGCGGCGCAGGAGGTCGAGCTCGCCAAGCGCATCGAGGCCGGACTGTACGCCGAGCACAAGCTGGAGACCGAGACGCGGCTGTCCGAGAGCGACCGCGAGGGCCTCGAGCTCGTCGCCGAGGACGGGCGCCGGGCCAAGGCCCACATGCTGGAGGCGAACCTGCGGCTCGTGGTCTCGGTGGCGAAGAAGTACGCCGACCGTGGCCTGTCGCTGCTCGACGTCGTGCAGGAGGGCAACCTCGGCCTGATCCGCGCGGTGGAGAAGTTCGACTACACCAAGGGGTACAAGTTCTCCACGTACGCGATGTGGTGGATCCGGCAGGCCATCCAGCGCGGCTTCGCGGACTCGGCCCGCACGATCCGGCTGCCCGTCCACGTCCTGGAGATGCTGAGCAAGCTCAGCAGGGTCGAGCGGGACATGCACCAGCGTCTCGGCCGCGAGCCGACTCCGGAGGAGCTGGCCGTGGAGCTCGACAAGAGCCCCGCCCAGGTCCAGGAGCTGCTGCGGACGAGCCGTCAGCCGATCAGCCTCGACTCGACGATCGGCGAGGACGGTGAGACCCGCATCGGCGACCTCATCGAGGACACCGACAGCCCGGAGGCGTCCGAGCTGGTCGACCGGCAGCTGATGGCCGACCAGCTGCGCCGGGCGCTGTCCGTGCTCTCGCCGCGCGAGGAGAAGATCATGGCGATGCGGTTCGGGCTGTACGACGGCACGCCCCGCACGCTCGACGAGATCGGCAAGCACCTCGGACTGACCCGCGAGCGGATCCGCCAGCTCGAGAAGGAGTCGCTGTCCAAGCTGCGGCACCCGAGCAACGCCCAGCCGCTGCTCGACTTCGCCAGCTGAGCGGACCGAGCCGGCCGCACGAAGGCCCGCCGTGAGCACTCGCTCCCGGCGGGCCTTCGCGTTCCCGCCCGCCGGGCGGGGTGGCGCGACCGCCCGTTAACACACGCAATCCACACCTACTTTACACACATTAATAAATTGAGTCAAGGCGTTTTGACTAAGTCTAATAAAACTTAAATTAAGTGTTGAATTTTCTCATGCAACTCCCACGAAAGGGACCTTCACGGCTCGCTGAGCGCCTTTTACGCTCCCGGTCATGAATGAAGAACTACACGACCACGACCGAGGTCTGTCATTCGACCTGGTCACACTCAACCGGCGCAGGGCACTCCTGCTCATGGGCGGCGCGGGCATCGCAGCCGTGGCATCGGCCCTGCCGGGCAAGGCCGACGCCGACGCGGCCGCCTGCACGGAGATTCCCAGCGAGACCGCCGGCCCCTACCCGGCCGACGGCTCCAACGGGCCGAACGTGCTGACCCAGAGCGGCATCGTCCGCAGCGACATCCGATCCAGCTTCGGCGGCATGAGCGGAACCGCCACCGGGGTCCCCCTCACGATCAAGCTCACCATCGAGACCAGTTCCTGCGCGCCTTTCCCCGGCGCGGCCGTCTACCTATGGCACTGCAACGCCACCGGCGGATACTCCCTCTATTCCGCCGGCCTGACCAACGTCAATTACCTGCGCGGCGTCCAAGTGGCCGACAGCTCCGGCCTGGTCACCTTCACCAGCATCTTCCCCGGCTGCTACTCCGGCCGATGGCCCCACATCCACTTCGAGGTCTACCGCACCCTCGCCGAGGCCACCGCCGCGGGCGACCCGCTGAAGACCTCACAGCTCGCCCTTCCCGCAGCCGCCTGCCAGTCCGTGTACGCCACCAGCGGCTACGGATCGAGCGCCTCGAACCTGTCCCGGGTCAGCCTGGACACCGACATGGTCTTCCGCGACGGGTACGCCACCCAGCTGGCCACCGTCACCGGCAACACCACCGCCGGCTACACCGCCACCCTCACCGTCCCGGCCTGAACCACCGCCCATGGCGCGCGACCGGCCGAGCATGCCGCCGCCCGGCCGGTCCCGGCGGCCGTCGCGCTTCGCCGCCCGGTTCTCAAGGGGTGAGGACCGGGCGGCCGCGCACGCCGCCCTTCTCCAGGAGCCGATGGGCGGTGGCCACATCCGCCAGCGGGAACGTGCCCGCGACCCGCGGCGTGACGCGCCCGCCGGCCGCGAGCAGGGCCAGCTCGGCCAGGCGTGGTCCGTCCGCGCGGATCCACACGTTGGCGACCCGGGTGCCGCGCAGCGGGACGGGGGCCGCTCCGCCGACGACGGCGGCGAACGCCCCGCCGTTTCGTACGGCCTCCAGCGCGGCGGGCCCGACGACGGCCGCGTCCAGTGCGGCGTCGACGCCGCCGGGCACGGCCGAGCGGACGGCCGCCGACAGCTCGCGTGTGCGGGGCACGAAGATCTCGGCGCCCAGGCCGCGGACGAGCTCCTCGTCCTGCGCTCCGGCGACCGCGACGACGCGGATGCCGCGCTGCGCCGCCAACTCGGTGGCGAATCCGCCCACGGCGCCTGCCGCGCCGGTGACCAGCAGGGTCTGCCCGGCCCGCAGGTCGAGGAAGTCCAGGGCCTGGTCGGCGGTGAGGACGTTCAGCGGGAGGGTGGCCGCCGCCTCCGGCGACAGCCCGGCCGGTGTCCTCGCCACCGCGGTCGCGTCCAGGACGACCTGTTCGGCGTGCGTGCCGAGGGCGAGGTCGAGCCGGTCGGACAGCCCGATGACCTCATCCCCCGGAGACAACCCGGCCACGGCCGGGCCGACCGCGTCGACGACACCGGCGACGTCCCAGCCGAGACCGGTCACGTCCCGGGATGCCATGAGCCCGCCCTGGACGAGGTGCCCGGCCCGGGTGGCGAGGTCCACGGGGTTGACGGCGGCGGCGCGGGTCCGGATGCGGACCTGCCCGGGGCCCGGCTCGGGGACCGGGACCTCGGCGAGCTCCAGGACCTCCGGGCCTCCGTAGGAACGAACGACGACCGCGCGCATGGTGTGGTCCTCTCTACGTGCGTGAATCGGCATGACACGGCGAACCTACGAGCCGCTACTCTCCATCGGTAAGTACGTACCTGGAAGTGTGTAACGGACCCACAGGAGTGCCATGCCCACCCAGACCGCCGCCCAGCGACGGGCCGACGCCCGTGCCGCCTATGACGCGTACATGGCCGCCTGCCCCGCTCGTGAGCTGCTCGACCGGATCAGCGACAAGTGGGTCACCCTGATCCTCAACGCGCTCGCCGACGGCCCCCGGCGCTACAGCGATCTCGGCCGGATCATCGCGGGCGTGAGCCAGAAGATGCTCACCCAGACGCTGCGCGGGCTCGAACGGGACGGGATGGTGACCCGCACCGTCACACCGTCCGTGCCGGTCCGCGTCGACTACGAGCTGACCCCGCTCGGCGTGAGCCTGCTGCCGCTCGTCCGCGCGGCCAAGGAGTGGGCCGAGACGCACATCGAGGAGGTGCACACCGCCCGCGCGGCTTACGACGCCACCGGGGAGAATGGGTGACCGTGAGTCCCCGCATAGAGATCCACTGGCCGGCCACGGCCGACGAGCGCCTGCGCGCGGGCGTGCACCGCATGATCCACTCCGTCGTCCAGCTCGATGGGGCCGTCGGCTGGCTGACCCCGCCCGACCGGGCGGAGACCGACCGGTGGCTGGACGAGGCCCTCGACCGCGTCCGGGCCGGCGACGCCGCCCTGGCGCTCGCCCTCCTCGACGGTGAGGTGGCCGCCGGCGGGCTGTGGCGCCGCGGCGCCACCGACGTCTTCCGCCACCAGGCGGAGGTGCAGAAGGTCATGGCGCACCCGATGGCGCGCGGGCTGGGGCTCGGCCGGCGCGTCGTGGAGGCGCTCATCGACGACGCCCGCTCGAACGGCGTCGAGGTGCTGACCCTCGGCGCGCGGGGCAACAACCACGGCGCGATCGAGCTGTACGAGCGGCTCGGCTTCCGCGAGTGGGGGCGTCTGCCCAACGCCATCGAGGTGGGCGACGAGCGCTACGACGACGTGAAGATGTTCCTCGACCTGGGACGACCGCCGCACGTGATCCTGCGCGGCTCACCGCCCGACGGCCCCGGCTCGTCTCCGCGGCGTCGGCGGCCGTGACCGCTTCGGCGGGGGGCGCCCTCACCGCCCGGCGTGCCGCTGAGATCCTCCCGGCTCTGGCCCTCGGCGGATCTTGACCGTAGTCTGCCGTACGCGAACCGTGACATCGCGTCGGCACGTGCCGCCGACGGATCTGAGTGCATCATCGGAGAAGGCCATGACGGACCCTCGACATGCCACCACCCCCGCCGACGCCCCATCGGGCGGCTGTCCCGCCCACGCCGGTGCCGTGCCCCTGTACGGGCCGAGATTTCTGCGGAATCCGTCGGAGTTGTACCGCGAGATGCGGCAGGAGCACGGCTCGGTCGTTCCCGTGGTGATCGAGGGAGACATCCCCGCCTGGTTCGTGATCGACTACCGGGAGGTCCGCCACGTGCTGAGCAACCCGGACGTCTTCGCCCGCGACTCCCGCCGCTGGAACGAATGGGACAACATCCCGCTCGACTGGCCGCTGATGCCGTTCGTCGGCTACCAGCCCTCCACATTGTTCACGGAGGGCGACGAGCACCGGCGCCGGGCGGGTGCGATCAGCGACGGCCTGTTCGCGGTCGACCAGTTCGACCTGCGGAACCAGTCCGAGAGGATCGCGGACGACCTGATCGACACGTTCGTCGCGGCGGGTGAGGTCGACCTGATGGCCCAGTTCGCGCACCCGCTGCCGCTGCTCGCGGTCGCCAAGATCTTCGGCCTGCCGGAGGCGGAGACACCGGGCCTGCTGCGGGACATGATGACCACGGTCAACGGCGACGAGGGCGCGCTGGAGGCGTACCAGGGCATCTGCGCGACGATGCAGCGGCTGGTGGCGCACAAGCGTGAGCAGCCGGGCCCGGACTTCGTCACGCGTGTGCTGAACCATCCCGCCGGACTGACGGAGGATGAGCTCATCTCCGACCTGGTCCTGGTGATGACCGCCGCCCAGCAGCCGATGGCGTACTGGATCGGCAACACCGTCCGGCTGATGCTGACCGACGACCGGTTCTCCATGAACATCTCGGGTGGCCGCCGCAGCGTCGGCCAGGCGCTCAACGAGGTGCTGTGGGAGGACACCCCCACGCAGAACTACCTGGGCCGCTGGGCCGCCCGGCCGGTACAACTCGGCGGACAGCAGATCGACACCGGTGACCTGCTCGTCCTGGGCCTGGCGGCGGCCAACAGCGACCCGCAGGTCCGCCCCGTGTCCGAGGCGGCGGCCGGCAACCAGGCCATGATGTCGTTCAGCTACGGCGAGCACCGGTGCCCGATTCCGGCACCGGAGCTCGCCGAGGTGATCTGCCAGACCGCGGTCGAGGTGCTCCTCGACCGGCTTCCGGACATCCGGCCGGCGGTGAACGTCGAGGACCTGAAGTGGTCGCCGTCCGTCTGGATGCGCGGCCTGGTCTCCCTGCCGGTGAGTTTCACCCCGTCGTACGTCTCCGTCTGATCAGCCGGTGGCGGCGGGCGCCTCCTCCGTGGCTGAGGCGCCCGCCGCCACCGGCCGGAACACCAGGGGGAGCGTCACGAGGCCGCGGGTGAACACCCCCTGATCGGCCGGCGCGGTCTCGTCCCGGAACGCGATGTCGTCCATGGCGTCCAGCAACTGGTTCGTCGCCACCTCCACCTCGGTCTTGGCCAGCATGGCGCCGACGCAGAAGTGGCGCCCGAGCGCGAAGGCCAGGTGGTCGGCCGCGGCGGAGAACGCGGTCGAGGCCGCCAGGTCATCGCGGAAGACGTCGAACACATCCGGGCGGGAATAGCGCCGGGGGTCGCGATTGGCGGCGCCGACCGCGCACACGACGGTGCCGCCGGCGGGCACGGTGCCTCCGCTGAGCGCGACGTCCTCGGCCACCTGGCGGATGACCATGTGCACCGGCGGGGTGTACCGCAGCGTCTCGGCGAAGGCCTTCGGGATGAGCGTGCGGTCGCGACGTACGGCGGCGAGTTGGTCGGGGTGCTCGAGAAGGTTTCGGAAGAGGCTGGAAATGGCGCGGTCGGTGGTCTCGCCCCCCGCGGCGAGCAGCAGGCTGCAGAAGGCCCGTATGTCGTCGTCGGTCATCCTGGTGCCGTCGATCTCGGCGGCGCAGAGCGTCGACAGCAGGTCGTCCCCCGGGTTCGCCCTGCGCTCCTGGATGATCGGAATGAGGTACTCCCCCAGCTCCCGGCGCGTCCGCTCGCCGGCCGCCGCCACCTCCGGGTCGCCCGCCAGGTTGCCGAAGACCGCGATGATGGCGGTGTACCACCGGTGGAACCGGTCGTGATCCGCCTTGTCGAGGCCGAGCATGTCGGCGATGACGTTGATCGGGAACCGGGTCGAGAATTCCGTGACCAGATCGACGGTGCCGCGGCCGGCGAAGCGCTCGATCAGTTCGCGCGAGTTGCGCTCGATGACGGGCAGGAATTTCTCCTGCAGTTCGTTCCCGCGGAACGCCGGCGCCACCAGCGCGCGGTGCACGGCGTGCTCCCGGCCGCTCATCTGCAGAATGGTCCGCCCGTGCACGGGCTCGAGCTGCCACTCGTAGTTGTCGGTCGTGAAGACCGGATCCCGGAAGGCGCGTTGCACGTCCTCATAGCGTGAGATGACGTAACCGCCGCTCGACTCCTGCCTGATCAATGGAAATTCTTCCAGCATCATGCGGTAGGCCGAGTACGGATCTGCGGCGAATTCGGCGGACAGGATATCGGGCACCCCTGATGCCGCGGCCATGAACGCTCCCTCGATCGGCGGCGATACCGGTCAAGGCTATGTAGAGGTTTCTGTCAGGTCCATACCCGCATTGCCGGGCCCGCGCGGCTCACCGCCCGACGGTCCCGGCTCGTCCCCCCGGTGACGGCGGCCGTGACCGGTTCGGCGCGTGGCGTCCTCACTGCCCGGCGCGCCGCTGGAAGAACTCCAGCAGGCCGCGCGCACCCGACATGAGGATCTTCACGATGTCGGCGGACCGCCGCGCCACGGCCGTCGCGCGTTCGAACATCGCGGTCTCGTAGGCCCGGACGGCGGTGGCCGGGTCGCCCGGGTGAGCGGCGAGGGCCAGGCCGAGTTCGGCGCCGTCGCGCATGGCGAGGTTGGCGCCCTCCCCCACGGGCGGCATCAGGTGGGCGGCGTCACCGAGCAGCGTGACGCCGGGGACGGGGGCCCAGGACAGGCCGATCGGCAGCATGGCGATCGGACGGGGCACGAAGGGGTCGGTGCACGCCTGGATCAGCGGGGTGAACTGCGGCGCCCAGTCGGCGAACCGCTTCGTCAGGGCCGCGCGGGCCCGCTCGCCGTCCTCGAAGGGGATCCCGCAGGTGGTGAGCCAGTCCTCGGAGGTGTAAAAGCCCAAGTAGACGCGGACACGGCCGTCCCCGTTGCGCTGAGCCGACAAGGACCGGTCCGTGCCGAGCACCCAGTAGTTGCCCCGCCCGACCATGGCAGCCAGCTCGGGATGCGTGCGATCGATATCGGGGATGCCGCTCTCGACCACGTTCTGGCCGATATGGAACGGCCGGGCGTCGGTGAGCAACGGGCGGACCCGGGAACGGGCGCCGTCCGCGCCGACCAGCAGATCGCACTCGGCGGTGGTGCCGTCGGCGAAGTGGAGCCGGTGGCCACCGCCGGGCAGCGCGGTGGCGCGCTCGAACGCGCGTCCCCACACGACGGCCCCTTCGGGGAGTGAGTCGACCAGGAGGTCCCGAAGGGCGGTGCGGTCGACCTCGGGCCGGTCCAGCGGAGCGTCGTCGGGGGTGTCCTCCTGGAGCAGGAGGGTGCCGTCGGGGTCGAGCAGGCGCAGATCCTGGCCCTCCCGGCGGGCGATCGCGAGGAACCCCTCCTCCAGACCGGCCTCCCTCAGGGCGTGCTGCCCGCCGTCGGCGTGCAGGTCGAGCATGCCTCCCTGGCCGCGGGCGGCGCGGGAGGCGTCGCGCTCGTAGACGACGGCGTCGATGCCGTGGACGTGCAGGACGCGGGCGAGGGTCAGCCCGCCGAGCCCGCCTCCGACGATGGCGATCCGGGCGTCATGAATGGTCACGAGGACTCCACTCTCTCAAAAGCGGTCGATACACTGTATAGCGCGATACAGTGTATTGATCAACCGCGATGTATCGTTGCCTCGGCGTCCGAAGGCCGGAGAAGACGAGGTGTGATGGCGAGACGACGAGACACCGGCGACGAGCCCACGCTCGTCTGGGAGCGCCCCGAGCCGCCGAGCCGGCCGGCTCCGAGCCCGCTCAGCAGGGATCGGATCGTCCGCGCGGCGATCGAGCTCGCCGACGCCGGCGGACTGGAGGCCGTGTCCCTGCGCAAGGTCGCCGCCGCGCTCGACGCGGGACCGATGCGGCTCTACGGCTACCTGTCGACCAAGGAGGAACTGCTCGACCTCATGGTGGACGCGGTGTACGGCGAGATCCCCACGCCGGAGCCGGCCGGCGGGGATTGGCGCGGCGCCCTGCGGGCCCTCGCCCACGGCGTCCGGCGGACGGCGCTACGGCACGAATGGTTCGCCGACCTGCTGGGCGGGCGGCCGAATCTCGGCCCCAACGCGCTGGCCCACCTGGAGGCGTCACTGGCCGCGCTGGACGGCGTGCCCGGATTCGGCGGCATCGACGCCGTCATGCAGGCCTCGTACACCGTGCACGCCTACGTGTTCGGGGCGGTCCGGAGCGAGATCGTCAATTCACGCGCCGAACGGGCCAGCGGCCTGGACGAGCGGGAGTGGCAGGCCACCACGGGCCCCTACCTTGTCCGGATGTTCGCCACCGGCCGTTATCCGACCCTGGCGAAGGTCGTTCACGAGGCCGAACATCCCGACGCGGAGACCGTGTTCGACACCGGCCTCGACCAGGTGCTCGACGGCGTCGCCACCCGGCTCGACGGCGGCTGACCCGCGTCATCCGATGCGGCCGGCCCCGGGGGGGAGTCCCGGCCCGCTGGCCCGTGGCTCACATCATCCGGTGCGGCCGAGCGTCTCGCGGTCGCGGCTTCGCGCCTCGGCGGCGACGGCCGCCATCGCCTCGTCGTAGCGGCGTAGGACGACTCGCGCCAGCGCGTCGTGCACGCCCAGGGGCGGTGCGACCACGTCGGCGCCGGCGGCCGCCAGGCGGTCGTGGAAGTGTCCGGGGGCCAGCAGGTAGGACGCGACCGCGATCCGCCGGGCGCCCTGGGCGCGCAGCCCACGGACGACCTCGCTCAGCTCGGGTCCGGCTCCGGCCGCGAGCCCGTACGGCACGGGGCGGCGCAGGCGGCGGCCCAGCAGGTGCGCGGCGGAGGCGGCGTCGGCCAGTCCCTGCGGGCTGGAGGTGCCGGCCGCGCCCAGCACGACGGCGTCGGCGTACCGGCCCGTGCCCAGCCGGTCTGTGAGGGCCCCGGCGAGCAGCGGATGCGGCCCCAGGGGCCGGGCGACGGTGACGTCGGGGCCGACGCGGCCGGGGATGTCGACCAGGGCGTGGTAGCCGCGGCCGAGCATGAGCGGCACCGCGACCACCGGGCCCGGGCACACCGCCAGCGCGTCCTCCAGGGACGGCGCGGTGATCTCGGCGTAGGACTCGATGACGGTCAGGCCGGGGCGCAGGGCGCGCACCCGGTCGAGCAGGGCGCGGATGACGGCGACTCCGGCGGGGTCCCGCGTGCCGTGCCCGACGGCGAGCAGCGTCATGCCGGTCCCGGGGCGCCGGCGAACGTGGCAGGCTCGGAGCGGATCGGGTCGCAGGCCAGCCGGTAGCCGCGTTTGACCACGGTCTCGACGAGCCCGTTGCGGCCCAGTCCCCGGCGCAGCCGTGCCACCGCCATCTCGACGGCGTGCTCGTCCGGATGCGGGCGTCCCTGGCCCGCTCCGCCCGGCAGGGACCGGCTGGGCAGCACCGTGCACAGCTCGGCACGCGAGACGACGTGCCCGGGCCGGCGGGCGAGGGCACGGAGGATCGCCATCGGGGCGGGCGCGATCGGTTTGAGCTGCCCGTCGATCACCACGGCGTGGCCGCGCAGCTCGAGGGCGTGGCCGTTCACGGCGATCCGGCTCGACCGCCGGACCGGCAGCTCGGCGGCGAGCGCCCGGACCAGGGCGCCGAGGCGGGCGCGCTCGGGGCGTACCGTCGCCACACCCCGCTCCTCCAGCGGCGCGGCGGTGACCGGACCGACGCAGGCGGCGACCACCTGGGTGCGCAGGGCCTCCAGCAAGAGGTCTTCGAGGTTGTCCTCGTCCGCGACGGCCAGGGTCGCCGACACCGCCGGCGCGCTCGTGAACGTGATCGCGTCGACGGTGCCGGCGACCGCCTGCCCGACCAGCCGGCGCAGCGGCGTCGGGTCGTCCGTACGGGACCAGCGGTACACCGGGATCTCCACGACCTCGGCGCCCGCGCGGCGGAGCGCGCCCGTCAGGTGAGGCGTCGGTTCGCCGTACAGCTGGACCGCGATGCGGCGCCCCGTGAGGTCCTCCTCCAGGAGGTGGCGGAGGACCTCGTCGCAGTTCTCCGACTCCGGCGACCACTCCTCGGCCATCCCGGCGGCGCGCACGGCCCCGCGGGCCTTCGGCCCCCGGGCCAGGATGCGCACGTCGCCGAGCCGCTTGATCAGATCGTCGCGCAGCCCCCAGCCGTCCGCCGTCTCCAGCCACGCGCGGAAGCCGATGCCGGTCGTGACGATCACATCGTCGACCGGGTCCGCGAGGATGTCGCGGGTCGCGTCGAGGAGCTCCGCGTCGTCGGCAAGCGGCACCAGCCGGATCGCGGGGGCGTACACGACGCGGGCGCCCTTGCGCTCCAGCAGCGCCGACAGCTCCTCGTGACGCCGCGCCGCCGTGACGCCCACGGTGAATCCGGCCAGTGGCTCGTCCTTCACGACTCGGCCACCTCCACGCGGCCGCCGTTGCGCCGTATTCGGAAGGTCCGCACCGAGACCTCCGGGTCGTCCAGGCAGCGGCCCGTGGTCAGGTCGAACACCTGCTTGTACATCGGGGAGGCCACGGTCGGCAGCCCGCCGCGGCACCCGACGATCCCCCAGGCCAGGACGTTGGCCCCGCTGAAGGGATCATGACTGGACAGCGCGTACAGCTCACCGTCGTGGGTGCGGAAGATCGCGACCTGGCGGCCTTCGACGAGCGCGCACACGCCGCGCTCGGGCTGCAGGTCGTCGTAGTCGCACACCGGGGTCCAGCGTGCCGCGGTCAGCGTGCCGGTGCCCGCCGGCGCCTCACAGATCTCGGTCATCGAATGCTCCCTTCACTCCGATCTCCGGACGTGCCCCTGCGTCGGTCACGGGGTCACCTCCGCCATCGCCGGCTTGATCTGGTCGCGCTCGGGCTCGAAGACGATGCTCGGGTCGGGCGTGCCCGGCGCGTTGACGAACGAGACGAAGCGGCGCAGTTTGTCGGGATCATCGAGGATCGCCCGCCACTCGTCGGAGTAGCCCGCCACGTGACGCTCCATCGCGGCGTCCAGCTCCGCGCAGATGCCGAGGCTGTCCTCGATGATCACTTCGCGCAGGTAGTCGAGGCCGCCGTCGAGGCTCTCCAGCCAGGACGCAGTGCGCTGCAGCCGGTCGGCGGTGCGGATGTAGAACATCAGGAACCGGTCGATGTAGCGGAGGAGCGTCTCCTCGTCCAGGTCACTGGCGAACAGGTCCGCGTGGCGCGGCCGCATCCCGCCGTTCCCGGCGACGTAGAGGTTCCAGCCCTTCTCGGTGGCGATGATCCCGAAGTCCTTGCTCTGCGCCTCGGCGCACTCGCGGGCGCACCCGGACACCGCCGACTTGAGCTTGTGCGGGGCGCGCAGGCCGCGGTAGCGCAGTTCGAGGCGGATCGCCAGGCCGACCGAGTCCTGGACGCCGTACCGGCACCACGTCGAGCCGACGCAGGACTTCACCGTGCGCAGCGCCTTGCCGTACGCGTGGCCGGATTCGAAGCCGGCGTCGATGAGCTTCTTCCAGATGTGCGGGAGCTGCTCGACACGGGCCCCGAACAGGTCGATCCGCTGCCCGCCGGTGATCTTGGTGTAGAGGCCGAACTCCTGGGCGACCTCGCCGATGACGATCAGCTTCTCCGGCGTGATCTCACCGCCGGGGATGCGGGGCACGACCGAGTAGGTGCCGTTCTTCTGCATGTTGGCGAGGAACCGGTCGTTGGTGTCCTGCAGGCCGGCCTGCTCGCCGTCGAGGATGTGGCCGTTGCCGAGGCTGGCCAGGATCGAGGCGACCGCCGGCTTGCAGATGTCGCAGCCGCGCCCGCGCCCGTGCTCGGTGATCAGCTGCGAGAAGGTCGTGATGCCGCGCACCCGGATGATGTCGAACAGCTCCGCGCGGCTGTGGTCGAAGTGCTCGCACAGCGCCTTGCTGACCTCGATGCCCGCGGCGGTCAGCTCCGCGTCGAGGATCTTCTTCACCAGCGGCACACAGCTACCGCAGCCGGTGCCGGCCTTCGTGCACGACTTCACGGCCCCGACGTCGGTGAGCTTGTCCTCGGTGATCGCGCAGCGGATGGCCCCGGCCGTCACGTTGTTGCAGCTGCAGATGACCGTCGACTCGGGCAGCGCGCCGCCCGCCGCCTCCGTGCCGCCGAACAGCGCCTGCTCCGGCGTGCCGGGCAATTTCGCGCCGACATATGCGCGGAGGGTCGGGTAGGACGAGGCGTCCCCGACCAGCACACCGCCGAGGAGGGTCTGCGCGTCGTCGCTGACGACGAGGCGCTTGTAGATCCCGGCGACCGGGTCGGTGTAGATCACGTCGAGGGCGTCCGCGGACGGGTCGCCGAAGCTGGCGACGTCGACGCCCATGAGCTTGAGCTGGGTCGACAGATCGGCGCCGGTGAACCGCGCCTCCCCGTCCAGGAGCCGGTCCGCGACGACCTCGGCCATGGTGAAGCACGGCCCGACCAGGCCGTAGACCATTCCGCCGATCAGCGCGCACTCGCCGATCGCGAAGACGCGCGGGTCCTCGGTGCGGCAGGTGTCGTCGACGACGATGCCGCCGCGCTCCCCCACCGCCAGGCCCGCCGCGCGGGCGAGGTCGTCACGCGGGCGGATGCCCGCCGAGAAGACGGCCACGTCGGCGTCGAGCACGACGTCTCCGGCGAGGCGCACGGCGCCGGGCTCGATGCGCTCCATCCCGACGCCGGTGTGCACGGTCATGCCGAGGGCCTCGATGTGGCGGCGCAGCATCGCGCCACCGCCCTCGTCGAGCTGGCGCGGCATCAGCCAGGGAGCCACCTCGACGACGTGGGTGTCCAGGCCGAGCCCCTGCAGCGCGCGGGCGGCCTCCAGGCCGAGCAGTCCGCCGCCGACGACCACACCGGCCCGCGGCCTTGACATAGTAAGGTCGGCGCTTCCGGCCGCGGCGCTCAGCGCGTCCAGGTCCTCGATCGTCCGGTAGACGAAGGCGTGCTCGGCGCCGGGCACCGGCGGCACGAACGGCACCGACCCGGTGGCCAGCACCAGCGCGTCGTACGGCAGGGTCTCCCCCGCGTCGGTGGTCACCGTGCGGGCGTCCCGGTCGATCGCGGCGACCCGCTCGCCGGTCCGTACGGTCACGCTCTCGTCGTGGGCCGGGTAGCCGAGATCGGCCCCCTCGGTGAGATAGGACGTCAGGGCCACCCGGTCGTACGCCGTGCGGGGCTCCTCCCCCACCACGGTGATCTGCCACCGGCCGGCCGAGTCCCGCTCCCGCAACGCTTCGACGAGGCGATGCGCCGCCGGGCCATGCCCCACGACGACAAGACGGCCAGTCATCCGATTCAATCCTCCCCGACGCGTTCTGACCTCGATCTTGACGATCAGGCGTTTCGCGTCTGCGTCCCGCTTGTTACCGCTGTGCTACAAGCCGCTCACGTACGGCCTGACCTGGTGGGAGACGTCACCTCCTGGGTTCCGAGCCACTCGAGGATCCCCTCGACCGTGTCGCGGCAGCCGCCGCAGCCCGTGGTGGCGCGGGTCTCGGCGGCGACGTCGGCGACGTCGCGCCCGCCCGCCTCCCAGCAGGCGCGGATCCGCCCCTTGCTGACGTTGTTGCACGCGCAGACCGTCGCCGCGTCCGGCATGCGCACCGGCGTCTCGGCGGGCGTAGCAGGGTTCAGCCCGTGGAAGAGCAGCCCCAGACGGTCGGACGGCACGGGCGCCGCGCGGTCGTACAGCTGGGTCAGCAGCCCCGCCGTGGTCGTCTCGCCGATCAGGATCGCGCCGATGAGGCGGTCGTCCCTGATGACGACCTTCTTGTACGTGCCGCGCGTCGGGTCGGCGAAGCGGACGACCTCGGCCTCGTCGTCGCCGAGCGCGGTCTCCCCCATGGCGGCCAGTTCGATCCCGGCCGCCTTGAGCCGCGTGACCTGCCGCGAACCCTCGTACCGGGCGTCGCCGCCGGTGAGCAGGTCGGCGAGGATCCTGGCCTGCTCCCACGCGGGCGCGACCAGCCCGTACACCGTGCCCTGGTGCTGCGCGCACTCCCCGATCGCGTGGACGTCGGGGTCGTCGACCGAGCGGAGCCGGTCGTCGACGACGACGCCCCGGCCCACGGTGAGGCCCGCCGCCCGCGCGAGCCCGGTCTCGGGGCGGATGCCGCAGGCGAGCACCACCAGGTCGGCGGGCAGCACCGTGCCGTCGTCCAGTTCGACCCCGGTGACGCGCCCGTCCTCGGCCCGCGCCCCGGTCAGCCGCGCCCCGACGAGGGTACGGACCCCGAGGTCCCCGATCGTGCGCTGCAGCACGCCCCCGGCCTCGGCGTCCAGCTGCCGCTCCATCAGGTGCCCGGCGAGGTGGACGACGGTGACCCGCAGCCCGCGCCCGGCCAGTCCGCGGGCCGCCTCGAGGCCGAGCAGCCCGCCGCCGACCACGACGGCTGACTCGGCATCGTCCGCGAGGCCCATGATGTCCCGGCAGTCGTCGAGCGTGCGGAACGCGACGACGCCGTCGGCGTCCAGCCCGGGCAGCGGCGGCATGACCGGGGCGCTTCCGGTGGCGAGGACGAGCGTGTCGTACGGGGTGACGGTCCCGTCGGCCGACGTCACCGTCCTGCGCTCCCGGTCGATCGCGACGACCTCCTGCCCGAGCCGGGCGTCGACGTCGTTCGCGGCGTACCACCCCGGATCGGTCAGGCCGATGTCGCCGGGCGCGGTGACGCCGGCCAGGACGTTCGACAGCAGCACCCGGTTGTACGGCTGCGCGGCCTCGGCCCCGAACACGGTGATCCGCGCCTCCCGGTCGCGGGCCCGCAGCTCGGAGACGAGCCGGGAGCCCGCCATCCCGTTGCCGACGACCACGATTCTCTTCTTCACGATTTCTCCAGTCGGACGGCGCAGACTTTGAACTCCGGCATCCGGGACGTCGGATCGAGTGCCGGGTTGGTGAGCAGGTTGGCGCGTGCGGGACCGGCCCAGTGGAAGGGCATGAACACGGTGTCGCGCCGGATCGCCCTGCTGAATCGCGCCTTGGCGACGGCCCGGCCCCGCCGGCTGGTGACGCGGACCTCGGCCCCCTCCGCGATGTCGAGGCGCTCGGCCAGGTCGGGATGGATCTCCACGTACGCCTCGGGGACCGCGTCCACCAGCGCGCGGATCCGCCGGGTCTGCGCGCCGCTCTGGTAGTGCGCGAGCACCCGCCCGGTCGTGAGGTAGACGGGGTAGTCGGCGCTGATGTCCTCGGCGGGGCCGCGGTGTTCGACCGGGACGCACCGGGCGCGCCCGTCCGGCGTGGCGAACCGGTCGAGGAAGACGCGCGGCGTACCCGGGTGGCCCTCGCCCGGGCAGGGCCAGAAGACCCCGGTCTCGGCGACGATCCGCTCGTACGTGATGCCGGAGTAGTCGGCGAGCCCGCCGGCGCTGGCCGCGCGCAGCTCGTCGAACACCTCGGCCGGTTCGGCGCTGAACCGGCCGGGCGCTTTGAGGCGCTCGGCGAGCGCGGCGAGGATCTCCAGGTCGCCGCGGACCTGCGGCGGCCTCGGCACGGCCGCGCGGCGCAGGAGCACGCGGCCCTCCAGGTTGGTGATCGTGCCGGTCTCCTCGGCCCACTGCGCCGTCGGCAGCACGACATCGGCGCGCGCGGCGGTCTCGGACGGCACGAAGTCGGCGACGACGAGGAGGTCGAGTGCCGCGAGGCGTTCCTCGACCCGGCCCGCGTCCGGGGCCGACACCACCGGGTTGGAACCGAACAGCAGCAGGGCGCGCGGCCCGCCGGGCGTGCCCAGGGCGCCCAGGAGTTCGGTGGCCGACAGCCCGGGCCCCGGCAGGTCGTCCGGATCGATCCCCCAGACACGGGCGACGTGCTCGCGTGCCGCCGGGTCGTCGATCTTCCGGTAGCCCGGCAGCTGGTCGGCCTTCTGCCCGTGCTCCCGGCCACCCTGGCCGTTGCCCTGCCCGGTCAGGCACCCGAACCCGGACCCGGGGCGTCCGGGCAGGCCGAGCGCCAGCGCCAGGTTGATGAAGGCGGTGACGGTGTCGGTGCCGGTGGCGTGCTGTTCGGCGCCGCGCGCGGTGAGGATGAGCGCGTTCGCGGCCTCGCCGAGCAGGCGCACGGCCTCGCGCATCTTCGGCACCGGCACGCCGGTGATCCGCTCGACGCGCTCCGGCCAGTACCCGTTGATCACGGTGCGGACCGTCTCGAACCCCGTGGTGCGCGCGTCGAGGTACGCCTTGTCGATCAGCCCCTCGGTCATCGCCAGGTGCAGCAGCCCGTTGGCCAGGGCCAGGTCGGTGCCCGGCGTGACCTGCAGGTGCAGGTCGGCACGGCGGGCCGTCGAGGTCTCCCGCGGGTCGACGACGATCAGTTTCCCGCCGCGTTCGCGCTGGGCGGTCAGGTGCCGCACGAACGGCGGCATCGTCTCGGCGACGTTGCCGCCGGCCAGCAGGATCGTGTCGGCAGCGGCGATGTCGGTGATCGGCACGGGCAGTCCCCGGTCCAGGCCGAACGCGCGGTTCTGCGCGGCGGCCGCCGAGGACATGCAGAAGCGGCCGTTGTAGTCGATGTTCGGCGTCCGCAG
This sequence comes from Actinoallomurus vinaceus, assembly GCF_039542055.1. Classification (NCBI taxonomy): domain Bacteria; kingdom Bacillati; phylum Actinomycetota; class Actinomycetes; order Streptosporangiales; family Thermomonosporaceae; genus Actinoallomurus; species Actinoallomurus vinaceus. Next base: position 652,802 of record NZ_BAABHK010000002.1, read on the forward strand.
CGCCACCCGGGCGAACTTGCCGAGCTGGTAGGCCTTCTCGTTGGTCAGCCCGCCGCCGCCGAAGACCGCCACGGCCCCGTTCCCGTACGCCCGCTGGATCCGGCGGATCTCGGCCACGATCCGGTCCAGCGCTGTGTCCCAGGACACCGGCTCCAGAGGGGCGTCCCGGTGCGGCCGCATCAGAGGGACGGTCAGCCGGTCCGGGGTGGTGAGCAGGTCCCCGGCGGTCCACCCCTTCTGGCAGAGTGCCCCGCCTCCGCCACCGTTGGCCGGGATGTCGTCACGCGGCGCGATCGTGCCGGGGCCGACGAGCATCCCGCACTGCAGCGCGCAGTACGGACAGTGGGTAGGTGTGGGCGACATGCCTCGATCGTGTGGTTGAGGCGTTTCGCTACGACGTCCCGCGTGTTACCGGCCCGCAACAAGCACTTCACCGGGGCCTCTGACCTGCGGTGCGATGAACGGAACCTCACAGCGCGGCCCGGGTAGGGTGCAGGGAAGTTATCACTGCCGCATTACGCGACACACACCGAGGAAACCGGCGGCTCCTAGCTTCGGCGCAGCACCCCAGCCAGGAGGAACCCGAATGACCACCATCGAAGAACGCCTCCCCGGCGCCGGCACCGCCGGGCGCCGGTGGATCGCGGACTGGCAACCGGAGGACCACGACTTCTGGAAGGAGGCCGGGGCCAAGGTCGCGCGACGCAACCTCATCTTCTCGATCTTCTCCGAGCACATCGGGTTCTCCGTGTGGAGCCTGTGGTCGGTGCTGGTGCTGTTCCTCGGCCCCGCGTACCACATCGACCCCGCCGGGAAGTTCCTGCTGACGACGGTCCCCACGGCATTCGGCGCCGCCCTGCGTCTGCCGTACACCTTCGCGGTCGCGAAGTTCGGCGGCCGTAACTGGACGATGTTCAGCGCCGGGCTGCTCCTGGTCCCGGCGGTGTCGGCCGCGATCCTGGTCAAGCCGGGCGTGTCCTTCAGCACCCTGCTCATCCTCGCCGCGGTCGCCGGTGTCGGCGGCGGCAACTTCGCCTCCTCGATGGCCAACATCAACGCCTTCTACCCGCAGCGGCTCAAGGGCTGGGCACTCGGGATCAACGCGGGCGGCGGCAACATCGGCGTGGCCGTCGTCCAGCTGGTCGGCCTCGCCGTGCTGGCGACGGCGGGCAAGGACCACCCGCGCCTGGTGGCCGGGATCTACATCCCCTTCATCGTGCTGGCCGCGCTGGGCGCCTCGCTGTGGATGGACAACCTCGCCGGCATGCGCAACGACAAGCGCGCCATGCGGGACGTCATCAAGGACCCGTACAGCTGGATCATGTCGCTGCTCTACATCGGGACGTTCGGGTCGTTCATCGGGTTCGGCTTCGCCTTCGGCCAGGTGCTGCAGGTGCAGTTCAAGGCCGACTTCGACACGCCCATCAAGGCCGCGTACCTGACGTTCCTCGGGCCGCTGCTCGGCTCGCTGATCCGGCCCGTCGGCGGCTGGGCCGCGGACCGACTCGGCGGCGCCAAGGTCACCTTCTGGAACTTCGTGGCGATGGCGATCGGCGCCTCGATCGTCCTGACCGCCTCCGTCGAGAAGTCGCTGCCGCTGTTCCTCACCGGATTCGTGCTGCTGTTCATCTTCAGCGGCTTCGGCAACGGCTCGACGTACAAGATGATCCCCGCCATCTTCCGCGCCAAGGCCCCGACCGACGACGAGGCCCGGCGCCTGTCCGGCGCCCTGATCGGTGTGGCCGGCGCGATCGGCGCGTTCGGCGGCGTCCTCGTCAACCTGGCCTTCCGCCAGTCGTTCCTGACCTACAAGACGGGCAACGGCGCCTACATCGCCTTCATCGCCTACTACGCCCTCTGCTTCGCCGTGACCTGGGCCGTCTTCCTCCGCCGGTCCCCTCGGCGACTGACCGGCGTCTGAGCCCCCGGTGCGACCCCCGGCCGATCGGGCCGGGGGTCGCACCATGCTCGCCGTCCGAGGGTCGCTTTCCGAGGGTCGCTTTCCGAGGGTCGCTTTCCGAGGGTCGCTTTCCGAGGGCCGCTTTCCGAGGGCCGCTTTCAGAGGGTCGGCGGGAGGCCGAAGGCGGGGAACAGTGCCGGGCCGAAAGTCGTGATCTCCTTGATCCGGCCGTCCTCGACCCGCAGGACGTCGAACTTGAACGCCCGGAACTCCGAGTCGCCCGGCCGGCGCAGGTAGCTCGCGGCGGTCGGCATCCGGTTGGCCGACGTCGGGACGAGACGCCAGTCACCGTCGCGGTCCTCCCCGAACGCCCGCTCGAGCAGCGGCACGAACGCCGCCAGACCCTCGTAGCAGCGCGGGTAGGGCGGCATCGTGATGCGCAGGTCCTCGGCCGCGATCGCGATCGCGGCCGCGGCGTCGCACCGCTCATGCGCGTCGATGAACCGATCGAGCAGGATGCGTTCCGTCCCGCTGAGCTCCCCCGCGGACCATTCGCTGCGTCGCGCCGGAAGCTGCCGCTGCATCGTGGCACGAGCCCGCTGCAACGCGCTGTTGGCCGCGGCGACGCTCGTGTCCAGCAGCTCCGCCGTCTCCGCCGCCGACCGGCCGAGCACGTCGCGGGCGATGAACGTCGCACGCTGTCGCGGTGGCAGCGCCTGCAGAGCCGCGACGAACGCCAGCTCGATCGTCTCCCGCTCGACGACGACCGCGTCGGGTCCTTCGCCGGCGGGCGCCGCCGCGTCGAGCAGACCGTCCGGGTACGGCTGCAGCCACGGCACCTCGGCGAAGGAGGACGCCGCCGTACGGCGTGAGCCGCGCCGGAGCTGGTCGAGGCAGACGTTGGTCGCGATCCGGTAGAGCCAGGCGCGGAACAGCGTGCCGCCGTCGAAACCCTCCCGGCCCCGCCACGCCCGCAGGAACGTCTCCTGCACCGCGTCCTCCGCCTCGTCGAAGGAGGCCAGCATCCGGTAACAGTGGACGTGCAGCTCCCGCCGGTGCCGCTCGGTCAGGGCGGCGAACGCCGACTCGTCGCCCGCGACGGCCGCCGCGATCTCGTCGCTCACGCTCATCATCATCGCGGAGGCGGCGGTCATGCCGCGCCACCGCGGCTCCGGACGACGGGTACGACGACGAGCTCCGGTTTCATGTCCATGCTGCGGCCTCTCAGGTCGGATCGGTTGGTCGGTCACCGACGTTCTGGGCCATGTAACGACGCCCGTCGGAAGAACTCATCGGTGCTGCGACGAAAAATCCGATCGCCTCTGGCGAGGAGAGAATCCCGGCCGCATCGGCAGGAATCAATTGAAGGGGAGGCGCGCCGCGGCGGACGCGTGTTGGATGAGGCGGAGGACTGAGCATCGGCGAGGGTGGACGGATGGGTGAGGAGCCGATCGGTGAGCCGCGTCATGGCCACCTTCTCGGCCGGTTGAGCCGGTTGACCGACCCGGCGGGGTTCTTCCGCTCGGACGGTGAGGATCGTGCGGCCGATCCGTTGGTCGCCGCGCACAAGGCGCACTTTCCGAAGGCCGACGTACGGCTGTTGCGGTACGCCTACACGGTGGCCGAGCGGTACCACCGCGGGCAGACCCGTAAGTCCGGTGCGCCGTACGTGACGCATCCGCTCGCGGTCGCGCTCATCCTGGCGGATCTGGGCATGGACACCACCACGCTGGTCGCCGCGCTGCTGCACGACACGGTCGAGGACACCGACCTGACGCTGGGCCAGGTTCACGCGGAGTTCGGCGAGGAGGTCGCCGTCCTGGTCGACGGCGTGACCAAGCTGGACGGCTCCAAATGGGGCGACCGGGCGGAGGCCGAGACGTTCCGGAAGATCATCCTGGCCGCCGCCGGCGATCTGCGTGTCCTGGTGATCAAACTCGCTGACCGGGTGCACAACCTGCGGACCCTGCGGTTCCATCCGAAGCCGGAGAAACGCCGGCGGATCGCACGGGCGTCCCTGGAGCTGCTCGTGCCGTTCGCCGAACGGCTGGGCATCTACGTGTTCAAGCGCGAGATGGAGGACGTCGCCTTCGCGTGCCTGCACCCGGAGGAGTACGAGCGCACGCACGCCGCCGTCGTCGGCAGCGCCGCCGACCGGGCCGCCCGGCTCGACCCGCTGCTCGAACAGCTGCGCAAGGCCCTCACCGCCGCGCACCTGAAGGCACGCGTGGTCTCCCGGGACCGGCACCTGTACTCCCTGCACCAGGACCGCCGAACGCCGCCGATCGGCCCGGCCGATCCGCCTCGGATGGGCGAGGCGGCCCGGGTCACCGTGCTCGTCGACGGCGACGCCGCCGACTGCTACGTCGCGCTGGGGGCGATCCATGGGCTGTGGCGTCCGCTGCCGGGCCGGATGAAGGACTTCATCGCGCTGCCGAAGTACAACATGTACCAGTCGCTGCACACCGCGGTGGTCCTCCCCGGCGGCGAGGCCCTGGAGCTGGCGGTCCGCACTCCGCGGATGCACCGGATCGCCGAGTCCGGCATCATCAGCCAGATCCAGGACGCCGCCCAGGCGTCCGGCACCCACGCCCGCCAGGCCGCGCACCGGGCCGACCTGCAGTGGCTGCGGAACCTGCTCGCCTGGCAGGCCCACGCCCCCTCGGCGGAGTTCCTCGACAGCCTGCGGGTGGACCTGCGCAGCGCCGGGATCGTGACCTTCACCCAGGCCGGGGACGTCGTCCCGCTCCCGGCCGGTGCGACCGCCATCGACTTCGCCTACGCGCTCGACGCCGACACCGGCCATCGCGCCGTCGGCGCGCTCACCAACGGGCGCCTGTCCTCGATGACGGCGCCGCTCGAAGACGGCCAGGTGGTGGAGATCCTCACCGCGGGCGATGGCGGGTCCGGCCCGTCGGAGGCGTGGCTGGAGTCGGCCCGTACCGGGCACGCCCGCGTCCACATCGCCCAGTGGCTCGCCGACCGGCATGCCGAGACCGCCGGGCTCGCCGGACGGCGGCTGGTCGCCGACGCGCTCGCCGCACGCGGGGAGAACCTTCTGGACCTGGAGGGCGACGGCACGATGCTGCAGCTGGGCGCCGAAATGGGCCACCCGAACCTGGAGACGCTGTATACGGCCGTGGCCGCCGGCGCCGTCACCGTCGACGAGCTCACGGGCCACCTGACGGCCGTTCAGCAGCGCGAGGAGGACGACACGGGCCGATAGCCCCGCCCGTCACCGGTCCTGCTCGGCTCGGCAGATCGCGCGTCGGCGGCGTGGCGAGGGATAGGTGAGCAGCGACCGTACGGTCCGGATCGGGTTCTGGGGGGTACGCCGGTGCGCGGCCTCGATGAGCGAGAACGCCTGCTCGGCCGCTGCCGTCCCAGCCCAACGGGCTCCCAGCCGGTCACAGTCCAGCTCCATGGCCCGGTTGAGGACGGCGATGCCCACGACGACCGCCGCCGCTCCGACCACCGCCGCCGGAGGCCAGATCGTCGTAAGACCGATCCAGCAGATGAGGATCGAAACCGTCGCAGCCGGCCGCCGCACCTGGTCGTACCGCGCCAGATGAGCACACTCGTGGGCGACCATGAATCGGGCGGCCTCCGGCCGGAGCGGAAGACGCTCATGGACGAGCAGGACGGCATGCCCGCCGGCCCGGAAACTGCGCGCGAATCCCCCGACCGGGCCCACGCGCACGGTCACCCGGCGCACTCCGCTCGGCGCGGCGGCGCTCAGAACGGCCGCGCCGACGGCGTCCGCGGAGACCGTGCGGTAACGGCCGTCACCCAGCAGCTGCCGTAGCCGGAGGGCCCGGAAGGGCGGCCCGAGGGCGAAGACGACGAGCTGCGCGATCGGCAAAACGGCCAGCGTGACCAGGGCGCCCGGTCCGGTCGAGCCCGCGGCGGCGACGGCGGCGACCGACAGCACGAACGCCCCGCAGCACCAGGCCCACCAGCGCCCGCGTCCCGGCATCGACTCCGCCGGCCGGTCACCGACCAGGCCACTCAGATCTCCGTCGACGGACAACGTCTGCTCCCTGATGGAGGCGACTACGGGGGCCACCGGGATGTCCGCAGAGTAGCCGGGTTCGTCGGCGGCGGCCATCGATGAACGGCACTCCCGAGAGACGCGGGGCCGGCCGCACGTGTCTCTAGGGACGGGTCCCGAAGGAGGGGGGTCCGGTGAGCTCGGGCAGGATCCGGTACGCGTCGCGAACCCAGGCGCACAGAAGCGGCCTGCTGTCGCGCGGGTCGATCAGGTCCTGGACGCCGAATCGCTCGGCGGTGCGGAACGGTGAGGCGATCGCGGCGAGGGTCCGGCGGATCCGTTCGATCTCCGCCTCGGGGTCCTCGGCCTGTTCGAGCTGCGCGCGGAACGCCGCCTCGATCCCGCCCTGGACCGGCAGCGACCCCCAGTCGCCCGACGGCCAGGCCCAGCTCCGGCCCGCCCGGTGCCGGTTGACGATCCCCGCGCCGCCGACGCCGTACACCCGGCGCAGGATCAGCTCCGCCTGCGGCACTCGCGCCTGGTATACGGCCGTGATGGCGCGGGCGCCGGCCCGGATCGTGCCGCGTTCCTCGGCGACCCGTCCGATCGTCATGCCGCCCTGGTCGGTGAGGCTGACGATCGGGAGGTGGAACGTCTCGCACAGGTCGACGAGGCGTGTGATCGCCTGGGCGCCCTCGACCGACATGGTGGCGCCCCGGTACGGGTCGGTGGCGAGGACTCCGACGGGGTGGCCGTCGAGCCGGGCGAGCGCGGTGACGGTGGCGCCGCCGTACTCCGCGTAGGGGAACACCGATCCGTGGTCGAAGATCGCCTCCATGACCGGCCCGATCCGGTACGGACGCCGGGCATCACGCGGAACCGCCCTCAGGAGCGACTCCTCGCGGCGATCGGCCGGATCGCCGGCCGGGACCACCGGCGGCAGCTCGTACACGCTGCCCGGGAGATATCCCAGGAACCGGCGGATGACGGCGAAGGCGTCCTCCTCCGTGGCCACGAAACGCTCGATCGTGCCGTTGCGGCGGTGGACGGCCGCCCCGCCGAGCTCCTCCTTCGTGAGGTCCTCGCCGGTCCCGCCGCGGACGACGGGCGGCCCGGCGGTGAACAGCTGGCCGATGCCCTCGACCATGACGGCAAGGTGGGACATGACCAGGCGTGCCGCGCCCAGCCCGACCGTCGGGCCCAGGCACGCCGCCACGACCGGAACGAGCGAGAGGTTGCCGACCACGGCGTCCCACGCGGGATTGACCGGGAGGTAGCTGTAGCCCGCCTCCTGGGCCATCTTGACGCTGCCGCCGCCGCTCGCACCGTCCAGCAGCCGGACGATCGGCAGGCGCATCCGCCCGGCGTACTCCTCCGCGTAGATCTGCTTGGCGTGGATCGCCGCGTCGCCGGAGCCGCCGCGCACGGTGAAGTCGTCCGCGCCGAGCATCACGGGACGCCCGTCGAGGCGCGCGGTGCCGGCGACGAAGTTCGCCGGCAGGAAGGACGTGAGCCGGCCGTCGTCGTCATGGTCGGCGAAGCCGGTCAGCGCGCCGATCTCGGCGAAGGTGCTTGGATCGACGAGCCGGTCGATGCGTTCCCGTACGGTGAGCCGGCCCGACTCTTGCTGGCGCCGCACCTTCGCCGGCCCGCCCATGCGCCCTGCCAGCGATCGGCGATGTCGGATCTCTTCGACCTCCGGTGCCCAGTCCTCCGGCCCGGTAGACGTGCCCTGATCGTCCGCTTCGCTCACCTGAGCCTCCCTCGGTCCGGTCGAGCGGCCGGACATACCGACCAGACGGTATGTACACGACACAGCGGACGGCAAGGGTCACCGTCAGCCCGCGTCGGCCGGGTAGCGCGCGATCACACACCGAACAGGGCGCGCTCCACGTGGTCGAGGGCCAGCCGTACCGCACCGAGAGCCGGGGACTCGGCGCCCAGCGTGGACGGTTCCACGCGCACCGGAAAGAGACAGAGCTCGGCGAGTTCCTCGCGGAGGGGCCCGGCGAGGAGCTCTCCCGCGCCCGACAGGCCACCGCCGAGGACGACCAGCTCGGGGTCCATGGTGAGCACGGCGGCGCCGACACCCTTGGCCAGGTCCTGCGCGAAGGCGCGAACGATGGCCGCAGCCTCTGTCCGGCCACCGCAAGGTCAAGGTCGCGTTCGACGGCTCGACCTTCTCGTTCGACACCGTCGCCGGTCACACCTACACGGTGTCCGCGTAAGCGCGTCTGCGCCGAACCTCTGGGGCGGAGACGGGCACCGCCCTGGTCATCGCCCTGGAGGGGGTAATCATGGAGTGTGGCTCACTGGGTGCTCCACATCGACCTCGACCAGTTTCTGGCAGCGGTCGAGATTCTCCGCCGACCGGAACTGCGCGGACGGCCGGTCGTGGTCGGCGGCGACGGTGATCCGGCCAAGCGCGGCGTGGTCAGCACGGCCTCGTACGAGGCGCGCGCGCACGGGGTGCACTCGGGCCTGCCTCTGCGCACCGCAGCACGTCGATGCCCGGACGCGGTGTTCCTGCCGGTCGACAGGGAGGTCTACGAGGCGTCGTCGGCACGGGTGATGGCGACACTGCGGGAGTTCGGCACTGTGGAGGAACTCGGCTGGGACGAGGCGTTCTTGGCCGTCGACGGCGACGAGCCAGAGGAGGTGGCGCGCCGGATCCAGGCGCGCGTCCACGCGGCGACCGCCCTGGCCTGCACCGTCGGCATCGGGCAGAACAGGCTGCAGGCCAAGCTGGCGACCGGGCTCGGCAAGCCGGCGGGCGTCTTCCGGCTGACCGACGCGACGTGGTTCACGGTGCTCGGTGATCAGCCGACCGATGCCCTGTGGGGCATCGGTCCCAAGACCGCCAAGCGGCTCGCCACGGTGGGCATCGACACGATCGCACAACTCGCCGCCGCCGATCCACGGATGCTGGCCGCGCGCTTCGGCCCCGCGATCGGGCCGTGGCTGGTCCGGCTGGCCTCGGGTCAGGACAGCTCGTCGGTCACCAGCGCGCCGCACGTTCCGCGCTCGCGCGGCCGGGAGACCACCTACCAGCACGATCTGGACGACTGGGACGCCGTACGTCGCGAAGTCGCCTCCCTGGCCCGACGGGTCGCCGACGACCTGGCCGCTGAACGACGGCCCGTCAGCCGCGTCGTCGTGAAAGTGCGGTACGTCCCGTTCACGACCCGCACCCACGGCCACACGCCGACGACGCCGACCCGTGAGGCGACGGCGATCGAGCAGGCCGCACTCGCCGCCCTCGATCGGTTCACCGAACGCCGCCCCGTACGACTGCTCGGTGTCCGAGCCGAATTCAGAGCAGAGCCGTGAACAGCGGTGACCCGACGTAGACCGTACGGCAGGGGCGGAGGTCACGGCGGGCGGTTGCCGCCGGGTCCGGCCGCATCGGCATCTCATGAAACATCTGCGGTCATGTTTCCCTCAAGTTAAGATCTAATCGATTAGACCCGGTCGAAAGGTGTAGGTGATGTTCGGAGTCGTACGCCCGTGCCGTCACGTGCTGTGCGGGACTTTGTTCGAGGACTGGATGGCCCACTTGTGCGGGCTGTGCCTGACCCTGCGTGCCGAGCACGGCCAGGCCGCGCGACTGGCGACCAACTACGACGGCTTGCTGATCTCGGTCCTGGTCGAGGCCCAGAATCCGGAACGTTCGCCGCATCGCAAAGCGGGGCCCTGCGCGCTCCGGGGCATGCGGACCACGGACGTCGTCGACGCTCGAGCCACCGGCGCCCGCCTGGCCGCGACATTCTCGCTGCTGCTCGCCGCCGCGAAGACCCGCGACCACGTGGCGGACGGAGACGGTATCTACGCCCGACGCCTGGTCGCCGCCTCCGCCGGACGGATGGCCGACCGCTGGGCCGCCGCCGGCTCACGGACCGGTACCGCCGTAGGCTTCGACGTCGGCGTGGTGCTCGAGGCGGTGGCACGCCAGCCGCTCGTGGAGTCGGCCGGGGGCCTCGGCCTGCTGGACCTCACAGAGCCGACCGAAACGGCCGTCGCGGCGATGTTCGCGCACACCGCGGTACTGGCCGACCGGCCGCACAACTCGGAAGCACTCGCCGAGGCGGGCCGGTTCTTCGGGCGTCTCGCCCACCTGATCGACGCCGTCGAAGACCTCGAGGCCGATGACGTGGCGGGCGTCTACAACCCGCTGCGGGCCACCGGCACCTCCCTGGCCGAAGCGCGCCGCCACTGCGACGGCGCGCTGCACGGCCTCCGGCTCGCACTCGCGGACGCAGACCTGGAACGGCCCGAGCTCGTCAGGGCGCTGCTCGAGCGCGAGGTGCGCCGCTCGGTGGACGATGTCTTCGCTCCGCACGGCACCGGGAGGCACACGTGGTCGGGTCCCCTTTGCGGCCGCCTTTCCGGCTCATTCGGCAAGTGCTGGAACTGCGGTTGACGGCCGGGCAGCCGTGTGGCGCCTGAAAGTCTGGACGCGGCGGAAGGCCAGGGCGGAGGTCAGAGCGCGCAGGGTGGAGAACTCCAGCCGCACGTAGTCGACCGCCGGTTCGGCGAGTTCCGCCGCGGCCGCGCGGACGGACGCGGCGGCGGGGTCGCCCGGTGTCAATTCGCCGACCCGGGGACGGGACGCCGCCCGACCGTGGTCGACGTGTCCGGCCACCGCAAGGTCAAGGTCGCCTTTGACGGCTCGACCTTCTCCTTCGACACCGTCGCCGGTCACACCTACACGGTGTCCGCGTGATCGGGCTCCGTCACGAGTGGCGCAACCGGCGACGGGTGTCGACGCGGTCGTGAAGGGTGACGTCACCGGTGCGGTCCTCGTCGTCGGCTCGCAGCACGGTGCCCGGCTGTCGTACGGCGGCGGCCGACCAGCCGAGTGCGGAACGCAGCGCCTCCGGTCCTTTCCCCCCGGCCGCCAGGAATCCCGCCAGCAGGGCGTCGCCCGCGCCGACGGTACTCCGGGTCTCCGGGACGTACGCCTCTCCATGCACGGCGCCGTCCTCGTCGACGAGCACCGCGCCGTCCGCCCCGAGACTGGCCAGGACCGACCGCGCTCCCCGTTCCCGCAGGTCATGTGCTGCGGCGAGAGCGTCGCCCAGGGTCTCGACCGGCCGGTCGGCCGCCTCGGCGAGTTCGTGGGCGTTCGGTTTGATCAGGTCCGGTCCGGCCGCCAGCACGGCGGCGAGCGGCGGTCCCGAGCCGTCCACGGCGATACGGGCCGGGGTACGGCGGGCGGCGCCCACCAGCTCGGCGTAGAAGCCGGCGGGTGCGCCGACCGGAAGGCTCCCGCAGCCGACGATCCACTCGGCCCGCTCCCCGATCGTGACGACCGCGTCGATGAGGGCCTTCAACTCGGCGTCCGACAGCTCCGGGCCGGGCTCGTTCACCTTGGTGACCGTGCCGTCCGGCTCGAGGACGCTGACGTTGCTGCGGATATCCCCGTCGATCGGGACGGCGACATAGTCCAGCCCCGCCGCCCGCAGCATCGTCTCCAGGCGCGCTCCCTCGACGCCGCCGATGGGAAGGACGGCGCGGCTCGCGTATCCGTGGCCGCTCAGGGCCAGGGATACGTTGACCCCTTTTCCACTGGGCTCGCTCCAGCTGCTGGTGGCCCGCATGACGGCACCATGGTCCAGCCGTCGCACGGTGAGGGTCCGGTCCACGCTCGGGTTCGGCGTGACGGTCACGATCATGCGCGCACTACTTTCACTCCCGCGTCCTCAAGCCGGCGGACCTCCGCGTCGGGCATGCCGGCATCGGTGATCAGAAGGTCGATGTCGCTCAGGTCGCCGTACTTGAAAAGGCTGATCCGGCCGAGCTTGCTGTGGTCGGCGAGCAGGACGCGGCGGCGAGCGACCTTGAGCATCAGCCGTTTCACCGTCGCCTCCGACTCGTCCGGCGTCCGCAGGCCGTCGTCGACGGTGAATCCGTTCGTGCCGAGGAACGCCACGTCCACGCGGAGTTCCGACAGCGCGCGGACGGCCCAGTTGTCGACCTCGGCGAACGTGCGGCTGCGCACCCGCCCGCCGAGGGTGTGAACGGTCAGGCGCGGCCGGGTGGCCAGCGTCAGCGCGATCGTCAGGGTGTTGGTGAACACCGCCAGGTCGCGGTCGGCGGGCATCACGTCGGCGAGACAGGCCGTCGTCGACCCGGCGTCGATCAGCACGGCGCCCTCGAGGGGCACCTCGGCCAGGGCCGCGCGCGCGATCCGGTGCTTCTCGTCGGTGTACTCGGTCCGGGCCGCGACCGCCGGCTCGAACGACAGGTCCTCCACCGCCACCGCCCCGCCGTGCACGCGGTGCAGCAGCCCCTGGCGTTCGAGCTCGGTGAGGTCCTTGCGGATCGTCTCGGTCGACACGTCGAGGCGATCGGCCATGTCCGTGACGTCGATACGTCCGGCGCTGCGCAGCGTCTGGAGCAGGATCTGCCGACGCTGCGCGGCGTACGGAGGACGTCCGGCTCGCCGGCCGGGATCACCAGTCGGTTCCACCGTCGGTCTCTCCCTTCTCGGGTGGTCTAACAAGAGGTCTTGTAGACGGCCTGACGGCCGTTCTCGCTCGACAAGACATCCTTGGTGATCGTCGTGGTCGTTGTCCCGATTTCGGCGTTGGGCTTACGACCGGTCAGGGACGCGACGAGCTGGTCGACCGCCTGGACGCCGATCTGGTACGGCTGCTGGGCGATGAGCGCCTGCACGTCACCGCGCTGCAGCTGCTGCACCTGGACGGGACCCGCGTCGAAGCCGACGACCTTGACCTTGTCCTGCTTTCCGGCGTTGCGCAAGCCGGTGGCGGCGCCCTCGGCGGCGAACTGGTTGGTCGCGAACACGCCGGTCAGGTCGGGGTTGGCCGCCAGGGTGGCGGTGACGATCGACGTGGCCTTGGCCGGGCTGTTGTCGTTGACCTGCGCGCCCAGGTACTTGATGTTCGGGTACTTCTTGATCTGCTCTTCGAAGCCGTGCTGCCGATCGTCCGAGGTGGAGGCGCCCGCCTTGAAAGCGATCACCAGCACCTTCCCCTTCTGGCCGATGAGCTTGGCCAGGGCGTCCGCGGCCGCGGCGCCGCCCGCGCGGTTGTCGGTCGACACGCTCGACTCCGCGAGGCCGTCCTGCGCGAGCTTGGTGTCGACCAGGCCGATCTTGATCCCGGCCTGCTTGGCCCGCAGCAGCGGCGGCACCATCGCCTTCGCGTCGGTCGGTGCGATGAGCATCCCGGCCGGCTTCTTGGCGATGACGCCGTTGACGATCGGGGTCTGCAGGGACGCGTCGAACTGCTGCGGCGCCTGCATGTCCACCTTGAGGCCACTCTTGGCGGCCTCGGCCTGGATGCCGCACTGCATCGTGATGTAGAAGCTGTCGCCGGAGACGCCGGGGACGAAGGAGATCGTCTTGCCCTTGATGCTCCCGCCGGTCGTGCCGACCCCGGCTCCGCCGCTGCTGCAGGCGGACAGGCCGAGCGCCAGTGCCGCCGCGGCTCCGAGCCACGTGATGGTCCGCATGGTTCCTCCTGGATTATCTAGGGCCGTTCTCGGGCGGCCCGGCGCATCTGGTCGAGGTAGACGGCGGCGATCAGCACCACGCCGACCGCGACCTGCTGCCAGAACGCCTGGACGCCGAGCACGACGAACCCGTTCTGGAGCACGGTGGGGATGAAGACGCCGATGACGGTGCCGATCATGGTTCCGCGGCCGCCGAACAGGCTCGTGCCGCCGATCACCACCGCCGCGATGGTGGACAGGTTGTCGGTGGCGTGGCCGCCGAGCGTCGTGGTGGCGAAACGCGCCAGTGACAGGTATCCGGCGAGGCCGGCCAGCAGGCCCGCGACGGCGTACACCTTGATGAGATGCCGGGAGGCGTTGACGCCGGTACGGCGCAGTGCCTCCCGGTTCGAGCCGGCCGCGTAGGTGTAGCGGCCGAACCGCGTCTGCGACAGGACGATCCCGCCGATCATCGCCATGGCGAGTGCGATCACCACGAGCCAGGGCACCCCGGCGACCGTGCCGGAGCCCACGCTGAGGACGAGGTTGAACGGCACGTCCCGTACGTCGACGCCGTTCGTGATGAGCAGCGCGGCGCCCTGGGAGGCGCCCATCGTGCCGAGCGTGACGATGAGGGCGGGGATCCGGGCCTTCGCCACCAGGAAGCCGTTGACCAGCCCCCACGCCAGGCCGGCCACCATGCCGGCGAGCAGGCCGAGCAGCAGGACGCCGACCGACTGCCCGCCGAGCGCCTGCATGACCTTCGCGGCGATGACGCCCGCGAAGACCAGCACGCCGCTCACCGACAGGTCGATGCCGGCGGTCAGGATGACGTACGTGGCGCCGACCGCGAGGACGAGCAGGACGGACGCGTCTGACGCGATGTTGACGATGTTGCCCGTGGTCGGGAAGGCGTGCGGCCGCAGGATCGAGAAGACCGCGCAGAGGATCACCAGTGCGCCGAAGATCCGGCCGGTCTCGCTCCGGCGCAGGCGGTCCACCGCGGACCGCCAGGAGCGGTCCGGCGTCGGCCGCCCCTGGTCGACGGGCCGGGAGTCGACGGTCGTCATGCGGCACGCTCCTCTGCTGTTCCGCTGGTCATCGCGGCGACGAGGTCCTCGACGGTGGCCTCGGCCGCGTTGAACGTGGCCACCCGGGCGCCGAGCCGCAGGACCTCGACCCGGTCCGCGACCTCGAGCACCTGGGGCATGTTGTGGCTGATCAGCACGACGGCGATCCCCGCGTCGCGGACCCGGCGGACCAGCTCGAGCACCTGCCGGGTCTGTACGACGCCGAGGGCGGCGGTCGGCTCGTCCATGAAGATCACGCGGCGGGCCCACATCGCCGCCCGCGCCACCGCGACGCTCTGCCGCTGGCCGCCGGACAGGGCGGCGACGGGCGCGGCGGCGTCCTTCAGCCGTACGCCGAGACGCTCCATCTCGCTCGCGGTGTCCCGGGCCATCGCACGCTTGTCGAGGAAGCCGAGGCCGCCGAGCAGGCCGGGCCGGAGCACCTCGCGGCCCAGGAAGAGGTTGGCCGCCGGGTCGAGATCGGAGGCGAGCGCGAGGTCCTGGTAGACGGTCTCGATGCCGAGGTCGCGGGCCGCGTGCGGGCTGTCGAGCCGTACCGGCGAACCCTCGACGAGGATCTGCCCGGCGTTCGGCTGGTCGGCACCGGAGAGGATCTTCACCAGCGTGCTCTTGCCGGCTCCGTTGTCGCCGATGAGCGCCACGATCTCTCCCTGGTGCACCGTGAAGTCGGCGCCGCGCAGGGCGTGCACCTGCCCGAAGCTCCTCTCGATGCCACGGGCCTCAAGCAGTGGTTCGGTCATGAGTTCCTCTCGGTGAGCCGGCCGGCCGCGCGGCCGGCCAGCAGTGCGGCACCGCGCGCGCCGGCCTGCACGGCCGTGCTGCGGCGGGCGTTGCCGAAGGCGCGGCGGCGCAGTTCGACCATCGCCTCGCTGTTCGACCAGCCGCCGGTCATCACGACTCCGCCGTGGTCGCCGGCGGCGTCGGTGACGACCTTCTGCAGTGCCGCCGCCTGCGTGGTGGCCTCGTCGAGCGCGGCCCGCCACACGGCCGCGGGTGAAACCTCCCGGCCCGCGCCGGTGATCGTCGCGGTGCCGTCCTCGGCGAGCCGTACGCGCAGCGGCCCGGGGTCCGTCCGCAGCGCGGCGCGGTCGAGTTCGGGGAGTTCGTCGCGGCCGAGGCCGAGCAGCCGCAGGACGTGCTGGAGCAGCAGGCCGCCACGCGTGGCGCCGAGCACGGACAGCCGGTCGGGCAGGACGTGCCGACCGACCGTGACGCCGTGGCGTGTCAGCTCGACCACCGCGGGATCGGGCAGCGGGACGGGCACGGTGCGGACCAGCGCCTCGGCCGTCCCGCAGGAGTCGAGGACGTCGCCGTCGCCGGTGGCCTCGGCGCCCACCGCCGCCGCGAGGTGGTCGTGGCCGGCGAGGGTGAGCACCGCGCCCGCCAGCCGGTCGCCGGCGCGGTCCGCCGTGGCCTCTCCGAGCGGCGTCCCCCCTCGCGCCAACGGCGGGAGCAGCGCCGGGTCCAGGCCCGACCATTCCATCGCCGGCGTCCACCAGTTCCCGTCGCGCAGGTGGAACCAGCCCGTACGGGACGCGAGGGAGAACTCCGACGCGGGCTCGCCGCCGAGCGCGTACACGACCCACTCGGCGACGTTGAGCCGCCGGACGGCGCGCTCGATCCCGGTGTCGTTGTCGCGCAGCCATCGGTGCTTGGTCAGCGACCACTGGGTGCCGAGCGGAAGGCCGGTCGCCGCGGCGAACGTCTCCGCGCCGAGCTCTTCGCCCAGCCGCCGGGCCTGTTCTCCGTCCCGGCTGTCGTGCCAGGCGATGAGCGGCGCGACGGGCCGGTCGTCCCGGCCGAGGTACACCCCGGCCTCGGCCATGCTCGCCACGCCCAGCGCGGCGACACGACCGTCCGGCGCCGACGCCAGCGCGCCGTCGAGGGCGGTGCGCACCGCGGCGAGGACCCGCGCGGGGTCCGTCTCGGTGCCCTGGGGCGTACTGCTCCAGGTCAGCGCGGCGCTTCCGTGGGTGACCTCCCGTCCGTCGGCCGTGCACACGGCGACTTTCACGGAGCTGGTCCCCACGTCGACGCCTACCAGCAGGTCAGGCACGTGAGCCACCATCCAGGGTTGGATTTCGTCCTGGTTAATTGGAGATTACATGGTTATAGTTGGGATTCCTTGGATACGTCAAGAGTCCGCACGTCAGCGGATGGTTCATGAGGAGGGGCCTCCCCGTGTCACTGACCCCCACCGGCGACCTGGTCGCCGCGGCGCGCAACGCCGGAGAAGGTGTCGGGGCCTTCAACGTGATCACCATCGAGCACGCCGAAGGCGTCGTGGCCGGCGCGGAGTCCGCCGGCGCCCCCGCGATCCTGCAGATCAGCCAGAACGCGGTCCGCTACCGCCAGAACCGCGTCGAGCCCCTGGCGGCCGCCTGCGCGCTGATCGCCGAGGCGGCCGCCGTGCCGATCGCCCTGCACCTCGACCATGTCGACGACCTGGACCTGCTGCACCGGGCCGCCGACGCGGGATTCGGATCGGTGATGTTCGACGCCTCACACCTGGATTACGCCGACAACCTGGCGGCCACCCGGTCGGCGGCGACCTGGGCGCACGACAACGGCCTGTGGATCGAGGCGGAGCTCGGGGAGGTCGGCGGCAAGGACGGCGTGCACTCGCCGACGGCGCGCACGGACCCGGACGAGGCCGTCGCGTACGTGTCCGGCACCGGAGTCGACGCACTCGCCGTCGCCGTCGGCAGCTCGCACGCCATGACCGCCAAGAGCGCGAGCCTGGACATCGAGCTGGTCGGCAGGTTGCGCGCCGCCGTGCCGGTCCCCCTCGTCCTACACGGCTCCAGCGGCGTCCTGGAAGACGACCTGCGGCGGGCCGTCGCCGCCGGGCTCACGAAGATCAACGTCGGCACCCAGCTGAACGTGGCCTTCACCGGCGCGGTGCGCCGGGAGCTCGCGGACCACGCGCGCACCGACCCGCGCAAGTACCTCCGGCCCGCCCGCGACGCCGTGGCCGAGACCGTCGCGGACGTCCTGAGCATCATCTCCGGTCGTCGGGCACCACACTGATCGGGACGACCGGCGTCGCGATGGGCGGTGTTCGTCCGCCCATCCGGATCACCCTTCGGCGAAGAGCGGTGCCAGGTCGATGAAGATGCGGTAGTCCTCGATGAGGCCGTCGTCCCGGTTTGAGCGGTAGATCGTCACGGCCGGGACGGTGACCGTGCTGCCGTCCTTGCGGGTGTAGGTCACGTTCGACTCGGCGATCGTCGCAGGGCCCTGCTCCCACTGCCCGACGCTCTCATGCGACACGCCCGCGATGCTGCTGAAGAACGAGGCCCACGCGTCAGATACGGCCTGGCGGCCGTGGACGGGCTCCGCGTTGCCGAAGCGCATGACGATGTCCTCGGCCAGGTGCACGCTGTACCGGTCGGGGTCCATGGAGTCGATGTCGTCGAACAGGTTCTTACGGGCGGGCATGGGTGCTCCTCCGTTGCCTCGGCGGTACGTGGCCCAGTGTCCCAAGATCGTCCGTTCGGCGCGGCGAAATCCGACATGACTCAGGTGTCCTCAGAGCCGGTGGGGAGCCACAGTGCGAGCACGATCGCCACGGCGGTGAATCCGATCGACCACCAGAACGCGACGTCGAACGCTCTCGCCCGGCCCGCCGGGCCCGCGTCGGCGTGGGCCGCGACGGAGCGTTGCAGGACCACCGCCAGGACGGCCGTGCCGAAGGATCCCCCGACCTGCTGGGCCGTACGGGTGATGATGCTCGCGTGGGGTACCGCCGCGCGGTCGAGTCCCAGGTAGGCGCCGGCCATGACGGGGCCCGTCACCGCGCTCAGCCCCACCCCGCGGACGACGAGTGCCGTGACCAGCCACCATTCGCGGGTTCCGGTGGTGACGACGGCGAACGGCACGGTGGCCGCCGCGACAAGGACGAGTCCGGCGAACGCCACCCATCGTGGGCCCATCCGGTCGGTGAGGACGCCGGCCGGCCCTCGGCTGACGAGCGCGCCGACGCCCTGTGCGGCGATCAGCAGGCCGGCGGTGAACGCGTCCTGCCCGCGTACCTGCTGGAAGTACAACGGGACGAGCAGCATGGCGCCGTACAGCGCGAAACCCGACAGGAAGAGCAGACCTCCGGCGGCGCTGAACGACGTGACGCGGAACAGCCGTACGTCCACGAGGGCGTCGTCACCGACGATCGACGCCCGGACGGCGAAGACGGCGACCAGCGCGGCCCCTGCCGTCAGCGGGACGAGCACGGCGGCGTGTCCGAAGCCGCCGTCCCTCCCGACCTGGGCCAGGCCGTACACGACGGCGGCGATGCCGGGTGACAGCAGGGCGAGACCGGCGCCGTCCAGGCGTGACCTCCGGGTGGCCGGGAAGGCCGGCATCAGCCGCCAGGCCAGGATCAGGCCGGCGACGCAGAAGGGGACGTTCACCCAGAAGATCCAGCGCCAGCCCAGATGCCCGACGATCAGACCTCCGGCCATCGGCCCGAGGATGGGCCCCAGGAGGGCCGGGAACGAGATCAGCGCGGTGACGCGGCCGAGCGACCGGCCGCCCGCCGCCTGGAAGAGCAGGGTCTGCAGGACGGGGAGCATCAGGCCGCCGCCGGTGCCCTGCACGATCCGGCAGGCGATGAGGGCGGGGGCGTTCCAGGCGAGGCTCGCGCCGATCGAGCCCGCGAGGAAGATCGCGAGCGCGCACAGCCAGACGTTCTTGCCGCCCCACCGGTCGACGAGCCAGCCGGTGACCGGGACGGCCATCCCGAGCGCGAGGAGGTAGCCGGTGGTCACCCACTGGATCGTGGAGACCGCGGCGTGCAGGTCGCCGCCGAGCGTGTCGAGTGCGACGTTGACGATCGTGGTGTCGAAGACGACGGCGAGCACGCCGATGAGCAGGACGAGGGCGAGCCGGACAAAGGCCGGATCCAGGCGTTCCCTCGGCGGCGCGGGAGAGGCGGACATGGCGGTTCCCCAGAGACGGAAATAAGATACGTCCCTGTATCTACATCGAGAGCCAACCCGCCGTCAATAAGATACGGATGTGTATCTAATGGACCGTCACGTCTCATCACGCCGCCGCGGACAGGAGCTGGAGGACGCATTGCTCGACGCGGCCTGGGAGGAGCTGGCCGAAGTCGGGTACGGACGGTTCACGATCGAAGGCGTGGCGGCCCGCGCCGGCACCAGCCGGCCGGTCATCTACCGGCGCTGGCCGAACCGGTCGGACCTCGCCGTCGCCGCCGTACGGCACCACGGCGCCAAGGACCCGGTCTCCACGCCCGACACGGGTTCGGTCCGCGAGGACCTGATCGAGCTGCTGCGCAGGGCCTCGTCGCACCGGGCCGAGATCGCCGCCCTGTTCAGCGTGCAGATGGGCGAGTACTTCTCCGAGACGGGCAAGAGCCCGCAGGACCTCCGCCATGAGCTGCTCAGCGGCAGGCGGCAGCCGTTCGGCGTCGAGGAGGTACTGCGCCGGGGGATCGAGCGCGGCGAGATCGACCCGGAGCGGCTGACCCGGCGGATCGCGGACCTGCCGACCGATCTCCTTCGGCACGAACTGCTCATGACGCTGCAACCGGCATCCGACGCGACGATCACGGAGATCGTCGACGACATCTTCCTTCCGCTCGTGCGAACCCGCGGCTGACCGCCCGTCCGCAATATTTGACCGCCCGGTCTGAAATCGTTAGCGTCCATACGTGGCGAGGACGAAGGAGTTCGATCCGGACGCCGTGCTGCAGAAGGCGATGGAGCTGTTCTGGGAGCGCGGGTACGAGGCGACGTCAATGGCCGACCTCGTCGAGCATCTCGGCATCGCGCGGGCGAGTATCTACGCCACCTTCGGCGGCAAGCACGACCTCTACCTCAAGGCGTACGAACGGTACATACAGAGCCGTGACCTCAACGTCGTCGAGGCCCTCTCCCAGCCAGGCCCCGCCCTGCCCGCCGTACGGGCGCTGGTGCACGCCTACGCCGACGAGTCGGCGACCGACCCGCATCGGCGTGGCTGCATGGTCGTGAACACCGCGGTCGAGCTCGGGAGCCGTGACCCGCAGGCCGCCCGCCGGGTCGAGGCGAGCTGGGACACCGTGGAGACCGCCCTGACCTCGGCGTTGACCAGGGCCCGCGCCCAGGGCGAACTCGCGGCGAACAAGGATCCGCGGGCACTGGCCCGCTTCCTGCTCGTACTCCTGCAGGGAATGCGGGTGCTCGGCCGCGCCCACCCCGATCCGGCACGACTCCGCGACGCGGCCGACCAGGCCCTGGCCGCCCTCGAGTGACGAGCAGGCCCTGACCGCGAACGCCAGCCGTATCCGTAACGAGCGGTCGAGATTCCCTCTCACATCCTCGGCGAAGGTGGCACCGAGACCATCCGACTACTTTCTGTTATCCTCCCAGTGCAATCCGTCACACTGGTGAGGGTCATGAGAACGCAACGAACGATCGCCGCCGTCACATCCGCACTCACCGCCGTGTGCGCGGTGACGGCGTCGCCGCTCCCGGCCGGCGCCGCCGCCCCCGTCTGCTCGTCGGACCACTCCCCCGCCCTCGCCGCCCGGCTGTCCGCCGACATCCCCGCGGCGCTCCGGGGGCGCCGCGGGCCCGTCGCGGTCGGCGTCTTCGATCGGCCGACGCACACCCGCTGCGCGCTCGCCGCCACGGCGCACTTCCAGTCGGCCAGCGTCGTCAAGGTCACGATCCTGGCGGCGCTGCTGCGCCGGGCCGAGGAGGCCCATCGCGGGCTGACCGCCCAGGAGCAGCGGCTGGCCGAGAGCATGATCACACGATCGGACAACGCCGCCGCGACCGCGCTGTGGGACGAGGTCGGGCAGGCGGGCATCCGGCACTTCCTGGCCCTCGCCGGGATGGCCGACACCCGGATCGACGCGTCGGGCTACTGGGGCAAGACCCAGATCACCGCCGGCGACGAGCTCATCCTCCTGAAGCTCCTGACGTTCAGCGGCACCACGGCGCTCACCGCCGCCTCGCGCTCGTACGTCCTCCGGCTGATGGCCGCGGTCGTGCCGGGCCAGCGCTGGGGCACCCCGGCCGGCGCCCCGGCGGGGGTGAACGTCCACGTCAAGAACGGCTGGGTGGATCGGTCCGACGGCGCCGGGTGGCGCGTCAACAGCCTCGGCACGTTCGACGGCCACGGCAAGGACTACCAGATCGTCGTGCTCACCCAGGGGAACCCGACGGAGGCGTACGGCCACGAGACCATCGAGGGCGTCGCCCGCGTCATCCACCGCGACCTCAACTCCTGACGGAAGCTCCCGAGGAAAGGACGCACATGAGGCACAGCAACCTCGTAGCGCTCGGCGCCATGGCGGCGCTCGCGACCGCCGTGGCGCCCACGACGCCCGCCGGGGCGAAGGGCCCGCTCCCCAGCCCCGCGGGCATCGCGCACCGGCAGGACGCCGCGGCGGCGACACCGGCCGCGGCGATGATCCCGACCAAGCGGAGCGTCGCCATCGCCCGCGCCCGGACCTGGCTCACCGCCTGGCACGGCGGCCCGGTTCCCTACAGCCAGACGCAGTACCTGGGCGGCTGGCGCACCGACTGCTCGGGCTACGTCTCCATGGCCTGGAACCTCCGGAACGCGAACGGCACACCGCTCAACCACAACACCGACAGCATGCTGCGCGGCGGGTACGGCACGCCCGGACCGGTCGTGCACCCGATCGGATGGGGCGACCTGCGGCCGGCCGACGCGATCGGCTTCCTCGGCGCGGGCAGCATCGGCGACGCCGGGCACGTCATGCTCTTCGAGGGGTGGGCGAACCCCGGGCACACCGCGTACTCGGTGTACGAACAGTCCGGTGACGGCGGCACCCATCACCGCGTCCACCCGATCACCTACAACCACTACCGGCCGTACCGGTACAACAAGATCCTCGAAGGCTGACCCCGCACCACCGAGAATCCTGCCCGATTCCGGGCAGGATTCTTGCGTTTGTCCGCACTGGACCGGCAACATCGACGCTCGTGTCCGGACACCCCCACGAAGAGCTCGTCGCGCACCTCAACCGTACGTCCCCGCTGACCCCCGGCGAGGCGGCGCGCGTCGTCGCCGACGTGCTCGCCTACTTCGCCGAGCCCGCCGAGGACTTCGTCCGCCGGCGGCACGCGGAGCTGAAGGCGCGCGGGCTGACCAACGACCGGATATTCGAACGCGTCGCCGCCGAGCTGCGGTCGCGGCGGGTCGCTCCCCCCGAGCTCTCGCTGCGCCAGCTCCGCCGGATCGTCTACGGATGAAGGAGAACCATGTGCGGAATCGTGGCCTACGTCGGTCCCAGGGACGCCGTCCCGATCCTGACCGAGGGCCTGGCCCGGCTGGAGTACCGGGGCTACGACTCGGCGGGCCTGGCGGTCGTCGGCCGCTCGGGTGACCTGCGCGTCCGCAAGGCTAAAGTGCGCGTCGGCGAGCTGGCGGCCGAACTGCCCGCCCGGTTCAAGGGCGCCCCGGGGATCGGGCACACCCGCTGGGCCACGCACGGCGAGCCGAGCGACCTCAACGCCCACCCGCACGTCGCCCGGAACATCGCCGTCGTGCACAACGGCATCATCGAGAACGCCGACGAACTGCGCGCCGAGCTGACCGCCGACGGCGTCGTCCTCACCTCGGAGACCGACAGCGAGGTGCTGCCGCACCTGATCGCCCGGTCCGGCGCGGACGAGCTGGAGGACGCCGTACGGGACGCGCTGTCCCGGGTCGTCGGCACGTACGGGATCGCCGTCGTGGACACGCGCCACCCGGACGTCCTGGTCGCCGCCCGCAACGGCAGCCCGGTCGTGCTCGGCATCGGCGAGAAGGAGATGTTCGTCGCCTCCGACGTCGCCGCGCTGGTCCGCTACACGCGGCAGGTGGTGCACCTGGACGACGGCGAGCTGGCGACCGTACGGGCCGACGGGTTCCGCACATCGACGCTCGACCGGCGGGCGACCAGCAAGGAGCCCTCCGTCATCGAGGCGGAAGAGGCCGCGTACGACGCCGAGGGCTACACGCACTTCATGCGCAAGGAGATCCACGAGCAGCCCGGCGCCGTGGAGCGCGCGCTGCGCGGCCGGGTGGACCTGCGGTTCCACACCGCGCACCTGGGCGGCCTGAACCTCGACCCCCGCGAGGCGCGGGAGATCCGCCGCGTCAAGATCCTCGGCTGCGGCTCCGCGTACTACGCCGGGCAGGTCGGCGCCCAGCTCATCGAGGAGCTGGCCCGGATCCCGGCCGACGCCGAGCCCGCCTCGGAGTTCCGCTACCGCAACCCGGTGGTCCAGCCGGACACGCTGTACGTCGCGGTGAGCCAGTCCGGCGAGACCTACGACACCCTCGCCGCCGTCCAGGAGCTGAAGCGCAAGGGCGGGCGGGTCCTCGGCGTCGTCAACGCCGTCGGCAGCGCGATCGCCCGCGAGTGCGACGGCGGCGTGTACCTGCACGCCGGCCCGGAGATCGCGGTCGCCTCGACCAAGGCGTACACCTCCACGGCCGTGGTCTTCGCCCTCATCGCGCTGCACCTCGGACGCATCCACGACCTGTCCCCCGCCGACGGCCGCCGGATCGCCGAGGGCCTGCGCGCCCTGCCCGCGCAGATCGAAGAGATCCTCAAGCAGGAGGACCGGATCGCCGAGCTCGCGCGGGAGTTCGCCGCCTACCGCAGCATGCTGTTCATCGGGCGGGTGCGCGGCTGGCCGGTCGCCCGGGAGGGCGCGCAGAAGCTCAAGGAGGTGTCGTACGTCCACGCGGAGGCGTACCCGGCGAGCGAGCTCAAGCACGGGCCGCTCGCGCTGGTCAGCCCCGAACTGCCGGCCGTCGCGGTCGTCCCGGACGACGAGCTGCTGGACAAGAACCTGTCGACGCTGGGCGAGATCCGCGCCCGGCGCGGCCGGGTGCTGACGGTCGGGCACCGGGAGCTCGGCGACGACGCGATCGTCATTCCGAAGAACGAGCCCGAGCTCGATCCGATCCTGCTGTCGATCCCGCTGCAGCTGCTGGCCTACCACGCGGCCGTGACGCTGGGCCACGACGTCGACAAGCCCCGCAACCTCGCCAAGAGCGTGACGGTGGAGTGATGGGGCTCCTGACGTTCGCGGGGGTCGCGGCGCTGCTCACGCTGGTGCCGGGACCGGACTCGCTGCTCGTGCTGCGGACGGCGATCGCGTACGGCCGCCGCACGGCGTTCATCGCGGCGCTGGGCATCCAGGCGGGCTGCCTGTGGTGGGGCGCGGCGGCCGGGTTCGGCCTGACCGCGGTGCTGGCGGCCTCGCACACGCTGTACACGGTGCTGCGCTGGGCGGGCGCGGCCTACCTTCTCTACCTGGGCGTACGGCTCCTGGTGAACCGGACGGAGACGACCGAGACCACGGCCGACTCTCCCGGGCGCGGCTGGTTCCTCCGCGGCCTGCTCACCAACGCGCTGAACCCGAAGGTGGGGGTGTTCTACCTGTCGCTGCTGCCGCAGTTCGTGCCGGCGGGCGCGCCGGTGCTGCCGTGGAGCCTGCTGTTGACGGGCGTGCACGTCGCCGAGGGCGTCGCCTGGTGCACGGTGCTGGCCGTGCTGGCCGACCGCCTCGGGCGGCTGCTGCGCCGGCCCGCCGTGGGCCGCGTGCTGGACCGGGTCGCGGGCACGGCCTTCCTCGGCTTCGCGCTCAGACTGGCCCTGCGGCCGTGACGCACCGCCGGGCGGTTCAGGGTTTGCGGGCGATTCCGCCGGCCATGAGCCGCTCGGCCACCGTCAGCTCACCGGGGATCGGCTCGTCGGGCCGCCACTCCGGGAGGGAGACCAGGCCGGGCTCGAGCATCTCCAGGTCGCCGAAGAACCGCTGCAGCTCCTCCATCGTCCGGAACCTGCCGGTGCCGAGGACTCGCAGGTAGGTCTCCTCCAGCTCGGCGGCCTCGGGGAAGGACGCGCAGAACGCCGTCATGAACAGGTGGCTGCCGGAGGGCACGGCCGCCATGTACGCCTTCGCGACGCCCTCGGGGTCCTCGCCGTCGTGCAGGTGGTGGAGGATGCCGACGAGCATGACGCCGACCGGCTGGGAGAAGTCGATGAGCCGCCTGACGTCCGGGTGCGCGAGAATGGCTGCGGGATCCCGCAGGTCGGCGGTGACCACCGTGGTGTTCTCGTTCTCGGCGAGCAGCGCCCGCCCGTGGGCCAGGACGATGGGGTCGTTGTCGACGTAGACGACCCGCGCGTCGGGGGCGTACCGCTGTGCCACCTGGTGGGTGTTCTCGCGGGTCGGGAGTCCGGAGCCCAGGTCGATGAACTGGCGGATGCCGACGACCTCGGTGAGGTGGCGGACGCCCCCGGATGAGCATCTGCCGGTTGTAGGCGGCCACCTCGGGAAGCTGCGGCACGATCTTGAGCATCTCGCCGACGATCGCGCGATCGATGGCGAAGTTGTCCTTGCCGCCGAGGACGACGTCATAGGCCCGCGCGATGCTGGGCTTGGTCACGTCGATGCCGGGAGGTGCCTGAGCCTGTTCGTCCGCTGCCGCCACAGGTCCTCCGTACCCGTTCGCATACGTCGAGGATCAACCGTAACGTCCGGGGGCGGCGCCGGGAGGGCGTTATCTGGCGGTGTCCCGCATGACCTGCAGGAGGAACTCGGCGTTGGTCGGCGTGTCGCGCAGCTTGCCGATGAGGAGTTCGGCCGCCTCCTGCGGGCCGAGCGCGTGCAGGACCCGGCGCAGCCGGCCGACGATCTCGAGCTCCGCCGAGGACATGAGCAGGTCGTCGCGGCGCGTGCTCGATCCGGTGACCTCGACGGCCGGGAAGGTCCGCTTGTCGGCGAGCTCGCGGCTCAGCCGCAGCTCCATGTTGCCGGTGCCCTTGAACTCCTCGAAGAAGACGTCGTCCATGCGGGAGCCGGTCTCGACGAGCACGGACGCGAGGATGGTCAGCGAGCCGCCGTCCTCGATGTTGCGGGCGGCGCCGAGGAACCGGCGCGGAGGGTGGATCGCCGTCGTGGCCACACCGCCGGCGAGGATCCGGCCGCCCGCGGGCGCGGCGAGGTTGTACGCCCGCCCCAGCCGGGTGATCGAGTCGAGGATGACGACCACGTCGCGGCCGAGCTCGACGAGCCGCTTGGCACGTTCGATCGCGAGTTCGGCGACGGCGATGTGCTCGGCGGCGGGGCGGTCGAAGGTCGAGTGGACGACCTCGGCGTCGACGGACCGCCGCATGTCGGTGACCTCCTCGGGCCGCTCGTCGACCAGCACGATCATCAGGTGGCATTCGGGGTGGTTCGCGCGAATGGCGGTGGCGAGGGCTTTCAGCATCATCGTCTTGCCCGCCTTCGGCGGGGCGACGATGAGGCCGCGCTGTCCTTTTCCGATCGGCGCGATCAGGTCGACGATCCGGCCGGCCAGGTCATTACGCCCGGTCTCCAGACGGAGCCGTTCCTGGGGATACAGGGGCGTCAGCTCGGCGAAATGCGGCCGTGCCGTGGCGTTCTCCGGCGGCAGCCCGTTCACCGTGTCCACACGGACGAGGGCGTTGAATTTCTCCCGCTTGCCGTCCGGCCGCGGGCGGCGCGCCGCCCCTTCGATGAGGTCGCCGGTGCGCAACCCGTGCTTACGGACCTGCGCGAGGGAGACGTACGCGTCGGTGGGGCCCGGAAGATGGCCGGAGGCCCGGACGAACGCGTGCTTGTCGCCGATCTCGAGGACGCCCGCGACGGGAGTGGCGGGGTCGTCCCGCTCACCCGGCACGCGGGGCGGAGCGGTGGTGGATTTTAGAGTGCTGGTGGACTCAAGAGTGCTGGTCATGGAATTCCTTTCGAAAAGCGGCGCCGTCAGCGCGGCGCGCGAGAAGACGGGGCGGCCGGTCGGGCCGCCGGGAACGGGTACGCGTGATCGGTACCCGATGAGAAGAAGGCCTTTTCGGGGGTGAATCGTCGCCTGCCGGAGAAATCAACGGCGGCGGTGGGACAACGCCCGACGGGAAAGCGCCTCATCCGATGGAACGGGAAACCCCGGCGCTGCGCACACCATATAGCACAGGACGCCCCGGCACCAGCCGGCGAATTTCCCGCGCACGGAACTCGCTCCTGCGGGGGAGGCGCGACGCCGCGCCGATCTGCCAGGATCTCAGCGTGAAGTCCCTGGTCCGCCCCCTCGTCAGCGTGACGACCTACCGCCGCTGGACGTTCCTCCTCGGCGGCACGGCCATCCTGGTGCCGTACGTTCTGATCTACGCGGGGCTCCTGCAGATCATGGGCCATGCCGACCGGCAGACCGCCGACCGGGTTCTGGAGAGCCTGGTCATGCTGGTGGTCTACATCGCCATCTCGAGCGCGGTGGCCTTCATCCCCGCGGTGCGGATCCTGTCCCGGACGGCGGCGGAGACGCTCCTCGGCGTACGGCTGCCCGCGGAGACCGCGGAGGGGATGCGCTCGTGGCGGTCCCGCCGGCGCACGGCCGCCTGGTGGGTCCTGCACATCGGCGTGGGCGGCGGGACCGGGATGCTCGCCGTCCTCGCCCTGCCGCTGGCCCTGTTCCTGCTCCAGACGCCGTACACCGGCGAGAGGATCGGCCGAGAGTTCCTCGGCCGGTACTCGGAGCTGCCGACCTGGTTCACGGTGGCCCTCGGATTGATCGTCCTGCCGCTGGTCGTCTACCTGGGGGCGGGCGTCGGAGCGGTCCTGGCGCGGCTGGCGCCGGCCCTGCTCGGCCCGTCGCCGGCGGACCGGCTGATCCAGCTCGAGCGCCGTGCGGAGCAGCTCATCGAGCGCAACCGGCTCGCTCGCGAGCTGCACGACTCCATCGGGCACGCGCTGACCGTCACCACGCTTCAGGCCGGTGCCGCCGTCCGCCTGCTGGACTCGGACCCGGAGTTCGCCCGCCGCGCGCTGTCGGCGATCGAGGAGACCGGGCGGACGGCCCTGGAGGACCTCGACCACGTGCTCGGCCTGCTGCGGGAGGACCCGAGCGCCCGGACCCCGCAGCGTACGCTCGCCGACGCGGAGGCCCTGTTCGAGCAGACCCGGTCCGCCGGTGTGGAGGTGCGCGCCGAGGTCGGGGAGACCGGCGGCATCCCGCCGGTGGTGTCCCGGGAGGCGTACCGCATCCTGCAGGAGGCTCTGACGAACGTCCTCCGCCACGCCGGTAAGGTGCCCGTCGACGTGCGGTTGGGAGTGCGCGCCGACGGCCTCGAACTGGAGGTGACCAACCCCGTCGCGACCGCCGCCGCAACCCGGTCCGGCGGCGGCAGCGGACTGCGCGGCGTCCGCGAACGCGTCGCCCTCCTGGGCGGGCGGTTCACCGCCGGTTCCGACGGCACGCGGTGGCGGGTGCACGTCACGATCCCGGTCGTCCCCCTGATGGAGCTGGAGCTACAGCAACAGTGACCGACATTCTCATCGCCGACGACGAGCCGCTCATCCGCACCGGCCTGCGCGCGATCATCAACGCGGAACCCGACTTCACGGTCGTCGGCGAGGCCGCCGACGGCGCCGAGGTACTGCCGATGGTGCGCACGCTGCGGCCCGACCTCGTCCTGATGGACGTCCGCATGCCCGCGGTCGACGGGATCCAGGCGACCCGGACGATCATCGGAACGATCCCCGAACCGCCTCGCATCCTGGTGGTCACGACGTTCGAGAACGACGACTACGTGTACGAGGCGCTGCGCGCCGGGGCGAGCGGCTTCCTGCTCAAGCGGGCCCGCCCGCCGGAGATCCTGCAGGCGATCCGCACGGTCGCGCTGAGCGACTCGCTGCTGTTCCCGGCGGCGATCCGCGGCCTGGCGGCCCGGCACGCGGCGGGCCGCGAGACCGACCGGGTGCGGCGGGCGCGGCTCACCGAGCGGGAGGAGCAGGTGCTCACGCTGATGGCCCGGGGCCTGTCCAACGCGGAGATCGCCGCCGACCTCGTGGTGAGCGTGGAGACGATCAAGACCCACGTCGGGAACCTGCTGGCCAAGCTGGGGGCGCGTGACCGCACCCAGGCGGTGATCGTGGCCTACGAGTCCGGCTTCGTCCGCCCCGCGTGAACTCTTGCCCGCTTCAACCGCGGCGGGCGCGGATCTGTTCCCGTCAGCCGTTCTTCGCGGCGGCGGCCTTCTTCACCGAGGCGGCGTAGACGTCGACGTACTCCTGCCCGGACAGTTTCTGGATCGCCGTGACGATCTCGTCGGTGACGGCGCGCGGGTCGGCGTCCTTCGGGAACCGCAAGGGCTCCCCGAAGCGCACCTCGACCCGCATGATCTTCTTCGGCAGCTTGTGCCCCATCGGCTGGACCTGGTCGGTGCCGATCAGCGCGCAGGGCACCACCGGTGCGCCCGACGCGAGGGCCAGCCGGGCGACGCCCGTCTTGCCCCGGTAGAGCCGGCCGTCCGGAGAGCGCGTGCCCTCCGGATAGATGCCGAACAGCCGGCCCTCCTGGAGCACGCGCAGCGCCGTGTCGAGCGCGTCGGCCGCCTCCGTCCCGCCCTTGCGGTCGACCGGGATGGTGCCGACGCCGCGGAAGAAGGCCGCGATCAGCCGCCCCTTCAGCCCGGTGCCGACGAAGTACTCCTCCTTGCCGATGAAGACCACTTTCCGCGGCGCCATGAGCGGCAGGAACAGCGAGTCGCAGAACGACAGGTGGTTCGAGGCCAGGATCGCGGCGCCGTCGGGAACAGTGCCGGTCACCTTCGGCCGGAAGACGACCCGCAGGAGCGGTCCCAGCAACACGTGCTTGAGGAGCGAGAAGAACACGGTGACCCTTTTCCACGGACGAGTGCCCGTCAGTCTGGCGTCTCGGCTCCGTACCGTCCTTCCCTTTGAGGAACAAGAAATACGTTACGGTTCTTGTACCGCGCCATCACTTGACGCGCAGAGCAGCGCCGCTCACTCCGATCGGCGTCCGCGCACCGCGACGGCGACTACCGCCCCCGCGAGGGCGATCGCGGCGGAGGCGGCGAGGGCGATGTCGGCTCCCCGGGTGAGACTCGGCGCCGACGTCGCGATGGCGACCACGATGGCCACCCCGACCGAGGCCCCGATGTACCGGGCGGTGTTGTTCGCGCCGGACCCCATGGCCGTACGGGACGCGGGCACGCTCTCGACGGCCAGCCGGGCGAGGGCGGCGTTCAGCAGGCCGCTGCCCGCCCCGCTGACCACCAGGCCCGGGGCGAGCCGCCACCATCCCCAGCCGGCCGACAGGCCCATCAGGGCGACGTCCCCGAGCGCGCACAGCACCAGGCCGGCGGCGATGAGGTGCCGCCCCTGGACCGCCACGCGGCGGACCTGAAGGGAGACGGCGAACGAGACGCCGGCCCACAGGCTCAGCACGGCACCCGCGAGCAGCGGCGGCTCCCCGAGAACGCGGCCCACCACCGTCGGCAGATAGCTCATCACCCCGATCACCGCGACACCGGTGACGAACGCGCCCCCGGTCGCGACGACGAAGTCCGCCCGCCGGAACAGCCGCAGGTCGAGCAGTGGCTCGCGGGTCCGCGACTCGACGGCCACGAACGCCGCGAGGAGGGCGGCCGCGGCGGCGAACAGGACGAGCACCTCCGCCCTGGCCCATCCCCCGCGCCCCAGGGTGATCGCGCCGAGCAGCGCCGCCACTCCCGTCCCGAGCGTCAGCACTCCGGGCAGGTCGCCGCTGCGCCGGTGCTCGGCCCGGGACTCGCGCAGCCCGGTCACGGCCGCCCCCGCCAGCACGGCCGACGCGACCGCCGCGGCGACGTACCACGCCCGCCAGCCCGCGAGCTCGGCCAGCCCGGCGGACGCCTCAGGCCCGAGCGCGATGCCCAGCCCGAGCATCGCACCCCACACGCCCGTCGCCCGCGCCCGCTCCGGGCCGGCGGGGAACGCATGGCCGATGAGGCCGAGCCCGGCCGCCAGGAGAGCGGCGGTCGCGCCGCCCTGGAGGAGGCGGCCGGCGACGAACGCGGATGTCGTCGGGGCGAGCGCGCACAGGACGCTGGAGATCGCCAGCGTGAGCGCGCCCGCGACGAAGACCCGCTTGCGCCCGCGGTCGTCGGCGAGCCCGCCCACGGCGAGCAGCAGCACGGCGGTGCCGAGCGCGATGCTCCCGAGGATCCACGTCTGCCCCGCCGTTCCGGCGTTCAGGTCGCGCGCCATCGCGGCGAGCGTCGAGAAGGTCGCGTTGTAGTTCATCAGCGCGAGCATCGTCGCGGCGGAGACGACCGCGAGGGTCCGTCCCTCCCGGACGCGTTCGCCGACCGGTACGGCCGTCTGCACGCTCATCACCTCGGTTCAATCAACGAACTTAGGACGGGCCGACTGTAGCACCGTCGGTTCGTTGAATGAACTAGCCTGGACCCCATGGCACTCGGCAAGGACTACGTCGCCCAGGACTGCGCGCTCGCCCGCGCGCTGGAGCTGCTCGGCGAGCGGTGGACGCTGCTGATCGTCCGCGACGCCTTCTACGGGGTCCGCCGCTACGGCGACTTCCTCGCCCACCTCGACGTCCCCCGGGCGGTGCTCGCGGCGCGGCTACAGGCCCTCGTGGACGCCGGGGTGCTCGACCGGCGGCCGTACCAGGAGTCACCCCGGCGCCACGAGTACGTGCTGACGGACCGCGGCCGTGATCTCTGGCCCGCGCTGAACGCGCTCGGCCACTGGGGCGGGGAGCACGCCTCTCCGGTCGGGCCGGCGCGGCTCTACACCCATCTCCCCTGCGGCACCCGCGTCGACCGGACGGGCACCTGCCCGGCGTGCGGGCGGTTCGCCCCGCCGGAGGAGCTGGAGGTGCGACCCGGCCCGGGCGCCGATCGGCCCCACCGCGACGATCCGGTCTCGCGAGCGCTGCTGCGCCCGCACCGCCTGCTGGAGCCGCTGCTCACCGAGTAAGTCCGTGGCCCGCCCTCACTCGGGATGCCAGTCCGGTGAGCGCCCTGACGCGCGCAGCACCGCCTCCCACTCGTCTCCCCTACCGGGCACCGGCAGGTGCGGCACCCCGGTGCGCCAGGCCGCGGCGATGACGTCGGGGCGGCTGGGGCGGTGGTCCTTGTCGAGCGCGCGGGCCAGGTCCCAGGCGTGCAGGTGCCACTCGACGCACACCGCTCCGGCGTAGTCGCCCGCGGTCAGCTTGGTGCCCCGGTAGGAGAGGTACGGCTCGTCCCACACGTCGAGCAGCCGGTCGGAGTACGCCTCGGCCGAGACGGCGAACGCGATGATGTGCTCGCGCCCCGTCGCCGGCGGCAGCACGGCCAGCTCGGCGGCGTTCTGCCGGGACAGCTGGCGCATCATGAGGGCGGCCGGGGCGTCCTGGGCGAACAGCCGCGACAGCCGGCTGTTGGGGGCGTCGTTGAGGTATTCGTGGAAGTTCTCGGCGACGCAGCGCAGGTGACCGGCCAGGTCGATGGCCTGCCACTCCTTGCACGGCGTCGGCACGGACCAGTCCGAGAAGTGCGCGGCCAGCTCACAGATCGCGAGGACGCCTTCCCGGCATGCGCCGAGAAGGTCTCGCCGATCCGGCGGCGTGCGCTCCAAGTCATCCCCCCGGACAGAGCACTTCCTGCTGGCCCGCATCGCCGTGGCCGGGACGGCCGCTGTTGCCCACGACGACACCTGAGTCGGTAGAGTCTCAGAGTTCATCGGCCCGTGCCACTCCGACCTGGCCGTGTTCACGCTGGTGGGGCACTGTCTTGTACCCCTTGGATGAAAACCAGCGGCGATTTCATGGACAGGTGGCGACGGCGCGAGCGAAGCGCACCGAGGGTCAAGACGCCCCATCGGCCAGGTCACCCCGTGATCCCCAGCGGCGTGGCGCTGTCATGGTGACGAGACCGCCCCCCGGCGACGCGGGCCGCGAAGGCACCGCGGCCGGATCACCGTCCGGCCCCCGCCGGCGGCGCTCCGCCGGCCCGCGGGGCCGCGGCCCGGTGACACCGGGCCGGTCGCCCCGCGCGGCCGGTCGCGCGGTGGTCGCTCAGACGTGGGCGGGCGGGGTGGTGCGCACCGCCAGCTTGTGGGCCTCGCGCAGCGTGCGGAGCCGGTCGACCTCGTCGGCGTACGGGCGGACGCCCGGCTTGGCCTGGGCCTTGCGCGCGGCGATCTGGGCGGCGCGGCGCTGCTTGGCGTCCCCATGCTCGTACGTCTTCGGACCCATCGCCACCCGCTGCGCGGCCTCGGCCGCGAGGACGGCGGCGTACAGCGCGCGATCGTAGGCGACCGCGAGCTCGCGCAACCCGTCGAGGGGGCTGCGCTCGACCTGAGCGGCGTGGAACTCCCGCTCGGCGTCCTGCGCGGCGGCGAGCCGGTCGTGCAGCTCCGCGGCGAGCGTCTTGTCCGCGGCGTGGCGCTCAGCGACCTCCGGGCTCACCTTGCGACCCAGGACCATGGCGGCTCCCCTTCTCTCGATGCTCTCTGAGCCAAGGGTAGAGGGTACGGCACTGGGACATGCGGCCGGGATGCTTTCGCGCGACCGCCTTTACGCAGTAAGGTGCGATCATGTCGCAGCGGGCACCGCTCACACGTGAGCGCATCATCGAGACCGCACTCCACCTCATCGACGGCCAGGGGCTCGGCCGGCTGACGATGCGCCGCCTCGGCGACTCGCTGCAGGTCGAGGCGATGGCGATCTACCATCACCTCCCGCACGGCAAGGAGCAGCTGCTCGAGCAGCTGATCGCCCACGTCGCCGCACTGCCGGTGCCTCCCGGCGAGGGCGACCCGCGTGAGCGGCTGCGCTCCTGGGCGCGGGCCTACCGCGACCGGCTGCTCGAGCACGTCGGCGTGATGCCGCTCATCGTGACCCGCCGCAACCCGGGCGCGCTCGTGACGACCACCGTCTCCATACGCGAGGTGCTGCGCGCGGCCGGCCTACCGGAGTCCGAGGAGGCCGTCGGCGCCCACGTCCTGCTCGGCTACCTGCTCGGCACGGTCGCCCTCGAGGCCCGCGAGCGCGCCGCCGGGACCGCGGTCGGCGAGGACGTGGACTGGGACGCCCGCTTCCTCGCGGGCCTGGACCGCGTCCTCGCCGGGATCGCCTGACCGCTCGTACCTTTCATCCCCTGAGGACACGCAGCCCCCTTCACACCGCGCGGCCCCCTTCGTCCCTTGAAGATCGGTCCGCGCTTTGTGGGCTCGGCCACTGCGCCGTTCGGCGGTCTCCCGTACGATCATGGCGTCCGATTCCGGTAATTACCCCCTTACACGGAGAATCTGGATGGCCCGCTATACCCGCCTCCGGCAGATCCAGGCCCTCGACCCCGAGCGCGACTACCAGGACATCTATCGGATCAGCGCCGAATACGAGTTCCCCTGGGATCTTCAGCGGTCGCTGGAGCTCGCGCTGTTCCGCACCTACGCGGTGCCGTCGATCGGCGAGCTGCTCGACCGAACCGGGGAGTTCGCCCGGCAAGGTCAGAAACGCTATGACGACACCGTCGCCCTGCTGTACGAGATGACGCAGGACGGCGGGCTGGACGCCGAGCGGGGCCGGGCCGCCCTCCGCCGCATGAACCGGATCCACGGCCGGTACTCCATCTCGAACGACGACTTCCTCTACGTGCTGTCGACGTTCGTGGTGATCCCCGTGCGCTGGATGGCCGAGTACGGCTGGCGGCCGTACAGCAGGCACGAGGTGCGCGCCACGGCGAACACCTTCCGCCACATCGGCCGCCTCATGGGGCTGAAGGAGATCCCGGAGACGTACGAGGAGTTCTCCGGCTTCCTCGACCGGTACGAGCGGAAGAACTACGCCTACGCCGAGGCCAACCATCGGGTGGCCGAGGCGACGATCGCGATCTTCGAGGGGTGGTTCCCGGGGTTCCTGCGCCCGCTCGCCCGCCGGGGGGTGCTGGCGATGACCGACGCGCCGCTGCGCCAGGCGCTCGGCCTGCCCCGCGCGCCGCGGGCACTGGAGATCGCCGCGGGCCGGGCGCTGAAGCTGCGCGCGCTCGCGGTCCGGCTGATGCCGCCGCGTCCGTCCTCCCGGCCGAAGAAGCCGTACACCCGCTCGTATCCCGACGGCTACGCTCTGAAGGACATCGGCCCGGCCTGGGTCGACGACCCCGGCCGGCGGACGGCCTGAGCGGCCCTCCGCACGGGCGCGACAACAAGATCTCGGTAGAACGCGTCCGTCGCAGGGTCCGTCAGGGCCGCGCCGCGTACGGCCCGGCCCATTTGGGGACGACGCAAAGGCGCGCCCCGCCACATGACCGAAAACTGCCCGGCGCCTGGCCGTCGCCTGGGCCCCGTGGGGGCAAGACGCGTCGCCCCGGTGCCCGCCCGGCCCGGCGGAATGCGGGCGAAGCACCGTCCGACCTGCGGAATCAGGCTACCCCGCCGGATCGTTGTCTGTACTGAGAGTTGTTCTTTGGCCGATTTGGATGCGGGTACGGACCGATAAGCCGTAAAGTGATCTCTGTCACGAGGAGTCACTGGGGCCATCGGAAAACCGCCCGGCCGGGCTATGTCGACGCACGGGCGAACCGCAGCACACTCGAAGACGTCTTAGTGACATGAAGCAACCGAACCTACGAGTAGTCGAGACCGGAGGCACGCACATGTGCCCGCACGAGCCGCCATGCCCCTCGGCGACCGCACCCGACCGTGAGGCCGCTCGGACCATCACCTGCCACCCCGAGCAGGGGTGGAGTCTGCTCTGCAACGGGGTCGTGCTGTTCGAGGACACCGGCGAGCTGCTTCCCGACGGGGGAATCATCGCACCCCACCGCCCGACCGACCTTCCGGCGCACACGGCGGCGTGACGCGTTCTCTTCGGGGGACAAGTCCGTGATGATGATAGACCTCGGGGGACTCAGCACGACCCGGCGCTCCATCGGCGCAGCCATTCCCCTACGACCGCCCCCACCGCGGCGGGCCTCCTGGCCAGATCGTGCCGTTCCCCCGGCAGGATCTCGACCCGGGTGGCATCCGCGGGATCCGGGACACCGAACGGATCACGGTCGCCGTTGACGACCACGACCTCCACGCCCGCCGCCCTCAACTCGGGTGCGCGGGAACGTTCGAGTCTCCCCGGCGGGTGCAGCGGAAACGCCAGCGCGATCACCCCGCGCGCCCCGGCCTTGAGCGCCGTACGGCACGCGACGCGCGCGCCGTTGCTCCGCCCGCACTGAATCAGGGGTACATCGGGGAACCTCTCACGAAGCGCGCCGATCACCGTGAGCCAGGCCTCATCCTGGCGTTCCGCGGATCCGGGCGCACGCCGTCCGGCACGGCGGAACGGCTGGAGCACGCGGGCCACGGCCCCGCCGAGCGCGAGCGCCTCCTCGCGGACCGCGAGCAGGTCGGGAGCGTCGATCCCGCCGTTCGAACCGTGGGTCATGACCAGGAGGAACGCCGGCTCCGCCGACGCGTCCAAGGTGACCTCGGCCGGCCCCTGCGGGGTCGCGATGTCCATGCCGAAACCGTACTCCCCGGCCGGTCGGCGCTTTCAGCCAAGGTGCCCTTCCCGGGAGGACAAGCCTGTCGCGACACGCCGCGGATGGCGGCTCAGGAGGCGGCGTGTGCCGAACGGCCGAGCCCGAATGCGACCGCGGCGTCCAGCGGGAGGGCCGCCCCTTCGTCGAAGGCCTGCCCGAACCGGTCCGGGCCGAGCGCGCCGCGCACCACGCCCTCGCACCACCGGTGGGGCTCGGCCAGCCCATGGAGCCGATGCACCGACGATCCGATCGAGCGCCACATGGCGTCCGCGGCGCCGAGCAGGCGGGCAGCGGCCTCCGCGTCCGCGTCCGCCATCGTCCAGGCGAGGGCCTCCAGGCAGAACGTCATCCCCCATCGGTCGCTCAGCGTGTACTTCAGGTCGAGCGCCGCGCGCAGCAACGGCCTGGCCCCCGCCCCGTCGCCGAGCTGCCAGGTGGCGATCGCCGTCGCCCACAGCGCGTGGGACTCCGACCAGACCGCGCCGTGCTCCCGGCAGATCGCCAGGGAACGCTCGGCGCAGGAGAGCGCCCCCTCATGGTCGCCGAGAGCGCTGTGGACGATGCTCAGGTGGAACAGGGTCAGCCACTGACCATCGGGGTCGTCGGCGGCCCGGTTGCTCTCCAACGCCCGGCTCATCAGTGCCCGGGCGTCCGCGAACCGGCCCTCGAACATCGCCGCCAGGCCGGCGAACTGCACCGCACGTCGTTGCGCCTGTGAATAGCCGATCCGCTCGGCGAGGACCCGGCACTGGTCCAGAAGATCCAGGCCCGTCGTCGTGTCCCCCTGCAGGACGCCGAGCCGGCCCGCGACCCACAGCGCGTCCGCGCGGACGCGACCGGGGACCCGGCCGTATTCCAGGGCCCGGTGCAGCCAGTGACGGCCTTCGCTGAGCAGCCCCATCATGACGCAGTAGCGGCCCAGGGCCGTCGCCATCCGCACGGCGACCGTCTCCTCGCCGGGAGCGGCCAGCGCGTGGTCCGCCGCGGTGCGGAGGTTGGGATGCGCGAGCCGCAGACGGGAGAGCCAGAGGGCCTGACGGGGGGTCATGAACTCCGCCATGGCGCGCTCGGCCAGCGACAGGTAGTGGTCGCGGTGCCGGTCCCGTACCCGGGTCCGCTCCTCCGAGCGGGCCAGGATCTCCTGGCCGTACTCCCGGATCATCTCGGGCAGGCGGTACCGGCAGAGCCGCTCCGGAGGCACCCGCACGACGATCGACATGTCGATCAGGTCGGTGAGGAGGTCCAGCACGTCGTCGGTGGCGATGCCGTCGTCGGCGCAGACGGCTTCGGCGTCCTCCAGGTCGAACCCGTCCTCGAAGACGGTGAGCCGCCGCCACAACGCCCGCTGGAGCGGGGAGCACAGCCCAGAGCTCCAGTCGATCGCCGTGCGCGGCGCCTGGAGCGGGGGAAGGTGCGTGCTGCTTCCCTCCGTCAGCAGCCCGAAGTAGTCGTCCAGCCTCCGCAGGACCCGGTCCACGGGCATGGCCCGGACACGGACCGCGGCGAGCTCGATCGCCAACGGGTTGCCCTCGAGCCGATGGCACAACCGCAGGACGGCGCCGTGGTTGGCCTCGGTGACGCGGAAACCACGGGACGCGCTCGCCGCCCGGTCGGCGAAGAGGCGTACCGCGTCGGACCCGGACACCGCGGTCAGGGAGGGCGTCTGCTCCGGATCCGGCATCGGCAGCGGCCGTACGGGCAGGACCTGCTCTCCGGCGAGGCCGAGCGTCTGCCGGCTGGTGGTCATGATGTGCAGATCCCGGCCGACGCGCAGGAGGATGTGGACCAGCCGCGCGCAGGAGTCCAGCAGGTGCTCGCAGTTGTCGAGGATGAGGAGCGCACGCTTGTCCGCCAGGTGATCGACGAGCACCTCGAGGAGGGTACGGGCCGAGTCCTGCGGGGTGGCGAGCGACGCCTCGTAGATCTCGAGTGCCTCGGCGACGGCCGCGACGAGGAGTTCGGCGTCCCGCAACGGCGCCAGCTCGACGAACCACACCCCGTCGGGGAAGGACCGCTGGGCGCGCCCCGCGATCCGCAGGGCGAGGCGTGTCTTGCCCACCCCCGGGTCTCCGGTGAGCGTCAGCAGCCGGGCACGGCGCAGCGCCGCCATCGCCTCGCGTGCCTCTCGTTCGCGCCCCACGAAGCGTGTCCCACCGGCCGGCAGGTTGCCCACGGCTTTAGCGTAGGCGCGCCTGAACGGCCCCCGCCACCGGCCGCCCCCGGTACTGCGAGA
The DNA here is from genome assembly GCF_039542055.1 of Actinoallomurus vinaceus. Taxonomy (NCBI): domain Bacteria; kingdom Bacillati; phylum Actinomycetota; class Actinomycetes; order Streptosporangiales; family Thermomonosporaceae; genus Actinoallomurus; species Actinoallomurus vinaceus. Next base: position 691,796 of record NZ_BAABHK010000002.1, read on the forward strand.
CCATGGTGGAGCTGCGATGACGCCGCTCGGAGGCGTCACCGGGTGCCGCGACGCCCGGCTTCGCGGCACCCGGTGCAGGGATGACTTTCCGCTCCTGGCAGGTTGTCGGTTACGGATGGGGACGACGAGCCCGAGGAGCGCCATGGGCAAGGCTGCTGATCGAGAACGCGTCAAGCGCTGGCGGGACCTTCTCGCCAGCGAACGGGACGCCGCCGCTCTCTACTCCAGTCTCGCGCGGGCCGAGAACGGCGAACGCCGCGAGATCCTGGAGGAGCTCGCGACGGTGGAGCTCAAGCACGCGGCCCACTGGGAGGAGAAGCTCCGCGCGGCCGGGGCGGAGGTGCCCGCGCCCGGACCGCCCAGTCTGCGCACCCGGCTGCTCGCGGTGGCGGCGCGACGGCTGTCCACGCGCGCGGTCCTGCCGATGATCGAACGTGCCGAGCGTTCGGACGCGGGGCTCTACGACCGTGACCCGGACGCCGCCCCGGGGATGGCCGACGACGAGCGAGGCCACGCCCGTACGCTCGCCAAGCTGATCGACGGCGGGAAGCCCGATCCGCGCACGCAGATCTCCCGCCGGGAGGGCTGGCATCGCACGGACCGCTCCGGGGCGCTGCGCGCCGGTATCTTCGGGGTCAGCGACGGCCTGGTGTCGAACACCGCCCTCGTCATGGGCTTCGCGGGATCCGGATCCTCCCGGACGGCGATCCTGCTGGCGGGCGTCGCCGGACTGCTGGCCGGAGCGTTCTCCATGGCCGCCGGAGAGTACGTCTCCATGTCCAGCCAGCGGGAGATGTTCGAGCGGGAGATCGCGCTCGAGGCCCAGGAGCTCGAGGAGACCCCGGAAGAGGAGCACGCGGAGCTGGTCCTGCTCTACCGCGCCAAGGGGCTGGACCGCGCCGACGCCGAGCGCCTCGCCGACCGGATCATGAGCGACAAGAAGGTCGCACTCGACACGCTCGCGCGGGAAGAACTGGGCCTGGACCCGGACGAGCTCGGCTCCCCGTGGGGCGCGGCGGCGTCGAGCCTGCTCGCGTTCGCGATGGGCGCGTTCGTCGTGGTGCTGCCGTACCTGATCGGAGGCGGCACGGCCGCGCTGCTGGCCGCGATCGGGCTGGCGGTCCTCGCGTTGTTCGGCGTCGGCGCGGGCATCGGCGCCCTCAACGGACGGCCCGTGGTGCGCTCGGGCGTGCGCCAGGTCGTCGCCGGCGGTCTCGCCGCCGGGGTGACGTTCCTGGTGGGCCACCTCATCGGCACGGCCGTCTCCTGACCCCCAGAGTGAGACCGGCGCGCCGCTCGGAGAGAATCGGCGCATGGCCGAAACCATGACCGAAAACGAGTGGCGCGACTTCATCTCGACCGGAACCCGAACCGGCAAGGCCGCCGTCGTCAAGGCCGACGGCGCGCCGCACGTCACGCCGATCTGGTTCGTCCTCGACGGGCCCGATCTGCTGTTCAACACGCACGAGGCGGGGATCAAGGGCAAGGCGCTGCGCCGCGACCCGCGCATCTCGATCAGCGTGGACGACCAGACCCCGCCGTACTCCTTCGTCTCGCTGTGGGGCGAGGCGTCGCTGTCGGAGGACCTGGACGAGGTGCGCCGCTGGGCGACCGTGATCGGCGCCCGGTACATGGGCGCGGACCGCGCCGAGGAGTACGGCGCCCGTAACGGCGTGCCCGGCGAGTACCTTGTCCGCGTCCGGATCACCAAGATCGTCGCCCAGCGCGACATCGCCGACTGAGCCGTCGGCCGGCTCAGGCCGATGCGGAAGGGCCGGCCGGCTCAGGCCGATGCGGAGGCGTCGGCCAGCCGCCTGAGCCACTGCCGGAGCAGGGCCGTCTCCTCCTTGGTCAGGGCGTCCGGGGACTCCTCCTGGAGGCGGGCTCCCAGCGCCGCGGCCATCACGGCGGTCGTGTCGGCGGCGGGATCCCTGGAATCGACGGCCCGTGAGTCCTCGGGGACGGTGATCGACCCGATGACGGCGTCCCGGACCCGGTGGGAGAAGTCCGGGTCGGGGTAGAACGCGGGCCGGGAGATCAGCGACAGCGCGACGCCGGAGTTGGCGGACATGATCATCCGGGCCGCCGTCTCCGGCGAGGTGCGCAGCCGCCCCGCCGCCGCGCATCGGCGCAGGACGGCCAGCAGGAGATCGTGCGCCTCCGCGACCGCCGCAGGCGGGGCCGACAGGCCTGGGGAGAACATCAGCCGGTAGTAGTTCGGATTCTCCACGGCGAAGGCGACGTGGTTGTCCCAGCCGTCCCTCAGGTCCTGGACCGGATCCGCCGACGGCTGTGCGGCGCGTTTAGCAGCGAGATACTGCTCGAATCCGAAGTCGACGACGGCCGACAGCAGGCCTTCCTTGTCGCCGAACTGCCGGTACAGCGCAGGCGCCCCGACCCCTGCGGCCTCGCAGACCGCCCGGGTCGAGAAGTCGGCCTCCGAGGAGCGGGACAGCAGGTCGGCCGCCGCCTCGAGTATCCGCGTTCTCGCATCCACGATATCGACGGTAACACGCTCCCTGATCAGCCCCCGCAGCACTGACGTTAGCGTCGATAACAATATGTTGCAATCGACGTTACATAGGTTGTATCGTCGCTAACAAGACAGCGAAATCACCGATACGGGCCGCCGACGGTCGTCCGATCGAGGGGAGAACGAAATGCCGTTCGCCAACTTCAAGGTTCCGGCGGGAACGCTGAGCCCGGAGGAGAAGGAGAAGCTGGTCACCCGCGCCACCGACCTGTACGCGGAGATCTACGGTGACCGGGCACGCGCCAACACCATGGTGCTCGTCGAGGAGGTCGCCGACGGCGGCTGGGGCATCGGCGGCGACGTCCTGACGCTCGCCAAGCTCCAGCAGGGCTGATCTGACGGCGATGCCGCCGCCGAATCGATCGGCGGCGGCATCCTTGGCCGGCGGCATCCTTGGTGCGGAATCGACGCGCCATGGTTCGCGTCGGTTGTCGCAGTCGGTCTTCTCCGCCCCGGCGGGTGCCGGGGCAGAGGACGGGTCGCCGTGCGTTCGCGGACGGTCGTCAGCGCAGCGGGGACTCGGCGTACGGGGTCAGGACGACGGGGCCCAGCAGGCCGGTTCGCTGGTTCGGCAGGCGGTAGGTGGCGCCTCCGGTGGCCTTGACCGCGTTGTAGAGGGTGGTCGAAACGGTCACGGTGATGGTGTTGGAGCCGGCGTGCAGCTGCTTGCCGAGGTCGATGCGGTTGATGTCGCTCTGGTCGATCCCGCTCACCAGGCGGCCGTTGACCTCCACGCGAACGGTGTCGACCGCCTTGCCGAGATCCAGGTAGGCGCCGTTGTCCTTGTTCCAGCCGGCGGGCATCACCACGGTGGTGGTGTAGGTGCCGACGCCAGAGGCGTTGCCGAGGTCGGGACTCGTGGTGATCTCACTCCACGATGGCAGCGTGCCGTCGTGCTTCGCGACCACTTCTGTCGTGGGGAGGGTCGTCTTCCTGGTCTGGCCCTGGGTGGCTCCGGGGGTCCAGGATTCGGCGGAGAGTCGCCAGGACGTCGGCTTCTGTGGCGGCGGAACGTCCTTGATGACGGTGGAGACCCTACGGCCGATGTCGAGGACGGCGGTGTAGTCACCGTCGCCGGTGGCGCGGGCGAGCAGCGAACCGTCGCCGCCGTAGCGAACGTCCGCGTTCGTGTCGACGGCGTACCTTGCGTTCGGTTTGGCGCCGTAACCCTTACCGGTGACGGCGATGACGGTGACGTCGTACGGCGCCGACTTCACAGGAACCCTGATGGAGCCCCGCTCCTTGGTGTAGGCGGCGATCGGATCGATCGTGCCCGTCCAGCTGTCGAGGCGGTAGGGGCGTCCACTGCCGGCGAGGGAGATCGTGGTGTCGGCCCGAGAGCCGGATCGGTTGTAAATGAAGTAGTAGTCGGCGTCGCCCGCGTTCCGGTGCACCGTCTCCAGCGCTCCTGCGGACGATGCGGCCTTGGCGTCGGGCCCCAGGCCGGCGTCGTCGAGCGCGGCCGGGAGTCCGGCCTCGTCGGCGAGGTGCCGGACGCCGGGCTGGTGCAGCAGCTGCGTGATCAGGGCCTTGACGCGCGCGTCCTGGCTCGCGGTGCCCGCGCCGGGCACGGCCGAGGGGGTGTCGCCGATGACGAAGACGGGCAGGCCCTGCCGGGCGAGGGTGAGGATGCGCTCGGCCGCGTCAAGGGTGATGGTGGTCTGGTCGTTCAGGACGAGCCCCTTGTAGGCGGCGCCGTCGGGCAGGAGACGGCGGTCCTTGTTAGGCGCGCCGGCGAGCGTGTCGGGCGTCAGGTACTCATAGGTGTAGCCCGCGGCGGCGGTGGCCGAGTCGACGCCGAGCATGTGCGCCGGCGCCTCGTGGGAGCCGACGCTCTGCCCGGCGAGGCCGAGATCCTGGTAGTAGACGGCCAGGTCGAGCCGTGGCCTGCCCTGCCGCAGGACCAGTTGGAGCCGGGAGAGGTGGTCGTTGACCGTACGGTAGTCCCGCCACTGCGGGGCACGCGGTCCGAACAGCTCTCCCACGTTGAGGTAGCCCCGGATGTTCCACGGGTTGTATCCCGGCCACGTGCCGCCCTCGCCGGGGTTGGGAGATGCGAGTCCGGCCGGTGCGTCCTTGTAGGCGAAGCCGTGCCACACGACCTGGGTGACGCCTCCGGCGAACGCCTTGTAGGCGCTGTCGAGGTTGCCGTTCTGGGCGTCGCCGTTGACCCACGGCTGGTCCGTCGTGAGGTCCTGATTAAGGTCGCGGCCGGAGACGGTAGACCGGTAGGCGCCGTTGAAGACGGCGCAGCACTCGGTGGAGATCCGGGTCGTGCCGACGCTGTGCGCCCCGCCCGCGAGGACCTTGTAGTCCTGCTCGGCGCCGTAGGCGTTCGGGCTTCCGAAGTCGAGCGACTCGCCCTCGGGGACGCCCGTCACCCGGGCGGCCCGGCCGGTCTGGATGGGGTCGCCGTAGGCCTGGGCGCGGTAGTTCACACTGTGCGACCTGGCCCAGCGCTGCAGGCCGGTCACGTACCGGTCGATGTAGAGGTCGCTCCAGGTCTGGCGGTAGTCCTGCCGGAAGCGGGCTCCGCTGCCGTCGCTGAAGTCGAACGCCGGGCGGGCCGCTCCCTGCTGGCCGACGCCGGTGAGCGCCGGAAGCGCCTCGATGATGGAGTAGCCGCGGCGCTTGGTGAACTGGGACGCGAAGTCCCAGGTCCACAGCTGGTCGGCGCCCATCTCCAGGGAGTCCTCGAAGATGGAGCCGGTGCCGTTCATCCTGCTGAGCAGCCGCCTGGTCTCGGGAGTGAAGATGGCGGAGTCCCAGAAGGAGGCGACCGCGTTCGCTCCGGCGCTGCTGAGGTGGTCGACGACGTAGTTCGGCGTGGTCGCGGACAAGCCCGTCTTCGTCAGGCCGTCGGCCGTCTGGTAGAAGGCGAGCAGCGCCCAGGTGCCCTTCGGCGCGGTCCAGTCCAGCGTGCCGTCCTTGGCATCCTTGGTCAGATCGGTGACCGTGGACCTGTCCAGCTGCCGGGACCCGCCCTCGGGCATCGGGCATGAGTCCTCGACGCACTTGACGGCCGCGACGGCGACGAGTGTGGTCTTCGCCCCGGCCGGCACGCCCGACGTGGGCGTGGGCAGAGCTCCTCGGAAGGCCGTCCCGCCTCTCACGAACGCGGTGCCGTACGCGAGCTGCTGTGCCGCCGCGGGGTCGTTGACGTCTGTGACGGTGGGCACGGTCGGCGGGTAATGGGGGCCCATGTTCTGGTCCACCGTCAACCCGTACTTGTTCGCCTCGGCGATGATGACCTGCAGCTTTCGCGTCCACAGCCTGGTGCCCCAGCCGTAGGTCCTCAAGAACTCAGGCTGTTGGTTTCCGGCTCCCGGCACCCCGAACGGGGCCACTTCCACGCCGCCGGCGCCGGACGCCGCGATCTGCTGGACCTCCGCGCGCAGTTCGTCGTCGTCGGTGTGGGCGAGCGGCACCCACCACCGGTACTTGGGCCGCACGTTTGCCGGCGGGTTCTGGAAGGTGCCTGCCGTCAGCGTCGGTGCGCGATCCGGCACGATGGCGATGGCGCTCGGCGGGGCCGCCGTGACCGCGCCTGCCGCCGACGAGACGCTCATGCCGACGGCCACCGCGCCGATGGCGAGCATCCTGCCGACGCCACGCCGGCGGAGCGGGGGCGAGTTAAGACTCACGAATCAGTTCCTTATTGAACGGTTTTAATCCCCTTGGCCGAACGTCCGTTCAGGACGTGATGTGGATCGCGGCGACTCCTTCGGCGGGGAGTGTGAGGGAGAAGCTCGTGATGCCGGTGGCGCGGTCGGTCTTGAGCTCGAGGGGGTGGCCGTGGAGCTCGCTGGCGTCCTGCAGGGCGCGCAGTTGGCGTCGGCTGGGGTACTCCGGGGAGCCCATCTGGACCCACTCGCGCTGGGGGTTGGTGTGGTCTTCGTCGATGAGCTGGACCCGGGCCCGTGCCCGGGACCGCAGACCCCGCACCTCAACGGTCAGCTTCGCGGGTTGGGCAGGAGTGGGTTTGCTGCCGTCGCCGGTGGCGAGGGCGTGGTTGTACAGGAGGACGTCGACTCCGCCGCCCGCGGCCCCCGTGATCGCGATCCCGCCGGCTGTGGCCGGCGCGCCCGACAGAGTGAGCGGAACGCGGCGCTGCCCCACCTTGTGGAGGATCTGCAGCAGTCGATAGGACGGCTTCTTGATGCCGTGGATCGTCTGCAGGCCGAACCCGCCGTGGAACGGCTTGTCGGCCTGGCCGGCCTCTTCGAAGATGTCGGTGAACGCCCAGTAGGACAACGCGTCCACGACCCCCGCCGTCTCGGCGATGGTCCGCAGGAAGCTCGCGGCGGCGTCGGATCGGTCGAGCTCGGCGTCGCCGAGGTCCGCCGAGACGTTCGTCTCGGAGATGTAGAGGGGAATGCCTTTGGGGGTGTCGGCGCGGTTCTGCTTGAAGAACGTCGCCGCTCCCTCCGGCCCCGCACCGGTGTCCGTCTCGTACCCGTGTGCGGCGCCGAAGTCGACCGGGACGCCGTTGGCGGTGGCCCACTGCATGAACTCGCGGTAGTACTTCACGCCGGGAGAGCGTGGCGGGCCGAAGCTGAGCTGGCCGGCCGACGTCGCCGGGCCGCCGACCTGCAGGCTCGCGTCGACGTTCTTGATCGCCTCCGCGGCGTATCGGTACAGCTTGAAGTAGGCCTGCTGGTCCCCGTTGAAGAACACGGACAGATTCGGCTCGTTCCAGACCTCGAACGGCCACTTGCGAACCTCGCCGATGCCGTAGCGGTCAACCATGTGCCGCGCGAAGTCCCCGACGACCTTGCCCCAGAGCGCGTAGTCCTTCGGCTCCATCTGGTTGAAGTCGTAGAGGAAGACACCGAAGGGCTGCGGGGAGGCCTGTAGGGCCGCCGGCATGCTGCTGAGCTCGACATAGGGGTGCATACCGCGGTCGACCAGTGCGTCGTAGATCTGGTCGACGTTGAAGAAGGAGTAGTCGTCGTTCGACAACGCCGGGTTGCGCGGCCGGCCGTTGACCGTCGGGAAGTACGTGCTCATCGAGCTGTTGAGCACCCCGTGGAAGCGCAGCGACTGGATGCCGAGCTCGTCATGGCACGCGAACAGCTGGTCCTGGTAGTCCCGGCGCAGCGCCTGCTTCGCCCAGTCCCCGCCGACGACCCGCTCCCACACGTGCGGAAACGGCGAGGTCGGCTTGGTCAGGTCGACGATGACCTGGGCACCCGTGGACCGGGTCTCGGCCGCCGCCGCGGTGCCGGGGCGGAGCAGCTCAGCGCCCAGCACCGAACCGGCCGCGGCGGCACCGCCGGCGAGCATCTGACGACGGGTGAGGCCCTGGCGGGCGGGGGTCTCTGCCATGACTCTCCTTAAGGGCACGCATCGATGCGCGCATGTTCCGGCGGCCGCGCCGAGGCGACGGCGCAGGTCGTCTGCCGGAACCTAACCGTCGGACTCCTCCGGATACAACGATTAGAAGTGTTGCGATCCAGCCAATTAATCGCCGAATCAGCGATAAATGACCTAGGCTTGCGGGCGTGACGCACGGACTCGAGACGGCGGGTCTTCGCGGCGCGGAACGCCGCGTCGTCGAGCTCCTCGACCAGCACGAGGCCCTCAACCGCGCCGAGCTCGCCCGCCTCGCCGCACTTCCGGTCAGCACGGTGACGGGAGCGACGGCCCGGCTGCTCGCACGCGGCGTACTCGAAGAAGCTCCTAAATCCGGGCACGATCCGGCGCCCGTGCGGGGCCGGCCCGCCACAACGCTCCGGCTTGTACGCAGGGCGTCCCTGGTCGGCGCGGTCGTCGTCACGCACCGGGTCGTCCGTGCCGCTCTCGTCTCCACCGACGGGCGGCTGTACGGGCGGGTCGAGGCGCCGTACGACTGGCTGCAGTGCCCGGACATCGTCGCCGAGGTCGCCCGGCTGCTGGCCACCGCCCGCGAGAAGGCCGCCGGCCCGGCGTCTCTGGACCACGTCGTTCTCGGCGTGCCCTTCCCCTACCAGCAAGGCGTCGGCTTCTCGCGGCTCGAGGCGTCTGTCGCGCGTCCCGCGGATCCTCCGCCCATGTCCGCGTGGCTGTTCAGGGACCTCGCACCGGACCTGACCGCCGCCTTCGCGGTGCCTGCGACGGTCGACAATGAGTGCAACCTCGCCGCACTCGGCGAGGTGGCGTTCGGCGCCGCCCGGGGCCGCCAGCACGTCATCTACCTGAAACTGGTCACCGGGATGGGTGCCGGTCTCATCGTGAACGGCCGGCTCGTACGCGGCTCGAACGGCCTCGCCGGCGAGCTCTCCCATCTCCACGTCGACGCCGCCGGGCCGATGTGCCGCTGCGGGGCGCGCGGATGCCTGGGCACGGTCGCCAGCCCCGACCACATCCTCGACGCCGCGCGCCCACTGCTCGGCGCCGACGTGAGCATCTACGACATCCTCGGGCTCGTGGCCCAGGGCGACCCCGCCGTCCGGCGCGTTCTCGACGACCTCGGCCGCCTGGTCGGGCAGCACCTCGCCCCCGCCTGCGTCATGCTCAACCCGCAAATGATCGTCGTGGACGGAACGCTCGGCCCCGCGGCCGCTCCCGTCATCGAAGGTCTCCATGACGGGCTGCGTCGGCACATGCCCGCCGGGGCGTACCAGGCACTGACGCTCACCGTCGGCAAACTCGGCGACGACGCGGAGCTACTCGGAGCCGCACAGGTCGCCCGCACCCCGGCATGAGGTCGAACGGACGACCTCACGCAGACGGACCGCCACCGCGGTCATCGACCTCCCGGCGGCCGTCTTGGCGACCGGCGATTCAGCGGCGGTGGAATATTCTCAAGAGTTCCCGGTCCGTAACCGGCGATACGAAGGCTCCGTTCAGAATGCCGTTGCTCGCGGTACCACAGGCGTACAGAATCGAGACTCTGAGCTCAGGCGCGCTGGGATATCTCGCGATGAACAGCAATTGCCGCTCAGAGGCCTCCATAGGGCATCCGTAAAGCCCCCTCTATCGAGCTCTCGAAATTCCCGCGTCTGCCGAGCGCGTCCTGCGAGAGGAGGGGAATGCGGACACATCGCCAATATCGTTAACCAGCGCCCGGCAGCACCTTTCACCGCTGTATCCGCCGGCAGGAGAACCCCGATCGCCAGGATCATGGCGATGGGAACAACCAGCCGACGAACGACGGAGATCCTGCTTGGCAATGCCGCCCCTACCCGAGGTCGGTGTCGGGCCAGTCGGGGGGCAGGACGGGGACGTCGGAACCCATGGCCTGCCGGAGGCGCTCGGCGAAGCTCTCCTGCAGTGTGCGCCCCCACGGGTAGGCCGTGGGCACCCGTACGGCCTCCCCCAGCACCTCGTAGGCCTCGGTGGGCAGGCCGTCCGCGCCGTCGGCGTAGCGGGCGGCGATCACGGCGTACATGTGGTCGAGCGCCCCGAAGACCTCACTGGTGAGCGCCGGCAGGGAGCTGGCGCGTACGGCGGCCTCCACCTCACCCTCCCACCAGAGATCCTCGCCCTCGGCCGCGAACGTCCGGCGCAGCCGGGCCCGTACGTTCTCGCCGAGCGCCGGGTCGTCGAGACCCCGCCGCCAGATCTCCTGGGCGGCCTCGTCGCGGCCCCGCAGGGGAAGCGTCCGGGCAAGCAGCTCGATGGCCAGGGGGACGACCTCCGGGTCGGCGTCCTCCCCCGGCGTCACACTCCCGAACGCGTTGATCGCCTGCTCCAGGTGGGCGATGCCCAGGCTGACCGCGAGCCGCGCGTGCGCCTGCGGATCGCGACCCCGGTCAACGAGCTCCAGCGCGCTGGACAGCACCCGCTGGGCGCGCGCCGGCTCGCCCCACTCGATCAGGCGAAGGGCCAGGTCGTGGGCTGCGACCGGCGCGTACTCCGGATCCTCGGTGGCGATGACCTGCTCCCACCACTCGCACGCCTGGCGGGCGTCGCCGTCCTCGTCGGCGATCTGGGCGAGCGCGAGGCAGGCCGGCGGAAGGTAGGCACGGTTGCCGAAGTCGACCACGGTGCGCCAGGCGTCGCGGGCCTGGTCGCGCTCGCCGGCCCGCTCCCATGACAGCGCGAGGTGGTACGCGGCGCGGGGGCCGTACTCCGGATCCCCCGTCCCGATCGCAAGCCGGTCCGCCTCGCGGGCACCCTCGTGATCTCCACGGCCCTCCAGCACGACCGCGAGGCCCAGCGCCGCCTGCGCCCGTTCGGAGGTGTCGCCGGTCTCCAGGACCCTGCGGAACAACTCGGCGGCGCGTTCGAGATCGCCGTTCTCGGCGTGGTTACGGGCCTCTTCGAGAATGGTCGACGGGTCGGCCGTCGCCTCGTCCGGAGTCGTGCTCATCGCTCCCTCCGATCGCACGACGACCCGTCGGCCGGGGTCCGTAGTGATGCCTCGTCGCTCGCACTCATTCTCCGTGCCCTTGGGGGTAGGCGCCGCTTTTTGCGACGAGCCTAACGGGGCGGAGCCCGCTTCGCCCCCTCCCGCGCCGTCGATCTGGCCCGCTGGAGGTCACCGGAGCGGAGAAGCCGCGCGAACGCGTTGTCCCACCGCTACATCGGCTCGCGGAAGCGCCCGCCACCCTGCGTTCTGGGGGTGGCGGGCGCCGAGGTGCGTGCCGGTCGGCGGCGTGGCGGCTATTCGCAGTGGAAGCCGCGGACCCAGACCGGGATCTCGGCGAAGCCGGAGTGCTGCCCTTCGTGTGCTCTGCAGGTCACGGTCTTCTCGGCCCCCTCGTGATGGCCGGTGATGGTGAAGGCGCCGACGATCGGGCCACGATGCGGGGCTCCATGGAACGGGAAGCAGTTGTGTTGCCCCATCCAGGCGCCGTCTCCGTGGGGGTGTAGCAGGTGGCAGCGGTAGCCGGGGAGGGGTGGTTGAGCCGCAGTGGCGACGGCCGGGCTGACGCCGGCACCCACCATTGCGGCGGCCATGGCCAGGCCGGCCAGCGGAACACGCGTGATCACGGGATCCTCTTTCTGGTGTCTCGGAACTGTGCGATCCCACAATTATCACGCTGGGTATCTGAATGGCTACACTGAGCCAGGTTGGCGTTTCGTCGCTGCTACCCCATTGGCCTGTAGAGCCGTGTCTAGGTGTCCGCCATTTCCCGCAATTTACGGGGGACATTTCGGCCCGCCCGGAGCTCGGATGTGGTGGCGCGACTCGACCACGAGCACGGATTGCTTATTTTTGAACAAGCGACCTATCTCAGAGTCAGGAGGCGTCGCGCGTCAGCTTGAGCGTCTGGATCCTCGGTGGATCCTGGGGGTTGAGGCGGATCTCGCAGCGGATATCCCCGCGTGCGCCGTGAACCGGCCACACGACATGGGCGGGTGAGTCCGAGCGGATCACCTCTTCCGGTGCGGCCGGTTCGAGCAGCGGCCCCACCTCGTCGATCAGGATCTTGAGCTGCGCCCGGCGGTGCGTCAGGTCCAGGTCCATTTCGAGGTTGTCGGCGAACCACTGATCGACCACGGTGGTATCCCACTCTCGCAGTAGCCGTTCGACGGCGGCCCGTGCCCGGACGGTCTCCGGCCAGAGCACCGCGTGAGCCGACGGGTCGGCCCGGTCTGCCAGGAGAGTGCGTAGGGCGGCCGTCGCCTGTGCGGCGCCCGTGACGTACCTGGCGTTGGTCAGCACGATGACCCCCAGGCCCGTACTGGGATGCCAGCGCATGTGCGATCCGAAGCCGGGGTAGCCGCCGTTGTGCGCGACGACCGGACCGTACGTCGGGTCGTGCTGGATCATCAAGCCATGGCCGTAGCCCACGGTGACGGGCCCAAATCCGTCGCCCGCGTTCGCGGTGCGTGGGGGTGCGACGGCCTGGTGCGCCTGCTGCATGGCGCGGCGGGACGCCCGGCGCAGCGGGCCGGCGTCCGTGCCGTCGCGCGCCGGGAAGGCGTCGGCGAGCCAGCGCACCCACCGGGTGAGGTCCTCGATCGTGCTGAACAGGCCGCCCATGGCCGAGAACACTCCTGGGCCGGAGAACGGCACCGCCCGCCAGCTCTCCTCGAACCGGAAGTGGCCCGTCGCGACGCCACCGGGCGCCGCGACCGAGGTGTCGAACCCGGTCGCCGTCATCCCGAGCGGGCGGATCAGGTGCCGGTCCACGAACTCGCGATAGGGCATCCCGGAGGCGGCCTCGACCACGCAACCGAGGACCGCGTATCCCAGGTTGGAGTACTCGAAGCCGGTTCCCGGAACGCCGACGAAGCGGACGCCGCCGGTCAGCAGGCGGCCGAAGTCCTCTCTGGTCATCGACTCCTGGCGATCGGCCCACGGGTCATCGGTGGGCAGACCACCCGACATGGACAGCAGCATGCCCACCGTGACCTGCGGAGAGTCGCTCGTCGGGAGCCGCACCGCCCCGAACTCGGGGACGTACCGGCCGACCGGGTCGGCGAGGTTCACCGCTCCCCGATCAGCCAGGATCATGACCGAGGCTGCGGTGAAGCTCTTGGTCATCGACGCGATACGGAAGGCCGTCGCCGCGTCCGGGGCGGCCCCGCCCAGGCGGACGACGCCGTGACCGGCAGCGTGCACCGATCCCGCGCGGTCCACCACCCCGTACGCGAGCCCCGGTACGACATCGTCGTCCACGAGCGCGCGGAACGTCGAGTCCACATCGTCGAGTGCCCGGCGGCTCGTTGTCCGATGCATGGACGCCGTCATCCATCGCCCCCTATCCGGAACGCGGCCCGCGGCGTCGGTGGTCTCGTGCGATGGCGCGCCGCCGCGTTCGCCGTCTGGTCGTCAGCGAGGACATCTACCACTGGACCGCCGGACATCGCCACCGGTGTCCGGCCGATCGGCCTGGTCGGCGACTACCTGCTGCACGAGGCGGGCGAGCGACGCCTATCTCAACCTCAACGGGCCCGGCGTCGTACGAGCGGACGGCCCGTCAGCGGACGACCACCGCCACCTCGACGCAGGAGCCGCCCTCGGCATTGCTGCGCGCGCTCTTGCGCCAGGGCACCGCCGCGACCTCGACGCAGTCGCCGCCTTGCGGATTACTGCGGCTGCTCTTGCGCCAGTCGGCTCCTGCCAGCTCCGATGCTGCCACGACACGCCCTCTTCCGTCGGTCGGCTACAGCTCTTTCATCACCGCCGCGATCATCGCGAGCGATTTGTCGATGCCCACGCCGTTCGCGATCAGGTGATCGATCATGTTCCTATATTCCTGGATTTCCTCCTCGCGTTCCAGATAGAGCGCGCCCGTGGAGTACTCCATGTAGACGATCGGCGAGTCGTTCGAATCGGGGAACCGGAGGTAGTTGAACGACTCCGGCGTCGCAAGCACCGGGCCCGCCTCGTACGGGAGGACCTGAATGACGACGTTGGGGAGTTCGGACAGCCGGAGCAGGTGCTGGAGCTGGGCGCGCATGACCTCCCGGCCGCCGACGATGCGGTGGAGGACCGACTCGTCGAGGATGGCCCAGACGCGCAGCGGGTCCTCCTTGGTGAGGAGCTCCTGCCGGGCCATGCGCAGCTCGACGCGGCGGTCGACCTCCTCCGGTTTGAGGCGGAGGACGTCGACGCTCATCAGGGCGCGGGCGTAGTCGGGGGTCTGGAAGAGGCCGTAGAGGAGCTGGGAGCGGTACGCCTCGATCGACGAGGCGGCCGTCTCCAGCCCAAGGAAGATCGAGAACTTGGCGGGGAGCACGTCGTCGTACCCCTGCCACCAGCCCTTCTTCCGCGAGTCGCGGGCGAGGCCGGTGAGCGTTTCGCGGACCTTCTCGTCCGTGACGCCGTACAGGTCGAGCAGGTCGCGGACGTCGCGCGGATGCAGTGGTGTCCGCGCCGTCTCCATGCGGCTGAGTTTGGTGGGTGAGCACTCCAGGTGCGCCGACGCCTGCTCGAGCGTGAGGTCGGCTCCTTCCCGGAGCCTGCGCAGCTCCAGCGCCACGCGGCGCCGCCGGAACGTCGGGCTGTCTTTGATCGCCATCGTGCCTCCTTGGGGGGATTCCGCAGCACCATCGTCGCGAGAGCGATGACTCTCCGCAAGCGGTTCGTCGCAATTCGCACACAGGACATGCGCTCAGCGACTCTCCCGCGACAGTGGCCTGATCTGGACATCTCCCAGCGATTTGGACATACGGCACGGATTAGCCAGCCGCTCTGACGAGCGAAGGCACGGGGATCTGCTAATAACGCACGCTGCCGTTTGTAGAAACTTTCTTTTTATCCGTCCGTTGACTCCGTAAGTTTCCTTCCTCACCATCGGAGGCACCCCGGGCAGGCCTGTCACCTCGAATCCACCGAACGGAGACTGTCATGGGCTGTTCCAACAGCAGCTCTCCCGCCTTTGGCGAGATGTCCTGGTTCTGCTGTGGTAGCTCCTGGGGCCCGTGCGGCAGCGCCGGCCACGGCGCCTGCGGCACCTGCAACTCCGGCTCCCACCAGTGCGCGTGGCCCAACACGTCCGACGCCTGCTTCAACATCACCCGGCCGGACCAGTGCGGTGAGGGCCTGTCCCGGCGCACCTGTGGCCACGTCTTCTACGTGACCAGCGCCTGCAGCGGCAAGTGCGTGAGCGTCTCGATCGCCGACTGCGGGCCGGACACCAACGCCTTCTGCGGCGAGCGGTCCTGCTGCGGTTCGACGTGTTACACGAACCGCCTCATCGACCTGACCCCCTCGGCGTACAGCGCCATCCTCGACCTGTCCAGCGGTCTTTCCGCCGCCCGAATCGACAGCTGACCGGAGGCCCCGCCATGCCCCAGCCAGACCGCCGCCGATTCCTGACCTCCGCGGTCCTGGGCGGTTCCGCCGTCGCCGGCGCCACCGCGCTCGGATCGCTCGCCCCCGAGGCCGCCTTCGCCGCCCCTCCCCGGATCGACCTCGACCCCGGTGCCCTCGACCCGAACTTCGCCGAAGGCCGGATCACCGCGATCAGCGGATCCCTGATCAAGGCGTCCGGCTCCGACCGGACCCTGCACCGCATCCATGTCACCGACGGCACCAGCATCTGGAAGCTCCGCCCGACGACGTTCGATCAGATCAAGGTGGGTGACGGGTTCTACGCCCGCGGCGTACGCCTGCCCGACGGCTCGCTCGCCGCCGACGCGATCTGGGTGAACATCGTGAACCTGGACGCGTCGATCGCGTCCATCGAGAGCAAGCGGCTGCACCTCGACCACGCCGGCAAGAGGGTCGTCGGACATGTGATCAGTGGCACGACCGCCGCGGTCTACAACCACGCCCCGGCCGTCGCCGACCTCACCCGCCTGCAGGTCGGCAAGCACGTCAAGGTGATCGGCGCCTGGCGGCCCGACACCAACGAGGTGGACATCGCGACCGTCTACGCCGGCGTATAGCCGGGGAGGGAGACACAGATGATCGAGTGGCCGGCGTCGGTTCAGCCGCTGTTCGTCGGTGGCACCCTGCTGTGGTCCGGCGCGATCAAGTTCGCCGGCGGATCGGCCCGTCGCTCCGCCGAGCGGTCGGCGCTGCCGTCGCTGGTCGGCGCGGGCCGCGCGCTGCTCGCCTACCGGCTGACCGGTGCGCTCGAACTGGCGCTGGCCGCGGTGCTGCTCCTGCCGCCCGTGTACGCCGGCGAGGCGGTGGCGGCCGCCGTGCTCGCCACCGGCTTCCTCGGGTACCTGGCCTACGCGCGGATCGCCGCGCCCGACTCCTCCTGCGGCTGCATGAGCACGCGCCGTACGCCGGTGACCGGACGCGGTTTCGGCCGCGCCGGGGTACTGCTGGTCGCAGCGCTGCTCGGCACGCAGGCGGACCGGTGGTGGGCCGGCGGCCTGGCCGCCCGCCCGTGGGCCGCCGGAGCGACGCTCCTCGGCGAGGTGGTCATGCTGGTCGCACTGTCGCCGGAGGCGGACCGGCTGTGGTTGCTGCCGCTACGGCGGCTGCGGGTACGGCTGCGGCATCCGCTCGCGGACCGGTCGTTCGAGATGCCCCTGGAGTCCAGTCTCCAGCAGCTCCACCACAGCCCGGCGTACCGCCGCGTCAGCGGCCTGCTCCGGTCGGGGCTGAAGGAGACCTGGGACGAGGAGGACGTCCGGGTGCTCTGCTACACGGCGGAGTACGAGGGCCGCCGCGCCACGGCGGTGTTCGCGGTGCCGCTGCGGCACTACCGGCCCGAGGAGATCCGCGGCGCCCTGGTCGACGAGACGGCCGAATCGACGCTGCTCGTCCTCGCCGGTGCCTGACCCCCGTGACCGGGCGCCCTCCGCCGCACCGGCGGAGGGCGCCCGGCCTCTTCACCCCTCTCCGCGGCCGACGGCTCGGCGCAGGTGGTGCGCGGTCACCGAATCGGTCGTACAGAGGAGGTCGGCGGGGGCGCCGCTGAACAACACCCGGCCCCACGCCTGATGGTGAGCGGGCACCGGCCGGAGTACGATCGGCCTCAACGCCCGGTCGATCGCCGGGCACGTCGATGGCTCGCGTCCGCCGCGAAGGGCGCCGCACATGACGATTCTCCCGAAGGGCGTTCCCGCCCGTACGAGGTGAGCCAGGAGGCGCCCGCAGGCCGGGCGATCCGGGTCCGCTCCCGTCGTGACCTGCGCGCCGCGCGCCGGCGGCGCGCCCACCGCTGCTGGGACCACCTGATCGCGGCGCCGCTGTGGCCGCTGCACGGCGCGAATCTCGGCACGCTGCTGCGCACCTGCGACGCCGTCGGGGCGTGCCTGGCCGTGCCGCGATTGCCCTGGGTGCCCGAGGCGCTCCGCCGCGGCAACACGCTGCGGAGCGAGAGCTGTGTGCACTGGGTGAACGACCCGTGCCGCTGGCTGGCCGAGCGACGCGCCGAGGGCACCCGGATCCTCGGGGTCGAGCTGGCCGAGGGCGCCGTACGGCTGGCCGACCTGCCGATGGCGCCCGGCCGTACGGTGCTCGTGCTGGGCCACGAGCAGAGCGGGATCCCGCCCGAGGCCCTCGATCTGCTGGACGAGGTGGTCGAGATCCCGATGATCGGGACCGGCGCGAGCCTGAACGTCGCTGTCGCCGGGTCCCTGGTGCTCTACAAGCTCGCGGGCATGGGGTGACGCCCGGCCGTCAGCCGCCCGCCACGCTCTACGTGCTCGCGGGCATGGTGACGCCCGGCTTTCAGCCGCCCGCCATGGCACCGACGATCATGAACGGCTCGGCTCCGGTCGCGACCGGCTCGGGCAGTGGCGTGTCGGGTGGCTCGTGGGACAGGTCCTGTTCGCAGGCGAAGAACCGGACGAAGGCCCGGCGCCGCTGCGAGGCGTGGTCGCGGATCGTGCCGCGCAGCACCGGGTAGCGGGACTCCAGCGCGTCGAGGACGGAGCCCGGCGTGGCCGGCGCGGGCACGTCGAGCTCCACCTCGCCGTGCACCTGGGCCAGGACCTTCAGGTGCGCCGGCAGCACGACGCGGATCATGGCAGGGTCTGGACTTCGACGGACAGGACGGCCGGAAGGTCCCGGACGATGGGCGCCCACGTGTCCCCGGCGTCGGCCGAGACGTACACCTGCCCGCCGGTCGTGCCGAAGTAGACGCCGCAGGAGTCGAGTGCGTCGACGGCCATCGCGTCCCGCAGCACGTTGACGTAGCAGTCGCGCTGCGGGAGCCCCTTCGTGAGCGGCTCCCAGTCGTTCCCGCCCGTACGGCTGCGGTAGACGCGCAGCCGTCCCTCCGGCGGGTAGTGCTCGGAGTCGCTCTTGATCGGGACGACGTAGACCGTGTCCGGCTCGTGGGCGTGCACCCCGATGGGGAAGCCGAAGTCGGTCGGCAGGTCGCCGCTGACCTCGCGCCACGAGTCGCCGGCGTCGTCGGTCCGCATGACGTCCCAGTGCTTCTGCATGTAGAGGGTCTCCGGCCGCGACGGGTGCATCGCGAGACGGTGGACGCAGTGGCCGACCTCGGCGTCGGGGTCCGGGATGCCCTCGGAGCGCAGGCCGCGGTTGATCGGCCGCCAGGTCTCGCCGCCGTCATCGGTGCGGAACGCGCCCGCGGCCGAGATCGCCACGAACATCCGCCGCGCGTCGGCCGGGTCGAGGATGATGGTGTGCAGGCACATCCCGCCCGCGCCCGGCTGCCAGGACGGTCCCGTGCCGTGCTCGCGCAGCCCCGGCAGCTCCTGCCAGGTCTGACCGCCGTCCGTCGACCGGAACAGCGCCGCGTCCTCGACTCCGGCGTAGACCGTGTCCGGGTCGGCCGGCGACGGCTCCAGGTGCCAGACCCGCGCGAACTCCCAGGGGTGCGGTGTGCCGTCGTACCACTGGTGGGTGCCGGGGACGCCGTCGTACTCGAACTTGTTGCCCACCGGCTCCCAGGTCCGGCCGCCGTCGTCGGACCGCTGGATCAGCTGCCCGAACCACCCGGTGGACTGCGAGGCGTACAGCCGTGACGGGTCTGCCGGAGAACCGGTGAGGTGGTAGATCTCCCAGCCGCCGAAGTGCGGGCCGCTGATCTCCCAGTCCTCCCGCCGGCCGTCCGAGGTCAGGATGAACGCGCCCTTGCGCGTGCCGACGAGTACGCGTACGCCGCTCATACTCACTCCTCTCCGCACCCCGAGCGCCCTGGCGTCGCCCAGAATGCGGTCCGATACCCGACATATCCACGTTGACCTGCGGGTTCGCAGGTCACTCACGTTAGACCACGGCGAGCCGAAAAACTCATCGCCCGCCCGAACCGTGATGACGACCGCCAGGAGACCGCCGTGTAGGACGGCACGACGCTCGACGAGTTGTCCGGCCGGCTGCGGGAACGGCGCGGCGCCGCGGCCGAGGCCGCCCGGCGCGCCGGCCGAACACACGACCTCGTGGCACGGCCGCCG
The DNA here is from genome assembly GCF_039542055.1 of Actinoallomurus vinaceus. Taxonomy (NCBI): domain Bacteria; kingdom Bacillati; phylum Actinomycetota; class Actinomycetes; order Streptosporangiales; family Thermomonosporaceae; genus Actinoallomurus; species Actinoallomurus vinaceus. The sequence goes on from NZ_BAABHK010000002.1 coordinate 711,039, forward strand.
CCTGGGCGTGCCGTACGCACCGGGTCCTCGGCCCTATGGCGAGGGGCGGCGATGGGGACCGGAGGCCCTTGTCCCGGGCACGCCCGGCTCAGCAGAGTTGATCTTTGCTCGAAGCAACGAGATCAAGGAGCAACGCAGTGCGCCTCACCCTTCGCAAGACCGCGCTCGTCGCCACGGCGGCCGTCATCGGCCTGGCCACGGCGAGCCTGGGCGGGACCGCCGAAGCCGCGGCCAAGGTCAAGCCCGTCACCGTCAGTTGCACGAGCAAACAGGGCGACAAGGGAACCCTCTACGTCTACAAGGCCAGCTGGGGGATCTACCAGGTCGACTACCGGATCAAGCTCAAGGGCTACGGGAAGCGCACGGCCAACGACATCCAGGTCCGAGACGAGGGCGGGCTCCCCGACGACGAGAAGTACTCGACCGGGAAGGCCTGGTCCGACAACAAGGTCCACCGGTTCCACTCGCAGCAGTACGGCCGGTCGTTCGGCTACTACCACGTCAAGTTCATCTTCGACATCCCGAAGAAGAAGGACCACTGGTGCACCACGAAGAAGGTCATCTGACGGCACGGTGAAAACGGCGGGACCGCGGGGCGAACCCGCGGTCCCGCCGTCGTTCGGCGGCCCGGCCTCAGGACTCGAAGGCCTCCGGCGGCGGGCAGGAGCACACCAGGTTGCGGTCGCCGTACGCCTGGTCGATGCGGCGCACCGGCGGCCAGTACTTGTTCTCCCGCAGGGCGGGCAGCGGGTACGCCGCGTCCTCCCTGCTGTAGGAGTGCTTCCAGTCCGCCGTGAGCAGCGACGCGGCGGTGTGCGGGGCGTTCTTCAGCGGGTTGTCGTCGGCGTCGTACTCCCCTGCCACCACCCGCTCGATCTCTTGGCGGATCTGGATCATCGCGTCGCAGAAGCGGTCGAGCTCGGCCAGGTCCTCGCTCTCCGTGGGCTCGATCATCAGCGTGCCCGCGACCGGGAAGGCCAGGGTCGGCGCGTGCAGGCCGTAGTCGATGAGCCGCTTGGCGACGTCCTCCGCCGTGATCTTCGTGTCCTTGGCGATCCGGCGAAGGTCGATGATGCACTCGTGCGCGACCAGGCCGCCCCGGCCGGTGTAGAGCACCGGGTAGTGGTCGGACAGGCGCTTGGCGACGTAGTTGGCGGCCAGCACCGCCGTCTCCGTCGCCGCGCGCAGCCCGTCGGCGCCCATCATCGCGATGTAGGTCCAGGAGATCGGCAGGATGCCCGCCGAGCCCCACGGCGCGGCGGAGATCGGGCCGCTGCCCGTCTCCGGGCCCGCCTCCGGGCGCAGCGGGTGGTTGGGCAGGAACGGCACCAGGTGCTCGCGCACCCCCACCGGGCCGACGCCGGGACCACCGCCGCCGTGCGGGATGCAGAAGGTCTTGTGCAGGTTCAGGTGCGAGACGTCCGCGCCGAACTCCCCGAGCCGGGCCAGGCCGACCAGGGCGTTGAGGTTGGCGCCGTCGACGTACACCTGCCCGCCCGCGTCGTGCACGCTCTTGCAGACCTCGGTGATGGTCTCCTCGTAGATGCCGTGCGTCGAGGGGTACGTGACCATGATCGCGGCGAGCTGGTCGCGGTGCTTGTCGATCTTGGCGTGCAGGTCGTCGAGGTCGATGTCGCCGTGGTCGGTGCTCTTGACGACGACCACGCGCATCCCGGCCATGACCGCGCTGGCGGCGTTGGTGCCGTGCGCCGAGGACGGGATGAGGCAGACGTTCCGGTGGCCCTCGCCGCGGGCGGCGTGGTAGCCGTGCACGGCGAGCAGGCCGGCCAGCTCGCCCTGGGAGCCGGCGTTCGGCTGCACCGAGACCTTGGCGTACCCGGTGATCTCCGCGAGCCAGGTCTCCAGCTCCTCGATCAGCCGGACGTAGCCGCGGGCCTGCTCCAGCGGCGCGAACGGGTGGATCTGCGCGAACTCCGGCCAGGTGATCGGCTCCATCTCGGTGGTCGCGTTGAGCTTCATCGTGCAGGAGCCCAGCGGGATCATCGAGCGGTCCAGCGTGATGTCCTTGTCCTGCAGGCGACGCAGGTACCGCAGCATCGCCGTCTCCGAGCGGTGCGCATGGAAGACCGGGTGCGTCAGGTACTCGCTCTCCCGGCGGACCGTCTCGGGCAGCGCGGCCCCCGCGATCACGGACAGGGCCTCGTTGCCGGCCAGGCCGAACGCCCGCCACACCGCGGTGACGTGCTCGTCCGTCGTCGTCTCGTCGCAGGCGATCCCCACGTGGTCGGCGTCCACCAGGCGCAGGTTGATCCCGCCCTCGCGCGCCCGCCGTACGACCTCCTCGGCGCGGCCCGGAACGCGGGCGAGCACGGTGTCGAAGAACGTCTCATGGGCGATCTCGGCGCCCAGCGCGGCGAGGCCGCCCGCGAGGCGCACGGCCTGCTCGTGGACCCGCTCGGCGATGCCCCGCAGTCCCTCCGGGCCGTGGTAGACGGCGTACATGCTCGCCATCACGGCCAGCAGCACCTGGGCGGTGCAGATGTTGCTCGTGGCCTTCTCGCGGCGGATGTGCTGCTCACGGGTCTGCAGCGCCAGGCGGTAGGCCGGGTCGCCGTCCACGTCGACGGACACGCCGACGAGGCGGCCGGGCAGCTGCCGCTGCAGGCCCTCGCGCACGGCCATGTAGCCGGCGTGCGGGCCGCCGAAGCCGTACGGCACGCCGAACCGCTGCGACGTCCCGACCGCGATGTCCGCGCCGAACTCCCCCGGCGGCGTGAGCAGCGTCAGGGCCAGCAGGTCGGCGGAGACGACGACCTGCGCGCCGCGCTCGTGCGCGGCCTCCGTCACGGCCGACAGGTCGCGCACGACACCGCTCGCGCCGGGGTACTGCAGCAGGACGCCGAAGAACTCGCCCTCGGGCAGCCCTCCGGACAGGTCGGCGACGACGACCTCGATGCCGAGCGGCAGCGCCCGTGTGCGGATCACCTCGATCGTCTGCGGCAGCGCGTCGGCGTCGATCAGGAAGGTGTCCCCGGCCTTTGCAGCCCGGTGCGCGAGGGTCATCGCCTCGGCCGCCGCAGTGCCCTCGTCGAGCAGGGAGGCGTTCGAGACCGGCAGCCCCGTCAGGTCGCTCACGACGGTCTGGAAGTTCAGCAGCGCCTCGAGGCGGCCCTGGGAGATCTCCGGCTGGTACGGCGTGTAGGCGGTGTACCAGCCCGGGTTCTCCAGGACGTTCCGGAGGATCACCCCGGGCGTGACCGTGCCGTGGTAGCCCAGGCCGATCATCGAGGTGAGGACCTGGTTCTCCGAGGCCAGCTCACGGAGGCGCGCCAGCGCCTGCACCTCGGTCAGCGCCGGAGGCAGGTCCAGCGGACGGTCGGTGCGGATCACCGTGGGCACGGCGGCGTCGACGAGGGCCTGGACACTCGGAAAGCCGGTGGCCTTGGCCATCTCGGCGCGGTCGCCGCGCGACGGCCCGATATGCCGATCGGCGAAGGGGACCTCGGTCATTGGGGAGCCTCCTGGTGCGATGGATGCGCAGCCACCACCGGGCAGGCCGGTGGCCGGTCTCCCCCTCTGTCAGTGAACCTGAGAGCTTCACCGCGCCGGGGGCGCGGCTTGCACCTTCGGTGAGACCCGGCTGGATCGCCGGCCCTGCTTTCCAGAGGTGCCTTCCTCGTACGGTCCTTTTGCCTGAGAGGTTCCGGGGAGGGTTGCTCCTTCGGCGCCCCGCACCACGCTGTGCGAGGTCTCTCCCGTACGAGGTCGACGGCGGTTCCACCCTACCGGAGGCCTCGCCCCTCTCCACGGGCCCGGTGCTCCGGAGATCAACGCCCCGGGAGATCGGCGCGTCGCCCCCATGCGACGATGGGCCGGCCCGGCGGCGACGAGGAGGTCCGATGGACGAGACCTGGCGGCTGATCGAGTGTTGTCACGCGTTCGTCTACTTCGCGCCGGAGGCCAAGGCGGCGTACGCCGACGCGGGCCTCAAGGGCTTCTGGATGGGCTACTTCGCCTCCCGGTCGGCGGCCCTGGGCGCGCCCGCTCCCGAGGTCGTCACGGCCGCGTTCTACAACTTCGCGCCGCGCATGGTCGCCCGTGCGATCCCGGACGCCTGGCGCTACTCCTCACCCGAGACCGTCCTCGCCGCCCGGACGGCCGTCGCCGGCCGGTCCCTGCGCCGCCTGCTCGGCGACCTGGTGGACTCGGCCGGCGTCGCGGAGGCCGCGGACCTGGCGGGACGGGCGGTGGAGGCGGCGCCGGCCACGGGCCGCGTCCTGTTCGCGGCGCACGCCGCCCTGCCCAGGCCCGCCGAGCCGCACCTGGCGTTGTGGCACGCCGTCACCGCGCTCCGGGAGTTCCGCGGGGACGGGCACGTCGCCACCCTGCTCGCCGCCGGGCTCGACGGCTGCGAGGCGAACGTCGTCGCCTGCGCACTCGGCCTCGCCCCGCCCGAGCAGCGCGGCTACCGGGGCTGGACCGAACAGGAGTGGACGGCCGCCGCCGACCGGCTGCGGGACCGGGGCCTCCTCGACGCGGACGGCGCTCTCACCGCCGAGGGCCGTGCGGACCGGCGGGCGATCGAGGACGTCACCGACCGGCTCGCCCGCCCGCCGCTGGACGCCCTCGGCCGGGACGGCGCGGCCCGGCTGGCCGACCGCCTTCGCCCGCTCGCGCGGCGGATCGTCGAGGCCGGCGCCCTGCCCTTCCCGAACGCGATGGCCATGCCCCGGCCCGGCGACGGCGCCGAGGACGTGGCGCCGTCATGACCTCGGCCGGTCCGGGGCGGGGCGGCGTCAGCGGTTCACCGTCCGGTACCGGTGCACCGCCGACGGGACGAAGACGACCAGCAGAACGGCCGACCACAGCAGGGTCGCGGCCACCGGGTGGCGAAGCGGCCACACGAGGTGGGCGTTCCCAACCACGCCGGGGCTGCCGAACAGATCCCGGCACGCCGCGACGATCGCGCTGACCGGGTTCCAGTCGGCGATGGCGCGCAGCCACGCCGGCATGCCCGTGGTCGGCACGAACGAGTTGGACACCATGGTGATCGGGAAGATCAGCGGGATGAGCTGGTCCAGCGTCTCCTCCTTGATCAGCAGGCCGAGCAGCACACCGGCCCAGCTGATCGCGTAACGCAGCAGGACCAGGAGGGCGAAGGCGGTCAGGGTCCGGACCGGCCCCTCGTGCGGGCGCCAGCCGACGGCGAAACCGCAGGCGACCATGACGACCATGCCGAGGGTGCCGGTGATGATGTCCGCGCCCGTCTGCCCGAACGGCACCGCCGACCGTGCCATCGGCATGGACCGGAACCGGTCCATGACACCGCGGCCGGCGTCCTGGGAGACCACCGTCGCGGTGGCCAGCACGCCCGTGAACGCGGTCATCCCGAACAGGCCGGGCATGAGGTACTCGCGGTAGTTCCCCCCGCCCGGGACGGGGATGGCGCTGCCGAACACGTAGCCGAACATCACCACCATGACCGCCGGGAACACCAGCTGGCCGACCAGCTCTCCCGGCTGCGACTTCAGGTGGCCGAGATTCCGCCGCACGATCGTCCGTCCGTCGGCGAACGCCCACCGGAGCCGTCCGGTGACCGACGCGGGCCGCGTCGGCAGCCGCAGGACGCTCACGCCGTCTCCCCCGCTCACGCCGCCACCTCCTCGGCCTCGGGAGCGCCGGTGAGACGGAGGAACACCTCGTCGAGCGTCGGGCGGCGCATGGCGACGTCCTCGGCCGCGACGCCGGCCCGGTCCAGTTCGAGCACCATGTCGGTGAAGGACACCGAGCCCTTGACGGGGACCCCGACCCTCCGGTTGGCGTGGTCGACCTCGGGCTCGGCGCCGGCGGTCCGCCTCAGCACCGCCGCGGCCGTCTCGAGCGTCGCCGCGTCCCGGACGACGACGTCGACCCGGGTGCCGATCGTGGCCTTCAGCTCGTCGGGGGTGCCGGAGGCGATCACCCGTCCGAGGTCGATCACCGCGATCCGGTCGGCGAGCTGGTCGGCCTCGTCGAGGTACTGCGTCGTGAGCACGACCGTCGTCCCGCTCGCGACGAGTTCGCGGACGGTGTCCCAGATCTCGCCGCGGCTGCGCGGGTCCAGGCCGGTGGTCGGCTCGTCGAGGAACAGCACCGGTGGGGCGATGATCAGGCTGGCGATCAGGTCGATGCGGCGCCGCATGCCGCCGGAGTAGGTCCGCACGATCCGGTCGGCGGCGTGCGCCAGGCCGAACCTCTCGAGGAGCTCGTCCGCCCTGGCACGGGCGACACGCTCGGGCAGGTGATAGAGACGGCCGAACATCCGCAGGTTGTCGCGGCCGCTGAGTTTGTCGTCCATCGAGGCGTGCTGGCCGGCCAGGCCGATGCGGAAACGCACCTCGTCGGCGTCGCGGACGACGTCGTATCCGGCCACCCTGGCCTGCCCCGCGTCGGGGAGGGCGAGGGTGGTCAGCACGCGCACCGCGGTGCTCTTGCCTGCGCCGTTCGGCCCGAGGAGCCCGCAGACGGTGCCGCGTGCCACCTCCAGGTCGAGCCCTCGCAGGGCCTCGGTCCGGCCGAACCGCTTGCGCAGCCCTTCGGCCCAGACAGCGATCTCTGAATCGCTCATCGTCACCCCGTCCTGAAACAGCGTACGTCGTACACGAGTCGTGTACAGCGTACGCGCTTCTGCGTACGCCGTACAAGCGCTGATACGATGTACGCACATTGACCTGCGGGAAGGGGCCTGATGACGGCGGAGGACGGCGACGGCGGCACGGCACCGGAAGCGCGCGTGACCATCTGGGAGCGCCTCGAACGCCCCGCCCGCGGTCCCCGGCCCGCGCTGACCCACGACCAGATCGCGCGCGCTGGGGTGGAGATCGCCGACGAGCAGGGGCTCGACGCGGTCTCGATGCGGCGGCTGGCCGAGCGCCTGGGCGTCGCGACCATGGCGTTGTACCGGTACGTCGCGAGCAAGGACGACGTGCTCGAGCTGATGATCGACGCGGTGGCGGCCGAGATCGAGATCCCTCGGGACACCGGCTGGCGGGAGCTCGCACGAGGCTTCGCCGGCGAGCTCCGCGCCGTCGGCCTGCGGCACCACTGGCTGACCGCGGCGCTCTCGCGCACGCCCCACGTGCTCACGCCGAATCTGGTCGAGCGCGTCGAAGACATGCTCCGCTCACTCGACGGGCTCGGTCTCGACGTCGACACGATGATGGCCGTGTTCGGCACCGTCAACGCCTTCGTACGCGGGGCGACGGCCGACGAGGTGCTCCAGCGGGAGGCCATGCGGAAGAGAGGCTGGGCATCGGAGGAGGAGGCGAGGATCGCCCACCTGCCGTACGTCCGGTGGCTGATCGGCACCGGCCGCTATCCGACGCTCACCCGCTACGTCATCGAGGGCTCCAATGAGGACGACTCGCAGTGGCAGTTCGAATTCGGCCTGGAATGCGTCCTGGACGGCATCGCGGCCCGGCTCGGGATCTGATTCGCGCCCCCGCCGAGGCGTCGATCGGGCGACACAACGGATACCTCCCGCACGTTCCCGGCGATGGGCTGGGAGGATTCACTCCGTGTCCGTGAACGAATCCCCCGGCCGGCGCCCCGGCCCCGACCCCGCCGTTCAGGGAAACCCTCCGCCACCGCCCGCCACCGAGACGGCCCCCGCGGAGGCCGCGGAGCCGTCTCGAGACCGCCCTGCGGCGGAGATCCCGGCGGCCCGGCCCACGGCGGAGGCGCCGGGCGCCGAGGCGGCCGCGGAGAGCCCGGGCGCCCGGACGCCCGCAGGCCCCTCGGACGAGCAGCAGGCCCCCGGAGACCAGGCCGAGGAACGGGCCGCAGGCGTCCCGGCCGAAGGGCCGACCTCGGGCGCCCGGGCGGAGCAGCAGGCCGCAGGCGACCCGGCGGACCTGCGGACCTCGGGTACCCCGACCGACCAGCAAGCCGCGGGGAACCCGGCGGACGGGCAGGCCGCTGGGATCCGGGTAGAACAGCAAGCCGTAGGGGACCCCGCAGACCAGCAAACCGAAGACAGACCAGCAGACCAGCAGACCGCCGGAGACCAGGCCGCGGGGCGGACTCCGGGTGTCCCGGCCGCCCAGCAGGCCGCAGCACACCCGGCGGACCGACAGACCTCGGGTCCCCCGGACGGACAGCAAGCCACAGGGGACCCAGCCGAAAAGCAGACCTCAGGCATCCCGGCAGACCAGCAAACCGCCGGAGACCGGGCCACGGGGCGGACCTCGGATGTCCCGGCCGAGCAGCAAGCCGCAGGGGACCCGGCCGACCAGCGGACCTCAGGCATCCTGGCCGACGGGCAGGCCGCTGGGGTCCGAGTCGACGAGCCGTCGCTGCCCCGGCGGATCCGGCGGCCGTCGGACGCCATCCGCTTCCTGCTGTCGGTGAGCGTCATCGCGCTCATCCTGCTGCTGGCCCACGTCGCCCGGCACACGACCAGCGGCCTGGCCTCCGACATCGCCAGCGGCACCGAGCGCGCGCCGCACCTGCTCCTCACCCTCGCCAACCTCGCCTCGGGGATCGGCGTCCTCGCCGTGCCGGTCGCCTTCGGCGTGGACCGCGTCATCCGGCGCAACGGCCTGCGGGTGGCGATCGGCGTCCTCGCCGCCGTGGTCGCCCTGGGCGTCTCCCTCACCCTCGACTCGTGGATCACCGCGGCGGGCATGCGCGACCTGGCGTGGTACCTGACGTGGAGGCGGCACGGCGGGTGGTTCCCCGGTCCGGCGCACATCGACATCACGCCCGTGATCGCCTACGTCACCGCCGTGGGGCTGGGCGGCCGCACCCGCTGGCAGCTCGTGACGTGGACCGTGATCGGCCTGGACGCCGTCGCCTCGCTGGCGACCGGCGCCATCACGCCGCTCGCGGTGCTGACCACGTACCTCATCGGGCGCGCCGTCGGCTACGCCACGCTGTACGCGGTGGGGTCGCCCAACATCCGGCCGCCCGGCGACGCCGTGGTGGCCGCGCTCCGGCGGGTCGGCCTCGCGCCGGTCCGCGCCGCGCGCGCCGACGACGGCCCCGAGGACACGCGTCGCTACACCGCGACGCTCGCCGACGGGCGGGCCCTCGACGTCACCGTGCTCGACCGCGACCAGCAGACGGCGGGACTGCTCTACCGCCTGTGGCGGCGGGCGCGGCTGCGGGGCGGGACTCCGCCGCGCACGATCCGGTCGCTGCGGCGCTCGCTGGAGCAGGAGTCGCTGATGGCCTACGCCACCACGGCGGCGGGCGCCTCGACCCCGCGGCTGCTGGCGACGTCGGAGGTGGGCAGTGAGGCCGCGCTGCTCGCCTACGAGCACGTCCCCGGCCGGCTCCTCGCCGACCTTCCCGACGAGGAGCTGACCGACGAACTGCTCACCGCGATCTGGGCCCAGCTGAAGCTCCTGCAGGACCGGCGCCTCGCCCATCGGCGGCTGGCCGGTGAGAGCGTCCTCGTCGACGAGGCCGGACGCCCGTACCTCGTCGACCTGCGGGCCGGGGAGACCGCCGCCGGTGACCTGGTCCTCCGCATCGACCTGGCGCAGCTGCTGACCGAGCTGGCCCTGCGCGTCGGCGCCGAGCGGGCCGTGCGCACCGCCGCCGACGTACTCGGCGCCGACGCCCTGGGCGCCGCCGTGCCACTGCTGCAGAACGTCGCGCTCGCCCGGTCGACGAGGAACGCGCTGCGCCGGGACCGGAAACTGCTGAGCCGGATCCGCGAACAGATCCGCGTCCTGCGGCCGGAGCTCGTGACGGCCGCCCAGCCGTTGCACCTCGACCGGTTCCGGCCGCGCACGCTCCTCAGCGTGATCGCCGGAACCGTCGGCGCGTACCTCCTCCTGTCGCAGCTGAGCAACGTCAACCTGCCGGACCTCGTGGCCCACGCCGACCTGCGCTGGTTCGCCGTCGGCGCGCTGGCCTCGGCGGTCAGCTATCTGGCGGCGGCCCTCATGCTGATCGGATTCGTGCCCGAACGGCTGCCGCTGGGCCGTACGGTCCTGGTGCAGCTCGTCGCGTCCTTCGTGAAGCTCGTGGCTCCCGCCGCGGTCGGCGGCATCGCCGTGAACACGCGCTATCTCCAGCGGGCGGGCGTGCCGGCCGGCCAGGCGGCCGCGAGCGTCGGGGCCTCGCAGCTGACGGGGATGGCCTTCCACATCACGATGCTGGCGCTGTTCGCGTACATCACGGGCAGTGACAACAGCCCGTCGCTCCCGCCGTCCCGGATCATCATCGTCTCGCTGCTCGCGGCGGCCGTGCTGGCGATCCTCGTGCTGTCGATCGGGCCCCTGCGCAGGCTCGTCGCCGCACGGATGCGTTCGATGTTCTCCGGAGTGCTCCCCCGCCTGCTCGACGTGCTGCAGTCGCCCAAGAAGCTCGCGACCGGCATGGGCGGCACCGTCCTGCTCACGGTGGCGTTCGTGCTGTGCCTGGACGCGTCGATCCGCGCGTTCGGCGGTTCGCTGAGCCTGACGACCGTCGCGGTGGTCTTCCTCACCGGCAACGCCCTCGGCTCGGCCGCGCCGACGCCGGGCGGGCTCGGCGCCGTGGAGGGCGCGCTCTCGCTGGGGCTCACCCTCGCCGGGCTGCCGGCCGGAACGGCGACCTCGGCGGTGCTGCTGTTCCGCCTGCACACGTTCTGGCTGCCGGTCCTGCCCGGCTGGGCATCGCTGTCCTATCTGCAGCGCAGAGAGGCGATCTGACCGTCCCCGGCGCTCACCCCGCCATGTCCGGTGCCGGGGACGTCGTCGCGTCCCTCAGTGCGGCGAGCAGGCCGTCGAGCGCGGGCAGGCCGAGCGCCGTCTCACGCACCGCCGCGTGGATCGCCCGGACGGGTTGCGGGCGGCGCACCTCGCGTACGATCACGGCGGGGTGGCGACCGGCCAGGCCCAGTGCGGGGATCAGGCTGACTCCGAGGCCGGCGGCGACGAACCCCTGGGCGGTGGCGTAGTCCTCGCTCTCCACCACGAAGTTCGGGCTGAAGCCGGCTGCCGCACAGCCGTCGAGCACGGGGTCCAGGCACGGCCCGGGCCGTTCGCTCGCGATCCACGGCTCGTCGGCCAGGTCGGCGAGGTCCAGGACCGGTTTGCCGGCGAGCCGGTGTCCTTGCGGGAGGACCGCGTGGAAGGGGTCGTCCAGCAGGTGGACCAGGTGAACGCCGTCGTGCGGCAGGTCGTGCGCCCGGACCACGATCGCCACGTCCGCCTCGCCCCGGGTCACCGCCGGCAGCGGGTCCTCGGGGTCCGTCATCTTCAGGTCGACCCGCACACCGGGGAGCTCCCGGCGGAACCGGGCCAGCGCCGGTGCCACCAGCGTCGCACCCGCCGTGGCGAAGTAGCGGATCGCCAGATGCCCCGTCCGCCCCGCCCGGAGGTCGGCCAGCGCCGTCTCCGCCTCGGCCACCTGCCTGCCGATGACGGCCGCGTGCTCGGTGAGCAACCGGCCCGCTGCCGTCGGCCGTACACCCCTGCCGACGCGCTCCAGCAGGGGGATGCCGGCCTGTTTCTCCAGCGCCGCCACCTGCTGGCTGACGGCGGACGGGGTGTATCCGAGATTCGCCGCCGCGGCGGTCACCGAACCGCTGGTGACGACCGCACGGAGGATCTGCATGCGCCGAACGTCAAGCATGTACAACAGCTTAAAGGTACATGCAGAACTCTTCACTTGTCCTTCCGGATCGGCTCCGGCACGGTGGTACGGCAACCATCGGGACCGGGGAGGCCGCAGGTGATCGACCGCAGACACGGATCTTTGGCGCGCATGGGCGTTCTCGCGCTGCTCTGGGGGTCGGGCTTCCTATGGATCAAGCTGGCGCTGAGCAATGGGCTGACCCCTCTTCAGATCACCTTCGCCCGCTCCGCGCTCGGATCGGCGGTGCTGTTCGCACTGGCCCGCTCCGCTCACCAGCGTCTCCCCCGGAACCGTACGACGTGGGGTCGCCTCGTCGTCGCGGCGTTCTTCTGCAACGCCCTGCCGTTCTTCCTGTTCGGTCTCGGGGAGAAGAGGATCGACTCGGGGCTCGCCGGCGTGCTGAACGCGACCACTCCCCTGTGGTCGCTGCTGATCGGGGTCGTCATCGGCACCGAGCGCGGGCTCCGTCCGATCCGCCTGGCCGGCCTCCTGCTCGGTTTCGCGGGCACACTGCTGATCTTCGCGCCCTGGCACGCGACCGGGCTCCTCAGCCTGCCCGCCCTCGCCCTCCTCGGGGCCGCGGCGAGCTACGCCGTCGCCTTCGCGTACATGGGACGCAGGCTGACGGGCACCGGCACCGCGCCCCTGGCGCTGTCCGCGGCCCAGCTCATGACCGCCACCGGGCTGAGCGCGCTCGCCCTGCCCATCGGCGCGCCGATGTCCGTGCACCCCAACGCGACCGCGCTGATCGCGGTCGTCATTCTCGGGATCTTCAGCACCGGGCTGACCTTCCACCTCAACTACCGGATCATCGCCGACGAAGGCGCGACCGCCGCCGCCACCGTCGGGTATCTGCTGCCGGTCGTGTCGGTGGCGCTCGGAACGATCGTGCTCGGCGAGCGGCTCGGCCTTCGCGTCATCGCCGGAATGGCGGTCGTGCTCGCCGGCGTCGCGCTGACCCGGCGGCACCGCCCGGCACCGTCGCCGGTCCCGGAGAGCCGGGCGACTCTCACCTCACCGACCTCGTGACAACGCGGCGGCCGGCGGTGCCGCCGGCCCAACTCACCGCGGACGACGGCGAACCCGACCACCTCCGGACGAGTAGACGATGCGACCCGACTCCCCTTGGCGGATCCGCGACTTCCGCACCCTGTTCACGGCCACCGGCCTCAGCCAGCTCGGCACCAACACCGGCTACGTCGCCCTCCCGCTCATCGCGGTCTCCGCGCTCAAGGCGGGACCCGGCCAGGTCGGCGCTCTGGCCACCCTGAGCACCGTCGCCTTCCTGCTCATCGGACTGCCCGCCGGCGCGTGGGTGGACCGGATGCGTCATCGGCGGGTGCTGATCGGCGCCGACCTCGTACGCGCGGCGCTGTTCGCCTCCGTCCCGCCGGCCGGCTGGCTCGGCGGCCTCACCCTCGGGCAGCTGTACGTGGTCGCCCTGCTGAACGGCTGTGCCACCGTCTTCTTCGACGTGGGATCGCAGAGCGTCCTGCCGCGGCTGGTCGGACGCGAGAGCCTCGTCCAGGCGAACGCCGCCGTCGTCAGCCTGATCGCCGCCGGGAACGTGGCCGGACGCGGCGCGGGGGGCGTGCTCGTCCAACTGCTCACGGCGCCCGTCGCCGTGGCGTTCACGGCGGCGAGCTACCTGGGCTCGGCGCTTCGCCTGGTCGCCATCGCCCCGACGCCGCCGTCCGCGGTCTCCCCTGAAACGCCGCGCATGCTGCGGGCCCAGATCGCCGAAGGACTGCGGCACGTGCTCCGCAACGGCGAACTGCGGGCCCTGGCCCTCACGGCGACATTGACGAACCTCGGCTCTCAGATCGTCAACACGATGCTGCCGGTGCTGTTCGTCGGCCGGCTCGGCCTGTCGCCGGCGGCGCTGGGGCTGTTCTGGGCGGCGGGCGGCGCCGGTCTCCTTCTGGGATCCCGCTGCGCACGGCCGATCGCCGCCCGCCTGGGGCACGGCCGTGCCCTGGGCGTCGTCGGACCGTGCCTGGCCCCTGCCGGGCTGCTGGTCCCGCTCGTCGACCATGGCCTGTGGCTCTGGGTGGCCGGGGCCGGGTGGCTGCTCGTCATGGCCAAGACGGGCGCGGACAACGTGCTCGGCGTCAGCCTGCGTCAGCGGTTGACGCCCGATTCCCTGCTCGGCCGCATGAACGCGACGTTCCGCTTCATGCTCACCGGCGCGCTCGCGGTCGGGTCCGCCGTCTCGGGTGCGCTCGGCGAGCTGACCACGGTCCGCACCACGCTGTGGGTGGGCGGCGTCGTGCTGTCCGTGGCGTTCCTCCCGGTCTTCCTCTCGCCGGTCCGGACGCGCCGTGAACTGCCCGTCGTCACGCCAGGTCGGGAACCCGTTCGGTCGTAGGCACGGGGCCGGGCGGAGTCCCGTCGCCGAACGGCCGGCCGCCGAGCGACTCGCGGCCGTGCGGGGTCGTCCAGCCGCGCAGATCCGGGCCGAGCGGCACGATCCGAGTCGGGTTGATCTCGTGGTGGACGTAGTAGTAGTGCCGCTTGATGTGGTCGAAGTCGACCGTGTCCCCGAAGCCCGGCGTCTGGAACAGGTCACGGGCGTACGCCCACAGCACCGGCATCTCGGTCAGCTTGCTGCGGTTGCACTTAAAGTGGCCGTGGTAGACGGCGTCAAACCGTACGAGCGTGACGAACAGCCGGATGTCGGCCTCGGTGATCGAGTCGCCGACGAGGTAGCGCCGGTGTTCGAGGCGTTCGGACAGCGCGTCGAGCCGGTCGAACAGGCGGCGGAACCTCTGTTCGTACGCCTCCTGGTCCCGGGTGAACCCGGTCATGTACACGCCGTTGTTCACGTCGCGGAAGACGTCCTCGTTGACGGCGTCGATCTCGTCCCGGAGCCGCTCCGGGTACAGGTCCGGCGCACCGGGCCGCTGCTGTGCGGTCCACTCGGTGGACAGGTCGAGCGTGATCTGGTGGTAGTCGTTGGTCACCAGCCGTCCGCTGGGCACGTCGACGATCGCCGGGACGCTCACCCCGCCGTCATAGCCCGGCTCGGCCTTCTGGTACGCCTCGGACAGGAAGCGGATGCCGAGGACCGGGTCACGGTCGTCCGGGTCGAGGGTGAACCGCCAGCTGCGCTCGTCCTGGATCGGGTCGGTGATCGCCATCGAGATCACCTCTTCCAGGCCCAGCAGCCGCCGTACGATCACGGCGCGGCTCGCCCAGGGGCAGGCACGGCTCACCACCAGGCGGTACCTCCCGGGCTCGACCGGCCAGGGTGAGGATCCGTCGGCGGTGATGCGGTCGGTGAAGTGACTTGGCGACCGCTTGAACTCCTTGTCGTCCTTCTGCTGCGTGACGCTCAATCTTCAGGCCGTCCTCAACCGGTCTTGCGGACTCTTCGGCGGCGGGCCAGCTCGTCGTGCGGGCTGTCGCCGCCCGCGTGCGCGCGCTCGGCGGGCATCTCGGCGAGGCTGCCCTCGACCTCCTGCCACACCCGGCCCAACGCTATCCCGAACACCCCCTGGCCCCCCTGCACGAGGTCGACGACCTCGTCGGGAGACGTGCATTCATAGACGCTCACGCCGTCGCTCATCAAGGTGATCTGCGCCAGGTCGTGGACCCCGCGGTCGCGCAGGTGCTCCACCGCCGTACGGATCTGCTGCAAGGAGACGCCGGTGTCGAGCAAGCGCTTCACGACCTTCAGCACCAGGATGTCGCGGAAGCTGTAGAGGCGCTGGGAGCCCGAGCCCTGGGCGGAGCGCACGCTGGGCACCACGAGCTCCGTGCGCGCCCAGTAGTCGAGCTGGCGGTAGCTGATGCCCGCCGCGGCGCATGCCGTTGGACCGCGAAACCCGACGTCGTCGGGCAGGGGTGACACGCTCCCGCCGAACAGGAGCCCCTGCTCCCCGGCGCGTTGAGACGCATCGTGCCTATCGCGGGCCGCCTTGCCCTCGCCGCTGCTTGCCGCCACGCGGACCTCCGGCTCTATCATCCCGCAGCGATCCACCAAGGGGGTTTGACGGAATTACGCCGCAGGTGTTCAAGCAGCACGGTAGGTCGCGGCCCCTGCAGGGTCAACGTTCGCGGTCGGCGCGTCGCAGCCAACACAAACTGTTACGACTTCTACTAAACCCCGCAATCGGCGTTAACGGCGGCACCTACCCACGTTGTGACGCTCTTCCGGGCACAGAAGTTCCCGGGAAGCGAGGAGGAACTTTTCCCCGGGGATTACGATCCTGCTACCGAGAGGAGTCGTGGCGGCGCATGCTCGGTACGCGCCGGGAGGCACCCCGGGACGGCCGTCGGCCTCGGGCTTGAGGGCACCACTCAGATGCCCAGGACGGGGCGTGGAGCCCTGGCTCCGCCGGTCGCCCGGGACGAGTCGTGGCCGGTAGGCGCCTGGGACGGGTGGTGGTGTTGGGCCTGTGGCCGCCGCTCAGGTGGCGCGGCCGAAGTCCTCCGGAGAGATCGTGTCGAGAAACTCCCGGAACTTCTCGACCTCGTCCTCCTGCTCGTCGGGAATCGCCACACCCGCCTCGTCGAGGACGTCCTCACTGGCGAAGATCGACGCGCCGGTCCGCAGGGCCAGGGCGATCGAATCGGAGGGTCGGGCGCTCACCTCGGCGCCGTTCGAGAACACCAGATCGGCGAAGAAGATGCCCTCCCGCAGCGCCGTGATGTTCACCGTGCGCAACTGGACGTCGAAGGCCTCGAGGACGTCGCGGAAGAGATCATGGGTGAGCGGACGCGCCGGCAGCACGCCCTGCTGGGCGAAGGCGATCGCGGTCGCCTCCACCGCGCCGATCCAGATCGGCAGGTATCGGTCGCCGTCCGTCTCCTTCAGCAGGACGATCGGCTGGTTGGAGGGCATCTCGACCCGTACGCCGACGACCTCCATCTGCTTCACAGCGGCTCCCTGCTGAAGACGGCTACCCGAAACCCTTGTAGCCAACGTACACCCCAGTCACGCCGAGCCGGGGAGCGGAGGACAGGTCGAAGTCGCGATCTCTACGGATCGAGGCCTTCCCGCAACCCCATCGAGACCAGGGCGGCGTGCAACTTCAGCGACAGCGCCGCGATCTCCCGGGCGGTCTCGGCGGCCCGGTCGCGTGCGCCCGGGCTGCGCTGGCGCATGGTGGGCGCCACGGCCGCCTCGATCAGGCCGATCTCGCGCTCCGCGGCGGCCTTCACCGCCCGCAGGTGACGCGCCTCGAACCCGAACGACCGCAGTGCCGCCGCCGCGCGGGCGATCGTGAGCGCGTCCCGGTCGTAGTGGCTCCCCGCCCGGCGGATCAGCCCGAACTCCTCGAGCTCGGCGAGGGCGTCGCCGTCGATCCCCGCCGCGTCGGCGAGCTGCCGGCGGGTCAGGCGCACCTCGGCGTTCTCATCGGCGACGCTGTCGGTCGCGACGAGGCCCCGCGGCGCCCGGCGGCGGCCGCCGAGCGGAGGCGGGTCCAGGCCGCGGTCTACCGCGTCCAGGTGCTCCTTGATGACGCGCAGCGGCAGGTAGTGGTCGCGCTGAGCGGCCAGGATGAACCGCAGCCGCTCGGCGTCGGCCGGGACGAACTTGCGGTAGCCCGACGGACTGCGCTCGGGCTCGATCAGCCCCTCCGCCTCGAGGAACCGGATCTTCGAGACGGTGATGTCGGGGAACTCGGCGGACAAAAGTCCGAGCACCTCCCCGATCGTCATGTACGCACGGGCCGCGGACGTGCTCATTCCTACCCCCGGTCCGACGGCGCGCGCAGCCGCGCGCCGTCTCGCGGCACCCGCGGGCCCCCGTGGCGCCCGTCGCGCTCGCCGCTCACCGCATCCTCGGGCGCGCGGCCCCCGCGCGCCCCTTCAGAA
Organism: Actinoallomurus vinaceus; assembly: GCF_039542055.1. Lineage (NCBI taxonomy): Bacteria > Bacillati > Actinomycetota > Actinomycetes > Streptosporangiales > Thermomonosporaceae > Actinoallomurus > Actinoallomurus vinaceus. The sequence goes on from NZ_BAABHK010000002.1 coordinate 728,433, forward strand.
TCGGCCACACCGCGCCTCCGGCTTCGTCACGGCCCTCCCGCCGGCCGGCCATCGCCCCTTCCGTCGGCGACGTACTGCGGGTTGGTGAGGAACACCAGCCGGAACTTGCCGATCTGGACCTCGTCCCCGCCGGACAGGCCCGCCTCGTCGATCCGCTCGCGGTTGACGTAGGTGCCGTTCAGGCTGCCCACGTCGCGCACGGAGAACTGCGACCCGCGGCGGTAGAACTCGGCGTGGCGGCGGGACACGGTGACGTCGTCGAGGAAGATGTCGCTCTCCGGGTGACGCCCCGCGGTGGTCCGGTCGCTGTCGAGCAGGAACCTGCTCCCGGCGTTCGGTCCCCGCTTCACGACGAGCAGGGCGGTGTCCGGCGGGAGCGCCTCGACCGCCATCTGGTCGGCGGACAGCTCATCGCCGCCCGGCTCCACGTCGGGAATCGCGCCGAGCGAGATCGTCGACGTCGAGTCTCCCGGCTCGCCCGGCATCGGTGGCGGCGGCGCCGCGCTACGGGTGAGTGGAGTTCCGCACTGCGAGCAGAATCGGGCATCCTCCGGGTTGGCGTGACCACACTGCGTGCAGTAGACGCTCGGCATTGATCGGCTCGGCCTCCTACCTATGGCCTCGGGTGTGCCTCTGGCACCGTACGGCACGGAAGTCGAGCACTGACGGCACCATCGGCACCGTACCTCCGGTCAGCCCCAGCACACGATCCCCCCTTCAAGCACCGTCGGCAATGGCGCTTTCGTTCCCTCGTCCGCCATCACGACGGTTGCCGCAACCTACGCGGCATTGACCGAGGGGTCAACCATGACAAGAGTCCTGTCCCCTCAAGCTACCTTCGACAGTGATCGTCGGTCCACGCCGCCGCGCGGGGAAGCCCCGGCGCGCGGCCCCGACCGCGGTCTACGGCGACCGTATCGCACGGATGACGATCCTCTGCTCCTGGGCAACGGACCCCCGCGCGCCGGAGTTCCGAAGCGTCTGCAGAACCCCGCCCGGGATGCCGAGCGCGGTGACGAGCGTGTGCGGGTCGCCGATGACGAGGAACCGGTACGGCCGCGTCAGGATCCGCCCGTCGGCGACGACGCCGCCGGAGGCCGCGTCGGCGAAATAGGTACTGACGCCGACGCGCACGTCGTCGACCTGGATCACCTCGGCCCCGGCGTCGCGCAGTTCCTCCAGCGCGTCGAGGAGGTCCTCGGCCCGCAGGCGACCGCGCGGGTCGTCGATGGTGAACTGGATACCGGGACCGGCCGCGGGCAGGGTGCCGGCCAGCATGCCGTACGTCGCGGCGCGCCGCCGGGCGTCCTCGACCGCCGTCTGGCCCTGCGTGTCGCGCTCGAGCCCGGACTTGGTGTTCTCCAGATCCCGGATGTCGCCCCGCAGCCGCTCCGAACGCTGGGACAGGTCCCCCAGGATCCCGACGAGCTCGTCCTGCCGGGCGGTCGCGAACTTCGTGGTCCGGTCGTTGGAGCGCACCTCGGCCGTCACGGCGAACCCCAGGACCGCGCACAGCACCCCGATGAGCAGCCGTCCCCGGTCGAACCGGCGAGGCCGCCGCGCGGGGCCCGCGTCCGTCTCCGGCCCGTGCACCGGGCTCTCCTCCGGCTCGGTCATGCCTGGAAGAGCTTGCGGCGGATGGCGGCGACGTTGGAGAAGATCCGGATGCCGAGGACGACCACGACGCCGGTGGACAGCTGCGACCCCACGCCCAGCTGATCGCCGAAGAAGACGATGAGCACGGCGATGATCGTGTTGCTGAGGAAGGAGACGACGAAGACCTTCTCGTCGAAGATCCCGTCGAGGCGGGCGCGCAGGCCCCCGAACATGGCGTCGAGCGCGGCCACGATCGCGATCGGCAGGTACGGCTGCAGCCACAACGGCACGTCGGGATGGAAGAACAGGCCAAGGGCGATCCCGGCCAGGAGGCCGACCAGAGCGATCACTTCGGCGGCACCTCCCCCGCGTAGCGGAGACTGGGGGCCGGTGCGGCGGGAAGTCGCACGCTGTCCTCCTGGCGGATGTCGAAGCGGATGCCGAACGCGGCTTTGAGAGTACGGAACGATCGGGCGGCCGGTGAACCGGCGAACGTCCCGTCCATCCGGCGCGGATCGCCGAGGGCGGTCACGGTGTAGGGCCGGGACAGCGGCCGGTAGTCGACCAGGATGGCATCGCCGGCGAAGCGGATCGCGGTGGTGGCGGTCATCCGCTGCCCGTTGACCGCGATGGCGGTCGCCCCGGCGGCCCAGAGTGCGTTGACGAGCCGCTGCATGTCCTGGTCGGTCACGCGCCCGTCCTGCGGGTCCCCCCGGGGGTGCGAGTCGTCCAGGACGACCGTCAGCCCCGCTCCGCGAGCCGGGGCGTCCGCCGCGTCCGCGGCCAGCCGGTCCATCTCCTGGCGCGCGGTACGCCCGGCGGCGCTGCGGGCCAGGACGGTCCGGCGAAGGCGGTCGGTCTGGCCCCGCATCCGGTCGGCCTGCCGCTGCAGCGCCTCGCCCTCCTCGGTCCGCTGCCGGATCTGGGTGAGCAGCGCCCTGCGCTGCCGCTGCGCGACGGGTTCCCCACGATGTACCTCGACGACGGCGACGGCCCCGAGCAGACCGAGGACGAGGGTGCCGGCGAGCAGCCGCGCCGACCGGCCCGTGCGGCTGCTCCGGTCGCCGCCGGCGGCCCGCCGGGCGGCGGCCTCCTCGTAGCCGGGATCGAGCCCCTTTCCGGCGAGCAGGTCGGCGAGCAGCGACATCGAGGCGTCGGGCCGGTTCCAGCGCGCCCCCTCTCCCCGTTCACTCATCCGGATATTCTCCCAAGCCCGCAGCACCGGCCGGACCCGAGCGAGCCCGCCGCCGCGAGCGGAGCGGGCGGCCGGGGGACGAGACCGCCCACGAAAAGAGTGACAAGGGCGAGCGCGCAACAGCGGCGCGAGCCCCGCCCGCAACGAGCGAAGCGAGTGGAAGGGCGAGCGAGCGGAGGGGGCGGCCGAACAGTGTCCTTCGGCGCGCCTCCGGCACGGCGGAGGCCGCCCGCGAAGCCAGTGAGAAGGACGAGCGGTCGGGACCGGCACGAACGCCCTATCCGATCGACGGGGCTTTCACAGACAACTCTTAGGAAGCGTGCACGGCCTTCCCAGAAACGCACGGTGGACTTGGTTCCATGCGCAGCAGGGGACATGGGGGAATGACGGGGGAACACGCGGACGTGGTCCCGCTCATGCGGCTGCCGATCAGTGGCTGGACGGTCCGGGTCGGCCGGGCCGCCGCCGATCGCGCCGCTCTGGAGGTGTACGAGGGGCGCCGGCTGACGGACGTCTGCGTCGCCACGCCGGTGTCGGTGTCGATCCTCCGCGGCGCCTGGCGCAATCCCCGGGGAGGCCCCGGATGGGCACTGGCCTGGGGTCAACTGCCCGCCGGGGTGTCGGCGGTGACGGCGGAGTTCACCGGGTCGGGCCGCACGCCGGTCATCAGCCGCGTGCCCGCCGTGATCATCGAACGCACGTACTGGGTGGCGGAGGCGTCCGGGGACTTCGCCGGCGTCACCGTGCACGCCGGGCCCGCGCTGATCTCCGGCCGGCTCCGCCGCGTCCGCGGCCGCTGACAGATCGCCGCCGAGCCCGCGACTCCACCGCACACCTGACCGCCGACGGGCCGGCACCTCGATCACGCCGCCGAGGCGTCGTGCCTTCCCGTACGCACGACCGCTGACGGGCCGACATCCCGATCACACCGCCGAGCCGGCGTGCGTACGCACGACCACGGGCGGGCCAGCACCCCGATCGCACGGCCGAGCCGACGGCTCCACCGCACACACGACCGCGGACGGCCGGCACCCTGATCACGCTGCCGAGCCGGCATGTCTCCCATACGCAGGACCGCCGACAGACCGGCACCCCGATCACACCGCCGAGCCCGCGTTCTCTTCCGTACGCACGACCCCGGCGGGCCGGCACCCCCGATCAGGCCGCCGGGGCCATGCGCTCAGGCGGTGCCGTCAGGGGACTCGGCGGGCGGCGAGGACCTCGACGGCCCGGGCGACCTGTGAGGGCGCAGAGATCAGCGTCAGGTGTCGGGCGCCGGGGATCAGCGTCGGATCGGGGGCGCCGATCCGGCGCGCGGTCTGAGCCGCGGAGTCCTTGGCGAACACGGCGTCCTGGGCTCCGTACACCACCGCCTTGGGCACGCCGACCGACCGGAGCAGCGTGAGCCGGTCCTCGGTCAGGCCGGGAACGCCGTACCGCAGCATGCCCCAGATCCCGGACTCGGCGCCGGTCACCTGGAAGGGCCTGCGCCACCGGTCCACCCCTGCCGCGTCCAGCCGGGGGCAGCCCGGACCACACTGCGCGGAGTAGATCGTGCGGATCAGCCAGTCGGAGCGCACGACCAGGCGCAGGATGGTGGTCCGATAGGGCGGGACGACCACGTAGCGGGCGGCGGTCGGCGGCCCGGCGCCGGTGCTGAGGGCGTCGCCGTCGAGGAACATCAGCCCGCCGGTGCGGTCCGGTGCGCGCAGCGCGGCCTCCGCGATCGCCGCCGCGCCGGACGAGTGGCCGACCAGCACGGGCCGCCGCAGGTTCAGCGCGTCGAGGAAGGCCAGCAGCTGCCGTGTCTGATGATCGAGGTTGTACGGGCCGCGCCGGGACGTGTATCCGGACCCGTTGAGGTCGAGGGCGTACACGCGGTGGTCGCGGGCGAGGAGGTCGGCGACCGGCTCCCAGGTGTCGGCGGACTCGGCGGCCCCGTGCACGAGGACGACCGGCGACCCTCCGGTGCCCCAGACGCGATACCGGGTCATCAGATCGCCCGTCCGTACGTAGGTCAGCCCGGCCGGGACCCGGGCGCGGCCGGCGGTGGCGGCGTTGAAGACGACCGAGAAGAGCGTCACGCCGACGGCGAGGACCAGCGCGGTCAGCCCCAGCCGCCGCGCCCATCGCCGCCACCACGGGCGCCGTGGCCGGGACGGCGGGGCTCCGGCGCGCTCCCCGGGGTCCGCCTGAACGGGTACGGCCTCCGCCGGGTCGTCGGATCCGGTCGGAGCGTCGGCGTCCGCAGGCGCGCCGGGACCCGCCTCGTCGACACGCACCCCGCCGGGAACGCCGGCCCCGCCGTCGACATCCGCACCCGCACCGTCAACACTCGCTCCGCCAGGAACGCCGGCCCCGCCATCAGCGTCCACACGCGCGCCGTCGGCACTCGCTCCGCCGGGGAGGCCGGTCCGTCCGTCGACGTCCGCGCGGGCGCCGGAATCCGCCTCGTCGGCACGCACCCCGCCGGGAAGGCCGGACCCGCCGCCGACATCCGCAACCGCGCCGTCGACACTCGCTCCGCTGGGAAGGCCGGACCCGCCGTCGACATCCGCAACCGCGCCGTCGACACTCGCTCCGCTGGGAAGGCCGGTCCGGCCGTTGACGTCCGCGCGGGCGCCGGGATCCGCCGCGTCGGCACGCATCCCGCCGGGGACGCCCGTACGGCCGTCGGTTTCTGGACGGGGCCCGCTCGGGGTCCCGCCGGTGTTCTGGTCGATCATGAGCCGGCGGCCTCCACGACGCCGGCCCAGCTCTCCAGGAGCGCCTGGGCGGAGTCGCGGTCGGTGCCCTCGGCCCACAGGTGGGTGACCGCCTCGGCCGGGTCGGGTAGCACGAGCACCCAGCCGGCGTCGTCCTCGACGACGCGGACGCCGTCGGTGGTGTCGATGGTGCGGTCGCCGGCCGCCTCGACGACGTGCCGCATGACGCTGCCCTTGGCCGCCCAGGGGGTGGGCACCGACCGCTTGAGCAGGTGCGCCTCGGGGATCCGCTGGTCGATCTGGGAGAGGGTCAGGCGCGTGCGCGCCACCAGGCCGAGGAGTCGCATGAACGCCGCGATGCCGTCGACCGTGGGGCTGAACTCGGGGATCACGAAGCCGCCTCGGCCGTCGCCGGCGAAGATGATGTCGTCGGCGGTGGTGGCCTTGGTCAGCACGTCCTGGGAGGTGGAGGTCCACTCGACCTGCACGCCGTGGAAGCGGCACACCTGCTCGGCGACCCGCGTCGTCGTGACCGGCAGGGCGACCCGGCCGCCGCGCCGCTCGGCCGCGACGAGGTCGAGGACCACGAGCAGCCCGCGGTCGTCGCTGATCAGCTCGCCGTTCTCGTTGACGAGGCTGACGCGCTCGCCGACGGTGTCGAAGCGGACGCCGAACGCCGCCCGTGAGGAGGACACGAGGTCGCCCAGGCGCTGCAGGTCGCGCATGCGCTCGGCGAGGGTCTCGGTGGGCGAGACCTCGTCGAGGCGGTTGTTGACGGTGAGGACCTCGACTCCGACGCGGCCGAGCAGCTGCGGCAGGACGAGGGAGGCGGTGCCGCCGGCGCAGTCGATGACGATCTTCAGCTCGGCCTCGCGGACGCCGCGCGTGTCGATGCAGCGGAAGAGGTCCCGGGCGTAGGTCTCGAAGACGCGGGGCGGGTAGGTCAGCTCGGCGATCTCGCCGGGGAACGCCCGCCGGTACTCCTGCCGGCTGAAGACGCGTTCCAGTTTGCGCTGGGCGGACTGGGAGAGGTCCGCGCCGTTCTCGTCGAGGAAGAGGATGTCGACGCCCTGGGGGTCGCCCGGCGTCGTACGGATCACGATGCCGCCCGAGCAGTCCTCCCGGGCGGTCTCGTAGCGGGCCACGGGGACCGGGCAGGCCTCGAGGTCCTGGACGTTGATCGCGCTGGAGGTCAGCGCGCTCTGCACGGCGCGCTTGAGCGTACGGGCGGCCCGGGAGGCGTCGCGGGACGCGGTGACGCCCGTCCCCTTCTTGAGGGTCGTGGCGTACGCGCTGGCCAGCCGCACCGCGAGCTCGGGCGTGATCTCGACGTTGACCAGCCCGGACACGCCTCGGGGCCCGAACAGGGTGCGCTGGCCGCGGGACTCCCAGATGACGCTCGTGTTGACGACCGCGCCCGCCTCGATCGTCTTGAACGGGTAGACCTTGACCTCGCTGGAGATGTACGCCTCGGCCTCGATCACGCACTCGTCGCCGATGATCGCGCCCTCCTCGACGCGGGCGGCGGCCATGATGTCGGTGTTCTTGCCCACGACGCAGCCGCGCAGGTTGGTGCGCGGTCCGACGAAGACGTTGTCGTGGACGATGGCGCGGTGCAGGAAGGCGCCCTCCTTGACGACGACGTTGCTGCCGAGGACGGTGAACTCCCGCAGCTCCGCGCCGGCCTCGACCTTGGCGTAGTCGCCGATGTACAGCGGGCCCTTGAGGATCGCCTCGGGGTCGACCTCCGCGCCCTCGCCGACCCAGACGCCCGGTGACATCTCGAACCCGTCCAGTTCGACCTGGATCTTGCCGGACAGCATGTCGGCCTGGGACTTGAGGTAGCTCTCGTGGGTGCCGACGTCCTCCCAGTAGCCGTCGGCGACGTAGCCGTACAGCGGAGCGCCCTCGGCGAGCAGCTTGGGGAAGACGTCGCCGGACCAGTCAACGGACTCGCCCGCCGCGACGTGGTCGAGGACCTCGGGCTCCATGACGTAGATGCCGGTGTTGACGGTGTCGGAGAACACCTGCCCCCACGTCGGCTTCTCCAGGAACCGCTGGATGCGGCCGTCGTCGTCCACGATGATGATGCCGAACTCCAGCGGGTTGGGCACACGCTTGAGGCCGATGGTGACGAGCGCGCCGTTCTCCCGGTGGAAGCGCACCATCTCGGTCAGGTCGATGTCGGTGAGCGCGTCGCCGGAGATGACGAGGAAACGGTCGTCGCGCAGTGCGTCCTGGGCGTTCTTGACGCTGCCGGCGGTGCCGAGGGGCATCTCCTCGGTCGCGTAGCTCAGCGCCATGCCGATCTCCTCGCCGTCGCCGAAGTAGTTGCGGACGAGCGCGGCGAGGAACTGGACGGTGACGACGGTCTCGGTGAAGCCGTGCCGTTTGAGCAGGCGCAGCACGTGTTCCATGATCGGTTTGTTGACCACCGGCAGAAGCGGCTTTGGCTGGTTGGCGGTCATCGGACGTAGGCGGGTACCTTCGCCGCCTGCCATCACCACGGCCTTCAATGGAGCCACTCCTTCACGATGGGTGCGCCGATCATGGTCGGGGTTCCGCTCCCTTCAGCTCGCCGGGCCTGCGGTCGGCCAGCACCAGCCGGCGGACCTGGACGGTGTAGAGGACAGCGGCCCACCAGTACAGACCCGTTCCCCAGATCGCGAACGCCCAGCCGAGGACCTTCGCGAAGGTCGCAACGGTCCCCGAATGCGCGCCCAGGAAGAGCAGCGGGAAGGCGTAGAGCAGGCAGAGCGTCGCCGTCTTGCCCACGAAGTGCACCGGGAGCGCGGCGTAGTCGTGCCGCCGGAGGATCCCGAGGGGCACGGCCATGTACACCTCACGGGCGACCAGCAGGAGCGCCACCCAGAGAGGGACGACGTCCCGGACGACGAGCCCGATGAGCGTCGCGAAGATGTAGAGCCGGTCGGCCGCCGGGTCGAGGAGTGTGCCGAGCTCGCTGGTCTGGTCCAGCATGCGCGCCAGCTTGCCGTCGAGCCAGTCGGACAGCCCCGCGAAGACGAGGATGCCGAGCGCCCACCAGTCCTCCTTGACGAGGACCAGCCACAAGAAGACGGGAACGCCGATCAGACGCGCGAAACTCAATGCGTTCGGCCACGTCCACAGACGGTCGTTCAAACGCCCACCTCCCGCTCCCCCACGCTGGTCATGACCTTACCTGTCGGTACCGCCGTGCGGCGTCGCCGGTCCGCCCCCACGGCGAGAGGTCGCCGCCGACGGGCAGCCCAGGCCGGGCGCATGATCGGCGGATTCGCCGACGAACGGGCGAATCGTGCCCTGGAGATCGACTCGTCCGGGTCCGGCCATCGGCGAGGCGAGGGTGGCCGCGCCCCCGGACGGCGTGTTATGCCGAGATCACCCGGTCCGGGGCACGGCGGGACGCAGGCGCGCCATCGCTCCGGCTGGAGCGTTCCGAGCCGCCCGTGTCGTTCTCCCCGCCGTACGCGCGGCCGGCTTCCCGCCGTCCCCGCGGCCAGGCGGTCCTCGCCCGGACGCTCAGGCCGGGCCGTGGCGCTCGGTGGGCGGGCCGCCCTCCGGCGGTCTCGACGTCGCTGCTCCCGACGTGGTGGGTGTGGGCGGCAAGGCCCACGTGAGCTCCACGCAGCAGCCGCTGGGATTGCTGTACCGGCTCTTGCGCCAGCCGTGGTCCGGCGATGGGACGCCCTTGTCTGTCCGCCGCATGTGACCCCCTCTGGGGCACCGCCGCGCCGATCGGCCCTTGGAACGGCCCGCGGATCGACGCGCTGATCCGCCGGGGCACGGCCGGCACCCTCATGTGATCGGCATCATATCTCGGCATGTGCATTGTGCACATGCCGAGAAATTCGCGGTCACGGAAGATCCGGCCCCGGCACGGGTGTCACCAGCGGTGGTGGACCTGCGGGCGGATCCGGTCGTCGTACACGTCGCGGATGGCGTCGAGCGTCGCCTCGGGCAGCGGCGGCAGATCGGCGGCGGCCGCGTTGGCGCGGACCTGCTCGGCGTTGCGGGCGCCGGGGATCACCGTGCTGACGCCGGGCTGCTGGATGATCCACCGCAGCGCGATCTGGGCCGGGACGGCGCCCGGCGCGGCGAGCGCGGCGAACTCCCGCGCCGCCTCCACCCCGGTGTCGAAGTCCACCCCCGAGAACGTCTCACCGACGTCGAACGCCTCGCCTCGCCGGTTGAACGTCCGATGGTCGGCCGGGCCGAACTCGGTGTCGTGGCGGTAGCGCCCGGACAGCAGACCGGACGCCAGCGGCACCCGGGCGATGATGCCCACGCCGGCCTCGGCGGCGGCGGGCAGGACCCGCTCGAGGGGCTTCTGCCGGAAGGCGTTGAGGATGATCTGGACGCTCGCCGTGCCCGGGCGGGCGATCGCGGTCAGCGCCTCGTCGCACGTCTCGACGCTGACCCCGTACGCGGCGACACGCCCCTCGTCGACGAGGGTGTCCAGGGCGTCGAAGACCTCGTCGCGGGAGTACACCGGCGTCGGCGGGCAGTGCAGCTGGACTAGGTCGAGCGTCTCGACGCCGAGGTTGGCCCGAGACCGGTCGGTCCAGGCGCGGAAGTTGTCCAGGGTGTACTCCGCCGGATCGAGCGGCGCGCGACGCCCCATCTTCGTCGCGACGAACAGCCCTGGGTGTGCGCGCAGGAAGCGGCCGATGATCTGCTCGCTGCGACCGTCACCGTAGACGTCGGCGGTGTCGAGGAACGTGACCCCGGACTCCACCGCCGCCTCGAGGACGGCGACCGCGTCCTTCTCCTCCACCTGACCCCAGTCGGCGCCCAGCTGCCAGGTGCCCAGCCCTACGACCGACACGCGCCGGCCGATCCTGTCAATGAGACGTTCCTCCATGACAGGCCATTATCGGGTGCGCTGCTCCCCGCGCCGCCCCCGCGCCCCGCGCAGTTCCCACTCCTCGTCCGGCATCCGCTCCCGGCGCAGTCGCTGGACGGCGATCAGCATGGGATCGTCGGCGGGACGCTCGCCGGCCAGCCATTCGGCGAACTCCGCCAGTTCCTCGTCGGTGAGTTCGGTCATTGGCCTGCCGATCCAGGCCGCCGCCCGTCCGGTCCTGTCGGTCACGTCGGCCCTCCCCGTTAATGGGGCGCTGGACGCCGGTGTCTCGTCACCCACGGCGTCCAGCGCCCTTATCACCGGCCCCGGATGCGCGAGAGGCCGGTCTGTGGAGAGGCTGGATCTACTGGGGCGGATCGACGCGCCTCTCCATCTCTGGTCCCGGCGCGGCGGGCTGGGCGGTGCGATTCATTTTGGGAAGATCCTCGTAGGATCGGCACACCCGCCTACTACCGGAACATTCCGAAACTAACGCCCCAGGTGAGCGCAGGGGAAGAAGTCTTTACTTTACGGAAAATCACAACTCCTGTCTGATTTCGGTCGTGAATGATGACCCGGCCGGACTGTCCGGATACCGGGCCGTTCAGGACGTGGGCCAGGGCACCTGGGGCGAGGGGTAGTAGGCGCGGCCGAGCGCCGCCCATCGCGGCCCCTGCGCGGCGAGGCGCAGCCGGAAGTCGTTCCACGACCGCCCACGCTGCGGCGTCCAGCCGATCTCGGCGATGGCGGGCAGGCGCGGCAGCGTCATGTAGTCGATGTCGTGGTCGGTGACGATGGTCTCCGTCCACAGGGGCGCCTCGACCCCGGCCACGTCCTTGTCCGTCACCCCGTCGATGAGCGTTCCCGGGTCCCACGCGTACGCGTCGCGGACCTCGACGAGGCCGGCCCAGTCCTGGCCGAGCGGGGTGCTCGCGGTGTACTTCATGTCGAGGTACGCGTGGTCGGCGGGCGACATGACGAGCCGGGCGCCCTGGCGTACGGCGGCGCGGGCGGTCGCGGTGCCCTCCTCGGAGCCCTTGGCCGGCTGCCAGTACTGCGCGATCGATCCGCGCGGGACGGTGGCGGCCCCGATATCGGCCCACCCGGTCAGCGTCTTGCCGTGCCGCCGCACGATCTCCTCGACCCGCCGCAGGTACTCGGCGTAGTCCGCCGGCTTGGTGCTCATCGCCTCGTCGCCGCCGATGTGGAGGTACGGACCGGGGGTGAGCTTCGCGAGCCGCCCGAGGACGTCGTCGAGGAACTCGTACGTCACGGGCTTGCCGATGCACAGGGAGCTGAAGCCGACGTCCGTGCCGGTGTACAGCGGCGGGGCGTGGCCGTCGCAGTTCAGCTCCGCGTACGAGGCGAGCGCCGCGTTGGTGTGGCCGGGCCCGTCGACCTCGGGCACGACCGTCATGTAGCGCTCGGCGGCGTACCGGACGATCTCGGCGAAGTCGCGCTCCGTGTAGAAGCCACCGGGGCCGCCCCCGACGGCGGTGCTGCCGCCGTACGACGCGAGGCGCGGCCGGTCGGGGATCGCGATGCGCCAGCCCTGGTCGTCGGTGAGGTGCAGGTGGAGCATGTTGATCTTGTAGAGGGCGGCGGTGTCGATGTAGCGCTCGACCTGCCGCACCGTGAAGAAGTGCCGGGCCACGTCGAGCATCGTGCCGCGCCAGGCGAAGCGCGGTGCGTCCTCGATCTCGACGCCGGGCGCGCCCCACGGCCCCGGCCGTACGGTGGTGGACTCGACCGCGGGCGGCAGCAGCTGACGCAGCGTCTGCACGCCGCGGAACAGCCCGGCCGGCGTCCCGGAGGACAGCCGCACCGAGTCGCGGCGCACGCTCAGCCGGTAGGCCTCACCGCCTCCCCCGCCGGTGACGGACAGCGCGATGGAGCCCGTGGTAGCGCCGGTACGCGAGATCGGCACGGGGTAGCCGGTGGAGCGGCGCAGGATCCCGGCGAGGTAGGTCCCGGCGTGGTCCGCCCCGGGCCGTACGAGGATCCGCGTGCGCCGGGTGAGCGTGAACGACACGCCGGGGAGCGTGCGAAGGGACGCCGGCGCGGGGACGACGTGCGGCGCGGCGACGGCGGGACTCGCCGTGGGGAGCGGTACGGCGGCGACGGCGGGCGCGCCCGGCACGACGGCCAGGGCGGCGGCCGCCGCCGAGGCCGCCAGAACCCTGGGGAGCCGGGGCCGACGCGGCGCACGCGACGGCACGGTGGGGACGGATGTCAAGGTCGACCTCCGGTGGGAATCGGCGGCCGCACGGGCCGCGGCCGGTCACGCCCGCTCCCGGCACGGGAGGCCGGGGACCCCGACGAGCATTAGTTAAGAAGCTTTCCTTACCCGGAGGCTAGGAAAGACGGGCACTCACCGTCAAGACCCCTGGAGCCGAGCCGGCACTGAGGCGGCCATTGAAAGACCCGGAGCCGAGGCTCAGTCGGCCACGCAAGACCGTGGAGCCGGGACTCAGGCGGCCACGTGGGCTTCCGCGCCGTCCTCCGCCGCCGGGGCGGGCGACGAGGCGTTCGCGCGGACCCGGTGCCAGGCCACCGCGAGCGGCGTCCCGACGACGAGACTCGCGACGCCCGTGACGGCGATCGCGGACGCCGCGCCGACGTGGTCGGCGAGAGCGCCGCCGAGCAGGACCCCGATCCCCTGGATTGCGCTGATCGCCGAGCCCGCCAGGCCGACGGCCTGACCGCGCTGTCGATCGGGCGTGGCGCGCACGAACTCCGCCTGCGCGACCATCTGGTAGGAAAGGGCCACGCCGGACAGCGCCCAGAGCGCCACCGAGAGGATGGAGCCCGGACGCAGGGCGCAGACGATGAACGGGACGCCCGCGAGCGCGGCGAGCGGCCCCATCGCCCTGACCTGGGTCTCCTTGCGCAGCATCCGGCCGATCAGCAGCATGCCGAGCACGTTTCCGGCGGGGATGGCGGCGAGCAGGAGCCCGATCAGCCGCGCCGGCATGCCGATCTGGGCCGCGTACGGGACGGCGATCCCCTCAGGGATCACCAGGAAGCCGGCCAGCAGCGCGATCGCGAGCACGGATCGCAGCTGTGGCGAGCCGACGATCACCCGCAGTCCCTCCCCCGCGCCGATCGGGCGGCGCACGGACGCCCCGGCCGCCGCGGCGGGGCGTCGCCGCACGCCCGCCCACACGATCAGGGCACAGCACAGGAATGTCGCCGCGTTGACCGCGAGCGCCGGATAGGGGCCGATCGCCGCCACGACCACCGCGCCGCCGGCGAACCCGGCCAGCACGGTGACCTGATAGGTGAGCTGGTTGGCCGCCACGCCGAGGGAGAAGACCTCCTCCGGCAGCACGTCGTGGATGAGTGCCGTACGCGCCGCCCGTTCCGGCGGCTCCAGCAGCTGCATGGCGAACACGAGGGCGCACAGCACGGCGAAGGGCACCATCGGCAGGGCCATCGCCACGCCGAGGGCGGCGCGAACGAGGTTGCACACGGCGATGAGCCCGCGCCGGGGGTAGCGGTCGGCCAGCCCGCCCAGCAGCGGGCCGCCCACCAGTGCCGGCAGCGTCGTGAGCGTGTACGTCAGCGCGGTGAGGAACGGTGAACCGCTGCGGTCGAAGACCAGGAGCGCCAGCGCCACCCGGGCCAGCTGATCCCCGGCCCTGGAGACCAGGCCGGAGATCCACAGCGCCCGATATTCGCCGGAGCGGAACAGGTCGGCGAAGGTCGCCGGGCGATCCGTGCGCGCCGCCGTCGTTCCGGCGGTCATCTCACCTCCGCCGAAGGTTCACGCATGGCCATAACGATCATGAAGCTTACGGACCGCGTGACGGCCGGGAATGGGTCCGGCGGATCAATGACCGAGCGTCACCGGGACGGGCCTGAACGTCATGGATGCCGCCCAAGGCCGCGGGATCCGCGGGTCACGTGGGGCTCACAGGCTCGCCAGAGCGATCGCCGTCCAGTGCTCGAAGCGGGAGTACCCGTCGGCGACGGCCTGCGTCTCCGGGCCGGGCATGTCGAGGATCATGTCGGCGGCGTCCAGGAGGTCCCAGTAGGGGTGGTGGCCGTCGTGGCCGACCGTCGCCTGGTAGATCGCCAGGAAACGCTCGGCGACCTCGACGCCGTACTCGATGGCCAGGTTGATCCGCATCCGGGCCAGGTCGGCGCCGTACGGGCCCCGGCATCCGGTGGTCCAGTCGACGATGCCGGTGAGCCGGTCCCCGGACCACAGGATCTGCCCCGGATGGAAGTCGCGGTGGATGAACCCGGTGGCGGTCTCGGGGGCGGGGCCGGAGACGACCTCGAAGACCCGCTGCCACAGTTCGGGGCTGCCCGACCAGGCGGGCGGGCGCCGCTCGCCGTACACGGCCGGGTCGTGGTAGGGCGCGTAGGCCCGCAGGTCCGCCTCCGGCGGCACCTCGTGGACCCGCGCGAGGGCCTGGGCCAGGGTGGTCAGGTAGGCGTCCATGTCCCACGGCGTGGCGGCCGGACGTCCCGGCACGCGCGTCACCAGCAGCGCGGGCACATCACAGATGCGGCCGTACGGATCGGCGGCGAGCAGACGCGGCGCGGGGACCTCGGTATCGTCGAGGAGTTCGAGGACGGCGGCCTCGTTGGCCGGGACGTACCAGGGATCGGACCGCAGCCGCGCCAGGTCGTGGAACCGGCGGACCACCAGGCGGCGCACTGGATCGGTTCCGGCGTCGATCGCGTGCAGGGTCGTCGAGCCGGCGCCCATCGAACGGATCGAGGTGATCCGGCCGCCTACTACGTCACGGACCCACCCCAGGACCGTCTCCGGCGGATGCGGAGATGCCATCTACCGAGGGGAGCCCGTCTCTGCCACGGTGACCACCTTAATTCTCCGTCGATTACCCCGGCGTCGCCTGTTCGACACCGTCCGTTCGCCGGACGCGGCTAGCGTCTCTGCGCCACTCCCAACGACAAGAGGCTCAATGGCTAACTCCGATCGCATCTCCGAGGTCTACAAGGGCGAGATCTGGGCCGAAAGCACGCAGCGGGTCGCTCGTGATCGTATCCACTGGCTCGTCGACCAAGCCACCGGAGAGGTGCTCGATATCGGGTGCTCGCAGGGCATCGCCTCGCTCCTGTGCGCACGGCGTGGGCTGACCGCCTTGGGCGTGGACATCCAGGCCGACCGTGTCGAGTACGCGAACAAGGAGCGCGACGCCGAGCCGGAGGACGTGCAGGCGCGCCTGACGTACCGGTTGGCGGACGCGTCGGCCCTGGACCTGCCCGATGACTCGTTCGACACGGTCATCATGGGCGAGATCATCGAGCACATCCCGGATGCCTCCCCCTTCCTCAAGGAGGCCGCGCGGGTGCTGCGCCCGGACGGGCTGCTCGCCCTCACGACGCCGTTCGGCCTCAGCAAGCACCACGACCACTACGCGACCTTCTACGTGGACTCCGTGGTGCGGCTGCTCGCCCCGTACGTCTCCATCGAGAGCCTCGACATCGTCGACAAGTACCTGCGGGTACGGGCGCGGCCCGGCGCGATGGCCGACCCGGACCGGCTCATCCTCGACTCCCAGCCGATGATGGAGCGCGCCTTCATCGCGATCCAGGAGGCGATGCAGGACGAGAAGGAGCGGATGCGGCGCTACGACGTCGCGATCGCCCGCTATGAGCAGGTCAACGCCCGGATGAAGAACCTCGAGGCGCGCCTGGCCCACCAGGCGTACCGCACCGAGTACGTCACCTGGCAGCTGAAGTCGGCCAAGAGCCGCAAGTGGTGGCGCCTGGGCGAGGCGCTGTGGAGCGCGAAGCGCCCCGCCGAGGCGCTCAAGCTGCCGAAGAACGTGGCGAGCGCGCTGAAGGCCCCGCCGCGCCTGGCCGAGCCGAAGCCGGCCACGACCACCGGCTCGCCGGACCAGAGCGGGCACTACTCCGCGATCGCGATCCCCGAGGTCGTCGTCCCGGACGGGCCGGTCGCGCGCGACCTGAAGGTCGCGGTGATCCTCGACGTGTTCTCGGCGACGGCGTTCCGGTACGAGTGGCAGCAGATCAAGTTCGGCCCGGACGACTGGCGCGAGGTGCTGGAGCGCGAGAAGCCGGCGCTACTGTTCGTCGAGTCCGCGTGGCACGGCAACGACGGCCGGTGGGCGACGATGATGAGCGCGGCCGGCGCGCCGAAGCAGCCCGTGCGCGACCTCGTCGCCTGGTGTCGCGCCCAGGGCATCCCGACGGTGTTCTGGAACAAGGAGGACCCGCCGAACTTCGAGCGGTTCATCGAGACGGCCAAGCTGTTCGACCGGGTCTTCACCGTCGACGCCGACTGCATCCCGCGCTACGTCGAGGAGCTGGGCCACGACCGGGTCGCGCTGCTGCCGTTCGGCGCGCAGCCGCGCATCCACAACCCGGTCGCCGTGCCGGGCGGCCGGAAGTACGAGGTGGCGTTCGCCGGCACGTACCACTCCAAGAAGTACCCGGAGCGGGCCGCGCAGATGGACACGATCCTCGCCCCGGCCCGCGAGTTCGACCTGCACATCTACAGCCGCATCTCCGACGACCCGGACTTCCAGTTCCCGCCGGAGTACGCCGACCACATCGTCGGGTCGCTGCCGTACGAGAAGATGCTGGCCGCGTACAAGGCGTACAAGATCTTCCTGAACGTCAACTCGGTGACGAAGTCGCCGACGATGTGCGCGCGCCGCGTGTTCGAGCTGTCGGCCTGCGGCACGCCGGTGGTCTCCGGGCACTCCCGGGCGCTGGAGGAGGTCTTCGGCGACCTCGTACGGCTGTCGACCACGCCGGAGCAGACCACCGAGGCGCTGGTCGAGCTGATGAAGAGCGCGGACCTGCGCGATCAGATCGGGCACCTGGCCATGCGCGAGGTGTTCGACAAGCACCTGTACGGGCACCGCGCCGAATCGGTCCTGTCGGCGGCGGGCGTGTCCGCGCCCCGCCGGGAGCGCTCGATCTCGGTGATCCTGCCGACCAACCGGCCCGAGCAGATCGACCACGCCATCGAGCAGGTCGCCCGCCAGGTCCACCGGCCGCTGCAGCTCGTGCTCGTCACGCACGGTTTCTCCTCCGAGCGGGCCGAGGCCAAGGCACGCGCCGCCGGACTGGAGAACGTCGTGGTCCTGTCCGCCGACGCGGGGCTGACGCTCGGCGCCGTGCTCAACCTCGGCATCGACGCGGCCGACGGCGCGTACCTCGCCAAGATGGACGACGACAACCTGTACGGCCCGCACTACCTGAGCGACCTCGCGTACGCCTTCGACTACACGACGGCCGGCCTCATCGGGAAGGGCGCGCACTACTGCGAGATGCGCACCCACGGCGTGACCCTGCTGCGCTTCCCGCACCTGGAGCACGCCGAGGCGGAGCTGATCCAGGGCGGCACGATCCTCGCCGACGGCGACGCGATGCGGAAGCTGCGGTTCTCCGACCTGCCCCGCGCGGTCGACAGCGACCTGCTGCGCCGCGCGCAGGCCGAGGGCGTCGGGATCTACTCCGCGGACCGCTTCAACTTCGTCTCCGTGCGCGGCGACCGCGAGGCGCACACCTGGAAGGTCAGCGACGAGGAGCTGATGCGGCACGGCCGCGTCGCGTTCCACGGACCCGCCGAGGAGCACGTCATCTTCTGATGCTGGACACCGCCTCCCAACCGGCCGTCGCGGCGGCGGCCCCGCACCCGCGCC
Source organism: Actinoallomurus vinaceus (assembly GCF_039542055.1). Classification (NCBI taxonomy): domain Bacteria; kingdom Bacillati; phylum Actinomycetota; class Actinomycetes; order Streptosporangiales; family Thermomonosporaceae; genus Actinoallomurus; species Actinoallomurus vinaceus. The sequence continues at coordinate 746,424 of NZ_BAABHK010000002.1, forward strand.
GCGGGGAGCTCCTGCTGCCCGCCGCGCTGCTGGTGGCCTACGCCGTGCTGCTGCTGTGGAACCTGTCGGTGCCGCAGCCGGTCGACCACAGCCGCTACATGGACGCCGCCCGGTCCTTCCCGTCGCGGCCCGCAGACCCGATCTTCAACCACCAGTACCTGCGGATCGGGCTGACCGCGCCGACCGCCCTGGTGATGCGCTTCTTCGGGTACTCCGAGGTGACCTACCACGCCTTCCCGGTCGCGGCGGCGCTGCTGCTGTTCGCGTCCGTGTACGCGATCGGCCGCATGCTGTTCGACCGTCTCGTCGGCGCGGTGTCGGCGGTGGTCCTCGCCTGCGTCGGCATCGTGGTCGTCGCCGGCACCGAACTGCTGCCGGACCTGCCCGCCACCGCCCTGTTCACCGCCGCGGTCGCGCTCGCCGTCGCGATCCGCCAGGGCCTGCTCGCGCACCGCCGGATCTGGCTCGTCGCGATCGGCGTGCTGATGGGGTGGAGCTACCTCGTCCGCGAGTTCATCGTGTTCGTCTGGCCGCTGGTCCCCGTGCTGCTGTGGCGGCGGATCGGCCGGTGGGACGCGCTGTGGGCGTTCGTCCCGGTGGCGCTGACGGGCGTGGGCGAGACCGCGTTCAACGCGTGGCTCTACCGCGACCCGCTGGCCCGCCTGCACGCCGGCTCCGGCCTCGGGAACCTGCCGTCCCGCCCGGAGGTCGCCAAGACCTTCCACGACCTGCCACTGTGGGTCTACCTGTGGCGGCTGCCGCAGCAGCTCGCCGCGCTCCCCGAGGGACCGGGCATGCTGCTCCTCCTCGCCCTGACGCTCGGCGCCGGCGTACTCTGCGCGGTCCGGCTCGTACGGGCGTGGGTGCGGCGCAACGACTCTCCCGAGGAACGGCCGGCCGAGGGAGGGGCGGAAGGCGGCGGGCCGTACGTGCGGCGGGCCGGGGTGTTCGCGCTGTGGATCGGGCTGCTGTGGGTGCCGCTCACCCTGCTCGGCGGCGTGCTCGACCCCGCGCATCCGAAGCTGCGCCTGCAGCTCCTGCGGTACTGGTATCCCCTGTTCCCCGCCTTCGTCCTCGGCGGCGTCGCGGTGCTGTGGCTGCTCGCCCGCGCGGTACGGCTGCCGGAGCGCGTCCGGTCGGCCGCGCCCGCGGTGGTCGTGTGCTGCGTCGGGCTGGCCGTGACCGGGCTGTCCGTGCTCGGCCTCCCGGGTAAGCCCGGCTGGGCGGGCTCACCGCGCGTGTCGTCGGACGCGCTGCCGGAGTTCCGCTCCTGGCTGGCCCACTCGGGCGCCCGGACGGTGTGGGCGGACGCGAAGCTGTACCGCATCCTCCCGATCTACTTCGTCAGCCCGACCGGCCACCGGGTGTGGCGCGGCCACCTCCGGCCGCTGACGAACGCGACGGGTCCGGCGGCGGGCGACTACGTGGTCGTCTTCAGCGTCGGCAGTGACGCCTGCCCCCGCTGCGGCGACACCGCGAAGGCCGTCCTCCCCGGCATCCCGTCCACCTGGCACCAGGTGCTGACCAGCCACGACCGCCTGCTCCACGTCTGGCAGATCGCCTGACCCGATCCCCCGGCGATCGCCGCTGGAAGCGGTGCGGTGATCGCCGGGCGTGCGTCGGCACTGGCGGTCGTTGCCGGGAGTGGCCTGGCGATCGCCAGAGATGATCATTCTTGCGTAGCCTCGACTCGTGGCAGAAGGGGCGGGGTGGCTGCTCGACCGGTGGACGCAGCAGTGGGTGCGCTCGACCGGGCGGCGGGTCGATCTCCGGGTAGAGCCCTGGCTCGACGGTCCCCACGGCGACCGCGACCGGGTCGGCGACTCCTGGCTCGAACGGGAGGCGGCACGGCACGACGCCCGGGTGATGGACGGGAAAGAGACGACGGGGCTGCTGCGGTCGATCGCGTCGCTGGACGGCCCGGCCTTCGACTCGGCCGCTCTGCGGCCACAGGTGCGCGACTTCTACGAGCACACCACGCGGTGGCGGCTCGAACTCTGGTCGCAGTGGTCGCCCGTCGCCTGGCCGTTCGGCTGGCTGATCTCGGCCCTGTTCGCCCGCCGGCTCGAGCAGTTGAGCCTCCCGCTGCGACCGCTGGACGTGGCGCACGGGATGAGCAGCGAGATCACGCCCGTGATCGACGCCGACGGCCGGCTGATCGGCACCTCCTGGCGGCGGCGACTCCGGGCGAACGGCGCCACCGTGTTCAGCGGCTGGTACCAGCACGTCACCCTGCCCGGCCGGCGACAGCCCAGCGTACGCGCGGTGTTCCCGCTTCCGAACGGACGGCTGGTGGTCTTTCTCCGCCCCGAGGTCACACCGGACGGCGGCCTCACCCTCACCTCCCCCGCCGGACGCTGGGGCGACGACGGCGCCTACCTGGTCCTCGACCGAGGCGACGACTCCCCCATCCGCGCCCGGCGCATCCCCGTACACGAGAAGTTCCACATCTTCGTCGACACCGAAGGCGTCCTGCGCACCGACCACACCCTGAGCCTGTGGTCCCTGCCCGCCCTACGCCTCCACTACCGCCTCGACGAGACCAGGGACGGACTCCCCTGATCTCCTGCGTGCAGGTGATGGGAAGGCACTCGGCCGTCGATTCACCGCACCGTTTCCGGTCACGGCTCCCGCTCAGCGGCATGAGAATGCGTTCCGACATCAGTACGGGCAGAACGGCTGAGGTGTGGCTCGGCATGTAGCCGACGAGCGGGTGGTCCGGTCAGCCCAGCGATGCGCTCGCGGCGCGCAGCTCGTCGAGGGCCTTCAGGAGGTAGGCGGCGAACCCGTCCTCGGGGGCACGGTCGCCTTCGGACCATTCGGCGTACCCCCGCTTGAAGGCGAGGACGCCGAGCTCACTGGCGAGGGCGGCGGTCGGATCGGGCACGCCGCGGGCGACCAGGGCAGCGGTCATCGCGGCCGCGAGGCCGACGCTCTTGAGGGCGTCACGCTCCTGAAGTTCGGCGCTGGCGGCGACGGCCGCCTTCAGACGCGGGGCGATCTCCCGGCTCATCGGGCCCATCGCGGTCGAGGCGCGCTCCAGACCCGCAGCGACCGCCTCGAGCGGGCTGGCGTCGGTGGGCGCCTCGGCGATGCCCTCGGTCAGCAGCCGGCTCAGCGACTCCTGCCCGGCTACCAGCAGCTCGCGTTTGTCGGGGAAGTGCCGGAAGAAGGTGCTCTTGGTGACCCCGGCGCGCTCGGCGATCTGCGCGACCGTCGTGGCGTCGTAGCCCTGCTCGGTGAACAGGTCGACGGCAGCCACGACGAGGCGTTCGCGCGCGCCCGGCTCCCATCGACCCATGGGTCGATCATACGTGATGGGACTCTTGTCCCATCACTCTGGTACGGTGATGAGACAAGAGTCCCATCACTTGTGGGAGAGTTCCATGCGTGTTTTCGTCACCGGCGGCACCGGTCTGATCGGGTCCGCCGTCGTCGCCGAGCTGCTCGGCAACGGCCACACCGTCCTCGCACTCACCCGCTCCGACGCCTCCGCGCAGGCCGCATCGGCGGCCGGCGCCGAGCCGATCCGGGGAGGGCTGGCCGATCTGGACGTCCTGCGCGCCGGCGCCGCCCAGGCCGACGGCGTGATCCACCTGGCCTTCGCCAACGACTTCAGCAGCCCCGAAGCCCTGGCGAACGCGGTCGCCGAGGAAAGCGCCGCCCTCGCTACCCTCGGCGAGGAGCTCGTCGGCAGCGACCGTCCCTTCGTCGCCTGCTCGGGCACGCCCGCCGTGCCGGGCCGCGCCTCCACCGAGGCCGACCCGATTCCGACCGAGGGGCCGGTCGGTGGTCGCGGTCGTGCGGTCACGGGAGTCCTGAGCCTGGCCTCGCGCGGGGTCCGGAGCTCGGCCGTCCGCCTGCCGCGGACCGTCCACAATGACGGCGCGGGCGGGTTCGCCGGTGTGTTGACCGGGATCGCGCGTCAGAGCGGAGTGTCCGGCTACCCCGGCGACGGCACGCAGCGCTGGCCGGCCGTGCATGCCCTCGATGCCGCAGTCCTCTTCCGGCTCGCCCTGGAGCAGGCCGAAGCCGGCACCTCCTGGCATGCCGTGGCCGACGAGGGCGACCCGGTGCGGGACATCGCGGCCGTCATCGGCCGGCGGCTGGGCCTGCCCGTCGAGTCCGTGCCGGTGGAGACCTACGGCCCCCTCGGCGTCATCTTCGCGGCCGACCAGCCCTCATCCAGCGCCCACACCCGGCAGGCGCTCGGCTGGGAGCCGAAGCACCCGAGCCTGCTGGAGGACTTGGAGAACATCCAGCCCTGACCGGTAACCCGGAACATGGGGTGGGCCCGCTGCCGCCGGACCGCCAGCCGCGTGGCGAAGGTCCGGCACCGTCGACATCCCCGTGCCGAAGCGGGTTTCCACTGGCAACGCCGATTACGCGGCAATTCACGTGCACACCAACAGGAGGTCTCGTCATGGTGGTAGTCGTCTTCGGCGCTCGAGGTAATGTGGGCCATCACGTAGCCGATGGTCTGCTGGCCGCCGGTGAGCAGGTCAGAGCAGTCGTGAGAACCCCAGCCGCGGACTTGACGCCAGGGCTGGACGCTGTCCGCGCCGACCTGGACCGTCCCGAGACGCTGCCTACAGTGTTCGACGGCGCCGACAAGATGTTCCTGTACGGAATGCTCGACCCCCAGCGGCCCTACAACATCGAGAAGGTCGTTGCGACGGCCGCAGCCGCGGGGATCCGCCAGGTGGTTCTGCTCTCGTCGGTGTCGGTGCTGGAACCTGATGCCGACCACCCGGTCCCCCTGCTGAACCGCACGATCGAGCAGACCATCCAACGGTCCGGCCTGGATTGGACGTTCCTCAGGCCGGGAAGCTTCGCCGTCAACACCCGCACCTGGTGGGCCGACTCGATCCGCGCCGACAACGTCGTCCGCCTGCCCTATCCACTGGCACAATCGGCGCCGGTGCACGAGAAGGACATCGCGGCGCTTGCGGTGGCCGCCCTGACCGAACCGGGCCACTCGCACCAGACCTACACGGTCTACGGGGCCGAGTCCCTGACCCTGCAACGCCAGGTCGAGCACATCGGCGAGGCCATCGACCGCTCCATCCGGATCGAACACGTCTCCGACGAGCAGGCTCGCGCGGAAGTCGGCAGGACAATGCATCCGGTCGTGGCCGAGGCGATCGTGAGTCAGTGGGCCGCCGGCTCCGGTGTCCCGGCCCTGACCTCCACCATCGTCGAAAAGGTCACCGGCGCGCCAGCGCACACCTACGCCCAATGGGCCGTCGGTCATGCCGACGACTTCCGCTGAACTCGAGTTTCACCCAGTACCGGGTTGGTGTCGACTCCGGGTGATGACGAGACAACCCTTGGCTGATCACTCTTCTTGCCCTCTCGTAGGCAGACGAGCGTGTTCGCCGGGTTAAGTTCCGGAGGCCATGTAGGCGGCGAGGACGTAGTTGGGATGGCGGTCGAGGTTGTTGCGTGCTCGGTCGTAACGCATCGGCGTGCGCGGGTCGGCGTGTCGGGCGGCGATCTGTACATCCCGCAGGTCGACACCGGCGTCCAGCATCGTGGTGACGAACGTGTGACGCCGCATGTGCGGATGCAGTCGCGGCATTCTTATGACCGCGGCCTCGGCGAGCTGGCGAAGCCGGCGGGTCGCCGCGTGCCGATCCATCCGCGCTCCGCGGCCGTTGAGCAGGATCGGCCCACTCATCCGGTCCGCGATGGCGCGGTCGATCGCACGCCCGACCGCTGGTGGGAGGGGCACCAGCGTGGCCCGGTTTCCTTTACCGACCACGCGCAGAACGCGGTGGCCGTGTTCTTCGCCGAGGTCGGTGATGTCGCTGCCGGTCGCTTCGAGAACGCTCAGCTCCACCTGAGACCAGCGCACGTACAACTCGACGTCGCCCCTCCGGGCCTTCAGCGGGTTCAGGTCGTGGTCGACACACCAGCTCAGGTAAATCCGAAGGTCGGACTCCGTGTGCATCCGTGAGGTGCCCTTGTAGCGGGCCAGGTAGGCCACAGCCGCAATCTGCAGCGGCCCGGCAGACGTGACGCCGGCCACCTCCGGTGCCTGTTCCCGGAAACGAGTCATACAACGACGCTGCGCCCAGCCCCCAGCCGTGGCCAAACGTGTAGGACACGCGGCAGAAGAGTGCGTTGGAGATGCTGCCTATATCGCTCGTCCGCGCTGTGATCAGTCTTCGTGGTCGCGGGGCGAAAGCGCGAAGACGTCACCGCGAAGACAGTCACTCCTGGGTTCGGGCGACAAGGGAGCCGGTTCGTCGACGACGATCTGCGCGCGCCACCCACCGACCGCGAGCCCGTCGACGGCGTGACCGGACAGCCGGTCATCGGCTGCGTCACCGAGCAGGCCAGCGTGCTCAAGGATGACGAACAACGCGTCTGCGGCGCAGCTCACCGTCCCGGCGGCTTCGGCGGCGCTCGTGTCCGGATCGAGTTCCCGGTAGATGCGGCGCGCGGCCGTAAGGAGATGGTCGGCGTCGGTAACCGTGAAATCGCGCCGCAGCCGCAAGGACAGGGCCATTCCGTCAACGAGCGGGTCGTCCCCGATCGTGCTGTCATCGCCCGGCATGCCGACACGATACGGGAACTCGCCGCCGAGGCGCCCCAGTCGGCACACTCCTGACATCGTTCGCCACGCCCGTTCTATCGATCAAGGAGCGTGGCCCATTGCCAGCGAGGCGAACCGGATCACGGCAGAAGAGGGTGTTCGACACACGAATAGACCGCATCCAGATGCTGATCTTGTCAGCCGGGCTCGGGGCCGCTCACCAGATTGAGCGCCGTCGGCCCCCGGCAGCCTACTGTTGATCTTGATTAGACATGCCTCGGCTAGCGCGGCGGCAGGGTCCGCACCAGCAGCTCGACAAAGAGCCATGGCTTCCCGGGCAGGCGAGTAGCTGTCGATCAAGCTACGGTGTGGGGGCAGAATGCTACGCATGACTAAGACAGTGAACCTGCCTGGTGGGACTGCGCTGCCGTTGATCGGTTTTGGGACGTGGCAGCTGCGGCCTAAGACGGCGTACGAGTCGGTGCGTGCGGCGCTGGAGATCGGCTATCGGCACATCGACACCGCGACGTTGTACCAGAACGAATCGGACGTCGGTAGAGCCGTGAAAGACAGCGACTTGGACCGTGAGCAGGTCTTTGTCACCACCAAACTCCGCCCGCAGGACGCGCGGCATGCCCGTCGTACCTTGGAGTCGAGCCTTCGCCTGCTCAACACCGGCTACGTGGATCTCTGGCTGATCCACTGGCCGACCGGCCAGGACGAGCTCGTCTCGACCTGGCAGGAACTTCTGTCCGCCAAGGACGCCGGGCTGGTCCGCAACGTCGGAGTCAGCAACTACAGCCCGGTACAGATCGACCTGCTGACCAAGAGCAGCGGACAGCAGCCGGCCGTCAACCAGATTCCGTGGAGCCCGGCCCAGCACGACCCGGCTCTGCTGGAGGAGCACCGCCGCCGAGGGGTGGTTGTCGAGGGCTACAGCGGCCTCAAGAACACCGACCTGCGCAACCCGGTCCTCACCGAGATCGCCCGAAGGCACCAGGTCACTTCCGCCCAGGTCGTCCTCCGCTGGCATCTCGAACACGACATCGTGATCCTGCCCCGGTCATCGCGCCGCGAACGCATCGCCACCAACTACGAACTCGAGAGCTTCCACCTCGCACCCGAAGACATCACCGCGATCGACAGCCTCACCCGAATCGGCTGACCGAAGACGGCGGGTGAGCCCCGCGTGAACTCGCAGTTCACCTACCCGCCCTCGGCGGGGGCGCCGGCCAACAACTTCCCTCCGACACAGACCTAACGGCCTCGGACGCAACCACGCTCGTCTCCACCAAACGCTGAACACCACCAATGACCGCCGCTTCGCGGCCATGAGCCGATGAGCCATGAGCGCGATCGGCGGCATGAGAGTGCCCGATGCTGGCCCCTCGACGCGGCGAAGCGAAGCACCCGGGTGCCGGGCGACGTCTCGCGAGGGAGCGAGGATTCAGCGGGCGGGAACTGGCTCGGACGACGGCCGCCATTCCCGCCTGATCAGCCCGTAGACCCACGAGTCAGAGACCTCGCCGTTCACGACGCAGTCTTCCCGCAACGTCCCTTCACGCACGAAGCCGAGCTTCTCCAGCACGCGGGCAGATGCCACGTTGCGCGTATCGGTCTCAGCCTGGACGCGATTTAGGTCCAGCGTGTCGAATGCCCACCGCAGCAAAACGCGCGCGGCCTCCGTCGCGTAGCCGTGGCCCCACGCTGCATCATCAAAGCAGTAGCCTAGCGATGCGCTGCGGTAGTCCGGATTCCACCGGTTCAGGCTGCACCAGCCGATGAACGTCCCGTCGGAGATACGATCCACGGCCAGCCGCGCCCCGGTGCCTCCCTGTGCCATCTGCCGGCAAGCCGTGATGAAACGCTCGGCGCGCACTCGTTCGCTCCACGGCGGCGCGTCCCAGTAGCGCAGCACGTAGGCGCTGCTGTGCAGCGCGAAGAGGTCGTCCGCATCCGCGTCGTCGAAGGGACGCAGCCGAAGGCGAGCGGTGTGCAATGTGGGGGTGGGCAGCGCCATGCGCGTCATGTTCCCTCCCGTGATTAATGGCCAGTCAATCAGACTCTCGATGTCGGCCACTCGCAACGGGTTTTCTCGGTGGACGGGCAGAACGAAGTGCCCGCTCATCGGCACGACCGGACGTCAGGATGATCCGGCCTTCGCGACGCTGCTCAACGCGCGGATCGCGGCATGAGCGGATACCGGGTAGAGAAGCTGAGCGCGGTCGGGCGGACTCGTTCCGTGGAGATGACCGTTTGGGTCGATAACTGGCAGATGCAGTGCTGCGGTGAACCGTTCACGGTCGGTTCGGAAGTGTCCTGGACACTTCGCGAAGTGGACTCAGGGTGGCTGGCATCGGTCCTCGGCAGCGATGTCGCGGGTACGGTGGACGCCGCGGAGGAGCACCATGGCGGCCTGTCAGAGGAGACCCCGGTCACTCGGGCGAAAGTCAGCCGGATTACCGCGGTGCACTGCCGGTATGCGCCACGGCCGGGAGGGGAATCGCGGACGCTTTATCCCGTGGCGGGCTCGGCCGCATTCAGCGCAGTGACTTCGGCCGACGGCTGGACGCCGGCACGCGATGAGCTGGCGTTCGTCGGCTATCTGGTCCGGATCGACATCCCCTGACCTACCTGTCGCGACGTCCAAGCGGCAGGGTCAGCCGGCTCTGGACAGGACGACCTCGGCGGTGACGAGGTCCTGCCAGGACATGCCGACGCTCTTGAACAGCAACGGACGGTCGGGCGCGGGGTTGGTGTGCCCGGTGACGACGTCGCGCATCGGCACGAGTTCTTGCGTTTGCAGGGCGCCTTCGTGAAGAGCCAGGCAGACGTCGCCGGCCTCACGGAGTGCGGTGGCGATGTCTTCGACGACGACCGTGGCTCGGGCACACAGCGCGGCGGGGACCTCCCGGGCGTCTGGTTCGTGGGAGCCGACGGCGATGACGACGGCGGTGTCGAGGACCAGGTCGGCGTCGAACAGGGGGGTCCGGGCCGAGGTGGCGCAGACTATGACGTCCGCCGCGCGTAGCACGTCGTCTGCCTGCGGGCTGTCCAGGGCGACGACGTCCGCGCCGTCGGCGGGCTTGACCCGGGTGTTTCGGACGAGGTGAGTCACCGTCGCGAGCGACCGGTGCGGTGTCAGTGCCGCGGCCAGGGTCGCGACGTGCCCGTGCGCCTGGGGTCCGGCGCCGAATACCGCCAGCCGCAGCGGGCCGGATGCGGCCAGCAGGCGCGGTCGAACGGCCGCCACGGACACCGCGGGCGTGCGCAGCGTGGTCAGCGCCGTACCGTCGAGCACAGCGACCAGATTGAGGGAGCCGGCGTCGAAGAGCAGGTAGGACGCCTGGATGCGGGGAAGGCCGCGGGCGGGATTGCCAGGCGCCACGGTCGCCACCTTGATCCCCACATGTGCCCCGGAGCGAGAGCCCTCCGACGGCATGAGCAGGAACTGGCCCGCGCGTACGGGAACGGCGTGGCGGGGCAGGTCGGCGGCCGGATCGAGTCCGGAGACGAGAGCAGCGGTGATCGCCTCGACGGCGTCGACGGGGCCGCAGGCGGCGCGCACCGCGTCGGCGTCGAGGACCAGCGGGGCGTTCACCGGAGCACGAACCCGGGGACCAGCGAGTCGGCGGGGTCGACGACGAACGTGTGCTCACCCGTCCGGTAGGCCATGCCGGTGACCTGCGGGACGACGGCCGGGCGGCCGGCGGCGGTGGTCGTGGCCACGACGGTGCCGGTGAACAGGGACCCGACGATCGACTCGTGGCGCATGCTCGGACCCGCCGGCGCCACGCGGCCCTGCTCGGCGAGAACGGCCAGCCGCGCGCAGGTGCCGGATCCGCAGGGTGAGCGGTCGACCTCGCCGTCGGCGAAGACCGTCACGTTGCGCTGATGCACCTGGCCGTCGACGACGCCGAGGTCCTCGTGCAGGATCGTGCCGTAGATCCCGCTGAGCCGAGGATCGCTGGGATGTACGGCGTGCTCGCTGTCGTTCAGCGCCTCTTTGACCTCGCGGCCCAGTGCGATGAGGTCTCGGTAATGTGACGGGTTCACGGCCAGGCCGACGCTGGTGGCGTCGATGCCGGCGTAGATGGCCCCGCCATAGCTGACGGTGACGGCGACGTTGCCGCGGGATGTGCTCAGCACGATGTCGCGGGCGAGCACGTAGCTGGGCACGTTGATGAAGTCGACGGCCACGGTGCGCCCGCGGTCGCGGTGCACGCGCGCGGTGACCCGCCCCGACGGGACGTCGATGACGACGTCGACGGCGCCGTCCCGGGGAGCCTGCACCAGCCCGGTGTCCACCGCCCAGACGCCGAGGGCGATGGTGCCGTGCCCGCAGGCAGTGGAGAAGCCGTCCTTGTGCCAGAACAGCACGCCCAGGTCGGCGCCCTCGTCGTCCGGAGGCACCAGGAATCCGCCGTACATGTCGGCGTGCCCGCGCGGCTCGAAGCACAGCAATTCCCGTAGCCCTTGGGCATCCGGGCTGTTCAGCGCGCGCATCCGCCGGTCCGCGACGGTGACCCCGGGCAGCGCCACCGGCGGGTCTGCCACGATCCGGAACGGCTCCCCAGCGGTGTGGTAGTCGGTCGTCGACACGCCAGGCGGTATCACCGGACCATCATGGCGTATCCGCTCATCGGCAAACGAGCGTGTACGTCGGACGTCGCCGACTCATCGCGGCATGACCGGACATTGCTGCGGCTGCATGTGCGGTCCTCGGCTACGCCTGCCGTGGCGACGTGGAGAATCCTCCGGCAGGATGATGGTGGCGTCCGCGACAGGGTGAGCCGTCACCATGATCGGCTCGAGGTGCCGGTGCGGCACCGTGACACACCGCTGACGGGCACATGGACGACACGGGATCGCGCTGTCCGCCCGTTGAACGCGAGGTGCCTGGTCGGGTTGCCCGGCGGCTGGTTGGTTCTCACTGCCGACGGACTGGTGGAAGTCCCCGACGCAGGCGATGTCCGCGCCCTCGGGCCGGTCGAACTGGTTGCCGAGCCGCCGAATGAGTGAGCGAAGCGACGACGCGGGCCTGCGCTGCACGCCTCGCCGGACGGTCGCTTCGCGGCGGTCGTGAGTGACTACGGTCAGCACGGGACCGTGGTGGAGCTGAGCAGTGGCTCGACCGTCCTGACACTGGACCGGGGCCAGTATCACGTCGAAACAACCCCGTTCCCGATCACCTTCCTTCGCGCGGGCCGGACAACGGCAGTGGTAGCGGCCACGGACTGGAACCGTCTGGATGCGTTCGACCTGTCCACCGGCCGGTTGCTGACCGAACGCGACACCACCTGGACAAAGGACCAGCCACCAGAGCATGCCCTGAACTACTTCCACGGAGCACTGCGACCGAGTCCCGGAGAGAATTGGCTCCTCGACGACGGGTGGGTGTGGAGCCCTGTTGGTGTGCCCGTGCTCATCGACGTGGCGGCATGGCTCGCCGGTGAGGTGTACGCCACCGAGCACGGCTGGGCGCTCAGCTACCGCGACTATGCCTGGGATCAGCCCGCGGCGTGGATCGACGACGACACCGTCGCCATCCAGCGAATCGGACCTCATGACAAGGCGATGATCGACGGTGTTGAGCTCTTCGACGCCCCCAGCGGTCGTCGAATTGGGATGTTCGCCGGACCGGCGGGGATGATGTGGGCACATGAGGGTCTGCTCTACGTGAGCGCTACGGCAGGCCTTGAGGTGTGGGACCCCGCCCACGGGGTCAGGACAGGGCTGGTGAGCGGCTTCGGGCCAGTGGCCCACAACCCGGTCAGTGGGGCCTTCGCCGAAATGGCGGGGGACCGGCTTCGAACCTGGACGCCCAGCACGTAGCCGAGACCACTCCGCGGAACATCCGCTCGTCGGCATGAGAGTGACTTCGGGCCGTGCGAGACCAGAGCGTGGATCACGACTACGAGTACCTTGGAGGTGCCCGGCTGCGACAGATCCACCCAACTCGGCTCCCGTTCGCGGTATCGGGGCCGATAGCCTGCACATGTGCAGAAGGCGGTGTCCGGGAGCGACCACGATGGCTGACGACGATGACGTCCGCCGGTTGGCGCTTGCGCTACCTCACGTGGTCGAGATCGACAGCGACGGCTTCGATTTCCGGGTCGCCGGCAAAGGGTTCGTCTGGTCCTACCCCGAGCGCAGACCGGGCAAGCCGCGTGTCATCCGGACCGACATCGCCGTACTGTACGTCGGCGACGAGGCGGAGAAGCAGGCGTTGCTGCTCGGCGAGCCGGAACGCTTCTTCACCACGCCCGCCTACGACGGGATGCCTCTGGTCATGCTGTGGCTGGAAAAAGTGGACCTCGACCGTCTGGAAGAACTCATCACCGACGCCTGGCACATGCGTACGCCGGACACGCTCGTCGGCGACCTTGACGCCGCGGCCGATTCGCCCACCCCAGGTCCAGGATGAGCGGAGCCGGCCGGGAGCCGAGATAGCGGGCCAGGTAGGCCGCAGCTGCCATTCGCAGCGGCCCAGTGGTCGTGACGCCGGCCACTTCCGGCGCCTGTTGCTCAAAACCGGTCATAAACCGACGCTGCGCCCAGTACCCCGCCGTGGCCAGACGTGTAGGGACAACGCGGCGGATGGGTGCATTGCGAAGTGCTGCCGAAATTCGCTTGTCTGTGCCACGATCAGTCTTCGTTGTGGCTGGATGGAAGCGCGAAGACGTCACCACGAAGACAGTCACTCCTGGGTTCGGGCGACAAGGGAGCCGGTTCGTCGACGACGATCTGCGCGCGCCACCCACCGACCGCGAGCCCGTCGACGGCGTGACCGGACAGCCGGTCATCGGCTGCGTCACCGAGCAGGCCAGCGTGCTCAAAGATGACGAACAACGCGTCTGCGGCGCAGCTCACCATCGCGGCGGCTTCGGCGGCGCTCGTGTCAGGATCGAGTTCCCGGAAGATGCGGCGCGCGGCCGTAAGGAGATGGTCGGCGTCGGTAACCGTGAAATCGCGCCGCAGCCGAAAGGACAGGGCCATTCCGTCAACGAGCGGGTCGTCCCCGATCGTGCTGTCATCGCCCGGCATGCCGACACGATACGGGAACTCGCCGCCGAGGCGCCCCGGTCGGCACACTCCTGACATCGTTCGCCACGCCCGTTCTATCGATCAAGGAGCGTGGCCCATTGCCAGCGAGGCGAACCGGATCGCGGCAGAAGAGGGTGCTGGTGTTTCCGGTCGTGTCGACGTGGGTTTCACTGCGGGTTCCAGCGCGAGAACGTCTCTTGTACGTCGTCGGGAGAGCAGGCGAGGGCGGCCGGGTCGGGTTCGGCCGCCGTGACGTTGGGGAGGTGGACGATGAGGTCGTAGGCGTCGAGTGGGTTCAGGTCGACATGGAAGGTGCCGAAACGTTGCCGGGCGGCGGCGCGGACGGCGTCGGCGTCGGCCGGTGACAGCCGCCGGAGGTCGGTCGCGAAGGGCCCGTCGTGACTGGCGGCCATGAGCGCGTCGATGGTGCCGGGCTCCGGCGGCCCCATCCGTGTGAAGAGCGTGCCGGTGTAGAAGTCGGCATCGGTGTTGAGGGTTTGGCCGGTTCCCGTGGTCGTGCCGATGACGAGGTAGTCCTCGCCGAGCCGGTCGGCCAGGTGCATGCCCGCAGGGGTCGCCGCTTCCGGCATGCCGGGCAGGAGGCAGGGCCAGCGCTGGATGTGGCCGTTGTGGGCGGCCAGCACGATCCGGTCTTCGCGGCGCAGGATCCACTCGAGGTTGTCCGCGATCGCGGCGTCGCGGTCGAACATCACCGTCGGCCGGTCGCCGCGGGCCATCGCGCCGGCGAGCGCGTCCAGGACGATCGTGAGGTGCAGCGAGCGCAGTGCGCGCTCGTACGCGCCGGCCGTGGTCCGCCGGGCGTACTCGAGGCGGCGTCCGGTGAGGCGTACGGTCAGTTCGGCCAGGCCCGCGGTCAGCGCGTCCTTGGTCTGGGTCGCGAGCTGTGCGTAGGCGCCGATGGCCGCGGGGATGGAGAACGCCGATGACGCGGCGAAGACGGCGGCCGTCTCCCGAATGTTCGGATCCACCTGGTAGTCGGGATCGGCCTGCGCCAGGTAGGCGATGACGGCGTCCAGGCTCGGCAGCAGGGACGCGTTGGAGCCGGACAGGTCGGCGCCGTAGAAGCCGACCGGCGGTGCGGCGGTCCGGTTGTGGTGCCGCATCCACTCCAGGTGTGCGCGCATCTGGGTCCACAGTCCCATCAGTGAGGTCATCCCGTTCGCCAGGACCTGGCCGAGATCGTCGTCACCGCCCCGTACCCACGCGTCGGTCCGCCATCCTTCGGCGAATCCCGACTCCATCGCGTACGCGCTGAACCCGTGCCGCTCGACCAGGTAGCGCAGCAGGCGGTGGCGGAGTCGGTAAGTCTCGCCGTTGTAGTGCGCGCTCTCGCCGATCGCCACCACCCGCGCATCGCCGATCGCCTCATCCAGCCATTCCAGATCGTCCAGCGGCGCGTGCGGATCCAGCGTGCGCAGCGGCATCACCGCCTGGCCGCTCAGTCTGGCCGTCGCCGTGGAGGTGCCCTCGGTCATTCGTACCCCTCGCTCGAATGTTCCCAATATTGGGAATGGTACCGAACATGGGATAATTCGGCGATGGACACGCTAGATCTGCTCCTGCACCCGGTACGGCTGCGCATCGTCTACGCCCTGTCCGGCGGTCGTGTCGGCTCGACCGCCGACCTTTGCGCGAGCCTGCCCGACGTTCCGAAGACCACCGTGTACCGGCATGTCGGCCTGCTGGCCGACGGTGGAGTGCTGGAGGTCGCCGGCGAGCAGCGGGTACGAGGTGCGGTGGAGCGCCGCTACCGCCTGCGTCGGGACCGGGCGATGATCGACGCGGAGGCGGGCGCGTCGATGTCGCTGGACGACCACCGCCACGGGTTCGCCGCGGCCATGGCCGCCCTGCACGCGGAGTTCAACGCCTACCTCGACCGTCCCGGCGCCGACCCGTACGCCGACCTGGTGGGCTATCGGCAGGGCATCCTCTGGCTCAGCCAGGACGAGCTCACCGAGATGATCGGCGAGCTCCGCGCCGTCGTCGCGGCCAGGACGCGCAACCGGCCGGAACCCGGCCGAAGCCCCCGCCTGATGAGCCTGATCCAATTCCCGATCGACGAATCACCGCACCACACGACCGACCATCAGACGACCACCGCCTCTGAGCCCGACGCACAGTGACACCCGGGGCCCGGTCCCCACAGCCCAGCCCGACGGGCCCATATGAAGCCCGAACACACCGGGTGGTCGACGCCGCGCACCGCACGCTCCCGCCGCTCTCAAAGGTTTCCGCCGGCGGGGAGGCGGCGACGACGTTCTGGCCGTTGTTGCGCCGGGTTAGGCGCATGTGCGGGCAGAGGGGTGGGGTGAGGCGCTCAGCGCAGTTCGACCTCGACGCCGTGTTCGGCGAACATCTGCAGGAGAGAGTCGAGGGTGACCGTTGGCGCGTACCGATGCCGGTCGTAGCCGGCGACGAGGTGTTCACCGGCCACCGCCGAGTCGCGCCAGACCAGTCGGAACGGCGCTCGAGCACCCCACCGTCCGCGAAGGCAGTCATTGAGGGCGTCAAGGTTCCAGCCGAAGTAGCCACCCGGACCGTTGATCGCCTCCCCGACGGCGCAGTAGAAGCCCTCGATGTCGGTGACGAAGCGGCCGTCGAGGTCGAACACGGTCCCTGCCGGCTGGTCCGGGGCATCGGAGCGATGATGGGCCAGTGCCACGCCGGCCCACTCGTGCCGCAGCGTCCGGTCATAGCGGGCCCACAGGTTGCGTTCGGTGGGTCGGCCGGTGAACCACAGGTCCAGAATGCCGCGCGTCCCCGCCGGGAACGGTTCACGTGCGTCACTGGCGATGGTGACGTCGAGGAGGCCGGCACCGAGCGCGGACGACACGCTCGACACGAGCGTCCCGGACACAAAGCCATTGACCAGCGAAACCACCGAACCGTCGGCGGCGACGGCTCCGACCTGCGCCGACACCCGGCGGCGGCGCAGGCCGGCCTTTGTCGACTGTTGTACTGCGGCGATCGCGGCCAGCAGCGACGGCTCAGGCCGGCAGCCGACCAGGATGACGTGCGGCACCGGCGGCTCGGTCGGCTCCCGGAAGACGCCGGTGACGTCGACGCAGACACCGCACCGCGTGTCGTCCGGACCGCTCAGCACGAATCCGGTGACGTCATCAGGACGATCGACGCCGTCCGTGCGGTCGTACACACCGACCAGGCCCTCCAACTCGATGTCGACACGCCCCGGCGAGGTCTCTGACGGCCGGTGGTCCAGTACGGTCACATCGAGCAGTTCCTCGCCGATCCAGCCGTGCCGCGTCGCCGGGTCGTCGGATCTCGCCGATACCCAAAGGTTGCCCAGCCACGCTCGCTCGGGGCCGGCGGTCCCGGTGGTCACGCGGTCGAGGATTGAGGCGAGCGCGCCGTCCGGCATACAGCCGAGGAGTGTGAAGCGTTCCCGCGGCCGGGGCGGCAGATCGATGAACAGCCCGTCAATGTCGGCGCACAACGCCAAGGCGTCCTCGTCGGGGTACTGCGGTGTGCCGGTGTGTCCGACGAGCAGCCAACGCGGCGAAACCCGCCGATTCCACGTCCACCGCCGCTGCCATGGCTCGTCGGCCCGGCCCGGGCGGTCGGTCGTCACCTCCCAACCGTATCGGCGCTCAAGAACTCGCCTCGCGCACCACTCGGTTCGTCACCGCCGGGCGCACGGCGTTGCAGTGGTGGAGCATCCGCACGCTCCGTTTCAGCCGCCCAGCTTGACCGCGCGGTGTACGTCGTCGGCGTAAGCCTCGGGCTGTTCCCAGGCTGCGAAGTGGCCGCCGGCACGGTGTTCCACATAATCGCAAATGTTCAGGAACGCCGCGGCGTAGCTTCGCGGCTCCGGTTTGATGTCGCGCGGGAACACGGAGAGCACGGTCGGCGTGTCGATCCGGTCAGGGAGGGCGGCCGGTTCGACGTAGGTGGTGAAAGAGGTGCCGATCGTGCCGGTGACCCAGTAGGCGGTGACCCAGGTGAGAAGCTCGTCCGGGGTGAAGGCCGACTCGTCGGACCAGGACTCCAGTTTCTCGACGATCCACGCCGCGAGGCCGGCGGGTGAGTCGCCGAGGGCGACGGCGAGCGTGTTCGGCCGCGTCGACTGCTCCGCGATGTACCCGCCCTCGGTCCGGAACCACTGCGCCGACCGGCCGAGGTAGGCCGCCGCGTCGGGCGCGAGCTTCGCCGGGTCCGCCGTGAGCACACGCTGCGGTGCGATGTTCGTGAGGTGCAGCGCAGCCACCCGGTCCGGGTGCTCGGCCGCGAGGATCTCCGCGACGGTGCCACCCACGTCGCCGCCGGACACCGTGTACCGCGAGTAACCAAGCTCATCGAGAGCATCCGCGACGATCCCAGCGATCCGGTTGACCGACATACCGGGAGCGGTGAGCGGGGCCGCGAACGGGAAGCCCGGCAGCGCGGGAACCACCACATGCATGTCCGTGAGCAAAGGCAGGACGCGCTCGAAACGCAACACCGAGTCCGGCCAGCCATGCAGCAGCACGACAACCGGGGCGCCGGGATCCGCGGACCGCTGGTGGATCACACGCAGGTCGGTGTCGCCTGCCTGCACCGTCGCCCAAGGGAACTCGCCGATGCGGCGCTCGTGCACGCCCCAGTCGTACCCGTTCGCCCAGCGTTCGAGCAGTTCGTCGAGGTGAGTGCCACTGATACCGCGCGTCCCGTCGTCACTCCACGGGATCGTGACACGCCGCGCCCGCTGGAGTCGTTCCCGCATCTCGTCGTTCATGTGTATCAGCGTACACATTATGTGTATGCTCGTACACATGACCTCGCGCAATGCGGCCGCCACCAAACAGCGGATCCTGGAACACGCGCAACGCCAGTTCGCCCAGCGCGGGTACGCGGCGATCACCGTCAAAGGCGTGGCCGACGCGGCCGGCGTGTCGCCCAACCTCATCACGCGCTATTTCGGCGGCAAGGATGGCCTTTTCCTGGCGGCAACCCGGGTGGAGATCCCGGTCTCCATCTCCTTCGACGGCGACCGTTCCGCGCTGGGTTCGCGCCTCGCGGCGAGCATCGTCCAGCGCTGGTTCGGTGCACCCGGGGAGGATCCGCTGCTCGTGCTGCAACGCGCGTCCGGCGAACGCCCGGAGGCTGCGGAGGCGCTGGCCGCCTTCCTCGACACGAACTCGCTGGAGCCGCTGCACCGCTACCTGCGCGACAGTGGCCTGGACGACGCGGACGCCCGCAGCCGAGCCGCAGCGATCGACGCCTTCGTGCTCGGCGTCTCGACCCGCCGCCGGGTCCTGCGCTCCGAACTCGGCGACCCCGCTGATCTCCAGGCCTGGCTGAGCGCCACCATCCAACGCCTCGCCGACGGGTGATGCACGACAGCAAGAAGTACTGAAACTCCGCTTCCGATCAGCACCCGCGGTCCAGTCATCGACAGCCGACGGCGGCGCCGAACCACCGAGGCAGGTGGTCGAGCAGATCCTGCTGGTCGTCACCGACCCACGCCACGTGGCCGTCCGGGCGCAGCAGCACGGCGGGTACGTCCAGTTCGTCGCTGACGTCGACGACGTGGTCGACCCGATCCGCCCACCCCGCCACCGAGAGCCGGCCGGTCTGGTCGAGCAGCAGCCCGCGTCCGCCGTGCATCAGCTCGTACAGGCGCCCCCGCTTCAGCCCCACGTCGCGCATCCGCCGGCCGAGCAGTTCATGGCCCCCGCCGAAGTCGTAGCGGACCCCGATCGCGATGATCTTCTCGATCAGGTACCGGTTCACCTCCTCGAATTCCATCAGTTCCGCCATCAGCCGGCGCACCGACCGGGGACCCGGATCGGTGGACATCAGCACCATCTGCGCGCGGGTGTTGTCCAGCACAGCGGCGGCGACCGGGTGTCGCTCGGTGTAGTAGCTGTCCAGCAGCCCCTCCGGTGCCCGACCGCCGACCTCCGCGGCCAGTTTCCAGCCCAGGTTGAACGCGTCCTGGATACCGAGGTTGAGCCCCTGCCCGCCCGTCGGCGGGTGGACGTGCGCCGCGTCGCCGGCCAGCAGCACCCGGCCGACCCGGTAGCGCTCGGCCAGCCGGGTGGCGTCGCCGAAGCGGGAGAGCCAGCGCGGTGAGTGCACGCCGAAGTCGGTGCCGGCGAACACCCGCAGCTGTCGCTTGAACTCCTCGAGGGTCGGCGGGACCGAGCGGTCCTCGGCCACCCCCTCGGCGGGCACGACGACGCGGTACACCCCGTCCCCGAAGTGCCCGAGGCCGAACATCAGATTGGTCTTGCGGACGTCGGCCACCACGGCGGCCAGCGTCTCCGGCGGCACGTCCACCTCCATCTCGCCCAGCAGCGTCTCGACCCTGGTGGGCTCGCCGGGGAAGCCGACGCCGAGCAGCTTGCGCACCGTGCTGCGGCCGCCGTCGCAACCGACGAGATAGTGCGAGCGCAGCCGCCTGCCATCGGCCAGCTCGACGGTCACCCCGTCCTCGTCCTGGCTCAGCCCGACCAGCGCGCAGCCGCGCCGGATCTCGGCGCCGAGCTCTGTGGCGCGCTCGGCCAGCAGGCGCTCGGTGGTGGTCTGCGGGATACCGAGGACGTAGGGATGTGTGGTGTCCAGCCGGTCGGGCGAGGGCTTGGTGATGGCGGCGAAGAAACCGCCGAGCGGGTGCTGCCGGCCGTGCGCGAGGAACCGCTCCAGCAGACCGCGCTGGTCCATCACCTCGATGCTGCGCACGTGCAGGCCGAGCGCGCGGACCTGCCTGGTCGGCTCCGCGTCCTTCTCCAGCACGAGCACGTGCACGCCGTGCAGCCGCAGCTCACCGGCCAGCATCAAGCCGGTCGGTCCGCCGCCGGCAATGATCACGTCGAACATGAACCCCCCGTTCACTGAGATTGCATTTCGGCCAGCTGATCCGCGCGGGACGACGGCCCACGCCCTGCGAGCACGCGCACTCCGCGAATCCCTGATTTCCGCAGGTTCTGGCTTCGCCGGAGATTCTGCGGCACGACCCGGGTCTTGCCGCAAGCCCCCCAGTGCGCTATACGTTGGAAATGGCAGGGAGTGGATACTCCTTGCCTTTTGCGTCCGGTGTGGACGGACAAGATCCTGGTACAGGACGAGGCGTCGCCGTGTTTCACCACCGCGCATTTCAACGGCCACCCGTCTGTGCTTTTGCGAGCCAGTCGTATCGGTGAGCTCACCCGGGACGAGCTGGCAGAGGTGGTTCAGGACGCGTGGTTGTCACGCGCGTCAACCCGCCGAGCCGCGGCCTGGCTCAACGCTCATCCCCCGACGTGACCAAGCGCCGGACCTTGCATCCTCATTCCTTCGTCCGCAGTCGGGGGGATATCGTCCGAGGAGTCTGCCAAGGAGGTCAGGGTGACCGTGTCAGCAGAGCTCGCCGAGATCCACCAGTGGTGGGCGCGGCGATCCGGCCTCACGAGCCATGAGGCGGCCTTCCGGATCGCCGGCAGCGCCTATGACCAGGTCACCCCCGCCGGTGTCGACAACCCGTACTGGAAGATCGTCCGACAGCTGCCGTCGGTGCGCGAAGCCGGGCAGGGCGTCTGTCCTGACGGTTTCGCCCGCGGGCTTCCCGTCGGGCATCACCTGCTGACCAAGCGCTACTCCTGGGCGATCCCCTCACCCGGTGACATCGCCTGGCTCACCCAGATCCTCCACGGGCGCGGGCTGGTCGAGATCGGTGCGGGCTCGGGCTACTGGGCGTGGCAGGCAACACAAGCCGGCATCGACGCCATCGCCTACGAGCCCGTCGGCTCCTCCGCCAACGCCTACACCGACGGCACTGAGTACTTCGCCATCCGGCGAGACGGCCCGACCGCAGCCCGGCACCATCCCGACCGGGCGCTGCTGCTGTGCTGGCCGTCTAACGGCGACCCGTGGGCGAACGAGGCCCTCGAGGCCTACACAGGCGACCTACTGATCTACATCGGGCAAGGAGCGGGCGGCCGATGTGCCGATGACGACTTCTTTCGGCTTCTCGCCCGAGCATGGACGCCGATCGGTTCCAGCAGCCACCACATCACCTGGCGACACGCGCACAGCGCGATGACCGCCTACAGCCGCAGAATCGAAACGCCGCCACAATGATCGCGGCCTGAGCGGGCGACCACACGGCATGCGTGAGTTCGACGCCGCCGCGGGCATGCCCGCGGCGGCAGCAGGAGTGTCGGCGCGGCGCTACGGCTCGTAGCGCCGGCCGTCTCACAGCTTGACGAGCTTGGCGTAGGGCGCCGGGATTCGTTCCGTCTGTGAGCCGAAATCCACGGTCACGGCGATGCCTTCCTCGACATCGGTGACCACACCGAGGCCGTACCTGTCATGGCTCACCTTGTCCTGCAAGGCGAACTCCTCAACAGGTGGGATGACCGGGGCTTTGAAGGGACTGGTGGGCAGGTGACGCCGAGCGACGGCGCGGGAACTCTTCATTACCTGCCAGTATGCTCCATGTTCGCCGCCACGGCTGCCCTTTCCGCCCACCCCATCCGCACGAACTTCCAGGCCGGCCCCGTTCTGGTTCAGCCCGGGTGGTGCATCTCGGCGACGCGGCCGTCGGTGAGGTGCAGACGGCGGGTGGTGTGCACTGCGTCGATCATCCGGCGATCGTGGGTCACCAGCAGCAGGGTTCCGGGAAAGGAGTCGAGTGCGGACTCCAGCTGTTCGATCGCCGGCAGGTCGAGATGGTTGGTCGGCTCGTCCAGGACGAGCAGGTTCACGCCCCGCGCCTGAAGCAACGCGAGGGCCGCCCGGGTGCGCTCACCAGGGGACAGTGTCGCCGCGGGGCGGGTCACGTGCGCGGCGCGCAGGCCGAACTTCGCCAGCAGGGTACGGATCTCGGCCGGCGGCAGGTCGGGAACCTCCGCGCCGAAGGCGTCCAGGAGGGCACTCTCGCCGAGGAACAGGGCCCGCGCCTGGTCGACCTCGCCGATGATCACGCCTGGGCCGAGCGCGGCGTGGCCTTCGGTGAGAGCGGCCCGGCCCAGTAGCGCCGACAGGAGCGTCGACTTGCCCGCCCCGTTGGCTCCGGTGATCGCGACCCGTTCGGCCCAGCCGATCTGGAGGTCGACGGGTCCGAGAGTGAAGTCTCCGCGCCGCAGCACGGCGGAGCGCAGGGTGGCCACCACCGCACCGGCGCGTGGCGCGACGGCGATCTCCATCCGCAGCTCCCACTCCTTGCGGGGCTCCTCGACCACGTCGAGGCGTTCGATCGCACGCTCGGTCTGGCGGACCTTGGAGGCCTGCTTCTCGCTCGCGTCGGCGCGGAAGTTCCGGCCGACCTTGTCGTTGTCTCCCCCGTTGGCGCCCCGGGCCTTCTTCCTCGCGTTCCGGACGCCCTTGGCGGCCCACTCCCGTTGCGTACGGCCCCGCTGCTCCAGCGCGGCGACCTTACTCGCGTACTCCTCGTAGTCGGCGCGGGCGTGCCTGCGGGCGACCTCCCGCTCGGCCAGGTACGCCGCGTAACCGCCGCCGTAGACGTTCACCTGCTGCTGCGCCAGGTCCAGCTCCACCACCTGGGTGACCGTCCGGTCCAGGAATTCGCGGTCGTGGCTGACCAGCACCGTACCGGCCCGCAGGCTCGTGACGAACTGCTCCAGCCGCTCCAGCCCGTCCAGGTCCAGATCGTTGGTCGGCTCGTCGAGCAGGAAGATGTCATAGCGGCTGAGCAGCAGCGACGCCATCCCCGCGCGGGCCGCCTGCCCGCCGGACAACGAGGTCATCCGCTGGTCGAGGCCGGCCGCCAGTCCCAGCTCGGCGGCCACCTCCCCGGCCCGGTCCTCGAGATCGGCGCCTCCCAGGGCCAGCCACCGTTCCAGGGCGGAGGCGTATTCGTCCTCGGCCCCCTCACGCCCGCCGACCAGACCCTCGGTCGCTGCGTCCAGGTCCCGCTGAGCCCGCGCCACCCCGGTGCGCCGGGCGAGGAAGTCGATCACCGTCTCGCCGTCGCGCCGCTCCGGCTCCTGTGGCAGGTAGCCGACGGCCGCCGACGACGGGCTGAGCGTCACGGAACCGCCCTCGGGGGTGAGCAACCCACCGAGGGTCCGGAGCAGGGTGGACTTCCCCGCGCCGTTGACGCCGACCAGCCCGATGACTTCTCCAGAGGAAACGACCAGGTCGAGGCCGGAGAACAGGGCACGGTCGCCGTGCCCGGCGGCGAGGTCCTTGGCGACAAGAGTGGCTGTCATAGGACGCCAACGCTATCCGCCACCGGGCGGCCGCCGAACCCGGCCGACGCCCACGTGCGTCAGCTCGCCGAGCCGCGGCCTGGCTCAACGCTCATCCCCCGACGTGATCACCGTCTGTTCGGGCAGGAGATGCGCGCGCCGTTCGCCGATGGTGAGTCTCCGGGTCACTCTTGTGTTCGCGATGCGGAGGAGGTCGTGATCGGAGAGGTCGACGGCCCAGATGCGAATCGTCCGGTCGGCCGATGCCGAGATGACTCGGTTGCCGTCGGGAAGCCAGTTGAGCGTACCGACCGATCCCGAATGAACGCCGATCACAGCACTGTCTCTCCCTGAGAAAGGGCTCCAGACACGGACGGTGTGGTCGGCGGATCCCGAGGCCAGCAGTCTTCCACTCGGTGACCAGGCCAGGCATCCGACCCAGTCGGCATGACCCGCGAGCTCTGTGGAACGGTTCGCATCCTCGAGGTCGAGAATTCGGACCATGGCGTCCTTGCTCCCCACGGCCAGTCGCCGTCCGTCCGGGGACCAGGCCAGGGCCTCGACCTCCTTGGAACAACGAGCAATGACCTGATGGCTGCGGTCCGAAGGGTTCCAGACACGGATGGTCCTGTCGTCCGAGGCGGTGGCGACGCTCTCACCTCCTGGTGACCAGGCGACGGCGTTGATGTCCTTTTCATGGCCGGACAGAGCAGGAGACAGGTCTCTCTGGTCGATGCACTGGACAAGAAGGTCCCCATCCCAGGAACCGATGGCGATCGTCGTGCCGTCGGGTGAGAGCGCGGCCGTTCCCCTTCTGCTGTCCGTTTCGCCGGTCACCACCTCCAGCATCGCGATCTCAGCCCCGCGGGCCGTGGTGTTCCAGATCCGCGCCGTGCCGTCCTCGGACCCGGTGACGATCTTGCGCCCATCAGGGCTCCAGGCAGCGGACCAGACCAGGTCGGTGTGGCCCGGCATGACGTGGAGTTCGTCGTCGAGGAGTTCGAGGAAGACCAGCCGGTTGGCCGAGGTACAGGCGATCCGGAGTCCGTCAGGCGACCATCGGACCGCTCGGACCGTCTCTTCGGGGCTGCCGCCCGGAGTGTTCCGAAGCCGGCCCGTCAGCGCATCCCAGATGCACAGCCGGCGCCCCAGCGACCCCGTCGCCAGCAGCGTGCCGTCCGGCGACCAGTCAAGGGCGAGGACGGAGCCGGACGGGCTCGCGAGGACGCGGACCGCCTCACCTGAAGCGGCATCCCAGATGATGGCGGTGTGGTCGTGTGAGCCGGTCGCGAGCGACTTGCCGTCGGGTGACCAGCGCACGGACCAGACGTCGTTGGAGTGACCGGCGAGGACCCCCGCGGGCTGCCAGTTTCTCGTATTGAAGAGCGGAACATCAGGGTCGATCACGCCCGCGAACTCCTGGAGACCACCGCCCTGTCCATCGACCGGATCGCCGAACACTCCGGACTCGGCAGCGCCGCCAACCTCCGCCACCACTTCACCCGCACCGTCGGCGTCCCCCCGAGCGCCTACCGCAAGGCCTTCTCCGCGCGCTGACCGCGTGTCCACGGTGGCTTCGTCACCGGGCCGGACGGCGACGTGCGTGCCTCACCGGACCACCTCCGACCGACAGGCTCGAACCCCTCGGCCTGACCGAGGCGTCAAAAGCAACAAACATGTGGTTCCGCGTCCTCCGATGAGCCGTACCGTGGGCGCCTGTCCTCCAGGCGCCTGCGCGGTGGGGGTCGCTCGATCGGCAGAGGACGGACATTGGAGACCAAGGAAGACGTGGGGCCGCGCCGGCGGACGGCCGAGACAGACCGCCCACCGGCCTTCTTCACGCCGCTCCGCGGCGTGGCGCTGCTGATCTCCCTGGTGTCCGCGGCGGTCGGGGCCGTGGGCCTCGCCACGGCGGACCAGGGCATCGAGCGGAGCTCCGCCGTGGTGGCCGGAGTGCCGGTGGAGGTCGTCCGGCCCACAGAGACGACGGGCCGGCTCCCCGGCGTGGTGGTCGCGCATGGTCTCGCCGCAAGCATGCAGCTCATGCGGGGCTTCGCGGACACTCTGGCGCGCCGCGGATACGCCGTGGAGCTGGTGGATCTCGCCGGCGGCGGGGCGAACACCGAACGGCTGCCCGACGCCGGAGACGGCCCGGCCGCCGACGCGCGCCTCGCCCGCGACCTGGACGTCGCGGTCCGGCATCTGCGAAGCATGCCGTGGGTGGACGGCGAGCGGATCGGCCTGCTCGGTCACTCGATGGGCGCCGCCGCGGTCGTACGGTACGCCACCGCGCATCCGGCCATCCGCGCGACGGTGACCGTCTCTCAGGGGCTGATGCCGGTCGGCTCCGTGTCGCGTCCCCGGGACCTGCTCCTGCTCGCCGGCGGCCTGGAGTTCCCCGGGTACCGCGAGGGCGCCGTCGACGCGCTGCGGGCGGCTTATCCGGGAGGGCAGACCGGAGTCACGTACGGCGATCCGCGAGCCGGGACCGCGCGCCGGGCGGTACTCGTCGGCGGTGTCGAACACGTCAGTGTGCTTTTCAGCCCACGCACCCACCGCGAGGTCGCGGCCTGGTTCGACACGTCCTTCGGCCGCTCCACCGCCGGTGGCCACGGGGTGGGCATCCGGCCCGTGCAGCGTGCCGGATCGGCGATGCTGCTGCACCTGGCGGCGGTGCTGAGCTTCGGCGCGATCGCCTCCGCTCTCCTGGGGCGGCCCTCCGGGTCGGGCCGGGACCGCCGCCGGCTCCCGCTCCCCCTCGCGCTCGGCGTCCCGGCGGTCGCCGTCCTGACGGCCGTGGCGGCGATGGCGGTGATCCCCCGGCGCCTGCTGCCACTCGCCGTGGCGGGTCCGCTCGCCGGGTTCTTCGGCGTCATCGGCATCGTGACACTGGCCGTCGCACTGTTCATCAGGCGTGCCGACGCCGGGAACAGTGAGGTGAGGAACGGCGGCGGGCGCTCGTGGCCGGTGACGGCCGTGGCGGCCGTCACGCTGGTCCTGTTGACGGTGGCGTCCTTCGCCGTACCGGCGCAGTTGGGCTGGGCGCATGCCGTTCCCGTCGGCCCACGGCCCTGGGCCCTCATCGCGGTCGCCGCGTGCGCCGCCGCGTTCTTCGGCGGAGTCGAGGCGCTGTGCGCCGGGTACGACCGGCTCGCCGCGACGATGATCCACGCCTGGACCGCCGCAGGGGCGCTGGCCGGCCTGGGCGTGGCCGTCCTCCTCGGCACGGCGCCGTCATTCGTCCTGCTGGTGGCACCGCTCCTCGCAGCGTTGCTGGTGTGGCAGGCCGTCCAGGCGGCGGCCCTGCGTACGCTCCGCGCACCGGTATGGCTGACCGCCGTCCTCGGCGGCGTCCTGCTGGCCTGGCCGATCGCCGTCACCATGCCGATCGGCTGACCGCCGTCCCAAAGGTGGTAGCGATGAATCCCCCACCGAGTTCGTTCTCGTGGACAGCCGTGTGCTCGTGCTCCGCACCAAGTGACCGACACGGGCTACGTCCTGCGGATGACTCCGGAATCGTTCTCGGAGTCGAGGTGCGGCCACCCCTGAGACCTCTAGCGTGTCTGGAGCCAGTACGTTCCGGCAGGGAGTTCTTTTGGTGAGCCTTCGCGATGACACGGCCGTCTCCGTCCCTCAGGACCCCCAGACCAAGGCGGCCGGTCACGCCGTCGCCGGTGCGGACCGGGGGCGCTTCCAGGCGTTCATGGCCGTCGTCGTACGCAGGTTGCCCTTCGGCCTGTCCCGCGTCGTCGCGGCCAGCTTCCTGGGTTATGCGCTCATCAACGGGCTGACGTTCACGATCGACCTCGGACTGCTGACGGTGTTCCACGGTGGTCTCGGCTGGCCGCTGCCGCTGGCCATCACCTCGGCCTATCTGCTGGCGTTCGGGCTGAGCTTCCTGTTGAACCGCAGGCTTAATTTCCGTTCGCACGCCCCGGCCGGGCCGCAGGTCGTCTTGTATCTGGTGGCCATCGGGATCAACTACGTCGTGTTCATCCTCGGCGTCGGCGACGGCCTCGTCTGGCTTGGCCTGGAGTACCACCTGGCCCGGATCACCGCAGGCCTGTGCGAGGCGGTCTATATGTACAGCGTCATGCGCTGGATCGTGTTCCGCGAGGCCCCTCAGCGCTGACCGGACGATGGCGGTGTTGGCCGCAGCCGCGGTTGGGGCGCCGACGTGCCGCCGCGCCGGGGTGCCCGGTGGCGATCGGGGCGCGAGCACGCGGTCTCGGAGACGCGATAATCGAGAAATGTCGATCTTCCTGGAGACCAGCCGCTTGACGCTGCGCCAATTCACCGAGGATGACGAGGACAACCTGGTCGAGCTCGACAGCGATCCCGAGGTCATGCGCTTCCTCACCGGTGGCAGGCCGACTCCCCGCGAGGAGATCCGTGACCGGATCCCGCGACTTCTCGGCTACTACGAGCGGTTCGAAGGTTTCGGGTTCTGGGCGGCGCAGGAGAAGGCCACCGGACGGTTTCTGGGCTGGTTCCACTTCCGACCGAACATAGACGAACCACGTGACGGCGAGATCGAGCTCGGCTATCGGCTGCGCAGGTCGGCCTGGGGCAAGGGTTACGCCACCGAGGGGTCGCGTGCGTTGATCCGCAAGGGTTTCACCGAGCTGGGAGTGGAACGGGTGGTCGCGGAGACGATGACGGTCAATCTCGGCTCCCGGCGCGTGATGGAGAAGGCCGGCCTGACACTCGTACGCACCTTCCACCGCGACGGGCTGGACTCCATCGAGGGCTTCGAGCACGGCGTGGTCGAGTACGCGCTGACCAGAGCCGATTGGGAGCGTGAACTTCAAGGCATGCGCTGACGGGATGGTGCGCGATCGAGGTCGCCTGGAACTCAGGCCGAAAGGAAATCCGCGTCACGCCCCGTCAGCGTGCTCTTCAGCCATGCCGATCGGCTGACCGCCGTCCTACCTTGGCGGATCGTCGACCTTGAGCTTTTCGCCCGTGTTGGAGATGAAGATGACCAGCAGCTTCGCCGGTTTCGTCCGGCTGGTGTTCTCGGTGAGCAGGTGGTGGGCACCGGGCTGCTCGACCCAGTTCTGTCCTTGGTGGTACGTACGTACCGGCCCGCCGGCCAGCCGGCTGCGCACAGTGCCCTGGAGCACGTAGGCGTAAACGAAAGCCGAGCCGTGCCGATGCGGCACCGCGCGCGCGTTGGGCGGGAAGTCCACGATCGCCGAGGTGAACCTCTTGCCCTTGACGTTCGGAAGCGCCTGTTCGAGCAGAGGCGTCAACGTCTCGGACGGTTGTTTCGAAACCGTGGCAACAGCGGCCACCCTGCCGGTCGCACGCTGTGCCGCTGGGGCGCATGCGGTGGCCGTGGCCACCATGCCGGCAGCCAGGAAGCCGCAGGCAGGCCGTATTCCGATCATGATTGCTCTCCTACCCGGTCCTCGATGATCCGGATGATCGTCTTGCCGGGGGTGCGCCGATCCGGGGCGAACGCGGAGGGCGCTTCGGGGAGCGTCCGCACGGCCCCGACGATCGGCTTGAGCCGTCCGTCCCGGAGCCGCTGGGCGAGGTCCGCGAGCCGGGCGCGATCGGGTTCGACGACGAAGAAGATCGCCCGCCCGTCCTTGGGCTGGACCTTGGATGGCGAGGCGATGGCGACGAGCGTGCCACCGGCGCGCACCAGTGCGGCCGAGCGGTCGAGGATCTCGCCGCCGATCACGTCGAACACCACGTCGACCTCACCGGCGTCTTCCAGTTGATCGGTCTGCAGGTCCAGGAAGAGATCCACGCCGAGACCGAGTGCGGTGTCCCGGTCGGCGGCCCGGCCCGTGCCGATCACTCGGGCTCCCACCTCGCGCGCGAGCTGCACCGCGATCGAACCCACACCGCCCGCGGCGCCGTGGATCAGGACGGTCTGACCCACTGCGAGGCGGCCGTGGTCGAACAGGCCCTGCCACGCGGTCAGCCCGGAGATCGGCAGTGCGGCGGCCACGGTGTGGTCGACGTCCGCCGGAAGCGGGGCGAGGTTGCGGGCCTCCACCGCGGCGTACTCGGCCAGTGAGCCGTTGCGCGTCCAGTCGGTCAGCCCGAACACCCGCTGGCCGACGCTTAGGCCGGTGGTTCCGTAACCCAGCGCGGCGACGACACCCGACAGCTCATGTCCGGGCACGCTCGGCGTCCGGTCACGGCCGGCGCGATCAGTCCACGTACCCGGCCAGTCGAGCTCTCCCGGGGTGAATCCCGCGGCATGCACCCGCACGATGACGTCGTTCTCGGCGGCGTGAGGGTACGGCATTTCCGTCAGGGAGAGTCCGCCGATACCGGCGGCGCGGTCTCGGACGGTGATGGCTCGCATGACGGTTCCTCTCGTGATGGGTTTTCGTGGGGCCGGCAGGCTCACTACCGCCGCCACGACCGCCGGGCCGTCGTCGCCCGGCCGGGCCATGGTGACGTCCCCTTTCGCCGGTCCCGCTCTGGGTCGTCATCAGGGAGACGAGGCAGCCCACGCGGGTGTGACGGCTCAGAGGTGCGTGATCTTCTCCGGGTTGAGGACCCTGCGGTACGCCGAAGACCGCGGGCCGATGCATCTCCCACTCGCCCTCGAGCATGCCGTCACGCCCAGGACACGCGCACTTTACTCACGCGGACGCGACCTCCCCCGAAATCGCATGCCCATCCTATGCTCGTGCTGCGAGGTGAGGCCGCGGTCGTCCCTGCCAGCGGCCTCGCGTCCTCATACTCCGCACGCAGGTCGATCACGGTGCGCTGTGGAAGCGCTCGACGACGCGCTGGACGCGCAGACCGGCGGCGAAGTCGGCGAGGGTGTGCTCCTCTCCCCGGACGGCTCGCGCGAACTCGCCCAGGCGGGTCTCCTCACTACCGCGCGGTCCCTCCGGATCGACGCGGGTCCAGCCGGAGACGTCGCCGACCCACAGGTCCGCCCAGTCGGTGATGCGGTACGACCGGTCGCTTCCGTAGAGGGTCCACTCATAGCTCTCCGGGCCGGCTGCGACCTGCCCGGACAGCCGCACCGGTACGTCGCCCGCGAGGAACAGGCCCGTCGCGGTGTCCTCGCTCGCCGGGCCGTACGCCGCTCGCGTGTGCACGGGAGAGAGCGGACCGAGCAGCCGGTCGGTGAGGAAGACGTAGTGCGAGGCGACCTCGCGAAGGAACCCGCCCTGCGCACGCCCCGCCACCCAGTGGGCGTCCCGCTGGAAGGACCTCGGCCACTCGGGGAACCCGAACCGCATCTCCACGCCGAGCACGGTCCCGGCCTCGCCGTTCCGGACGGCCCGGGCGACCGCGAGCGCGGCGCTCCGGTCGGACAGCACGAAGTTCAGCGCGTTCACCGCCCCGGTCTTCGCCGCCACGGCGACCATCTCCTCGCCCTCGGCCAGGTCCACCGCGAGCGGCTTCTCGGCGAACACCGCCTTGCCCGCCTTCATGGCCCGTACGGCGAAGGCGGCGTGCGTGGCGGGCGGCGAGGCGATGTAGACGGCGTCGAGTCCCTCTTCTTCGAGCAGCCGCTCCGGCTCCGCGACGTAGCTGACTGCCGGGTGTGCCGCCCGCGCCCGGTCGAGCGCCGGCGTGCTCGGATCGGCGGCCATCACGACGTCGAACTCCGGGTGGCGCGCCGCCACGTCCAGCATCTCGGACCCCATCGCGCCCAGGCCGATGACGCCCAGACGAACGATCTTCTCGCTGCTCATGCGGTGGATTCTGGGCGCTGCCGAAACGACAGCACAAGCGATGATTTCTGGCGCACGTTTAAGTGGCACTACATTGTGCGTTCATGCTCGACGTTCACCGCCTCGCGGTGCTCCGTTCCGTCGTGGAGACCGGCTCGATCCAGGCGGCCGCCGCCCACCTCGGCTACACCCCGTCGGCGATCAGCCAGCACATCGCGGCACTGCAGCGCGAGACCGGCACGCTGCTGCTGGAGCGCCACGGCAGGGGCGTCCGCCCCACCGAGGAGGGACGGCTCCTCGCCTCGCACGCCCGCGGGATCCAGCGGCGGATCGCCGAGGCGGAGACCGCCCTGTCCGACCTGCGGGCGGGTAAGTCGCGGCGGCTGACCGTGCGTTACTTCGCCACGGCCGGGGCCGTGCTGATACCGCCCATCGTCGCCGAGTTCGACCGGCGCTTTCCCGAGGTCCGCCTGGAGCTCCGGCTGGGAAAGGGCCTGACCGGGGAGCCGGCGGACGCCGAGATCATGGTGATGGACGACGCCGTTCAGGTGCCCGCGGGCCTGCGGGCCGTCCCCCTGCTGGACGATCCGTTCGTGGCGGTCCTGCCGTCCGGGCATCCGCTCGCCGCCGAGGAGACCGTCGAGTTGGGCGCGCTGAGCGGCGAGAAGTGGGTCGACAACGAGTGGCCGACCACACTCTGCCGGGAGACGATCATCGAGGCGTGCGGTGCGGCGGGCTTCACGCCCGACTTCGTGGTGGAGGCCCACGACTATGCGACGGCGGCGGCCTTCGTCGCGACCGGCCTCGGCGTGACCGTGGTGCCGCGGCTCGCGCTCGGGCTGCTGCCCGCCACCGCGGTGGCGTGCGTTCCGATCACCCGGCCCACGCCGGTCCGGTCCATCTTCGTCGTGGTCAAGGAGCCGCTCGGCGACCGGCCCGCACTGTCCGCGTTCGTGGACCTGCTCCGCGACGTCGCCGCCGCCCACTCCGGACCCTGACCGGCGGCCCCGGCGCCGTCCCGGGATAGGCGCGCCCGGGAAGCGCCGCGGCCCGGCGGCCTCGGCCGGCCGGCGGTCGGGAACCCGGCACGTCGATGCGCCCGTCACCGGCCGGCCTTTGCCGCTCGGCCGGCCGGTGACGGATCCTCACGGCGCTACCGCGAGACGGCGACTAGATCCTCTCGAACCACCACCACTGGTTCCTGTTTCCGCTGATGAAGTCCCACAGCTGAACCTTCGTGCCGTTCCCGTTGATCGTGCCCAGATCCGCGTCGAGGTACCGGTTGCTGTATGAATTGACGATCCGCGAGTAGGAGCCATAGTTGATGACCGGCCACCATTGGTTCCGGTTACCGCTGATGAAGTCCCACAGCTGAACCTTCGTGCCATTGCCGTTGATCGTGCCCAGATCCGCGTCCAGGAAGCGTCCACTGTAGACGTTCTGGAACCGAATGTAGGTGCCGTAGCCGTACGCGTACCACCATTGGTTCCTGTTGGCGGCGATGCAGTCCCACAACTGCACCTTGGTGCCGTTCCCGTTGATCGTGCCCAGATCCGCGTCGAGACACCTGTTGTTGTAGGAACTGTGAATCCGGTACCGCCCGAGATACGTCGGCTGCTGGGCGGGCTGCGAGCCCGCGACCGGCGCCCGTAGGGTTTCGGTGACACGGACGGGCCGGTCAGAGCGTTGCGCGTCAGGTGGCGCGGCGGCGGTCGACGGCGTGTCGTGCCCGTCCACCGTCGCCGCGTCGCCGACTCGCGCAAAGCCGATCGTCCCGCAGGACAGCAAGGCCACCATACCTATGGCGACGCGGATCTTCATTCTCGTCTCCATCTCCCACCGCGCGGCGATTCCTGCGCCGTCTCGCGATGGATGTAGCCGGATATGAGTCACCTTCAGGGCAGAGTGACACGTACAGCAATAAAGCATTCCCCCGCGCACTCACGCATCCAGATAGGCAGAACGCAAGTTATCGCGCGGTCCATTGATCTGCCAGTAACGGCCGTACTGGAAATGCCAAAGTGACGGTGAAGCCCCCGTAGGAGGCCGCAGCCGGAACAAATCACTATCTCTCCGGGCCAATATTCCGAAGCGCCGTCGATGACCGCCGAAGGTTCATGGACGTGGCGACGCGACGGGCAGGGCTCCGGTCGGCATGGCGCCGGGTGGTCCCCACCGCGTCTACCTCCGGGCCGGTCGTCCGCCTAGGCTGGGACCAGTACCAAACGATCATCCGAGCACAGTGAGGGCCCAGGACAGCAATGGCATATGTCGCCGATCCGGTCATGGTGGAACGCGCTCGCGCGCTGCTGGCCGAACACCCGGTGGTGGACGGTCACAACGACCTTCCGTGGGCGCTGCGCGAGCAGGTCCGGTACGACCTGGACCGCCGTGACGTCGCGGTCGACCAGTCGGCCTTCCTGCACACCGACCTGCCGCGGCTGCGCGCGGGCGGGGTGGGCGCGCAGTTCTGGTCGGTGTACGTGCCGTCGGACCTGGCGGGCGACGCGGCGGTCAGTGCCACGCTGGAGCAGATCGACTGCGTACGGGCGCTGGTGGAGCGCTACCCCGATCAACTGCGGCTCGCCCTCACCGCCGAAGACGTGGAGGCGGCTCGGGCGGACGGACGCATCGCCTCGCTGCTGGGCGCGGAGGGCGGGCACTCGATCGCCTGCTCCCTGGCGACGCTGCGGGCGCTGTACGAGCTGGGCGTCCGCTACATGACACTAACGCACAACGACAACGTGCCGTGGGCGGACTCCGCCACCGACGAGCCGGCCGCGCACGGCCTCACCACGTTCGGTGAGGAGGTCGTGCGGGAGATGAACCGGCTCGGCATGCTGGTGGACCTGTCCCACGTGTCCCCCGACACGATGCGCGACGCCCTGCGGGTCAGCCGGGCGCCGGTCATCTTCTCGCATTCCTCCTCGCGAGCGGTGTGCGACCATCCGCGCAACATCCCCGACGACGTACTGGAGCGGCTGCCCGCCAACGGCGGGGTGGCGATGGCGACGTTCGTGCCGAAGTTCGTGCTGCCCGAGGCCATCGCATGGACGCGGGCGGCCGACCAGAACATGCGCGCGCACGGCCTGTCCCCGCTGGACACGACGCCGGAGGCGATGAAGGTGCAGGGGGCGTACGAGGCCGCGCACCCGAGGCCGGTCGCGACGGCCGCGACCGTGGCCGACCACCTGGACCACATGCGCGAGGTGGCGGGAATCGATCACATCGGGATCGGCGGCGACTACGACGGCACCGCGTTCACCCCGGCGGGGCTGGAGGACGTGTCCGGCTATCCGCACCTCATCGCCGAACTCCTCGGCCGCGGCTGGAGCGAGGCCGACCTCGCCAAGCTGACCTGGCAGAACGCCCTGCGCCTGCTGCGCGGCGCCGAGGACGTGGCCCGTGGGCTGCGCGCCACGGAGAGGCCCTCGATCATGCGGATCACCGACACCGAGCCGTCCCCGGAGGCCTCACGCTGACTCCCCGAGCCGTCTCACGGCACCCCCCGGATCGGATGCCGGGCCGTCTCACGGCACCCCCGGACCGGGCCCCGGACCCACCCACGACACCGCCCAGGACCGGACGCCGAACCGTCCCACGGCGCCCGCTGCGATCGGACGCCGGGCCTGCCCGGTCCCGGCGCCGCCTCGGAACGGACGCCGGATCCGCCCGCTCTCGGCGTCCGGAAGGCGTGCGCCCGGCTTAGTCGAGGGCGATTCCGTCGAGGATCTCGGCGGCGCGGGCGCGGGCCGGCTCCTCGTAGCGGTGGGCGAGGGAGTGGAAGACCTTCTCGGCGCGGACCGCGGGCCAGTCGGCGGGCAGGTGCTCGGCGGGCAGGTGGGGGTCGCGGCGGACGAGGTCCAGCCAGTCGGTGTGCAGCAGCAGCTGGCGGGCGAGGTCGTCGGCCTCGGCGGCGGGTTCCGGCCGGTCCCACCGGGACAGGAACGCCTCGTAGCGGCGGGCGATGCCGGGCACGTCGAAGGCCGCGTCGATGAGGCGCGCGGCGTCGGTGGGTGCGACGGCGGCGCCCTGGAACGCCTTCAGGTGGGCGTCGAGGCCGAGACCGTCGACCAGGGCGGCGACGTCGACCCGGCCGGGCGCGGCCCACATGCCGCTCTGCAGCGGTCCGAACCCGCCCCACAGCAGGCGTGAGCGCAGGTCGTGCCGCTCACGCCGCCAGGAGTCGGGCAGGGAGAACCCGACGATCGTCCAGGTGCCGTCCCACGCGCGGTTGACGGCGCCGGTCTGCCACACGCGCCGATGCCCGTCGCGCAGCACCTCGACGGCGCGTGGCGTGAGCCCGAAGTACATCTTGCGGCCGCGCCGGTGGCGCTCCAGGAGGTCGCGCCGGACCATCCGGGTGAGCGTCGAGCGTACGGCGTCCTCGCCGACCCCGACACGCGCCAGGACCTCGATGATGCTGGCGGACGACAGCGCGACCTGGCGCCCCAGGACGTGGATGCCGAAGAAGCTGAGCATCAGCGACTGCGGGCGCGGGGCGCTCTCCGCCGCGTCGCCCCCGTCGAGGGCGGCGACGGAGGACATGTCGGGTTCGACCTGATCGGTACGGGTCACCAGGACAGCGTAGGCGCTGGTCGGTTCCGACGTGCGGTGATGCGAGCAATCATTGGGCAACATATTGACGACGGTACGAGATCTGCCTAGCTTTAGCGTTGCCGGAGGCACGTCTCCGGGCTCCGCGTTCCGAAAGGACCTCCTGATGGATCTCACCGGCAAGGTCGCCGTCGTCACCGGCGCCGGCCGCGGCCTCGGCTTCGCCTACGCATCCGCGCTCGCCGCCGCCGGCGCGGCCGTCGTGGTCAACGACGTGGACGCCGACGCCGCCGGGACGGCGGTCAAGGAGATCACCGAGGCCGGCGGCCGGGCCGCCGCCGAGGTACGCCCGGTCGGCACCACGGAGACCGCCGAGGCGCTGGTCGCCCGGGCCGTGGACGAGTTCGGCCGGCTGGACGTGATGGTCACCAACGCGGGCGTCCTGCGCGACCGGGTGCTGTGGAAGATGTCGGACGAGGACTTCGACACCGTGATCGGGGTGCACCTGCGCGGCACGTTCACGTGCGTGCGCGCCGCGGCCGCACGGCTGCGGGAGCAGGGCGAGGGCGGGCGCATCATCGTCGCCGGCTCCCCCGCCGGGCAGCGCGGGAACTTCGGCCAGACCAACTACGCCGCCGCCAAGGCCGGCATCGCCGCGATGGTGCGCACGTGGGCGATGGAGCTGGCCAAGGCGGGCATCACCGCGAACGCCGTGGTCCCCAACGCGGCCACCGCCATGACCCGGACCATCCCGGCGTTCGCCCCGTACGTCGAGGCGTACGAGAAGGACGGCACCCCGCTGCCGGACGCGCTGCGCAAGGGGTACGCCTTCGGTACGCCCGAGGACTGCGCCGGGCTGGTCGTCTACCTGGCCTCGGACGCGTCGAAGGACGTGACCGGGCAGTGCATCGGCATCGGCGGGGACAAGCTCTCGCTGTGGTCCCACCCGCAGGAGGTCAGTGCCGCCTACACCGACGGCGGCTGGACCGCCGACGCGATCGCGGCCGCCTGGCCCGTGTCGGCCGGCCAGCGCCCGGAGACGTACGGCATCCCGGCGCCGAAGCTGTGACCGGTCAGGAGACGACGATGATCGACGTGGACGCCGTGACGGCGATCGACATGCACACGCACGCGGAGGTCTCCGAGCGCGGCGAGCACTCCCTGTCCGCCGAGCTGGACGCCGCCGCCGGCGCGTACTTCAAGACCGAGCACCGCCACCCGACGCTGACCGAGATCGCGGCGTACTACCGCGAGCGGCGGATGGCGGCCGTGGTGTTCACCGTGGACGCCGAGTCGGCCACCGGCCACCCGCCCGTGCCGAACGAGGAGGTCGCCGAGGCCGCCCGCGCCAACCCGGACGTCATCATCCCCTTCGCGAGCGTCGATCCCGCCCGGGGGAAGGCCGGCGCCCGCCAGGTGCGGCGGCTGGTCGAGGAGTACGGGGTGCGGGGCTTCAAGTTCCACCCCAACGTGCAGGCGTTCCATCCGAACGACCGCCGGGCGTACGTGCTGTACGAGGTGATGGAGGAGCTCGGTGTGCCCGCGGTCTTCCACACCGGGCAGACGGGCATCGGCGCCGGCGCGCCGGGCGGGGGCGGCATCCGCCTGAAGTACTCCAACCCGATGGAGGTGGACGACGTGGCCGTCGACTTCCCGGAGCTGACGATCATCCTCGCGCACCCGTCCTTCCCCTGGCAGGACGAGGCCCTGGCGGTCGCCACCCACAAGCCGAAGGTCTACATCGACCTGTCCGGCTGGTCGCCGAAGTACTTCCCGCCGCAGCTGGTGCAGTACGCCAACTCGCTGTTGAAGGACAAGGTCCTCTTCGGCTCCGACTATCCGATGATCAGCCCCGACCGCTGGCTGGCGGACTTCGCCAAGCTGCCGATCAAGGACGAGGTCCGCCCCAGGATCCTCAAGGAGAACGCCGCCCGGCTCCTGGGCCTCCGCAAGGACTGACCTGGGGTCCACGCCGGGCGAGAGGAGCCCTCAATGCGCAACCAAGGCATCGGCTCGTGGACCGCGCGCCGGGCCCGCAAGACCCCCGGCCGGACGGCGCTGGTCTTCGAGGACCGCCTCACGAGCTACGCCGCGCTGCACGACCGCGCCACGCGCCTGGCGCACGTGCTGCGCGCGCGGGGCGTACGGCGCGGTGACCGCGTCGCCTACCTGGGGCCCAACCATCCGGCGTACCTGGAGACGCTGTTCGCCACCGGCATCCTCGGGGCCGTCTTCGTGCCGCTCAACAGCCGCCTGGCCGACCCGGAGCTGGTCTACCAGATCACCGACTCCGGCAGCTCGGTCCTCGTGCACACCGGCCGCGGCGTCGAGACCCTCAAGGCCGTCCACACGGGCGCCGCCCCGCGCGCGAGCCTTGCCGTCGGCGAACCGGTGCATCCGGCGGACCTCCCGTACGACGCGCTGGTCGACGACGCTCCGGCCGACCCGATCGACGAGAAGGTCGGCCTCGGCGACCCCTGCCTGATCATGTACACCTCGGGGACGACCGGGCGTCCCAAAGGCGCCGTGCTCACGCACGGCAACATCACCTGGAACAGCATGAACGTCCTGGTCGACGTCGACCTGGCCGGTGACGAGGTGATGCTCGTCAGCGCGCCCCTGTTCCACACCGCCGCGCTCAACATGACCTGCCTGCCGACGCTCCTGAAGGGCGGCACGGTCGTCCTGGAGCAGTCCTTCGACGCGGCGCGGACCCTGGAGCTGGTCGCGCGACACCGCGTCACCTGCCTGTTCGGGGTGCCGGCGATGTACGACCAGATCGCCGCCGAGCCCGGGTTCGCCGCCGCGGACCTGTCCAGCGTGCGGTCGCTGCTGTGCGGAGGCGCTCCCGTGCCGGCCCGGACGATCCGCGCCTACCTGGATCGCGGGCTCGCCTTCGTCCAGGGCTACGGGATGACGGAGGCCTCCCCCGGCGTGCTCCTGCTCGACCGGGCCGACTCCCTCGCCAAGGCCGGCTCCGCCGGGGTCCCGCACTTCTTCACCGACGTGCGTCTCGTGGACCCACTCGGCGGGGACGTCGCGCCCGGCGAGCGCGGCGAGGTGCTGGTCCACGGGCCGAACGTCACCTCGGGGTACTGGGGCCTTCCCCAGGCCACCGCCGAGTCGATCAGCGACGGCTGGTTCCACACCGGAGACGTCGCGCGCGCCGACGAGGACGGCTACGTCACGATCGTCGACCGGCTCAAGGACGTGATCATCTCCGGCGGGGAGAACATCTACCCCGCCGAGGTCGAGGACGCTCTGCTCGAGCACCCGGCGGTGCGCGACTGCGCGGTCATCGGCGTCCCGGATCCCCGCTGGGGCGAGGTCGGCCGGGCCGTCGTCGTTCCCGAGCCGGGCGCGGACCCGGGCGAGAAGGAACTGCTCGCCCACCTGGAGGGCCGGCTGGCCCGATACAAGATCCCCAAGTCGGTCGTGTTCGCCGGCACGCTGCCGCGCACTCCCAGCGGCAAGCTGCTCAAGCCCGCGATCCGCTCCGCGCACGGCGGCCCCGACGGCGGGCCGGCGACGAGTTGAAAGGCAGGCACTCCGTGACCATCACCGTCAACGGCCTCGATGAGATCAAGGCCCAGGCCGGCGCCGACCTCGGATACGGCCGGTGGATGGAGATCACCCAGGACCGGGTGAACACCTTCGCCGACGCGACCGACGACCACCAGTGGATCCACGTCGACGAGGAACGCGCCAAGGACGGGCCGTTCGGCGGCACGATCGCGCACGGCTACCTCACGTTGTCGCTGCTCATCCCCCTCTGGAGCGAGCTGCTGGAGGTCACCGGCGTCGGGATGGCCGTGAACCTCGGCCTGAACCGGGTCCGCTTGCCCTCCCCCGTCCGCGTCGGCTCGAAGATCCGGGTGCACGGCGCGATCGCGTCGATCACCGACGTGAAGGGCGACGGCGTCGAGGTGGTCGTGGACCTCACGGTCGAGATCGACGGCGTCGACAAGCCGGCGTGCGTCGCCCAGGCGGTCTACCGCTTCTACGCCTGACGGGCCCCGCCATGTCCCCGGACCTCGGCCGGCCGGGCACGTCGGTCGCCGACCGGCTGCTCGGCGTCCTCGACGCCTTCACCGCCGACCGGCGGGCGCTGTCGCTCAGCGACATCGCCCGCCGGGCCGGCCTGCCCCTGGCCACCGCGCACCGGCTCGTGGCCAGGCTCGTCGCCTGGGGAGCCCTCGAGCGCGACGCCGACGGCTGCTACCACATCGGGCTGCGGCTGCTGGAGGTCGCGTCGCTGGCCCCACGCGGCCTCGCGCTCCGGGAGACGGCGATGCCGTACCTGGAGGACCTGTACGAGGCGACCCACGAGAACGTCCACCTCGCGGTGCGCGACGGCCTGGAGGCGGTCTACGTCGAGCGCATCTCGGCGCGCTCGGCCGTCCGGGTGCTCAGCCGGGTCGGGGCGCGCTGGCCGCTGCACGCCACCGGAGTGGGGCTGGTCCTGCTGGCGTACGGCGACCGGGCGCTGCAGGAGACGGTGTGCGCCCGGCCGCTGCGCGCCTTCACCCCGTACACCGTGACCGACCCGGCCGTGCTGCGCCGCGTGCTGGCCGAGGTGCGGCGCTGCGGCTGCGCGGTGAGCGACCGCCAGATCACCGAGGACGCGATCTCCCTCGCCGCGCCCGTACGGGGAGCCGACGGGCACGTGGTCGCCGCGGTGTCCGTCGTGGTGGACGCCGAGGACGCGCGGGTACCGGCGCTGACGGCCACTGTGCAGGTCGCCGCGGGCGGGATCTCGCGGGCACTGGGATGGCGCCCTGGAAGGAACCGCTCGGACCGCGGGACCGGCCTTCCACCAGGTGGAAAGGGCATGGCGGTCGCGGCTCTCCGGGCGCGACGCTGAGGCCACCTCCACCTGCGGAAAGAGGGGCCGATGACGTCTTTCGCGAGGAATCAGTGGTACGTCGCCGCCTACGGCCGGGAGGTCGGCCGGGACCTGCTGGCGAGGACCGTGCTCGGCGAGCCGCTGGTGCTCTACCGCACCGAGGCCGGCGAGGTGGTGGCGCTCGCCGACCGGTGCGTGCACCGGCGGTTCCCGCTGTCGGAGAGCCGACTGGACGGCGACCGGATCGTCTGCGGGTACCACGGCTTCACGTACGCGCCGGACGGCGGCTGCGTCTCCGTCCCGGGGCAGAAGCGCGTTCCGCGCACCGCCCGGGTGGCCTCCTATCCGGTCGTCGAGCAGGACTCCTTCGTGTGGGTCTGGGTCGGCGACCGCGCGCTCGCCGACCCCGCGGGCGTCCCCCGGGCGCCCTGGCTCGCCGATCCGGAGTGGACGACGGTCAGCGGAATGGAGCCCCTGGACGCCCGCTACTGCCTGCTGGTCGACAACCTCCTCGACCTGTCCCACGAGACCTACCTGCACGGCGGCTACATCGGCACCCCGGAAGTCGCCGAGACGCCGATCACCACGGAGGTCGACGAGGACGCGGGCATCGTCCGGGTCGGCCGGCACATGCACGACGCCGAGTGCCCGCCGTTCTACGCCCGCTCAACCGGCGTCGAGGGCCGGATCGACCGGTTCCAGGACATCGAGTACCACGCGCCGTGCCTGTACATCCTGCACAGCCGCGTCGCGCCCACCGGGGTCACGCCCGGCCCGGACGGCGACGACAGCGGCGCCTTCCACGTCGAGGTCGTCTACGCCATCACCCCGTCGACCGAGAACACCACGTACGACTTCTGGGCCGTCGCCCGCGACTTCGCCCGCGACGACGAGGAGGTCAGCGCCTTCCTGCGCGAGTCCAACCGCACGGTCGTGCTCCAGGACGTCGAGGCGCTGAACACGCTGGAGAAGGTCATCGCCGCCGAACCCGACGGCTACCAGGAACTCAGCATCAACATCGACACGGGCG
The DNA here is from genome assembly GCF_039542055.1 of Actinoallomurus vinaceus. Classification (NCBI taxonomy): domain Bacteria; kingdom Bacillati; phylum Actinomycetota; class Actinomycetes; order Streptosporangiales; family Thermomonosporaceae; genus Actinoallomurus; species Actinoallomurus vinaceus. Next base: position 788,257 of record NZ_BAABHK010000002.1, read on the forward strand.
GCCTGGCGGCCCGCCGAATCCTGGCGCGCCTCGCCGCCGGTGAGGAGGCCCCGGCCGGGACCGGCGCGCGATGACCGGCCCGAGGGCATCCGCGCAGGTCTACCGGGTCCGCTGGCTGCCCGGCACCGACACGCTGCTGGGCATCTGCCACTGCGGAGCCGAGCACACCGCCCAGGAGCCGATCGAGCTGTGGGACTGGCTGCTCGCGCACCCCGCCGGGCACCGCCCGCCGGCCACGGCCGGGCCTCCCGGCGGCACCCCGCTCACCGCCGGCGCGGCGACCGGCTGAGACGCGTCCCGACGCGTCGCGGACGCCCGAGCGTCCCCGCACACTGAGAGAGGCTGCATCGACCGTGAGCAACGCCGGAGACGAGACCGAGGTGATCGTCGTCGGGCGGGACCACGCCGCCGACGGCGTGGTCCGCCTGACGCTCCGCCGCCCGGACGGCGGGCCGCTGCCCGCCTGGGAGCCCGGCGCCCACACCGACCTGCTCCTGGCCGACGGCCTCGTCCGGCAGTACTCACTGTGCGGATCGCCGGCCGACCGTGCGGTCTGGCGGATCGCCGTACTCCGTGAGCCGGGCGGCCGCGGCGGCTCCGCGTACGTCCATGACCGGCTCGTCGAGGGCTCCCGGCTGCGGGTGCGCGGCCCCCGGAACAACTTCGCCCTGCGGCCCGCCGACCGCTACCTGTTCGTCGCGGGCGGCATCGGGATCACGCCGCTGTTGCCGATGGTGGCGGCCGCCGAGCGGGCCGGCGCCCGATGGCGGCTGCTGTACGGCGGCCGCACGCGTGCGTCCATGGCCTTCCTCGACGAACTCGCCGTCCACGGCGACGCGGTGAGCGTTCGGCCGCAGGACGAGACGGGGCTGCTGGACCTGGACGCCTTCCTGGCCGAGCCCGACGACCGCACCCTGGTGTACTGCTGCGGTCCCGAGCCGCTGCTGGCCGCCGTCGAGGAGCGGTGCCGAGCGGGATGGCCGCCGGGCGCCCTTCGGATCGAGCGGTTCCAGCCGAAGGAGGAGACCGCACCGGCGGGGACGTCCTCGTTCGCGGTGGTGCTGGCCCGATCCGGGCGGACGCTGACCGTGCCACCGGACCGGAGCGTCCTGGACGTCGTCCGGTCCGCCGGGGTGGAGGTGCTCTACTCCTGCACCGAGGGCACGTGCGGGACCTGCGAGACGGACGTGCTGGAGGGCGAGCCCGACCACCGCGACTCGGTCCTCACCGATGAGGAGCGGGCGGGCGGCGAGACCATGATGATCTGCGTCTCCCGGTCGTGCGGCCCCCGCCTGATCCTCGACCTGTGACGCTCGCCCTCGCCACGCGCGCCCGCGCGGGACGACCGCCTGTGGCAAGCGCAATGACCGCCTACGGCAAGCGGGATGACCGCCTGCGGCAACGGGTCCAGGTCCGCGGCCTGTCGCCGGCGTGTGCGAGGCCGCCCGGACCGCTGAGCGGCGGACGCCGTTCATCAACATTCGGCACAGTCTTGACGGCGGTAAAAAAACAGCCATACATTCGTGCCGTTCCTCCGTGTGTCCCAGGACACATCTCTCCCGAGAACGGAGCGCCTCCGTGCCTCGACGCCTCCTCCGCATCCCCGCTGTCAGCGCCGCTCTCGCTCTCGGCGCGGCCGCCCTGACCGGATCCGCCTCCGCCACCCCGCCCGCCGTCCCGTCCCACCTCGGCGGCACGCTCGCCGACGGCGCGACCTGGGTCGCCGACCTGCCCTCCCACTGGAACGGCACGCTCCTGCTGTTCAGCCACGGCTACGGGCCGACGACGGCGCAGGACGCGCCCTCCGACGACGCCCGCACGGCCCTCCTCGCCGAGGGCTACGCGCTCGCCGGCTCCTCGTACGATCCGCACGGCTCCTGGTGGGCGCTGAACAGCGCCGAACGCGACCAGTTCGCCACCCTGGACGCCTTCACCCGTACGGTCGCCCGGCCCGCCCGGACCCTGTCGGTCGGGCAGTCCATGGGCGGGCTGGTCAACGCCCGCATCGCCCGCGACGGGGCGGGTCGCGTGGACGGCGCCCTCGGCCTGTGCGGGCTGGTGGGCGGCGGGGTCGACCTGGATGACTACCAGTACGACGCCGAGTACGCCATCGCCTCCCTGCTGCTGCCCGGCCAGGACGTCCCGCTCAGCGGGTTCGCCGACGCCGGCGCGGCCGCCGCGACCGCGCAGCGGCTGACCGCGGCCGTCACCGCCGCGCAGGCGACTCCCGCCGGACGGGCCCGGATCGCGCTCGCCGCCGCGTACCTCAACCTGACCGACTGGGCCCCGGGCCAGAACCCGCCGGCCGCCGGCGACGCCGAGGGCCAGGAGGCGCAGCAGTTCGCCTGGCTGAGCCAGGGACTCCTCGCGTTCATCGAGAACGGCCGCTGGTCCATCGAACAGTCGGCGGGCGGGAACACGTCGTTCAACGCCGGTGTCGACTACGCGGCACTGCTGCGCCGGTCCGAGCACGCCGCCGAGGTACGGGCCCTCTACCGCGAGGCCGGCCTGGACCTGCGCGCCGACCTGACGAGCCTGACCCGGGGCGCGCACCTGCACGCCGACGCGCAGGCACGGCGCACGCTGCAGGCCACCTCCACCGCGGGGCAGGGCCTGGCGGCGCCGTTGCTCGACCTGCACACCACCTCCGACCAGTTGGTCCCCGTCGAGCAGGAGGCGGCGTTCGCCGCGCGGGTCCGGGCGGCCGGCGACGGTGCCCGGCTCCGGCAGGCGTACGTCGCCCGTCAGGGTCACTGCGCGTTCACCACCGCCGAGATGGTGGCGGGCGTGCACGCGATCGGCCACCGCGTCGCGACCGGGCGCTGGGACGACGTCGCCGAACCCGCCGCCCTGCAGCGCGCCGCGCTGGCCCTGAACCTCGGTGGCGCCGCCTTCGTCCCCTACCGCCCCGGCCCGCTCGTCGGCGCCCGCGGACGCTGAACGGCCTTCCGCCCACCCGACCGTCAGCCACCCCCCTGACTTGACCGTCCCGCCGGGGGCCGCCGAACCGCCTCTTCGAGCCGATCGCCGAGCCGTCTCCTCCCGAGCAGGCCACCTTGGCAGCCGTCGAACCGCCCCTCCCCTGCCCGCCACCTCGTCGGCGGCCGCCGAGCCGCCCCTTTCCCGGCCGAGCGAACCGCCACCGACCGGGGCGTCCCATCCCACCGCTCTTCTCCCCAGGAACCCTCATGTCGCTGCGCGAACACTCCGACCCGGGGCCGGCCAGGCTCCCCCTCGGCACGCTCATCGCGGGCTGCCTCGCCGTCTGCCTCGCCCAGATCGCCCTCGCCATCCCGGCCACCCTCAACGGCCTGTTCCAGGAGGACCTGCACCCGATCGGTTCGCAGCTCACCTGGATCTCCGACGCGTTCCTGCTGCCCGTCACCGTGCTCGAGCTGACCTTCGGCGTGCTCGGCGACCTCTTCGGCCGCAAGCGGCTGCTGGTCGGCGGCTCATCACTGATCGTCGTCGGTGAGATCGTCGCCGCCGCCGGCCACGGCGTCCACCTGCTCTGGGCCGGTCAGGCGATCGCCGGCCTGGGCGCGGCCGCGCTGTTCCCGACCTCCCTGGCCATGGTGGCGGCGGGGACCCGCACCCACCAGACCCGTTCCCGGGCGATCGCGATCTGGGCGGCGTCGCTGTCCACCGGCGGTTTCATCGCGCCGGTGCTCGGGGGCATCACCGGGAACTACGGATCCTGGCGGTGGGCCTTCGTCGTGGTCACGCTGATCGCCGTCGTCAGCACGGTGGTCAGCCTCCTGCTGGCCACCGACTCCAGCGCGCCGGAAGGACGCTCACTCGACCTGGGCGGCCAGGTCACGATCGGCATCGGCCTGTTCGCGCTGCTGTACGCGGTCATCCAGGGGCCGACCGACGGCTGGGGCTCCGCCCCGGTGCTCGCCGCCTTCGCCATCGCGGCGATCTTCGTCGTGTTGTTCATCGTGGCCGAGCGCCGGGCCCGCTCCCCCCTTCTGCGCCTGGATCTGTTCACCAACCGGGCGTTCGCGATCGCGTCGTTCGTCGCCGTGGTCGGCATGTTCAGCTTCCTCGGCACGGCGTACGCGACGAGCATCCGACTCGGCCCGATCCAGCACCAGAGCCCGCTGCGCTCCTCCGTGGCGTTCCTGCTGCTGAACGGCCTGGCGCTGGTCCTGCTTCCCGTCACGTCCCGGCTGCTGGAGCGGATGGCCGGCCGCTGGATCCTCACGATCGGCCTGGCGCTGATGGCCGCCGGCGACTTCCTCGCCGCGACGCTGCCGGTCTCCGACCGGGCGCTGACCTCCCTGGTCCTGCCGCTCGGCCTGGTCGGCGTCGGCTTCGCGCTGACCGTCTCCTCCATCACCGCCACCGCCGTGAACACGGTGCCGATCCACTACGCCGGCATGGCCAGCGCCGCGACGAGCCTGCTCCGCGACTTCGGCTTCACGCTCGGCCCAGCGGTGATCGGCGCGGTCGCGCTGAGCCGGGCGGCCTCGCAGTTCACCACCGGGCTGGCCACCTCGTCGCTGAGCCCGCAGGTCAAGGCCGCGGCCGGGCACGTCGCCGCCGAAGGCGGCCCACTGGCGGTGAACTCCGTCCCGCCCTCTTCCCCGCCCGGCGGCGCCGCGCCCATCGCCCTGGACGCGCTGGGGCACGGCTACACGATCGGCTTCGTCGTCTGCGGCGCGGCCGCGCTGGTCTCCTGCCTGCTGGCGCTCGTCGCCCTCCGGGGCCGGGTCCAGGAGGACGCCGACGAGCTGTCGGCGGCCGAGGCCACGGCGACCGCCTGACGCGCCGATCGGCGCCTCGGCGCCGGGAACCATCGATCTCCTCTCGTCGCCGCAGGGCCGGACGCTTCGCGCCCGGCCCTGCGGCGACTCAACGCGGCACTGCGGCGCCGGGTGACCGCTGAGCTGGTCTTTCGTGGCATCCCCTGACTCCGTGGCGGAGTCCGCGTCTAACCGGCCAGTCGCTCCACCAGCAGCAGCACACCGATCCCGACCATCGCGGCGCCGGAGAAGCGGATCACCGCCCGGGCCGCCGTGGGCCGTACCCGCAGTACCAGGCGCGCTCCCGTGCCCACCCCCGTGTAGACCACGGCGCAGCTGGCCACGTGGACCGACCCCAGCATCGCGATCTGAATCGCGATCGGCCAGCGCGCGTCCGGGTCGGTGAACTGCGGCAGCAGGGCCAGGAACAGCAGGAACACCTTCGGGTTGAGCCCGCTGACCCCCGCGCCCTTCACCGCCCGCCGCACCCACGAGCCGGCCACCTGCTCCCCGCTGGTCTGCGGGGCCGGCGGGCGAGCCAGCGTGCCGATCCCCAGCCACACCAGGTACACCGAGCCCATCACCGTCAGCGCGGTCAGCACCAGCGGGGTGCGGGCCACCAGCGCGGCCACCCCGGCCGCCACGACCGCGGTGGCCACCAGATGCCCGGCCAGCATCCCGCCCACCGCCGGCAGCACCGTCCGGTGCCGGAGCCCGGCCGCGATCGCGTACGCCCAGTCCGCCCCCGGTGTCAGCACGAACAGGAAGGACACCGCCCAGAACGCGGCGACGGTACCGATCGCCATGACCTCACTTCTCCTTCGCACTCGCGGAGCCCCAGAAGGCCTGAGGGCCCCGGAAAGGAGATTAGGGAAGTATGCATGGAATGTGCTTCCAACCTTTTCCCCGATACGGCGCGGATAGGGAAGAATCTGCTACATGGACGACGTAGACCGGAGGATCCTTGCTGAGCTCCAGCAGGATGGTCGCCTCACCATCACCGAACTCGCCGAGCGGGTCCGCCTCAGCGTCTCGCCCTGCCATCGCCGCCTGCGCGCCTTGGAACGCTCCGGGGCGATCAGCGGCTACCGTGCGCACCTCGACGCCAACGCCCTCGGCCTCACCTTCGACGCGCTGGTCTTCGTCACCATGCGCGACGCGAACCGCGACACCATCGCCGCCTTCGAAGAGGCCGTCGCCGCCGTTCCCCACGTCCTGCAGGCCCAACGGCTCTTCGGCGACCCCGACTACCTCCTGCGCGTCATCGCCCGCGACCTGCCCGCCTTCCAGAGGCTCTACGACGACCGTCTCGCCGCCCTCCCCGGCGTCCAGCGCCTCACGTCCACCCTCGTCATGAAGAGCATCGTCGAGGACCGGCCCCTGCCCCTGTGAGCCACGCGGCTCGACCCGCTCCGCCGAGAGCCGGAAGGACTCCACGGCCGCGCCCTTCTCGGGAGGTTCCATCTCGTCACACCGGCGGCGCGGTGAACAGCACGTCCGGGTCGTTGAACTGCTCCTTGGCGATCACCTCGCTCATCGGGTCGGCGGTGCCCCACTGATCCTGCGTCAGCGGGTCGTCAACGTCGTGGAGTCCGGGATGCGGCGCGCAGCGCCCGGCCGGTGCCCCGCACGTACTCCTCGACGCCGCGCATCTCGAACGACGCGTGGTGGAGGGAGACGTGCGGGGCCGCGAGCGATGCGAAGCTGTGGTGCAGCGGGCTGCACCACAGGAAGTACATGAGATCGCCCGTGCGCGACAGCGTGTCGGACAGCCGGAACCCGAGGTGGCGTTCGTAGAACGCGCGGAGCCGGGCCGGGTCCGGGGAGTTCACGACGCAGTGCGAGACCTCGCGCTCTTCCAGCGTCTCTGATCAGCTTAGGGATCCGTAGTCATATTGATTCTGGGCGTTGTGACTGGGGATCTGTCCACCGGGGTGGGTTGGCGTGGGCGTGCAGGTGGAAGCCTGCGCCCAGTGCCGCCCCTCGCGGCCGGTGCCGTGGGCGGCCCCGGCTGGTGGTGGGTGTGCTTGGGCTGATCGTGTGCACGATAGTGGTGCGCACGCCCTGGTACCGGCAGGCCGCGCGGGGCGGTCTGTGGTCCGTGTGAGCGTGTCCCTCCGGACGCTGACCCGCCGGCCTTTGAGGGCCGGGGGTGGAGGGTGCCCTGCGTCGCCTGGGCGCGGGGCGTGGAGGTCGGCGCGGGGTCGGCCCAGTCTTGGACCGGTCACTCCCGCTCGCTGGAGCAGTCGCGGTCGCAGTGATGACCGCGCTCGCTTCGAGGGTGCCGACGATACGGCCGATGGCCATCTGACCGGTGGCGCGATCGACGACGGTGGTGTTGTTTTGGTGGGTCATGCCACGGGCGGCGATGCGCCGCCATGCACCGTGGTCACGGTCACCCTGCCAGCCACAGTCAGGGTCGGGGCAGAGCGCCCACTTCCACCCGGGTGTGGTGGGCCGGTCGGGGGCCTTGCAGTGCCGCAGCGGCAGCAGGCAGCGCGGGCAGTGCTTTGAGGTGTTGCGGGCCGGGACGGTGACCACGGCGATGCCGGCCTCGGCGGCCAGGTGCCGCATGTTACCGACGATCTGCCCCCGCACGGCCTCGGAGAGCCGGGTGTTGAGGGTGCGGCCCATGCCCTTGGCCTCCATCGACCGCAGATCCTCCACATAGATCACACTCGCACCCACCGCGATCGCCTGATCCACCGCCCAGCGCGCCGCCGACCAGGCCAGTGCGTCGTTCAGACCCGACCGCGATCGGCCACATGCCGACTCTCGGCCGCCAGCTTGGCGCGTTTGGCGGCCAGGTGGTGGTCCTCGTTGCTGCCGATGAGGCGGGTGTAGGTGTCGGTTTTGGCGTGCAGGTGTTCGCCGTGGCGGCGCAGCCGGTGCTGGCGCGCCATCACCCCACCGGCCCGGAACATCGCCCCGGCGCCCAACGCGGTGATGCGGCCGTCGGGATACAAACGGCAGGCCCCGACACTGAGCAGGGTGTTCAGCCCCCAGTCCACACCCAGCGCCACCGTGTGCCCGGTCCGTTCGGCTCTGGGGACGGCGTGGGAGAACGCCAGGTCGGCGAGCACCTTGCCACCACCGCCCAGCCTGGTTGTGGGGCGCAGTGTGGGCAGGTGCAGTACCGCGTCCGGCGGAACGGTGGGCGGCCGCGTGATCGGACAGGCCACCCAGGACCAGTCGGCATACGAGCGCGGATCCGGGCGGGTGGGCAACTGCACCCGCAGCAACACCCTCGCCGGGTCGTCCTCGGCGCGTTCCAGCGTGGCCTGCTGCCGGTCCACCGCGGCCAGCACCAGCACTCGCTCGAGATCAGCCCTCAGGGCGCCGACCACCCACCAGCGAAACGCCGTCGAGCACAACCTCGCTTTCGCCATCGTAAGCAACCACAGCAACTCAACGCCCTCCAGTGACCGCTACGTAACACGCCGGAGCTGGCCCGGGTTTCATGACCTCGCCGGCACCCTGCCGGATCAGGGCCTCATACACCGGCGCGAGGTCGGGCACGGCGCGGCGCGGGAACGGGGCATCGGCCCTCTGAATGCCTGGTATGACGTGGGTCACTCCCCCAAAACACAAGCGCGCCGGTGGGCCTTTGCCCCACCGGCGCGCCGGACGTGTGCCGGGCTACCCCGCCTGGACGGACGATGTTCCGGAGTCGGCGACTCCGGTCTGCGCCGGCTGCACGGCGCTGCTCCTCCGACCGTGCAGGTACCCCGACAGCGGCGAGAGACGGTACGTGAGGAGGTACACGACGGCGGCGACGGCCGCACCGACGTAGTAGGAGATGTCGCCGAGACCCGCGTGCGCGTGGGCGACCGGGCCCGTCCACACGTTGGACACCCAGAACGGGAGGGACGCCGCACAGCCGATCAGCCAGGCGAGAAAGCCCCACTCGACGGTCCGTGAGCGGTCGTACAACTCGTTGATCCTGTTGACCCTGTCGGCGAGGAAGTAGTCGAGGAAGACGATGGCCACCCAGGGCGCGATCAGGTAGCCGGACGCGACGAGGAAGTCGTGGAACCTGGCGTAGATGTCGCCGCTCAGCCAGAGCGACAGCACCATGGTCAGGATGGTCGCGACGATCGCCGCGACCTTGCGGGACACCGGCACTCGGAGGGTCAGCAGGGAGATCGCGCCGCCGTACAGGTTGAGCCCGTTCACCGGGAAGGTCGAGACGACGATGGTGAGCATCGCCAACGGGGCGAAGCCACCGGTCAGGTGCTTGACCGACTCGATGACGCCGGCCTTGCCCGCCGCGCTGGCGACCAGGGCGCCGATGGCGCCGAGCCAGAAGATCGCGCAGAAGTTGCCCGCCGCGGTGTTGAGCCGCACCCGGCGGCCCGGCGTGTCGGCGGGCAGGTACCGGGAGTAGTCGGAGGCGAAGGGCGCCCAGGCGAGCAGGAAGGAGAAGAAATATCCGGCGGAGGTGATCCAGCCGCCCGCCACGCCGACGTAGAAGGATGCGTGCGGATCGGCGTGCACGGTCCAGTGCGCCTTGGTCAGAGCCACGATCGTGATCGCGAGGAACAGGACGCCGAGCAGGGCGCTGCCGATCCGGTTCACAAAGTGGATCATGTTGTACCCGAACACGACCAGCAGTCCCTGCCCCACCGAGATGGCGACGATCCCGGCCCAGAACGGAACCGGCAGCAGTTCCTTCAGGGCCTCCGCGCCGATGATCGTGTTGACAACGGCCCAGCCCACCGCGGCGAAGACGTTGACGATCGCCACGGACGGATAGTTGCCGTAGTAGCCGAGCGCCCCGCGGGCCTGCACCTGCTGCGGTAGGCCGAGCCGGGTCCCCATGGCGGCGAGCACGCCCATGAGCAGGGCGCCCGCGGCGGTGCCGACGGCGATGGCCAGGAGGGCCTGGGGCAGCGACAGCCCGAAGTAGATCGGCCAGAACCCGAGCAGGAGCAGGGGCAGGGTGAGGTTCCCCCCGAACCACGTGAAGAACTGGGAGCTGGGCCGGCCATGCCGTTCGGCGTCGGGGATGTGGTCGACGCCGTACGGCTCGACCTTGGCGATGGCGTCGCGATAGCCGCGGTCCCTGGCGTCGGCAGCAGAGTCGATGTGGGCCATGGGGCGCTCCGTATCTCTATCGACTTGCATGGTAGCCACGAGGGTCGACCCAAGCCCTCGGCACTGTCAATAGCTCGACACGGATTCGATCAACGCGACCTACCTGCATGCGAAGGTAAGGGGTCGGAGATGCCTTGACGCGTTGGGCCGGCCAACTTACCGTCTCGTACCATGCAAGAGTCCTCCAGAACGGCCGAGCCCGGGAGACGGGCGCAGCGCAACGGCGGCGTCAGCATTCAGGCCGGCGTCGCCGACAGGCTCCGCCGGAAGATCACCAAGGGCGACCTCACCCCCGGGTCGAGCCTGTCCGAGGTGGCCCTCGCCGAGGCGTTCGGTGTCAGCCGCACCCCGATCCGCGAGGCTCTCAAGCAGCTCCAGACGGAGGGGCTCGTCGAGATCCGGCCGCGTGTGGGCACCTTCGTCTCCACCCCGTCCCGCCGGGAGGTCACCGAGCTGTTCCAGATGAAGGAGCTGCTGGAGGCCGCCGCCGCCCGCCTGCTGGCCTTCCGCGGTCAGGTCCCCGAGCTCGATCGGCTCCGCGCCAGCGTCCGCGCGGCCGACGAGGCGGTCGCCGCCGGTGACGTGGAGCGTTACGCCGAGCTGGTGCACGAGTTCCACGAACTGCTCATCGAGGGCGCGGACAACGGCAAGCTCGAGGCCCACTACCGCATCCTGATGAACCAGCTGGCCTACCACCGCCTGGTGCGCACGTCCCTGGCACAGCCCAGGCGCCTGGTCAACTCCAACGCCGAGCACCACCGCGTCCTGGAGTACATCGAGGCCAAAGACGGCGATGGCGCCGAACGCGTGATGCGCGAACACGTCCGGGCGAGCCACCACGCGCTCGTGGCCGGAATGGAGACGCAGGACCGCTCCAGCGCGGGCGAAGAAGAAAGGTGACCCTATGCGCTTCTCGATCTTCCACAACCTCGGCGCGCCGGGACGACTGGGCGAATATCACCAGGTCATGGACGAGGCACGGGAGTTCGCCTGCGCCGCCGACAAGGCCGGATTCTGGTCGATCTGGTACACCGAGCACCACTTCGGCCACGAGGGATTCGAGATCACGCCGAACCCGGTGCTCATGGGCGCGGACATCGCCGCCCGCACGAGCCGGATCCGGATCGGACAGGCGGCCAACATCGCCACCTTCTGGCACCCGCTGCGCCTCGCCGAGGACATCGCGATGCTCGACCGGCTGTCCGGCGGGCGGGTGGAGGTCGGAGTCGGCCGGGGGCTGTACGGCCGGGAGGCCCTGAACCTCAACGCGCTGGCCGATCCGCGCGATGAGGAGCAGAACCGCGCGCTGTTCGAGGAGACCCTCGAGATCATGCAGAAGGCGTGGAGCGGTGAGTTCTTCGCGCACAAGGGCCGCTGCTACGAGTTCCCGGCCCCGGGTGTCCGCTGGAGCCACCCGCTCTCCCCCTCAACCCCCGACTTCACCGACGACGGCGTCATCACCAAGATGGCCGTCACCCCGCGCCCGTTGCAGTCGCCGCTGCCGCTGTGGCAGGTCATCGACTCTCCCCGGTCGATCCGGTGGGCGGCCGAGCGCGGCATTCAGGGCATGTTCTGGCTGCCGCCGGTCTCGGCGCTCAAGGAGCGCTTCGCGCTGTACCGGGACGCCGCGAGTGAGGCGTCCGGCCGCGAGTATGCGCTCGGCGAGGGCATTGGGCTGGTCCGCGACGTCTACGTCGCCGACACGATGGAGCAGGCCCGGCGGGAGTTCGAAGAGGCGGTGATGACCTCCTACCGGTGGATCATGCACTGGCGGGGGCTGCGCAACCTGATGAACGCCGGCGAGGAGCTCACCGACGAGCACGAGCTGTCGTTCGACTTCCTGTTCCCGCGCAACATGCTCGTCGGCACCCCCGAGTACGTCGCCGAGAAGGTCGCCGAGCTGCGCGACGAGATCAACCTCCAGCACCTGCTGCTGTGGACGACCCATCCCGGCCTGCCGCACCGGAACGCCATGCGGAGCCTGGAGCTGTTCGCCGAGAAGGTCATGCCGCAGTTCGCCGGAGCGCAGGGCGGCTGACCGTGGACCCGCTCATCCGCAAGATCGTCACGATGACCGAGGACGTCGTCGCCGAACTCGGCCGGCCGGTCGACCGGATCACCCGCCGTGCCGTGGCCGCCGCGGTCATCCGCAACCCGTGGCACGGCCGCGGTTACGTCGCCGATCTCCAGCCCGAGGTCCGCGACGTGGCGCCCTGCCTCGCCCGGGCGCTGACCGGCCGGCTGATCGATGCGCTGGGCGGCGCCGACCGGGTCGAGGCGTTCGGCAAGGCGGCCATCGTCGGGGTGGACGGCGAGACCGAGCACGGCTCCGCGCTGATCCACACCCCGTACTTCGGCGATGTCCTCCGCGACGCAGTGGACGGCACCTCGATCATCGCCTTCGCCGAGCAGCGCGCCGCTCCGGGCGCACCGCTCACCGTGCCGCTGTGGCACAAGACCGCGAGCGCCACCCGCTCGCACTATCAGACCGTGGAGATCCGGGTGGGCGACGCTCCGCGCCCCGACGAGATCGTCGTCATCGCCGCCGCGTCGTCCGGCTCGCGGCCCAACGCCCGCATCGGCGACCGCACCACCGACTCCGCCGTCGAGATCACCGAATTGGAGGGCGCCACCCCATGAACGTCCGGAAGATCGTCACCTTCGTCGAAGAGATCCATTCCGAGGGCGGCAACGCCGTACGGCCCGCGGCGCGCACCGCCGTCGTCCTCGCCGTCATCGAGAACCCCTGGGCCGGCGAGGGATTCGTCGACGACCTGGCCCCGTTGATCGACAAGGTGGCCCCCGAGCTGGGCGCCCTGCTCGCCCCACGTGTCGTCGAGGCTCTCGGGGCTCCGGTCGAGGCGTACGGCAAGGCCGCGATCGTCGGGCTGGACGGCGAGATCGAGCACGGCTCCGCGCTGATCCACACCCTGAAGTTCGGCGATCACTTCCGCACGGCGGCGAACGCCACCACGCTGCTGCCCGCCGTCGAGAAACGCGCTCCGGCGGGGACAGTGTTCGACATCCCGCTCAAGCACGTCACCGACGCGACGACGCGGTCGCACCATCAGACCGTCGAGGCGCGGGTCGCCGACGCGCCCCGGGCCGATGAGATCGTCGTCGGTCTCGCCGCCGCCGCGCAGGGACGGCCTCAGGCGCGGCTCGCACCGCTGTCGAGCGAGCAGTGATCCACCACCGGACGACCGGGCACGGCCCGGACCTCGTGCTGATCCACGGGGTCGGGCTCGACCGGTCGATGTGGGACCGATGTCTGCCGGAGCTCGCGCGGCACCACCGGGTCACGGTCGTCGAGCTTCGCGGTCACGGCCGCTCGCCGCGTGCCGAGCCGGGCATCACGGTGGCCGATCTGGCGTCCGATGTCGCCGAGGTGGCGGCCGGCGCCTCCCATGTCGTCGGTTTCTCGCTCGGCGCCCTCGTCGCCCAGGAGCTCGCACTCGCCGCCCCGGCCCGCGTGCGCAGCCTCACGCTGGTCGCCTCGGTCGCCGATCGCGGCCCGGAGGAGGCCGCCGCGGTGCGCGCCCGGCTCGACCGGGCGGCCGCCGACTTCGAGGGCGCCGCCCGCGCGGCGGTGGAGCGCTGGTTCTCCGACGAGTGGGCCGCCCGGGAGCCACGGCGGCGCCGTGAGGTGCTCGCCACGCTCCTCGCCAACGACCGGACGTCGTACCTCGCCTGCTATGAGGTCTTCGCCACCGCCGACCGGGACCTGTGGCCCCGCCTCGGCGAGATCTCCGCTCTCACCCTGGCCGTGACCGGATCGGACGATCCCGGATCCACGCCCGCGATGGCCCGGCGAATCGCCTCCGCGATCCCCCGGGCGAGGTCCCTGATCATCCCCGGAGCACGGCACCTGCTGCCGCTCGAGCGGCCCGCCGAGCTCTGCCATGCAATCCGCACCCATGTCAGGAGCGCCAGTGCCGACATCCGCCACGACCCTTCCGCGGCATCAGCATCACATCGGCGGTGAGCAGGTCGCCCCGGAGAGCGGCGAGTACATCCCCAGCTTCAATCCCGCGACCGGCCGGCCCTGGTACGAGGCCGCCGCCGGGAACGCCGCCGACGTGGACCGCGCCGTGCGCGCCGCCCGTACGGCGTTCGAGGACCCGCGCTGGCGCGGCCTGACCGCCACCCGGCGCGGCCGGCTGCTGCGCCGGCTCGGCGACCTGATCGGCGAGCACGCCGAGGACCTCGCACGGTGTGAGTCGCTGGACAACGGCAAGCTGCTGCGTGAGATGCGCGGGCAGCTGGCCGTGCTGCCGGAGTACTTCTACTACTTCGCCGGGATCGCGGACAAGGTCGGCGGCGAGGTGCTGCACACCATGGATCCCGCGATCTTCAACTACACGCGGCGCGAGCCGGTCGGCGTGGTCGGCGCCATCACGCCGTGGAACTCCCCGCTGCTGCTCACCTCCATGAAGCTCGCGCCGGCGCTCGCGACCGGCAACACCGTCGTCGTCAAACCGTCCGAGCACACCTCCGCCTCCCTGCTGCGGCTGGTCGCGCTGCTGGACGAGGCGGGCTTCCCGCCCGGCGTCGTCAACGTCGTCACCGGACACGGGCGCGCGGCGGGCGCCGCGCTGGTCGAGCATCCGGGCATCGACAAGGTCGCGTTCACCGGCAGCACGGAGACCGGGCGGGCCATCGCGGGGACCGCCGGTTCCCGGCTGGCCCGCGTCAGCCTCGAGCTCGGCGGCAAGTCGCCGAACATCGTCTTCTCCGACGCGGACGCGCGCAGCGCCGCCATGGGGATCGTCGCGGGCATCTTCGCCGCCGCGGGGCAGACCTGTGTCGCCGGATCGCGAGCGTTCCTGCACGAGGACGTGCACGACGAGGTGCTGAGCCTGGTCACCGAGCGGGCGGCGGCGATCCGCCTCGGCGATCCGCTGGACGACGCCACCGAGCTCGGTCCGCTGGCCCTCCGCGAACAGCTCGAGAAGGTCCGCCACTACGTCGGGCTCGGCCTCCAGGAGGGCGGCAAGGTCGTGCTCGGGGCCGCGGAACCCGAAGGGCTCGGCGACGGCTGGTACTACCAGCCGACGATCTTCACCGAGACCGACAACACGATGCGGATCTGCCAGGAGGAGATCTTCGGCCCGGTGCTGACCGTCATGCGCTTCCGGGACGAGGAGGAGGCGGTCGCCCTCGCCAACGCCACGTCGTACGGGCTGGCGGCCGGCGTCTGGACCCGCGATCTCGCCCGCGCGCACCGGATGGCGGCCGCCATCGACGCGGGCACGGTGTGGGTCAACACCTACCGTGCCATGTCACCGCTGTCGCCGCTCGGCGGTTTCAAGCAGAGCGGCCTCGGCAAGGAGAACGGACCCGAGGTGATCCATGAGTACACACGCGTCAAGAGCGTCTGGATCAACACCAGCGACGAGCCCATGGCCGACCCCTTCGTCATGCGCTGACCCGGGCGGACCGACGAGCACCATCGGGACGGGATCATGAACGCCACCGAGCACCGGAAGCAGCGGATCGCCGACGTCTGGCACCGCGCCTGGAACGACGGCCGGGTCGACGCGCTCGACGAGCTGCTCGCACCCGGATACGTGCGCCACACACAGTCCGGAGATCAGGACGCCACGAGCCTGAAGAAGGCCATCACCATGGTCAAGCGGGCCTTTCCCGACCTCCGTACCACCATCGACGACCTCATCAGCGAGAATGAGAAGACGGTGGTCCGCTGGCACAGCGTGGGGACCCACCAGGGAGAGTTCCTCGACGTGCCGCCCACCGAACGCGAGGTCGTCGTCTCCGGCATCACCATCGCGCGCTTCGACGGACCCTTCGTCGCCGAGGAGTGGGTCACCTGGGATCCGCGCGATCTCCTGACCACTCTCGGCATCCTGACCCTCCGGGACGTCACATGACAAACACCACGAACATCGCCCCACCGGTCGTCGACGCCGATCAGCTGCGTGCGTTCCACCGCAAGTTCGTCACCGGCGTGACCATCGTCACGACCATGGACCGCGGCACGCCGCGCGGCCTCGCGGTCAACGCGTTCTCCAGCGTCTCGCTCGATCCTGCGCTGATCCTCGTCTGCGTGGCGAAGACCTCCTCGACCTACGAACCGCTGTTCCGCGCGGAGCGGTTCGCGGTGAATCTCCTCGCCGGCGACCAGGTCGGCGTGGCCCGGCACTTCGCGACCAAGAACCCCGACAAGTTCCGCGACGTGCGCTGGCATACGGGTCAGCACGGCAGTCCGATCCTCGACGGAGCGTGCGCCAGTCTCGAGGCCGAGGTCCGCGAACGCGTCCGCGCCGCCACGCACACCATCTTCATCGGCCGGGTCCTCGCCGCGACCTGCCTGGACACGGCCCCACTGGTGTACATGGGCGCCGGGTTCTACGACGGGGCCCGGCTCGAGCCGGCCCCGGAAGGACGCATGCCCTGAGCCGGATCCGGCCCGGCCGAGGAGGCCGGGCCGGGCTCCAGGGATACCTCTCGTGCGCGCCATGTCGTCCAACGTCCTGCACCGACGCCGAACGTCGAACCTGCCCGCCGAGCTGACCAGCTTCGTGGGACGCCGGCAGGAGATCGACACTGTCCGGCGGGTGCTGTCCGAGAGCCGGATGGTGACGCTCACCGGTCCCGGCGGGGTCGGTAAGACCCGGCTGGCCCTGAAGGTCGCCGACTGCCTGCAACGGGTCTTTCCCGACGGGGTGTGGTTCATCGAGCTGGCGTCTCTGGACAGGCCGGAGCTGCTCGTGCACGCCATCGTCGAGGCCCTGGAGATCCGCGATCGATCCTCCCGGCCACCCTTCGAGGTGCTCACCGAACACCTCGACGGCTCGCGGACGCTGATCGTCCTGGACAACTGCGAGCACCTGGTGCAGGCGTGCGCCGTCCTGGCCGACGCCCTGCTGACCGCCGTACCGGAGCTGCGGATCCTCGCCACGAGCCGGCAGCCGCTGACGATCTTCGCCGAGCGGACGCTGGCCGTGCCACCGCTGGCGTTGCCGGGCGGCAACGGACGCCCCCTCGCGACCGCCACCTCCGACGCGATGCGACTCTTCGCGGAACGGGCCCAGGCGGTGGTGCCCGGCTTCGCCGTCACGGACGAGAACCGCGACGCGGTCGAGCGGATCTGTCAGCGGCTCGAGGGCATCCCGCTCGCGCTGGAACTGGCCGCCGTACGGTTGCGGGTGCTGTCCGCGCACGAGCTCCTCGACCGGCTCGACGATCGCTTCCGGCTGCTGACGACGCGCTCACAGACCGTGCTGCCCCGCCACCAGACCCTCCGCGCCCTGGTCGACTGGAGCCATGCCCTGTGCGACGAGAAGGAGCGCCTGCTGTGGGCGCGGATCTCGGTGTTCAACGGCGGTCTGGACCTGGCCGCGGCCGAAGCGGTCTGCGCGGGTGACGGGATCGCCGAAGAGGAGATCGTCGACCTGGTGGCCGGGCTGGTGGAGAAGTCCGTCCTGACCCGGGAGGAGGGCCCGTCCGCGGTCCGATACCGGCTGCTCGATGTCATCCGGGAGTACGGCCGGGAACGCCTCGCCGAGTCCGGGCAGGAGGCGACGCTGCGGCGCCGCTACCGCGACCACTACCGGAGACTGGCCGCCGACGCGTGCGCCAACCTGTTCGGTCCGTCGCAGGTGGAGTGGTTCACCCGGCTGCGAGCCGACCACCCGAACCTGCGCGCCGCGCTGGAGCACCACCACGCCGATCCGGACGACGCCGCGACCGGCCTGAGCATGGCCACCGACCTGCTCTACCACTGGATCAGCAGCTACTACCTCGGTGAAGGCCGCGACTGGCTCGAGCAGGGTCTCGCGGCATGTCCCCGGCCCGACGCCGTCCGGGCGCGCGCCCTGTGGACCTGCGGCTGGATCGCCATCATTCAGGGCGACCTCGACGCGGCCGAGTCGATGCTCGAAGAGAGCCGTGCCATCGGGCAGCGTCTCGGGCTGACGTCGGTCCAGGGCTATGTCGCGCTCTACACCGGGATGATCGCCGTCTCCCGGGACCAGGCCGAAGCGGCGATCGCCTGCTATCGGGAGGCCGTGGCCAAGCACCGGACCACCGGTGACCTGGCCGGCCTGGTGCTCTCGCTCATGCGGCTGGCCCTGGCCTACTCCCTGCGCGGCGAATCCGAACGCGCCGTCGCCGCAGCGGAAGAGGGCATCGCCGAGTGCGACGCCCACGGGGAGGGATGGCACAAGGCGTACACGATGTTCGCGCTCGGCGTCGAGGTGTGGCGCCAGGGCGACCTGCGGCGCGCCGCCTCCCTGGAACAGGAGAGCCTGCGATTCAACCACGCGCTCGACGACCGGCTGGGCGTCGCGGTCGCCGAAGAGGTGCTGGCCTGGATCGCCGCCACGGGCGGGAACCACGAGAGGGCCGCCCTGCTCATCGGGATCCGGCGGCGGACCTGGCAGGCGATCAGAGCGCCGCTGTCCGGGTACGGGAATCTCGTCCCGTATCACGACGAGTGCGAGGCCCGTGTCCGCGCCGCCCTCGGCGACGAGGCCTTCGGGGCCACCGTCCGGCGCGGAGCCTCGATGCCCGACGACGAGGCGCTCGCCTACGCCCTCGAACAGCCCTCGCCCTCCTCCGGTCCGCCGGGCGCCGCTCCGGACTCGCCGCTCACCCGGCGGGAGACGGAGGTCGCCCGGCTCGTCGCCAAAGGCATGAGCAACCGGCAGATCGCCACCGCGCTCGTGGTCGCGGAGCGCACTGCGGAGGGCCATGTCGAGCGCATCCTCCACAAACTCGGGTTCCACTCCAGAACACAGATCGCGCGCTGGGTCATCGAACAAGAGGAAACCGGGAATTAACACCGGTCACTTCTGTCCCTAACATGCGCCTGAGCAGGATCGCAGCAGGTGACGTGGTGGAACATGGAAAGAGGATCGCGTTACAGCGTGGCACTGTACGTCCTATCGGCGGGCTCGTAGCGTCAGCCGTCATAGGCGGGCGTTGCCCTTTTCGTCCTTAGGGACGACATCTTTTCCGGAGGGAAGATCCGATGAGCCCGATCGTGCGCGCGGCCCTCGTCCAGGCGACCTGGACGGGCGACACCGAAACGATGATCGCGAAACATGAGGAGCACGCCCGCGCGGCCGCCGCGCAGGGCGCGAAGGTCATCGGTTTCCAGGAGGTCTTCAACGCTCCGTACTTCTGCCAGGTCCAGGACGCCGAGCACTACCGGTGGGCCGAGCCGGTGCCGGACGGGCCGACCGTGCAACGGATGCAGGCGCTCGCCCGCGAGACCGGCATGGTCATCGTCGTGCCGGTCTACGAGATGGAACAGTCCGGCTTCTACTACAACACCGCGGCCGTCATCGACGCGGACGGCACTTTCCTCGGCAAGTACCGCAAGCACCACATCCCGCAGGTCAAGGGCTTCTGGGAGAAGTTCTACTTCCGGCCCGGCAACCTGGGCTGGCCGGTGTTCGACACGGCCGTCGGCCGCATCGGGGTCTACATCTGCTACGACCGGCACTTCCCGGAGGGCTGGCGCGCCCTCGGCCTGGCCGGCGCGCAGCTCGTCTACAACCCGTCGGCGACACACCGGGGGCTGTCGTCGTACCTGTGGAAGCTGGAGCAGCCCGCCGCAGCCGTCGCCAACGAGTACTTCGTCGCCGCGATCAACCGGGTCGGCGTGGAGGAGTACG
This sequence comes from Actinoallomurus vinaceus, assembly GCF_039542055.1. Lineage (NCBI taxonomy): Bacteria > Bacillati > Actinomycetota > Actinomycetes > Streptosporangiales > Thermomonosporaceae > Actinoallomurus > Actinoallomurus vinaceus. Next base: position 807,746 of record NZ_BAABHK010000002.1, read on the forward strand.
GCGACAACGACTTCTACGGCACCAGCTACTTCGTCGACCCGCGCGGCCAGTTCGTCGGCGACGTCGCCTCAGGTAAGGAGGAGGAGCTCGTCGTCCGCGACCTCGACTTCGGCCTGATCGACGAGGTCCGGCAGCAGTGGGCGTTCTACCGGGACCGCCGCCCGGACGCCTACGGCCCGCTCATCGACCAGTGACCGGCAGAGCCGACCGAGGGAGGTAGCCGCATGGGGACCACCGTGATCCGCGGCGGGCTGGTCATCACCGCCGCCGACGAGACGAACGCCGACATCCTCATCGAGTCCGGCCGGGTCACCGCGCTCGCCGCCCGCGACAGCGAGGTCGCGCGCCGCTGGGCGGAGTCCGCCGACCGCGTCATCGACGCCGCCGGCAAGTATGTGATCCCGGGCGGGGTCGACGCGCACACGCATATGGAGCTCCCGTTCGGCGGGACGTCCGCCTCCGACACGTTCGAGACCGGCACCCGCGCGGCCGCGTGGGGCGGCACGACGACGATCGTGGACTTCGCCGTGCAGACCGTCGGGGAGTCGCTGCGCAGCGGGCTGGACGTCTGGCACGCCAAGGCCGACGGGCAGTGCGCGATCGACTACGCGTTCCACATGATCCTCTCCGACGTCAACGAGGACACGCTGAAGGAGATGGACGGCCTGGTCGACGAGGGCGTCACCAGTTTCAAGCTGTTCATGGCCTACCCGGGTGTCTTCTACAGCGACGACGGGAAGATCCTGCGCGCGATGCAGCGGTCCGCCGGGAACGGCGGGCTGATCATGATGCACGCCGAGAACGGCATCGCGATCGACGTGCTGGTCGAGCAGGCTCTCGCCGCCGGGCGTACCGACCCGCGGTACCACGGCGAGGTCCGCCACGCGCTGCTGGAGGCCGAGGCCACGCACCGCGCGATCCAGCTCGCCCGGGTGGCCGGGGCGCCGCTGTACGTCGTCCACGTCTCGGCGATGGAGGCCGTCGCCGAGCTCGCCCAGGCCCGCGACATGGGTCTCAACGTCTTCGGCGAGACCTGCCCGCAGTACCTCTTCCTGTCCACCGACAACCTCGCCGAGCCGGACTTCGAGGGCGCCAAGTACGTCTGCTCCACGCCGCTGCGGCCCAAGGAGCACCAGGCGTACCTCTGGCGTGGCCTGCGCACCAACGACCTGCAGGTGGTCTCCACCGACCACTGTCCCTTCTGCTTCAAGGGCCAGAAGGAGCTCGGCCTGGGCGACTTCTCCAAGATCCCGAACGGGCTGCCGGGGGTCGAGAACCGCATGGACCTGCTCCACCAGGCGGTCGTCGACGGCCACATCTCCCGCCGCCGCTGGATCGAGATCGCCTGCGCGACCCCGGCCCGGATGTTCGGCCTGTATCCCCGCAAGGGCACGATCGCGCCCGGCGCCGACGCCGACATCGTCATCTACGACCCGGGCGCCACCCAGGTGATGTCCGCCGAGACCCACCACATGAACGTCGACTACTCGGCGTACGAGGGGCGGACCGTCACCGGCCGGGTCCAGACCGTCCTGTCGCGCGGCGAGGTCGTCGTCGACGACCGGTCCTACACCGGGCGGGCCGGCCACGGCCGGTTCACCGCCCGCGAGACCTGCCAGTACCTCGGCTGAAAGGCGCGTGACATGGAGTTCGGACTCGTCCTGCAGACCGATCCGCCCGCCTCGCGCGTCATCGAGCTGATGCGCCGCGCCGAGCAGGCCGGCTTCACCCACGGCTGGACCTTCGACTCGGCGGTGCTGTGGCAGGAGCCGTTCGTGATCTACAGCCAGATCCTGGCGCAGACCCAGCGCCTGATCGTCGGCCCCATGGTCACGAACCCCGGCACCCGCACGTGGGAGGTGACCGCTTCGACGTTCGCCACCCTCAACTCGATGTTCGGGAACCGCACGATCTGCGGCATCGGCCGCGGCGACTCCGCGATGCGCGTGGCGGGCCGCCGGCCGAACACCCTCGCCGTGCTCGACGAGGCCATGCACGTCATCCGCGACCTCGCGGAGGGGCGCACGACGGAGGTCGACGGCACCTCCATCCACATCCCGTGGGTGGAGGAGGGCGCCCGGCTGCCGGTCTGGATGGCGGCGTACGGGCCGAAGGCCCTGGCCCTGACCGGTGCGAAGGCCGACGGCTTCATCCTCCAGCTCGCCGATCTCTACCTCACCGAGTGGATGGTCAAGGCCGTCCGGGACGCCGCGGTCGCCGCCGGCCGCGACCCCGGCGAGGTCACCATCTGCGTCGCCGCGCCCGCGTACGTCACCGAGGACGACGCGCCCGAGGCTCTCGCGCACGCCCGCGAGCAGTGCCGCTGGTTCGGCGGCATGGTCGGCAACCACGTGGCCGACCTGGTGAGCAGGTACGGCGAGGCGTCCTCGCTCGTGCCGGCCGAGCTCACCGACTACATCAAGGCCCGTCAGGGCTACGACTACGCGCACCATGGCCGCTCCGGCAACCCGGACACCGCGTTCGTCCCGGACGAGATCGTCGACCGGTTCTGCCTGATCGGCCCGGCCGAGACCCACATCGCCAAGCTCGCGGCCCTGCGGGATCTCGGCGTCGACCAGTTCGCCGTCTACGACATGCACGACGCCAAGGAATCGACCATCGACGCCTACGGAAAGACGATCATCCCCGCGCTCACCGGCTGACCCCGACGCGGCCGGCCGTCCGGCGTCGTCCGGGGGCGACCGCCCGTCGCCCCCGAAAGGCGACCGTCCGGAGGGCCCCTGCCGGTCGCCTCCGGAAGCCGACCATTCCTACGGCGTCCCCTTCGTCCCAGCCCCTCCCGAGGAGCCGCCCATGACCGCCACCTCGCCCTCGCCCGCCGAACCCACCGTCTCCGGCGGCCGCGTCGAGCTCCCGCCCGGCGCGGCCGTGCCCACCGGCCCGTACGCCAATGAGGACCTGCTGCCCGTCCCCATCGCCAAGCGGCGGTGGACGACCTACAACTTCACCGCGCTGTGGGTCGGCATGGCCCACAACCTCGCCTCCTGGACGCTCGCCTCCAGCCTCGTCGCACTCGGCATGGACTGGAAACAGGCGGTCTTCACGATCGCCCTCGCGAACGTCATCGTCCTCGTGCCGATGCTGCTCACCGGCCACGCCGGGCCGCGCTACGGCATCCCGTTCCCGGTCTTCGCGCGCGCCTCGTTCGGGGTCCGGGGCGCGAACCTGCCCGCGCTGGTCCGCGCCGCCGTCGCCTGCGCGTGGTTCGGCATCCAGACCTGGATCGGCGGGTCCGGCATCTTCCTGCTCGCCGGGAAGCTCCTCGGCGACTGGTGGACCGGCGCCGCCCACGTCGGCGGCTATCCCTGGACGCAGTGGCTGTCCTTCGCGCTGTTCTGGGTCCTGCAGATCGGCATCATCGTGCGCGGCATGGAGACGCTGCGCCGTTTCGAGAACTGGGCGGCGCCGTTCGTCATCGTCGGCGCGATCGCGCTGCTGATCTGGATGAGCGTCAAGGCCGGCGGGTTCGGTCCGATCATCGACCAGCCGTCCAAACTCGGCTGGGGCTCGGGCTTCTGGAAGGTCTTCTTCCCGGCTCTCATGGGCATGATCGGCTTCTGGTCCACCCTGTCGCTGAACATCCCCGACTTCACCCGGTACGGCGCGAACCAGCGCGCACAGTTCTGGGGCCAGTCGCTGGGCCTGCCGACCACGATGACCGCGTTCGCGCTGCTGTCGGTGCTGGTGACCTCCGGCTCGCAGGCGGTGTACGGCAAGGCGATCTGGGATCCGATCGAGCTCACGGCCAAGCTCGACAACTGGGCGGGCGTCCTGTACGCGCTGGTCACCGTGCTCATCGCGACCCTCTCGGTGAACATCGCCGCCAACGTCGTCTCGCCCGCGTTCGACCTGTCCAACATCGCGCCGCGTCACATCACCTTCCGCACCGGCGCCCTGATCACGGCGGTCATCGGCGTCGTCATCTTCCCGTGGAAGCTGCTGGCCAGCCCGCAGGCGTACATCTTCACCTGGCTCGGCACGGTCGGCGGCCTGCTCGGCACCGTGGCCGGGATCCTCATCGCCGACTACTGGGTGCTCCGCCGCACCCGGCTGGACCTGGCCGACCTGTACCGGGCGGAGGGCCGCTACTGGTACGACGGGGGCTGGAACTGGCGCGCCGTCGCCGCGTTCGCGGTCGGCGGCTTCCTCGCCATCGGCGGCTCGTACTCCGCGCCCGGCACGGGGCCGTTCCCCGCGGACGGCATGATCCCGATGCTCAAACCCCTCGCCGACTACGGCTGGGCCGTCGGCCTGGCCTCGGCGTTCGTCCTGTACATCCTGCTGACCCGCCTGTTCCCGGCGACCGGTCGGGCGGTGACGCCCGCGCCGGTCGAAGGAGCCCCGGCGTAGCCCTCGGCGCGCAGCGGCGTCCCTCGACCGTTGTGGCGGTCGAGGGACGCCGTCGTTCGCGGACGCCCGATCAGCCCCCGAGGGCGGAGATGACGGAGTAGTAGGCCTGCTTCTTGGCGTAGTTGCCGTCGAACAGCAGCGGGGTGCTGCCGCTCCGCCAGGAGTACTTGTCGGTGACGCCCCAGGTCGTGATGCTGGTACAGCGGGACACGGCGACGCAGGTGGGAGCGTTCGCGACGACACTAGGACGACCGGCGAAGCGCGATCAATCCGGCGGCCCGGCCGCCCGGCTTCCCACCCCGGGCGGGCGGTCGATCGGACCGCTTTGACGTGCGGGGACGCCCGAGAGCATGTCGCCGCCCGGCCGTCGGCGGCCGTGAAAGCTACAACGATCTCCTTACTCGTCGCGGGGGGATATCCCACCTGCGCCGGGGAAGTATCGCCTGGTCGATGACATGGGCGGGTGGGTGGGTGTGATCGGTTCTCTCGGGGGTTCGGCGATGGCGGCCGCGGGATGGTCGCTGCGACTGGCCGGTGGCGGTGTGGCGGCCACCGGGTGCGTGGCCGGGCGTGCCGCCCGCTGGACCGGCCGCGGGGCGGGGACGGGTCGCCGTGCCGTGTCCGAGTGGGGCGGCCGGGTCGTGTCGGCGGTGCTGCCGGCTGCGGGCGGGGCGTGGCGGGTGCCCGCGGCGGCCGGTGAGATGAGGCTACGCGCCGGCGAGATCTTCGTCGCGATGGCCGGAGAACTGCGCGACGTGGGGCTGTACCGGCTTCGGCGGCGGATGTGGTGCCGTGACGGTGAGGCTCATCTGGAGGTCCGCGGGCTGGCGCTCGCCGCTGGGGACGTGCTGGGCGATGAGGTCACCGAGGCTCTCGGCCGGCTGAAGGGCGTGCATTGGGCCGAGATCAACGCCGTCACTCAGCAGGTTCTCGTCTCATTCGACGAGGACCACGTGGATCTTGAGGCGATCCTCGGCACCATCGAGGCGGTTGAAGAGGAACACGAGGCACAGGCGCAGCCTTTTTCACGCTCAAAACCGGAGATTCCCGGTGACCGGTCGCCGGAGTACGCGGCGACCGTGGCGCTCGCCTCCGGCCTGGCCGGAATGGTGCTGGCCACCGCGGGCCGGGTGAGCCTGCGTACGCTGCCGTCCCAGGCGATACGGCTGCCGATCGTGTTGGCCGAATCCCAGCCGCGGTTGCGCGCCGCGCTGGAGGGCCGGCTCGGTAGGACGCACTCGGACCTACTGTTCCAGCTTGTCGATTCCGCTGCCTACGTCGCCACCGCCGATCCGTTCCCGCTGGCGGTGGACGTGGCCGCACGTGCGCTGGGCCTGATGGAGGCACGATCACGACGGCTGGTCTGGGAACGACGGGCACTGGAACTGCGCGCGTATCAGTCCGTGCCGATCGCCGCATCGCGCCCGGCCCGCCCGGTGCCGCTGCCGCCCGGCCCGATCGAGAAGACCAGCGAGCGATCCTCGCTCGCCGCGCTGGCCGCCGCAGGCGGCGTGCTCGCCTGGACCCGGGATGCCGGTAAGGCCGCGGACCTGCTGCTCGGGACGGTGCCGAAGGCGGCCCGGACCGGCCGTGAGGGGTTCGCCGCGATGCTCTGCCACGAGCTGAGCCGGGCGGGGATACTGCCGATGAACACCTCCGCGCTCCGCCACCTGGACCGTGTCTCGACGGTGGTCATCGACTCGGTGGTGCTCGCCGGCGACGGTGAACCGGATCCGCTGGCCGACGCGCTGATCGGGGCGGCGCGATCCGGTGGACTTCGGGTGCTCTTGACCGAGCATCCGGCCGTCGCCGAATTCGCCTCCTGCGCGGATGAGACGGTACCGGCCGGGGCGGAAGTCGCCGACCGGGTCCGCCGGCTGCAGGCGGAGGGGCATTGCGTGCTGGTGATCAGTGACCGCGACGGCGCGGCCCTGGCCGCCGCGGATGTCGGGGTCGCCGTGCTGCGCGGGCCGTGGGTGTGCTGGTCCGCCGATCTCATCTGCGGTTCGGGTCTGGAGCAGGCCTGGCGGGTTCTGCGGAGCGTTCAGGTGGCACGGCAGGTCAGCGAACGATCCGCCAGGTTGGCGGTCGGCGGTGGCGCCTTGGGAGCGTTGCTCGCGGCATCGGGCCGGCGGCGTACCCGGGCCGGGCTCGCCCCCGCCCACAGCGCCGCGGGCGTCGCCGTTCTCAGCGGCGCGATCAGCGCCCGGCGGCTGGCCCGGTCCCCCGTACCCGAACCGGCACCACGAGGCCGTTGGCACGAGATGGCCGCCGAGCAGGTACTTCACCGGCTCAGCGAAACCGCCACCGCGGATGGGGAACGCGACCGCGAGAGGACGCGGTCCGTCGGGCTGACGGCACAGCTCGCTCACGCGGTGAGCGGGGAACTACGGGACCCGTTGACGCCGGTGCTGGCGCTGGGGGCGGCGGCCTCGGCGATCGTCGGATCGGGCGTCGACGCCGCGCTGGTCGGCGGGGTGATGGCGGGGAACGCGGTGATCGGCGGGCTGCAACGGGTCCGCGCCGAACGTGCCCTGCGATCCCTGCTGCTCGGTGAGCGGTTGCCCGCGCGGCTCATCACCGAAGACGGGTCCGTCCGGTCCGTGCCCGCCGATCGGCTCAGACCTGGAGACGTCATCAGTCTGCACGGCTCCGATGTCGTCCCGGCGGATGTGCGGCTGCTGGAGTGTGAGTTCCTGGAGGTCGACGAGGCCACCATCACCGGCGAGTCACTGCCCGTGCCCAAGGACCCTGCTGCCACCCCCGGTGCCGATCTGGCGGATCGGTCCTGCATGCTGTACGAGGGCACGACGATCATCACCGGAAGGGCACGCGGAGTGGTCGTCGCGGCCGGTTCGGCCACCGAGGCGGGCAGAGCCGCGTCGGCCGTCGGCGATGGGACGCAGCCGATCGGTGTGCAGGCACGTTTGGGAGAACTGACCCGCATCACCATGCCCACGGCCGGAATCGCGGGCGCCGCGGTGACCGCGCTGTCGCTGGCCCATCACGTGCCGGTCCGGCAGGCGATCGCCTCCGGTGTCGCGATCGCCGTCGCCGCCGTTCCCGAAGGGCTGCCGCTGGTCGCGACGGTGTCCCAGCTGGCGGCGGCACGGCGGCTGTCCAAGCACGGGATCCTGGTGCGGTCGCCGCGGACCCTCGAGGCGCTCGGCCGCGTCGACACCTTCTGTTTCGACAAGACCGGCACCCTCACCGAAGGCAGACTCACCCTCGCCCGCCTCGCCGACATCGACCGGGAACTGCGCGAGGACGACGACCACGGGCGTCATCTGCTGCGCACCGCCGCCCGCGCCTGCCCCAAGGCCGAGGACGTGATCATCCACGCCACCGACCGGGCCATCGTGGAGCGGGCCGGTGAGCGGCTCGGCCCGGATGAGGACTGGCAGCTGTCGTGGGAGATCCCGTTCGAGACGAACCGGGGATACGCCGCGTCGTTCGGCACGGACTCTCCCGGCCCTGCCCTGGCCGTCAAGGGGGCACCGGAGGTGATCCTCGGCCGCTGCACCCGAGACCATCACGGCCGGCCAATGACGCCGGACCGGTTGCTGGCCGCCACCGCCCGGATCGAGAGCCTCGCCGCCGACGGGCTGCGGGTCATCGCCGTCGCCGAGAGCCATCCCCACGGTGAACCCCCGCCGTGCGACATCGACGCGCTCGCCCAGGAGCTGAGCCTGCTCGGATTCGTCGCGATCGCCGATCTGCCGCGGCCCACCGCGTCGGCGACGATCGAGCGGCTCACGCAGGCAGGTGTCCGGATCACGTTGATCACCGGTGATCACCCGGCCACCGCCACGGCCGTCGCCCGGCAGCTGGGCATTCCCGACGGCGATGCGGTCCTCACCGGAGCCGAACTCGACCGGCTCTCAGAACAGCAGCGACTCGACCGGGTGCGCCGCACGAGCGTGTTCGCCCGGGTCTCACCCGAACACAAGGTCCGTATCGTGCAGGCATTGCAGCAGGCCGGGCACGTCGTGGCGATGACCGGGGACGGCGCGAACGACGCGGCGGCGATCCGGCTCGCCGACGTCGGAATCGGTATGGCCGCCAGGTCGTCCACGGCCGCGCGCGGCGCCGCCGACCTGGTGCTCACCGACTCCGACCCGCTCCGCCTCATCGAAGCGCTCGCCGAGGGACGCGCACTGTGGAGCCGGGTACGCGACGCGGTGTCGATCCTGGTGGGCGGTAACGCCGGGGAGGTCGCCTTCACACTCCTCGGCACCGCGATCGGCGGCAGAGCCCCCCTCAACACCCGGCAACTGCTGTTGGTGAACATGCTCACCGACATGCTGCCGGCCCTCGCCGTCGCGCTCGGAACCGACGATCGTTCGCCTGGCGGACATGGCGACGGCATCCTCGCCGCCGGTCCGGTCACCTTGTCCGGAGCCGACCTGGCACGCACCCTCGCCACCCGCGGAGGCGCCACCGCTCTCGGTGCGAGCCTCGCGTGGTACGCGGGCCGTCTCACCGGCCGATCGCGCCGGGCCGACACCATGGGCCTGGCGGCACTGGTGAGCACCCAACTGGGCCAGACCCTGATCATCGGACGAGGCAATCCGTTCGTCCTGGTCACGTGTGTCGCCTCCGCCGCGGTGCTGGTCGGCATCGTTGAGACGCCCGGCGTCAGCCACTTCTTCGGCTGCACGCCGCTCGGCCCGATCGGCTGGGGAACCGTCGCCGCGTCCTCGGCCGCCGGCACGGCGGCCGCCGCCATCGCGCCCCGGATACTCCCGATGGCCGAAGCCGGGCGCTGACTCGGGATCAGGCGCCCGTCGCGCGCTGGCCCTCGTGGGCGAGGAGGGCGACGTACAGGGAGGTGAGGCGCTCCCAGTCCTCCAGGTCGATGCCGAGCAGCGCCTCGATGCGCTGCAGACGGCGGTAGAGCGTGGGGCGGCTGACGTGGAGCGCCTGAGCGGCGAGGGACTTGTTGCGTCCGGTCTCCATGTAGGTGCGCAGGACGCCGAGCAGCGACGGCTCGCGCAGCAGTGGGCCGAGTTCGCGTTCGATGAAGGCCTGGAGCTCCGGATCGTCCCGTAGCAGGCGCACCAGCCCGCGCAGGCGTACGTCGCCGAGCCGCGCCACGGGACCCTCCGGCGGCGCGGCCACGGCCGCGTCGGCGACGTGGACCGCCTCGACGAAGGACCGGCGCACCTCGTCCAGCACCGAGCAGGCGAAGCCGGCGCCCAGCACGGCTCTGCGGCCGCGGGAGTTCAGGGCCTCCCGGATGCGCACCGCGACACGGCACACGGCGGCGTCGGAGTCCTCACCGTACGAGATGCTCAGCAGGGCGGCCGTGCTCTCCTGGCCGATCCGCGCGACGAGCCCGGCCACCTCGGGGACCTCCGACACGGCCCGCTCGATCAGTTCCGGGACACCGTCGTGCTCCGTCTCGCCGGGCCCGTCGGCGAGGAGCCGGACCACCAGAGGAACGAACGTCCGGCGGTTCACCGGCAGGCCGGCGGCCCGTACGCGGGTGACCAACTGCTCGGGCCGGGCCGAGCCGGAGGCCAGGTCCAGCAGCAGCGCCTCCGCTGCCTGCGCCTCCCAGCCGTGGTCGCGGTCGCCGAGCAGGCGGTGCATGGCCAGAGCCTCGGCCGCCCGCATGCCCAGCACGAGGCCGAACTCGTCGGAGCCGGCGTAGCCGAAGAACACCAGACGCCCCCACCGCCGGCCACGGGCCTCCAGGGAGACCACGATCCACCCGTCGGGTTCGACGGTGACCGGTCCGCTCCCGGCGAGCTCGGCGACCTGCCGGGACACACGGTCCCAGTCGCGGAGCAGTTCGCTGAGCGACGCCTTGTCGCCGGCCGAGGCGAGGACCCGCTGCGCGAGGTTGACCAGCACGACGGGACAACCGCCGTAGCAGGCGATCTCGTCGAGCAGCTGCTGCAACGTCGCGCCGGAGAGATTCAGGGCGGTGAGAGAGGACCGGATCCGGTCGGACAGGTCCAGCGTGGCGAACCGGCCGTGGAGCAGGCGCGAGTGGACCTCCTCCGTCAGCCGGACGAACGGCGCCGGCCGGTGCAGGACGATCAGCGGCACCCCGCAGCGCTCGGCCGCCCGGCGCATGGCCTCCGGCGTGGTCCGGAACGCCCTGCCGAGGCCGAGCACGACCGCAGCGACGTCGGCGCGGCGCATCGACTCGATGTACTCCGTCTGGACCCGCTCGTCGTCGGCCAGCAGCAGGCCGGTGGTCAGCACCATCTCCCCGCCGGTGAGCATCACGGCGACGTCGGCGGCCTCGGCGACGTGCAGCCAGCGGACCGGCCGGTCGAGGTGCGCCGCGCCCGCCACGACCTCCGGCCCCCACGTCGCGACGAAGTCCAGCCCCAGGATGTCGCGGACCGTGAGCCGGGCGGCCCCCGTCTCCGGCGGACCGGCCTCCGGCGACCCGCCGCCCCAGGCCATGGCGTTCGCCCTCCGCACGTCGCCGTCGCGGCCGGCCGGCAGCGACGCGGGACGAACGTGCTCGACGTCCCGGCGCGCGTTCATGTGCCGATGTTACGTGGTCTCCCTCCCCCCGCCGGAGATCTCCGGGACTCCGTTCCTGAGGCGGGAAGGCCTTGGTGACATGATGGCTTCCGCGATGCCCCCGTACGATCACAATGCCGTTGGGAGACCGAGGATGACAGAGCGGGCCGACCGGAACATCGAGGCGCTGCGCACCGGCCACGACCTGCTCGCCGCCCGCGTACGCGGGTTCGGCGAGGCCGACCTCACCCGCCCGTCGGGAGCGTCCGAGTGGGACGTCTCCCAGGTGCTGAGCCACCTGGGCAGCGGCGCCGAGATCTTCCTCGCCGTGCTCGACGGCGCGCTGAGCGGCGAGGGCCATCCCGGCGGGGAGTTCGCCCAGACCGTCTGGGCGCGGTGGGACGCCATGTCGCCCACCGAACGGGCCGAGGCGTTCGTGCGCTCGAACGACGTGCTCGTCACCCGCTACGAGGAGCTCGACGCCGCGACCAGGAAAGAGCTGCGCATCGACATGGGGTTCATGCCGGTCCCGGTGGACGTCGCCACCGCGACGGGCCTGCGCCTCAGCGAGTTCACCCATCACACGTGGGATATCGAGGTCGCGTTCGACCCCGGGGCGACCCTGTCGCCGGAGGGCACCGACCTGCTGATCGACCACGCCGGCATGCTTGTCGGCTTCCTCGGCAAGGCCGACGCGCTCGGGGGCCGCCAGGTGACCCTCGCGATCCGGACGACCGCCCCGGAGCGAGAGTTCGGCCTCGACGTGCGCGACCCGGTGGCGCTCGCGGAGCGAGGGTCGGACCAGGAGACCCGTCCCGCGGTCGCGCTCGTGGAGTCCCCCGACCGGCCCGACGGGGTCCTCACCGCTCCCGGAGAGTGGTGGCTGCGCCTCGTCACCGGCCGGCACGCCCCCGCGCACACGCCGGACTCGGTCGCACTCACCTCGGACGCGATCACGCTCGACGACCTGCGCCGGGTGTTCCCGGGCTTCTAGAAAGGGCATCCCGTGCGTCCGTCCTCCGACGTCCTGACCCGTTCGGCGCCCGATCCGGACGCGACGGTGGCCTACGGGCGCCTGCCGGACCAGGTCGCCGACCTGCGGTTCCCTCGGGATGGCGCTGCGCGCGCCCCGCTGGTGATCATCGTGCACGGTGGTTTCTGGCGTTCCCGGTTCGACCGGGCGCACACCGGCCCGATGGCCGACGACCTGGCCTCCCGCGGCTTCGCCACCGCCGCGATCGAGTACCGCCGCGTCGGTCAGGACGGCGGCGGCTGGCCGGGCACCTTCGACGACGTCGCCCGCGCCGTCGACACCGTGCCGGCACTCGCGGCCGAGGCCGTCCCGGGCGGGATCGGCGACGTCGTGCTGCTCGGCCATTCCGCAGGAGGGCACCTCGCTCTGTGGGCCGCCTCCCGCGCACGCCTGCCCGCGTCGGCCCCCTGGCACCTGGCCAAGCCTCCTGCCGTACGCGGCGTCGTCGCGCTGGCTCCCGTGGCCGCCCTCGCCGTGGCGTCGGAGCTGGGCCTGAGCAACGGCGCCGCCGACGAACTGCTGGGCGGCCCGGCGGCCGGGCTCCCCGAACGCACCGCGCTCGCCGACCCGTCGGCGCTGCTGCCCTCCTCGATCCCGTCCGTGCTGGTCCACGGGTCGGCGGACGAGGCTGTCCCGGTCGAGCAGTCACGGGCGTACGCGAGCGCGGCCCGGGCGGCGGGAGACGACTGCACCCTCGACGAGCTGCCCGGCGTCGGTCACTTCGCGGTGATCGACCCGCTCACGGACGCCTGGCCCGCCGTGCTCGGCGCGCTGTCCCGCCTCCTGGGAACCAGGTGACCGTGGTGGTCAGGCGTTCTTGCGGGCGACGCCGGCGAGCAGCTTCCCGCCTTCGACGAGCGGCTCGTCAGCCCGCCACTTGAAGATGTCGACCACGCCGGGCTTCAGGAGTTCCAGTCCGTCGAAGAAGCGCTCGATCCGCGCCCGGGAGCGCAACGTGAGCCCGGACGTCACACCGGTGTAGCTCCCAGTGATCGCTTCGACCTCCTCATCGGAGAACCCCTCCGAGGAGGTGGTGCTCATGACCAGGTGACTGCCGGGCGCCATCCGGGCGCGCAGCGCCGCGAGGACGCCGTCCGGGTCCTCCTCGTCGGAGACGAAGTGCAGGACCGCCAGGCACAGCACGCCGACCGGCCGGTCGAAGTCGATGAGCTCCCGCACCTCGGGGTGGTCCAGGATCTGCTGCGGCCGCCGGACGTCGCCCTCGATCGCGGCGACGCCCTCAGGCCGGGCCCGCAGCGCCCGGTTGTGCGCCATCACGATCGGGTCGTGGTCGACGTACACCACGCGGGCGTCCGGGTGGATCCGCCGCGCCACCTCGTGCACGTTGGGCGAGGTGGGGATGCCGGTGCCGAGGTCGATGAACTGCCGGACCCCCGCCTCCGCCAGCACGCGGACCGCCCGGACCATGAAGCGACGGTTCCCCTGCGCCATGGCCTTGGCGCTGGGCGACGCCTCCAGCAGCCGCGCCGCCGCCTCCCGGTCCGCCGCGAAGTTGTCCTTGCCGTCCAGCAGGAAGTCATAGATCCGCGCGGTGCTCGGAGTGGTCACATCGATGGCGCTGCCTTCGCTCACCCCTTCATGATCGCCCAGTTCCGCACATGCCGTGATCATTTTCGCGCAACCGGCCCTGACGCGAGACGGCCGGCCCGGGCGTTCCCGGCCGTTCCGGCGCAGTCCAGTGCGGTGGCGTCTGTCCAGCTCAGTCGGCGTCTTGAGGGTCCTGGCCTGGCTGAACTGCCGGCCGTACGCGCCGCCGAGACCGAGTGGCTGCAACTCGAGTGCGGGAGCGTCGTCGCCATCCCGTGGAACGCTCACCTGACGGCGACCGGCCAAGCACCGCCCGGCGAGGGCCGAGGCCGCCCTTCCGCCTTTGCCGCCGCTATTGACCCGCGAACGCGGACGAACCAGGCACCGCACCGTCCATGCCGACGCGATGGGACAGGCGTAGCACGGTTCGTTTTACGGTTCGACGAGATCGGAGCAGACGCCCTGTCCGGTCGGCATCCCGGGACCTGATCAAGCGAGTCATGGAGGAGATCAGATGATCGACTTCCGCAAGTCCACCTATAGCGGCGGATCAAACACGGACTGCGTTGAGGTGGCAGTCGGTAGCCGCGACGAGATCGAGCAAGCCTGACCCTCCCTGATTTACGGCCTCCGGCGTGTGCGGCCGTGCAGCCCCCGCTTCGGCGGGGGCTTTGGTCGGGGAAGGTTACCGGTTGCGGGAGCGGCTGGCGGTCGGTGGCGTGGGCGAGGTCTGGCGGGCCGAGGGGGCCGTGCTCGATCGTTGCGTGGCCGTCAAGCTGCTGCGGCCGGAGCACGCCGACAACGAGGAGTACCGGGAGAGGCTGCGGTTGGAAGGTCGTCACCTGGCCGCCCGGTCCCATCCGCGACTCGCCGGCGTGTACGACTACGGGGACGGCCCGGGATCTGGTGCGGGCGCTGACCGTCAAGGATCCGGCGGCGCGGCCGGACGCCCCGGCCGTCGCCGTATGGGCCCGGCGGCTGCTCAACGACGAGCCGGCTAGCGCGTCACGCGGTAGCGGAGGTAGACGACTCTCGAGCTGAAGGTGCGGGTCTCCACGAGCTCGAGATCCACCCGGCGCTCGCGCTGGGGAAAGAACGGAACGCCACCGCCGACCAGCACCGGGTAGACCCTGGCCCGGTACTCGTCGATCAGACCCAACGCGGCCGCCTCGGCGGCGAGAGTCGCGCCGCCGATCGCGATGTCGCCCTCCCCCGGCTCGGCTCGCAACCGCTCGATCTCCTCCGCCAGGCCGCCGGAGGCCAGGCGGGCATTGCCCTGCACCGCCGACAGCGTGGTGGAGAACACCACCTTTGGGAGCGGCTTCCAGATCGCGGTCCATTCGAGCATTGAGTCGTCGAGCGATGGATCCTGGTCGGCGGTCTCCCAGTACAGCATCGTCTCGTACAGCCGCCGTCCCAACAGGTGGACGCCGACCTCTCGTATCTCGTCGATCCAGGAGCGAAAGACCTCCTCATCGGGCGCCGTCCAGTCGAAGCCGCCGTCCGGCCCGACGATGTAGCCGTCAAGTGAGACGCCCATCGAATAGGTCACACTGCGCATCAGAAGTCCTCCTCGGTAACGGGTTCGACAGTACGACCGCCGGACGCCGCAGGACTCATCGCGGCTCGGAGGATCCCCTGGGCCGGGTACCTCACGAGATCATTTCATAGGAAAATCGCACTGACCTGGGCAGAAGCCGCCGCACCGGACTACGCGGGAACGGCCGGGAATGCCCAGGCCGGCCGTAGGTCGGTTGTGGTCCTTGCCGTCCAGCAGGAAGCCTGGGCCGCCCGGCGGGCGAGGACGCCGGGCGGCCGGAGGTCAGTTCGCGATCACTCGGCGGCCTGCTTGATGAGGGCGGCGACCGCGGCGGGCTGGGACAGGTAGACCGAGTGGCTGCCGGGGCTCTCCGCCGTTACCGAGCCGGCGCGCTCCGACATCGCACGTTGCGCCGGCGGGGGGATCATCTTGTCGTCGGCGGCGATCAGGTACCAGCTGGGCTTGTGCCGCCAGGCCGGCTCGCTCACCGTTCCGGCCAGCGCGTCCACGCCCCAGGGGACCTGGGAGTCGGCCATGAACGCGGCCTGCTCGGCGGGCAGGTCGCCGGCGAAGGAGGCGGGGAACTTCTCGCGGTCCAGGTAGAGGAAGCCGTCGGCGGGCGGCAGGATCGGCGGGACCGGGGCGCCGGGCGGCGGGTCGGCGATCAGGGTGTTCACCGACTCGCCCTTGTCCGGCGCGAACGCCGCGATGTAGACCAGCGACGCCACCTTGTCGTGGGAGCCGGCCTCGGTGATGACCACGCCGCCGTAGGAGTGGCCGACCAACACGACCGGGCCGTCCTGGGCGTCGATGACCCGCCGGGTCACGGCGACATCGTCCTCCAGGGACAGGGTCGGGTTCTGCACGACGGCGACGTTGAAGCCGTCCTGCCGCAGCAGGTTGTAGACGCCCTGCCAGCCTGACCCGTCCACGAATCCGCCGTGGACCAGGACGACGTTGCGCACGCCTGCACTCATGGGAGATCTCCTTCACAGAAGAGGGGGTGACGTACAGGCGACGTTAGGCCGCTGCGAACAACCTCGATTCAGTCATCTGACTTGGATGGGTGGTCGGCCAGCGCGTCGCGGAGGGCGGCGCGGGAGGTGACGCCGAGCTTGGGGAACAGCTGGTACAGGTGGGTCGCCACGGTGCGGGGCGACAGGAACAGCCGTTCGCCGATCTGTTTGTTGGTCAGGCCGGTGGCCGCAAGTCGCGCGATCTCCCACTGCTGGGGCGTGAGGGAGGCCGGGCCGCTGATCTCGGTCTGCCCGACGGACAGGCCGGTGGCCCGCAGCTCGGCGGCGGCGCGTGCCGCCCAGGGGCGGGCGCCCAGTCGCTGGAACGCCTCCAGCGCGCCGGACAGGTGAGCGCGGGCTTCGGTGGTGGCCTTGACACGCCTGAGGCGTTCACCGAACGCGAGCCGGATCCGGGCCAGGTCGAACGGCCAGCGGTCGGCGTCGGGGACCGCCATGGCCTCCTCGAAAAGGACGTGCTCGTGCAGGTCGGGATCGGCCATCGCGGCGGCTCCCGCGGTGACGAGGGCGAGCCGGGGCGAGAGGCCGGGCAGATCCGCATGACGGGCGGCGGCGACGTGGGCGGCGGCCCGCGTGGTGCGGCCGCTGCGCATGGCGGCCTCGGTGAGCTCCATGACCAGCCAGAGCGCCTGCGGTACGTGCGAGGCGAGCTCGCCGACCGGGGTGACCTGGACGGCGTGCCGGTAGGCGTCCTCGAAGTCGCCGCGGCCCAGCGCCATGAGCGTACGGGTGTGCGCCGCGTACCTGTGAACCGCGCGCAGGCGCCGCGGCCCGGCCCATGCGGTCATCTGGTCGGTGAGGCCCCGGGCGACGTCCTCCTGGCCGCGTACGGCGGCAAGCACCGCGCGCAAGAAGATCCCCGGCCACGTCAGCAGCCGATAGCCGTGGGCGTCGCACAGGGCCAGTCCCTCGTCGGTGACCTCCTCCATGTACTCCCACTGTCCGGTGAAGAGGGCATCGTTACCGAGCAGGTACAGCGCCTCGATCGCCGAGGTGACCGCCCCGCCGTCGCGTCCGTCGCGTACGACCCGGCGCAGAGCTCCGCGACAGCCGGCCAGCCGGTCCAGGTAGGAGGCGGCGATCCCGATGCGTACGGCCCTGGCCGGATTGATCTCCTCCTCCAGGCCGGCGATGGCGGCGTCGAGCCTGCCCAGCGTCGGCGCCGCCAGCCGCACGGGATCGGAGAAGGTGCCCCGCAGCACGTCCAGGAGCTCGGGCGTGCTTGGCCTGAGCCGATCGACCGCGGCGTGGAAGGGCGTCCACAGCTCGGTGCGGCCGCCGAAGAAGCACACCATCAGAAGGGTGTACAGAGCTTCGATAAGGGTCTTGTTGCCGGCGTCGCCCGGGTCGTCCAGGCCTTCGATCGCGGCGACCAGCAGGGCGTGCGCGGTATCGGCGTCGCCGTCGCCGTTGAGCAACTGGTAGGCACCGGCGACCGCCACGGACAGCGGCGGCCGCCGCTCGGCCGCGGCGCGTCTGGCGGCCTCCAGGAGGCGGGGCGCGTCCTGCAGGTCGCCGGTCACGATCGACCCGAGATAGGCGGCCTCGGCCAGACGATCGGCGCGACCGGTGCCGCCGGGGCTGAGCTCGGCGGCACGGATCAGCTCGGCGATGGCGCCGACACCGTCGCCGCGGAACAGGTTCGCGTGCGCCACGTCCTGCAGCAGTGCGGCGACGCGCTCGTCGGGCCCCTCGGCGGCCTCTGCCAGGTGCCAGGCGTGGCGTGCCGGCTGATCGGCGAGTCGTTCGGCCAGTTCCCGGTGTGCCTGGCGGCGTTGCTCGATCGTCGACAGCTCCACCACGGCGGCCCGGGTCAGCGGATGGCGGAACATCAACCGGCCGGAGACGACACGTATCAGCCCCGCCCGTTCCGCCGCAGCGATGCCGGAGGTATCACCCTGCACGCCCAGGTCCCCGGTACCGTCCAGCACGGCCAGCAGGAGAAGGCGCCGAGTCTCCTCGGGCAGGCCACCGATCCGCGCGGCGAACACCGCGCGCAGACGACGGCCGAGCGGCAGCACGGCCGGCAGCGCGCCGTGCTGCGGCCCGGCCAGCGCCACCGGCAACTCCAGCAGAGCCAGGGGATTGCCCTGCGCCTCAGCCAACAGCCGTTGGCGTACCCGCGGCGTCAGCGCCGGGAACCGAGCCGCCAGCAGGGCCGCCGCCCCGGCGTCGTCCAGTGGGGGCACTTCCAGTTCCGGTAGGTCACCCCAGCCGGTGAATCCCTCCGGCCCCGACCGCGCCGCGGCGAGCAGCCCGACCCGGTGGCCTGCCAGCCGGCGCGCCACGAAGCCGAGCACGGTGGCGCTGGCCCGATCGAGCCACGGCAGGTCGTCGATCACTACCAGCAAGGGGCGGGCGAGGGCGAGATGGCGTAGCAGCGCCAGCGTCGCACCGGCCACCGTGAGCTGAGCCGGCGCCTCCCCCACTCGCAAGCCCAGGGCCACACCCAACGCCCGCGCATGGACCGGGCTCAACCCGGGCAGCTCGTCCAGGACCGGATCCAGGAGCTGGTGCAGCCCGGCGAAGCTCACCTCGGCCTCGAACTCCGCCCCCATCCCGACCAAGACCCCGACCCCGGCCGCCTTCGCGCGCGCCACGGCGACCTCCAGCAGCGCGGTCTTGCCGACACCGGCCTCCCCGGACAGCAGCAACGCGCCGCCCTCCACAGCCGCCCGCTCGACGAAGGAGCCGACGAACTCGATCTCCTTCTCCCGGCCGATCAGCGACCAAGCCGGATCGCGCCACCCGAAGCCGCCCACCCGCACCTCACTCCCCGCCCGATACTGCCCCAAGGAGGCCGCGGCCGCACCCGGCCAAGAGCCCACCGCCCCGGTCGCGAGTGTCCGCGTCTCGGCCTGAGCGTACGTGTCGGTGCTGGTCGCGGCGCTGGAACCCCCTCTGGCCGGTGCTGCGGAGAAGAGGACGCCCGCGCGGTTTTGGTCAGCCGTTGGTCAGGGCCGGCGCGCCTTTTTCCCGCCGTACGCTCGGGGAGCCCACGGCAGGACTTCTCCGTCGCGGAGGAGTTCGCCGTAGTGGCCCGGTCTGACCGGCTCGAGCGCGAGATCCAGGAGAGCGACGGCGGCCTCGGCCGGGGTGGGAGCGTTGCCGACGTCCCACCACATGGCGGAGGTGGGGGTGTTCATCATTCCCGGGCAGACGGCGGCGAGCAGGATGCCGCGCGGGGTGTCCTGCTCGTGTCGTTGCCGCGCGAGCGTGCGCACGGCGGCGACCTGGCCGATCTTGGACGGGATGTTGACGAAGCCGGGCCAGGGTCCGCCGCGGGCGCTGCCGTCCTTGACGGCGTCGCGCCAGACCGTGACCTGCTCGTCCACCTCGTCCAGGGAGGCCAGGCCGTCGAAGCGGTCGTGCAGCACGGGCGCGAGGAAGTGCAGTGTGCCCAGCGCGCTGGCCACGACGATCAGGCGCGCGTCGTCCCGCAGCAGTGGCGCGAAAGCGCGCAGTACCCGGGTGGTGCCGAAGTTGTTGACCTCGGCGTACTCCTCGACGATCTCGCGTGGGTCGTCGTCGGGACCCACCCGCATGACGGCGTTGTTGAACACGATGTCGACGCCGCCGTGCAGTTCCTTCAATCGGGCGGCCAGCCGGTCGGCAGCCTCGGGGGCGGCGACGTCGAGGATCTCGCCGCGGACGCGGGCTCCGCCACTGGGCATGGCTTCGACGGTCTGGGTGACGCGGTCGAGGTCGCGGCCGGTGAGATAGACGGTGTCGTGGGAGGCCATGCGCTGGGCGAGTCCTTCGACCAGAGCCAGGCCCAGGCCCTGGGTGGCCCCGGTGACCAGAGCCACCTTCGGCGTGGTGCTCATGCCACTCCTTCGGTGTCGGCGAGCAGGGCCTCCGAGAGGGTCCACAGGCGCTCGGCGTTGGCCGGGTCGAGGGCGTAACGGGCCACGCCGTGCAGGGTGCCGCTGCGCCGGTCGACGGTCTCGGTTTCGTTGCAGTCGACGAAGTAGCGTCCGCCGACACCTTCCAGCAGGGGTGAGGTGGCGAGCAGGACCGAGGTCGCCGCTCCCTGCTCCACCGACTTGATCAGTTCCGGCGGGACCCTGCCGCTGCCGCGACCGCCGGTGTGGCGCTGCAGGTTGGTGTAGATCGCGCCGGGCATGAGCGCGTTCGCGGTGATCCCGTCGCCGGCCCAGCGCCGGGTCGCTTCGACGGCGAACAGTATGTTCGCCGTCTTCGACTGGCCGTAGGCCAGCCACGGATCGTAGGGCCGGAAGGCGAAGTTCACATCGTCGAAGACCACCGGCGAGATTTGGTGGCCGGTGGAGCTGACCACGACGATGCGGGCCGCTCCGTCGGCGGCCAGCGCGGCGTGCAGCCCGGCGGCCAGCGCGAAGTGGCCGAGGTGGTTGGTGGCGAACTGCCACTCCCAGCCTTGCGGCGTGTACCGCTCGGGGCAGGCCATCACGCCCGCGTTGTCGACCAGGATGTGCAGCGGCCCTTCCCAGGCGGCGGTGAACGCGGCGACCGACGCGGGGTCGGTCAGTTCCAGCGGCGCGACGTGCAGCGCCGTGCTGCCGGTGGTCGCGGTGATGTCCTTGGCGACGCGCTCGCCCGCGGCGACATCGCGCACTGCCAGGGTGACCTCGGCGCCGGTGGCGGCCAGGGCGCGCGCCGTCTCCACACCGATGCCGGACGAGGCGCCGGTCACCACCGCACGCCGGCCGGTCAGGTCGATGCCGGCGGCGACCTCGGCCGCGGTATTGGCGAAACCGAACGGGGTTTGAATCAGGTTCATACCGACCACGTTAGGAAGGCGGCGGCCATGCCACCAGCGAGACTTTCTCAACCGTGGTATGCCTAAATGTCATGGCCTTCACCGACGCCTCCCTGACCGCACTGCGTGTCTTCCGCGAGGTGGCCGAGCGGGGCACGCTCACCGCCGCGGCTGCCGCGCTCGGTTACACCCAGTCCGCCGTCTCCCGCCAGATCGCCTCACTGGAACGCGCGGCGGGCACGCCGCTCCTGGAACGACGCCACGACGGGGTGCGGCTGACCTCCGCCGGGCACATCGTGGTACGTCGCGCCGCCACCGTGATCGACCAGGTCGACGCCACCGCGCGCGAGCTCGCCGGCCTGCCCGACGAGCACGGCACGGTCCGGCTCGGCTGGTTCGCCAGCGCCGGGGCCGGGCTGTTGCCTCGCGCGCTGGCCGCATTGTGCCGCACGCACCCGGCCATCACCGTGATCACCCGCGAGGGCAGCACACCGGCGCTGGTCCGCGCGCTGCGAGCCGGCACCCTCGACCTCGCCCTGCTGGCGTCGGCACCGCCGTTCCGCCCGCCCGACACCGAGACACCGGCCCTGGAACTACAGACGCTCACCGAACGAAGCCTGCTCCTGGCGGTACCCGCCACCCACCCGCTCGCGCGCGGCGACTTCGCCGACGTCGCCGATCTGCACGGCCAGCGCTGGATCGCGGGCCCGGGCGAGGACCGTGTGCTGGGAGTCTGGCCCGGCCTGGACGAGCGGCCCGACGTCGCCCACACCGCTCGCGACTGGCTGGCCAAGCTTCACCTCGTCGCCGCCGGCTGCGGCATCACCACCGTGCCCGCCGCGCTCGCCCGCGCCGTTCCCGCCGGGGTCCGCGTCCTGCCGGTACGAGGCGGGCCGCAAGAACAACGGCGCATCCTGCTCGCACGGCTCCCGCAGCCCCTACCGGAGCCCGCGGTCCGCCTCGCCGCCGCGCTCCGTGCGGCCGCGATCGAGACGGACACGCTGGTGTAGGCCGGCGACGTGGCGGGTCAGCGGGCAGAGCGGGCACCGCGACGGTGGCCGATCCGGAATCCGCCGAGCACCAGGTCGACCAGGAAGACCAGGATGCCGATGATCAGTAGGAAGAACAGGCCTTTCACCGCGACTCCGGCGATGCCGAGCCCGATCGCCACGATGATGAGGGCCAGGAACAGCGTCATGTCACAGCCTCCTTCCCCGGGTCCCTGCTCAGAGCCATACCCGCTGGGCGATGGCGGTACGAGCGCGGGCGCGTTACTCCGCCCCGGCATCGTGGACCGGGCACTCCCCTGGCAAGACGGGGGCGCCCGCGCCTCCCGGGTCTCGGGAGGCGCGGGCGCCCGTGTCGACTCTCCGTTACTCGATGCCGAAGCCGGTGAACTCCGTGCCGGAGATCTTGCCTGAGGCGTCACCCGTGACGGCCGCCGCCGAGAGGCCGACGTCCTGAGTGGCCGCCGCGCTCGGCACCTGGGCGGTGGCGACCTGCTGCCAGGTCTTGCCGTCGAGGCTGAAGGACCCGGTGAACGTCGCTCCGGACCGTACGAGCTTGAGCTGCACGGGGTAGCCGGAGAAACCGGTGTTCAGCGTGGTGTCCAGGTAGCCGTCGCCGTTGGCGTCCCACTGCATGACGACGCCGTTGGCGGGTGTGGCCGCCAGGATCACGTAGCCGGGACTCTTGGCCGACAGGTCGTTGCGGACGACGATGCCGGCCTTGGCCCAGACACCCGTCGGGTCCTGCCGTGTGACCTTGGTCGTCACCGTCATGGCCTCCTTGCCCGCGCCCTTGCGGTAGAGGGCGCCGAACTGGTCGGTGCGTCCCCACTGGTCCTTGCCGTCGGCGAAGACGGCGTACCGGTCGCCGAGCTGCCCGACGTGGGTGGCGGTGCCCGCGACGGAGCGATAGTCGGCCGACGGCGCGGCGAAGGCGGTGAAGGTCGTCGAACCGCTCGCCTTCCCGGTGCCGCCCGTGCCGTCCGCGAAGGTCGCCGAGGCGCCGACGCTCACGCTCGTGTCGGGATCCGGGAGCGTCGCGGGCGGGGTGAGCGTCCAGGACGCGGTCGCCGAGGCGCCCGGTTCGATGGTGCCGAGGTCGGCCGGGTCCTGCGGCGTCGCAGTCCAGCCGTCCGGCGCGGCGAGGGTCGCCTTCGTTCCCGTCACCGCGAGACAGCCGGTGTTGGTGACCTTGCCGGTGACGGTGGCCTTCCCGCCGCCGTCGACGTACGGCGAGCCGGGCGACAGCTCGAGGGTCGCCGTCGGCGGCGTGGCCTTCGACGGTGCGCGGACGTCGATCTCGACGGTGCGGGTGGGCGCCGCCGATCCGAGCCCGATGCCGATCGTGTAGTGCCCCGGAGCGCACAACTGCGGGGAGAACACCACGGGCACGGTGCCCTCGCCGTGGTGGCCGAAGGAGACGACCCGCGCGGGGGTGGTGAACCCGATCCCCCGGGCGAACGTCGTCGTGTCGGTCTGGGTCGCCTGGCCGTTCACGTAGAGCACGACGCGGGGGTCGGCGAGGTAGCCGGCTCCCCCGTCGTTGACCACCGTCCCGGTGACCGTCAGCGGCGCGCCCGCCTCGATGGCGTGGTGATCGGCCTTGACGGCGGTGACCGTGGCGTCGATCGGCGACGTCATCCGCTGGTAGTTCGCCTCGTAGTCCGCGGCCGCGCGGGCGACGCCGAGCTGCGGCACGGACCGTGTCCTCGTCCAGTTGAGCCGGATCACGCTCGCCTTCCGGGGCGAGGTCAGGGTGACCTGGTGCCCGGAGATCCGGCCGGCGCGGTGGCCGTCCACGGTCACCGAGGTGAGAACGGTCCCGCCCGGCGCCGAGATCACGACGTTGTCCGGGGTGCCGCGGGTCGGCGGCGTGAGGCGCATCGTGGCGCCCTTCCCGTCGACGGCGGCGGTGTAGGACATCGGCCCGAAGTCGGTGTCCCCGGTGAAGCCCACGGTCTGGCCGGGCCTGCTCCACTGCGGCGACCAGACGTTGGCCAGGTGCAGGGACCCGTCCGACGCCTCGTACGCGAGCATGTCACGCAGGAACGTCAGATACTTGCCGGCGAACTCGGCGTGCGGCTGCGTCTGGTCCGTGGACGACCATCCCCAGCGCTGGGCCGAGGCCATGCCCTCCGAGGCCATGTGCGCGGCCGACGTGTGCGTCAGCAGGGAGTACAGCGACGACAGCGCCGCGTCCTGGTCGCCGCGGAGGATGTCGGTGATCGACAGGGACATCGGCGTGTAGGAGTGCAGGGTGCTCTCCACGCCGCCGGACGGGTAGCCGAAGATGCCCTCGAACGTCTTACCTCGCCAGGCGGCGAGACTCTTGGTGATCCACGGGTCGTCCGGGCTGAAGGCGTTCGCGGGCCAGACGGCCTCGAGGTTGCCCCAGTCGATCCCGTACACGCCGCCGTACCAGCCGTCGCGGACGCCCGGCGCCGCCATGCCCTCGGTCGTCGGCGGGATGACGCCCAGCTTCTTCACCTGCGGCGCGAGCTTGGACCGCAGGATGCCGATGTACTCGGCGCGGCGCTGTTTCCACGTCGCGGCGGTCGCGCCGTCGCCGACCGCCTCGGCGATCTTCGCGGCCCCCTCCTCGCCGGCGATGTTCCACAGGTCGTAGGTGAGCACGTGCCCGCGGACGCCCTCGTCGTCCTTCATCGTGGAGGCGGGGAACAGGCCGTCGTCGGACTGCCAGTACTGCCGGCGGACCTGCCACTCCCAGTCCATCGCCCGCTGGACGGCCGGCCAGACCTGGCGGGCGAACTCGGTGTCATGGGTGCGTTCGTAGTAGTTGGCGAAGGCCCACAGGACCTCCCCGTTGCCGTCGTACTGCCCCGATTGGGAGATGAACTGCCCGGAGTCGGACTGCCAGTCGAGCATCTCGAGCGTGACCTGCTTGGCGACGTCGGTGAAGCCCGCGTTGAGGATGCCGTCGATGTCGAAGGCGGTGTCGCGCAGCCAGTAGTGGGCGTAGATGGTCGGGTTGGCGTTCCAGTAGTACCGGCCGTCGATGACGTTCATCAGGATCAGGGAGAACGCCAGGTTGGCCTTGTAGGCGTCGAGCACCTTGGTCTCGACGCCGCTTCCTGGGACCTGCAGGACCGTCCCGGCCTGGTCGAGGGTCCGGTGCCAGAACTGAGCGGTCTGCTGCTCGTACCCGTCGTAGCCCGCGCCCTTGATCGGCGCCGTGTCGGAGCCCTGTCCCACGAAGTACGGCATCGCGAACGTGAGCGTCCGGGTCTGGTGGGGTGCCAGGGTGACGTCATAGTCCTGGGTGGCCCCGTCGACGCCGCTCGGCGCCTGCCCGGAGACCAGGAGGAGTTTGCCGTCGCCCCCGTAGACGCGGTGGTCGTCGTCCCACCCCGGATCCGTCGGCTTGCTCGGGCCGGTGTTGCCGTTCAGGGCGCCGATGCCCTTGGTGACGTCCAGGGTGGCCGAGAACCGGTGCGTGACCGGCGACGAGCCCGGGTTGGTGAGGCTGACCTTGACGAAGTTCACCATGTTGTCGACGTCGGCCGTCACCTTCTTGGCCGGCAGGCCGTACGGCTGGGTGAAGGGGACCTTGGCGACGTCCGGGACCTTGGCGGCGAAGAACCGGATCGCGTGCTGGACGCCGCCGGAGTCGAACTGCTCCGACATGATCGGCAGGTAGCCGTCCACCCAGGTCTTGACCCGCTGGTTCACAGGAGTCCGGGAGTCTCCGGTGGCGAAGGTGAGCGCTCCGTACTCGGTCTGCAGGTAGCCCTCGGGGGTGATGATCGACCGCTCCGGTCCGCCGTACACCCCGATCGCGGCGCGGGGATAGCGGTACCAGTCGAACGGTTCGTTCGGGTCGTCCTTGACCGGCGGCAGGGACTGCTGCTCCTGCGAGGTCTGCATCACCCCGTACGGGGAGCGCCGGTAGTCGTTGTAGGGATTTCCGTAGCCGGAGGCGCCGGTCGTCGCCTGGACGAGCGCGGGCGATCCCGGCCGGGAGCGGGCGGGCCCGGGGGCCGCGGCCCATCCGGGGGTGATGAGGCCCAGCGCCAGCGCCGGGGGCACGGCGAGCGCCAGGGCGCGTCCGGTGGATCTTGTTCGTAGCGAGCGGCGTCCAGAGTGCGCCTCGCAAGGCGGAGGAGGGAGGCAGCCTGGTTTTGGCTGCCGACCGACGACAACGCGGCGAGGCGCGCTCTGGACGCCGCGCAGCCGGACGGAGATCCACTGGATGTGCCCTTGGGCGCGGCGGAGGAACGATCGCATGGCGAACCTGCCTTCTGGGGCGGAAGACGCGGAACGGCGGGGGGGTGGGTGGAAGGTCCGGTGTTCTCCGGACACGGGCGGCTCGGCGGAACTTAGTAACGTATCGTTCGTAACTAAAGCGCCCGCCACGGGTCCGGTCAAGGGGTGATCTTGTGACGATGGAGTCGGCGTCGGCCGGGACGGGACCGCATGTGCTGCGGCGGATCAACGTCGCCACGGTGCTCGACGCGCTGCGCGCGGGAGGACCCCAGCGCGTGGCGGACCTGGTCACGGCCACGGGCCTGTCCCGGCCCGCCGTGACCCGGGCCATCGAGACGCTGCGCGCCGAAGGCTGGGCGGAGGACGCCGATCAGGGCGAGGAACCCGGAGCCGGCCGCGAGGCCAGGATCGGCCGACCCGCGGCCGTCATCCGGTTCCGGTCGGGCGCGGGCCACGTCCTCGGCGCCGACGTCGGGCCGCACAAGATCCTCGCCATGGTCGCCGACCTGGACGGCAAGGTGATCGCCGAGCAACGCCACGACACCCACCGGCTCCACGGCGGCGAGGACGTCCTGCGGGCCCTCCTTGGCATCACCACCGACGTCCTGGCGGAGGCCGGCGTCCCGGCCGACCGGGTGCTGTCCGCGGCGATCGGCAGCCCCGGGCTCGTCGACCCGACGACCGGCGCGGTGACGCTGGCACCGAGCATCCCCGGCTGGGCCTCCCTTCCCGTCGCCGCCGAGCTCCGCTCGCTGCTCGCCGGCCCGATCGCGGTCCACAACGACGTCAACCTCGCCGTCCTCGCCGAGCGCTGGCGCGGGACCGCGACCGCGACGGAGGACCTCGTGTTCGTGCAGTGGGGCGCCCGTGTAGGCGCGGGCATCATGATCGACGGCCGGCTGCTCCAGGGGGCGAACGCGGCGGCCGGTGAGATCGGCTTCCTCGACCTCGCCGAGCACCCCGGATCCGACGGCGTCACCCGCGACACGATGGGACCGTTCGAACACCAGGTCGGCGCCTCCGCCATCATCGAACTCGCGCTCGCGGAGGCGGAGGGTCAGGGCGACACCCGGCTGACGGAGGTCATGCTGCGGGCCAGGCCGCACGACGACGCGGCCGCGCTGTTCGACGCCGCGTCGGCCGGCAGCGCCCTCGCCGAGTCGATCATCGACCAGATCGCCGCCCGTTTCGCCCGGGGTCTCGCCGCCGCGTGCCTGCTCCTCGACCCGGAGCTCATCGTGATCGGCGGAGGCGTGTCCCGCGCCGGCGAGCGGCTGCTGGCGGTCGTCGAGCGGCATCTCGGCCGCCGCACCCTCGTACGGCCCCGGCTCGCGCTGTCCTCCCTCGGCGACACCGCCGTCGCGCTCGGCGGGGTCCGAAGCGCCCTGGACGACGTCGAGCGGCGCTACCTGTCCCCCGCCGCGCTCGGCGCTCCCCGCTGACGCCCACTCCCCCGCCGGGAATGGCGTGGCGCCGGAGACCCCCGGCTCCGGCGCCACGATCGCGTTCAGGACGGCGCACCGTCCACGGCCGGTCAGGATGTGACGGCGCACGCCCCACGGTTGGCGCTTCGCGGACCGTCCTTGGTGGGACGGATGTCGAAGTCGAAGATCGCCGTGGGCAGGTACAGCGTGCAGCACGCGTTCGGGATGTCCACGATCCCGCTGATCCGCCCTTCGACCGGCGCGGACCCGAGGATCAGGTACCCCTGCTCGCCGCTGTAGCCCCACCTCTTGAGGTACTCGATGGCGTTGAGGCAGGCGCACTTGTACGCCTGCGTCGCGTCCATGTAGAGGTTCGTGTCGTCGTCGGGATCGACGGAGATGCCGACGAAGCTCATGAACTCCGAGTACCTGGGCTCGACGTTGCCCGGCATGAAGACCGGGTTGGTCATGATGCCGTACTTCTCCATGCCGCCCTTGATCAGGTCGACGTGGAAGTCGATGAAGCCTCCCATCTCGATGGCACCGCAGAAGGTGATCTCTCCGTCGCCCTGGCTGAAGTGCAGGTCGCCCACGGAGAGGTTCGCGCCGTCGACGAAGACGGGGACGAACACGCGGGATCCGCGGCTGAAGTTCTTGATGTCCTGGTTGCCGCCGTGCTCGCGGGCCGGCACGGTGCGGGCGCCCTCCCGGGCGACCCTGTCGGCGTCACTGCCGTGGGCGTGGCCCGCGAGCGCGCCGTCCGGCTCCGGCGGCAGTGCCAGGGGCGGCACCCGGTCGGGATTGGTGTCGATCAGGGCCTGCTCCCGGCGGTTCCACCGCTCCAGCAGTTCCTGCGACGGCGCGGTACCGAACAGCCCCGGGTGGGTGATGCCGGTGTACCGTACGCCGGGCAGGTGCCGCGAGGTGGCCTGCTGGCCGTGGAAGTCCCAGATCGCCTTGACGGCGTCCGGGTAGTAGTCGGTCAGGAACGACCCGCCGTTGACCTTGGCGAACACGCCGGTGTAGCCCCAGCCCTCGCCGGCCGCGTCGCCGACGTGCTGCGGAACGGGCCCGAGGTCGAGGATGTCGACGATCAGCAGATCGCCGGGCTCGGCCCCTTCGATCCGGATCGGGCCGCTCAGCATGTGGGCCAGCTTCAGGTTGACGTCCCGCACGTCGTTGGCGGAGTTGTTGTTGCCTATCTGGCAGTCGGTCCACTCCCGGCATTCCATCCGGAACTCGTCGCCCGGCCGTACGGAGTCGGCGGGCGGGACGGCCGGATGCCACCTGTTGTGGCCGGGTATCTTCTGATCACGCATTGACCGTGACTGGTCAACGTGGAATACGACGTCTGGCATGGTCACTCACTCCCCTGCCGAATTCACGATCTCAAATCAGGAGGCGGTCCTCAGGGCCGTCCCGGCGCCGCGACGCCGCCGGGCCGGTGGCGCACATGGCGTCCCGGGCCGACCATGAACCACAGGCCGCCGAAGACCACCACGGCGAACACCGCCAGCAGGACCGCGACCGGCGTGTGCGTGCCCCAGTAGCCGCACAGCAGCAGGATCGCCGGTATGGCGCCGGTGACCCAGCCTTCGATCGCCGTCACCCAGCCCGTGTACGTGGTGATCCCCTCGACCTTCAGCCCGAGCAGGACGAAGAACAGGAACCACAGGAACGCCCAGTACAGCCAGATGACGCCGAACGGCGGGTCCCGCAGGATGCGGAAGTTGACGATGGCGTAGCCGACCGCCATCACGGCCACGAACAGCGAGAAGTATCCGACGCCGCTGGTGTCGATCCCGGTCAGCAGCCCGATCCCGACGTACAGGTAGGTGAACCCGAACAGGTACAGCCCGGATGCCGCCAGGATCGTGCGGGTGTCCTTTCCAGCCGTCGCGATCAGCACGGTCGGGAAGACCACCTGCATCGCGCCGACGAACAGGTTGAGCATCGCCGCGGCCTTGGGCGCGACCTTTCCGAGCAGCATCATCCCGTTGAGGAACAGCACCGCTCCCACATAGAGAAGCCCTACGTTCGCCATCAACCTCACCCCTCGGCCGCCGGCCCCGGGGCGTCGTCACGTCGTTCCCGCCCGCGATCTCGCATCACGGGCCGTGGTCACGGCCGCGGCAGGCGCGCGAGCGCCGGGTGCGGCCGCCGGGCGGCCCGTCGGGACGGCGGCACCTCCGACACGACCTCCGGCGTCTCCCGGCTCTGTTCCTCACGTTCCCGGCTCGCCCGTACGGTCGGGGACGTGCGCGTCAGCGCCGGCGCGGAGTACACGCGACGGCACTCGCGCCCGCACACGGGACACTCCCGTGTCGCGGGCGCGGTGCCCAGCGCCAGCCGTACGTCGAAGGAGCCGCAGCCCGGACACGCGTACTCGTAAGTCGCCATGACCACCTCCGCGGACCGGCCTCCATGGCAGAGCCATTCCCAGTTATTCGCCCGCCCTTGGCCCTATTGCCGTGATTTGGCCGAGTGTTGGGGGAGCTCGGTGGTTACCGCAAATTCGAGACCTCACAGGCCGCACTCGAGCAGGAGGTACAGCCAGATCTCGCTCGTGGTCGGGAAGGACGGAACCGCGTGCCAGAGCCGGTCGAGGGTGACCTCGCCGGTCACCGCGATGGTGGCTCCGTGCAGGAGATCGACCGTCGCCGGGCCGACGAAGGTGGCGCCGAGGAGCACGCGGCGACCCTCGTCGACGACCAGCTTCGCCCGGCCGGTGTAGCCCGGCGACTGCAGCAGTGCGCCGATCACCTGACCCAGGTCGTACTCCACGGCGCGTACGGGGAACCCGGCGGCGCGCGCCTGGGCCTCGCTGAGCCCGACGGCGCACACCTGCGGGTCGGTGAAGATGACCTGCGGCGCGCCCCGGTCGTCGGCGGTGTCGCGCAGCGACGGCAGGTCGTCGGGCCGGCCATTGGCGCGGGCGACGATCACGTCGCCGCAGATCCGGGCCTGGTACTTGCCCATGTGGGTGAGCAGGTTGCGCCCGTTGACGTCCCCGGTGGCGTACAGCCAGCCGTCCGGCACCTGCGTCGCCCGCATGCTCGCGTCGACCTCGATGGGGCCCTCGGGCTCCAGGCCGATCGTGCCGAGTCCGATGTCGTCGACGGCCAGGCGGCGGCCGGTGCCGACCAGGATCTCGTCGGCCTCGATCCGCGCGCCGTCGTCGGTGTGGACGGTCACCGGGCCGCCCGGGTCCAGCCGCTCGACGCGGACCGGGGAGCGGCCGAAGCGCACGTCGATGCCGGCGTCGGCGAACGACAGGGCCAGCAGTTCCCCGGCGAACGGCTCGATCCTGGAGAGCAGGCGGCCGTCCCGGACGATGACGGTGGTCTCCAGGGCACCGAGCGAGTGCAGGGCCTGCGACATCTCACAGGCGACGGGCCCGCCGCCGATCACGACGAGCCGCTTGGGCACCTGCTGGACGCTGGTCGCCTCCTGATTCGTCCACGGACGCGCCTCGCGCAGCCCGGGCACGTCGGGGACGTCCGGGGCGCTGCCGGTGGCGATGACGACGGCGTGCCGCGCCCGCAGCCCGCGGACGTCGCCGTCCGGCGTCGTCACTTCCACCCGGCGCGGTCCGGCCAGGCGCCCATGCCCGCGGACGAACGTCGCCGGCAGCTTCTCCACCCAGTCCACATAGCCGCTGTCGTCGTAGTTGGACACGACCTCGTCGCGCCGGGCCAGCACCGCGGGCGTGTCGATCGGGCCGCGCAGCCCCAGGCCCGGCATCCGGCTCACCGCGTACGCCAGTTCCATCGGCCACAGCAGTGCCTTGCTCGGGACGCACGCGTAGTAGTTGCACTCGCCGCCCACCAGGCGCTTCTCCACGACTGCGGCCGTGAGCCCGCCCCGTACGACGCGTGCGGCGGCGATCTCGCCGACCGGTCCAGCGCCGATCACGATCACATCGAAGACAGCGTCCTCATCCGCCACGAGATCCCCCGATCGTCATCGGCACGGCCAGGCCTGTTCCTGAACCTGCCCGCATCAATGGCAAGGGACGGCAAGACGACGCATAGGGAATCTCTGGAGCGCCGAAGGCGGGGCGGTCGCCACCGACCGCCCCGCCTTGAATCTCAGCGGGAGGCCGGCTCCAGGGGTGCGGCGTCCTCGATCGGCCGCTCCTCCGGCGGCTCGACCGACAGGTGCGGGAGGCGGCGCTCCAGCCAGGAGGGCAGCCACCAGTTGGCGCGGCCGAACAGGTGCATCGCGGCCGGGACGAGGATCGTCCGCAGGATGAAGGCGTCCAGCGCGACGGCGGCGCTCAGGCCGATGCCGAACTCCGCGATGACCCGCTGGCCCCCGAAGACGAAGGCGACGAACACCGCGATCATGATGGTCGCGGCGGCGGTGATGACCCTTCCGGTGTGGGCCTGGCCCACGGTGACGGCCCGGCGGTTGTCGCCGCTGTGCACCCACTCCTCATGCATCCGGCTGACCAGGAACACCTGGTAGTCCATTGACAGGCCGAACAGGATCGACAGCATGATCACCGGGAGGAACGCCTCGACCGGCCCGGCGGCGCCCACCCCGAGCGGATCCGAGCCCCATCCCCACTGGAAGAAGGCGACGACCACGCCGAAGGACGCACCGGCGGACAGCACGTTCATCACGGCGGCGATCGCCGGCACGAGGAGGCTGCGGAAGGCGAGCATGAGCAGCAGGAACCCGAGTGTGATGATCACACCGAGGAACAGCGGGAGCTTGCCGGTCAGCACGTCCGCGAAGTCGTCGAAGATCGCCGTCGCGCCGCCGACGTAGACCCGCAGCGACGTGCCGCGCTCGGCGGCCGGGACGACGTCGTGGCGGAGCCGGCCGATCAGGTCGGAGGTCTGGGCGGACTGGGGCGAGGTCGTCGGGATCACCTGCGCCATGGCGACCGTCGCACCCGGCTGAGCGGGCAGCGGGACAGCGGTCGCCACCCCCGGCGTACGGGACACCTCCCCGACCAGGCGGGCGAAGGCCTGCTGGTCGGCCGCGCCGTGCGTCTCGGCGATCAGCTGCAGCGGGCCGTTGAACCCCGGGCCGAAGCCCTCGGCCAGCAGGTCGTACGCCTGGCGCGTGGTCGTGGACGTCGGGTTGTTCCCCGCGTCGGAGGAGCCCAGGCGCAGCGAGAACACCGGCACGCACAGCACCGCGACGACCACGAGAGCCACCACGGACAGCGTACGAGGCCGCCGCTCGACGACACCCGCCCAGCGGGTCCAGACGTCCGGCCGGGCCGCGCCGCCCGCCGCGTGGGCCCCGAGGCGGCGGCGTTCGCGGCGGCTGAGCACCCGCGTCTTGAGCAGGCCGAGCAGCGCCGGCAGCAGCGTGATCGCCGCCAGTACGGTGCACACCACGGTGACCGCCGAGGCGATGGCCATGCCGTTGAGGAAGCTCATGCCCAGGACGAACAGCCCGAGCAGGGCGATCACCACGGTGCCCCCGGCGAACAGCACCGCGCGGCCGGACGTGTCGATGGCCTTGACCACCGACTCCTCGACGCTCAGCCCGTTCTTCAGGCCGGTACGGTGCCGGGTGACGATGAACAGCGCGTAGTCGATGCCGACGCCGAGGCCGATCAGCGCGCCCAGTGTGGGCCCGATCTGGCCGATGGTGACGACGTGGGTGAGCAGGCCGACGACCATCAGGCCGCTCCCGACACCGGCGATGGCGGTGAGGATCGGCAGCAGCATCGCGAACAGCGACCCGAAGGCGAGGAGCAGGACGATCGCGGCGACGGCCACCCCGATCAGCTCGGAGTTGCCGGGCGGGGTCCGCTCGACCTGGCTGATCGGGTTGCCGCCGAGCTCGACGCGGAGGCCGTCGCCCCGGGCGGCCTCGGCGGTGTCGATCACACGCTGCACGTCCGCCTTGGCCAGCTTGTCGCCCTGCTTGTCGAAGCCGACCTGGGCGTAGGCGGTCCTGCTGTCCCCGCTGATCTGGCGGGCACCCCGCGGTCCGTCGTACGGGCCGGTCACCGAGGTCACGGAGGGCAGCTTGGAGATCTTGGCGAGGGTGGCGGTCATCTTCCGCCGTACGGCGTCGTCACGGACGGTGCCGCCCGCGGGCGCGCGCCAGACGACGGTCGCCGAGTCGCCCGACTGCGCCGGCGCGGACCTCTGCAGCAGCTGCAGGGCCTTCGTGGACTCGGTCCCCGGCAGGGAAAAGGCGTCCTTGTAGGCCGAGCCCGCAGTCTGGGACAGCACGCCCAGGCCGACGAGCGCGGCCAGCCACAACAGGACCACGACGATGCGATGGCGGTGGCACCATCGCGCGAGAACGGACATGAGAGGAACCCCCAGTTGTCATCGGATGCCAGGACAATCCTGGTGCCGGGGGACGGTCGTTCCCGTCCACCTGGGGAAGGGTCTTCGGCATACCGCGCCCGCAGTAGGCGGCCGGTGCGGATACTACGGCGAGGTGGCCGGCCGGTTACGCGGCCGGGCGGGGGCCGCTCGGACGACCGGGACGGCTACCGCGGCGGGGCGGCCGGACGGACGAGCCCCGTCTCGTAGGCGATCATCACCAGTTGCGCGCGGTCGTGCGCCCCGAGCTTCATCATCGCCCGGTTCGCATGGGTCTTGACCGTCAGCGGCCGGATGCGCAGCCGCTCGGCGATCTGGTCGTTCGACAGCCCGCGCGCCACCATGACGACCACTTCGCGTTCGCGTTCGGTCAGGTCGGACAGGCGTTCCGCCGCGCCGTCGGCGACGTCCCCGGGGCCGCTGAGGAAACGGGCGATGAGCGCCTGCGTCGCCGCCGCGGACAGCAGCGCGTCCCCCCGGGCGACCGTGCGGATGGCCTCGTGCAGGTCCCCGGCCTGCACCCCCTTGCCGACGAATCCGCTGGCGCCGGCGCGCAACGCCGCGAACACGTATTCGTCGATCTCGAAGGTCGTCAGCACCAGCACGCGTACGGCGGCCAGCGCCGCGTCGGCGGTGATCGTCCGGGTCGCGACCAGCCCGTCGGACTCGGGCATCCGGATGTCCATGAGCACGACGTCCGGGCGCGTCTCGCGGGCCAGCGCGACCGCCTCGTCGCCGTTCGCGGCCTCACCCACCACCTCGAGGTCGGGCGCGGCCTGCACCAGCACCTTGAAACCCGCCCGCACCAGGGACTGGTCGTCGGCCAGCACCACGCGGATCGTCATGCGGGCCCCGTCCCTGCCGCTCGGGCGGGTGGCGACACGGGCCGGGGCGAATGGTCGGCCGACGGCAGCACCGCGTGGACGCGGAAGCCGCCCTCCGGCCGGGGACCCGCCTCGAAGGCGCCGCCGACCGAGTACGCGCGTTCCCGCATGCCGAGCAGGCCGTGACCGGTCCCCTCTCCCGGAGCCGACCCGCCGGGCCCGGAGTCGGTGATCTCCACTCGGAGCTCCCGAGGCGTGTAGGCGATGCGCAGCGTCGCCGGGGCGTCGCCGGCGTGCTTGTGCACGTTGGTCAGCGCCTCCTGGACGATGCGGTACGCCGCCAGATCGACGGTGGCGGGCAGCTCGCGCCGCTCCCCCACCACGCGCAGGTCGACCGTCAGCCCGCCAGCCGCGAACGCCTCGAGCAGGCCGGGCAGCCGGTCGAGCCCGGGAGCGGGCTCCGGGGCCGATTCGAGCTGCGCGTTCGGCCGGCGCAGCAGGCTCACGGTGGCACCGAGGTCGTCCAGCACCTCCTGGCCCGCGCGGCGGACGTGGGACAGCGCCTCGCGCGCCTGATCCGGATCGGTCTCCATGACGTACGCCGCCACCTCGGCCTGCACGTTGATCAACGCGACGTGGTGGGCGAGCACGTCATGGAGCTCACGGGCGATCCGCAGCCGCTCCTCGATGACCCGCCGCTCGGCCTCCTCCTCACGGGTCCGCTCCGCGCGGCGCACGCGTTCCTCGATGGCCGCGACGTAGGCGCGGCGATTGCGCACCGCGTCGCCCACCGCGGTGGCAAGGGCGATCTGGGCGATGACGCTCACGAGCCGGGGATCGAAGAGCACCAGCCCGTGCACCGCGGGATCGCGAGCCACCCCCACCAGCTTGGCGATGATCAGGACGAATCCCGACGCCGCGGCGGTCATGACCGTCGTCCGGCGTGCGCCGCGCAGCGCGACGGTGTAGACGGCGATCATCGGCGCGAGCAGGAGCGGGCCTTCCTTGCCGTCCACGGCCAGGTAACACGCCGTCCCGGCCAGCGTGAACGCCAGCGCGGCGGTCGGCCAGCGCCGCCGCACCGTCAGCGGGCCGGCGGCCAGCGCGCCGAACACCGCCATCTGCCAGGTCGACGGGTCGGGCCCGACGTCATGCGGCCCCGACGGCACCCACAGGGCCAGGGCGTACACCGCCGCCGCCAACAGCCCGTCCGACAGGAACGGATGGCAGCCGGCGACGCGCCTGACCTCGGTCAGCGGACTCACCCGCCCACGGTATCCGCAGCCCGACGCGCCTCCGTTGGCCCCAGGGAGTAGCCGGGGCATACTGCGCCCGCAGTAGAAGGCCGACAGCGGCGCGGCGATGCCGGACACCGAGCCGTTTCAATAGTTTCAGGAGGATCTAATGCGTTTCAGCGTGTTTCAAAAGGCGGTCGTCACGACTGTGGCATGTGCGTCGATCCTTGGAACAACGTCAGGGGTAACGTTCGCATCGACCAGTGCGCCCGGAACTCGATCCGCACTGGAGTGCGGCCATGCCGTTCAATCTGGGGAAACCGCACGGTCCATCGCTTCTGAATTCGGAATGACTCTCGCCCAGCTCCAGGCCCTCAACCCCGGCAAGAATCTGAACAATCTCTACGTGGGTGAATGGCTGATCGTCTACTGCTGAACCCATCACTAGATGTTCGAGATAACCGTCGAGCCTGGCCTGTCGGGCGACTGGGCCTGGAGTTCCGGCAGGACGGATGGCCGAGCCCCATCGCGTTCGGACAGCCTGGCCCCACCCAGATGTTCAGGCATGGCTCGGGAGCGGGTGGCCGGCACGCGCGGTCGTGCCGGCCACCCGCTCCCGAGCCGGGCTCTACGGCCTAGCCGACCTGCAGGTCCACGCAGGAGTAGAAGGCGTTCGCGGTGTCGGCGATGTTCCAGATCGCCAGCAGCTTCTGGCGGCCGGACACGTTGCCGAGGTTGACGGTGTGCGACACCGTGGCCGGCGGCTGGGTGTCGTTGCCGCTGAACACGCCGACGCGCGTGTTTCCGATGTAGTACTGCCAGTCGGTGGTGCGGTGGCGCGCGGTGAAGGTCCAGGTGAAGGTGACCGTCCGGCCCACCTGCGTGGCGTGCCAGCCCTTGCTGTCGTCGTCGAGCTCGGCGAACCGAGCGTTACCGCCGCTGCAGCTGCGCAGTCCCTTGGGACCTTCGACGCTCTGCGGCTCGTACTTGATGTCGCCGCACTGGACGATGCCCTGTGCGCACTGGGCCTGGCGGCTGGGCGGGGAGTTGATGTAGCCGTGCGCGCTGGCCGTGCCGGCCAGGGCCACGACGAGGGCGGGGGTGAGGGCGACGCCGGTGGCAGCGGCGACGAGCCTGGTGTTCATGTGTGAGCTCCGAATCACGTGGGGATCGGCCGCTCGAGCGGCCATTGCGGGGACGTTCGTTGCTCAGGGCTTGCCGGGCGGGGCGCGAGCCGCCATGACGGTCTCCGGATCACAGCCGAGTCATCTAATAGTAAAGTTTACTATTTGCAGGGATTTTTACTCCTTGACGACCCGCTGTCAATAGCGGAATCAGGACGGGCGCCGTGTCCCCGGCTCGGCGGCCGTCCCTCCCCATCGGGCGCGGGCGGGAAGAGGCGGTTCGGCAATCTGGAAGACGCGCCGGGGACGGCCCGCGCGCATGCTGGGAGACAAAGAATGTGCCTGGGCCGGAAGGGGACGCCGTGGACATCTCCACCATCGGAGTCTCGGCCGACGCGTTGGCGGTGTACCGCTGCACGCTCAAGCGGCCGGGGTGCGGATCGGACGTGATAAGGCGTCGGCTCGGGCTGGATCAGAAAACGCTGGAAAGCGCCATCGAAACACTCGGCCGACTGGCACTGCTCGAGGTCCGGGACGGGCACCGGCTCTCGGCCACGGATCCCCGCGCCGGCCTGGAGCGGCTCATCGAGCAACGCGTGGAAAAGCTCAACATGGAGATCCGTCAGGTGCTGGCGGCCCGGGACGTGATCGCCCTCCTCGAGGAGGACCAGCGCCATGGGGAGAGCCTGGAGAGCGCCCAGCTCGACATCGAACGCGTCTCCGGGCTGCTGCAGGTGCGCCGCCGCATCGACGACCTGGCGTTCTTCTCCCACAAGGAGACACTGTGCCTGCACCCCGGCAGGCCCCTGTCGGCGAGCGCCATTCAGGTCGGTCGCGTGCTGGACGGCCGCTCCCTGCGCCGGGGCACCATGATCAAGTCGATCTACCATCCTGAGGCGCTGGGCGACGCTCTGATGGTCGACTACCTGTGCGACATCCGCAGGCTGGGCGGCCAGGTGCGCATCACCGAAGCCCAGATGGACCGGATGATCGTCTTCGACCGGGACGTGGCGGTCGTGCCGGTCAACCCCAGGGACAGCGCGCAGGGCGCATTGCTGGTCCGGGAGGAGGGGCTGGTCTCCCAGCTCGTCACCTACTTCGACGGCCTCTGGGAGGACGCCGCCGACTTCGAGGAGTTCATCAAACCGTCTGCCGCCGAGGCGCCGTGCTCGGCGTTGTCGCCATTCGAACGCCGGGTCCTGGACGCCCTCGCCATGTTCGACAAGGACGAGATCGCAGCCCGTGAGCTCGGTGTCTCACTGCGGACCTACCGTCGCTACGTCGCCGAGCTGATGGCGAGGCTCGGGGCGGTCAACCGTTTCCAAGCGGCGCTGCGCGCGAAGGAAGAGGGGTGGATCTGAGAAGAGCGTGCTTCACCGGTACCTCATCCAGCAGCCTGACCAGTTCCTCCGGCGCCGAGAGCATCGGCCACAGCCCGGTCGCGAGGTAGCCGAACGTCCACCCGGGCACCGACCGCATACCCTCCACATCATCGGCCAGCCTGCCGCCGAAGTGCTCCATCGAGCAGACCACGTAGACCGCCGGCCGCGATTCCAGGGGACTGGTCAGCCTCACCGGTTCGGTGAGCGAGCGTCCGGGATGGTCGGTCATCCGGCTTGCGAGCCACTCCGCCTGCTCCGCCGTCAGCCCCTGACCGTCACCGATCACCGTGGCGTCCGGCGCGGGCCAGCGCCCGTGGTTCTCGGCGATGGTGCGCAGCTCGTCCGGGTAGAGCGACCCGAAGGCCTGCAGCACGCTCCTGCCATGATGCGGCAGGAAGCCTTCCACGTAGACGGTGTGGGCGACCAGTTCGGGGGCCCGATCGGCGACGATTCCCGCGATGACCCCCGAGGTTCCGTGAGCGACCAGGACGACGTCCCGTAGCGCGTTGTCCAGCAGTACGGACAGCACGTCCTCGACGTGGGTGTTCAGCCCGATGCCGGAGACGTCGGCGTCGCGTCCGCCCAGGCCCGACAGCGTCATCGGATAGACCGCGTGGCCCTGCCCGCGCAGCCCCGCGACGACCGGTTGCCAGATCCACCCCCCGGACCACGCTCCGGGGATCAGAACATAGGTCTTCACGGCACCCGGCGGAACGCGCGGGCGGAATTCTCCATCAATCCCACGTGGTTCCACCGGAGGCGAATCCCTCGTCGCTCATTTCCTTTCCCCTTCCCTCGATGTTCCGATGTTCTCATTCTCAGCTTTCGCACGGACGTCGGCCAAGAGCGAGAGAAGGCAGCAAGCTGTTGGTGCTGGCATATTCCTGCCATAGCGATGAATACGCCCCGCGCCGATGCAGCGTTCCGCGCATTTCGCCGACGCCTTCTGGTTGTCCCGGCTCCGGCTGATCGTCGGCGGGCGGGTCGCGCGGCGTGGAGGTGCGGTCGGTCCTGGCGTTCACCGGGCCCGATCTGTGACTCATGAGCCGCCGGTGTGCGACAGCAGGGCGGCGACCAGGGTGTCCCACGTGTCGGGCGGCGGCATCTGGTGCCCGACGTCCCGCAGCGGAAGCAGCTCCGCCGCGGAGATCTCATCCGCCAGCGCGACGGCGTGCTCGAACGGCAGCAGCGGATCATCGGTCCCGTGGACGACCAGCGTGGGCAGGGAGATGTCGCCGACCCGCGACGCGTAGGCGGCGCCGGGCTCGATGTGGCGGTGGTTGGTCATGCAGGCGGCGATGTCGCCCGTACGGTCGAGGACTCTGGCGAGGAGCCGCCGGAGATACGCCTCCTCCAGACGGCGGGCGCCGGCCAGCGCCGACTGTTCCTCCACGATCCAGTCGATCACCGCGGCCCGGTCCTCCCAGTCCGGCTCCTTCCGTGCCGCGAAGAGTCGCTCCATCAGGTCGTCCGACGGCGGCGGCAGGCCGTCGCGGAACGGGGCGTTCGGGCGGATCCCCGGGCTGGTGGACAGCAGGGTCAGCGACAGCAGTCGGCCGGCGTGCGCGAGGGCGAGCCGCTGCGCGATCCCGCCGCCCAGCGATGCGCCGACGACGTGGGCCGTGGACAGGCCGAGCGCGTCCAGGAGGCCCAGCGCGTCGTCCACGAGATCGTCGAAGTCGTACTTCGGCGCGCCCGGCGCGTAGCT
The DNA here is from genome assembly GCF_039542055.1 of Actinoallomurus vinaceus. NCBI lineage: Bacteria > Bacillati > Actinomycetota > Actinomycetes > Streptosporangiales > Thermomonosporaceae > Actinoallomurus > Actinoallomurus vinaceus. The sequence continues at coordinate 847,732 of NZ_BAABHK010000002.1, forward strand.
CGCCGAGCGCCCGGTGTCCCGGTAGTCGTACCGGATCACGAACCGGCCGCCCTCGGCCAGGACCCCGCAGAGGCGCGTGTCCCACCAGTCCATCGAGTGGGCCGCTCCGGCGATCAGCAGCACCGCCGGAGCGCCTTGGTCCCCGAAGGTCTGCAGGCACTGGTCGGCGCCGTTGACGTGCGTCAGCCGTTCTCGCGATCCCATCCGCCCTCCCACCGTCATGGCAGTTCGCCGTCGAACACTCGCTGAGAGTGTGTCGAAACCGTGGCGGCTGTTTCGACATTCTGACGACGGCGACGTCCCGATCCGTGGAGGCAGCGATGAAGTACCTGATCATGATCCACCACAACAAGGAGGCTCTGGAGACCTGGGGAGCGATGTCGGAGGACCAGCGCGCCGAAGGCATGCGGGCGTACGCCGCCTTCCACGAGGACCTGGTGAAGTCGGGCGAACTGGTCGCGAACGAGGCGCTGGCCGACCCCTCCCAGGGCGTCCGGGTCACCGTTCAGGACGGGAGGACGACGACCGCCGACGGCCCCTTCGCCGAGGCCAAGGAGCACCTGGCCGGCATCTACCTCGTCGACGTCAAGGGGCGGGAGCGGGCGGTGGAGCTGGCCGCTCGGATCCCCGAGGCGTCACTCGGTCTCGTCGAGGTACGGCCCGTCAACTCGCTCGACGGGACGTAGCAGGAGGACCCACCGGTCATCCGCTGGTCTCGGGGAGCCTCGCGGCCCTGGAGATGAGGTAGCGCCGCTCGGCGACGTTGAGGGTGCGGCACGCGGCCTGCCCGTAGTGTTCGCGGGCGGCCTGGGTCTCCCCCGACTCGTCGAGCAGATGCGCCCGTACGGCCAGCGCCCGGTGGTGCGAGGCCAGGGTGGCGTCGGTCATGGCGGCCTCCAGCGCTGCCAGCCCGGCCCGCGGTCCGTACACCATGGCGAAGGCGACGATGCGGTTCAGGGTCACCATCGGACCGGAGGCGACCATCTGGAGAAGATCGTAGAGGCCCAGGATCTGCGGCCAGTCGGTCTCCTCGGCGCTCGCCGCCTCGTCGTGCACGGCCGCGATCGCCGCCTGAAGCTGGAACGGGCCGAGCGGCCCGTCGGCGAGCGTCTCGCTGATCAGGCCGATGCCCTCGGCGATGGTGCGGGAGTCCCATCGGCTACGGTCCTGTTCGGCCAGCGGGATCAGCTCGCCGTCCGGCCCGGTCCGGGCGGGGCGGCGGGCGTCGGTGAGCAGCATCAGCGCGAGCAACCCTGCGGCCTCCCCGTCCTCGGGCAGCCGCTCCCGCAGCTGTCTGGTCAACCGGATCGCCTCCGTCGTCAGCTCCACGCGGTTCAGCGAGGCGCCCGAACTGGCGGTGTACCCCTCGTTGAAGATCAGGTAGAGCACGTCCCTGACCGCGGCCACCCGCTGTGGCCGCTCCTCCGGCGACGGCATGCGGAACTCCGCACCGGTGACCTTGATCCGCTGCTTGGCGCGGCTGATCCGCTGCCCCACGGTCGCCTCCGGGACCAGCAGCCCACGAGCGATCTCCGCAGTGGTCAGCCCACCGCAGGCGCGCAGCGTCAAGGCGACCTGCGACGGCCTGGTCAGCGCCGGATGACAGCACAGGAACATCAAGGTCAGGGAGTCGTCCACCGTGGACGCGGGCTCGGGATCCGCCGGGGTCAGCGCCGCCGCGGCACCCTCGCGTCGCCGCCTGGCCGTCTCGTTGCGCCACATCTCGGTCCACCGCCGCCAGGCGACCCGGGTCAGCCATCCCGTCGGGTTGTCGGGCACGCCTTCGGCGGGCCACTGCACGGCCGCCGCCATCAGGGCCTCTTGGACGGCGTCCTCGCACATGTCGAACCCGCCCCGGGTGCGCAACAGCGCGGCGAGCACGATCGGCGTCTGTCCCCGAAGAAGATCGTCAAGCTCGGTGGGCATACGCTCACGACTCCTGAACGATCGGCGTCACCGACATGTCCGACCCTAACGGCGGCCGCGTCGGCCGGATGGCCATTCGGCTTTCCGGCACACCGGAAGTAGCCGGGCTCTCATCGGCCTTTCCGATTGACAATTACGTCCGGCTAGGTGGAATGCAGCCATTCACCGAGTCGCACCCGGCATCTGACTTCCCAGGTCCGCGTCACCCTGCGGGCCACCCGGACCAGGGCGTCAGTCCTCGATCCAGTCGTGCGAGGCGGCGAGCTTGATCACCCGGTCTCGGAGGAGCAGGATCTGCGCCGCGGTCAGCTCCGGGACCGCCGCGAGGAAGGCCTCGGTGAGCTCGTTCCGGAAGTCCTCCGTCGTCAGGATCTCGCACGTCCCGTCGTCGTCACGCGGACGAGGGGCACGGGTGGCCTTCGCCGGGCCCCGGCGGGAGCCGTCGGAGGCGCCCGCAACGAGGCGGACGTCGTATCCCTTCGGGCCCCGCTCGCCCTCCGCGACCTCGAACTCGACGCTCGTCCCCGGGGAGAATGCGTACTTGTCGTCCAGGAGGTCGTTCGCGTGAACGAAGACGTCCTCCCCACCGTCATCGGGGGCCACGAACCCGTATCCCCGTACCTCGTCGAACCTTACGACACGTCCTCTGACCACCGCACGAACCCCTTGACCATGACCACCGCGAACGATTCACCGCATCCCGGGCGTTGCTCCGCCCGTACCGACGCATCATAGGCGGCCGCGGGCACTCACCCGCGCTCGGTGAGGCCGTCGATGAGCAAGCCGAGGCCGAGGCCGAACAGCCAGACGTCCTTGGCCAGGACGATCCCCTGCGCGGTCGGGAACACACTGCCGTCCCGGCGCATCCCCGGCGTCCTGGCGTACAGCCCGACCAGGCCCGCGGAGAAGGCGGCCAGGGCGCCCCCGGCCACGGCCGTGGGCACGACCGGGAGCAGCAACATGGTGCCCAGCGTCATCTCACCGGCGGACAGCAGCCGGACGAACGTCTTGGGATCGACGGCGCCCAGGAACGGATAGGCGTTCGCGGCCATACCGTGCAGCGTCTCGGCGGTCTGCTGATCCGCTCCCCGCTTGCCCAGGCCCGAGTCGAGGATGAACACGCCGGTAGCCAGCCGGCCCGGGACGTGCCGCAGCCGTAGCCGTAGCGGAAATCGCATCGGTCCCCCTCCTATCAGCGGTCTCCTCCCTACGTACCCCGAACCGGCCGGGCGGCCCTCGGGCGCACGGCGCCCTCGGCGCGGGCGTCGTCGATCGCGTTGGCGCTGTCGATCTCGGCCATGTGCTCCTCGGCCCAGGACCTGACGGCGGCGAGCGCGACTTCGAGCGACAGGCCCAGGTCGGTGAGCCGGTAGTGCACGCGCGGCGGCACGGTCGGCTCCACTCTGCGGGCGACCAGGCCATCGCGGGCCAGACTCTGCAAGGTCGCGGACAGCATCTTCTGCGAAATCCCGGGCATCCGCCGCCGAAGCTCGGCGAAGCGCACCTCATCCGGGGACGCCTCCGCGAGGACCTTGACCGCCATCGACGTCCATTTCGTACCGATGCGGTCCAGCAGCCGACGGGTCGGGCACTCGGGATCGAACAGATCGCCGCGCGCCCCCTTCGCCGTACGGGCCGGGGAGGAGGTCACCGGCAGCTCACCACCTGTCGCGAAAGTGCCTTCTTGGCCATGAAGAGCAGGTTACCTAATCTCTCCATGTCACCAATGGTTACCGGCTCTCCGGAGGCTTCATGCATGCAGCAGCCCCTGTCCCGTCCTTCCGCGACTCCGCCGCCGAGATCTCCCTGCACCGGGTCGCGGCCAATGGCATCGACATCAACGTGGCGATCGCCGGAGACGGGCCCGCCGTCCTCCTGCTGCACGGATTCCCGCACACCTGGCGGCTGTGGACCGAGCTCATCCCCGGCCTCGCCCTTCATCACCGCGTCATCGCCCCCGACCTCCGGGGATTCGGAGCCAGCACGAGAGCGGCCGACGGCTACGACGCCGGGACCCTCGCCACCGACGCCGAAGAGTTCCTCACCGCCCTCGGCGAACCCTCGGCGGCGGTCGTCGGCATCGACGCGGGCACCCCTCCGGCGTTCCTGTTCGCCATGCGGCGACCCGACCGCGTCCGACGGCTCGTCCTGATGGAGTCGTTGCTGGGCCGGCTGCCCGGCGCCGAGGGCTTCCTCGCCGACGGTCCTCCGTGGTGGTTCGGCTTCCACTCGGTCCCGGATCTCGCCGAGACGGTCCTGGCCGGACACGAGGCGGAGTACATCGACTGGTTCCTCACCGCCGGCACGCGGGGCCGCGGCCTGGTGCCGGAGGTCCGCGACGCCTTCGTCGGCGCCTACACCGGGCGCGACGCCCTGCGCTGCGCCTTCTCCTACTACCGGGCGTTGCCCGCAAGCGCGCGGCAGATCCAGGACGCCGTCGAGACCGGGCGGCTCACCGTGCCCACGATGGCGATCGGCGCGCACCCCGTGGGGCGCGCCCTCGAACGGCAGCTGCGTCCCATCACCGACGACCTCACCGGCCATCTCATCGACGACTGCGGCCACATCATCCCGCTGGACCGCCCCGACGCCCTGCTCCCCCTGCTGACGTCCTTCCTCGCCGCCGACCGCCGCGCGTGATCGCTCAGCCCGGTACCCCTGGCTCCGGGCGCTACCCGGGACCTGGGCCGGGTGAGGCGGCCGCTCTCGAACAGACATCCGTTCTTTAGCCTCGACAGCCACACCTTCCCCGAGGTCGGAGGCCCGAAACGGGCTTATACATCGGATGTATCTATTGACCTTGATTCGCATGCGCGGTACACCTCTCTTGACCGAGACCGGCCGTAGGAGGCCTCGTGCGCAAGACCCTTTTCGCCCTGGCGACGTCCGCCCTCCTCCTCGGCGTCACGGCTGTGCCGTCCCGCGCGGCGCCTGCCCGGCCGTGGATGGACCGTTCCCTGTCGCCGCAGAAGCGGGCCGAACTGCTGGTGGCACGGATGACGCTCGACGAGAAGGTCCTCGAGATCCACATGCTCGACGTGCCGGACCATCCACGCGAGGTGGCGGGCATCGAGCGGCTCGGCATCCCGGCCCTGAAGATCACCAATGGGCCGGCGGGCGCCGGGCCGGGCGACAGCAGCACGGCTCAGCCGGCGACCGCGCTGCCCGCGGCGCTCGGGATGTCCGCGTCGTGGGATCCGCAGGTGGCAGCGGCCTTCGGCCGGGTGGCCGGCCAGGAGGTCGCGGACCGCGGAGAGGGGCTCATCGAGGCGCCCGGTCTGAACATCACGCGCGTGCCGCGCAACGGCCGCAACTTCGAGTACCTCGGCGAGGATCCCTACCTCGCCGCGCGCATGGTGGTCCCGGAGGTCCGCGGCATCCAGGCCCAGGGCGTCATCGCCGAGATCAAGCACTACGCGGCCAACAACCAGGAGACGGACCGCAAGACGATCAACGAGGTCATCGACGAGCGCGCGCTGCGGGAGATCTACCTGCCCGCGTTCGAGGCCGCGGTGACGCGGGGCCGGGCCGGCGCGGTCATGTGCGCCTACCCGAGCGTCAACGGGCAGTTCGGCTGCGAGAACACCCACCAGCTGAAGGACGTGCTCCGCGGCGAATGGGGCTTCGACGGCTTCGTCCAGTCCGACTACACCGCGAACCACAGCACGGTCGCGTCGGCGCTGGCCGGGCTGGACCTGGACATGAAGCACGTCAACTACGGCGACGCGACCAAGGCCGCCGTCCTCGGCGGGCAGCTCGACGAGTCGGTCGTCGACCGCATGCTCGTACGCCGGTTCGCGCAGATGTTCCGCTTCGGGCTCTTCGAGCATCCGCGCACGCCCACGCCGATCCCGGCACAGCGGGACGGCGCGGTCGCCCGGTCGATCGCCGAGCAGAGCGCGGTCCTGCTCAAGAACAGCGGCGGCCGGCTGCCGCTGCGCGGGGTGCGCTCCGTCGCGGTGATCGGACCGTACGCGGGCGCGGCGCACACCGGCGGCGGCGGAAGCTCGGCCGTGACGCCGCTCTACACGGTCTCCCCGGTCGACGGGATCAAGAGCAAGGGCGTGGCCGTGACGTACGCCGACGGCACCGACCCGGCGGCCGCCGCGGCGCTCGCCAAGGCCGCCGACGTCGCCGTCGTCATGGTCGGCAACAAGGACAAGGAGGGCGGCGACCGGCCGAACCTGTCGCTGCCCGACGGCCAGGACAAGCTCGTGTCCGCCGTCGCCGCGGCCAACCCGCGGACGGTCGTGGTCCTGAAGACCGGCGGTCCGGTGCTGATGCCGTGGCTCGACCAGGTCCCCGCCGTCCTCGAGGCGTGGTACCCGGGCGAGGAGGACGGCAACGCCGTCGCCGACCTCCTGTTCGGCGACGCGGACCCGTCGGGCAAACTGCCCATGACCTTCCCGAAGGCCGAGAACGAGACGGCGGCGAACACGCCGCAGCAGTACCCGGGCGTGAACGGCACCGCGACCTACTCCGAGGGACTCGACGTCGGCTACCGCTGGTACGACGCGCACGGCGTGACACCGCGGTTCCCGTTCGGCTACGGCCTGTCGTACACGACCTTCGCCGTCGGTCACCTGAGCGTGTCCCCGCAGGGCCGGGTCGCGACCGTCGACGTCACCAACACCGGCACGCGTGCCGGCGCCGACGTCGTTCAGCTCTACCTCGCGTCGCCCGCGTCCGCCGGCGAGCCACCGCGCCGGCTCGCCGGATTCGCGAAGGTCACGCTGCGGCCCGGCCAGACCCGGCACGTGACGATCGGGCTCGACGCCCGCTCCTTCTCCGTCTGGGACACCGCGGCGGGCCGCTGGACCACGGTCCCGGGCCGGTACACCCTCTACGCGGGCGACTCCTCGCGCGACCTGCCTCTGCACGCGACCGTCACGGTTCGAGGGTCGCGATGACGCGGGACTGATCGTCGACCTGCGGACGCGGGCGTACGGCCGCCGTGGTCGGCCGGGCGACGGGTGGTCCGCACGGCCGGCATGAGATCGGCCGGAAGGCGGTCCTGGGCTCGGTGCGGTGAGTGCTGTGATAGATGATGCACTGATATCGCCGTACCGAGTCCCCCGCCGCCGCAGGACGGCGGCTAGCGAGGAGCCCCATGGATTTCGACGTCATCGTCGTCGGAGCCGGCCTGGCCGGTCTCGTGGCGGCCCACGAGCTCACCTCCCGTGGCAGGAAGGTCGCTCTGCTCGATCAGGAGAACGCCGCCAACCTCGGCGGCCAGGCGTTCTGGTCGTTCGGCGGGCTGTTCCTGGTCGACTCGCCGGAGCAGCGGCGCATGAGGGTGAAGGACTCCCTGGAGCTGGCCTGGAACGACTGGCAGGGCAGCGCCCAGTTCGACCGTGTCGAGGACGAGGACTCCTGGGCGGTTCGCTGGGCACGTTCGTACGTCGAGTTCGCCGCCGGGGAGAAGCGTTCGTGGCTGGCGAGCCACGGCATCCAACTGCTGCCGACGGTCGGCTGGGCCGAGCGCGGTGATCTGCGGGCGGACGGGCACGGCAACTCGGTGCCGCGCTTCCACATCGCCTGGGGCACCGGCACGGGCGTGGTGGCGCCGTTCGCGCAGAGCGCCCATCGAGCGGCCGCCGCCGGAACGCTGACCTTCCGCCACCGGCACCGGGTCGACGAGCTCATCGTCGAGGCGGGCGCCGTGACGGGGGTGCGCGGCGTCCTGCTGGCCGACGACTCCGCGCCGCGCGGCGTGACCTCCAACCGTGAGGTGGCCGGGGAGTTCGAGCTCACCGCCCAGGCCGTCATCGTCACGGCGGGTGGGATCGGCGCGAACCATGACCTGGTGCGCCGCTACTGGCCGGAGCGGCTGGGCCGCGCGCCCGAACGGATGGTCACGGGGGTGCCGGCCCACGTCGACGGGCGCATGCTCGACATCACCGAGGCCGCCGGCGCGCGGCTGGTCAACCGCGACCGCATGTGGCACTACACCGAGGGCATCCAGAACTGGGATCCGATCTGGCCCGGCCACGGCATCCGCATCCTGCCCGGCCCGTCGTCGCTGTGGTTCGACGCCCTCGGCCGGCGGCTGCCGGACCCCTGCCTGCCCGGGTACGACACGCTCAGCACCCTGCGGCACCTGCGGACCACCGAGGACATCGCCGCCTACGACCATTCCTGGTTCATCCTCACCCAGAAGATCTTGGAGAAGGAGTTCGCCCTGTCGGGCTCGGAGCAGAACCCCGACATCACCAGCGGCGACCGTAAGGCGTTCATGCGCGAGCGGCTGCTGAGCAAGGGCGCGCCCGGGCCGGTGGACGCGTTCAAGCGGCACGGCGCGGACTTCGTCGTCGCCGACACCCTGGACGACCTCGTCGCCAAGATGAACGCGCTCACCGACGAACCGCTCCTGGACACGGCCGTGCTGCGCCGCCAGATCCAGGCGCGGGACTCCCAGATCGCCAACTCCTACAGCAAGGACGCCCAGATCCAGGGCATCCGCAACTCGCGGCGCTACCTCGGCGACCGGCTCGGCCGCACCGCCACGCCGCACCGGATCCTCGACCCCGCTGCCGGGCCGCTGATCGGGGTCAAGCTGCACATCCTCACCCGCAAGACGCTCGGCGGCATCCAGACCGACCTGGACTCCCGGGTCCTGGGCGCCGACGGGCAGCCGATCGAGGGACTGTACGCCGCGGGCGAGGTCGCCGGTTTCGGCGGCGGCGGGATGCACGGCTACAACGCCCTGGAAGGGACCTTCCTCGGCGGCTGCCTGCTGTCCGGACGCCGGGCCGGCCGCGCCGCCGCCGAACAGATCGCCTGACCGCCGGACCGGCCCGGCACGACGTCGCGTCGCAGGAACGTTCTCGGCCTCAGTCGTGCCGGGCCGGTCGCGTGCGAAAAGCGGTCGGCGTCAACAGAACGCCAGGGAGCCGTCCGGGCGGGTCGGCACCCGGCGTTCCCAGTGCACGTAGTCGTCCTCTGCCAGGGCCGCCTCGTCGATGGTGACCCCCCAGCCGGGACGGTCGGGCCGCAGTTCGAGGTGCCCGTCGACCGGGACGTACGGGTCGGGGCACCAGCTCGTCGTCTCGGGTTTGTACTCGAGGATCGAGAAGTTGCTGCAGGCCGCGGCGAAGTGGACGTTGTGGGCGGTGGCCAGCGGGCCCATCGGGTTGTGGGGCGCCAGCATGACGTTGAAGGTCTCGGCGATGGTCGCGATGCGCCGCATCTGGGAGACCCCGCCCACCACGCAGATGTCGGGCTGGACGATGTCCGCGCCGCCGTGGGTGAGCAGCTGGAGGAACTCGTGCGGGGAGTACAGGCTCTCGCCGGTCGCGAGGGGGACCTGGAGCTCGCCGCGCAGACGTCCCCAGGAGGCGAAGTGCTCGGGGCGGATCGGCTCCTCGAGGAACAGCGGGTCCATCGGCGCCAGCGCGTTGCCCAGCTGGACCGCCTGGTAGGGCTCGAAGATCTTGGCGTGGGCGTCGAAGGCGAAGTCGAACTCCCGGGGGCAGCTCCGCCTGACCTCCTGCGCCCATTCGGCCGCCTCGGCGACGACGAGGCCCCACCGTTCGGCGTGCAGGTCGCTTCGGAACGGGCTGAGCTTGAATGCGGTGAAGCCGTACCGCTCGTGCAGTTCGACGGTCCGCCGCCGGCAGTCATCGGGGTCGGGCGCGGAGTACAAGCCGCAGTAGACGCGCACCCGGTCCCGTACGGCGCCGCCGAGCACCTGGTAGACCGGGACGCCGAGCGCCTTCGCGGTGATGTCCCACAGCGCGTGGTCGATGGCGGCGATCGCCGCCAGCCCGAGCGCCCCCTGCGGGAACCGCGCGGTGCGGATCAGGAGTTGCGACAGGTACTCCACGCGCCGGGGATCCTCACCACGGATCTGCCCGCCGAGATAGTCCAGCAACGGGACGAGCGCCAGGTCGGGACCGTGGTTGTACGCCTCGCCCCACCCGCTGACGCCCTCGTCGGTGTCGACGCGCAGCAGGACCCGGGGCCGTTCCCCGACGCGCTGGACGAACGAGCGGAGACCGCTGATCTTCATGAGGCCACCGCGCGGCCCGCCGACGGCAGGGGCAGGAGATCGTCGGTCCGGGTCCAGTCGGCGATGATCCGGGCGACCACCTGTCGTTCCCGCTCGGGCAGGACCGTGCTGGGGGGCCGGACCGAGCGGTCGCACAGGCCGAGCTGGTGCATGGCCTCCTTCACGACGCTGACGTTGTTGGCGCCCCGGTCGACCGCCCGCAGGTGCTCGAACTGCGCGATCTCCTGGAGCATCCGCTCCGCCTGGGCGTAGTTCCCCTCGCGGAGCGCGTCCCGGAGGCGCAGTGAGAAGGCGGGGTTGACGTTCACCAGTCCGGAGGTGAAGCCCTCGGCGCCGTGAACGGCATAGGACAGGGCGTACGGCTCGGCGAGCCCGGCGATCCAGACGAACCGGTCGGCGCCCACCTCCATGCGCAGCTGCGCGAACCGATTCACGTCCGCCACCGCGTACTTCAGGGCGATCACGTTGGGGCACAGGTCACCCAGCCGCGTCAGCAGGTCGGCGTCCACCCAGACGTTCCGCACGTAGAGGACCAGGCCCATGTCGGGCAGCGCGTCGGCGATCGCCCGGTGGTAGTCGAGCCAGCCCTCGGCCGAGACGTACGGGTGGACGGGCTGGTGAACCATGACCATCCGGATGCCGCAGGCGGCCGCGTGGCGGGCCTCCTCGACGGCGGTGGCGACGTCGTGGCCGACCCCGGCGAGCAGGTGCGCCTCACCGTTCACGGCCTCCGCCGCGGCGGTGAGGAGCCGGAGCCGTTCGTCGGCGCTCAAGGCGTAGAACTCGCCGGTGTTGCCGTTCGGGGTGAGCACGCCCACGCCGGCGTCGACCAGACGTCGCAGCAACACCTTGTACAGCTCGACATCGGGCACTCCGTCGGCGTACGGCGTCACCGGGATGGCGACCACGTCGCGCAGCGCCTGCGAGAGCTCACCGAACTTCACGACCGACCTCCTTGATCTGGCGGATCGCCCGCTCCCGGAACGCGCTGATGTGCTGCAGCACGAGCCGGGCCGCCTCTTCCGCCTGCCCGCTCGAAGCCGCCTCGAGGATCTCCCGGTGCTCGCGCGCCTCGTCCTCCCAGGAGGGACGCTGCGCCCAGGCGTTGACCGAGATCAGGGCGGTCTGCTCGCGCAGCTGGTCCAGCATCCCGACCAGGACGTCGTTGTCGCAGTCCGTGTACAGCGCGCGGTGGAAGTCGCGGTTCGCCAGGCTGCGCGCCACCTCGTCCTGAGCGTTGTCGGCGGCCTCCAGGGCCTCCCGGGCGAGCCGGCCGCCCTTCTGCAGCCCAGCCTCGACGCTCCGCTGCACCGCGACCGGCTCGATCAGGCACCGTGCGTCGAACACGTTACGGGTGAGGCGCTCATCGACCGTACGCACCGCCGCCCCGCTGTAGTCGCTCATGGTGACCAGGCCAGCACCACTGAGGGTCTTGAGCGCCTCTCGCACCGGGGTCTTGGAGACGCCGAAGCGGGCGGCGAGCTCCGCCTCCACCAGCGGACGGCCGGCCGGCAGTTCGCCGCTCAGGATGCCGCGACGCAGCGCCTCGAGAACCAGGCCGGTCCTCGAAGACGGCTTGATCGCGCCCAATGCTGTCTCGCTCACCCACACTCCTTCGCTTCGACCGACGCCCCGACGGCGTCTCCGTGGCGGCCACCGAATGGATCATCGCACCGGCCGGCACGCGATGCCGGTCGTACGAGGAGCGGGGGGCTGCCGCACCCCTGACGCGCTGATCCCGGGGCGTCGAGTTTGACCCTACCAGGTGTCTCATATTTCGTATATGTTGTGCCGTCATATCGTATGCCATACGGTTGCGGAACGTCATCGCGAGACGCGCAGTCCGCGGTCAACGAGAGGGAGAGCAGCGATGAAGCGGCAGCACAACCAGGCCGTGGCCCTCAGTACCACCGGTCTTCCCCGGCGCGGCTTCCTCCGAACGGCGGCGGGAATCGGCGTCGCGGCGGGCCTCGGATCGACGCTGAGCGCCTGCGGCGGCTCGGGTGGTTCCGGCGGCACCGTCACTCTGCACCTGTGGGACACCGACACGCGCCCGGAGCGCACCGCCAACCTCAGGAAGCTGATCTCGATGTTCGAGGCCAAGAACCCCGGCATCCGCATCAACTACCTGGGGCTGCCCACCGACCAGTACATGCAGAAGATCAACACCGCGATCGCCACCCGCTCGACCCCGGACCTGCTCACGCCGAAGGCGTCCGACATCGCCGCCCTCGTGGCGCAGAAGGCCCTCGCTCCCCTTGACGATCGCCTGAAGGCGGCCGGCCTCGAGCAGCAGATCTCCCCGCAGATGCTCAAGTCCTCCCGGGCCGCCGCCCCCGACGGCAAGCTCTACCTGACGCCGGCCACCAGCCTCGCGGACGTCATCTACTACCGGGCCGACTGGTTCAAGCAGGCGAACCTGAAGCCGCCGGCCACCTGGGCGGACTTCGACGCGGCCGCCCGGCGCCTCACGAACGCGTCCGCGGGCCGCTTCGGCTACACGCTGCGCGGCGGCAACGGCTTCTTCGCCCAGCTGGTGGAGATGGTCTATCCCCGCGCGGGCGTGTCCACGTTCTACCGCGCGGACGGCACCTGCACGCTCGACGACCCGGCGGTCATCAGCGCCTGTGAGGCCTACGTCGCCCTGTTCGGCAAGCAGACCGCGCGCAGCGACCTCACCGCCGACTTCAAGGCCATGGTGGCCCAGTTCGGCAAGGGCGGCGCCGGCATGCTCAGCCACAGCGTCGGCTCCTACCCCAACCACGTCGCCGCCCTGGGGGCCGACAAGGTCGGCGTCGTCGCGCCCTTCCCCGCCACGGGCCACCAGGTGCTGACCGGCTGGATGACCACCGGGTTCGCGATGTTCAAGGCGAGCAAGCACCAGGACGCGGCGTGGAAGTTCCTCGCCTACACCATGGAGCAGGAGGGCAACAGCTTCTGGGCCCAGAAGTCCGGCTACCTCCCCGGCAACAAGGCGGTCGCCCAGGAGAAATGGGTGACCGAGAACAAGGCCCTCAAGGCGGCCATGGACGCCTCCTCCGCGCCGGGCGCCGTGACGCTGGAGCAGCCGTACTACCTGCCGGAGTTCTCCACCATCACCACCACCGACCTGCTCCCGCAGTGGCAGAAGGTCCTGCAGGGCGGCCTGTCGTCCCGCGACTTCCTCACCGCCGCCGCGGCCTCCCTCACGAAGGCCAAGAGCAAGTACGGCAAGGAGCACGGATGAGCGCGACGGCCGGACCGATCCGCCGTAAGAGGACCGCGGGCGCCCGGTTGTTCGGGCCGCCCGCCGCCCATCCCTATCTGCTGATCGCACCGGCGGTCGTGCTGGTCGCGGTCTTCCTCCTCTATCCGGTCCTCAGCGTCTTCTGGGAGAGCCTGCAGCACCACAACCTCACCCGCCCCCTCGACGACGGCTTCGCCGGCCTCGACAACTACCGGAAGATGCTCTCCGACGGCCTGTTCTGGCGGAGCCTGCGCTTCACCGGTCAGTGGGTGGTCGTCGAGGTGGGGCTGCAGTTCGCCCTCGGCCTGGCGCTGGCGCTGGTGCTGAACCGCACCTTCGTCGCCCGCGGAATGGCCCGGGCCCTCGCCTTCAGCCCGTGGGCGGTGTCCGGCATCCTGACCACGACGATCTGGCTCCTGCTCTACAACCCCACCACCGGGGTCGGCCACTACCTGGCGTCCATGGGCATCGGTGAGTACGGGACGTCGCTGCTCTCGGACCCGGGCACCAGTTTCTGGGCCCTGGTCATCGCCGAACTGTGGAAGGGCATCCCCTTCTTCGCCATCCTCATCCTCGCCGACCTCCAGTCGGTGCCGACCGAGCTGTACGAGGCCGCGGACGTCGACGGCGCCGGAGTGCTCCAGAAGTTCCGGGCGGTGACCTGGTCGCACATCCGCAAGGCCGTCGTCGTCGCCACGCTGCTGCGGGCGGTCTGGGAGTTCAACAACGTCGACCTGCTGTACACCATGACCGCCGGCGGTCCGGCGAACTCGACCACCACGCTGCCGCTCTACGTGGCCCAGACCGCCATCCACGGCCAGAACTTCGGGTACGGGTCCGCGCTCACCGTCGCGGCGTTCCTGGTGCTGACCTTCGCGTCCCTGGTCTACCTGCGCATCAGCAAGACGAACTTCGAGGAGGGCAAGTGAGCCTCGCCACCCGCGGCGACGTCCGGCAGGGCCCGGTGACATCTCCCCCGCGCCGGCGGACGACCGCCGCCGCCACGGCCCGGAGGCGGCGGCGTTCCGTGGGGGACCGCCTCGCGCTGTGGCTGCCGCTGGGCCTGTTCCTGCTCTTCACGCTCGTGCCGCTGTACTGGATGGTGCTGTTCGCCTTCCGGCCGGCGGGTTCGACGTCCCTGGTGCCGTGGCCGGTCACGCTGGAGCACTTCCGGACCGTCTGGGAGGGCTCGGGGTTCGGCGTCTACTTCCGCAACAGCATCATCGTCGCGGTCACCAGCCTCGTCGTGTCCACCGTGGTCGGCCTGCTCGGCGGGTACGCGCTCGCCCGCCTCGATTTCAAAGGCAAGAAGCTCTTCCTGGTCACGATGCTCTGCACGCAGTTCATCCCGGGCGCGATGATGCTCATCCCGCTCTTCCGGATCTTCAACACCCTGCGGCTCACGGACAGCCTGTGGAGCCTGGTCGTCGCCGACACGGTCTTCCACCTGCCGCTGTCCCTCGTCCTCATGGCCGGCTTCATCCGCAACGTGCCGGTGGAGCTGGAGGCGGCGGCACAGGTCGACGGGTGCGGCCGGATCCGGGCGTTCTGCGCGGTCGTGCTGCCCCTGCTCAAGCCGGGGATCGTCGCCGTCGGGTCGTTCGCGTTCATCAGCGCGTGGAACAACTTCCTGTTCGCCATCATGTTCATCAGCTCGCAGGACAAGTTCACCGTGCCGGTGGGCCTGAGCTATCTCCTGGGCGACTTCGGGACCGACTTCGGCGCGCTGGCCGCCGGAGGCCTGATCGCCGTCGTTCCGGTCATCGTGCTCTTCGCGTACGTGCAGCGCTTCCTCATCCAGGGGCTGACCGCCGGCGCCGTGAAGGGCTGACGTCAGTCGGTGTGGCGGTGGCTCGCGGCTCGTGCCAGCGCGATCCCGCCAATCGCCTCGGCCCGTACGCCGAGCGTCGAGGCGATCACCGGCAGGTCGCTCACGACCGGCAGCGCGGTACGGCGTATCCCACCCCGGATCCCGGCGAGCACCGCCGGATGCGGCGGAACGTCGTCCGTGCTGATCACGACACACTCCGGGTCGAGCATGTCGGCAAGGACGCCGAGTTGCTCGCCGAGCAGGCCGCCGATGTGGCCGAGGACCCGCCCGGCGGCGGCGTCCCCGGCATCGCAGCGCCGGAACAGATCCAGGATGGCCGACGGTCCCGGCCTGCCCGTCGCGTGCGACGCGGCGACGTACTGCTCCATGGCGAGACAGCCGCGGGCGCCGCAGACGCACGGGTGGCCCATCTCGTTGATCTGGACGTGGCCGAGCTCGCCCGCGAGCCCGGTCGCGCCGCGGTACAGCCGTCCGCCAACAACCAGCGCCGCGCCGAGGCCGGCCGCAAGCTTGATGTAGATCAGGTCGCTGCGGCCCCGGCCGGCCCCCTCGGTGAGCTCGCCGAAGGCGGCGAGGTTCGCGTCGTTCTCGACCGTGATCCGGACGCCGGGCAGCCGGTGCCGCAGCCACTCCCCCGGACGGACGCCGACCCAGCCCGGCATCATCCCGCGAGCCTGCGGGTCCCCGTCGCCGCCGACGGGGCAGGGCAGGCCCAGCACCAGGGCGGTCAGGGAGTCCTCGTAGCGATCGAGCTCGGCCAGAGACTCGTGCAGCAGCCGGAGACCGCAGTCGAGCGCACCGCGGACGTCGAGGGTCACGTTCATCGGTCGCTCGCGCTCGGCGACCGCCTGGTCGGAACCGTCGGCGACCCGGACCCGGACGTCGTCGCGGGTCAGCGCGATCGCGGCGAACATCCCCCGGGGAGGCGGCCGGCGCCAGCGCTGCGCGGGCCGTCCCCGGCGCCCGGACGGTACGGCGGGCTCGCTCAGCACCGCTCCCTCCGCGCGGAGCCGGGCGAGGAGGTCCGTCAGGGTCGGCCGGCTCAGGCCGCTGAGCCGGAGGAGGTCCGCCGTCGTCACGCCCGTGTCCTGCGGGATCAGGGCCAGCAGCCACTCGTCGTGGCCGGATCCGCCCACCGGGCTCATACGAGGACCACCCGCACCGCGGGAAGGGCCGGGACGGCGACCCGCGCGGCCTGGATGAGGGCTCCCATGCCGCTCGCACGCTCGCCCAGCTCGCCCGCCAGCAGACGCACCGCGTCACCGGCCGCGGGTTGGGTACGCCGGTCGAGCGACTCGCGGATCCCGGCGAGGACCGGCCCCGCGGCGGCCGCCAGTGACCCGCCGAGCACGATGGCCGCCGGGTTGAGGGTGTTGGCCAGGTCGCCGATGACCGTGCCGATCGCCCGGCCCGCGTCGGTGAGGGCGCGCCGGGCGACCGGGTGCTCCTCCGCCAGCTCGATCAGCCGGGCGAGGTCGAGCTCGCCGAACGAGGGCCGCAGCGCCTCCAGGACCGCGGTCGCCGACGCCACCGTCTCGAGACAGCGCTGACCGCCGCATCGGCAGGCCCGGCCGGCGCCACGCTCGTCACCGACCGGTACGTGGCCCAGCTCCCCGGCCGTGCCGTGGAGGCCCCGGTGGACGCGCCCGGCGAGGACCAGGCCGGCACCGATTCCGGAGGAGACCTTGAGATAGAGGACGTCCTGCACGTCGCGGGCCGCGCCGAGGCGCGTCTCCGCCAGCGCTCCGAGGTTGGCGTCGTTGTCGATGGTCACCGGCAGCCCCAGCCGCTCGCCGAGCTCCGCTGCCGGGCGGGTGCCGCCCCAGCCGGGCAGGATGGAGCTGCTCACGACGCTCTGGTCGGTGGCCAGGACGGGGGCGGGCACCCCCATGCCGATGGCGCACAGCTCCCCCGGGCCCGCCGCCTGCGCGAGCGCCGATCGGATCTGTTCCTCGGCCGCCCGCAGGGCGGCGTCCTTGCACCCGGCCACGTCGAACGCGATCGTCCGCTCGGTCCGGACCCGCAGGGACAGATCGGCGACGGCGACGGACAGGTGGCTGTGCCCGAAGTCGACGGCCGCGACCAGGCCGGCCCGCGCGGTGAGGGACAGCCCGCCGACCGGCCGGCCGCGCCGGCGCTCCCCCGGCCCGGACCCGGCGGTGCGCTCGGCCACCAGCCCGGCGGACGACAACTCGCCCACCGCGCCGGACACCGAGGACCGGGACAGCCCGGTCCGGTCGATCAGCTCCGCGCGGGTGAGGAAGGGCTCGCCGCGAAGCTCTTCCAGGATGAACTGCGCCGCCGTCCGCCCCTGGCGCCTTCCGAAAGCGTCCGTCATGGACGGAATTATAGGTTATCAACGGTGAATTACGTCCAGTCGTTGACAATAATCATTTTGGAAACGACTGGACGTTAACTGCCGCCATTTACTGTCATTGACCGCCTTGGCCTTGATGTTTAGGCTCCGTGGCAGATCAACGGTGTCACCGGCGAGAGGGCGAATCGATCGCCGCCGGGCCGATTAATGTCGCCTGACGCGCGAAAAGGCGCAGGGCTGAGAGGCAGGTAGGCACATGATCCGATCAGGTCCGCTTCGCACCGCCGTCATCGGGGTCGCCATGGCCGTCCTGTCGGCCCTGCCCACGGCGACTCCCCAGGCCACCGCCGCGAGCCGCGCGGATCCGATCGTCCGCACGGACAAGGGCGTGGTCCGGGGCACCACGGTCGAGGGGGTCGACAAGTTCCTCGGCATCCCCTTCGCCGCACCGCCGGTCGGGGACCGCCGCCTGGCCCCTCCCGCCCCGGCACCGCGGTGGCATGACGTGCGCCCGGCGACCGCGTACGGCCCCGCCTGCGCCCAGCTGCCCAGCGGCAACGGCCCACGGTCGGACGCCGAGGACTGCCTCTACGCCAACGTCTTCCGGCCCAGCGGAGCGCGCCGGCACGGACGGCTGCCCGTGCTGTTCTACATCTACGGCGGCGGGCTGCAGAACGGCGGCGCCCAGCAGTACGACGGTGCGAAGATCGCCGCCGACAACGACGTCATCGTGGTCACCGCCAACTACCGGCTGAACGTCTTCGGCCTGCTCACCCTGCCCGGCCTCAGCGGCGACTACGCGCTGCTCGACCAGCAGGCGGCGCTGCGCTGGACCCGGGCGAACGCCGCCGCGTTCGGCGGCGATCCGGACGCGGTGACCGTCGGCGGCGAGTCCGCCGGCGCGATCTCGGTGTGCGCGCACCTGACCGCCCCGGGATCGGCCGGGCTGTTCCGGGGCGCCATCCTGCAGAGCGGCGGCTGCGGAACGACGCCGCTGGACCAGGCCCGTACGAGCGGCACCGCGTTCGCACGCTCGGTCGGCTGCACGGACCCGGCCACCATGGTGGCCTGCCTGCGGGCCAAGCCGGCCGCGGAACTGCTGGACGCGAGCGCCACCACGAACCTCACGCTCGTCTCCGGCGGCGACGTGCTGCCCGTCCCCCCGGCGGACGCGGTGGCCGCCGGCCGCTTCGCCCACGTTCCCGTCATCACCGGGGCCACCCGGGACGAGGGCCGGACCTTCGCCCTCGGATTCGTCGGGACCACGGCCGAGCAGTACGAGGCCTGGGTCCGCGGGACGTTCGGGACACGGGCCGATGAGGTGCTGCGGCACTACCCGGTCAGCGCGTACACCGGTCCGTACGCACCCGTCTACGCCGTCGCGGCGATCCTGACCGACGCGGGCCTGGTCGGCGGGATCGGCGGATGCCCGAACCTGAGCCTCGCCGGCCGGCTGTCCGCCCGTACCCGCACCTACCTCTACCAGTTCGACGACCGCGGGTTCCCCGGGCTGACGCCCGGCCGGCCCGCCGGCTACGAGTGGGGGGCGCCGCACGCGGGCGACCTGCCGTACCTGTTCCCGAGCTTCGACAACGGCACGCCGATCACCCCGTACTTCACCGCCGCCCAGCACCGGCTCGCCGACGACATGAGTCACTACTGGGGGGCGTTCGTCCGGCGCGGCGCCCCCGCGCCTCGGCAGCCCCTGGCGTACTGGCCCACGCTGCGGTCGCAGACCCTGCTCGACCTGCGACCGGGCGGGCACAGCACCCGCATCTCGGTGGCCGAGTACCGCACGCAGCACCAGTGCGACTTCTGGGACGCCGCGCCGCGGAACGCCGACGGCTCGGTCCGCACCACCGGCCGGATCGCCCTGCCGACCCGCTGACAGCTCCGTCCAATCGGCCCGGGACCTTCTGGTCCCGGGCCGACCGCCGTCCGGGGGTTGATTCGCGGACGCCTGGGAGCGTATAAGTAAACAACTTTCTTTCTAACAAGTCCGCCCAGTTGAGACAGGGGTGTCCAGGTGACCAACCGGTATCCGGCAGGACCGCAACGCCTGCTGCGTCTGCTCAACGGGCGTGCGGTGCTCGAGGCGATCCACCGGGCCGGTCACCCGATCACCACGACCGACCTGGCGGGCCGGATCGACCTGTCCCGGCCGACCGTGGCCGCCGCGGTGAGCCTGCTGCTCGAACGCGGCGTGATCAGCGAAGTGGGCCCGGACACGGGCCGTAAGGGGCCCGCGCCCGCGTTGTACGAGGTCAACGCCGACTGCGCGTTCGCGATCGGCGTGGACATCGGGCACAAGAAGATCCGTGCCGCGATCGCCGACGTCACCGGGAGCGTACGGGCGAGGGCCGAACAGGAGTCCCCGTCCGATCGGGACGCGCTCATCGAGCGGGTCGCGGCGATGTGCGAGGACCTGGCCGCGCAGATGGGCATCTCGCTGGAGGCCGTCGCCCAGATCGTGATGGGCGTGCCGGCCGTCGTCGGGCCCGACGGGCGTGGTCTGTCGTACACCACGGGCCTGCCCGACGCGGGACGCGGCCTCGGCGAGGCGCTCGTCCGCGCCATCCCGGTTCCGCTGGTCCTGGAGAATGACGTCAACCTCGCGGCGCTGGCCGAGCGCAGGCAGGGACACGGCACCGAGACCGACGACTTCGTCCTGGTCAGCCTGGGAGTCGGCCTCGGTCTTGGCATGGTGGTCGACGGCCGCGTCCGGCGGGGGGCGACCGGTGTCGCGGGAGAGGCGGGCTACCTGCCCAGCGACCGGATGGTCGCGCCGCCCGGGCAGCGCCGGGACCTCGTGCAGGAGCACCTGGGCGCGCGGTACATCAGCGCCGAGGCGCGCCGCCTGGGGCTGCCCGGCGACGGCAGTCCGCGGTCGGTCTTCGAACTGGCCCGCGAGGGAGACCCTGCCGCGGCGCGGATCGTCGACGACACCGCACGGAGCATCGCCTACGTGGTGGCCTGCGTGGTGCCCCTCATCGATCCGGCCCTGATCGTGCTGGGCGGCGCCATCGGCGGCAACGGGGACCTGCTGCTCGCACCGGTCACCCGGCATCTCGCGGACTTCAGCACCTTCCGGCCCCGGATCGTCGCCTCCGACCTCGGGCCGGGCGCGGTGCTGATCGGCGCCACGACGATGGCGTCGGACCTGGCGCGCGAGTCGACCTATGCGGCCGCGACCGCACCGAGCACCCCGGTGGAGGCTCGCCTGCCGCTTTCCTGAGGTACTGCGGCGACGCCGTCTTGCCGGACAGCGCCGCCGCCAGAGACGCCCCGGGCGTTGCCGCGCCCCGGAGCGATGACCGATCCGCCACCCAGCGATGCCATCACCGAGGAAGGACGATCAGTGTTCAAACTTATCACCGGGGCCGTGGCGGGCACGGCTGCCGCGCTGCTGCTCGCCGGCTGCACATCCGCCGGGCCCGCGTCGTCGGAGCCGACCACCGCGATCTCGGCGGGTGCCTCGCACGCGCCGACCACCATCAGCGTGTGGACGTTCAACCACCTGCCCAACGAGGTGGCGGCGTTCACCGCGGCCCTGAACCGCCTGCACGCGAAGTACCCGTGGCTGACCGTGAAGTTCGTGCCCAACAAGGACGACGCGGCGTTCGCCAAGGCGGTCGCCGCCGGTGACCCGCCGGATGTCTTCGTCGCGTCGGCGCCGGACAACGTCGGCAAGTTCTGCGCCAACGGCACGGTCGCCGACCTCGGCCCGTACCTGTCGTCGGCGAAGGTGAACACCACCGCGACCTTCCCGGCCGCGACCCTGGTGTACACGAAGTACCAGGGCAAGCAGTGCGCGCTGCCCCTGCTCACCGACGCGTTCGGGCTGTACTACAACAAGAAGATGTTCGCGGCGGCCGGCATCACCACGCCGCCGAAGACGCTCTCGGAGCTGGCCGCCGACGCGAAGAAGCTCACCGTGAAGAACGGTGACGGCTCCATCAAGACGTACGGGTTCGTCTCCCGGTCCGACTACAACGCCAACCGGTACATCTACACCGGCGTGCAGAGCGGCACGAAGTTCTACGGCGCCGACGGGAAGGCGACGTTCGGCACCGATCCGAAGTGGCAGCAGCTGCTGCAGTGGGACAAGAGCCTCGGTGACTCGTACGGTCCGGGGAACGTGCAGAAGTTCGTCGGCCGGTACCAGCCGCACGCCGACGACACGAACAACCCCTTCCTGACCGGCGCGGCGGCGATGGAGTTCGACGGCGAGTGGCACATCGGCGAGATCGACGCGGCGAAGAAGGGCATCGACTACGGGATCGCGCCGATGCCGATGCTGGACTCGGCGTCGGGCACGTACGGCGCGGGCGACACCCTCGGGACCGTCGCGTACCTGCCCGCCGGTTCCAAGCACAAGCAGGAGGGCTTCTTCGCCCTGCAGCAGCTCACCACCGACACGACGTTCCTGAACACCCTGGCCGACACGGTGTCGAACATCCCGAGCACGTTCGCGTCGCTGCAGAGCTGGGACAAGGCGAACGACCCGCACTGGAAGCCGCTCGTCGACATGTTCAAGAACCCCGGCTCGTACTACAAGACGCTCACCCCGGCGGGTGAGGAGGACATGGACACGTGGAGGGAGTTCCTGCTCCAGTACGAGCAGGGCAAGGTGGCGAACCTGCCCTCTGGTCTCGCCGGGATCGCCAAGAAGATCGACAACTCGAACGCGCAGGCGGGGAACTAGGGATGACGACCACCGTCGCCCGTAGCGCCGGCACCGTGAGCGGGGCGCCGCGGCGCCCCGCCCGGGGTGAGCGCCGCCGCCACCCGAGCAAGACCCGCTGGTGGGTCGTGCTGGCCTTCCTGTCGCCGTTCGTGATCGGCCTCGCGACCTTCGTGCTGTATCCGGTGGCCGCGACGCTGTACTACTCACTGACCAACTTCCAGGCCGGCTCGTACCGGCCCGTGCGGTTCGTCGGGCTGAACAACTACCGGACCCTGTTCACCCAGTCCGACAACTTCTGGATCGCGGTGCGCAACACCGTGTGGATGGTCGTGATCATGGTGCCGCTACGCACCGCCTGGGCCATGCTCACCGCCTGGCTGATCACCCGGGTGAAGCGCGGCCGCAACGTCTACCGCACGGTCTTCTTCCTGCCCCACATGGTGCCGCCGGTGGCCGCCGCACTTTCGTTCATCGTGCTGCTCAACCCGGTCGGGCCGCTCAACAAGCTGCTGGGCCTGTTCGGCATCGGCGAGCCCGGATGGTTCTCCGACCCCGCCTGGTCCAAGCCGAGCCTGGTGCTGATGGCGCTCTGGGCGGCCGGCAACACGATGGTGATCTTCTCGGCCGCCATGCTGGACGTGCCGCGCGAACTGTACGAGGCGGCCGACCTGGACGGCGCGGGCCCGTTCCGGAAGTTCCGCAGCATCACGCTGCCGGCGATCTCCCCGGTGATCTACTTCTCGCTGCTCACCGGGATGATCTACGCGTTCCAGTACTTCACCGAGGCGTTCGTCGTGTCCGGCTCGGCGAACGTCGAGGCGTCCAGCAACGAGCTGATCGGTTACCCCGCCAGATCGCTGCTCTTCTACTCCACGGAGCTCTACCAGCAGGGCTTCTCGTACTTCAAGACGGGGTACGCGTCGGCGATGGCGTGGCTGCTCTTCCTGGCCATCTTCGCCGCGACCGTGGTGTTCATCCGCGCCTCCCGCCGCTTCGTGCACTACTCGGGCGGTGACCGGTGACCGCCGCTGGCATGACCGGGCGCCGGCATGCGCTCGGACGCAACCGGTCGCCGCTCGGGCGTCGCCTGCTGTACGGCCTGGCCGAGCACGCGCCGGCCGTCGCGGTCGCGCTCTGTTTCCTGCTGCCGTTGATGATCAGCGTGCTGACGGCGTTCATGACGCAGCACCAGGCGGGCACCGGGTCGCTGTGGCCGTCGCCCTGGGACTTCGGCAACTTCCGGCGGGTCTTCACCGCCATGCCGTTCGGCCGCGACCTGCTCAACACGGTGCTGTACGCCGGACTGTCCACGATCGGCACGATCGTCTCGTCGGTGCCCGTGGCGTACGCGCTGGCCCGGCTGCGCTGGCGGGGCCGGGAGGCGTTCTTCCTGGTGGTGCTGGCGGCGATGATGCTGCCCGCGCAGGTGACCAGCCTGCCGCTGTACGTCTTCTACTCGCACATCGGGTGGGTGGGCACGCTCAAGCCGCTGATCGTCCCGTCGTTCTTCGGCGACGCGTTCAGCATCTTCCTGCTGCGCCAGTTCTTCCGCACGATCCCCGGCGAGTTGACCGAGGCGGCGCGGGTCGACGGCGCGGGCGAGCTGCGCATCCTCCTGCGCGTGATGATCCCCATGACCAAGCCGGCGATCGCCGCCGTGGGGCTCTTCTCGTTCCTGTACGCCTGGAACGACTTCTACAACCCGCTGCTCTACACCGGTAACAGCCAGGGCGGCCAGACCCTCGCCGTGGCCCTCACCCAGCTCGCCAAGAGCGGGCACCAGAACGCCTACCAGCTGCAGATGGCCGCGTCGCTGATGTTCCTGCTGCCCGTCCTGGTGCTGTTCTTCCTGGCGCAGAAGGTGTTCGTCGAGGGCATCGCGCTGACCGGCATCAAGGGCTGACGGCCGCCGCGTCGTCGGCGGACCGTCCTTAGCGAACCTTTTTGGAGTAAGAGTGAAGATCACCGTTGTCGGCGGTGGCAGCACGTACACGCCCGAACTCGTGGAGGGCTTCGCCCGGCGCGCCGGCGTGCTTCCGGTCGACGAGCTGGTCCTGCACGACGTCGATCCCGAGCGGCTCCGCGTCGTCGGCGGCCTGGCGGGGCGGATCCTCGCCCGGCACGCGTTCCCCGGCCGGCTGACCACCACGACCGACCTCGCCCAGGCGCTGGACGGGGCGGCCGCGGTGCTGATCCAGCTGCGCGTGGGCGGCCAGGCGGCCAGGTTGACGGACGAGACGCTGCCGAACAAGTTCGGCCTGATCGGCCAGGAGACCACCGGCCCGGGCGGCTTCGCCAAGGCGCTGCGCACGGTGCCGCTCGTGCTCGACATCGCGGCAGAGGTACGCCGCCTGGCGAAGCCCGACGCGTGGATCGTCGACTTCACCAACCCGGTCGGCATCGTGACCAGGGCGCTGCTGGACGCCGGGCACCGGGCGGTCGGCCTGTGCAACGTGGCGATCAAGTTCCAGCGGAGCATGGCGGACCGGTTCGGCGTCGACGCGGACCGGGTCCGGCTCGGCCACGCCGGTCTCAACCATCTGTCGTGGGTCCGCTCGATCACCGTGGACGGCGAGGAGCGGCTGCCCGGGCTGCTGTCCGGCGACACGCTCGCCGAGATCGCCGAGGAGGTGCGCCTGCCCGCCGGGCTGTTGCGCGACCTGAACGCGATCCCGTCCTACTACCTGCACTACTTCTACTGCACCGACCACGAGCTGGACCGGCAGCGGACGGGCTCGCACCGGGCCGAGCAGGTCCAGGCCATCGAGCGGGAGCTGCTCGCCCTCTACGAGGACCCGGATCTGGACCACAAGCCCGAGATCCTCGAACGCCGCGGCGGCGCGTACTACAGCGAGGCCGCGGCGGCCCTGGTGACCAGCCTGCTCACCGGCGACGGCGCGCACCACTACGTGGACGTGCGCAACGACGGCGTGCTGGAGGGCCTGCCGGATGAGGCCGTCGTCGAGGTGCCGGCGCACGTCGACACCGCCGGCCCGCGCCCGGTCGCGGTGCCACCGCTGCCGCCCGAGATGCTCGGACTGGTCCAGGCCGTCACGGCGTACGAGACGCTCACGATCGAGGCCGCGCTGACCGGCGACCGGTCGGTGGCCCGGCGGGCGCTGCTCGCCAACCCGCTGGTCCGTCAGTGGGACCTCGCGGCGCCGATGTCGGACGCGATCCTGGAGGCCAACCGTTCGCACCTGCCCCGGTTCTTCGGCGAGGAGTCGGTCAATGGCTGACCTGGTGGTCGGCGTCGACGGCGGGAACTCCAAGACCGACCTGGTGCTCGCGGACACCGACGGGCGGCTGCTGGCCTGGGTTCGCGGGACCGGCACGCGCCCGCACACCGACGGCATGGCGGTCACCGGTGGACAGCTCGCCGAGCTGACGCGCCGGGGACTGTCCGAGGCCGGTCTGCCGGAGACCACTCCCGTCACGGTCGGCGCGTACTTCCTGGCCAACGTGGACGTTCCGGACGACGAGCAGGAGGCGCTGCGGCAGCTGTCCCAACTGGACGTGGCCGAGCGGGTCCTCGTCCGGAACGACACGCTCGCCATCCTGCGGGCCGGTGCGCCGGAGGGCTGGGGCGTGGCCGTGGTGTCCGGCGCCGGCATCAACGCCGTCGGAGTCCACCCGAACGGAGAGTCGGCGCGCTTCCTTTCGCTCGGCGACATCACCGGCGACTGGGGCGGCGGCATGGGCGTCGCACGGGCGGCCCTGGGCGCGGCGGTCCGCGCCGGTGACGGGCGCGGCCCCGCGACCGCGCTCCGGGAGGTCCTTCCGGGCCGTTTCGGGCTGCCGACCGTGGAGGCCGTCGCCCTGACCGTCACCGCCGGGAAGATCTCCGCCATGGAGCTGCTCACCCTCGCACCGCTGGTGTTCGCCGCCGCCGACGACGGCGACGCGGTGGCACGCGGGATCGTGACACGTCTCGGCGACGAGATCGTCACGATGGTGACCGCGCTGCTGCGCCGGCTCGACCTGCTGCGCACCCCCACACCGGTGGTGCTCGGCGGCGGAACGCTCCAGAACGGCCAGGCACTCCTGCACGACCACATTCGCCGGCGCCTCCACGAGGACGCGCCGCTCGCCCGGCCGCACGTGCTCGACGTACCACCGGTGGCCGGCGCGGTCCGCGAGGCGCTGACGGAGGCCCACGCCCCGGACTCCGCGTGGCTCCGCCTCCACGAGACGCTCACCGCGACCCGGACGCCGGACTCGGCGAGCGGAGAGGTCCGCCCCTACGCCACCGGCTGAGGCCAGCGTGAAGTCGACCCGCTCGAGACGTCTGTGGCCAGGACCCGGCTCGTGGCAGCCGGATACCGGGTCAGGCGTCGCAACGGGCCACCGGGGCGGGACCGCGGGGCGGCATGGGAGCGCATGCCGCCCTGCGAGCTGTGCGCGGATGCTCGACCGTGATCCACCGCCACCGAATCATCGAACCGATTCGTTCCGAATGGACCGACTGCGACAATTCCCGGCCGTGCCGGCCCGGCCGGGCCGGTGCGGGGGATCCGCACGATGCGCCGCCGGTCAGGGCCCGTCAGGTCGGCAATCCTGGTGGGGCCCGCTGAAAGCGGCGCGGGCGAGGCTGTTCTCTATCTGCTGGAGGGCTTTGAGGGCTTCGGCCTGCTGGTCGGGGGTGAGGCCGGCGGCGGTGGCGGTTTCGAGCTCGGCCCAGATGTCCTCGATCTGGCGCCGGACGGCCTGGCTGGCGGGGGTGGCCTCGATGATGGTGGCACGTTTGTCGGTGGGGCTGGGCTTGCGGCGTACGAACCCGGCGTGCTCCAGGCGCTTGACGGTACGGGTCATCGTGGCGGCGTCGGAGCCGAGCATCCGGACGAGGTCGACCTGGCGTTGCGGACCGTAGTCCCACAGCTGCATCATCACCAGCTCTTGGGCGGGGTGCAGGCCGACGCGGCGCAGGAGCTGGGCGGCGAGCATGCGGTGCAGGCGGGCGACCCGGACGATCGCGTGGTTCATCGGCCCCGCCTGGACCGAGAGCGGGAGCGGCGCACACGCCACCTCCGCCGTGTCGCCGGGCTCATTCGGCCGATCCACCCTGCCACCCCCGACAGTGATAGCTGATCGAACAGGTACGAGTCTACCGCCGCACGCGATCATGACATTCCCGACCACGCCTCCTCCTACGGCGGTGACCACCGACCACCCCCACCCTCACCTGACCCGACCCGCCTGGGTGTGGCAATGATGACACCTCCGCACCTCGATGCTCAGCCGGGCAGCTAAAACTCGGGCAGCCACGGAAACCTGCTCGTTCGATTCCAGGCTCCCGATCGCGACCCCTTATTGTTGTCCGAACAGGCATCAAGGGACGGAGAGTAGATGAGCTTCAACACCCGCAAGGGCACCCGTGGCACCCGCCAGCCCTCTGGGGCGCTGTTCCGGCTGTTCAACAAGATCGCCGCTCGGCGGATCCGCAAGGGCAGTGGCCAGATGATGGGGTTCAACGCCCTCATCCTGAAGACGGTGGGCGCCAAGAGCGGAGCCGAACGCACCAATCCGGTCGGCTGGTTCCCCGGCCCCGACGGCAGCTACCTCATCGTCGCCTCCGCCATGGGCGCCTCCGGCAACCCCGGCTGGTACTACAACCTCGCCGCCCACCCCGACAAGGTCACCATCGAGGCCGACGGCCGCACCGTCCCCGTCACCCCCGAACAACTCGCAGGGCCCGAACGCGACGAAGCATGGCAACAGATCATCACCGCCGCCCCGCGATTCGCCTCCTACCAGGAGAAGACCGACCGAGAACTGCCCATCATCCGCCTGCGGCCCCGGCCCGCCTGACCCAGAGACCCCGGAGGAAACCGGAGACCGGCTCGTACGCGACCAGTCGACCCGTGATCTCGCACCGCAGCCAGGAGGCGACACTTGTACGGCATGGCCCGGCACCCCAAGTCGACGACCAGCCCAGCGGACCGCCTGCGATGGCTCTTGCGTTTGTCCAACCGGCTGGAGACCGCCTCGCTTCGCCGACTCGGCTTCAGCTGGATCGCGCTGATCGGCCGTACGCACGTGCTCGTGCTCGAGACCACGGGCCGCACGACCGGTCGCCTACGCCACACGCCGGTCGTGTACCGGCGCGGCGCCGAAGGAAGGCTGTACGTCGGCGGTGGTGCCGCCGGGATGACCCGGGTCGACTGGGTCGCCAACCTGCGGGCGAACCCGGTCGCGGCGGTCTGGATGCGACGGCGTAGGCATCCGGTGATCGCCCATGAGCTGACCGGCGAGGCGTACGAGCGGGAGAGGCAGGAGTCGCTCGCCCTCTGGCCCCGGAGCGCAAGGTACGAACGAATGTCGGGCCGCCGAATCCCGTACTTCCGTCTCGACCTGCGGACCAAGACGCCTAGATGGCGGTGGTGTGAGAGCGCCCGGCCGGGCCCCGGCCGGGCGCTCTGCCGATCGTCCGTCAGGTGAGGGTGGGGTAGTCGGTGTAGCCGCGGTGGTCGCCGCCGAAGAAGGCGGCGGGGTCGGGGGTGTTGTACGGGCCGCCGGCCGCGAGGCGGGCGGGGAGGTCGGGATTGGCCAGGAACAGCGCGCCGAAGGCGATCATGTCGGCGGTCCCGTCCTCCACCAGGTCCAGCGCTTCCCGTCCGGTGGGTGCGGGGTGGGTGAACGGGTTGAGGATGAACGCGCCGGGCCAATCCTTGCGCAGGCGGCGGGTCAGGTCGCGGTCCGCGTTCTCCACCACGTGCAGGTAGGCCAGGCCCAGCGGGGCGAGCCGCGACACGAGGGTGCCGTAGGTCTCCTCGAGGTCGTCCTCGGCGATGTCGTTGAAGGGGTTGCCCGGCGAGATGCGCAGGCCCACCTTCTGGCCGCCGATGGCCTCGGCCACCGCGGCCGCCACCTCGACGGCGAAGCGGATCCGGCCGTCGACCGAGCCGCCCCAGGCGTCGGTGCGGCGGTTGGCGTTGGGGGCGAGGAACTGCTGGATCAGGTAGCCGTTGGCGCCGTGGAGTTCAACGCCGTCGAATCCGGCGTCGATCGCGTTGCGCGCCGCGGCGGCGAAGTCGTCGATGGTCTGGGTGATCTCGGCCTCGGTCATCTCCTTCGGCGTCGGGAAGTCCTGGGGGCCCGCATGCGTGTAGACCTGCCCTTGAGCGGCGACCGCGGACGGCCCGACCGGGTGCAGGCCCTCGGGCAGCAGGTCGGGGTGGCCGATCCGGCCGGCGTGCATCAGCTGCGCGAAGATCACACCGCCCTCGGCGTGGACCGCGTCGGTCACCTTCCGCCACGCCGCGACCTGCTCGGCGGAGTGCAGCCCCGGGGTGTCGGGGTAGCCCTGGCCGACCACCGACGGCTGGGTGCCCTCGGTGACGATCAGACCGGCGCTCGCCCGCTGCGCGTAGTAGGTCGCCATCAGCTCGGTCGCGCCGGCACCGGGACCGTACGCGCGACTGCGGGTCATCGGAGCCATCACGATCCGGTTGGCCAGACGCTTGCCACTCAGCTCGAAGGAGTCGAATGCCGTTGCCATGATCACGTTCCTTGTTCTGAGGTCGCCGCTCGGCGCGGCGACGCCGGCCTAGCGCTCATCGCGCCATTGCCTGTCCGAACAAGTAACTCGCAGAGGTTCATCCCCCGCACATCCGTGACGTACGTCACTGGACGACTCAACTGCGCAGGTGGACTGCTGATATACGCGATCTCCTGTCGTTCGGGCAAGCGCGATGGACAAGCCGTCCTGCTCGGGCAGCTTCTGCGTGGGAGATCATCTCCTGACGGCGATCCGACCCGGCCGCGTATGCGGCCGGGTCGGATCGCCGCGTTGGGCCACGACGGGGCGTTTGTCCTTCGGTAGTGATTCGATCATCGATCGTGGGAGGTTGAGGGTGTCGGCGCTGACCTGTGGTGGTGTGTTGGCCATCCATTGGGCGGCCGAGATGTCCTCGAACAGCGGGTTGCGGAACATCTCCAGGAACTTCAGTGGCTCGTTTCCGAGGTTTTCGATGTAGTGGCCGTAGGCGAAGGGGACGTAGCCGACGTCGCCGGCCTGGAAGTCGAAGGTTCGGTTCAGTCCGGAGCTGGCGAACACGCCCATCCGTCCGAAGCCGGAGATGTAGTACTGCCACTCGTCGTCGGTGGGGTGCCAGTGCAGCTCGCGTAGGCCGCCGGGTTCGATCTCGACCAGTGCGGCGGCGATGGTCGTCGCGGCGAAGTTCGAGTGGTCGGCGATGCGGACGGTGCCGCCGTCGAACTCCATGGGTCGTTGGGTGTGCAGCCTGTGCTTGAACGTGCGTGGCACATCCCCGGTCGGGCTGAACACCCGATCGGCTGCCAACGGGGGCGGGACCTGCCCTGGGAAGATGTACTTCTCCCTCTCCGGCAGGTGGTCCAGTTGCTCGAGCTGCCAGCCGAAGTTCTTGGCCAGCACGTTCTTCGGCGTGTGCGCGAAGAAGTCGCTGATCATGAACGTGGAGTTCTCGGAGAACCCACCGTCGTCGAAGACGAGCAGGAACTCCACGCCCTCGTCCAGGGCCTGGATGTGGTGCGGGACCCCCTTGGGGAAGAACCACAGGTCACCTTGTTGCACGTCCTCGAGGAAGTTACGGCCCTCCTGGTCGACCGCGCCGATCCGGCAGCTGCCCTCCAGGACGTAGCCCCACTCGGACTGTTTGTGCCAGTGCAGTTCACGGTAGGCGCCCGGGTTCAGCTTCATGTCGACGCCGGCCAGCGTGGTCGCCACCGGCAGCTCGCGCTGAGTGACCTCCCGGGTCCAGCCGCCCTCCTCGATGCGGGTGTGCGCCATGGAGAACGAGAACTTCATGTTCGGCAGCGTTCCACTGTCGGTCTCCGGAGGAGTGATCAGGTCGGGGTTCTGCCGGTCGAGTTCGATATTGCGTGGACCGGTGTCGATGCCGCCCTTGCCGTCACGTTGCGGCTGAGGAATTCCGTCGCGAATGCGTTCGGTCACCATAGAAGTCCATCCCTTTCGGTCGTTGTTGTCCCGTTCGACATCGTCACAGCAGTGTGAGTGGCAGGCAGCAGCCGAGCGCGGCGACCACGGCGCCCGCGCAGCCTGCGAGCCGTGTGGTCAAAGGGGTGTTGACCAGCGGGCCCATGAGCTGCCGGTCACGGCAGAAACCGATGAGCAGAAAGAGCGCGACGGGCACGCCGAGGGAGATGATGACCTGGC
The DNA here is from genome assembly GCF_039542055.1 of Actinoallomurus vinaceus. NCBI lineage: Bacteria > Bacillati > Actinomycetota > Actinomycetes > Streptosporangiales > Thermomonosporaceae > Actinoallomurus > Actinoallomurus vinaceus. The sequence continues at coordinate 878,887 of NZ_BAABHK010000002.1, forward strand.
TGAGGATCAGCAGCTTGGTCACTGGTACGCCGAGGACCAGGACGAGCACGGCCGGCGCCATCGTCACCAGGCGGCGCAGGTGCAGCGGCAGCCGTCGGCCCAGGAAACCGCGCATGACGATGTCGCCGGCGAGGGTCCCGACACCGCACGAGGAAACGCCCGACGACAAGAGCGCGACGGCGAACGCGAGCGCGGCGGCACCGCCGATCCGGCTGGTCAGCTCCGCGTGCGCGCCGACGAGGTCGCCGGTCCACGCGCCGCCCGTGGCCGCCGCGAGACCGACGCCGAAGGCGATCATCGAGGTGTTGACGAGGGTGGCCGCGCCCAGGCCGAGCAGGCAGTCCGTCCGCAGGGCCCGGCGTACGACCGACGGCCTGCGTCTGGCCGCCTCCGGTGTCCATCCGCGTCCCTGGACGATTCCCGAGTGCAGGTAGATGGCGTGCGGCATGACAGTGGCTCCCACGATGCCCATCGCCAGGATCAGCGAATGCGCACCAGCGAAGTCCGGTGCCAGCCCGCCGGCGAACCCGGACGCGGACTGATGCCCCACACAGACGATGTCGTACCCGATGCCGGCGCCGACGAGTATCAGCGCCGCGGTGCTCATCAGCTCGAACGGGCGGGTCCGGCCACGCCGCCGCAGCTCCAGCAGCAGGAGGGACACCACGGCCGTCACCGCTGCGGACAGGGCCACCGGCATGCCGAACAGCAGCCCCATGCCGATGGCCGCACCGGTGAACTCCGCCACATCGGTCGCGAGGACCACGATCTCGGCTTGGGCCCACAGCAGAAGGTTCCCGCTGCGGGTGAACCGCTCGCGACACAACGCCGGCAGGCTCTTACCGGTCGCGATCCCGAGCTTGGCGGCCTGGAACTGGACCAGGATCGCGACGAGGCTGGCCGCCACGACCACCCACAAGAGCATGTACCCGGTCGTGGCTCCCGCCGCGAAGTTGGTGGCGACGTTGCCGGGATCCACGTACGCGATCGCCGCGACGAACGCCGGCCCGAGCAAGGGCGACATCCGCGACTCGCCGACCGGCCGTTTCCAGCGCGCCGGGGAGGCGGGTGCGCGGATGACTTCCAAGACCGCATGACTGTCCATCGTCCCCCTCAATTCGTCATCCCTGCTGTCGGAAGCTGTCACCGAAAATGCGAAGCAAGCCAGAAGCGACAAGACCGGAATACCCTCCAATGAGGGCCGATAGCTTTAGTTATGTCATGAATAGATCAAAGGCTGAGTAGCGCTGATGAAATTGACAAATAGTGCTAAAGTTCCGGAAGCGGTCATTCCGGCTTTGCGCGTCCGCTCCGGGCGGAGCCCGCCCGCCTCGGCCGCCAAGCGACGTACCGCAAGGCCGGTCGCCCGGTCCAAGCTGTGCCGGCGGACCGCGGTGATTCCGCCGCTACGTTTCCGGGCAGGCGCTCAGCCTGATCGGTACCTGGGTGGAGACGGTCGCTCAGGCGCTGCTCGTGCTGCGCCTGACGCACTCCGGCGTCGTCCTCGGACCGACCACCGCTGTCAGATACGCGCCGGTCCTGCTGCTGTCGCTGTACGCGGGGCTGCTTGTCGACCGCCGCCGCACGCCCGTCCGGTCCTCGTCACGGCGACTCCCACCCTGGCGATTTCCGACGCAGGCGACCGCCCGTCACTTCTCCGCGGCCAGGTCGCGGTCCACGATCACCGCTACCTTGCCCGGTGCGCCACGGCCCGCCTTCAGCGACTGCAGTCCCGTATTGATCGCCTCGACGGTGCTGTCGATGGTCTGGCTGACGTGCGGGACCACAAGTCCCTGCGTCGCCCACTCCATCGCCAGAGCCATCCCGCGCTGGAGAAAGGCATGCGCCTCGCTGTCGAGCGTGGCGGGTTCGGAGAAGTAGCGCAGCAGATTGACGTTGACGTGCTCGGCGCCCCGCTCGGCCAGGATGGCATCCACCGGGCTGTGCGTTTCGACCAAGCGTGTCGTCTTTCCGGGACCGACGCCGAGCACGATCCAGCTGCCGCGCCGCCGGACGGTCTTCGCGGTCTCGACAAAGCCCTGCTCGTTGTAGGTGGCGTCGAAGACGAGGTCAACGCCCTGCCCGCTGGTCAGCTTCGCGATTTCGGCGGCGATGTCGTCACGCTTGTAATTGAAGATGTGATGGGCGCCGGACTGCCGGGCCAGCGCCATCGATTGCGGCGTGCCGCCGCTGCTGATGACCAGTCCGGCCCCCAGGGCACGCGCCGCCATCTGCACGGCGAGATGCCCGACGCCGCCCCCACCGCCCGGGATATAGACCGTGTCACCGGCCTGGACGGCCTGGTAAAGACCCGCGAAAGCGGACAGGAAGCACATCGGAAGCGCCGCCGCATCACGGAAGCTCAGGGATGGCGGCTTGGGGACGGTGAGGAATTGGCGTGCGACGGCATACGGAATCGTCTGAGTCTGCTTCATGCCTCGCCCCCGTCTGATGACATGCCGGCCCGACATCGGTATGGCACGGCACCGAGATGATGGATCGCTCCTCCCTTCTCAGCCCTCCAACTCGATGGTCTGCCTGCGGGCACCCGGGAGCCGGACGAGAGCGGGCGCGAGAATCATTACCAGGACGAGGCCGGCGACCAAGCCGTACAGGGGGCGGCCGGGCGCGGCGCTTCCGCTGCTGACCAGCACCGCAGTGGCCGCGGACGGGGCGTGGTGGCTGCCCATGACGGTCAGCGCCGCCAGGGTGACGGCGGTGGCCGGCGCCGTCGCTCCCGCCTGGTTCAGCGTGGTGTTTCCCAGCCGGGTCATCGGTGGGTGCTCCCACAGCCCGAAGGCCGCCGCGCATGCCAGCCCGCTCCCGATCGCGACCCCATGGCCGGCGACGGCGTTGCGTACTCGCGCGGTGACGTGGTCAGGATGGGCCAGCATCAGGTACGCGGTGGGACCCACCGTGCTGGTCACCAGGACCAGGCCGGCGAAGTGGCCGACGACGCCGATGACCGCGACCAACAACCCCGACTGGATCAGCAGGCGGAGCGCGACCATGAACCGCGCGCTCCACTGCGCGCTCGTTCGGCGTACGGCCATGACCGGGTTCTAACCGCTCCGTTGATCTTTATTCTTGAGTACGGCCGAGGTGCTGCCGGTCACCAGTGCCCGTTGACCGCGGCCGGTTCGTCGACGCCGACGGTGGACAACTCGACGATGTGGCGGGGGTCCGGCGCCCTGAGAACCTGACGCACGAATACGCCGTCGGCGCCCGTCTGATCGATGACGAGGCGGCGCGGAGGCCGCGGGTCTCATGCGACGTTGCGGGCGTTGATCGAACCCGGCCGTACGTCGAGGTTCGGGTCGTCGAGGCCGAAGCTGATGAGGCGCTTGGGATGAATCCGGATGATCGCTCCGTCGAATCCCGTGGGGGCGGCGTCGTAGGCGGAATCGGCGGGTTCGGCGATCGCCTCGGCGTGCCCGCGGATCTCCAGGAACCGCGGCCGCCATGGGTCGACCGAGACGACGTCGTCCACCACGAAGGCGACCCGGCCGTTGTCGGCGACGTTGCGGAACTTCCGGCTACGCGCCATCCCGTGCCCGGCGATGTCGATCGTGTCCGTACGGCTGTTGTAGCGGAACCCGACCGGGCTGACCTGCAGCGTGCCGTCGGGCTGCGCGGTGGCCAGCCGCCCGAGTCGCTGGCCTGTCAGGTACTCGACTTCGGCCTTGGTGAACAGCATGAGATCCCTTCCCGTGGTCTGGCTCCTGGGCACGGCGGACCACGTCGTGCCCAGAAGCCTTCAAGTTACTTTTTACAACTGCACGGCGTGGACGTACGCTGGCGCCATGCCACGCCCTACGACTGCCCTCTCGCCTGTCGCCCCGCGGACCGGAGCGGTGTTCGTGCTCCTGGGCAAGCGGTGGACCGGTCAGATCATCGATCTGCTGTTGCAGGGGCCGGCCCGGTTCGGCCTGCTGGCCGCCTCCCTGCCCGGCCTGTCGCACCGCGTCCTCACCGAGCGGCTGACCGAGCTCCAGCGGGCAGGACTGGTCGCGCACGCCTCCGGCCCCGAGGGCCCGATCTACGCCCTGACACCGCACGGCGAAGGGCTGCGCCCGGCGATGGAGGCGCTGGCCGCCTGGGCCGAGACCTCGGCGTCCGACGGCGACGCGGGTGACGCACCTCCGGCGGCCGCGCCCTGTCTCGACGGCCAGCGCGGGGCGTGGGAGGCGTTCTCCTATGCCGGTGAGCGGGTGCGCGACGCTCTGGAGCAGCGGGTGCAGCACCGCGCCGGCATGCCGCCCAGCTACTTCGAGCTGCTGGTGCAGCTCAGACTCGCCCCAGGTCAACGGCTGCGGATGAGCGAGTTGGCCGCCGCCACCCGCAGCAAGCCCAGCCGGATCACCTACGCCGTCACCCGTCTCGAGCAGGCGGGCTGGGTCATCCGTGACAGCGACCCCACCGACGGCCGCGGCAGCACCGCCACCCTTACCGAACAGGGTCTTCAGGCGATGAACGAAGCACGGCCGGAGTACACCCGCACCATTCACGATCACGTGCTCGACCCCTTGGCACCCCACGAGCGGAACCAGTTGCGCATGCTGTGCGAGAAGATCCTCGCCAGCTTCGACCACACCGATGGTCACGATGAGGCCCGCGTCTAGTATTACAGCACTGAACATACTCCAGGCTCGCAGCCTCCGCACATCACCCCACCGGCGCCGCCTATTTACCGAAGCCGGCGGTGAGGCCGCCGATCAGCTGGCGGCGACCGACGACGTACAGCGCGAGGACGGGCAGCGTCGACAGCAGGACGGCGGCCAGTACGGCGGGCACGTTCACGGTGAACTGGCCCTGGAAGGTCCACAGCGCCAGGGGAAGGACGCGCTTGTCCGGGCTCTGAGTGAGGATCAGCGGGAAGAGGAAGCCGTTCCAGACGTTGAGCGCGTCGTAGATCGCGACCGTGATGATGGCCGGCCTCGCCAGCGGCAGCGCCAGGCTCCACAGCATCCGCCAGTCGCCCGCCCCGTCGACGCGCATCGACTCGAACAGTTCGTCGGGGATGTCCCGCAGGAAGTTGACCAGGATGATCACTGTCAGCGGGATGGCGAACGCGGCGGACGGGAGGATGATCGCCGGCAGGGTGTCGTACATCCGCGCCTTGGCGATCAGGTAGTACACCGGGATGATCGTCGCCTGCAGCGGGATGGCCAGCCCCAGCAGGAAGAGGTTGAACGTCAGGCGCAGTGAGCGGCGGTCGCCGCGGACGATGGCGTACGCCGCCATGAACGAGACCGCGAGGGTGAGCAGTGTCGTCGCGCCGGTCACGATGACGCTGTTGAGGAAGTAGTGGGCGAAGTCGTTGTCCAGGACCAGCCGGTAATTGGCCAGGGTGGGGTGCGCGGGCGGGAGGAGCGGGTCGGCGGTGAAGAACCCCTCCTGCGGACGCAGGCTGGCGATGACGGCCCAGTAGACCGGCACGATCACGATCGCGAGCCAGACGATCCCGCCGAGTGCGCCGAGGAGGTTGGGCCGGCGCACCCGGCGCCGGGACGGCGAGCGGCGAGGCATGGCCGCGGGGGCGGCGGAGGTTTCGCGCATCACGGAAGAAGCGGCCATCACGCACCCGCCTGCCGGCTGCGCATGCGGGAGAACCCCGAGAAGCGGACGATGCCGAGGGAGAGTACGAGGCCCGCGGCGACCAGGATCACCGACACGACACTCGCGAGGCCCATCTGGGTGCTCTGGAATCCGGTGATGTACATGTCCAGGGGCAGCAGGCGGGTGGCGTAGCCGGGACCGCCTCCCGTCATGACGAACACCAGGTCGAAGTAGGTGAGCGAGCCGACCAGCATCAGCGTCGAGGAGGTGACGATCGTGTACCGCAGCTGGGGCAGCGTGACGTACCGGAACTGGGCCACGCGGCCGGCGCCGTCGATCGCGGACGCCTCGTACAGGGACGCCGGGATCTGCCGCACACCCGCCTGATAGAGCAGCGTGTGGAACGGCACGAACTGCCAGGCGATGACGAAGACGATCGTCGCGAAGGCGAGGTCCGGGTCGCCGAGCCAGTCCCGGCTGAGCCACGACAGGTGCAGCGCGGCACCCAGCCCGAAGTTCGGGTCGAGGAGGTTCTTGAAGATGATCGCGACGGCGGCCGAGGAGATCAGCAACGGAATGAAGTAGAGCACCGCCAGGACGGCCCGGTAGCGCTGCCGCCCGGCGACGAAGACGCCGAGCAGCAGGCTGACGGGAGTCTGCACCAGCCAGGAGATGGCCATGAACTTGAGCGTCAGCCACACGGCGTGCCGCGTAACGCCGCTGGTGAGGGCGGTCCGCCAGTTGGCCGCCCCGGCCCAGGCCGGCGTGGCCAGACCGTCCCACTTCGTGAGGCCGAGGTAGACCACGATCGCCATCGGAGCGAGCGCGAAGAGCGCGAAAAGGGCGAGCGCGGGCGCGGCCATCGCGAAGGACGGCCCGCGACGGCCTCCCGCACCTGGCGCCTTGGCGATGAGGCTCATCACTCGGCCGCCTTGTCCATCGCGGCGCAGAACTGCGCCGGGCTCAGCTGTCCCCCGAACAACCGGTCGAGGTTGGTGAGCAGCGTGTCCCCCATGGCCGAGCTGAGCGCCTGGTCCCAGGAGAGCTGGAAGCTCCCGGCGCTCTTCGTCATGCCGTAGACGTAGGTGAGCCAGCCGCTGTTGGGAGCGGAGGCGAGCCTGCCTTCGAGGCCGTTGACCGGGGGCACCTCCCCCGCCTTGATCAGGTCACCGATGTACGCGTCGTTCAGCACGCCCTTCTTCAGGTAGTTCACCGCGGTGGTCCTGGCTCCGGCGCTCGCCTGGGCGGACACGGCGAAGAAGTTGGCGGGGTTGCCGACGAGGTCGGCCGGGGCGCCCTTGCCGCCGGCGACGGTGGGGAACGGCGCCCAGCCGAGCTTGCCGGACTTCACGAAGGACGGGGCGTTGGTCAAGATGACCGGGTATGCCCAGCTGCCCATGAGGTCCATCGCGGCCTTGCCGGTGAACAGCTGCGCCTCGGCCTGGTTCGTGTCGGCGTTGACGGACTGGAAGCCCTTGGCGAAACCGCCGGCGTCGACCAGTTGCCTGATCATGGTCGCGGCCTTGAGCACGGCCGGATCGGACCAGGCGCCGGGCTTTCGCGCCGCGATGTTCGCGAAGACCTGCGGGCCGCCGACGCGGTCGGTGAGGTATTCGAGCCACATCAGGTCGGGCCACTTCGACGCGCCGCCCATGGACAGCGGGGCGATGCCGGCCGCCTTGAACCGGTGTACCAGGGCCAGCAGGTCGTCCCAGGTCTTCGGAGGCTGGGCGCCGACCTTGGCGAACAGGTCCTTGTTGTAGAAGAGCACGACCGGCTGGACGCCGTTGATCGGGATGGCGTAGTTCTTCCCGTTCACCTCGGCGACCTTGAGCACCGAGGGGAAGAACCTGCCCTTCCACGCGGCGTCCTTGTCGAGTTCCGGGGTGAGGTCGGCGACCTTGCCGGCGTCCACGTAGTCCTTGAGGGTGCCGCCGCCGAAGTTCTCGAAGATCGCCGGGCCGTTGCCGGCGCCGATGGCGGTGCGCAGTTTCTGCTTGTACGGATCGTTCTGGAAGAACTGGACGTTGACGGCGTTCTTCGGGTTCGCCTTGTTCCACGCCTGCTGGGAGGACGTCAGCGTCGTCTCGGTGCCGCCGGTGAGGGCCCACACCAGGGTGCCGCCACCGGGCCCGCCCGCGACGGTACGGCCGCTGCTGCCGCAGGCCGTCAGCGTCAGTGCCAGCGCCGCCGCACCGGTCGAGAAGAACGCACGGTGAGTGTTTCGCGGGGCCATCCTCAGCTCCCTTGATCGACAAGCTACGAAAATTTTCGTAACCTGTGGTTTGCTTGGCCGACAAATTAGGCACCCGATCCTGGACGGTCAACCCCTGCCAGCAAGATATTCAGCAGTAACGCCTCTAGACTGTTACGAAAGCTTGCGTTAAGTTCTACGCACCTCAGCGAAAGGATTCTGATGCCGAGGGCTTCTGATCGCCCCGCGCGGGCGACTCTCACCGCGATCGCCGAGGAGGCCGGCGTCTCCGTCGCCACCGTGTCCAAGGTGGTGAACGGACGCCCCGACATCGGCGCCGCCACACGTGCGCGGGTCGAACGCCTCCTGGTGGAGCACGGCTACATCGCCCGCACGCCGGGCGGCGGCGGTGCGCAGGCGCCGTCCGTACCCGCGATCAACCTGACCTTCGACGCCCTGCACAACCCGAACAACCTGGTGATCACCAACGGGGTGGTGCGGGCCGCCGAGGAGGCCGAGGTCGACGTCGTCGTGGGAGTCGTCCCGGACGATCCGCTGGGAGCCGCGTGGGTGCGCAGGGTCGCCGCCGCCGGGCGCCTCGGGATGATCCTCGTGACCTCCGAGTTCACGCCGCAGCAGCGGGCGCACTTCGACAAGGCCGACGTCCCCGTGGTGCTCATCGACCCGATGAACGTGCCGGACGAGTCCGTGCCCAGCATCGGCGCCACCAACTTCGCCGGCGGGATGACCGCGACCGAACACCTGCTGAGCCTGGGCCACCGGCGCATCGCCATGATCGAGGGACCCTCGGACGCGGTGTGCAGCAAGGCGCGCGTCCACGGCTACCGCGCCGCCCTCGGCAGTGCGGGGATCACGCCCGATCCCGTGCTGATCCGGCCGGGCGACTTCACCTTCAAGTCCGGCCACCTCGCGGCCCAGGAGCTGTTCGCCCTGCCCGAACCGCCCACGGCGGTGTTCGCCGCCAACGACGCCCAGGCCTTCGGCGTCATCGAGGCCGCCCGGATCCGGGGCATGCGCGTGCCGCAGGACGTGAGCGTCGTCGGGTTCGACGACAACGACGCCGCCAGCACCTCCGCCCCGCCGCTGACCACCGTGCGCCAGCCGTTCGCCGCGATCGGCCGGGCGGCCCTGCAGACCCTGCTTCAGCTCGCCGCCGGGAAGAGCATCACCAGTCACCGCGTCGAGCTGGCGACCCAGCTCGTGGTCCGCGAGTCCACCGCTTCGCCGCCCGGCGTCTGAATCCCCTGTTCACCGCATCGCAAGGAACCCGCTTGATGAGCACTGTCTGGAACGATCCGTCCCGCCCCCGCGACGAGCGGGTCGAAGCCCTCCTGGCGGAGATGACCCTGGAGGAGAAACTCGCCCAGCTGGGCAGCGCCTGGGTCGGGGTCGAGCGGATCAGCGGCAACGTCGCCCCCATGCAGGACGTCTTCGCCCGGCACGCCGAGGACTACGCTCAGGCCGGCAAGAACGGGCTCGGCCACCTCACCCGCCCGTTCGGGACCCGGCCCGTCGAGGCGGCCGATGGCGTACGGCGGCTGCGGGAGCTCCAGCGTTCACTGATCGAGGACACGCGCCTGGGCATCCCGGCCATCGCCCACGAGGAGTGCCTCACCGGGTTCACCACCTACCGCGCCACGGTCTATCCGGCCGCCATCGCCTGGGCCGCCACCTTCGACCCCGACCTCGTGGAGCGGATGGCGCGGGCCATCGGCCGCGACATGCGCCGGGTCGGCGTCCACCAGGGCCTGTCCCCCGTCCTGGACGTCGTGCGCGACTACCGTTGGGGCCGCGTGGAGGAGACCCTCGGCGAGGACCCGTACCTGGTCGGCACGGTCGGCACCGCCTACGTACGCGGGCTGGAGAGCGCCGGCGTCATCGCGACCCTCAAGCACTTCGCCGGATACTCCGCGTCCCGCGCCGCCCGCAACCACGCCCCCGTATCGATGGGACGCCGGGAGTTCGCCGACGTCATCCTGCCGCCCTTCGAGATGGCGCTGCGGGACGGCGGCGCCCGCTCCGTCATGAACTCCTACGCCGACGTCGACGGCGTCCCGGCCGGCGCCGACGCCTCGCTCCTGACCGACCTACTGCGCGACGAGTGGGGCTTCGAGGGCACCGTCGTCTCCGACTACTGGTCCGTCGCCTTCCTGCAGACCATGCACCGCATCGCCGAGACACCGGGACAGGCCGGGGCCCATGCGCTACTGGCCGGGATCGACGTCGAACTGCCCGACACCCTCTGCTTCGGCGAGCCGCTCGCCGAGCTCGTACGCGACGGCGAGGTCCCCGAGGACCTGGTCGACCGTGCGGTGCGCCGCGTGCTGCGCCAGAAGGCCGAGCTCGGGCTCCTCGACGGAGACCCGATGCCGTCGACGCCGGACGGGCCCATCGACCTGGACCCCGCCGGGAACCGGGAGATCGCCCGCCGCCTCGCCGAACAGAGCATCACCCTGCTGGCGAACCGGGACGACGCGCTCCCCCTCACGGCCGACACCAGGTCGATCGCCGTCATCGGTCCCTGCGCCGACGACCCGTACGCCCTTTTCGGCTGCTACGCCTTCCCCAATCATGTCCTGCCGCACCACCCTGAGCTCGCCGAGGACGGGCCCGGTGTCCAGGCGCCATCGCTCCTGACCTCGCTGACGGCCGAGCTGCCCGCCGCCGACGTACGCTACGAGCCGGGGTGCCCGGTGAAGGACGAGGACCGCGCCGGCATCGCCGCAGCGGTGGCGGCCGCCCGTGAGGCCGAGGTGTGCGTCGCCGTCGTCGGCGACCGCGCGGGCCTGTTCGGCCGCGGCACCTCCGGCGAGGGCTGCGACGCGCCCGACCTGTCCCTGCCCGGCGTCCAGGACGAACTCGTCGAGGCGCTCCTCGCCACCGGCACCCCGGTCATCCTGGTCGTCATCTCCGGCCGGCCGTACGCTCTGGGCCCGTACACCGACCGCGTCGTCGCCGCCGTCCAGGCGTTCTTCCCCGGCGAGGAGGGCGGCGCCGCCCTCGCCGGAGTGCTCAGCGGGCGGATCAACCCCTCGGGCAGGCTGCCCGTCCAGATCCCCGCGTCGCCCGGCGGCCAGCCCGGCACGTACCTCCACCCGCCGCTCGGCGGCAACAGCGAGGGCGTCAGCAACCTCGACCCCACGCCCGCCTTCCCCTTCGGACACGGCCTGTCGTACACCACGTTCGCCTACACCGACCTGGAGCTGAGCTCCGACGAGATCGCCGCGGACGGCGAAGTCGAGATCGCCTGCACTCTGCGCAACACCGGCGACCGGCGCGGAGCGGAAGTGGTCCAGCTCTACCTCGGCGACCCGGTCGCCCAGGTCACCCGTCCCCTGCTCCAGCTGGCCGGCTTCGCACGCGTCGAGCTGGCACCGGGTGAGCGGGCCCGCGTCACCTTCCGCCTGCACGCCGACCGCACGTCCTTCACCGGCCTGGACATGCGGCGCGTCATCGAGCCTGGCGAGATCACCGTCATGGTCGGGGCCTCGAGTGCCGGCATCCGCCTTCGCGGCGGATTCCGCCTCACCGGCCGGGGTCGCCCCGTCGGCCACGACCGCGTCCTGCACACCCCGGTCCAGATCGAGGCACCAGGCGCCTGACGTGACGCGCTGACGAAGTGACGTGCTTCAGAATCGAACCGACGACCCGATGGTGTAACGCCCTGGCGTCGCGCGTGACCCGCACGGCCAGTCTCACTCAGCCGACACTACGACCTCGCTTGATCGACCTGTGACCGGGCGTCACACAACGCGGTGATCGCGGGCCACCACCTGGGATGCTCGGCGACCAGACGCGTCAGAATGGGGCAGGTCTCCAGGACGTCGCGGCAGTAGCCGCTTCTGATCATCTGCTCGTCGGCCGACATCGTCCGCTGGCTGATCTTCAGACCCACCTCCAGAACGTCACCGAGCATCTCGGCGATGGCCCCGACGCGTACCGCGATCGGGCCGTCCGGCGAGCAGCTCACCCCGTCAGTGAAGTACTGCCGCAGCTCGGGTCGTTCGACGAAGTGGTTCAGCACCTGGCGGAGGCCTTCGGTGAACTGACCGTCCACGTCGAGGTTGAAGGCTGCGCTGTTCAGCTCGAGGCTGTCGGCGTCGACCCTGGTCTGGCGGGCCTGTTCACGACTTTGCCGGTGGCTGATCACGACGGACACGACGGCGACGGCCGCACTGATGAAAGAGATGACGCCTAAGACGAACGAACTGGAGATACCGATGTCCATCCTGCGACCTCCGCCCGTATGAATGGATATCGAATATGACGCATAGACTTCAGGTCCGGTTCCGGCGCTGCTCGCCCGCCCGGCTGCAAGTCCTTCGGGCCCAATCCGCCACGACGGCGACTGCATGGACGCCCGAGCGCAACCGGAACGGGAGCCGGCAGCGCTAGGGCCTGTCTCGAAGTCCCGCTGTCCTACTGCGCGGTGTCCAGGCGGCGCAATCGTCAGCGGTGAATGAGACCAAGAATGAACCAGAACGACGCTGGGCGCCTCTCCGAGAGAGACGCCCAGGTCAAAAGATGAGCCGCCTGTCGGAATCGAACCGACGACCTACTCATTACGAGTTCCGGTACCGGTAGTTCGGCAACGTCCGTCGAGGTATGTAGGAGCAGCTCAGGAGGCGAGTGATGTACCTCCGCGAACGCTGTCGCACTCCGGCTCACACGGCACCCAATGAGACCAGGTTTGAGACAACGGCCATCCAAGATACATTCCGATCAGCTGACCGAAATCATAATTAAGAGCAATCCAAAAATCATCTCTGGAGCGCCATCCCCACAGACAGTCTCACAATGTACGATCTCGCCTATGACGAGCAGCTCCGCCACGTCCCCCGAAAGCGCTCATCAGCCGCGGGCCACACCCAAAGCTGGCCCCGATACCTCGTGGAGCGATGCAGAAGTTGCCCTCTGGAACGCGTTTTGCTCTGGCGCAGAGCTAGATCTGAGTAGCCCCAGTTCCACTCAAAATGATCCCGAAAATGGCATGCTCTGGGGAAGTGAACGCACTATTCGTTCAGAGGTGATTGCACAAATTCTGCTAGATAAGCCGACCGTGGATGTCGGCAACGCCGAACGTCTACGTCTAACAGGGGCCAGGATAACCGGCGTACTTGACGTCGGCTGCGGCAACGCAGCACCATTCCTGTTTACAGGATGCTACTTCGAGGCACAACCCTTTTTTAACGATGCGACAACTAAGTTCATCGGCCTAGTAGGATGTCGCCTGCCCGGTCTGACAGCCCAACGAATCCGCTGCAGCGGTCCACTTTTTATGGATGGTTGCACAGTCTCGGGAACAATCGATCTCGAGAGCGCCGAGATCAGTCAAGAGACAGTGTTTAACGAACTTAGGATGAAGGACACAAAAGCAAGGCATGGAATATGCCTCTGCGGCACCGTATTGGGACGGGGCCTGTTTATTCAAGAAGCCAACATCGAAGGAACAGTAGGGATCGTTGGGAGCAAGATAGGTGGGAACGCATCTTTCCGGAAGACCCGAATCGTCGGAAAAGACAAGATTGCGCTCGACGCACAGCAAAGCGTCATCGATGGCAGCGTATATCTCTCGGATGATTTTAAAAGTACTGGAAAAGTAAATCTGGAAGGTGTGCGCATATCGGGACAACTTTTTCTCCATAACTCACACCTGGCCAATCCCATGTCCACAAGTCTCGACCTGGACCATTCACAGATAGCATTGGGAGTCATGGGAGGTGAGACAATCTCCGAAGGAGCAATCTACATGCACCACGCACAGATAGGTTGCCAAGCCAACCTATCTGATTGCACGATCACAAAATGTGGTGATATTGCACTTCGCGCCGATCATCTTGTCGTTGACGGATCGCTCCTGCTCGCCAACGGCACATACAAAGGAATAGTCCGTCTTCACGGATCAGAAATTGGGTGCGTACTCAATCTTTCAAACTCCACGGTTGCAGTTAAAGAGGGCACAGCCATAGAAGCAGATGGAATCTCAGTTTCCGGCAATTTGATAGGCCGCAAGATGGATGTCACAGGTGAGGTGGACTTTTCCGACGCAGAAATATCTGGCTCTCTCATTCTGAGTGGATCCGCCATAAAGCAGCATAAATATCGCTCTCTCGACATAAGGCGAACTAAGGTAACAGGTAGCCTTGTACTTAATAAGAACTTCACGAGCGAAGGTCGCGTTACCCTAGCTGACGCTTCTATCGGAGTCAGTTTCGAATTCGATGAGGCGACTATTAAAAATGTTGATGATGTGGCACTGGATGCAGCAGGCGCTAGCATAAATGGCGACATCATAGGGGATAGGTCAGAAGTCATTGGCCTCGTTGACTTCACGGCCGTTCATGGGGCAAGTGATCTCAGGATCGCGGATGCCAGCCTCCACGGAACTGCTAGAAGAAGTTCTTCATTGGGCTCTCCAATCGACCGGCGCCGCGGGGAACACTGGAGAGGAATCTCCCTACGCGCCACCGCAGCATCAATAGGAGGAGACTTCGACCTCCGGGGCACAGAGTTTACGAGATCCCTTGTCCTCAACAAGTCCAGCATCGGCCGTTCTCTCCTACTTACGGACGTCACTCTCAGCGCGGATGATTCGTCGGCACTTAGCGGTGCCGGAGTGAAAGCCGACCGAATCTATCTAGATCTCAAATCAAAGCCGATCGCCGAGATCAACCTGTCAGGGGCAAGCGTCGGCATACTTGCTGATACGGAGACATCGTGGCCCGAGAACGGCGAGATTAGCATAGACGGCCTCAGTTACCAAGAGCTAAAGTCTCACTTGTCAATAAAGGCAAGACTGCTTTGGCTGGAGAGGGCAACGCCGATCTATTCACCTCAGCCCTACGAGCAACTAGCCGACTTCTACAATCGCACTGGCCACATTGACGAAGCGCGGCGAGTCAGACGCGAGGCGCTCAAGCGAGCCTACGACAGCCGAGGTCCGCTCTTCAGAATAATGGGGAAGATCCAAGACCTAGTGCTTGGATTTGGTTACCGACCGGCCCGCGCAGCGGCTATCTTCCTCGCCCTGTGGCTCAGCTCATCCGCTTGGTACGAATGGGGTGCTGGCGCGTGTAACAGGTTCGGACATGCTTGGCCCAGCATCTGCCCTGTCCAAGCCTCCGGTCACCTTTCGTGGAATCCTTTCCTGTACACCCTTGATCTACTGGTCCCAGTGGTCGACCTCGGCTACGGTAAAGCATGGGATCCGACGGGCATATCTAAACTATTGGCCGTCACACTTGTTATTGCAGGATGGATATTGACGACCACAATATTGGCATCCGTCGCGCGCGCACTGAAGCGTTCGTAAGAGAATACATAGAGCGTTAGCCGCTTAGCGCATCGCCCGCGCCAAGACCTGGCTCACGGCGAACCACGGGCGGCCGGTGCCCTACAGCCAGACCCGCTACCTCAACGGCTGGCGGACGGACTGCTCCGGGTACGTCTCCATGGCCTGGAACCTGCGGACGAGCAGTGGCCGCCCGCTCAACCACAACACGGACAGCATGCTGCGCGGCGGGTACGGCACTCCCGGACCGGTCGTGCACCCCATCGCCTGGAAGGACCTCAAGGCGGGTGACGCCATCGGCTTCCTGGGCCGGGGCAGCATCGGCGACGCCGGCCACGTGATGCTCTTCGAGAAGTGGGCGAACTCCGCGCACACCGTCTACTGGGTCTACGAGCAGGCGGGCGACGGCGGCACTCATCACCGCACCCACCGGATCTCCTACAACCATGACAAGCCCTACCGGTACAACAAGATCCTCGAGGGCTGACACCTGCGATGGCCCCCCGGGAGATTCGGGGGGCCGTCCGCCGTTATATGCCGATCTGCGCTGCGGGGATGATTTCGTGCACCTCCACGGGCGCGATCGGGCCGGGCAGGCGGATCCGGGACTGTGGGACGCCCTGCCTATTCGCCGGATTCGCCTGGTGCGACGAGTCCGGTTTCGTAGGCGAGGACGACGGCTTGGGCGCGGTCACGCAGGGCGAGTTTGGCGAAGATGCGGGTTACGTGGGTTTTGACGGTGGCTTCGCTGATGGTCAGCTCGCGGACGATTTCGGTGTTGGACAGCCCGCGCCCCACGAGGGTGAGGATCTGTCGTTCTCTGGGGGTCAGCGGGGCGAGGTCGCGGTGGATCGCGGGTGGCCGGCGGGTGTGCCCGTGATCGCGTTCGCTGGGGGCGCCGTGCGCGAAGCGTTCGACGAGGCGGCGGGTGATCGACGGTGCGAGGAGGGCGTCGCCGGTGTTGACGAGGCGGACGGAGGCGGCCAGGTGGGCGGGGGTGACGTCCTTGAGGAGGAAGCCGCTGGCTCCGGCGGCAAGGGCGTCGTAGACGTAGCGGTCGAGATCGAAGGTGGTGAGGATGAGCACCCGGCAGTGCGGGGCCTGATCAAGGATCCATCGCGTTGCGCGCAGGCCGTCCATGGTCGGCATGCGGATGTCCATGAGCACCACGTCCGGCTTCAGTTCGCGGGCCGCGGTCACGGCCTCGGCACCGTCGGACGCTTCGCCGACCACGTCGATGCCGCGGGAGGTGAGGATCAGCCGGAAGCCGGTGCGCACCAGGGCCTGATCGTCGGCGATGAGGACGCGCGGCGCGGGCTCGGCGCCGGTCATGGCCGGTCCAACGGGATGCGTGCGCGGACCCGGTATCCACCGCCGAGGCGCCGCCTGGCGTCCAGGTCCCCGCCGTAGACGGCCACTCGCTCCTTGAGCCCGAGCAGCCCGCGCCCGGCTCCGGTCTTCCCGTCGCCGGTCCCGGGCTTGTTCGCCGACGGTGTGCCGCCGGTGAGCACGCTGGGTCCGCTGTTGAGCACCTCCACGCGCAGGTAGTGGTTCGCGTAGCGCACGCTCACCTCGGCCTTGATCCCGTCGCCGTGTTTGAGCGCATTGGTCAGCGCCTCCTGAACAATCCGGTAGGCCGTCGCGTCGATCCCGGCGGGAAGCGGCCGGGGTTCCCCCGAGATCCGTACCTCCACGGGTAGCCCGGCGAACGCGATCCGGTCGATCAGCGGGCTGAGGCGGCTGAGGCTGGGCTGCGGCGACAGGTCCATCTCGTCTTCCTCGTCCTCGCCGCTTTGTGAGGGCGCGAGCAGACCGAGCAAGTGCCGCAGCTCCGTCATCGTGTCGCGGCCGGCGGTCTCGACGGCGAGCAGCGCCGCCGCGGCCGCGTCGGGCATGGCGCCCAGCACGTCCCGGGCGGCTGCGGCCTGGATCACCATGACGCTCACGTTGTGGCTGACGATGTCGTGCAGCTCTCGAGCGATCCGCGCGTGCTCGGCGTCGACGGCGGCCCGGGCGGCGCTCTCCCGCTCCCGTTCGAGGAGCCATCCGCGCTCCTCCAGGGCCTTGCGGTGCAGGCGCCGGGCCCGGACGAGCGCCATGGCCAGCCACCCGGCGGCAGCGCACGCCGCCGCCAGAGCGGCTGCCAGCCAGGCCGTCCAGGAACTCCACACCGGACAATCCTCGCAGCGCTCGCCGTGGTCCGCGTCATGCCCCAGGTCCAGCCGCGTACATCCCCGGTATGACCCGGCCGGGAGGTTACCTCCGGGGTCTGACGATCAGCGCTTGTGGCCGCGCTTAGCTTCCTGCCATGACGAGCGAAGACGACACGGAACAAGACAACGGCACGAGACAGGTCGTCGTGCGGCTGGACGGCGTGCGCAAGGAGTTCGGCGACACCACCGCGCTGGACGGGGTGTCGCTGGAGATCCGGGCCGGGGAAGCGGTCGCGGTGATGGGGCCGTCGGGGTGCGGCAAGTCGACGCTGCTGAACATGGTCGCAGGTCTCGACCGGCCCACCGCCGGCTCCGTGGTCGTGCACGGCGAGGATCTCGGGGCCCTGAGAGAGACAGGGCTGGCGCTGTTCCGGCGGCATCACATCGGGATGATCTTCCAGTTCTTCAACCTCCTCGACGATCTGCCGGCGCTGGACAACGTGGCGCTGGCAGCGCAGCTGACCGGCACACCGGCCCGGCACGCGCGCAAGCGAGCGCTTGAGCTGCTCGACGAACTCGGGATCGCCGACCGGAGGAACACCTATCCGGCGGCGCTGAGCGGCGGCGAGCGGCAACGGGTCGCGGTCGCCCGGGCCCTGATGAACCGGCCCGCGCTGCTGCTCGCGGACGAGCCCACCGGCGCGCTGGACAGCCGCTCGGGCGAGCAGGTGATGGACCTGCTGCTCGACCTGAACCAGATCGGGCAAACGCTGCTGATGGTCACCCACGACCCACGGCTGGCGACCCGGTGCGCCACCCGTCTGGTCGAGGTCACGGACGGCCGGATAGCCCGCCAGAGCAGCCTGGAGCGCACCGCATGAGCGCGGTGTGGCGCGCTGCCCGTGCCGCGGTGCGGCGGCGCAGACTCCAGACGCTCGTGATCGGTGTCACCGTCCTGCTCTCGACCGCGACCCTGGTGGTCGCGCTGGGGCTGCTGGCCGTCTCCTCGGGCCCCTTCGACCAGGCCTTCAGCAGGCAGAGTGGCGCGCACGTCACCGCGGCCTTCGACGCCGGCAAGGTCACCGACGCTCAACTCGCCCGAACCGCCCACAGCGCCGGTGTCGAGGCCTTTGCGGGCCCCTTCGGCCAGGCCGTTCTCAACGTCCCGGCCACCGCCGACATCGTCAGGGCCGGCAATCGCATCACCGTGGTCGGCCGGGCCGATCCGGCCGGTCCGGTGGACCGGCTGAACCTCTGGGCGGGCCACTGGGCCACCCGCCCTGGCCAGATCGTCCTGGAAGCGCCCCCTCTTGCGGGGAACTCGTCCGTCGGCGCGAAGATCGCGATCTCGTCCGGCCCGACGCTCACCGTCGTCGGCATGGCCTCCAGCATCACCCGCACCGCCGACGCCTGGGTCGCGCCCAGCCAGATCGCGGCCCTGCACCCGACCGGCACCCAGATGGACTACCGCTTCACCTCTGCCGCGACGAGCGCCGAGATCCGTACCGACCTCGCCCCCGTCACCGACGGCCTGCCGCGGGGAGCGCTGCTCAACTCGACGTCGTACCTCAGCGTCAAGGACCGGGTCGACTCCGGGCCCGGTACCCTCGTTCCCTTCCTGCTGGTCTTCGGTGTCCTCGGGCTCACCGTTGCCATCGTGATCATCATCAATGTGGTCAGCGGCGCGGTGGTGGCCGGGTTCCGGCACATCGGAGTGCTCAAGGCCATGGGGTTCACCCCGAACCAGGTGGTCGCGGTCTACCTGCTGATGGTGTGCGTCCCGGCGATCCTCGGCTGCGTGGTCGGCACCGCCCTCGGCGACCTCCTCGCCAAGCCGCTGCTGAAGAAGGCCTTCGAGTCGTTCATCTCGGCGGGTGTCATCCTTCCCGCGAGAGTGAGCCCCTGGGTGGACGCCGCCTGTCTGCTGGGGGTGCCCGTCCTGGCCGGGCTGGCCGCGCTCGTTCCGGCGCTCCGCGCGCACCGGGTGTCCGCCGTGGAGGCGATCAGCGCGGGCAGCAGGCAGCAGGCCGGGCGCGGTCTGCGCGTCCAGCGCCGGCTCAGCGGCACGCGGCTGCCGCGCTCGGTCAGCCTCGGCCTCGGCCTGCCGTTCGCACGGCCGGCCCGCAGCGCCCTGACGATGGTGACCGTGGTGCTCGGCGTCGCCAGCGTGACGTTCGCGATCGGCGTTTCGGCCTCGTTGACCAGGCTCCAGAACGACGACCCCGGCCACAACAGCGCGGGCATCCAGGCCGTGCTGCTGGCGGGAGGCCGGACGGGTCCCGAGACGGGCCGGGCCGCGACGAAGCTCGGTGACGCGGGGACGCAGGCGCGGCTGCGCTCGCTGCCGGGCGCGGTCAACGTGACCGCCGAGACACATGCCGCCCTCGCCATCGCGGGTTCCGCGCGGCGCATCGACACCGTCTTCTACCGGGGTAGCACCTCGAACTTCGGGTTCAAGGTCGTTGACGGACGCTGGTACCGCGGGCCGGGCGAGATCGTGCTGTCGTCGGGACAGCTGTACCAAAGCGGTCTCGCGGTAGGGGACGGTCTCACCCTGGCGCTGGGCGGCCGGCAGACCCATCTGACGATCGTCGGTGAGGTCCTGGCCGGCCCGGGTGACTCCTTCGCCGACTGGACGACGCTCGAGCGGCTCTCGCCGCGGGCCGCGGCCCGGAGTTACGACGTCCAACTCGCGCCCGGCACCGACGCCAATGCCTACCTCGCCAAGGCCCTGGCGGCAGATCCGGGCCTGTCCCGGGGACAGCCGCCCAGCGCCTCCACCACCGCGTTGGTCATCATCAGCTTTTCCTCGCTCATCACGTTGATGCTGGGCGCGGTGTCGGTGCTGGGGGTCGTCAACACCGTCGTCCTCAACACCCGCGAGCGGCGCCGGGATCTGGGCATGCTCAAGTCCATCGGGATGACGCCCCGTCAGGTGACGGCGATGGTGGTGACGTCCATGGCCGCGCTGGGGGCGATCGGCGGGGTTCTCGGCGTGCCACTCGGGGTCGCCGCGCACCGGTTGATCATTCCGATCACAGGGCGCGCGGCCCGGTTCGACCTCCCCGGTTCCATCATCGACGTCTGGAGTACGCCGATGCTAGGGCTGCTCGCTCTCGCCGGTGTCGTCATCGCCGCGCTCGGGGCGCTCGTCCCGGCAGGGGCGGCCGCACGGCTGACCATCGCGGAGGTACTGCACAGCGAGTGATGACCAGTCCGGCCGGCTCGAACGCGGCCCTCGCCTCGGCCAGCGGAAAGGTGTGACTCACAGCCGACGAGGCCGAGGGTCGCATCGTGGACGTCGAGCCCGAGATGGTCGCCCATCCGGAAAAGACCCCATTCGCCCGCGTGCAGCGAGTCGCGGGCGGCACCGAGCCGGCGCCGGGCGGCGAGGATCAGGCGAAGGCGAGGTCCGCGGTGGTCTCGGCGAGCACGCCCGGCGTGTGGGTCACCACGACGCCCCGGTCCCGCGCCGCCTGCTGGTCCACGCCGTCGAAGCCCATGCTCGCGAGGCCGACCACCCGCAGGTCCGGACCGGCCGCGTCCAGCGGCGCCGCGTCCACCCGCTCGTTGCCGAGGCACACGATCGCGCCGGCGCCGGCCGCCAGCCGGTGCAGTTCGGCCGGTTCGGGCCGGCCCGTGCCGGGCCAGCGGACCAGGTCGGCCTGTGCCGCCAGCCGTTCCAGCCCGCGGCCGGGCAGGGTCGCGCGAGTGCTGAGCACGCGCTGGTTCATTCCCTGCTCCGCTTCTTCCCGCCCTCGAGGCCGCGCGTCTCGGCCCAGCCGATGAGGGCGCCGCGCAGCGCGGACACGAGTTGGGTGCCGACCTCCTGCTCGGTGAGGCCGACCGTGTTGACCAGATCGAGGATTTCGCGCGGGTCGAACAGCAGGTTCCACAGGAACACCGACTCGTCGCCCAGATCCGGCAGTCCGAGTTCCTGCGCGGTCTCGCTGAGCGGCCCCCGGACCGCGTCGGCCTGGGGAATGAGGTACTCGGTGCCGTCCCACAACCGGTCGAGGTATCCGCGGCGGGACCGCTGCCCGACCATCGCACCGCCGTGTTCGAGTACGAGCGACACCCAGTGCCGCGAGACCGCCTCGACCTTGGCCATGCCGTGCGTGGTCTGTTCCTTGCTGAAATCCTGCAGCTTGCGGCCGACGTCGAGGCGGAACGCGTCGAGAATCTCCTCCATGGACGCGAACTGCCGGTAAGCGGTGGCCGTTGACACCTCGGCCGCCTTGGCTATGTCCGACATCTTCACCGGGCCCGGTGAGGACGCGAACAACTCTGCCGCCGCCCGGATGAGCTGTCTGCGATTGCGTTCGGTGTCGCTGCGCATTGCCCGCTTCTTCTCCCCAGTCCCCAGTCGTCGCTACAGCGCCGCCAGTCCCGGCGGTCCGGCGAGATAGCCGACGCGCCGGCCGGTCATCGCGTAGCGTCAAGATCCGTTCGGCAGATCTTCTTCCGGCGCACCGGTCCAGCGGCTGATCTCGATGTCCTCCGACGTGTCCCGCAGCTTCGTCGGCGCGATGACCAGCTCTTCGATCACCGTGCGCGGCGGCAGCGACGCGGCCAGCAGGACGGCCCGGGCGACGTCGTCGGGCTGGACCATCTCCGCGCGGACCTGCTCGCTCGGCGGGCTCGGCCGGTTGTCCAAGATCGGTGTGTTCACCTCGCCGGGCAGAATGCAGGTCGCCCGGATACCGTCGTTGCGGAATGTGTTGTGCAGGTAGGTCATGAAATTGCGGGCCCCCGCCTTCGCCGCGCCGTAGGCCGCTCCGCCCAACAGGTTGGGCCGTGCGGCGGCGAGCGAGGACACCGTCACGATCGTTCCGTCGCCCCGGGCCAGCATGTCCGGCAGAACGGCCTGCGTGAGGAGATAGACCGCGGTCAGGTTGACACCCAGCACCGCGTTCCACTCCTCCTCTTCGATCCAGCGCACGTTGCGCACCTTGCCGGCGCTGCCGGCGTTGTTGACCAGGATGTCCACCGGGCCGACTCGGTCCCGGGTCCACGCCACCAGATCCCGGACCTCGTCGCCGTCCTCGATGTCGGTGGCCTTCACGAACGCTTCGCCACCGGCCTCCTTGATGACCGTGGCCACCTCATCGAGCACGTGCCGGCGCCGGCCCACGAGCACGACCTTCGCGCCCTCCGCCGCCAGCCGGGCCGCCGACGCCCGGCCGATCCCGGTCCCGGCACCGGTGACGATCGCGATCTTTCCGTCCAGCAGCCCCATCACTCGCTCCAGCCGTACTGTGCCCCGGGCACCCTCCGGGGTGAGGATTCCCTCGGCCAGGTCGGCCAGGATCGCCTCGGGGGAACGCTCCGCGGCGGGGAACTTCCCACCCCCGCTCGGCAACTCGATCTCGATCACGTCGCCGGGCAGCAGGTCGTGCCGTCCCACCGGCTGCGGATGCGGCTCGCCGTTCACGAGCACCCGGTTCGGCGTACCCGCTTCACCGCCGAGCACCCCTGCCGCCCGATGCACCAACCGCGAGTAGAACATGCTGTGACCGCGGTGTCCCCGATATTGCGGATCACGAGCCGCCACCCGGGGCCACCCCGGTACCTCCCGGCGCCGGCCTCCAGCAACTCGATCGGCGTGGCCGAGACACCGCTCGTAAGCCCGAGGCGGGCCACTCACCGCCGGCATCGCACGGGACTGGCGGGAAGACGTCGTCGGCGGATCCTCGCCACACCAAGATCTTCCAATTGCCGGATCTCCGGGCCATCCTGCAGATGATCATGGTTATCTCCGGCCGGGTGGGGGCACCGATCGGGCTCGGTAAGGAGTCACCGTTCATGCAGTGGTCAGAACCTCCTGGGCGCACGGCGCCGAGATCGACGAGACGCCGGAAGAGGGGCTGGTTGCTCTCCGCCGCGCTCGCGGCGACCCTCCTGGGATGTGCCGGTGGTTCCGCGGCGGCCCTCTCGGGCGGGAGGACCGCACCGGCCGACCCCGCCGGCCCGCTGAGCGTGCTGCCGCAGGCGTCCGCGGCCCAGGCCGCCGCGACCGCTGGCGGGCGCGGCGGTACGACCGTGACGCTGATCACCGGTGAGCGCGTTCACGTCAACGGCGCCGCAGGTCACCAGCAGGTCTCCGTCACCCCGAGCGCGTCGGGCGCCGTGCCCCTGGTCGACACGTTCACCGTGAGCGGCGACCTGTACGTGGTGCCGCGTGACGCGGGCCCGTACCTGGGAACGCTGCTCGATCGGCGGTTGTTCGACGTCAGCCTGCTGACCCGGCTCGGCTTCGACGACACCCGTCAGAAGGCCATCCCGGTCACGGTCGGCTGGAAGACGGACCGGCACCCGGTCGCCGCGCCGGGAGTCACCGCCCCCATCAAGGGGAGGACGACCTCGGGCACCGTCGACAAGTCGCGGGCCACGGCGTTCGGCGCGGCTCTGGCCTCCAGGTTCGCCGCCGACCGGCACGTCCCCGCAGGGCGCACGTCGGCCAGGATCACCGGGAAGGCCGGTGGCCTGAACGACGTGAACGCCGTCTCGCTCGCCGTGCCCGAGTCTGGACCGCTCCTCCCGGCATCCGGCGGGGCCGCCCCGACTACCGGCCGGCCGGCGGCACCGCCGGCCACGGTGGGCGGCACGCCGGACGGCGGTGACAACGCGGCGAACGGGGTCCGGCTGTACACGCTGACGATCGACGCCATCGAGCGGGACGGTCAGCCGGGATACGCGCGGATCGACGTCCAGAACCTGGACGACCTGCGGCACTACTGGAGCGTCAGCTGGGTGGCGCCCGGCCAGCCGGTCGCCTTGAGCGTGCCGGCCGGCCGGTACAGCATCGAGGCGTTCGTCGGGACGCCGGTCGCCTCGTCGTTGTTCCAGAACTCGACGTTCGTGGCGCTGCCCGACGTCTCCGTCCGCCGGGACCGGTCGGTGACCGCCGACGCGCGCACCGCCAAGCCGATGACGATCACGACGCCCCGGCCGGCCGAGACCGGGATGGTCGGCCTCAGCTACACGCGTGAGGGGGCCGACGGCCGGGCGTTCGCGGGCACCGTTCTCGGGTTCGGCCGGTCGGAACTGCTGCAGGTGTTCGGGCCCGGGCAGGAGTACCCGGATCTGCGCGCCTTCGCGACGCCGACCGGCGCGCACGGCGTCGGGGCCCTTCATTTCGCGGATTCGTGGTTGCTCGAGCCACCGGGGCGCGGTTTCGGCGCGAATCCCGCCTACGCCTACTACCTGGACTACGCCGGCGACGAAGGCGTGCCGGCACGGCTCGATCACGACCTCGGCGCCGGCGATCTCGCCACGGTCCAGGAGAACTATGCCGCCGACCAGCCGGGTCAGGGGGCCGAGTACTTCTCACCCCATCACTCCTGGAGCCCGTACGACACCTACCTCAGCGTGTACAACTTCGCCCTTCCGGGGACGCGCACCAACTACTTCGGCGGCGCGGGCTCGCCGGCCTGGCAACCCGCGGTCTTCGACGACGTCAACGACGCCGCGGCGTCGGTCATCGGCACCGCCCGCGCGTACGAGCCCGGCCGGCGGACGAGCGAGAGCTGGCTGGCGGGCCCGCTGGTGCCCACTCCCACGGCCGAGTCCGGACTGGTGGCGCCCAGCGCCGCCGGAGACGGACACAGCTCCATGTGCCCGGTGTGCCGGCAGGACGACACCATGCTCTTCGACGTCACCGACTACGGCGACGCGGCGGGCCACTGGGCGTATCTCCCGAGAACGGGCGAGGACCTGAAGTTCTACCGCGACGACGTGCTGACGCAGGAACAGCCGCGCTCCGGCGGCATCTTCCCGATGCTCCCGGGCAGCGCCTCGTACAAGATCGATTGGGTCACGCATCCCGCCGCGACCGGGTCGCCGCTGGACTCCACGGTGGAATCGGTGTGGACGTTCACGTCGCGGCACCCCGACCGGCCGGACAAGATCCCATCGTTCGAGTACTGCGGTCCGGACGTCACCCGCGGATGTTCGCTGCTCCCACTGGTCTTCGCGAGCTACGGCCTCGACGTCGACCAGTCGGGCCGGGCGCCGGCGTCCCGGCCGGAGACGTTCCGGCTCACCGGCTACCACCAGGCGCATGAGACGAATGCCTCGCCGGTGACGAAGGCGGCGGTCGAGGTCTCCTTCGACGACGGAGCGACCTGGGCCGCCGTCAGTGACGTACGGGCGGACCACGGCGGCTTCGCGGTGACGGTGCCCGCCGGTCCGCCCGCGGGCGGGAAGTCCACCGGTTACGTCTCACTCCGGACCCGGTTGTCCGACACCTCCGGAAGTGCGCTGTCACAGACGATCATCCGCGCCTACGCGCTGCCGACCACGGCCGCCGTGTCCCACGGCCGGTGAGGAGATCCCCGATGAACCGACGCCGATCCTCACGTCACGCGCGGCGCCGCGGCGCCCTGCTGGGCGCGGCCGTCTGCGCGGCGGCCCTGCTCGCCGGCGGCAGCACGCGCGCCGACACCGGTCCCCGGCCCGCGGACGCGACCGCTGCGGCCCCTTCCGTACGTAACGCGTGTGGCACGCCCTCGCCGGGGCGCCCGAGCTGCATGGCGGTGGTGCGCACCTCCGGAACCGCCGGACCGGCTCTGACCGCAACGAGCCCGGTCGGATACGGGCCCGCGGACCTGCAGGCCGCATACCGCCTCGCGTCGGCGGCGAAGGGCAGCACCGGACAGACCATCGCGATCGTCGACGCGTTCGACGACCCGAACGCGGAGGCCGACCTGGCGGTCTACCGCCGCCAGTACGGGCTCCCGCCCTGCACGGAGGCCAACGGCTGCTTCCACAAGGTCAACCAGCGAGGCGCCGCCACACCGCTCCCGTCGCCCGACAGCGGGTGGGCCCTGGAGGAGTCGCTGGACGTCCAGATGGCCTCGGCGGTCTGCCCGAACTGTCACATCCTGCTGGTCGAGGCGGACGACAACCAGGACGAGAGCCTGGGGGCCTCGGTGGACACCGCCGCCGCGCTGCACGCGAACGCCATCTCGAACAGTTACGGCGAACCCGAGTACGTGGGGGTGGCCCATATGGAGGGCCACTTCGACCATCCGGGCATCGCCATCACCGCGTCATCGGGCGACTCCGGGCTCGGCGTGGGCTACCCGGCCGCGTCCGAGCACGTGATCGCGGTCGGCGGGACGACGCTGTGGCCGGCGGACAACGCGCGGGGCTGGCAGGAGACCGCCTGGTGGGGCGCCGGCAGCGGATGCTCCACCCAGTTCGCCAAGCCCGCCTGGCAGACCGACAAGGTCTGCACGCACCGTACGGTGGCGGACGTGGCCGCCGTGGCCGACCCCTACACCGGTGTCGCGGTCTATGACACCTACGGCGTCGGCGGGTGGGTCACCGTGGGCGGAACGAGCGCATCGTCACCGATCATCGCTGCCGTCTACGCCCTCGCCGGGAACGCCGCGACGGTGAACGCCGCGGCCTACCCCTACGCCCATCGCACGCGGCTCTTCGACGTCACGAGCGGCACCAATGCGAGCTGCTACCCGGCCTATCTCTGCACGGCCGGACGCGGCTACGACGGTCCGACCGGACTCGGCACCCCCAACGGCACAGACGCCTTCTAGGCCTCCGAACGAAAAGGCGCCAGATGTTCAGAATGAAGATTCTTCCGTGGCGGAAACCCGGGGCCTCGGCCCGGCCGGCCATCGCCGCGATGTCCCTGGGCATCGCCCTGATCGCCGTCCCGGCCGGCGCGGTGTCGGCGGACACGCCCACCGCGTCGCGAGCGGCGAGTTCGTGTCACGCCACCTGGTCGGCCGTCAAGGCACCCAACAACGCCGAGGCGTTCAATCTGAGTTCTTCGAACTCCGGTCAGGTGTACACCAGCGCCCCGATCGGCGCGGTGGACGCCCTGTCCGACCACAGCGTCTGGATCACGGCCACCGACAGGTCCTGGACGCAGGCTCCCTATCCCTCCGGCAACAACGTCTCCGACATAGAGCGGTATGACGGATCCAACTGGGTACGAAGCCACAGCCCGAGCGTCCCGCTCGATCCGGGTTCCGGCCTGGCGACGCTGACCAGCCTGAAGTTCGACTCGCCCGATGACGGGTGGGCCGCGGGATACTACATGAGCGCGCCCTTCAGCCCGCTGGTCGAGCACTGGGACGGCAGCCGGTGGACGATCAGCCCGGCGCTGAGCTTTCCAGCCCAGCAGGATCCGGGCGGGACGGTGACCGGCCTCGCAGCCTTCTCGGCCACGGACGCCTGGATCAGCGTGGCCCGGCCGGTCGGCGGCAGCGGCCTGCACCCGAGCCTGGTGGAGCACTGGGACGGTAAGTCCTGGGCCTACGTCGACTATCCGCTCGCACAGACGTCGGCCGTTCCCGTCATCACCGCGCTGTACGG
This sequence comes from Actinoallomurus vinaceus, assembly GCF_039542055.1. Classification (NCBI taxonomy): domain Bacteria; kingdom Bacillati; phylum Actinomycetota; class Actinomycetes; order Streptosporangiales; family Thermomonosporaceae; genus Actinoallomurus; species Actinoallomurus vinaceus. The sequence continues at coordinate 906,449 of NZ_BAABHK010000002.1, forward strand.
CCGGGCCAAGAACGACATCTGGCTCGCGGCCGGCATCCAGGGTGGTGAGGACGCGATGCACTGGGACGGCGCCAAGTGGTCCGTCGTGCCGATGCCCCTGCCCACGGGCGCCGGCAACTGGACCATCAGCGGCTTGTCGGCGACGTCCGCCCACGATCTGTGGGCGGTCGGCGCCTGGAAGGGACCGAACGGCATACAGCCGCTGACCGAGCACTGGGACGGCGCCAAGTGGACGATCCTTCCGGCGCCCGTCCCGGGCAACTCGCCGGTCGGCACGCTCTCCTCGGTGGCCGCCATCTCCCCCTCGGACGCCTGGGCGGTCGGCGCCTACAAGCAGGGCCCCACACCACCCGGTAACGGGGGCGCCAACCTCATCGAGCACTGGGACGGGCAGAAGTGGACGGCGGTGCCCGCGCCCGGCGGCTCCCCGGCCGACTCCGCAGAGCTGTCGTCGGTCTCCGCGAGTTCCGCCACGAACGTGTGGGCGGCCGGGCGGATGGAGGTGCCGAACGCCGGCGCTTCCTCGATGGCTCCGCAGCTCTTCCACTACGGCTGTACGCGCTGACCACCGACACGGAATACGGCCAGGCCGGGGGGCGGCTCCCGGCCTGGCCGTACACCGAATGAGTGATCAGCGGATCGAGTACGCCCGTACGATCGTCTGCTCTACCGAGTCGCCCGCGCTGTCGGTGGCGGTGGCCCGCAGCGAGACGTACCCGGCCGTCGCCGGGTTGGTCACGGTGGCGACCCAGCCGCCGCCGGAGCGTGCGACCGGTACGTTCTGCCAGGTCCTACCGTCGTCGGTGGAGATCTGCACCGTGAGTTCGGCGACCGGCGCCGACGGGGCGCCCGGGTTTCGGACGACCCGCACCGGGAGGCGCACCGTCGCGCCCGCCGCGGCCTGGTTGGCGTCGTCGAGCCCCGGCACCGGGAACCGCACCGCCTGCAGCGGCAGCGGACGCCGGTTCGCGGTGTGCCCCGACCTGAACGTCCACGCCGTGGTCACCGCGGTGGACGGTGCCACTGGCCGCTGGGCCGACACGCTCAACGTGTAGGTCGCCGGAGCCGCGGGCAGCGTCGCCGTCAGGGCCGCGTACCCGCCGTTCAGCGTCGCCGTCTTGACCACCGTCGAACCGCGTGTGAGCCGGACCGTGCCGGTGGCCCGCACGTCCCTGCCGACGTGCCCGGAGGCCGCGTCGCTGAACAGCCCGTCGCCGCCGTAGGTCAGCACGTCGCCGGTGCGGTCGCCGCCTCCGGTGCCGGGGAAGGCGGGGCCGACCGCCGCCGCGTTCCACGTCTCCGCATACGCCTTGGCGGCGTACGAGGCGTTGGGCGCGGTGAGCGTGCTCCCCTGCAGCAGGCTCCGGTCGTCCGGACCGCAGTACAGCGACCGCGAGTAGGTCTGCCGCGGGGTGACGTATTCCGTCTGCGCCGCCGGCAGTCGCATCGGTATCCCGGTGCCCACCGACAGGAAGACGTCGGGCAGCACGGGCGCCCAGACGTGGCTGCCGATGGTCTCCGCGGCCGGTGTCCGCCAGTTCATCCGGATCGCGGCCAGCTCGGCCGTCCTGTGGTGGTACGTCGGGTCGGCCGGCACCTGGCCGCGGACGACGTCGGCCAGGTCGTACCGGTACGCACTGGGCGCGGTCTCGGTCGCGTCCTGCCGTGTCCACAGCGACTGGACGTTGAAGACGACGTCGTGGTCCTGGACCGGCAGCACGCTCACCCGTCCGGGCCTGCCGCCACCGATGCCGACGAAGGCCCCGCCCCGGCCGTTGTAGGCGGACATCGCATCCAGCGTGGCGGTCGCGTCGGCCCGGTCGATGGTGACCGTGACCGGTTTCGCCGCACGGGCGTCGAGCGTGACGTGATGGTCGCTCACGCCGACGGTGTACGGCTGGAGCAGGCTGCTGACGTCCGTCCCCTGGGTGAAGACGGCGGCGTGGACGATGTACCGCTTCGCCCGCAGCCGTACGGTCGCCGTGCCGCCCGCGGTCTGCGCCCGGGTGACGGCACCCGTCGCCGGGTCGAAGAAGTCGACCCCGGTGTCGTTCGGCTGTCCGTCGCGGCCGACCGCCGAGACCGTGACGTCGTACGCCTCCGGCTCGATGTATGCGCCGACGCCCGTACGCACCACGACCTTCCCGTCCGCGGAGGTGGCGGTGATCAGCCCACTGTAGGTGCCCGGGGCCACGCCGTCGGCCCCGATGGTCGCGGTGACCCGCGCGGTCGCGCCTGGCTGCAGCGTCACCGATGACGGGCTCAACCGGACGAGGTTGGACGGAACGCCAGACGTGCGCAGCGCCAGCGTGACCGGGGCGGTGCCGTCGTTGGCGTACGTGTACGCACGGGCCGCCGACTGCCCGGCGGCGTGCGGCCAGGCCAGCGCCGCCGACACGCTGCTCGGCGTCGCGGCGACCTGCTGGGTGACGGCCCGCGCGATGTCGAGACGTCCGGTGCCCTCGTGATACGCGGACCTGTCGGCGCCGGGATGCGCGGAACCGGTCAGCGCGGCCTTCAGCCGCGGGGCCGTCCAGTCCGGGTGCTGCTGCGCCACGATCGCCGCGGCCGCCGCCACGTGCGGGGTCGCCATCGACGTGCCGGACAGCCTCTGGTACGCCGTGCCCACGGGCGTGCCGAGATCCGAACCGGCCGCCTTGGCCGCGGTGATTTCCACGCCCGGCGCGGTGACGTCGGGTTTGACGGCGTGGTCGCCGACGCGCGGGCCGCGGGAGGAGAACGGCGCGAGCGCGTCGGTGGAGTCGACCGCACCGACGGTGAGCGCCGCGTCCGCGCCGCCCGGCGACTCGATCGTGCCGTCCCGCCCGTCGTTGCCCGCCGCGATCACGAAGAGCGTCCCGGTCTGTGCGGTGAGCGTGTCGACCGCCTCTTCGAGCGGGTCGACGCCGGGCGAGTCGGCGCCGCCGAGGCTCAGGTTGACCACTCGTGCCTTGGCCGTCTGCGCCGCCCAGACCATGCCGGCCAGCACCCACGACGAGTCGCACCACCCCGCGTCGTCGCAGACCTTCCCGATCGCGAGCTTCGCACCGGGCGCGATGCCCTTGTACCGCCCGTTCGACGCGGCGCCCGAACCGGCCAGGATCGACGCGACGTGGGTGCCGTGCCCGAAGCGATCCGTCACATCCGCCGCGCCCTCGTCGGTGAACCCGCGGCTCTGCGTCACCACGCCGCCGAGGTCGGGATGCGCCGGGTCGTACCCGCTGTCGAGCACCGCGACGGTGACGCCGTCGCCGGTCAGCCCCCTGCTCCATGCCGTGGGCGCGCCCACCTGAGCGGCGCTCACGTCGTCGGTGACCCGCGACCTGCCGTCCAGCCACATCTTCGTCGTCGCCGTGGCGAACGTGGTGGGCTCGGCGGCTCCTGCGGTGAGGTCGCGCCAGGCCGCCCCGGCGTTCGACTTCGGCACGCGGGTCGCCGACATGCCCAACGCGGGCAGATTCTTCGTGCCGTGACCGTACGGCAGGACGGCGGCGCCCTTGGTGATGACCGGGATGTCGGCCGTGTGCGCGTCGTCGTACCCCCACGCCGCCAGCCGGCTCACGTCGAACAGCCGCTCGTCGAGCCGTCCCCTGGCGATCAGGCTCGCGGCGTCGGCCGGCTCCACGAACACGTGTCCGGCGTACGCCTTCACCGCGTACGGGACTTCCGCCCGGCCGGGTCCGCGGACGACCTGTACGGATGGCCTGTCACCGGTCCGTACCGTCACCCGGTCGCCGGTCAGCAGCGTGACCTGGTGTGTCACGGCCGGCTGCGGGCGCTGCGAATCGCCGGCCGCCGGACTGGACGGCTCCTCCGTCCACGTTCCCACGGCGGCGACGGTCGAGACGACGATGGCGAAAGCGGTCGCGACCCGGCCGCCACGTCCTCGCTTCCGCATTCCCGGTCCTCTCACTCGGGGTCACCGAAATGCCGGACTTAGCCGGCCCAGCGCGCGGTCTCGACCGTGTCGCGGGCCGCGCCGAGGGGTCAAGCCGACCGCGACGGGCCGTACCGCGAACCGGCGGGCGCGATCGGCAACAACCGCACGTCATGGACGCCCGCGCGGCGTCACCCGCCGTGACGAATCCTGAAAACAGGGAGAATCGCTTTCATAAGGTCGGCGCCCGGCGGGACCCGGTGTCCAGGCGCCGATGAGGCGACACGGCCAGCCGACTTGCACAACTATTGGGCGATCTTGTCGTTATGGTCGTACCTCCAGGGTCTGCGGCGAGATCATCGGAGGTGACGATGCGGACGAGCCGGTGGGTGGTCGTCGTCTGGCTGATCATCGGAGGGCTCGCCGCAGGGCAGCGCCACTACTACTCCCAGTTCGATGGGAGTTGCGCGAAGTTCGCGACGATCGGCATCACGATGATCGCCGGCCCGCTCAACTACATCGGCCTCAACCCGAGCGCCTACTGCAAGGTTCCCCAGCCCAGCAAGTGACGCCGTCCGGTGAAAGCCGGTGTCCGCCTCCACGAAAGCGGCACGGTTGTGCTGCTCGTACGCCTCCCGGCCAGCGGTACTGACCGGATGGGAGGCCAGGGGCTCCCAATACCAAACCGCCGCGGTGGAGAGAAGCGGGCCAGCCGCCGAATCCTCTGTGAGTTGGCTCCACCTGTAGGAGGGTGATGACTCCATTTCCGGCCGGACGGCGGCTGCTTAGCCTTCGAAGATCCGTACAAAAATCGCGGTCGGGCTATGCAGCGGTGGGGGCGAGGCGGTTGCTCGATCGCGCGTGATCGCCTCAAGGAGGACGACCATGGTCGAGTCCACCCGACGCACCCTTCTGCGTGCAGGCGCGGCAGCCGCCGTGTCGGGCCCTGCGGCCGCGCTCGCGGCTTCCTGGCGTGCGACGGCACAGGCCGCTCCGCAGCTCGAAGAAGTCCCTGCGTTCGGTTCGGTCACGGTGGGCCCGGACGACCCGCGTTACCGCTCGCTGGCGCTCAGGGCCTACAACCGTCGCTTTCAGGGCAGACCCGAGCAGATCCGAGTGGTCGGCTCGACAGAGGACGTCGTACGCGCGGTCGACGAAGCGGTGCGAACGGGGCGGCGGGTCGCCGTGCGCAGCGGCGGCCACTGCTTTGAGAACTTCGTGGACGACCCGGACGTACGCCTGCTCATCGACATGGTCGCGATGACGCAGGTCGACTACGACAGGCGCCGCAACGCCTTCATGGTCGAGGCGGGAGCGACGCTGGGAGAGGTGTACCGGAAGCTGTTCCTGGGCTGGGGCGTGACCATCCCCGGCGGAACCTGTCCCAGCGTCGGGGCAGGTGGGCACATCTGCGGCGGCGGATACGGGGCGCTGTGCCGGATGTACGGCCTGACCGTCGACCACCTGTTCGCGGTCGAGGTGGTCGTGGTGGACCGGTCGGGCAAGGCCAGAAGCGTGGTGGCCACCCGGGAACCGTCGGATCCCAACCGGGACCTGTGGTGGGCGCACACCGGAGGCGGGGGCGGCAACTTCGGAATCGCCACCCGCTACTGGTTCCGCTCCCCGGACGCCCAGGGCACCGACCCCGGCCGGCTTCTGCCAAGGCCGCCTTCCACGGTCCTGAGCTACTCCGTGGACTGGCCGTGGGCGGAACTCGACCGGGACTCCTTCGTCAGGCTGATGCGCAACTACGGGGAATGGGGCGAGCGCAACTCGGCATCCGGCTCCCCCGCGGCCGCCCTCTACGGCGAGTTCGCCCTCGCCGGCAAGCCCAGCGAGACCATCGGCATCTCCGGTCAGGTGACCGCCGACAGTGGCGCGGAGCGGCTACTCGACGACCTGGTGAACACGCTCGGCCGCGGCGTCGGCGCACGGCCGGTGCGGCAGTCGTCCACCCTGCCCTGGCTCGCCTCGGCGACGCAGGCGATCAACGACCCCACATCATTCGACCGCCGCCTCAAGCTGAAGTCGGGGTATCGACGGCGCCGCTTCACCGACCAGCAGATCGCCACCGCCTACCGGCACCTCACCCGGGCCGGTGACGACGATCCGTCCGGTGGCATGTTCATCAACACCTACGGCGGGCGCGTCAACGCCGTCTCCCCCGGCACGACCGCGATGCCGCACCGTGACTCGATCTTCCTGATCGGCTTCCTCGCCGCCTGGCAGGATCCGGCCGAGGACTCCCGGCACCTGACGTGGATCCGAGAGTTCTACCGCGACTTCTACACCGGTGGCGGCGGCGTTCCGGCCGGTGAGGACGACGACGGCGCATTCATCAACTATGCGGACGCGGACCTGGCCGATCCTCGGTACAACACGTCGGGCACTCCATGGCACGCCCTCTACTTCAAGGACGACTACGCACGGCTTCAGCAGGTCAAGCGCCGCTGGGATCCACGCAACGTGTTCCACCACGCGCTGTCGATCCGTCCCGCCTGAACCCCTCGCGGGGAGAAGCCCTGTTGACCACCCCTCATCCCGCGCTTAGATTGAGGAAAACCTTTTCCTGCGCGATAGCGCTGATGGAAAGGATGGCGGATGTTCAGCCGGAGAACCGTGCTCAAACTCGGGGTGCTCGGCGTCGCGGCGAAGCCATTGATCGGGCAGGGAGCGGCGTCGGCAGCGGACTCTGGACGCTCGAGCTGTCACGTCACGCCATCAAGGGAGTTCTGCGGACCCCGGCGGTCGTGAACGGTTTCGGTAAGGCCGTTCCGGAGCTCGCCGGCGTCGACACGTCGGGCGTTTACTGGGGTTCGAACGCGGTGCTGCAGAACTACCAGAACACCAAGTACTGGGACATCCCGATGTACGCGGTCTTCCGCCAGCACGTGCTGCGGGACGGCATGACGACCGACTCGGCCTTGACCGCCGCGGAAACCGAGGACATCCCGGCCTACATCAGAAGCCAGGCCGCCGCCGGCCTGGACTGGTAGCGCATGGGCTGCAGCCACCAAGCCATCCGGCAACGCGCCGAACGAGGCGAAGCCGTCGAACTTTAGAACTCCAGATAGCTCAATGGGCGGGCGATTGGAACAATCAGATACGTGAAGTCCGCGAACACGGCTGCGGCCTGGGCTGCTGCACAGGTCGCTGCCGTGCGAGACGACCCGAGAGCCCGCTTTGCCCTCATCGAGCGCACCTACCACGGCCCGTTCGGTCATGCCTCGCGCCATCTGCCGTATCGACGGGCGGCGATGTCGTTCATGCGGTGGCAGCTCCGACGCGGTGTACTGGAACCGTCGCACAGCATTCGCCCTGGTAGCCCGTGGTGGCGGGCGGTAAACGAGCGGCTGCTGCGCGACGGTTGTGAGGCTGTGGCACTCAGCGGCCATCTGCCGGGTCCAGTGTCCGCATACACGGTCGATTACTGGACGTCGTTCGCGGGCCGCCCGACCGCCCGGCGTTGGTATCGGGCGCACAACGCGAGCGTGGTCGCCGCCTATCTCGAGCATCGTGAGCTTGCCGAGGCCGAGAACGTTGCTGAGCGATTCTTCATGAACGTTGTGCTCTGCCGGGTTCTTTACGCGCACGCTCTCGTCGCCGCGCCTCGCCTGGCGCTCGGGTGGCTTCGTCCCCTCGCGCCTTTGCTCGGAGATCCCCGGCTCGGGATGACCGGGATCTTTCTAAGCCTGTCCCGTGTGCTGCCCGACGCGTATCCGCTCACCGGGGACGTCGGTGCCTACCTCGATCACGAACTCGGGTTCGGCCGTGTGCTGGACTACGGCGTGATCTTGCCCCGCCTCCAGCGGCTCTACGAATGGTCCGCCCAGGAAGTCGGCGCGCCGGGACTCCTCGGGTGCATCCGCGATGGGAGCATGACCTACGCGTGGCCCTTCGAAGATCGCGATGTCTGGCACCCGAGGCGCTCCCTCACCGTACGGACGGTTCGACGCATGCTGCCGGCACAGCGCACTCGGCGATTCACGGACAACACCTAACGAGTGCAACAGCGTCACCGGGGCCCTGTTGCCCCGGAACATCACGCCATCGGACGCTGTGCGGGGATTGACACTTGAGACGCTCCACAGGGGAAGACACCCGTCGGCCCGTCTATCGCCTTGTGGCCGTTGATCTGCGGGGATTCAATGACGCGGCCGTGAGAACGGGCAGGCAGGTTTCCATCACTCTCTTCCTGCCGGTCGAAGAATGAAGGCCCGGTCGCGTCGCCACTCGGAGTTGCGACCGAGAGCGGCCGGGTCTTTGGCGTGGTGCGCGAGGACGGAGTCGAACCGCCACAGTCGAGACGTCCCGTTTACAGCGGGGTGGGCTCGCCACGTGCCCAGCTCGCGCGGGGTGGCCGACGGGAATCGAACCCGTTTGGACGTACGTCCCCAGGATCACAACCTGGCCCTCTGCCATTGAGGATCGGCCACAGTACCCGGTGGAGGTGCCGCCCCTCCGACCTCCCGCATGTGAAACGGGTGCTCTGCTGTTGAGCTAACCGGGCTCGTAACCGCCGGCATCACCGGCAGCGCTCGCGTACCCCCAGCAGGAGTCGAACCTGCGCTCCCGGCTCCGCAAGCCGGCGCTCTGTCCACTGAGCTATGAGGGCGTGGTACCCGGTGGAGGTGCTGCCCCTCCGACCTCCGCCGTGTCGAGGCGGTGTTTCGCTGCTGAACCAACCGGGCATGGCGCTTGCGACCGGCCTCGAACCGGCGTCTTCCTCGCTGACAACGAGGTGCTCTGGCCGCTGAGCTACACAAGCAGGGAAAGCGTTGCGACCTACCCATAGTCGAAGGGGCCTCGGCCTTCCGGCGGTGACCGGGAACCGATGATGGTCAGCTCGGGTCACCAGGTCAGGGTCGCCGTCGGAAGGAGTACCGCGTACCGGGTTCGAACCCGTGATCTCATGATTGAGAGAGGGTCAGGCGTCTTTCCTACTCGACCAACGCGGCTTGGTGCGTCGCCCGGGACTCGAACCCGGAACCGTCGGCTTAGAAGGCCGCTGCTCTGTCCTGTTGAGCTGGCGACGCAGACGGGTGTCTACGACCGAGTACCCCCGGCGGGGCTCGAACCCGCACCTCGACGCTTAAAAGGCGCCTGCTCTGCCTTGAGCTACAGGGGCTTGGGCGGCCACGACTCCCCAAATCCGGCGGGTCGCGGCCATGCTCGACGTCCCAGCCGTAACCGCAGCGATCCGGCGCTGCTGCCGGCGCGCTGCGGCCAGGCGGCCGAGGACGATCTGGCGGAAGGTGAGGGATTCGAACCCCCGCAGGTGTAACCCTGGCCACCGCTTTCGAGGCGGGCGCAATACCGGACTCTGCCAACCTTCCAGGTGCGGAAGGCGAGGGACTTGAACCCCCAGCACGGCACGGGCCGTGCTACGCCGCTTCCAACGGCGCTCCTCGTCCAGCCGGACGCCTTCCTAGAGTTCCCCGAGCTGGGATCGAACCAGCGATCTCCCGCGTATCAGACGGGTGCCTTAACCTGCTTGGCCACCGGGGATTGAGCGGAGGGTGTGCGACTTGAACGCACGCGGGGGTGATCCCCGGCCTCGGGTTAGCAACCCGGCCCCTTTCCCAGCTCGGGCAACCCTCCTTGCGTACCGTCCCCGGGACTCGAACCCGGACCATCCGCGCTCTGAACGCGGTGCCTCTACCTGATTGGGCTAGGACGGCTTGAGAGTGGGTGACGGGACTCGAACCCGCCCCCCGGGCATGGCGAGCCCGGATGCCTCCGACAACACTTCACCCACACAGAGCCCCTCCCCGGTGCCGCCCCGGGCGGGCCGTTCCTACCAAGAACAGACGGACGCTGGTCCGAAGGGCGTAGCTCCGGGAGCAGGAGTCGAACCTGCAAAGCCGTGGTTCAGGGCCACGGTGCCGACGCCGATGCGGCATCCCGGATCGTTGAGCCTCCGCCGGGAATCGAACCCGGGACCGCGCGATTACACCTCGAAGGCCCTGTACTTCCTGGTTAGTCCGATCTGCTTGAGCCCCCGGACGACGCTCTGGGGGATCAGATAGCGCTTGCCGTCACCGGCGACGATGAAGAAGTAGTCGATGGTGCCGTCCGCGTAGGGGGCGTGACGGTACCGGCCGTGCGCGTTCGACTGGGCGTCGGCGACGTACTGCGTCCAGGTGATCGTGGCGTAGTAGATGCCGTTCTTCTGGTACTCGGTGGTTTTGACCTGCACGCGCTGCAGTCCGTCGTCTGACTCGACGACCAGGTCGTACGCCGTCGGCTCGATCGGCATCGACACCATGTAGCCGCGCTCGAGGAACCACTGGATCGCGGCGCTAGTCCCGAGTCGGCCCTGTACGCGGTGAGGCGGACCGCCTTTGAACGGCATGTCGCCACGGACAGCCGGAATCATGCTGCCCCGTCGGGCCGCGAAGTGACTGGTGTCGAGACCGAGTTGCTCCGCTCTCCGGCGGACCCAGGTGTTGTCGGCTTTACGCGTCTTGCCCACGGACTCGAGGACGTCGCCCCAGCAGGCCGCCGACGCGACGGCGTCGCGAAGCTGTTGGTCCGTGTACGTGCGGTGATTCGGCATACCTGAGAACATACCGACAACCACCGACATTTCTTGGGTTCAGAGCCTCTTCCCGGAGTCGAACCGGGCAACCCGGCGTTACGAAGGCCAGGCGAACACCAGTCCAAGAGGCACGAGTCGCGTGCTCTGGCCTGCTGAGCTACGAAGGCATGTACTCCTGGCCGCCGGGGGTCCCTCCCCGCGCCCCATGGTGCGCGGGTTCTCCCTCCGGCGGGCCGGCCTGGGCTGCCGCCCGACCGGCGGACCCCGGCCTGTGGACCGGTTCGGTGGCCGCCGCCACCAGCCCCCTTTTTTGCATGCGCCCGGCGGGACTCGAACCCGCATCCTTCTAGCTCTCGACCAGACGCCTCGTACCTGATTGGGCTACAGGCGCTCACGCCCAGAGCGAGGCTCTGCTCTGGTGCAACTGCTGGGGCAGGGGTCGAACCCGCATGACGAGGGCCAGGACCTCGCATCCTGCCATTGGATGACCCAGCATCGAGTACGGGAGGCGGGACTCGAACCCGCAAGACCACCGGGTTTGAGCCGGTGAGGTGTGCCAATTCCCTTCACTCCCGCAAGATGGAGGCACCGGCGCTGCGGGGAACCGCCCACAGCCCCGGTGGTCACGTCGCACCCGCGCCGTCCCGGTCCGGGCAGTGCGAGCTCTCATGACGTCGATCGGTCGGGACTCGAACCCGAACATCGCCCCTCGAACTGGGCCCGCCGCCCTCCACGTACGCCGTCGGGGGATCGAACCCCGCTCCACGGATTAAGAGTCCGCTGCATAACCAGCCATGCTCACGGCGCCTGGTCGGGATGGCCGGACTCGAACCGGCGGCCTCCGCTCCCCGAGAACGGCGGTCTCCCTACTGACCTACATCCCGTTGCGGCCCGGAACGGGCCGCTGATCGTGAGCTTCTCCCGGCGGCCGGTGATGTCCGTCCGGCCGGGACTGACGATGACCGCCCGGGGGTCGTTACTCCCGTCGGCGCAGTCGGCGAGCCGCACCCGGGAGTCGAACCCAGTTCCCCTGTTTGGAAGGCAGGTGCCTCACCACTTCGGCTTCTGCGGCAAGTGCCCGCGCTCGGCGGGCGGAGCGCCTTCACCAGGAGTCGAACCCGGATCGCCCGTTCCGTAGACGGGTGCTCTGTCCATTGAGCTACGAAGGCTGGTGCAAGGAGGCGGCCCGCCCATCAGCTCCCGGGATGGTGCACGCCGAAATCACGGCTCCCTTGCGCTGTGCGCATCTGCCCACCTGGGGCAGCCACTCGCTTTGCATGGGCGTCCTGGTGGTGGACCAGGCCGCGCGCACAGGCGGCATCACGTGGGCGTCGCCGGTCACCAGCCGGTCGACGCCGGGAGTCGAACCCTTCTCCGGGATGGTGGCCGCCGTGTCCCGCTCCACCGTGACCGGAGTTGAACCGGATCATGTTCTGACGTGCGACGTCGTACGCCGTCGCGGTGGACCCCCTCGGATTCGAACCGAGAACCCTCTCCTTGCAGGGGAGACGCTCTGCCGGTTGGAGCTAGAGGCCCTTGGTCCCCGCGCCTCTTTTCGGGCGTGGGGATCGCTCCCGCTCGGCGGCCACCGTCGCTTGGACTTCAGGTGACCGCCGGCCGGGAGGGTCACCGGACCGCCGCAGTGCAACGGCTCGCCGGTGACGTGCGCAGGTGCGGTCCTTGGCGTCGCTGGGGTTGTTCTCGGCCGAAGCCGAATATTTCCCGTGGGACGGGTATGGACTGCGCCTGCTTATTTGGTGTCTTCCGCTGTGGAGTTATCAAGTGATTCCGTGCCCCCGCCCGTAAGAAGGGGTCTGGCATGGGCGGCAGGAGTCGAACCTGCATCCTGCCGGTTTTGGAGACCGGCTGCCTATCCGCTGGCTCACCCATAAGAAAAGGCCGCTGGGGATGTTCCTCGGCGGCCTCTGGGAGTGCGACTCATCGTCTCTACCCAGGGGCCTCCAGGAACATGGGGCGCTGTCCGGCCAGGCCACACGGTTTCCCATGCCAGCCGTCGATAGGCGCGTATGTCACTGTCGGCTTCCTTCCCGGTCGCTTTCTGATGTCCATCTTAGGAACTCGCCGTCGAGGATCAACAGGTTTTTTCTGCGGCGAGCCACTCTCTGATTGACGATGGCTGGGCGCGCCTGGTTCCGCAGAACCGGTAGGCCGCTTGGGACAGTGCCGGGCAAAGAAATCCCGCTGCAATCCAAAATCGGGTATGCCGGGTTTCCCGGCCGCTCCCGCCTGGGAAGATCGCCGCTGCGAACTGGTGATCAAGGTCGGAGGCGGGGATGGCGCGACGTGCGCTCGTGGCGGTGCTGGCCTCCGCCATGGTGGTCGGTACGGGACAGGTGGCGGCCGCGGAACCGGTACGGCCGGACGCCCCGGTCCGGCTCGTGCTGGACGGTTCTCATCTCACCGTGCGCGACGCCTACGACGTGCTGGACGGGAGGCCGGTGGACGTACGGCTGGCCGGTTCGGCTGTCGCCGCCATGCGCCGGTCCCGGGCCGGTGCCATCGCCGCTCTGGCCAAGGGGGCGCGGGTCTACGGGTGGAATCAGGCGCTCGGCCCGTTGAAGGACCGCCCGCTCGACGACCGGCAGCAACGCCGGTTCCAGCTCAACGTCCTGCTGTCACACGCAGCCGGGGTCGGCCCGGCGCTGCCCGACCGGGTCGCCCGGCTGGCGCTGATCCTCAAAGCGAACCAGATGGCTCGCGGCGACGAGGGCGTCCGCCCCGAGCTGCCTCAACGCCTGCTGGACCTGGTCAATGCCGGCATCGCCCCGGTCATGCCACAGATCGGCTCCCTCGGCACCGGCGACCTGCAACCGCAGGCCGCGGCCGGGCTGGTGGCGATCGGCGGCCCGGCGCCGGCGCGCTACCGGGGTACGGAGGCACCGGCCGCGCGGATCCTCGCGATGGCCGGACTGCGCCGCGACTTCGAGTTCCAGCAGGGCGAGGCACTGCCCATGATCAGCGGCAGTACGGTCGTGGCCGCCCTGTTCCTGGACGTCATGCACCGGGCCGAGGCGCTGGCCGACGTCGCCGAGGGCACATTCGCGCTGTTCCTGGAGGCGACCCGCGCCGAGCAGAGCGCGCTGGACCCGCGGACCCACGACGAGCGACACATCCCGGAGCAGAGCGCGATCGCCGCCCGGCTGCGGACGCTGATCCGCGGCACCCAATGGATGACCGATCGCGGGCGCGCGCAGCTGGACACCGCCCTCGGGCAGCAGCCGCACCCCCGCGTACAGGACTCCGTCGCGGTCCGCGCCGCACCGCACATCATGGCGGTCCTGCGCCGTGACCTGGCCGCTGACACTGTCATCGTCGAGCGGGAGGCCAACTCTTCCACGTCCAACCCGCTGGTCTTCCCCACCGCAGGCGGGTATGAGTTTGTGATGGGCGGCAACTGGGACGGCGCCATGATGGGACACGCCGCCGACAGCCTCAATGCCGACCTGGCCGACCTCGGTGTCCTGTCCCAGGAGCTGTCCGGGCGCCTGCTCTCGCCGCGCTGGAGCTACGGGCTGCCGGCCAACCTCGCCGGCGGGGAGGTCGGCCTCAACTCCGGGATGGTCCAGGTGCAGACCGTGGCCGCCGCCCTGGTCCCGGAGATGCAGGCCGGAGCCTTCCCCGCCGGCGTGCTGTCCCGTCCCGTCAAGGACGGGCAGGAGGACCACAACACCATGGCGATGGCCTCCGTCCGCCACACCGACGCCAACGTCGACCGGCTCGCCACCATCCTGGCCGTGCAGTACCTCATGACGACCCAGGGCATCGACCTGATCCGTGACAAGATGGCCGGGCTGCCGCTCGGCCAGGGCACGCAGGCACTCCACGACGCTGTCCGCCGCCGCGTCCCAAAACTCATCGACGACCGCTGGATGAGCCCTGACCTGCAGGCCGCCACCGACATGGTCAACAACGGCGAACTCCGCGACGCCGTACGACACGCCGAGTCCACGACCAGCACCTCCGGTAAGAGCGCGTAGGCCGGACCGGCTCCGACAGCGCCAGGCCAGATGCCACGGCCACCGAATACCGCATGCTTGGAATACGCCCCGGGTACTTGCGCGAGTGTTGGGGTCAGGACCAGTGGATCTGGATTCGGGCGTTCGACCATCGCAAGTCCGAGGCCGGCTTCCGCGGCTCCCGGGCGTCCAAGGCAGTAGAAATACCCCGGTTCGGGACGCTGGCTTACGCTCCGAACCGAGAGATGGTGTGGCCTGGCGTCTCCGCGGGTGCCGGTACCGTGCCGGGCACCGCCCTGCGGCCGTCCGCCGCAGGAGTCCACATCCGGCTTCGCATCGGGGAGAGGCTCGACCATGCATGTCCCGAACATCGTCCAGCTGCGCGCGGGCGGCACCAGCGTCGTCATGGAGCTGACCGAACCGGTTCCCAGGGTGCTCCACTGGGGTGAGGACCTCGGCGAGCTGTCCGACGACGCGCGCGCCGCGCTGCGGCTGACGGCCGAGCCCGCGATCCTGAACAACTCCCCCGACGTGCCGAGACACCTGTCCATCTGGCCGACGGAGGCCGAGGGATGGTCCGGTACGCCGGCGCACGAGGGACATCTCGACGGAACGGCGACCACGCCGCGCCCGCGTCTCACCGACGCGCGGCACCGGCCGCTGCCGGACGGCGGCGCCGAACTCGTCATGACGCTCGCCGACGACATCTCCGAGGTCGACATCGTGGTCGGCTACCGGCTCGGTGCCTCAGGCGTCCTGGCCGTCGACGCGGCCGTGACCCGCCGTGGCACGGCGCGGAGCGAGGGGCGCTACCAGCTCGGAGGCGTGTCCACTCTCCTGCCGTTGCCCCGGCGGGCCGGCGAGATCCTCGACTTCACCGGCAAGTGGTGCCGGGAGCGGGCGCCGCAGCGTCGGCCGCTCGCCTTCGGCGGCCACGTCCGGGAGGTCCGGCGGGGGAAGCCGGGCCACGACTCCCCGTACCTGATGGTCGCCGGCGTGCCCGGCTTCGGCTTCCGGTACGGCGAGGTCTGGGGCCTGCACGTCGCGTGGAGCGGGAACCAGCGGTATCTGGTCGAGCAGCTGCCGGAGGGCGCGGGCGTGCACGCGGCCGTTCTCGGCGGCGGTGAGCTGCTCAAACCGGGCGAGATCGCGCTGGGCCCCGGGGAGACCTACCGGACGCCCGTCTGCCACTTCGCCTGGTCCGACGCCGGCCTGGACGGCCTCGCCGACCGCTTCCACGACATGCTCCGCGCCCGGCCCGCCCATCCGGCCGGTCCCCGGCCCCTGACGCTCAACACCTGGGAGGCGGTCTACTTCGACCACGACCTGGACCGGCTGACCGCCCTGGCGGACCGTGCCGCCGAGATCGGGGTCGAGCGGCTCGTGCTCGACGACGGCTGGTTCCGCGGCCGGCGCGACGACACCGCCGGTCTTGGGGACTGGTTCGTGGACGAGAAGGTCTGGCCGCACGGGCTGGCGCCGCTGGTCGACCACGTCCACGGGCTCGGCATGCAGTTCGGCCTCTGGTTCGAACCCGAGATGATCAACCTCGAATCCCGGCTGGCCCGCGAGCACCCCGACTGGGTCCTCGGCCCATCCGCCGGTCTCGGCCCGCCGGCCCGGCACCAGTACGTGCTGAACCTCGCCGACGAGCGGGCGTGGTCCTACATCCTGGAGCGCGTCGACGCGCTCGTCGGCCGGTACGCGATCGACTACCTGAAATGGGATCACAACCGCGACCTGCACGAGGCGGTGTTCCGCGACGCCACCGGCGCCGACCGGCCCGCGGTGCACGCGCAGACCGTGGCGTTGTACCGCCTGCTCGACGCCCTGAAGGAGCGGCATCCGGCATTGGAGATCGAGTCGTGCGCGGGCGGCGGCGGGCGGGTCGACCTGGGGATCCTCGCGCGTACGGACCGCGTCTGGGCCTCCGACTGCAATGACCCGGTCGAACGCCAGGCGATCCAGCGCTGGACCGGCCAGCTGCTGCCTCCGGAGCTCGTCGGCGCGCACGTCGGCGCGGCGGAGGCGCACACCACGCATCGGGTGACCACGGACTCGTTCCGCCTGATCACCACGCTGTTCGGGCACGCCGGCATCGAGGCGGACCTCACGCGGTGCTCTCCCGAGGAACTGGAGCGGCTGGCGTCGTGGGCGGCGCTGTACCGGGAGTTCCGTCCGCTGCTGCACCACGGCCGGGTGGTCCGCGCGGACACCGGTGACGACGCGACGTTCCTGCACGGCGTGGTCGCACGCGACCGGACGAGCGCGCTGTACTGCTGGGCCCGCCTGGCCACCTCCCCCGAGGCGCAGTCGGGCCGGGTGCGGCTGCCGGGGCTGGACGCGGCCGGCGACTACCGCGTACGGATCCGGGCCGACGTCGGACACCCCTCCGCACACCAGGCGGCGCCGCCCGCGTGGGTCGCCCGCGCGAGCGATGAGTGGGTCGCCCTTCCCGGCGCGGTCCTCGCCCGGACCGGCGTTCCCATGCCCACGCTCAACCCCGAACAAGCCATGCTGATCGAGGTACGCGCCGTAATGGACGCGGGAACCCGTGTCAGCATGTCGGTGACCGACGGGGTGTGATGGGATCCGTAGTACCGGGTGAGGCCAGGTCCCAAGGGGCCTGGCCTCACCCGGTCAGCCCTTGGAACGGTCGCCCAGACGGTAGAAGGCGTGAGCCGTGCCGCCGAAGAGCGCTGCAGTCTCGGCCGCGCTCAACGTGCCGATGGCGGCGGTCAGCCCCTCGATGACGGACTCGTACGTGCCGGCGAGCAGGCAGACGGGGGCATCCCAGCGCCTTCTCCAGGCTCGCGACGTGCGCCGAGATGCGGGGTTGCGACAAGTGGACGCGCACAGCCGCTCGGGCGAAGCCGCCGGAGTCGACGACCTCCAGCCAGGAGCGCAGCCAGGCGAGCTCCAGATCGGTCATAGGCACCTCCACTGCCGTTCACCCTAATCAGCCCCGCGAGTGCGAGGACGACCGGTCCGCGTCGGCTCCGATCGATCCCGGCTCTGGACGGCGCCCTGCTGACATGCTTACATGTCAGACAATGTTCAGCGATGAGTCTCTTTCCACCGATGTCCTGCGGAAGCTCCGCTCGGTCGTCGGCGACGAACACGTGCGCACCGACCCCGGCGTTCTTGAGGCGTACGCGCGGGATGCGACGCCACTGTTCCGCGCCTACCCACAGGCGATCGTCGAACCCGACGACGCTCCGCAGATCGCCGAGATCGTTCGTATCGCCGCCGAGCATCGCCTCCCGGTCATACCGCGAGGCTCCGGGACGAACCTGTGCGCCGCCACCTCGGCCCAGCAGGGCGGCATCGTCCTGACCACGGCGCGGATGCGGCGCATCGAGGAGATCGCCCCGGCAGAGCTACTGGCCCGGGTCCAGCCCGGCGTGACGACCGCCGCGCTGGCGAAGGCGGCCGGCGAGCACGGCCTGTTCTATCCGCCCGACCCGGGCAGCCACACCGTCTCCACGATCGGCGGCAACATCGCCACCTGCGCCGGCGGACTGCGCGGGCTGAAGTACGGCGTCACCCGGAACTACGTCCTCGGCCTCACCGCGGTGCTCGGGACCGGCGAGATCGTCGCCACCGGTGGCCGGTTGTGGAAGGACGTCGCGGGATACGACCTGACCCGGCTGCTCACGGGCTCGGAGGGAACCCTCGGTATCATCACCGAGGCCACCGTCGCCCTGCTGCCCGCGCCCGAGACGACGGGAACCGGACTGGCCTACTTCACCGACCTCGAGGCGGCGGGCCGTGCCGTCACCGAGATCATCGCACGCGGCGTTCTGCCCGCGACGCTGGAGTTCCTCGACCGACGATGCATGGACGCCGTCGACGCCTACGCCCACCTCGGGCTGCACGCGACGGCCGGCGCGATGCTGCTCTTCGGCGACGACGGCGGTGACGATCAGGTGGCCGCGAGCCTCACGCGGATGCGACAGGCATGTCTCGACAGCGGTGCCCTGTCCGTCGAGATCGGTGGCGTCGCCGAAGCCGAGCCGCTGCTGGCCGCCCGCCGCTGCACCCTTCCGGCGCTGTCCCGGCTCGGCTCCCTGACGATCCTCGAGGACGCGAGCGTGCCCCGGCCCCGTCTCGCCGAGATGGTCGCCCGCATCGACGACATCGCGCGCCGGCACGACATCGTGATCGCGACGTTCGGGCATGCCGGTGACGGCAACCTGCATCCGACGTGCGTCCTGCCCTCCGCGGAGGACACCGAGGCCATCGAACGCGCCGAACGCGCCTTCGGAGAGATCTTCCGAACCGCGATCGCCCTGGGCGGGACGATCACCGGTGAGCACGGCGTCGGCGCGGCGAAGCTGCCCTACCTGGCCGAACGGCTCGGACCGGAACAGACGGCCCTGCTGCGCCGGATCAAGTCCGCCTTCGATCCGGCGGGCGTTCTCAACCCCGGAAAGCTGGGATCTTAAGTGGCCGACCTCTTCGACGCCGACCGGCTCAGCCGCTGCATCTCCTGCGGGTTCTGCCTCCCGGCGTGCCCCACCTACGCCATGACCGGTGACGAGGCCTCCTCGCCCCGCGGCCGGATCACCCTCATGCGAGCGCTCGAAGCCGGGCGGCTCGAACCCGACGATCCCACCCTGACCGAGCAGGCGTCTCTCTGCCTCGGCTGCCGCGCCTGCGAACCGGTCTGTCCCGCCGGTGTCGAGTACGGCCAACTGCTCGAAGAGTGGCGCGGCGCGCAGTGGCAGGGACGCCGCCGTCCGCTGATCGTGCGCGCCCTCGTCCTGCTGGTGAGGCTGCGCCCGGCCCACCGGCTCGCCGGGATCCTCCGGCGCGCGGCCCGGCGGAAGGCCCCCGAGGCCGACCAGCTGATGCTCGGCTGCGTGGAGCGGACGCTGTTCCCGCGGGTCAGCCGTGCCGCGCTCGCGTTGGCGCCGGGCCTCGCGGCCGATCCGGACCAGGGCTGCTGCGGCGCGCTGCACGCGCACAACGGAGAACCCGAAAAAGGCGCGGCGATGGCCCGCCGCCTCGGCGACGACCTGCCCGGCACCATCGTCACCACCTCGGGCGGATGCGCCGCCCATCTCGCCTCGGTGATCGGGCGGGAGCGGGTTCGGGAGTTCTCCGAGTACGTCCAGGACCAGCGGTTCCAGCCGATCATGATCGACGGCCGGCCCGCCCGGGTGACGCTGCAGGACTCCTGTCACCTTCGTAACGGCCTCGGCGTGTGGCGCGAACCGCGGCGACTGCTGCAGAGCGTCGCCGAATATGTCGAACTGCCCTCGGCGGCCACCTGCTGCGGCGCCGCCGGCACGTACGCACTGGTCCGCCCACGCGAATCGCGGACCCTGGCGAAGGCCAAGGTGGCCGAGATCGAGGCCGCCGGCGTCGACATGGTGGTCGCGGTCAACCCCGGTTGCCTGCGCCAGCTTCGCCAGGCACTGCGCCGACACCGCTCAGGTGTCCGCGCGGTGCACCTGACCGAGTTCCTCGCCCTCTCAACGAAAGGATCACACTGATCATGAGATTCGCGCGTACGGGTGCGCCGGGAGCCGAGCGGCCCATCGTGTCCGGATCCGACGGCCTCTGGCGCGATCCGACCCCGCTCACCGACACCATCGACCTCGAGCTCATGAGCTCCGCGGAACGGCTCGACGTCGACGCTCTGCCGGTCATCGAGCCGGGGCGGTTCGGTCCCCCGCTCGATCGGGTCGGGAAGATCATCTGCATCGGGCTCAACTACGCCGACCACGCGCGCGAGACCGGTGCCACCCCGCCCGAGGAGCCGATCGTCTTCCTCAAGACGGCGGACACCGTCGTCGGTCCCGACGATGACGTGCTGATCCCTCGCGGTTCGAAGAAGACCGACTGGGAGGTGGAGCTCGCGGTCGTCATCGGCGCCACCGCGCGCTACCTCGACTCGGTCGACCAGGCCCGCGCCTGCATCGCCGGGTACGCGATCAGCAACGACGTGTCGGAGCGCGAATTCCAGCTCGAACGCGGTGGCCAGTGGGACAAGGGTAAGAACTGCGAGACCTTCAATCCGCTGGGCCCATGGATACTCAGCGCGGACGAGGTCGCCGATCCCCAGAATCTCGGCCTCAGGCTGTGGGTGAACGGCGAGCTGCGCCAGGACGGGACCACCGCCGACATGATCTTCGGGGTCGACCATCTCGTCTGGTACCTCAGCCAGTTCATGGTCCTGCGGCCCGGCGACGTCATCAATACCGGAACGCCGGCCGGTGTCGCGATGGGATCGGCCACCGCCGACTACCTGAAGGCGGGCGACGTCGTCGAGCTGGAGATCGACGGTCTCGGCCGGCAGCGTCAGCGGTTCCGGCAGGCCTGATGTCGCGGACGCGGTGGGCGGCGATGACCGGACGCGTGTACCCGGCGGCTGCGGAGTCGGGTGCTTCCTCAGGCCGTCCGGTCCGCCCTCGTCAGCAGCGCGTCCCGTGCTCCGGTCAGGTGCCGCCGGGCGGCCTCCACCGCGCCGGGCGCGTCCCCGCGACGGATCGCCTGGAGGATCTGGCGATGCTCGCCGGCGATCCGCGTACGACCGAGGGCCTGCCGCGTCTGCATCATGCAGAGGTGAACCTCCCCCGCCAGCGCGTTGTAGGAGCGTTCGAGGCGCCAGCTGCCGGTCGCCGCGGCCAGCGCACGGTGGAATCCCAGGTCCGCGGCCACGAACGAGCTGGTCACCGCGTCATCGGGCAACCTCTCCAAGGCACCGATCGCGTTTTCGGCGTCGTCCAGTCGGACACCGGTCGCCTGGCTGAGGCGCTCGACCATCGCCAGTTCCAGCGGAATGCGGACGAAGTACAGATCCTCGATGTCCTGCGCGGAGAGGGATGGGACAACGGCCGCATGGTGTGAGTCCTGTCGGAGCAGGCCCTCGAACACCAGCGTGCGCACCGCCGCTTTCGCCGTCGGCCGTGACACCTGGAAACGCCGCGCCACCTCCACCTCGGCGACCGGCGCCGCCGGAGGCCACTGTCCGTCGAGGATCTGCCCCCGCAGCGCCTCGACCAGCGCGTCGACCACCGTAACCGTCGAGAGACCCGATCGAGACATAGAGACATGATTACACGTCTGACAATTCAGGAGGAGCACGTGGCTGTACCGCTCAAGGCGATCGTGACCGGCGGCGCGTCCGGCATCGGGGCGGCCACCGTCGCCAAGCTCACCGAGCACGGCGTGCGGGTCGCCGTACTGGACGTCAACGAGCCGCCGAGCGGCGGCACGCCCTTCGCCCTCGCCGACCTCACCGACGACGCCGCCGTCCGCCGCGCGACCGCGGCCTTGATCAGTGAGCTCGACGGGCTCGACATCCTGGTCAACAACGCCGGCATCGGCGCCGCCGGCACCGTCGAGACCAATCCCGACGACGAGTGGCACCGCGTGTTCGACGTCAACGTCGTCGGGCTCGTCCGCGTGACCCGCGCCGCCCTGCCGGCACTGCGCCGCTCCCCGTCGGCGGCGATCGTCAACACCTCCTCCGTCGTCGCGACGACCGGCCTGTCCAACAGGGCCCTCTACAGCGCGACCAAAGGCGCGGTGCTGTCCCTGACGCTCGCCATGTCCGCCGACCTCCTCGCCGAGGACATCCGGGTCAACGCGGTCCTGCCCGGAACCACCGACACGCCCTGGGTCGGGCGCCTGCTCGACGCCGCCGACGACCCCGAGGCCGAGCGCGCCGCCCTCAACGCCCGCCAGCCGCACGGACGCCTCGTACGACCTGAGGAGGTGGCGGCGGCGATCGCCTTCCTCGCCCTCCCCGGCGCCGCGTCCCTCACCGGTTCCACCATCACCATCGACGGAGGACTCACGACGCTGCGTCCACAACCGACCACGCGCGAGTCGTAGACCGCGGTAGTGACGACTGCCCCCTGCGCGATCAGCAGCGGTCGCGCCGCAGATTAGACAAGCAACTTGGCAAAGTTGCTTGTCTAACTGCTAGCGTTAGGGACATGGAGGAAAATCTCGGGTCAACCCGGTCGGCGGCGACGGCGCGGCGTCTCGACTTCGCGATCAGGCGCCTACGAGGGCGCCTGCGTACCGAGTCGGGGATGTACTCCGTCGGGCTGACCATCACCCAGCTCTCGGTGCTGCGCAGCGTGGTGGACAAGGGCCCGATCACCGCGGCCCGTCTCGCAACACTGGAGCACGTCAGCCCGCAGTCCATCGCGCAGAGCCTCGCGGTGCTCAAGGCCGCCGGGCTGGTCCGCGGCGAGCCGGACCCGCAGGACCGCCGCAAGACGCTGATCAGCGCCGATCCCTCCGCTGCCGAGCTCATCACCTCGCTGCTGAGCGGCCGCGAGTCCTTCCTGGCGCGAGCCATCGACCACGTCGTCGCCCCCAAGGAGCGCGAGGACCTGGAGAAGGCCATCGAACTGCTGGAACGTCTCGCCGAGGCGGATCTGAGCGGCGGAGCATGAACACCGGCCTCGCTCGGACGGACTCGCCGGCGCGTGGCAGCGAACGCGATCCCTTCGCCTGGACGTTCACCGCGCCGCTCTACGTGGGCTCCAGCCTCAACCCGATCAACAGCTCCATCATCGCGACCGCGCTGGTGCCCATCGCCACCGGCCTGCACGTCTCGGTGGGAAGCACCTCCGTTCTGGTCACCTCGCTGTATCTGACCAGCGCCATCGCGCAGCCCACGGCGGGCAATCTGGCGGAGGTGCTCGGCCCGCGCAAGGTCTTCCTCGGCGGCATCCTCCTGGTGCTGCTCGGCGGCCTGGTCGGCGGCTTCGGGCAGAACCTGGCGATGCTGACCGTGGCCCGCGTGCTCATCGGCGTCGGCACCTCGGCCGGCTTCCCGTCGGCGATGGTGCTGATCCGGCGCCGCGCGGAGGACGCCCGGCTGACGTCGCCGCCGGGCGGCGTGCTCGGTGGTATCGCGGTCACCGGCATGGCCACCGTGGCCATCGGCCCGCCGATCGGCGGCCTGCTGGTCGGCGCCGCGGACTGGCGCTGGGCCTTCCTCATCAACATTCCGGTCACCGCGATCGCGATGGCGATGGCCGTGCGTTGGGTGCCCAAGGACCCGGTGCGCGAGGGCGGACGGCGCGGCTTCCGCGAGGTCGCCGACCTGATCGACCTGCCCGGGATCCTCGGCTTCGCCGCGGCGATGACCTCGCTGATCATTTTCCTGATGGGGCTGCCGCACGCCGACTGGTACGCGCTCGCCGCCTTCGTGGTGGTCGCCGTACCGACGGTGTGGTGGGAGCTGCGCACGACCGGGCCGTTCTTCGACATCCGCGGGCTCGCCGCCAACGGCGCCCTCGGCCGGACGTACCTGCGGCAGGCGTTCACTCTGCTCGGCATCTACACCGTGATGTACGGGATGACGCAGTGGATGGAGGCGGCACGCGGGATCTCCGCCGAGGACGCCGGACTGCTGCTGCTGCCGATGGGCGCGGTCTCCGCGCTGCTGTCACGCCCGCTCGCCGGCCGCAACCTGGTGCGCGGTCCGCTGATCGCCTCGGCGGTGACCATGCTGGTCGGGTCCATCGGCATCGTGCTGCTCACCTCGCACAGCCCGGTGGTCGCGATCGTTGCGGTGTCACTGATCTTCGGCGTCACCTCGGCGGTCACCACGGTCGGCAATCAGACCGCCCTCTACCTCTCGGCGTCGCCGGACCAGATCGGCACCGCCTCCGGCTTGTTCCGGACCTTCGGGTACCTCGGAACCATCGTCTCGGCCGTGGCCGGCGGCATCGTCTTCCGCGACGGGGTCGGCGACCACGGCCTGCACACCCTCGGCGTCGTGCTGGTCGCGGCGGGTGTCGTGGTCCTGCTGCTGACGGTCCTGGACCGCCGGCTGATGGGCCGCCACGAGATGAACCAGCACATCGGCACCGAAACCAACACCCCCCAAGGAGAACAGAGCGTGAGCACCACTGCAGTCCCGGCGATCGATCCCCAGCGGACCGCCCTGCTGGCGATGGACTTCCAGAACGGGATCGTCACCCACATCCCCGACCCCGACGCGCTGCTCGAGCGGGTCAACGGCGCCATCGCCGACGTCCGCGCCGCCGGCTGCACCATCGGGTACGTCCGCGTCGCCTTCACCGAGGACGACTGGGCGGCCGTACCGGAGACCAACAAGACCTTCGCCGCGGCCGCCGCGGCCAAGATGATGCACCACGAGGACACCACCACCCAGATCATCGAGCGGATCAGCCCTCAGGAGGGCGACATCGTGGTACGCAAGATCCGCTTCGGCGGGATCTCCACCACCGACCTCGACCGGCAACTGCGCGACCGTGGCATCGACACCCTGGTGCTCTCCGGCGTCAGCACCAGCGGCGTCGTCCTCTCCACCCTCATCGACGCCGCCGACCGCGACTATCGCGTCTACGTCCTGTCGGACGGCGTCGCCGACCCCGACGCCGAAGCCCACGAGGTGCTGGTGAACAAGGTGTTCCCGTCCCGGGCCCACGTCATCGACACCACCCAGCTCAACGAGCTGCTGCGGTCCGCCTGACGCAGACTGCGTGGCGTACCGCGGCCGTGGTGTGGTGGGCGCAGCGGTACGCCGCGCGCTGTCCGGGATCCGGTTCAGCGGGCGAGGTCGGCGGCGAGGATCCGGGGCGCGTCGGCGAGGACCATGCCGACGGCACCGAGGACCTCGGCGTGGTCACCGAGATGTCCGCCGGTGACCCGGACGGATTCGGCGGTGGGGGCCAGCGCGTAGCGGCGGACCGTTCGGGCGATCGGTTCGAAGAGCCGTTCCCCGGCGGATGCCAGGTCACCGCCGACCACGATGAGCTCCGGGTTGAGCAGTGTGACGAGGTTCGCGAGGACGCGGCCGATCTCTTCGGCCGCCTCCTCCAGCGCGCGAACGGCGCCGCGGTCGCCGGACTTGATGAGAGGCAGCAGGTCGGAGACGGCGACCGGATGTCCCCAGCTGGTCTCCAGGAGCCGGGCGATGGCGATCGGGCTGGCGACGGTCTCCAGGCAGCCGCGGTTGCCGCAGCGGCAGACGCGTCCGTCCGGTACCGACCTGATGTGGCCGATCTCGCCGGCGAGCCCGCCGGATCCGTGCAGGTGCCGACCTCCAGAGATGATCCCGGCGCCGATCCCCGCCGACAGCCGTACGTAGATCATGTCGTCGACGTTGCGTCCCGCGCCGTACCTGCGCTCGGCGAGGGCTCCGGCGTTGGCGTCATTGGCCAGTCGCGTCGTCAGGCCGGTACGCCGCTCGAGCTCGGCGCCGGGCTGCACACCGACCCAGCCGGGCATGATCCCGTGGGCCTCCAGAACCCCGTCGGGGTCGCGCACCGGGGCGGCGATGTCCACGCCGAGGCCGAGCACGCGCCGCGCGTCGACGTTCCGCTCCCGCAGCGCGCGGCGGATCAGGCCGGCGGCCAGGTCGAGCGTCTCGCGGGGTGCCCGGTCGACCTCCGTGGCGACGACGTCGTTCCAGATGGGCATGCCGCTCAGGTCGCACAGGGCGACCCGGACGTGCTGATGGCCGATGTCCGTCCCGACGGCGTACGCCGCCGAAGCGCGCATGCTCAGGGCCTGCGCCGGGCGGCCGGTGGATCTCGCCTGGGCGTCCGGCTCGCTCTCCTCGACCAGGCCGGCCGCCAGCAGGTCGGCGGCGAGTGAGGAGACGGTGGCCCGGGACAGGCCGGTGATCTGGACGAGTTCGGAGCGGCTCGTGCTGTCGGTGTCGAACAACGCCTGCAGCACCCGGAGCCTGCCCACCTCACGCAAGTTCAGGGGGGTATCGATCGCTGACTCCCTGGGTTTGTTCGGTTTCGGCCTGACATCGCTGTCCGTAGGCGGACATTTCGTTGACTTGCGCTTAATCTCATCGTAATTATGTCCCCTGTCAGGTAACCACCTCGCAACGAACGACTAAACCTGGCATCACGGCACTTTGTGTACGTCCGCGGGAGCCGATCCGGTCCGATCGGGGCTTGATCCGCGAAGGGAGGACGGTAGCGCCACCGGCAACGGCGCATGGTTCCACTCCGTCACCTCCATGATCAGGAGTCACCAGATGGCAGGACGCCATTCCCCCAGGCGGGGCTCCTTCCTCGCCGCACTCTGCTCATTCGCCTGCGCGATCGGCCTCGCCGGTGTCTCGGCGCCGGCTGCGCGGGCGGACACCCGACCGATCTACCTGAACACCCGTTACTCCTTCGAAGAACGGGCCGCGGACCTGGTCTCGCGGATGACGCTGGACGAGAAGGCCGCCCAGCTGCACACCAACAGCGCACCGGCCATCCCGCGGCTCGGCGTCCAGCAGTACACCTACTGGAACGAGGGTCAGCACGGAGTCAACACGCTCGGGGCGAACACCGACCACGGCTCGGCCTCGGGTGGGGTGCACGCCACCAGCTTTCCCACCAACTTCGCCTCCTCGATGTCGTGGGATCCCAAGCTGATCTACGACGAGACCACGGCGATCTCCGATGAGGCGCGCGGCTTCCTGGACAAGTCCCTGTGGGGCGTCGGGCAGAACAACATCGGCCCGGACAAGAACGGCTACGGCTCGCTGACGTACTGGGCGCCGACCGTCAACCTGGACCGCGACCCGCGCTGGGGCCGGACCGACGAGGCGTTCGGCGAGGACCCCTACTTCGCCGGGCGGATGGCCGGCGCGTTCGTCAACGGCTATCAGGGCCAGAACGAAAGCGGAAAGCCCAGCACCGGCTACCTGAAGGTCGCCGCCACCGCCAAGCACTACGCGCTGAACAACACCGAGCACGACCGTACGGGGATCAGCTCCGACACCGACGACCGGACGCTGCGGGAGTACTACACCGCCCAGTTCCGTGACCTGATCGAGAAGGATCACGTGTCCGGGCTGATGACCTCGTACAACGCCATCAACGGCACCCCGGCGGTCGCCGACACCTACACGGTGGACCAGCTCGCCAAGCGCACCTACGGGTTCGGCGGCTACATCACCTCCGACTGCGGCGCGGTCGGCACCACCTGGCGTCTCCCGGCGGGCGGGCACGACTGGGCGCCGCCCGGCTGGACCACCGACCACCAGGGCAACCCCACCTGGACCAACACCGCGACCGGAGCGAAGTTGTCCGGCCAGGCGGGCGGGCAGGCGTACGCGCTGCGCGCCGGCACCGACGTCAACTGCACCGGCGATGAGGCCACCACGCAGAACATCCGGGACGCGATCGAGGTCGGTGCGCTGAGCGAGGGTGTCGTGGACACCGCGCTGGTGCACCTGTTCACCGTCCGGATGGAGACCGGCGAGTTCGACCCGCCGGACCGGGTGAAGTACACCAAGATCACCAAGGACGTCATCCAGAGCCCCGCGCACCAGGCTTTGGCCAGGAAGGTCGCCGACAACTCGCTCGTGCTGCTCAAGAACGACGACGTGCCGGGGACGAAGAACCCCCTCCTGCCACTGAACGCGTCGAAGCTGAAGAAGGTCGTGATCCTCGGCGACCAGGCGAACACGGTGAACCTGGGCAACTACTCCGGTGAGCCGACGCTGCAGGTCAGCTCGGTCAAGGGCATCACCGAGGCGGTCAAGGCCGCCAGCCCGGACGCCTCGATCGTCTTCGACGACGCCAAGACGTCGACCACGGCCACCACGCCCGCGGAGCTCAGCGACCAGACGAAGGCGGACATCAAGAGCGCCGACCTGGTCATCGTGTTCATCGGCACGGACCATGGCGTCGCCGATGAGGGCAAGGACCGGACCACGCTCGCGATCCCCGGCAACTACCACTCGTTGATCGACCAGACCACCGCGCTGGGCAACGCCAAGATGGCCCTGGTGATGCAGACGGGCGGCCCGGTGAAGATCGACGATGTCCAGGCGAAGTTCCCCGCGATCGTCTTCAGCGGATTCAACGGCGAGAGCCAGGGCACCGCGCTGGCCGACGTGCTGACGGGCAGGCAGAACCCCAGCGGGCACCTGAACTTCACCTGGTACAAGGACGACTCCCAGCTCCCCGCCATGTCCAACTACAACATCACCTCGGCGAGCACGAATGGGATCGGCCGCACGTACCGGTACTTCACCGGGACCCCCACCTACCCCTTCGGCTACGGCAAGAGCTACACCGGCTTCGCCTACTCCCACATCCGGGCGACCACCGGCTCGGTGACCGCGAACGGTAAGGTCACCGTCCGGTTCGACGTCGAGAACACCGGCCATGTCGCCGGCGCCACGGTCGCCCAGCTGTACGCCGCGACCCCCTTCACCGTCGCGGGCGTCGAGCTGCCCAAGAAACGGCTCGTGGGCTTCAAGAAGACCGCGGTGCTGAAGCCCGGCGCCACCGAGCATGTCTCCCTCACGGTCAACGCCGCCGACCTGGCCGTCTGGGACGCCAAGGCGATGCGGTCGTTCGTACCGAACGGCACCTATCGGTTCCAGGTCGGGGCCGACTCGGCCGGCATCGCCGCCGCGCCCTCGGTGCGGGTCACCGGGCGGATCACCCCGAAGGTCCAGTACGTCACCGTGCAGCCCGAGGCGGTCGAGTACAAGGTCGGCGACACCATCGACCTGACCGGCAAGAACCAGTGGATCAAGGACGACACCGACCACAGCAAGGAGCAGCGCAACCTCAACGTGACCGCCGACCGCATCGTCGAGGCCGTCAACAACGACCAGTCCTTCGTCGACCTCGCCCACGCGAAGGTCCACTACGGCAGCAGCGACCCGCACGTGGCCACGGTCGACTCCAGCGGGCACGTCAAGGTGGTCGGCTCCGGCGTCACGACCCTCACCGCGAAGGTGGGCGGGGTCACCGGCTCGGCCGTCATCACGGCGAAGTACCCCTTCTCGGTGACCGCGCCCTCGACCGTCGAACCCGGCGACACCCTGAGCGCCACGACCACGTTCACGAACTCCGGCCCGAACGCGCTGAGCGGCGTGACGATGACGCTCACCACGCCGAACGGCTGGACCGCGAGCGCCACCTCCCCGGCCTCGTTCACCCAGGTCGCCGCCGGCCAGACGGTGAAGACGACCTGGGCCGTCAAGGTCCCGGCCGGCGCGCCGCGCAACGGCTACGACCTCCAGGCGAAGGTCGCCTACACGGCACAGGGCGGCCAGGGCAGCGGCGACGCGACGACCAATGTCGCGATCCCCTTCGCGTCCTTGGCCGCGGCCTACAACAACACCGCCATCAGCGATGACGCCCGGCCGTCGGAGGGCAACCTCGACGGTGGCGGCCTCAGCCTGTCGGCCCAGGCACTCGCCGCCGAGGGCATCACGCCGGGTGGCAAGGTCACCCACGGCGGGTTCACCTTCACCTGGCCGGACGTCCCGGCGGGCAAGCCGGAGAACGTCCTCGGAAGCGGGCAGGCGTTCGACTTCTCGGGATCGGGGTCCCAGCTCGCGTTCCTGGGGCTGGCGAACAACGGCACCGCCTCGGGCAGCGGGCTGATCACCTACACCGACGGCACCACCCAGCCGTATTCGATCAGCTTCCCCGACTGGTGGGCGAGCGGTGGGGACACGGTCGCCACCTTCCCCTACATCAACAACCAGTCGGGGAAGCAGAACCAGACCGTCCACCTCTACATGTCCACCGTCAAGCTGCAGGCGGGCAAGAAGGTGCAGTACGTCACCCTGCCCTTCGTGAGCCAGGGCGGAGGCGGCACCACCGCCATGCACGTATTCGCCGTCGCGACCGACGGATAGCGGTCACGAGGCCGGGCGGTCGGCGGTACCGCCGACCGCCCGGCCCTCACCCTTCCCGCCGCGGTCACCGCAGCTCGGCGACCGCGCGATGACAACGTTGTCCTTTCTTCGCGCACTCCGCTCTTGCGTACTTCGCGCCCGGCGAGTGACGCGGCCGAAGACCAGGGAGGCTCGTGGTGCGTCCACGAAGCGGCAGATGGCGACGGCTCGGGATCGTGGCGATGGGACTGGCGGCGTGCGTGCTGGGCGCCCCGTCCGCGGTCGCCCCCGCACCCGCGCAAGCGGCACCGGCCACGCTGGTGTCCGATCCGACCGATTACGTCAATCCGTTCATCGGCACCGAGAAGGGCGTCGACTGGGAGAACACCTTCCCGGGTGTGACGGCACCGTTCGGGATGGTGCAGTTCAGTCCCGACACGCCGTCGGGACCGACCGGCTACGCGTACGCCGACGACGCCGTCAAGGGCTTCAGCCTCACGCACTTCTCAGGTGGCTGCTCGTCGTTCGGCGACATCCCGATCCTGCCGGTGACCGGCGCGATCGGGACCGCCCCGGCCGGCCGTACCGAGCACTTCTCGCACGGCGATGAGCACGCGGCGCCCGGTTCGTACTCGGTGCGACTGACCGACTCGAACGTCCAGGTCGAGCTGGGCGCCACCGAGCGGACGGGGATCGCCACCTTCCGCTATCCGGCCGGCAGCCAGGCTCAGGTGCTGGTCAAGTCGGGCACCAGCCTCGGCGGCGATCTGGCCGCCGACGCCAAGGTCGTGAACGACCACGAACTGGCCGGGACCGCCACGGCGCACGGGCTGTGCAGCAACCACCGGTACACGGTGTACTTCGACATCGCGTTCAACCGGCCGTTCACCGCGCACGGCACCTGGCAGGGCGGCACGGTCACGCCCGGCTCGTCGAGCGCCACCGGCTCGGGTTCGGGCGCGTACCTGACCTTCGACACCTCCGCCGACAGCACGGTGACCGCCAAGATCGGCCTGTCGTACGTGAGCACCGACGGCGCGGCGAAGAACGCGGCGGCCGAGATCCCCGGCTGGAACGCCGCGCGGGTGCAGGCCGACACGCGCAAGGCGTGGCGCACCCTGCTGCGCAAGGTCGCCGTCGGAGGGGCGTCCGCCGACGAGCTGACCGTCTTCTACACGTCGCTGTACCGGTGTTTCCAGGCCCCGAGCGTGTTCAACGACGTGGACGGCCGCTACATCGGCTTCGACGACGTCGTCCACCGGGTGCCCGCCGGGCACGCGCAGTACGAGATGTTCTCCGACTGGGACATCTACCGGTCGCTGGCGCCGCTGCAGGCCATGCTGTACCCCGACCGCGCCGGAGACATGGCGAACTCGCTGCTGCGCGACGCGCGGCAGCAGGGCGGCTGGTGGCCGAAGTGGCCGGCGCAGAACATGACCGGCAACGTGATGAACGGCGACAACGGGGTGCCGCTCTTCGCCCAGTACGTCGCGTTCGGTGCCCGCGGCGTCGACATCGCCGGCGCGTTGCCCATCATGAAGAAGGCCGCGACCCGGTCGCAGAAGGTCGGCTGGGGCTGGGTGGAACGGCCGGGCGTGGAGGACTACGTCCGGCTCGGCTACGCGCCCAACAACGCCACCTCCCAGGGCGACCACGGGTTGCAGGGCGCCTCGGAGACCCTCGAGTGGGCGATCGACGACTTCGCCATCTCCCGGCTCGCCGAGGCGATCGGGGACGACGCGACCGCCACCGAATACGCCAGGCGCGGCCAGAACTGGCAGAACATCTTCGACCCGAGCACCGGCTACCTGCGGCCGCGCGACGACTACGGCGCCTTCCCGGCCGGTCCCGGCTTCCAGAAACCGCCCGCCGGCGTCTTCGGCCAGGACGGCTACGACGAAGGCAACGCGGCGCAGTACAACTGGCTGGTCCCGCAGGACTTCGCCGGTCTCGTCACCGCGATGGGCGGCAGGGACAAGGTGATCCCGCGGCTGGACGACTTCTTCAGCAGGCTGAACGTCGGCGGCAACGACCCGTACGACTGGGCCGGCAACGAGATCGACACCGCCGCGCCCTGGGTGTACGACTACGTCGGGCAGCCGTGGAAGACCCAGGAGGTCACCCGGCGCATCGAGACCGAGTTGTTCACGACCGCGCCGGACGGACTCCCCGGCAACGACGACCTCGGCGCGCTGTCGTCGGTGTACGTGTGGGCGGCGCTCGGCATGATGCCGGCCACCCCCGGCACCCCGGCCCTGGCGCTGAACAGCCCGCTGGTGAAACGCGCCGTGATCAGCCTGGGCACCGGCCGGAAGATCACCATCAGCGCGCCGCAGGCCGCCGACGACGCGCCGTACGTCACCGGCATGCGGCTGAACGGCCGGCCGCATGAGTCCACCGGCCTGCCCGCGTCGTTCGCCACACGCGGCGGCGCCCTGGACATCGGCCTGTCCACCCGGCCCGACACCCACTGGGCCACCGGCGACAAGGCCGCGCCTCCGTCCTACCGGGCCCATGAGGTGCCGGCGGTCGGCTACATCACCCCGACCGGCACCCAGGTGACCCGCGGCGGCACGAGCCTGCCGGCCACCGTCGGCGCCTCCACGCTCGCCGGACACGCCGGCAAGGTCGGTTGGACCGCCGCCTCCGACGTCGCCGGGGTGAGCGTGACCCCGTCGTCGGGCACGTTGGACCTCACCCGCGCCGGCAGCGCCCACGTACCCGTGACGATCGCCGTCGCCCGCGGCACGGCGTCGGGCTACCACCCGGTCAAGGTGACCTTCCGGGCCGCCGGCGGGACGACGTTGCCGGGCGGCGCGGTCGTGGTGACCGTACCGGCGGCCGACGCCGCCGCGACCGCCTGCGACACGCTCGGCAGCACCGACACCGAGTGCGGGCTGCGGCTGCGCGACAACGGCGACGGCCACACCACGCCGGTCACCGTCGGCGGCCGCTCCGGGCGCTCCACGACGGACGGCTCACCCTACGAGTACTTCGACGTCGACAACACCATCGTCCCCGGCGGCCACTACACGGCGACGGTGACGATCGACTACTACGACCACGGCACCGGCAACTGGAGCCTGCAGTACGACTCCACGGACGGCGCCTACCAGCAGACCGCCCCGGTCGCCAAGACCGGCACCGACACGTGGAAGACCGCGACGTTCACCGTCGACGACGCGGCGTTCGGCAACCGCGAGAACGCCGGGAGCGACTTCCGCCTGGCCAACGGCGGTGACACCGGCACCATCGGGCGGGTCCACGTCGCCGTCACCGGCGGCAACGTCCTCGCCCTCCACCTCTGCCCCGACGACATGTGACCTGAACGGAGCCACCATGGAACTGTCACGCCGCACCTTCATCCGCGGCTTCGCCGCCGGCGGGTCGGCCGCTCTCGGCCTGGCCGCGCTCGGGATCGAGGCGAGACCTGCCGCCGCCGCCAGCGCGCCCGGCGACGTGGTCGGCAAGATCACCGTCGGCTACCAGGGGTGGTTCGCCTGCGCGGGCGACGGGGCCCCGATCAACGGCTGGTGGCACTGGAGCCAGAAATGGGAACAGGCGCCCTCACCGACCAACAACGCCATCAAGGCGTGGCCCGACATGCGGGAGTACGCCAATGCGTACCCCACCGCGTACGCCGACATGAACGGCGGCGGGGCCGCCACCCTCTTCTCCTCCTACGACCAGCAGACCGTCGACACCCACTTCGCGTGGATGAAGCAGTACGGCTGCGACACCGCCGCCCTGCAGCGGTTCAACCCCAACGGCGGCGAGGGCGCGACGCGCGACGCGATGGCGCAGAAGGTGCGGAGCGCCGCCGAGTCGCACGGCGTGAAGTTCTACATCATGTACGACGTCACGGGATGGACGAGCATGCAGTCGGAGATCAAAACCGACTGGACGACCAAGATGTCCGCGTACACGGCCTCGTCCGCGTACGCGCGCCAGAACGGCAAGCCGGTCGTGTGCATCTGGGGCTTCGGCTTCAGCGATGGCAACCATCCCTGGAGCGCGTCGGCCTGCCTCGACGTCGTCAACTGGTTCAAGGGCCAGGGCTGTTACGTCATCGGCGGGGTGCCGCGCGAGTGGCACGTCGGCGGCAGCGGTGGCCGCCCGGGGTACGACGACGTCTACCTGGCGATGAACATGGTCAGCCCCTGGATGGTCGGCGCGATCAGCAGCGCCGCCGAATCCGACAACGCCTACAACACCTACACCGTGCCCGACCAGGCGTACTGCAACGCCCACGGCATCGACTACCAGCCGTGCGTGCTGCCCGGCGACGTGTCGATACCGCAGCAGCGCACGCACGGCGACTTCATGTGGCGGCAGTTCTACAACATGGTCCGGGCGGGGGTGCAGGGCATCTACATCTCCATGTTCGACGAGTACGGCGAGGGCAACCAGATCGCCAAGACCGCCGAGAACGCCTCCATGGTCCCGTCGGGATCCGGCCTGCGGGCGCTGGACGAGGACGGCATGGCCTGCTCGTCGGACTATTACCTGCGGCTCACCGGCGACGGCGGCCGGATGCTCAAGGGCCAGATCGCCCTCACCGCCACCCGGCCCACCCAGCCCGTCGTCACCGGCGGCACCCTGAAGGTCATCAGCCTGCGCTCCCGCGCCGACAACGACTACGTCACCGCGGAGAACGCGGGCGCCTCCGCGCTGATCGCGAACCGCACGGCGATCGGCCCATGGGAGCAGTTCGACGTGGTCGACGCGGGCGGCGGCAACATCGCGCTGCGCGCCCACGCCGACAACCAGTACGTCTCCGCCGACAACGCGGGGGCCTCACCGCTGATCGCCGATCGCACGGCGGTCGGTCAATGGGAGACATTCCGCCTGATCCGCAACGCGGGCGGCACCGTCAGCCTGCTCGCACTGGCCAACAGCATGTACGTCACCGCGGAGAACGCGGGGGCCTCGGCGCTGATCGCGAACCGCACATCGATCGGCCAGTGGGAGCAGTTCGACCTCGTCGTGTCATGACGGCCGGCGCGACGCGGTCGCGGCCCTGCCCGCCGTAACCGTCGGCGGCCGCCCGCTCCGGCGGCGACCGGGCCACGGAACCGACCCGCGCGGGTCGCCGGGCGCCCATGACGGGCGTCCGGCGACCCAGGGGAATTCCTCCGGTTTTGCACCTTAATTCAAGACTTAGCCGACGTTCTGGGACCTAGTTTCGCCGACTATGCCTGCTAACGTGAGGGCGGACATGTCGAAGCCGAGGAGCCAGTGATCGATACTCCGCTGAACCTCCGCGAGGTTGGGCGGCTTCGGGTCCTCGAGGCGCTTCATCACGTCGGTCGATCAAGTCGTGCGGAGCTCACCAGACTCACCGGACTGTCCCGGGCGACGGTCTCCTCGATCGTCGCGGACCTGCTGGCCGCCGGTCTGATCAGGGAAGCCCCGGACACGTCGGCGTCACGGGGCCGGCCGACCGGCCGGCCGGCACAGCCCTTGACGGTCAACGCCTCCGCCGCCTACGCGGTCGCGGCCGACATCGGCCATCAGCACGTCCGTGTCGCCGTATGTGATCTCAACGGAGACCCGATCTGGGACACCGTCGTGGCCAACGACACCGACCGGGCACCGCACGAGACCCTCGACCTCACCGCGGACCTGATCCATCAGGCGATCCGCGAGAAGAACATCGCCGTCGGCGACGTCCTGGGGCTGGGCGTCGATATCGCCGCTCCGGTCCGCGCCACCGACGGCGGACTGGAGGCGCACGGCATCAAGTCCGGTTGGATGGGTCTGCGGCCGGGCCGTGAGCTGGAAGAGCGAACGGGGCTGACGGCTCGGCTCGCCAACGACGCCGACGCCGGCGCCCTCGCCGAACGGCTCTACGGCGCCGGGCGTGGCACGTCCGACATGGTGTACATCAGGCTCTCCACCGGCATCGGCGCTGGAATCGTCAGCGGCGGCCGGCCGCTGACCGGCGCGGGCGGCCTCGCCGGTGAAGTCGGTCATCTCCTGTCCGACCCCCGCGGCGACATGTGCCGATGCGGGAACCGTGGATGTCTGGAGACCGTGGCCGGCCCGGCCGCCATCGCCAAGCTCCTGGAGGAGAGCCGCGGCCGCCGCGTCACCGTCCCCGATCTCCTGCGCCTGATCGAGGAGGGCGACCGGGGGGCGATCCGTGCGCTGGAGGACGCCGCCGACCACATCGGCATCGCCCTGGCCGACCTCGTCACCCTGCTCAATCCCGAGTTGATCGTCGTCGGCGGTGATCTGGCGGCCGCCGGCCCGAGGCTCCTCGCGCCGCTGGAACGGGCGATCCGGCGTTACGCCCTGGCACCCGCCGCGGACAACGTCACCGTCGTGCCGGGCGAACTCGGTGACCAAGCCGAGGTACGCGGTGCCGCCGGCATGGTCCTCGCCCACGCCCCCCGGATACTCGCCGACCGGATCGCCTCCGCGGAACGCGGCGGGGACCAGCACCCGGCGACCTCCACTCAATCGCTCCAGTGACGAGAAGGTGCAGGTCGATTCCTGGATTCCAGGCCGTCCACCTTCGCCGATTCGAACGCCACGGCGGTCCCCGCTCCCGGCCAGATCGCATCGTTACACCTCCCACATCGCGGACTCAGCCGACGGCTCGCATTCCGCGCGTTGATCCACGATGATCAGTTCGTGAGGTCGGAACGTTCCATGCCTTCCCCCAGGAGAAACACGTGACCCCGCAGCGGATCCCGGTACCGACAGAGCACATCTACGACACTCAGGCGCGGCTCCGTGACATCGGGCCCGTCGTGCCGATCGAGCTCAGCGGCGGCGTCGGCGTGTGGGCGGTGACCACACATGCCGCGGCGCACGAGGTCCTGGCCAACGACAAGGTGTACGCGCGCAACGCCCGCAACTACCCCGCGCTGCACGACGGCAGCATCCCGGCGGACTGGCCGTTCCGGCCGTTCATCGAGGCCGACCACATGGCGACGGCGGACGGCCTCGACCACCGGCGGCTGCGCACGATGGTGAACAAGGCGTTCACCCCGTCCAGGGTGACGGCTCTGGCACCCCGCATCGAGGAGATCACCGCCGCGCTCATCGACGATCTGACCGCGGCCGGGGACGGCGTGGACCTGGTCCCGGCCTTCGGCGAGGCCCTGCCGATCAAGGTGATCTGCGAGTTGTTCGGCATCCCGGAGGAGGACCGGGCACCGCTCCGGGCCTGGACCCAATCGGTGATCAACGCCGGCGACCAGTCGGTCGAGGCACAGCTGGCGATGCTCGGCTACCTCGCCCGGTTCGCCGAACGCCGACGCGCCGACCTGCAGGACGACCTCACCTCAATGCTGATCAAGGTGCAGCAGGACGGCGAGGTCACCCTCTCCGACGACGAACTCGCCGGCATGCTCTTCCTGTTCGTGATCGCCGGGCACGAGACCACGATGCACCTGCTCGACAACGCCATCGTGGCGCTGTCACTGCACCCCGACCAGCGCGACCTCGCCATCCGGGACGGCCTATGGGAACAGGTCGTCGAGGAGACACTGCGCCGCTACCCCTCCGTGCCGATGGCCGTCTTCCGGTTCACCACCCAGGACACCACGCTGGCCGGCGTGGAACTCCCCGCCGGCGCCCCGTTGCTGCTGTCCCTGTCCGGCACCGACTCGGCCCAGCACGGCGCTGACGCCGACCGGTTCGACATCACCCGCACCCACAGGGCCCACCTGGCCTTCGGGCACGGGCCGCACTTCTGTGTCGGCGCGCCGCTCGCCCGCCTGGAAGGCAGGATCGGCCTGTCCGCGCTGTACCAGCGCTTCCCGAAGCTACGCATGGCCGTCGACCCGTCCGAGGTGATGTACACCTCGTTCACCACGAGCGGACCCGCCTCGCTCCCGGTCCACCTGTACTGAACCGCACCGTGCCCCTCGCCGCGCTGCCTTTGGGACGGCGAGGGGCCTAGAGGGTGTCCGGTGGCATGCGACGGTGACGGCAAGCGCGGTCTTGTCGGCGGAAGAACGCCGTCCACGTCGGCCCGAAGGCTGGTCGATCTTGGCTGATTGTCGGCACGGCCTGTCACCATGGCCCGCATGGCGACAACCGGCCTCTTGGCCCCGTTCCAGTGGCTCAACGTGCCCGAGAACGAGGGTGGCGGCCCACTGGACGTGATCTTCAGCGTGGCCTTCTTCCACGGGCTCGACCCGGCGGAGGTGGTGCGCCGCTTCAGTTGCGGCGAGGACTCCGGCCAAGAGTCGGACTTCGGCGAACTCAACGAGAAGGCCGACGAGTTCGTCAACGAGACCGCAGGCGGGGATGGCGGCGGCTACGTAGGCGTCTTCCAGGCCGGCGAGTGGTGCGTGGCCATTGAGCCCTACGGCTGGATGGTCACGCTCCACGAGGTGGTGACCAAGCTGTCACGGGGTTGCGAGGTGCTGGCGGTCACCCGGCACGACTACGCCGCCGAGCACAGCTTCGAGTACGCGATCGATGGCACGATCATCACCGGCTACCGGCTGCGGCACCCGTACGAGCGTTACGGCTCCGACCCTGACCGGCTCAACGGGTTCATGCTGGAGCTGGGCATGGGGCTGGACAAGCCGGAGAATGAGGCCGCGTGGGACGCCGCCTGGGAGGACAACTACGACACCGCCGTACCAAGGGGCTTCGCCCTGGCGGCGAAGGTCACCGGGGTGCCGTTCACGCCGGACATGCTCGGCCGCCCGATGCTGATGGGGCCTATCGTGGAAAGATGATCACCTTCTCGGCGGCGACGGCACCGTGAGTCTGTGGAGTGGTGACGGAGGGCGATGGCCTGAGTCCTGGGGCCTCAGACCTGCAGTTGAGTAACAGTGCTTCCTGCCAACGGTCTCGGTGACCTCGGTGCTGTTGCGCCAGGCGGGACATATCCGGGGGCAGGAACGGCGGGGGGCTTGCCGCCGTGCTGGAAGAAGCGTGCCGTGGTCACCAGGATCAGGGCGAGGACGGCGGGTACCGCGTAGGCGATCCGGAAGTGGCCCGTCGCCCCCAGGCCTCCGCTCGCGCCGGCTCCGACGAGAACGCCGACGTAGTTGAAGACGTTGAGCCGGGCCAGCACCGTCTCGGGGGCGCCGGGCCGCAGCCGGCCGGCGGAGGCGACGCACAACGGGGTGAGAGCAGCGGTCCCCAGGCCCGCGCAGCATGCCGCGACGACCGCGTACGGCCAGCTCGGGGCCGCTGCCAGACCGGCCAGGGCGGCGGCCGCGAGCAGGGTGGCACCGCGGACCACCGCCACCGGCCCGACCCGGCGGACCATGCGGTCGGCGCTCGCCCGGCCGGTCACCGTGCCCGCCTGGTAGGCCGCGTATGCGAGCGGCGCGGCCGCCAGGGACGCGGCGAGGGTCTGGTGAAGGTAGGCGGTCGACCATGCCGAGACCGTGGAGTCGACGACGTAGGCGACGAGGAGAACGACACCGAAGGGGACCAGCCGCGCCCACACCCGCCGGCCCAGGACCTCCTGAGCGGCCGCCGGACTGTCGCCGGACGAGGAGAGTGCGGGCGGGAGGACATGGGGCCGGACGGTCAGCGCCAGGAGGGCCACGAGCGCGGCGTGCGCGGTCAGGACGTACTCGACCGGCCAGCCCAGCCGGGAGACGCCCGCCGTCAGCAGCGCGGCCGCCACGCCCGCGGCGCTCCAGGCGGCGTAGAAGGAGGAGAGGATGCTGCGCCCGTAGTGGCGTTCGACGGTGGCCGCGCGGGTGTTGACGGACACGTCGATGGCGCCCAGGGCCAACCCGAAGAGAACATAGGCCGCCGAGGCGGCGAGCCGGCCAGGTGCCCACGCCACGGACAGCAGGGCCGCGGCCGCGGTCAGCACCGCCGCGCGCATGACGGCGACGGGACCCGAGCGGCGCACGGCGGCCAGGCCCGCGAAACTGCCGGCGCCCGCGGCCAGCGTCAGGACGATCGTGAGCGCGGTCATCGCCAGGGACGACAGCCCCAGATGACTCTCCACGGCGGGCGCGGTGGTGGACACGGCGGCCACCGCCACGCCCTGGGCGGCGAACACGGTGGCCGTGACGCGACGGGCTCCGGCGAGCGGGCCACTTCTCACGGACCGAGGCGGAGCCGTCGCTCCGACGGATGCGGTCATGGGGGCCCTCTTCCTGTCACGGACCGTGGACGGGCCGGCGTGCGCGAAGGAATACGGACCGGCACGACGGAGGACACCGACGGCCACACGGAGGACCCTGGCGGCCAGGAGCGGATGGCCCGGGCGGTGCCTCAGGAGACCGGCTCACCACCAGCCGAGCGGCAAGGTCCACCGGCCCGCGCCGTGCCAGGCCGGTCAACGGGCTGGCCGCTGGAGCCCCCTTTGTGGCCGCACAGGCCAGTCCGCGGGTGCTTGCACGCTGCCTAGATTCCCCCCACGCCGAACGTGGCGACGAGAGGAGGTTGACTCGTGAAGGAGTCCGAATTCGACACGTGCAAGAGGAAGACTGCCTCACCGGAGATCTGGGCTTTGCCCTATTCCGATGTTTTTGCTGGTCAGGGCCGCGCGGCCGGGGATCGGGGGGATGACCCCGGCCGCGCGGCGGTCCATGGGGCGCTCAGCGCCGATCGGTGACCTTCATGATCTGCCATAGCTCCTCGCGGAGCCGGTCACGACAGACACGGTACTGCGCCCAGTCGCCGCCGAAGGCTTTCATTACGACATATTCCTCGTCATCGCTGGTCTTCCGTACCGGCCGGGAATGGTGCACGGCATCGTGCATCTCACTCCACAGGCGGTCGCGCCAGGCGCGATAGAGCTCCATGTCGCCGCCGAACTTGGCCTCCACCAGCAGCTTCTCCTCGCGGATGTCCCAGTCGGCGAGGTCGGTTCCGTGGCGGCGCGGCTCGTGCGTGGTGACCGCGCGGGACACCGGGCGGTCATGCTTGCCCGGGGGCCACACCTTCATGACGTCCATCTCCTCGTTCTTGCCGACACCAAGAAGGACGCATCAGACCGCCGCTCGGATGACAAGGATGTTCGCGCGCTGTCGTCTCTGAGAGTCTGGAGGCATGCAGCAACCCCGTCGGCTCCGCGAAGACCTGCTCGACGCTGCCGCCAGATTGATCATCGAGCGCGGGTTCCGGCGGGTCCGGATGCAGGACGTCGCGGACGCGGTGGGGGTCAGCCGGCAGACGGTGTACAACGAGTTCGGCGACAAGTGGGGGCTGGCTCAGGCGCTGACCCTGCGGGAGAACGAGCGGTATCTCGACGGCGTCGACACGGCGCTGTCCGACCATGCCGACCTGTACTCGGCGGTCGCGGCCGCGGTGTCGTACACGCTGCGGACCGCCGCCGACGACCCGTTGAAGAAGGCGACGCTGACCGGTGAGGGCAGCGAGGACCTGCTCCCCCTGATGACCACGCGCGCGGAGCCGGTGCTGTTCGCCGCGCGGGAGCGCATCGTCAGCCATGCCGTACGCCAGTGGCCGCAGCTCGACGCGGCGGAGGTGACCGAGCTCGCCGACGCGGTCATCCGCCTGACGATGAGTCACGTCATGCTGCCGACGGATCCGGCCGAGGTCGTCGCCGAGCGCCTGGCGCGGCTCGTCGCCCGCTACCTGAGCCTGCCCGCGCCTAGCTGAAGCGCGGCGGGCGTTTCTCGCGCAGGGCGCGGACGCCCTCGCGCAGGTCGGGGCCGCCGAAACCGTAGAACTCCAGGGCCAGCGACGCGTCGAACGCGGGACCGGCCATGCGCAGCCAGTTGTTCAGGGCGTACTTCGTGAACCCGATCGCCTGGGCGGCCCCGTCGGCGAGCCGTCCGGCGATCTCCAGGGACTTCTCGTGGACGGCGTCGTCGTCGACGCAGAGACTGACGAGGCCGATGCGCTCGGCCTCCTCACCGGTGAGCGGCTCGCAGAGCAGGAGGTGGTACTTGGCCTTGGCCATGCCGCACAGCAGCGGCCAGACGACGGCGGCGTGGTCGCCGGCTGCCACGCCGAGGCGCGTGTGGCCGTCGATGATCTTCGCGGTGCGGCCCGCGACCGAGATGTCGGCGAGCAGGGCGACGGCCAGGCCCGCGCCGACGGCGGGTCCCTGGATCGCGCTCACGATCGGTTTGCCGCAGTTGAGGACGTTGTAGACGATGTCGCGGGCCTCGCGCAGGACCCGGGAACGGACCTCGTAGTCCGCCATCATGTCCTCGATCATGGCGAGGTCGCCGCCCGCGGAGAAGGCGGTGCCCGCTCCTCGCACGACGATGGCGCGCACCTCGTCGTCGGCGTCGGCGTCGCGCCAGATCTGGGCGAGTTCGCGATGGCCGGTCGCGTCGACGGCGTTGAGCCGTTCGGGGGCGCTGATCGTCACCCGGAGCACGCCCTCGCGCGCCCAGTCGATCCGTAGCCGCTCGTACGCCTCATAGCTCATCGGTCCGACCTCCGCGTCAGGCTGGCCCGAGCCTATCGGGAAGATCGAAAGCCGTCGCGTCCGGCCGGGCCGGGCACCGGGCCCTCCCGCTTCAGCCGGTGGTTCGCCGAGCGGAGGGCTCAGAGGCGGCCTTCGGTCGCGGCGTGCACGAACGCCTCGAAGAGGCGGGGGTCGTCGCTCTCCTCGGGATGCCACTGCACGCCGACGCCGAACCGGTGCCCCTGCAACTCCACCGCCTCGACGACCTGGTCCTCGGTCCAGGCGACGGCGACGAGCCCCTTGCCGAGGCGCTTGACGGCCTGGTGATGGCGTGTCGGCACCTCAACCTGCTCGCCGAGGATCCGGCCCAGGATGCTGGAGGAGCCGATCTGGACGCGGTGGGCGCCCACTCGGCCGGAGGCCGGGGCGTGAGCGTCTCCGCCGACGACGTCGGGCAGGTGCTGGACCAGGCTTCCTCCTTGGAGGACGTTGAGCGCCTGCATGCCGCGCCCGATCGCGAGGAAGGGCAGGTCGCTCTCGATGGCGGTGCGCAGCAGGGCGAGTTCGAACCGGTCGCGTTGCGGCTGCGGCGCGCCGGTCCGCTCGTGCCGTCCCTCGCCGTAGAGGCCGGGGTCGAGGTCGGCGCCGCCCGCGATGACGAGGCCGTCGAGGCGTTCGACGTGTACCGAGACGGCGGCGCGGGTGGACGGCGGGACGAGCACGGGGACGGCCCGTACGCGTTCCAGCGCGCGAAGGTACGACACGGGCAGCAGCGCCGCCTCGCGTACCCAGTCGCTCCAGCGCGCGGGCTCCAGGTCGGTGGTGATTCCGATGAGCGCGGGCCCCGTGCCGTACGTCGCCCCTGCCATCCCGGGGCCTCCTCCCGAACGCCTGCGGCGATGTCGTTGTTGCTCTGGGTCATCATGGCGCATGACGGAGCCGGTGGACGGCCGCTCGTGACGCGTGGCGCGCCCAGCCTGCCCGACTCCTCGACGCCCGACCGCGTACGGCCGGGCATGGGGAGTCGCGGGGAACATCCTTCCGTACTCAGGGGAGATCAGAAGTAGAGATTTCTTCAAACCCGTAGATATTTCTTCTAACCCTCCCCGTATGCAGCCAGGCGTATGGCCTAGTCGATTTCATACCGATCGGTATGCGTGATTCACTGGCAATCACTCTCCGATTACACGTAATCCGCATTCGATTACTGTTCGTACATCTCGGAATTGGCCCTCTCCAAGAGGTTGATGTTCTCCCTGGTGAGATGCGAAACTCGCTGTACGGGGGCGCGTGGTAACGAGTGACGGGAACAGGCCGTGAAATCCGTGGAGTCGCTGAAACCTGAGGTGATCAAGGAAATCTACGCCCTCATCGAGCCGTACGCAGAAAAGAGCATTTCATATTTTTACGGACGGCTCTTCGCGGAGAACCCACGGCTTCGCGCGCTTTTTCCGCCGGGCATGGCCGGACAGCGAGAACGGATGTTCCGCGCCCTCTCCCAGATCAGCGGGAGCCTCGACAGCCCGGACACATTCACCGGCTTCCTGTCCCGGCTCGGGCGGGATCATCGCAAGTACGGCATCAGCCCCGCGCACTACGAGGCGATGGGCCGGGCGATGCTGGCGACGTTCCGCGCGTACGTGCGCGAGGCGTGGACGGAGGAGATGGAGGCGGCCTGGACGGCGATGTTCGCGACGGCGACCGCGATCATGATCCAGGCGGCCGAGGAGGACGCCGAGCACACGCCGCCCTGGTGGATCGGGGAGGTCGTCGAGCACGAGCGGCGCGCCCCGGACATCGCGGTGCTCACCGTACGGCCGAGCCAGCCGCTGCCATACCGCGCGGGGCAGTACGTCACCGTTC
Organism: Actinoallomurus vinaceus; assembly: GCF_039542055.1. NCBI lineage: Bacteria > Bacillati > Actinomycetota > Actinomycetes > Streptosporangiales > Thermomonosporaceae > Actinoallomurus > Actinoallomurus vinaceus. Next base: position 950,633 of record NZ_BAABHK010000002.1, read on the forward strand.
AGGCCGCCCGCTGGCCCCGGGTCTGGCGGCCGTACTCGATCGCCAACGCCCCGGGTGACGACGGGCTGCTGCGCTTCCATGTGCGGGCGCTCCCGGCCGGCTGGGTCAGCGGGGCGCTCGTCCGCCACACCGCGGTGGGTGACGCGCTCCTGCTCGGGCGGGCGGCGGGTTCGATGGTGCTCGACACCGAGTCCGATCGCGACATCCTGTGCGTGGCGGGCGGCACCGGGCTCGGCCCGCTGAAGGCCCTCGCGGAGGAGGCGCTCCGGCCCGCGGGAGAGCGCGAGGTCCGGCTGGTCGTCGGCGCCCGCACCCCGGCCGAGCTGTACGACCTGCCCGCGCTCCGGGCGCTCGCCGAGCGGCACACGCGGCTCACGGTGGTGCCCGTCGTCTCGGAGGACCCCGAGTTCGACGGCGTACGAGGGCTCGTGTCGGACGTCCTCGGCCGTTTCCAGGACCGGTCGGGCCACGACGTGTACGTTGCCGGACCGGCCGGCATGGTCTCGCGCACCGTGACGAACCTGCAGGAGCTGGGCGTCCCGGCCGAGCGGATCCACTACGACGCACCGGACCGCTGACCGGGAGCCCACCAGCGCCGACCGCGAGTCGCCGGCCCACCTGCTCGACATCGCTGACTCGCGAGCGCCCGCCGATGCCGACGGCGAGCCCGTCGACATCGCCGGTCTACGCGCCGGGCCACTGACCCGCGCCGCCGGTCCACGCGCCCGACACCGCTGACCGCGAACCCGCCGACTCTCCCAAGCGCGCCGACTCCGACGCCGACCGCGAGCCCAGCGACGACGCCGAGCCCGCCGACGTCGGCGGTCTACGCGCCCGACTCGGCGCGCTCGCGCAGCACCGCCGCCGTCTCGTCGTCCGCCGGGAAGAACGCCTCGATGGCGAGCTCGGCGAGGGTGACGTCGGCCGCCGCGCCGAACGTCGTCACCGTGCTGAAGAAGCTCAGCACCCGGTCGCCGTACCGGAGCATCGTGGGCAGGGCGATGTCGTGCGCGGGCTCGTGGGCGGCGTCCTCGTCGACGTCGGGACCGTAGGCCTTCGTCTCCTCGTGCAGCGCGGCGAGATCCGGGTCGCCGGTGAGCGACACCTGGCGGGCCATCCGGGCGACCAGATGCGCCCGCACCTCGGGCAGGTTGACCACGCGGGCCGACAACCCCTTCGGGTGCAGGGCGAGCCGGTGGATGTTGACCGGCGGCCGGACCAGTTCCTCGGGCACGTCCTCCAGGAACAGCATGGCGGCGTTGTTGGCCATCACCAGGTTCCAGAACCGGTCCACCACGATCGCGGGGTACGGCTCGTGCCCGTCGAGGACCCGGACGAGGGCTTGACGCGCCGGGCCCATCTCCGGGGCGTCGATCGAGCGCTGCGCGTACACGGGCGCGTACCCCGCCGCGATGAGCAGGTCGTTGCGCTCGCGCAGCGGCACTTCGAGGCGCTCGGCCAGGCGCAGGACCATCTCCCGGCTGGGATGCGAGCGCCCCGTCTCGACGAAGCTGAGGTGGCGGGTGGAGACGTCGGCCTCGAGGGCGAGCTCCAGCTGACTGAGCCGGCGGCGGCGACGCCAGTCGCGCAGCAGATCGCCGACGGGTCGCGTGAGTGTGGCGGTGACCATGATGATCAGACGCTATCCGGCGCGGCCGCCTTCCGGCGATTACCTGTGAGGTAGTCGACACGATGACGCGACCCCCGGCGGCGGACCGCGAGACCCGACCGGCGCGGTGGGTCGACGACGCGGCAGGCCGACGGATCGTCGGCGGGCCCCGGACCGGACCGGCGCGGCAGATCGTCGCTACCACGGCGAGACCCGACCGGCGTGGTGGGTCGACGATGCTGCAGGCCCGCGGATCGTCGCCGCCACCGCGGGACCCGGGCGACGCGGCGGGTGGGCGGCTCGTGGGAAAATCCGGGTACGGCGCATCTCGCCCGCGGTGATGTGACTCGCCCGGGCCCGGCGCGCGCCGCCGAGGGGAGGAGTCGACGGCATGCCGAACGTCAGCGCGCCCTCGGCCGGGCACCTCCTGCGGTTCATCAGGTCCGGTGCGGCGCGCACCCGCCGCGATCTCATGGAGCTGACCGGTCTGGCCCGCTCCACGGTCGCGCAGCGCGTGGACCAGTTGGTGAGCGCCGGTTACGTGCGCGAGGGCGGCGTCGACGCCTCGACCGGAGGCCGCCGCCCCAGTCTCCTGGAGATCAACGAAGGGTCCGCCGTGGTTCTCGCCGCGGATCTGGGGGCGACGCACGGCCGGGTCGCGGTGACGGACCTCGCCGGCCGGGCGCTCGGCGAGACCACCGGCCGCATGCTCAGCTCCGAGGGGCCGGAGAAGGCCCTCGCCTGGGTGACGGCCCGGTTCCGGGATCTTCTCGCCGACTGCGGCCGGTCCGTCGCCGAGGTGTGCGGCGTGGGCGTCGGCCTGCCGAGCCCGGTGGACGTGCGCACCGGCCGCACGGTCCAGACCCCGATCGCCCCGGGGTGGGAGCGGTACGACATTCCGGCCGCGATCGCCGCCGAGTTCCCCGGTCCGGTCATGCTGGACAACGACGCCAATGTCATGGCGCTCGGCGAGTACACCGCCGCGGGCCCTGACGCGCCGCCGGTCCTTCTCGTCAAGGTGGCGACCGGCATCGGCGCCGGGATCGTGGAGGACGGCCGCGTGCTGCGCGGCGTCGGCGGCGCGGCGGGCGAGATCGGACACGTCCGGGTGCCGGGCCGAGACGACGCGGTGTGCTCCTGCGGGCGCCACGGCTGTCTCGCCGCGGTGGCGAGCGGCGCGGCGCTGGCGCGCGAACTGGCCGCGTACGACCCGTCGGTCCGCGACTCCTCCGACGTCGCCCGGCTGGCGCTGGCCGGCCACCCGGAGGCGGTGCGGCTGACGCGGGAGGCCGGGCGGGCGCTCGGGGAGGTCCTGGCGGTGGTCGTGAGCGTGGTGAACCCCGGTTCCCTGATCATCTCCGGGTCGCTGGCGGGCGCCGGGGAGCACCTGGTGGGAGAGATCCGCGAGACCGTGTTCCGGGGAGTGCAGTACCGCTCGACGCGCGGGCTGCAGATCGGCGAGGGGCACCTGGGTTCGCGCGCCGGCGTGGTCGGCGCGGCGTCCATGGTCATCGACCGGGTCTTCTCCCCCGAGGTCGTCGATGCCCGGATCGCCGCCGCGGAGTCTCTGCGCGCCTGACCGGGCCGACGTTTCCGGTCGATTACGAAAGTTACACAGCGGTTACAGAGCCGCCACTTGTCATGCCCCGAGCGACGGCGCAGGATCGACGTAGGCGACTATGTCTATGATCATGGACGAAGTTGCCATCATGCCGGACAAAGTTCCCTGGTGCGGAGATAAGCGAGATGACGGACAGCGAGAGACCGGGACACGAACGCCATCGGCTCTGGGTGGTGAACCGGCTGAGCCGCGCCGAGGTCGCCGAACGGGCGGCGGAGGTGCTGCGCGGCAACGACCGGGGACTCCACACCGTCGCGGCACCCCGGCTCTACCCGCACATGTGGAGCTGGGACGCCGCCTTCATCGCCATCGGCCTGGCGCGGATGTCGGCGAGCCGCGCGCTGACCGAGCTCGAGACGCTGTTCGCCGCGCAGTGGCGCAACGGCATGGTCCCGCACATCGTCTTCTCCGCCAACGCACCGCTGTACGAGCCGGGCCCGGACCGGTGGGCGTCGAAGGAGACCTCACCCCACGCGCCGGACCACGCCGCGACCAGCGGGCTGATCCAGCCGCCGGTCCACGCGCTCGCCCTGCGCCGCATCCTCGACGCGGTGCGGAACACCGACGCCGCCGGGCGGCGCGACGTCATCGCCCGGATCCGCATCCTGTGGCCGAAGCTGCTCACCTGGCACCGCTACCTGGCGGACCACCGCGACGCGGACGGCCGGGGACTGCTGATGATCTACCACGGCGGGGAGAGCGGGATGGACAACTCCCCCCGCTGGGACACCCCCTACGCCGACGTCGTCCCCGATCCGGGGTTCCGGCCGTTCCGCCGCTCCGACCTGGCGGCCCTGGGCGAGCAGTCGCAGCGCCCGACCGACGCGGACTACGTCAAGTACCAGTGGCTGATCGAAGAGCTCCGGCAGGCGCGCTACGACGACGAACTCGCCCGCAAGTCCCTCAGCTTCCGGGTCGCCGACGTGTTCGCCAGCGCGATCTTCGCGGTCGCGAACGAGGATCTCGCGCAGGTCGCCGAGGAGCTCGGCCTGGGAGCCGTCGACGAGCTGCGCGGATACGCCGAGCGGTTCCGACGCGGCGTGCTCGGCACGACCGACGACGACGGGTTCGCCGCCGACGTCGACCTGCGCACGGACACGGCCCTGCGCACGAAGACCATCGCCGGGTTCGCGCCGCTCCTGTCCGGCGGGCTGGATCCGGAGCACCGGCGCCGCCTGGTGGACCTGCTGCTCTCCCCCGCCTGGTGTGGGAACCCGGACCTCGCCTATCCCCTGCCCCCGAGCACCAGCCCGGAGGCGCCCGAGTTCGACGCCGCGCGGTACTGGCGCGGCCCGCAGTGGCCGCCGATGAACCTGCTGATCATCTGGGGCCTGGAGCGCTCCGGGGAGCACGACGCGGCGGAACGGCTCCGCGAGGCGGCTCTCTATCAGCTCACCGACGGCGTCTTCGCGGAGTACTACGACCCGTTCACGGCGCACCCGCTGGGCAGCAGGCCCCAATCCTGGAGCGCCGCCGTCGCCCTCGACCTCGCCGCCGGCTGACGGCCGATCACCCTGCCGGGTCGCGATCGCGGCGGCAGCCGACCGTCGATTACCAGGCGGGTAATGGACATCGCTACCGCCGTCGGCAGACTGTCGTCATGATCTCTCCTGACGAGCTCCTGGCCGCCATGCCGTTCGCCGGGACCACCGGTCTGGTGATCGAGTCGGCGTCCGCCGAGGAGGTCACCGGCCGGCTCCCCTGGGCGCCGGAGCGCTGCACCGCCGGCGGTGCCATGCACGGCGGCGCCCTCATCACGCTCGCCGACAGCGTCGGCGCCGCCTGTGCCTTCCTCAACCTCCCGCCGGGCGCGAACACCACCACGGTCGAAACGAGCACGCGGTTCTTCCGTGGCGTGCGGAGCGGCGAGGTACGAGCCGTGGCCCGGCCGCTGCACACGGGCCGGACGACCATCGTCGTGCAGACCGACCTGTACGACACCGAAGGCCGCCGCGTCGCCCAGACGACCCAGACCCAGGCCGTCCTGACCGGCTGACCTACCTGCTCAGACCTTGCGCCACTGGGGGACCCAGGCGCCGTCCTCGACGGTGTAGTCGCCGAACAGGGACGGCGCCTCCTTGCGCATGAGCTCCGCCACCTTGCCGAAGACCAGGCGGATCTCCTCTTCGGCGCCCGCCGCCGTACGGGCCTCGATCACGTGCCGGATCGTACGGACGTTCGCCGTCCAGACGAGACCCGTGCCGACGCCCTCCGGGGCGAAGCGGCGCATGAAGCTGGTCTTGTGCTTCTTCTCCTTGAACGGCACGCCCTCGTCGTCGAGACCGAAGTGCCCGGTCATCCACCCCTGGAACTCCTCCAGCTGGTCGAGGACGGCCGTGGCGCGCTTCATCAGCTCGGCGTCGGCCCGCGCCCACTCGGGGAACCAGAACGGGATCTCCTGGAGCCTTACGTAGCGCAGCGACTCCTGCGAGATGGCCACGCCGGGCCGATGTCTGGCGAGCTCATGGGTGAGCACCCTGCTGACGTTGTGCAGGACGAAGGAGAAGCTGACGTGCTCCAGCACCGAGCCGTGCAGGCTCCGGAGGATGTTCTCCAGGTACGCCGCCTGGTCGGTGCGGACCCGCGTGACGTTCGGGTTCAGGCCGGGCTCCCAGGAGCGGTAGCACAGCCGTCCGGCGAACTCCGCGAGGTTCTCCGGGTCGTTCAGCTCCGCGTCGAGATCACCGCGGTCGAGTCGCTCCAGCCAGCTCTCGCCCCCGACCTCGGCGAGGTAGCGCGCCACCTCGTCGTAGTCGAACTCGGGACGTGCGACCAGGTAGACCTCGGGTTCAACGCTCTTCATGACGCCCAAGCCTAGTGGCTGACCGGGTAATGGACGTCTTATCCGAACACTCCTGACAGGTATAACTGATGTCGAGCACCTGCCCCAGGAGGAGCCGTGACCGAGACCACGATCACCAGGACCGGCGCCCATCGACCCCGGCCGATCGGCTTCCTGAAGCTGCACGAGTCGGCCGGCTGGCGGCTGAAGTTCTACGGCATCGCCGCGGACGGCGAGGGCCCCAGGCCCGAGGTGGTGAGGACCGCCGAGCTGCTGGTCCCCACAGCGCTGCCGAGCCCGGGGGCGCACAGCGGCGGCGACGACCCGTACGACATCGACCGGTACGGCGTCGGCTTCGTCATCGTCCACGACGCCGTCGACTACGCCTTCGTCCTCTACCACTGGTGGGCCGGGGAGAACGAGGTCCACCAGCGCATCTTCTCCGCGCTGCCGAACCGCCTCGGCGCCATGCGGCCGCACCCGACGCCCGCCATCGGATCCGTACGGGAGCTCGCGGTCACCGACTTCGAGCGGCGTGCCTGGCTGGAGAATGTCCTCAAGAACGCCGACGGCGCCGACGTCGAGGCCTATCTGGCCGAGCACTTCGAGGGAGAGGTTTGAACAAGGTCTGGGGCGCGTGCCCGCTGGACTGCCCGGACGCGTGCTCCTGGGTGGTGAGCGTCGAGGACGGCGAGGCCGTGGGCATGCGCGGCAATCCGGCCCACCCGGTGACCCGCGGGGCGCTCTGCGTCAAGGTCAACCGGTACCTCGAGCAGACCCGCGCCGAGGACCGGATCCTGCATCCGCTACGCCGTGTCGGGCGCAAGGGCGAGGGCCGGTTCGAGCGGATCAGCTGGGACGAGGCCCTCGACGAGATCGCCTCGAGGCTCGGTGAGATCCGGGAGACGTACGGCGGGCAGGCGATCTGGCCGTTCCACGGCACCGGGTCCCTCGGCTACATCCAGGGCCTCGAAGGGTTCGCCGGCCGCCGGTTCTTCAACGTACTCGGCGCGTCGATCCATGACCCGACGATCTGCTCCATCGCGGGCAGCAGAGGTCTGAAGTACACCCTGGGCACGGCCGGCGGCATGGACCCGGAGGACTTCGCCCGCTCGAAGCTGATCCTGCTGTGGGGCACCAACCCGCTGACCAGCGGCCACCACGTGTGGAAGTTCATCCAGGACGCCCGACGCGACGGCGCGTACGTCGTCGCGATCGACCCGGTGCGCACCCGCTCGGCGGCGCAGGCCGACGAGCACCTGGCCCCGCTGCCCGGCACGGACGCGGCCCTGGCCCTCGGGCTGATGCACGTGATCGTACGGATGGGGGCGCACGACCAGGAGTTCATCGACCGGCACACGCTCGGGTGGGAGGAGTTCCGGGCGCGGATCGAGGAGTTCCCGCCGGACCGCGTCGCGGAGATCACCGGCCTGCCGGAGGAGCGGATCGTCGCGCTCGCCGAGCGGATCGCCCGGACCCGCCCCACCGCGATCCGCGCCACGCAGGGCATGCAGCGGCACGCGGGCGGCGGCATGGCGCTGCGCACGCTCGCCTGCCTGCCGGGCGTGACCGGCGACTGGGCGCTGCCCGGCGGCGGCCTGTGCTACTCGACGAGCGGGCACTTCAAGCTGAACCTCCCGGGGCTGGTGCGGATCGATCTGCTGCCGCACCCGGTCCGGACCCTGTCGATGACGCGGCTCGGTGAGGGCCTGCTCGACGTGGACGGCCCGCCGGTCAAGGCGCTGTTCGTCATCGCCGCGAACCCGGTCGGCAGCAACCCGCACCAGACCAAGGTGCGCCGGGGTCTCGCCCGCGAGGACCTGTTCACCGTCGTGCTGGAGCACTTCCCGACCGACACGACCGACTACGCCGACATCGTGCTGCCCGCCACGATGCAGACCGAGCACCTGGACGTGATCGCCGGGTACGGCCACCTGTACCTGGTGTGGAACGAGCCCGCGGTCGCGCCGCCGGGCGAGTGCCTGTCCACCTCGGAGACGTTCCGCCGCCTCGCGCGCCGGATGGACCTGACCGAGCCGAGCCTGTACGACTCCGACGAGGACCTCGCGCGGCAGCTCATCGACTTCCCGCACCCGTCGCTCGCCGGGATCACCGTGGAGACGCTGCGCAAGCAGGGGTTCGCCCGGCTGAACGTCGCCCGGCCGTTCCTGCCGTTCGCCGACGGGTTCCCGACGACGTCGGGCCGGCTGGAGTTCTACTCGACACGCGCGACGCGCGTCGGGCTCGACCCGCTGCCCGGCTACACCCCGCCCGCCGATCCCGGCGACGGGCTCGTCCTCATCTCCGCGGCGTCGCACCACTTCCTCAACACGACGTTCGGCAACAACCCGGAACTGCGACGGCGGTCGGGCGCCCCGACGGTCACCGTGCACCCGGACGACGCCGCCGCACGCGGCATAACCGACGGAGCGCGCATCCGGGTGTCGAACGCCCGCGGTTCGTTCGAGGCCGTCGCCCAGGTGTCCGACCGCGTACGGCCCGGAGTGGCGGCGACGTCGAAGGGGCACTGGGCGAAGTTCAACGGCGGCGCGACGGTCAACGCGACCATCGACGAGCGCGACTCCGACATGGGCGGCGGCGCCGTCTTCCACGACAACCGCGTCGAGATACACGCAATATAACGGATTTGGCCAAGACGATTCCGAAATAGCGCGTTTCGCGACTGATCAATTTGCGAGGATGGCAATCCCAGCCTAAATTTCCGGCCATGCCGTCACTCGAACACGAAGCACTCGCCATGCTCTTCGGCAACCGTCCCGACCTCGCAGCGGAAATCCTCCGAGATGCGTTAAAAGTTCCGATTCCAGCCTACGACAAAGCGCTGATCGAGTCGGGCGACCTCACCGAATAGCATCCGGCCGAATACCGTGCCGACAGGGTCATCACCTACGAGTCCGGCGACCCCGTGCTGGCCGTGGTGTTCGAAGTGCAGCGCAAGCGCGACCCGGAGAAGCGGTGGAGCTGGCCGGTGTACATCGCCGGCCTGCGCGCCCGGAAGCGCTGCCCCGTGATCCTTCTCGTCATGTGCGTCAGCGCGACCGTGGCCGATTGGTGTGCGCAGCCCATCGATCTGGGGCACCCCGGCTTGACGCTCACGCCGCTGGTGCTCAAGCCCGACGCCGTGCCCGTGGTGACCGACCGACAGGAGGCCATACGCTCTCCAGAGCTCGCGACGCTGTCGGCCGTGGCACACGGTACGGGGCCCTATCGGCGGGAGGTGTTCAATGCCCTGCTCTCGGGAGCCGCTGCCATCGATGACGAGCGCGCGAAACTGTACATTGACATCGTGTGCGCGATTCTTCCTCAGATCGCGAAGCAGGAGCTGGAGGAAATGATGTTGAGCGGAACGTACGAGTACAAAAGCGACTTTGCGCGTAGGTACGTCGCTCAGGGCAAGGCCGAGGGCAAAGCTGAAGGAGAGGCGACGGCGATACTCAAGGTGCTCGCGGCGCGCGGCATTCCGGTCTCCGATGAGGCTCGAGGGCGCATCATGGGGTGCACCGATCTCACCGTGCTCGAAGCCTGGGTGGAGCGGGCCGCCACCGTCGACTCGATCGACGCGATGTTCGACTGAGGCCATGTGTCGGCCGGGTGAACGCCTCGACGGTCGTCGCCGGCGGGCCAGGTCTGCTCGGTCACGATCGCGGTCGGGCTCCCGCCGTCCCCGTCCCGCAGACACGCGTGCACGATGGTGACCGGCGAATCGTTCCGGCGACGGCGGCCGTTCACGTGAGCGGCCGCTGCTGCATGCGGGTCGCCCAGCGGTCGGCCCAGTGGTGGAGTCGCGTCAGGTCGGTGGCGAGGTCCTGGCCATCGGGGGTCAGGGCGTAGCCGCGTTCCGTGCGGTGGACGATCCCCGCCTCACCGAGTTCGGCGAGGCGTTGGGCGAGCACGCTGGAGGAGACGCCATCGCATCGCTGCTGGAGCCCGCGGAACGTGGGCCCAGGGGTCTGCGCGAGCTCCCAGATGATGCGCAGGGTCCATCGGTGGCCGAGCAGATCGAGCAGGGCCATGATCGGCCGTCCCGTTGCCGAGCCACGGACCGGCCGGCCTGGCAGCGGTGTCGCCGAGCGGTCGTCTGAGTCGCGGGCCATCCCTGTCCTTGCCAACGAAGAGTGCTTGATCGGCTGCGTGCTTCTACTTTCGAAGCACTCATGTTAGCGTCCTTCGCGTGCCTCGTTTTTCGAAGCAGACGCTGGTGCCGCGTCTCACGCCTGTCGAACCTCCCTACGACCCCGAAACCGCCCAGGCCCTCCGAGCGCTGGGCCCGCCCCTCGCCCTGTTCCGGATCTTCGCCCGGCGGCCGGAGCGGGCCGAGGGCATCCGCCAGTGGGGGCGGTACTACATGTCACGCCGATCAGCGCTGTCGTTGCGCCATCGCGAGCTGGTGATCGACCGGACGACCGCCCGCTGCGGAGCCGAATACGAATGGGGCATCCACATCGCGCTCTTCGCGGACAAGGTCGGCCTCGACGCCGAGCAGATCCGTTCCCTCGTCACCGGGACTCCGGACGACGCCTGCTGGACCGAACCGGCCGACCGCGCGGTGATCCGTGCCGTGGACGGGCTGTACGGCGCGGGCGACCTGGCGGACGACCAGTGGCAGGAGCTGATCGCCGCGGTCGGCAGCGAGGCGGCGGTCGACCTTCTGCTGGTCTGCGGGTGGTACCACGCGATCTCGTTCGTCGCACGCGCCTTGCGCCTGCCACCCGAGCCCGGTACACCGGCCTTCTCCGACTATCGGCGCCCACGCCCCAACGAGCGCGACTCCGAAGACGCGCTCACGGACGCCACTGGACAGACCCCGGTCCTCTAGATCACGGTGCGTGATGTTCGAGGAATTCGCGGAGTCGGTCGGCGAACTCGGTGGGGTGGGTGGCGAAGCCGACGTGGCCGCCGGGGAGTTCGATCAGTTTCCGGTCGAGTAGGGCGCCGAGTTCCGCGGTGGCCCGGTAACAGGGGCGTCCTTGCGATTGGTGTCCGGCGGCCGGAATGACCTGGCCGGCGTGACGCTTGAGGGTGTCCAGGTCGAAGGCGATGGCGGGGTACTGGCGTAGCTCGTGTTCGAACCAGTAGGTGGCGTTGGCTCGGACGCGCGGGTTGCTGAGGTCCATTGCGCGGGCCATGGCGTAGCCATCCGAGGCGACGAAGGTTCGCTCGCGGAACAGGGTCATCGCCGGTGCGATGCCTGAGCTGCGGTACAGGTCGTAGATCTGGTGGAAGAAGTCGATCCAGTGCTGCCCGTCGTGCAGTAGCCGCAATGCCGGCGGCTCGTACGGGACGAGATGGCCGACCGCTTCGGGGTGCCGTGTCAGCAGGTGCAAGGCGATGAGAGCGCCGGAGCTGGTGCCGAATACGATCGCGGTCCGGTGGCCGGTGTGTTCGATGAGACGGCGGGCGTCGTCGGCGTCGGTGTCGAGGCGACGAGAGTAGTCCTGGGGACCGTCGAGTGAGCTGCGGGAGAATCCGCGCCGGTCGTAGGTGACCACGGTGAAGTGGGCCGTCAGGTGCTCGGCGAGTGCCGTGAACGGGCGGGCGTCGCCGCTGGCTCCGGGGATCAGGAGGAGCAACGGGCCGCTGCCCCGGATGTCGTAGTAGAGCTTTGCGCCGGGCACGTCAACGATGTCCATGGGTTCCTCGCAAGGGGGTCGCGGAGATGGCCTAGTGCGGCCGGTGGCTTCGTGTCCGGGCGCGGAGGTGCGTGCCCAGGTGGGGGATGTGCCTGCTGCGGAGGACGCGGCGGCCAAGCGTGAGCAGGACGAGCTTCCCGGCGACCATGGCCAGGACGATGTCGATGGTCAGACCGGCCCACCGCGATTTGCCCATGATCGCCGCGCCCAGTCCGAGATGAACGGCGACGGCCACCACGATGACCAGGGTGAGCAGGATCGTGTTGCGGTAGCGGCGGCGAGCCGCGGTGGCTGCCTCGGTCGACGCCTCTGCGGTGCTGTCCACGGTTGCCGGGTCCCCGATCGAGGTCCTGGGTGGCGGCCAGGTCACGCTTATCCGGCTCCGCCGGCCGAACCGTTCCAGGTCTCTGGTGACGATGGCCTGGATCTGGTGCAGGGCCTCTTCATCGGCGGCGTCCACGCGCAGGGTGAGGGTGTCGTCGGTGGCGTCCAGGGTCGCCTGGCCCCAGGGGTCGATGGTGATGACGCCATGGGTGTCGGAGTATTCGGCGTGGACGCGCAGGTCGCCGCGGGCCAGCGCGGCGGTGGCGGCGTGGGGGCACGGCCGGTGGCCGCCGCCGGTCTTTCCCATGGCTTCCGCATGTCGGCACAGCTGCACCAGGTAGCGGCTCGGCCGGTCGATGTGGAGGGCGGTTTCCGAGGTCAGCATGCCAAGTCCTTTGTCGAAGGTCGGGGAGTCCGGGGCACGGTGAGCAGCCAGGCCGGCGCTGGTACCGCATCGCCGTCGACGTCCCGGAGCCGCCGCCGGACGCGTTTTACAATACAGTATGTCGCGATCAATACAACTGTCTCGCGTGACGCCAAAGCGTATGATCAGTGACATGCCGAGACTCTGGAGCCAGACCATCGCCACACACCGCGATGCGGTCCGCGAGGCCGTCTTGGACGCCACCGCGGCTCTGGTCGCCGAGCATGGACTGACCGGCGTGACGATGTCCCAGATCGCCAAGGACGTCGGCATCGGGCGCGCGACGCTGTACAAGTACTTCCCGGACGTCGAAGCCATCCTGCGCGCCTGGCACGAACGCCAGATCGACGAACACCTGACGCAACTGCTCCAGATTCGCGACCAGACCGAATCCGCCGCGCGGCGGCTGGAGGCCGTGCTCGCGGCCTACGCGGAAGCGACGTCGCACCACGGACGTCATGACGGTGACCTCGCCGGCATGCTGCACAGCGGTGAGCACGTCGCGGCAGCCCATAAGCGCCTGCGCGAATTCGTCCAGGAACTGGTCGTCGATGCGGCGGCGGCCGGAGCCGTACGCCAGGATGTCCCCGCCGACGAACTGACCCTCTACTGCCTGCACGCCTTGGCCGCAGCCATGGACCTGCACGACCCGGCGGCGCTTGGCCGCCTCATTCAGACCATCCTGACCGGCCTACGACCAAGCGACCTTGCCTAATCGAGAAAGTACAGGCGGCGGGCGTTGTCGGCGCTGATGAGGCGGGCGATTCGGGCCGCGTCGGCCACCGACCACTCCCCCGCGCGCTCGGTGAGCACGGCGGCCAGGCCCTGCCGGTGGTAGTGCGCGCCGAGGTGACACAGCTCCGCGAGGCCGTAGCAGTCGGTGCTGAACAGGATCTTGTGGAACGGTGCCAGCTCCAGGACCTCGGCGATCACCCGCGCCGACGACGCGGCGGTGTGGGTGACCGTCAGCCCGACGTCGACGTACACGTGCGGGAACACCGCGGCCAGATAGGCGGCCTCCCGGACGTACGGATAGCAGTGCAGGAGGACGATCGGCGCGGGCACCGCCCGGATGAAGTCGGTCAGCAGTGCCGGGTTCGCCCGGTGCAGTGACAGGTCCGGGTCGCCGAACCCGGTGTGGACCTGCAGCGGCAGCCCGTAGTCGCCCGCGATCTCGGCGGCGGTCCACAGGGCGTGCCGCAGCAGCACCGGGTCGGTGAGCCGCCCCGGCCCGGCGAGCCAGCGTGTGGCCGCCGCCGTCACCTCGCGGGAGCTCGGCGGGCGCGGGTCGAAGTCCAGGCCGATCCGGTAGGCGACGACCGTCTTCAGCCCGACGGCCCGGTCCGCGCGCCATGCGAGCTCGTCGGCGAACTCGGCGGCGTAGGCCGTCGCCGGCGGCCCACGGCCGGCCACCGTCTCCGCCACCGACTCGATCCGGACGATCTCATGTGACCAGGCGCCGCCGAGATGGCCCATCTCCTCCGGCGTCAGCAGCGCCTCGTCGGTCAGGCCGGTGTCGACGCAGAAGTCGGCGATGCGGGCGGCACGGAGCAACCGCCGGTTCGCCTCTTCGGCCCCCAGCTCCGCCCGCCGGTCGAGGTAGGCGCCGGGGGTTGCGTACGGTTCGAGGCCGAGGACGGGCGCGCACCAGCACCGGATCGCCAGGCCGACGGGGGTGTCGAAGTACGTGGTGCCGGCCGGCGACGGGCCGCCTTCGGTCATGAGCCCCTCGAAGGCGGCGCGGGTGAGGTCGTCGCGGCGCACGCCATGGCAGTGGTGGTCAACGAGCGGCATCGCCAGGGCCTCATTGAGCGCGTCGCCTGCCGTCACGCCTGAACAATGCCCCGGCACGGGTTCGGCCATGCCGGGGAGTGTTCATGGCCCGCGCGTCGAGCTCCGCCGCCCGGCGCGCACCTCACCCGCCGGACTTCACGGCCCGGCGCGCGCACCTCACCCGCCGGGCTTCGCGGCCGGGTGCGTACCTCACCCGGCCGCTTCGCACGCCGTGGCGTCGTCAGCGCGGGGTCTTGCGGCAGAGGCGCAGCAGGTTGGTGATGATCCGGTGCCCGGTCTCGCCGTTCGCGGTCAGGATGGACTCGGGGTGGAACTGCACCGCCCACCGGCGGCGGGCCGGGTCCTCGATGGCCATGACGACGTCGTCGAGCATCGCGGTGGCCGTGAAGTCGCCGCGGACCTGGTCGGCCTTGGCGTGCAGCGAGTGGTAGCGGGCCGCGGTGAACTCGGCGGGCAGTCCGGCGAACAGCTCACCGCCGGTGACCGCCACGCGGCCCGGCTTGCCGTGCGACGGCTCGGGCAGCAGGGCGAGCTCCCCGCCCGCGTGCTCCACCATGGCCTGCAGGCCGAGGCAGACGCCGAAGGACGGGATGTTCCGGGCGTAGACGGCGTCGAGCAGCCCGGCGGTGTCGAAGTCCGACGGCCGTCCGGGGCCCGGGGACAGCACGACCAGGTCGGGCCGGATCTCGTCGAGCATCTTGTCGGGGAATCCGAACCGCAGCGTCGTCACGTCCGCGCCCTGCTGCCGGAAGTAGTCGGCGAGGGTGTTGACGAAGGAGTCCTGGTGGTCGACGAGCAGGACGGTCAGCCCCTCGCCGGCGCGCTCGCGCCCGGCGCGGGCTGCGGCCTCGTCCTCCCCCGTCGGGGACAGCGCCTCGAGCAGCGCCCTCGCTTTCAGATAGGTCTCGCGCTCCTCGGCATCGGGGTCGGAGTCGTACAGCAGGGTCGCCCCGGCCCGTACGGCGGCGACGCCGTCGCGGATCTGGGCGGTGCGCAGGGTCAGGCCGGTGTTCATCGAGCCGTCGAAGCCGATGCAGCCGACGGCGCCGCCGTACCAGCGGCGCGGCGTCTCCTCGTGATCCTCGATGAACTGCATCGCCCAGGTCTTCGGCGCGCCGGTCACGGTGACCGCCCACATGTGGGTGAGGAACGCGTCGAGCGCGTCGTAGCCCGAGCGCAGCCGGCCCTCGATGTGGTCAACGGTGTGGATCAGCCGGGAGTACATCTCGATCTGCCGCCGGCCGATCACCTTGACGCTGCCGGGGACGCAGACCCGCGACTTGTCGTTGCGGTCGACGTCGGTGCACATGGTGAGCTCGGACTCGTCCTTGGCCGAGTTGAGCAGCTCGCGGATGTTGTCGGCGTCCTCGAGCGGGTCGCCGCCGCGCCGAATCGTCCCGGAGATCGGGCAGGTCTCGACCCGGTCGCCGGTGACGCGCACGAACATCTCCGGGGACGCGCCGACGAGGTACTCCCCCTCGCCGAGGTTGAAGAAGAACTCGTACGGGGCCGGGTTCGTGACCCGTAGTCGTTCGAAGAACGCCGCCGGGGAGTCGCACGGCCCGTACATGACGTGGCCCGGCACGACCTCGAACAGGTCGCCGCGGATGAACTTCTCCTTGGCCTCGCGGACGACGTCGGCGTAGGCGCCGGGCGTCGGCTGCGGGGGCAGCTCCCGGACCCGCGGCGCCGGGGTCGGCTCGGTGGCCCGCGGCAGGCCGCGCGTGCTGACACCGCCGATCTCGAAGTCGTACGACATGCGGGCCGAGGTCTCGCGCTTGCGGTCCACCACGATCATCTCGTCGGCGAGGTGGAGGACGAGGTCGCGCTGGTCGGCCGGGCGGTCGATGTTGAGCCGGATCGGCTCGAACTGGAAGGCCAGGTCGTAGCCGAAGGCGCCGTACAGGCCGAGGTGCGGGTCGTCGCCGCGGAACAGGTCGGTGACGGCGCGCAGGGCGGTGAAGACGGTGGGCCGGCGGCTGCGTTCCTCCTCGGTGAAGACCTCGTCGGTGGAGGGGACGAAGACCTCGATGCCGTCGGGGATGTCCGCCGGGTCGCCGGTGGCGGCGACCGCCTCGGAGACGGCGGGCAGGAGGACGCGCCCGCGGTCGTTCAGCGCGCGGACGGCGAGCCGGCGGCCCCGGGCGACGATCTCCAGGCACGGGTCGACGTACGCCATGTGCCACCGGCTGTACCGGCCGGGGTACTCCATGCCCGAGCTCAGCACGCCGCCCCGGCGCTCGCCCACGGCCTGGACGAGCGCGTCGAGCGCGTCGCTCTTGCGGTCGGAGTCCACCGGCGTGTCGGTACGTGTGACGTGTATGCCGCCGGCCGTCACATATTCGGTCGTCGTCTCCACGATCGGCCCCTCGGTATCGGGCCTTCTCCCGGCGGAGATGGTGATGCGACCGCCGGACGAAGGCGGTCGCTGCGGTGTCAGAGAATGCGTAACCCGCGCCGCCTAGCGGCGCCACCACCACTGGGTCATCCGGGTTCGCATAGGTCGAAGGCTACCCGGTCGCGACGGGCTGCGCCACCGTATGCCACGCGATGTCGCACCCGCCTTGACCAGGACGGCAGCCGGAGGCCGAAGCCGTATACCGCTGAGACCCAACCGAGACCCGGCGCTGGTGAAATTTGTGTTAAGAAATCCCATTAACGCTGTCCGGAATGTCCTCCGGGCAGCGTTCCCGCGTGTTTCATCAACGAGGAGGACCGTTGGCCGAGACCAACCCCAGGCCGCGCCGCGGCGACCGCAGCCCCTGGAACTGGCTGCTCGTCCTTCCGGTCGTCGTGCCGCTACTGACCTTCCTGTTCAACAAGAACGGGCCACGGCTGGCCGGATTCCCCTTCTTCTACTGGGCCCAGTTCGCGTTCATCATCCTCGGCGTCGGCTGCACTACCGTCGTGTACCTGATGACGCGCGGCGGCTCCGGCTCGAAGGAGGGCTGACCCGATGACCGGTCGGCACCTCACCGAGATCATCGTCTTCGGGGTCCTGTTCCTCCTCGTCAGCGTGCTGGGCTTCGTGGCCGCCCGCTGGCGCCGCCCGGACACCATGCACTCCCTCGACGAGTGGGGTCTGGGCGGCCGCAGCTTCGGCTCGTGGATCACCTGGTTCCTCATCGGCGGCGACCTCTACACCGCGTACACCTTCGTCGCGGTGCCCGCGCTCGTCTTCGGTGCGGGCGCGGCGGGCTTCTACGCCGTCCCGTACACGATCGTCGTCTACCCGCTGGTCTTCCTCGTGCTGATCCGCCTGTGGTCGGTGTCGCACGTGCACGGCTTCGTCACGCCCGCCGACTTCGTCCGGGCACGGTTCGGGTCGCCGCTGCTCGCGCTCCTGATCGCCATCACCGGCATCGTCGCGACCATGCCGTACATCGCGCTGCAGCTCGTCGGCATCGAGGCGACGCTCAAGGCGATGGGCGTGACCGGCCACCTGCCGATCATCATCGCGTTCGCGATCCTGGCGGCCTACACCTACCAGTCGGGCCTGCGGGCCCCGGCGCTGATCGCGTTCATCAAGGACGCGCTGATCTACCTCGTGATCATCGTCGCGGTGCTGTACATCCCGCACAAGCTGGGCGGCTGGAGCCACATCTTCGGCGCGGCGCAGGCGAAGTTCGACAAGACGCCCGCGCCCGCCGACGGCACCCTGCTCAACGCGAACAACCAGCTCAACTACGCGATGCTCGCGCTCGGCTCGGCGCTGGCGCTGTTCCTCTACCCGCACAGCGTCACCGGCGTGCTGGCGAGCAAGAACCGCAACGTCATCAAGCGGAACATGGCCGCGCTGCCGGCCTACAGCTTCGTGCTCGGCCTCATCGCGCTGCTCGGCTTCATGGCCATCGCGGCCGGCATCAAGCCGATCACCGCCAAGGGCAAGGTGGACGGCAACACGGTCGTCCCGCTGCTGTTCGACCACGCGTTCCCGAGCTGGTTCGCCGGCGTCGCGTACGCCGCGATCGGCATCGGCGCACTCGTGCCGGCCGCGATCATGTCGATCGCCGCCGCGAACCTGTTCACCCGCAACATCTACCGGGAGTACTTCCGCCGGGACGCGAGCGAGGCCGAGGAGGCGAAGGTCAGCAAGCTCGTCTCGCTGGTCGTCAAGGTCGGCGCGGTCGCGTGCATCCTGCTGCTCGACCCGCAGTTCTCCATCGACCTGCAGCTGATCGGCGGCGTCATCATCCTGCAGACGCTCCCGGCGGTCGGGCTCGGCCTCATCACCCGGTGGTTCCACCGCGGCGGGCTGATGGCGGGCTGGGCCGCGGGCCTGGCGGCCGGCCTGTGGATGCTGTACCGCATCCCCAACCCGGCCACGAAGAAGGTGCACTTCGGCGGCTCGGCGTACCCGCTGAGCGACCTCGGGTTCGACACCAAGATCACGGTGTACGTGGGCATGCTCGCCCTCCTCGTGAACCTCGTCATCGCCGTCGTCGCGACGCTCGTCCTCAAGGCGGTCAAGGCCGCCGACGGCGTCGACGCCACCCGCTCGGACGACTACTACGCCGACGCGGGCGACCCCAAGATCGTCGACGGTACCCGCGAGATCGAGGCGGAGCTCGCCTGACGGTTCTCCGGTGAGACCGACGGCGGCCGTTCCCAGGAGGGGACGGCCGCCGTCGGCGTGCTCCGGCTCAGGCGGTGGCGATGGCTCGGGTGGAGGCCTCGAGGATGCCGCCGAGAGCCGTACGGGCCTGGGTGAGGTCGGTGATACGGGAGTCCAGTTCGGCCAACTGGGTTCTCAGGTGGTCGAGCACGCAGGCCTGGAGCTCGGCGCCGTCGCCGGCGAAGCAGGGCATGAGCTCACGGATGACCCTGGTGGGGAGCCCGGCGGCGAGCAGGGCGCGGATACGGGCGACGGTGGCGGGGGCCTCGGGACCGTAATGACGGTGGCCGCCCTCGCTGCGGTGAGAGGTGAGCAGCCCCTGAGTCTCGTAATAGCGCAGGAGACGCACGGCCACGCCCGTCTCGCGAGACAGCTCCCCGATCTTCATGTGACCCACCCCACAGGAATGCCGCTTGAATCTGACACTGATGTCACATCCTACGGTCGATCACATGACGACGACATCGACGGCACAAGCGCCCGTTTCGCTCTACGGATTCCTCACCCCCAAGCCCGGACACTCTGACGAGCTCAGGAAGCTCCTGATCGACCTGGTCGAGCCGTCCCGGGGACACGAGGGCAGCCTCGAGTACCACCTTCACGAGCAGGAGGACGGCCGGTTCTTCCTCTATGAGGTCTGGCGTTCACAGGAGGACCTCGACCGGCACAACGCGACCCCGCTGCTGCGCGCCTTCATGGCCGAACTGCCCGAGCACCTGGAAGGGACGCCCGAGGCCTACTTCGGCGCGATGAGGAGTCCCTACCCGGCCTCCGTGGCCTGAGGGAACGCAGAGGCCAAGGTCAGCGCAGCGGCACGGCGAACTCGTTCTCGTGCCCGGCCTTCCCGCCGGCCGGGTTCGGGATCAGGACGGAATGCCCGGCAAGGCCACTGTGCGGCTTCCCCGATGGTCGAGGTCAACAGCACCGAGCGCCGTGAGGCGGACGCGGACGCTCAGCGGGGGGTGATGTCGGGGAGGCCGTCGAGGAGGAGGTCGACGATGCTGTCGGTGACGGTCGCGCGGGGGACGTCGGGGTGGTCGAGCCACCATTCCCCCGCGGCCTGGACCATGCCGACGGTGGCGTGGCTCCAGATGTGGACGCGGACCGGGTCGGGCAGGAGGCCCTCCCGGAGGATGATCTCGGCGATCTCGCCGCCGAGGCCGCGGATGACCGTGCCCATCGCGCTGTGCGTGGCGGTGTCCTCGGCGCTGGCCCGGTGCACGAGGAAGCGGTAGACGTGCCGGTTGGCGGCGATGGCGGCAAGGTAGGTGTCGATGGCCGCGCGGGATCGGGTGCGGATGTCGCCGGGCCGTAGGAAGGCGGCGCGCACGGCGTCCATCAGCGCCCGCGTGTGCCGCTCGGCGAGGGCCTGATAGAGGCCGGACTTGTCGCCGAAGTGGCGGTAGAGGATTGGCTTGCTGATGCCCGCTTCGGAGGCGATGGCGGCCATCGAGGCCTCCGGTCCCTCGCGGAGGATGATGCGGTCGGCGGCCTCCAGCAGGGCCCGGCGGCGGCGCGGGTCGCGGCCCGCCCGCGTGCTCGACGCACCGGCGGCCGGGGCGGGCGCGCTCGATGCACCGGCGGTCCGGGCGGGCGCGCTCGTCCGTGCGGCGGCCGTGGGTGGGTGGTCGTCGCCGCGCGGAGCGGTCTCCTCGTCTCGTGCGCCCTTGATCACATCTCCGAGACTAGTCGGCCCTGGCTGACCCGCTTCGTCAGAGGCTCTGACGCGAAGCTTCATGGCCGAACGAGGTCAGCGGACTCACTGCCTTTGGAGAAATAAACAGGTTAGCTTCCTATTCATGTCTCGGCCCTGGCCGCGCGACGGTCCCTGACCATGTCCTCGCCCCGCTGCGTCCTCCGCACGTTCCCACCATCGCCGACGATGGCCCCTACCGAACTCCCAGGAGAGCGGCACATCCCATCATGAGCACCCCGATCAGATCGGCAGCGCTCCGCCTGCTGGCGGCTACGGCGCTGACCTCATCCTTCGTCTTCACCACGGCACCCGCGCACGCGGTGACCGGTTCCTGTCATCCCCGTGGGCGGGACCTGTCGGTCACCTTCCAGCCGGTCGACCACACCGTCACCGACGCGCAGTACTTCCTGGCGCGGCTCACACTGGCCAACCGGGGCGGCCGGTGTGCCCTCGGGACGGACTGGGCGCTGTACTTCAACTCCGTGCGCCAGCCGGAAGCCGTCCTGCCGGGCGCGGCGGGCGACACCGCGCGCGCCCAGTTGGCCGGCCAGGGGCTGTCCGTGGCGCGGGCGGACACCGCGCAGAGCGGAGACCTGTACGTCCTGAAACCCACGAGCGGGTTCAAGCCCCTCGGGCCGGGCGAGCGCCGCGCGATCGACATCAACATCGAGCTCTGGGCGGTCCAGAAGACCGACGCGCCCGCGGGCTGGAGCATCGCGTTCGACGGCGGGCCCGCGCAGTGGGTGCCCGCCAAGGTCCTGCTCGATCCGGCGGATCCAAAGCAGACCAAGGCGTTCTCCGGCGACAACCGCCCGGTGCAGACGGCGGCGACGCGGTTCGGCGACAACACCGCGCAGCGGGCGAACCTCACCCTCCGGCAGCGGCTCCTCCCCCAGCCTCTGTCGGCCACCGCCGGCCAGGGCACGGTGGCGCTCGACGGAGGAACGGAGATCCGCAACCCGGCCGCGCTGTCCGGCGAGGCGGGCTACCTGCGTTCGGCACTCGGCGATGTGCTCAAGGGCGGCGGCAAGGGCGGGACCGTCGTACGGCTGTCGGTCGACCCGAAGCTGGACGTCGACCACGACGGCAAGGCGGACGCCGAAGGCTACACGCTGCGCTCGACCGCCGGCGGCGTCGACATCGTCGGCGCGGACCCGGCGGGCGTGCTGTACGGCGTGCAGACGCTGCGCCAGCTCATCCCCGCGTCGGCGTACGAGGCGGCCGCCCGCGGCGCCAAGCCGTCGAAGGTGGACGTGCCGCAGGCGACGATCGCGGACGCTCCGCTGTTCGGCTACCGGGGCCTCGGCATCGATGTGGCACGCCACTTCGAGACCAAGCAGACGATCGAGAAGTTCCTCGATCTGATGTCGTACCTGAAGTTGAACCGGCTGCACTTCCACCTCAGCGACGACGAGGGCTGGCGGCTGCAGATCCCCGGGCTGCCCGAGCTGACCGGCTTCGGGGCGCACCGGGGCCTGGACACCGCCCAGAAGAACCAGCTGCACCAGGGCATGGGCTCAGGCAACGACCTCGGCGGCGGCGACGGCGTGACCGGCAAGGCCCGCAGCGAGACGGAGGCCAACTTGGGGCGCAAGCCCGCGTACCAGGGGTTCGAGCAGGACACGCTGAACTTCGTCGGGAAGGGCAGCGGCTACTACACGACCGCGGACTTCACCGAGATCCTGAAGTACGCCACCCGGCGGCACGTCCAGGTCGTCCCGGAGTTCGACTTCCCGGCGCACGCGCGGGCCGCGGTGCAGTCGATGGAACACCGCTACCAGTCGACCGGGGACGCGACGTACCGGCTGCTGGACCCGAAGGACACGTCCCAGCACAAGAGCGTCCAGGGCTACACCGACAACCTGGTCAACCCGTGCCTGCCGAGCACGTACGCGTTCCTCTCCAAGGTCGTGACCACGGTGAAGGGCCTGTACGCCAGGGCAGGGGCCACGCTCGGCACCTTCAACCTGGGCGGTGACGAGCCACCGGGCCCGAACCGCTGGCAGGGGTCACCGGCGTGCAAGAGCAACCCGGAGACCGCCGGCAAGGACGACGCCGCGCTGATGAACTACTTCTTCACGAAGTGGAACCAGATCGCGCTGACGGCCGCGCCGACGACCGCCGGATGGGAGGACGTCGTCCGCGACGACCCGCGGACGCTGAAACTCGACCACTTCATCGCGCTGCCGTGGCAGAACGTCTGGGGTTGGGGCCGTGAGGCCTGGGCGTACCACTTCGCCAACAACGGGCAGCCGGTGGTCCTGGCGCACGCGACCAACCTCTACCTGGACATGCCCTACAACAAGGACCCGGACGAGCCCGGCTACTACTGGGCCAACTACGTCGACGAGAAGAACACCTTCACGTACCAGCCGTACGACGTGTACGCGAGCGCGACCGAGGACCGGTGGGGCAACCCGATCAAGCCGGACCCGAGCTGGGAGAAGCTCACGCCCGAGGGCCGCAAGAACATCCTCGGGATCGAGGCCCAGCTGTGGGCCGAGAACGGCAAGTCGCAGGAGATCCGGGAGTACCAGGCGTTCCCGAAGCTCCTCGGCGTCGCCGAGCGCGCCTGGAACCGCGACACGCCGAACACCGCCCAGATGCCGGCGGCGTGGAACGTGTTCGAGAACACGCTCGGACAGGTGACCTTCCCGCTGCTGTCCTTCTACAAGCCCGTCGAGCTGCCGGGTGTCGGGGTGAACTACCGCATCCCGCTGCCGGGCGGGCAGGTGCAGGGCGGAACGCTGACCGCCAACGTCCGTAACCCGGGCCTGGCGATCGAGTACTCCGCCGACGGCGTCTCCTGGAAGCGGTACGACGGCCCGGTGAAGACCGGACCGACCGTGCTGCTGCGCACCCGCGCCGCCGACGGGCGGACCGGCCGGATCTCGCCGGTCGGCCTGCCGGTCTGGAACGCGGGCACCGCCTACCCGGCGGGCGCCCTGGTGGACCACCAGGGCGAGATCTACCGGGCGACCCGCGCCAACACGTCGGCCGCCCCGGACACGTCCCCCACCTCCTGGACGCTCGTCCAATAAGATCGGTCGGGCGGCCGGGCGAACAAAAGTCCCCGGCCGCCCGTCTCACATCCCGGCGGCACTACCACGGGATTCGTCGCGGTCGACGTGGCCTATGCTGTGGCCCGGTGCCGCGTGGGGGCTCTCCCAGAGACCGGTCGGCGGGGTTGAAACCCGGCTTCGCCGGGATCCGGTCCCCGCTCCACCGAACGCGCTTCTCCCTGGAGGGTCCCCCGTATGATCACACCTCGACTGCCTCGTACCCGCGGTCTGAGCAGGTGCCTGGCGGCCGTCGCGGTGGTGATCGCGGTCTGGGTGACGACCCTGGGCGCGGGCCGCGTCAACGTGTACGCGAAGCCGGACGCGCTGCCCGCCCTGTCGGTGTCCACCCTCGCCGCCCGCTATAAGGCGAACCGCCGCGCGATGGGCGAGGCGATGAAGACGGCCCGCCGGATCCAGGACTTCGCGATGGCCCGGTCGCTGAGCCGCCTGCTCACGCCGGGACGGCAGTTCCTCTCCTTCGACGCGCGCGGCACCGGCCGTACCGTCGAGGTCCTCGGCGACCTGGCCCACGCCCGCCGGGTGGCGATCCTGGTGCCGGGCGCCGACACGACGCTGACGACGTTCGACGTGCGCGGGCACCGGCCGTATGACACGCCCGGCGGCGGGGCGCGGGCCCTGTTCGACCAGGCGCGGCGTATCGAGCGGGATCCGAACCTGGCCGTCGTCGCCTGGCTGGACTACAGCCCGCCCAAGATCACGAGCGCCGGGGTCATGACCGACTTCCGGGCGGACACCGGGGCGGCGCGGCTACGCCGTTTCGTCGCCGAGCTGCACCGCCTGAACCCCTTGGCCCGTACGACCCTGCTCTGCCACAGCTACGGCTCCGTGGTGTGCGGGGAGGCCGTCCGGGGCCTGCCCGTGAGCGACGTGGCGGCCTTCGGCAGCCCCGGGATGTCGGCCTCCAGCGCGGCCGGGCTCGGGACGCGGGCGCGTGTCTGGGCGGCGCGCGGCGCGAACGACTGGATCGGTCTGGTCCCGCACGTGCGGATGTTCGGCCTGGGGTTCGGCACCGACCCGGTGTCGTCGGGCTTCGGCGCGCGGGTGTTCGCGGCCGGAACGGCGAGCCACAGCGACTACCTGCGGCCCGGCTCCGTGTCGCTGCGCAACCTCGCACTGATAGTGCTGGGCCGCACCGCGCAGGTAACCCCCGCCTGAGGCAATAAGCAACAAATCTGACATTCGTTTCGTCAGCTGTCAACGACTGAATCGGTCATGAAATTGGCCGATTTCGGCTCCTCCTCAAATCGGGGTTTCGGTGCTTGAGTAAGTCGAGCCTCCGTCCCCCAATCAGGAGAGTCGATGAAACTCCCCCGCCTCGTCGTCTCCGCAGCATGCGCGGCGACCGTCTCGGCCGCCATGGTCGGCACCGCGACCTCCGCCTCGGCCGCCACGGTCAACTACGTCGCCCTGGGCGACTCCTACTCGTCGGGCACCGGCACCGGCTCCTATGACCTGGACAGCACCTGCCAGCGCAGCAGCCGGGCCTACCCCGCCAAGTGGGCCGCCGCTCACTCGCCCTCCTCGTTCAAGTTCGCCGCCTGCTCCGGCGCGAAGACCACCGACGTGCTGAACAACCAGCTCGGGTCGCTCAGCTCGAGCACCTCGCTGGTGAGCATCACGATCGGCGGCAACGACGCCGGCTTCAGCAGCGTCATGCAGACCTGCGTGCTGGGCTCGGACTCGGACTGCACGACCGCGGTCAACAACGCCAAGAACTACGCCGACACCCAGCTCCCGGGCCGGCTGAGCACGCTGTTCTCCGCCATTGAATCCAAGGCGCCGAACGCGCACGTCGTCGTGCTCGACTATCCGCACCTGTACATCACCAACGACTCCTTCTGCGTCGGGATGAGCCACACCAAGCACGCCGCACTCAACTCCGGCGCCGACGAGATCGACACCGTGATCAGCAAGGGCGCGGCCAACGCCGGGTTCACCTTCGCCGACGTACGCAGCAAGTTCGCCGGGCACGAGCTGTGCTCGGGCGACGGCTGGCTCAACTCGGTCACCATCCCGATCGGCAACTCCTACCACCCGACGGCGACCGGCCACGCGAGCGGATACCTGCCGGTGTTCACCGCCACGGCACCGGCCCTCACGGCCGCCAAGGCGGCGAAGGCGGCGAAGGCGGCGAAGGCGTCCAAGAAGAGCTGACGTCCGCCGAGGTCGGCCGAGGGGCACATCCCCGGCCACCTCACCCGACGGCTCCGCCCGGTCGATTCCCCTGTCCGACCGGACGGAGCCGTCGGACACTGAGGTGCCGGGCCGCCCGCGCGCCGAACGCCCGGCCGCACTACGATCTCCGCAGCGCCGGGACCCGCTCGGCGTCGGAGCGACTGCGATGGACTATCACGAACGGCTGCCGCCAGAAGTGGCTGAACTCTTCCCCGACGGCGGCGCCGGACGAACACTGTCCGTGACGCTCCCGTACGGATACGTAGTATGGCCGGACCCGGGATACCCCCAGCACCAGCCGGCCAAGCAGCCGGCGTTCTGGATCAGCGACGATCCGGTGCCGTGCGCGCTGTGGTCACGGCTCCGTGCCGAGCACCACGCGTCCGGCCTGTGGCCGGTCATGCTGGAGGACACCACCCAGCCATGGTCGATGGGTCAGATCGCGCCCGAACCGGTCGATGAGATCGACAATTACAACGCCGACGCGTTCATGGCCGAGGTCTGGGCCGGATGGGAGGAGCCGGCCGCGGACGTCACCCCCTTCGGCCGTTACTCCCCCGGTCCGGCTCCGCCCGGCGAGTTGCAGGAGGACCCGGACGTCCTCGCCGGCCGGTGCGCGGAGGTGCTCGGCGAGCGCTCTCTCGGCCTCGTGCCCGTCGCACGCGGCGCCGACACGCTGGCCGTCATGGGCTGGCAGGGCGCCCGCCACCACAACCTCTGGACCGCCCCCTTGTCCGCGGTGGTGCGCAGCTGGGAGGACCGGTTCGGAGCGCGGCTCATCGGGGTCGGCTTCAACACGCTCGAGCTGAGCGTCGCCGCGCCGCCGACGACCTTCCGGCACGCGCTGCACGTCGCGGCGGAGCACTGGACGTTCTGCCCGGAGATCATCCTGCAGGGCCCGGGCACCCTGGAGGGGCACGCGGAGCAGATCTGCGGCAGCAATATATGGTCCTTTTGGTGGGAGTGATCCGGGCGTCCGAAAGTCCCCGGACCGCGCCCTTCGTCATGCCGTAGGACGACAGACTGGAGACAGGACATGTCCGGACTGAGTGACGACGCCAAGGAACTGCTCCGCAAGCCGTACTTCGCCTGGGCGACGACGGTCCGCCCGGATGGCTCTCTGCACAGCACCGTCGTCTGGGCCGACGTGGACGGGGACGACGTCATCTTCAACACCGCGATCGGCCGGGCGAAGGAGCGGCACCTCCGCCAGAACCCCCGGGTCTCGATCAGCGTCCTCGACCCGAACGACGCCTTCCACGCCGTCAGCGTCTCCGGCGAGGCACGACTGGAGGAGGAGGGCGCCGACGCGGTCATCGACGGCCTCGCCAAGAAGTACCTCGGCGTCGACACCTACCCGTACCGCCAGTCCGGCGAGCAGCGCATCACGGTGCGCATACCGGCCGAGAAGGTCATCTACTCCCCCGGCGGGTGATCTCGATCCCTCGTGAGCACGAGGGATCTCCTGAACCAGACCGTGCCCGGGGTCCCGGGGCGGCGATCGCCTTCCGCCCCGGGACGGCCGAGTCGATCAGCTCACCGTCGCGTCGTCGCCGGCGTCGTCGTCGCCGATGGGGTGAACGTCCACTGGCTCGCCGAGCCCGAGCAGCTGCCCGCGACCACGGTGCCGCCCGACGCGCGGAAGCACTTCTCTCCGGTCTGGATATCCGAGATCGTGCCGTTCGGATTGATCGACCACTGTTGCGACGGTCCGCCGGTACACGTCTTGAGCGCGATCTTTCCGCTGGAGTTGGCCGCGCACAGATCGTTGATCACCAGGAACGCGCCGTGGAACGTGAACCGCTGGTCGGTAGCGCCGTTGCAGGCCGCGGTCTTGAGCACGGTCCCCGAGGTCGAACTGTTGCCCGGGTCGTCGATGCACTGGCCCGATGAGCCGTTCTTGTACTGGCCGACCGTCGTATGGGGCTGAGCGCCGCCGTAGCACTCCCCGGTGCCGCTGTTGAACAGCGGAGTCGAATCGTACGGCTCGTTGGACGGCGGGTCGACGACGACGGGCTCCATGGTCGGGGTGTTGTCGGCGTTGTAGTGCGTCAGCGCGTCCTCGCAGTCGATCGCGCGCATCGCGTTGCCGCCCTTGCCTCCCAGCCACAGGTCGATGTGGCGCAGTCCCGGCCCGCCGTTGGGACCGTGGCCGCTCCAGTCCTCACCGCATTCCTCGCAGCTGTCCTCCATGATGAAGTACTTGCGCACGCGCGGGACCCACACGACCGTGCCCGCGGGCAGCTCCGACTTGGACGTGGCGAACGTGATCGGGTCCGAATAGGTGCCCTTGCCACCCGCGGTGTCATGGATCTGCGGGTACGAGATGTCGCCGCCCGGCGGTGTGTTGTCCCACCAGCCGTAGAACGTCAGGAACGTCTGCTGCGTCTTCGAGGCCGCGGACGCCTGCGAGGCGCCCTGCAGCCCGAGGAACGCCAGACAGGCGACGATCAGAGCCGCGCCGTACGCGCGCCAACCCATGGTGCCTCCCTCAGCGGCGAGTCGTCACAGGCTTGAGCCCTGCGCCCAGCGCTCCCGCCGCACCCGAGCCCGGCGCACGAAATTAGTTAGGAAGTCTTCCTTACTATTTCTGGGAGGACCGTACTCCCGGTCAAAAGGCCCGTCAACGGGTTCGCCGGAGTTCGGTGAGTTGCCACTACTGGACAGACACGTTGACGCAATGGTCAGTCCGTGAAAATCCGTGGTGCGGGAGCGACGTCCGCGAGGAGACGACATGCGCGCGCACCGCCGATGGATTCCCGCACTTCTCGGAGCCTGGCTTGTCGTCGCGGCCGTGTGGGCGGGCCCGCCGGCCGGCGCGAGGCGTACGGCGGCGCCGCAGCAGATCGTCGTCGACGCGGCGTCCGGCGGGCGGACGTTCGACGGGATCGGCGCGCTCAGCGCCGGGGCGTCCTCCCGGCTGCTCGTCGACTATCCCGAGCCGCAGCGCCGCCAGGTCCTCGACTACCTGTTCAAGCCGGGCTACGGAGCGGCCCTGCAGATCCTCAAGGTCGAGATCGGCGGGGACACCAACTCCACCGACGGGGCCGAGCCCAGCCACATGCGCACCCCGTCCGACCTGAACTGCGACCGCGGGTACGAGTGGTGGCTCATGGAACAGGCCAAGGCACGCAACCCGCGGATCAAGCTGTCCGCGCTGCAGTGGGGCGCGCCGGGCTGGACCGGAAGCGGAGACGCCCGGCCCACGGTCTGGACGGACCGCGACATCGACTACCTGCTGGCCTGGCTCGGCTGCGCCGGCCGCCACCACCTGCGCATCGACTACCTCGGCGGATGGAACGAGGCGTGGTTCGACACGGCCTGGTACGGGCGGCTGCACGCGGCGCTGCGCGACCACGGGTACGGCGACGTCAAGGTCGTCGCGGACGACAGCTTCAACTGGGACGTCATCAAGCCGCTCACCGAGGACCCGGCGTTCCGGTCCGCGGTCGACGTCGTCGGCCAGCACTACGTCTGCGGATACCTCAGCGACTACCTGCGCTGCCCCAGCCCGCAGGCGGCCCGGGGCCTCGGCATTCCGCTGCACGCGAGCGAACAGGGCTCACTGCCGTACGACTCCGGCGCCGCGCCGCTCGCGCGCGCCCTCAACCGGCCGTACATCGACGGGGCGATGACCTCGACGATCAACTGGTCGCTGATCGCCTCCTGGTACGACACGATGCCCTTCCAGGCGGCCGGGCTCATGGGCGCGAACGAACCGTGGTCCGGAGCGTACGTCGCCGGGGCGAGCGTCTGGGCGATCGCGCACACGACGCAGTTCACCCGGCCGGGCTGGCGGTACGTCGACTCCGCCTCGGGGTATCTCGACGGCGGCGGCAGCCACGTCGCCCTGCGGTCCCCCGACTCCCGCGACTACAGCGCCGTCATCGAGACGATCGACGCGACCGCCCCACAGGACGTCGAGGTCACCGTCACGGGCGGGCTGCCGGCCGGACCGCTGCGCGTCTGGACGTCGGACCTGTCGTCGGCCGACCCCGGGCGCTGGTTCACCAACGCCGGGACCGTACGGCCCGGCGACACGCTGACCCTGGAGCCCGGCCACGTGTACACGCTCACGACGACGACCGGACAGGGCAGGGGCCGCGCCGTCTCCCCACCGCCCGCGCCGCTGCGGCTGCCCTACCGCGACGGGTTCGGCTCGTACGCGGACGGGGCGACCCCGCGGTACCTGTCCGACCTGGACGGCGCGTTCGAGGCGGCGCCGTGCTCAGGACGGCCGGGCCGCTGCCTGCGCCAGGCGATCGGCGACCGGCCGGTGTGGTGGAACGGCTGGCTGAAACGGCCCGTGACGCTCGTCGGGGACCTCAAGTCCTGGCGCGACTACACCGCCGCCGTCGACGTACGGCTCGACGAGGACGGCTGGACCGAACTTCTCGGACGCGTCGACGGCCAGTGGGGCGACGCCGTGTCAGGGGTCCACCTGCGGCTGTCGAGCGACGGGCAGTGGCAGCTGTACGACGAGAACCTCCAAGGGCAGGACTCCGGCCTGTGCGTGCCCAGCAATCCGTCCTGCGCCGGGATCGCGGCGCCCCGGCCGCAGCCGGTGCAGCGCCGGACCCTCGCGTTGGGCCGGGTGAGCCGTACGGCCGCCGCATGGCACCGGCTCGGGCTCCGGTTCGCGGGCGACCACATCACCGCCCTCCTCGACGGGACGTCGATCGCCGAGGTCGGCAGTACGGTGCACGCCTCGGGACAGGTGGGTCTCGGGGTGTCGCCGTGGCGGCACGCGGAGTTCGACGACCTCGCGGTGACGCCCGTCCGGCAGGCGGGGAGCGTGCGCTACCTGCCCGCCCAGTCGCTCACCGCGACCGGCACGAGCTTCCATCACGGCTACGAGCCGCGCAAGGCCGTGGACGGCAGCGCGCAGTCGATGTGGCACAACGAATGGTCGCCGCGCACGTCGCTGCCCCAGTCGATCACCGTCGACACCGGCCGGGCGCGCCCGATCGCGAAGGTGACCTATCAGCCGCGCGAGGACGGCAACGGCAACGGTGTGATCACCCGGTACGACCTCGCGACGAGCGTCGACGGCGTCACGTTCACTCCGGCGGCGAGCGGTTCGTGGCCGCTGGACACGACGCGCAAGGAGATCGACCTGTCCGGCGTCACGGCGCGCTTCGTCCGGCTCACCGCGCTGACGGCCGGCGGCGGCTACGCGTCCGCCGCCGAGATCCAGATCGCGGTCCACACCGATCGGCCGTCGTGATCCAGACCTCGGTCCGCACTGATCGGCCGTCGTGACCCACGTCGGGCCGGGGGCGTGATCCTGGGCGTCGTGTCCGCCGGATCGGCCTCAGGGCCCGGATGCGGTCCGCATGCCGGTAGCGATCAGGCGGTGTCGCCGTCGCCCTTCTTCGGCGCGCGGATGTAGGTGCCCTTCGCCGGAAGGGTGATGACCAGCTGCCGTTCGCGAAGGTCGCGGATGGCGCGCCGTGCGGTGCCGAGTGCCACGCTGTACTCCACCGCGAGGTCGCGCTCCCCCGGCAGCCGCGTGGCGGGCCGCAGCTCGCCCCGTTCGATGCGGCCGGCGATATGGTCCGCGACCTGCTTGTAGCGGTATTCCGGGTCAGATCCGTCGAAAACCGGCTTCTCGTCGCTCACGTGGCTCACGTTAGAGCACTGCCCAGCTGCACAAATCCACAGGTAGCGGCATGCCGCTATACACCGCGTCATGTATCTGCTACGTTACTCACGGTGAGGACGGGCGCTCCCTCCCCTGGCCGCTTTCGGTGGGTTCGCCGGCCGTGGGGGGCGAGCGCCGGGATGGGGCGGCGGCAAGCGGGGAGTCGACGGTGACGCCGCCGCCCCAGGGGACGACGGGGGGTTCCATGAGCCATATCGACGGCGAGCGCGCCCGCCGGATCCAGGCGGCACTGGACGACTTCCGCGCGACGCTCGCGAGTGTCCCGGTGGTCGGGGTCGCGCACTGGACCGAGGTGGAGCAGCTCACCGAGCTGATCCGGCGCAACCCGCAGGCCGCTCGCCGGGTTCTCGACGATCTCGAGGACGACCCGTGAAGCGGGCGATACATCCGATGGGTCGGCCACGGCGCGGCCGTGGCGATGGAGGTTGAGGCGAGGATCAGAGGAATACATCCGATGAATCCTTGACCGCACGGCAGGCCGGGAGTAAATCTCGTGTGCGGACATTCCCCTCGCCTCCGGGAGACCCCATGCGACGACGCCTCTGGACGCGCCGGCTGATCGCTCTCAGCGCCACCGCCGGATTGACGCTCGCGGCAGCGCCCGTCGCGTCGGCGTCCCCGCCGGGCACCGGCGCGATCACGGGACACGGAGGCGTCGGTCGCGTGCCCCGCACCGTCGTGCTGGACGGCGCACGGCTCGTGCGGATCCGGCAGCGGCTCGCCACCCGGCCCGACCGGCGGCTTCGTACGGCCCTCGGCGAGCTCACGCGCGCCGCCGACGCCGAGCTGCGGACCGGCCCCTGGTCGGTGATGGACAAGGCGACCACGGTCAGCGCCGACAAGCACGACTACTACAGCCTGGCCACCTACTGGTGGCCCAGCCAGCCGAAGACGCCGGACAACCCGTACGGCTGCCCGTTCGTGCAGAAAGACGGCCACTGGGCGCCGGACGTCGCCACGACCGGCGACCTGCCCACGCTGCACGCGTCGTGGACCGCGATCTCCGACCTGTCCCTCGCGTGGTTCTACACCCGGCGGCCGGCGTACGCCCGGCGCGCCGCGCTCGACATCCGCAGGTGGTTCCTCGATCCGGCGACCCGGATGAACCCGAACATGAACTACGCCCAGGCCATCCCGTGCGGCGACAACCCGCAGGGCCGTAACTACGGCATCATCGAGTCCGCGCAGGCGATCACGCAGGTGATCGACGCGCTCGCCCTCCTGGACTCCGGAGCGCCCGGCTGGACCGCCCGCGACCGCGTGGGCATCCGCGACTGGCTCGGACAGTTCCTGGACTGGATGCTGACCAGCCCGTTCGGTCAGGCGGAGAGCGCCACGAAGAACAACCACGGCACCTTCAAGGATCTGCAGGACGCCGCGATCGCGCTCTACCTCGGGCGCACCGATCTCGCGAAGCAGCTGATCGTCGGCGCGGAGGCGAAGCGGATCGACCCGCAGATCGCCGCGGACGGCAGCCAGCCGGGCGAGCTGAGCCGCACCCGGCCCTGGCACTACGCGAACTTCAACGCGCAGGCGTTCTGCCGCCTGGCCGACGCGGGCCGGCACGTCGGGGTCGACCTGTGGTCCTACACCACGCCGAGCGGCGGGAGCATCGCGAAGGCGATCGACTTCCTCATCCCGGCCGCGGAGAACGGCGCCGGCGCTTGGCCCTACCCGGATCTCGACGTGTTCGATCGGAGTCTGGCGCTGGACAAGCTGCACGCCGCCGCGACGGAGGCGAACGACGGCCCGGCGCGGGCCGCGCTCGCCCGGGTGCCCGCCCCTGCGGGCGGCGATCTGTGGCCCGTCGAGCCCACCTGCTGGCAGGACCTGTCGCAGCCGCCGCTGCAGAAGTGAGCGGCGGCCCTCACCTCGGTGAGGCCCGTTCCGGTCTCCGCATCGGCGGGAGCGGCGCTGCCCTTCTCTTGGGCGGCGGAAGGGTCGCTACGGTCGCGGCTCGGCGCCCTCGGCGGGTTCGTCGAGGCGACGCTTGTAGTAGGCCCAGGGCGAGTCGAAGTCGGAGGGGACGATGAGCTCCCACCCTTGCTCCTCCATGTGGCGCCGGCGACGACGCGACGGCCACCACAACCGCCGGTGCTCCCACTTGTGGGGCGAGGCCTCGACGAGGTGGAAGAGGTAGCCGTAGTCGACGGCATGCCAACCGCGGAGGCCCTCCCTGGCCAACGCCTCCATCTCGTTGAAGGCGTGCAGCGGCTTGAGCACTCTCCGGGTGGGGCCGTCGCTCGCGACGGCGCCGTCGCGAGCGACGGCCGAGGCGCCGAAACGCTGCTGGGCGGCCTGCCGGCTGATGCCCAGCAGCCGTCCGAGGGCCTCCCAGCTGTGCCCGGCGGTGCGGGCTCCGGTGATCGACTGGCGCAGCAGCCGGCCGGCCTCCTCGGCGGCGACGCTGGACGCGGCGACCATCAGCAGGTGGGCGTCCGGGTCGTCGTCGAGCCCCTCGCGTCCCTGCTCGCACACGGTCAGCACGGCTTCGGCCACGGCCTCCCTGATGGCACCGGCCTGGTCGTCGGTGAGACGGCTCCGGGTCACGCTCACTGCCGCTCCCCCTCGTCACCGGCGGTCGGAGGGAGCGGCTCCAGCTCGTCCAGGCGGGCGGCGTCGGCGGCGGACACGCCCCCATCGCGCACGGTCCCATCGCGCAAGGCGGAGGCCGCCGTCGTCACCAGCGCGACGAAGGCCCCGAATCCGACGACGACGAACAGGACCCACAGCACCAGGCTGTCGTAAGCGGCCTGCGCCACGAGCAGCATGCCCGCCAGCGGCAGCAGGACGGCGACGGGCAGGAGTCCGGGGGACGAGCCGCGAGAGGCGTGACGAGTCATAACGTCAAGGATGGGTTGACATCGCCTTCATGTCAAGGATTCGTTGACACGCCCAAGAGGTCGGGGCCGCCGGGAACCGGGCGACGTCCGGATCGCCGCAGGAGAGCGGCCCTCATGGCCGGACGGCGACCGCCGTGCCCGGCCACCTCCTCCCCTGCGTGAGAATTCGTGTATGACCGAATCACGGGAGGCCGCCCCGTTCTCGGGACGGACGGTGTGGGCGTGGAATCTCAAGACGCCGCTGCGGGAGTTCCTGCGGACCGAGACCGGCAGCGCGGTCGTGCTGCTGTCCGCCACGCTCGTCGCGCTGATGTGGGCGAATGTCGACCCGTCCTCGTACGAACGCACCTGGCGCACGGTGCTGTCCGTGCGCATCAGCGACTCGAAGGTGTCGCTGGACCTGCGGACGTGGGTGAACAGCGGCCTGATGACTTTCTTCTTCTTCGTCGTCGGCCTGGAGGCGCGGCGGGAGTTCGACCTGGGCGAGCTGCGCGACCGCCGCCGGCTCGTCCTCCCGCTGATCGCGGGCGTCGGTGGCATGGTCGTCCCGATCGCGATCTACCTCGCGGCCAACGGCGGCGGCCCGGCGGCGCACGGCTGGGGCACCGCGATGTCGACCGACACGGCGTTCGCCCTCGGCATGCTCAGCCTGGCCGCCGCGAAGCTCCCCGCGCGCATGCACGCCTACCTGCTCACGGTCACGGTCGTCGACGACTTCGTCGCCCTGGCGGTCATCGGCGTGTTCTACAGCAAAGCGGTCAGCTTCACGCCGCTGCTGATCGCGATCCTCATCTTCGCGCTGATCCTGGGCGTCCGCGCACTGGGTGTGCAGTACGGCCTCGTGTACGCGCTGCTGGGCATCGCGGCGTGGGTCGCGATGCTCGAGTCCGGGGTGGAGCCCGTCGTCCTCGGCCTGGCGATGGGCCTGATCACGTACGCGTCGCCGGCCGCCCGCACGGACCTGGAGCGCGCGAGCGACCTGTTCCGGCTGTTCCGCGAGCAGCCGACGGCCGAGCTGGCACGGACCGCCACCAGCGGCCTGGCCTCGGCGATCTCCCCGAACGAACGCCTGCAGCTGCTCTACCACCCCTGGACGAGTTACCTGATCGTCCCGCTGTTCGCCCTCGCCAACGCGGGCATCACCGTCAGCGGCGACCTGCTGGTCCGGGCGTTCACCTCCCCGATCACGCTGGGCATCCTCATCGCCTACGTCGTCGGCAAGCCGCTCGGCATCACCGGCTCGACCTGGCTGGTCACCCGGCTGAGCCGCGGCCGGATCCGCCCTCCGGTCGGCTGGGTCGCCGTGACGGGCGGCGGAATGATCGCGGGCATCGGTTTCACGGTGTCACTGCTGATCGCCACGCTCGCCTTCACCGGCACCGAACTGGAGGAGGCGAAGCTCGGCATCCTCGGGTCCGCGCTCGCGGCGTCGATCCTGACCTGGCTCCTGTTCCGCGTCACCCAGATGCTCCCGACGCGGACGCGGCTGCGGGCGCTGATGGGCACCGCCGAGGGCATCGTCGACCTCGCCATACCGGTCGACCCGGACCGCGACCACATCCGGGGACCGGAGGAGTCCCTGGTGACGGTGGTGGAGTACGGCGACTTCGAGTGCCCGTACTGCGGCCAGGCCGAGCCGGTCGTCCGGGAGCTGCTCGCCGGGTACGGCGACGTGCGGTACGTCTGGCGGCACCTTCCGCTGCACGACGTCCACCCCCACGCCCAGCTCGCCGCCGAGGCGAGCGAGGCGGCGGCCGAACAGAACGCATTCTGGGAGATGCACGACATCCTCCTCGATCACCAGGGCGCTCTGACCGTCCGTGACCTGATGCGCTACGCCGGGGAGCTGGAGCTCGACCTGGAGCGCTTCCGGCGGGACCTGCGTGAGCACACCGGCGCGCCCCGGATCGCCGATGATCTGGAGTCGGCCGACCTCAGCAGCGTCTCCGGCACCCCGACGTTCTTCATCAACGGCCGCCGCCATCACGGCGCGTACGACATCGAGACGCTGACCGCGGCCGTACGGGCGGCCAAGGCCCGCGCGGTGATCAGCGCCTGACCCGGGCCGGCCCGCCGACCGAAACATCGGAATCGGGCGTGTCGGGTCGACGCAAAACTCGCTATTCGAACACGTGTTCGAATAGAATGAGGGCATGAGACGGCGTGTGTACGACGAACCGGTCCAGGTAGAGGTCCTCGCCGATCGACCGACCCACTTCACCTGGGACGGGCGCGGCTATGAAGTGATCACATTCGTCAAGATGCTCGGGCTGCAGCGGCCCCGAGAGGACGTCGACACCCAGCTGTGGCAGGTCCGGGCCCAGGCGACCGGAAGCCAGACGCCCGCGACGTACGAGCTGCGCCGCGACCACGGGGTGTGGCAGCTGGCCGCGATCTGGGAGCCGAGCGCCCAGAACTGATCGGGCGGACCCGGCCGGAGCGCGGTCCCCGCCGCGCTCCAGCGGTCACGACACGGGGCAGCCCGGGTTGGCGACGGGGACGGCGAGCGGCGCGCCCACCGGGTCGAGGTAGGTGACAACGAGGACGACCGGCGTCCGGCCGAGGTTCCGCCCGAGGTGCACCTCGCGGGGTCCACTCGGCTCGACCAGGGCGCTGCCCACCGGGTACACGCGAGGCCGGCAGTCGGCCTCGTACCGGGTCAGCGTCCCCGACCGGACGACGCCGATGAGGCGTCCGGGGTGATAGTGCCAGCCGGTGGTGCCGCCGGGCGGGATCGTGATCGTCCGTACGACGACCTCGGTCGCCCGGCCGGTCCGGATGGTGACCCGGCCCTGCATCGTGCCGTCGGCCAGCGTGACGGCGGTCGGAGGCGGCTCGGGATCCGCCCCGGCCGCACCGGCCAGGAGGGCGACCGAACAGCCGGTGAGCGTTAAGACCTTCCAGGCGGTCCGCATACCCTCACCATCTCCGGCCAGGGCCCACGCGTTTCGGCTCGCCCAGCGAACCGTACGCGGCGCGGGCATCGCGTTCTCGCGACGCGAGTTCCGGGCGTTGCACGCGCACGGCGCGGGCTCCGCGCGTTGCGTACTCGAGGCGCGAGTTCCGGGCATCACATGCGCACGGCGCGGGCTCCCGGCGTCGCCTACCCGCGGCGCGGGCTCCCGGCGTCACATGCGCACGGCGTGGGCTCCGGGCGTTGCGTACTCTTGGCCCCTGACCCGAAGGGGGTGCCGCGATGGAACCGGCGACGGTCGGCGACGACCCACCGGCCACCAAGCGCCTGCCCTGGGCTCAGCGGCGTGACCAGTTGCTGGCCGCCGCCGAGCGGGTGATCATCCGCGAGGGGCCTCAGGTCTCGATGGACGACATCGCCGCCGAGGCCGGGGTTTCCAAGCCGATCGTCTACCGGCACTTCGGCGACAAGAACGGCCTGGCCCACGCGGTCGGCGAGCGGTTCTCCGTCGCGCTGATGACCGAGCTGCACGCGGCCCTGGGCGCCCACGCGGACCCGCGCGAGCGCACGCACGCCGCCATCGAGGTGATCCTGCGGCGCATCGACGAGGCGCCTCAGACGTACCGCTTCCTGACCCGGGGCAGCGCCGAGGGCGCACCGGCCCTCGGCGACGCGCTGGACGCCTTCATGCGCCTGATCGGGGACGATCTGGCCGACTTCATGTCGTCGGTGAACAAGGACAAGAGCCCCGAACGCCGGATTCTGCTGCTGACGTGGGGCCATGCCATGGTGGGGCTGGTGCGCAGCAGCGCCGACCTGTGGCTCGACCGCCGCCACGTCAGCCGGGAGGAGCTCGTCGACCAGCTGACGGACCTACTGTGGAACGGTTTCCGGGATGCCGACTGGACGACGGACTGATGAGATCATCTTCCAGAGCGGCATTCGGGAAACGCTTGACACGCCCGTACGAGGGGACCGTATGTTACGTGAAGTAACTTACTGTTCTCACCGCTTGACCCCGCCGAACGCTCCCGCGACGAACCGGCCGCCGCGTGGTGATTGCCGGAGCCGCAGAGGAAGAGAAGACCATGTCCGCAGTCCCCGGAACCCCGCTCGGCGTCGCCTTGACGCGGCTTGCGGCGGAGGATCCCGCGAGACCGGCGCTGACCTGCGGTACGACCACCCTGTCCCGGCGGGAGCTGGACGAGCGCGCGAACCGCTTCGCGTGGGAGCTGCGGGACCACGGCGTCCGCGTCGGCGACCGCGTCGCGATCGTCCTGCCGAACGGCGTCGACTTCGTCGTCGCCCTCCTCGGCACCTGGAAGACCGGCGGCACGCCCGTCCCGGTCTCCGATCGGATGCCGGCCGCCGAACGCGGGCCGGTCCTCGAGCTGGCCCAGCCCAGGGTCGTGGTCGCCGAGAGCGGGCCGGACACCCTCCCGCCCTCGGCCGGAGCGGACCAGCCGGAGTCCGCGCCGCCGGGCGTCATCCCGGAGCCCTGGAAGATCCTCACCTCGGGCGGCAGCACCGGACGGCCGAAGCTGATCGCCGCCGTCGAGCCGGGCGTGGCCGAGCGCGCGGGTCTGTTCGGCCTGGCGGTGCAGATGCCCGAGGGCGGGACGGCGCTGGTCACCGCGCCGCTGACGCACAACGGCCCCTTCATGTCCCTCACCGCGGCGCTGCTGTTCGGCAAGCACGTCGTGTTGATGGAGCGGTTCGACGCGGCGGAGGCGCTCCGGCTCACCGAGCGGCACCGCGTGGACTGGATGTACGCCGTGCCGACGATGATGCACCGGATCTGGCGGCTGCCGGAGGCCGAGCGCACGGCCGCGGACCTGTCGTCGCTGCGCGTGGTGTTCCACCTCGGCGCACCGATCGCGCAGTGGCTCAAGCAGGCGTGGATCGACTGGCTGGGCCCGGAGCGGATCTGGGAGCTGTACGCCGGGACGGAGGCCCAGGCCGTCACCCGCATCAACGGCACCGAGTGGCTCGCGCACCGCGGCTCGGTCGGCCGCCCGCTCACCGGCGACATCCAGGTGCGCGACGAGTCCGGCCGCCCCCTCGGGCCAGGCCAGGTCGGCCAGGTCTGGATGCGGCCGGACGCCGGCCCGACCTACACCTACATCGGCGCGACGGCGCGCAGCGACGGCCGCTGGGAGTGCCTCGGCGACCTCGGCTACACCGACGCCGACGGCTACCTCTACCTCACCGACCGCGACACCGACATGATCCTGGTCGGCGGCTCTAACGTGTACCCGGCCGAGATCGAGGGCGTCCTGGAGGAGCATCCGGCCGTACGCTCGGCCGCCGTCATCGGGCTGCCCGACGACGACCTCGGCTCCGTGCCGCACGCCATCGTCCATGCCGACGGCGACGTGGACGAGGCGGCCCTGCTCGCCCACCTGCGCGACCGGCTCGCCCCCTACAAGGTCCCCCGGACGTTCGAGTTCGTCACCGAGTCGCTGCGCGACGACGCCGGCAAGATCCGCCGGTCCGCCCTCCGCGCCACCCGCCTCCCCGCCGAGTCCTGCACCACGGCGGGCCGCTGACTCGCCCTCGGCCCGATGATCACGCTGCGGACCCGCCGAGCCAGGCCCGGACGCCGTCCGGCAGTCCGTTGACCCAGGGAAGCCTGCCGCCCAATCCCATCGATCGCCTCCTTCTCGGGAGTACCGTCCCGTGATCCCCGGTGGCCGCCGCGCGGCGGCCTCCGGGGATCAGTGCGTCGTATCCGGTCAGCCGGGGGCGCCGCGGGTGATCCAGTCGTGGGTGAGCTCGACGCGCTCGTTGTTCTCGTCGAAGCCCCAGACCCGGGTCGGGTCGTTGAACGGCGACGTGACGGCGTGCCGGCTGAACCACAGGATCTCGCCGGTGTAGCTCGCCGCGTGCGGGAAGACGGCGTCCTGGCAGGTGCCGAGGACCGTGACGCGCTGGGAGTTGGCGGCGCGCTGCAGCGCGGCGAGGATGTCGGAGCGGTTCTGGTCGCCGAGGCTGTTGCCGAGCTCGTCGAGGACGAGGACGCGACCCTCGGCGTTCTCGTCGCTGAGCAGGGCCGCGAGCACCAGCTGGATCGCCTGGATCTTCTTCTGCGCGCTGTTGCCGGTCTCCTTGTACGGGATCGCCTCCCCGCCGAGGTCGCGGACCCAGGCCGGGGTGACGGCCCACCGGCGGGGCTGTTCGGGTTTGGCGGGCTCGCGGGCCTGGATGATGAGCCGGGCGCCGAACCCGCCGCGGGCGCGGTCGAGCCGGTCGTAGGTCGCGCTGACCGCCTCGAGACGGCCCTTGACGACCTCCCTCACCAGCTTCTGCACCGTCTGCAGCTCTTCCTCTCGCTCCTCGCGCACGGTGTCGAGCTCGCCGAGCGCCAGCTGCCGGCGCCGGCGCTCCTCCTCGATCTGCACGCGGGTGCGCCGGTCGTGCTCGGCCATGCCGGTCAGCACGTCGTCGAGGGCCTCGGTGAGCGCCTGGAGCCGGCGAAGCCGGTCGGCGAGCGACTCGGTGGACAGCGAGTCGCGGAACCGGTCGACGAGGTCCTGGACGTCCGACGGCGCGGGCGTCCGCGCGTACAGGGCGTGCACCGCCTCGTTCAGCGCGTCCCGGGCGTGGTTCATCAGGGCGTCCGGGCCGGCGGACCGCAGCTTCGGCTCCTGAGCCCCGAGCAGCTCTTCGGCCGCGGCGGCGTCGCCGCCCCATTGGTCCGTCCAGTACCGCAGGGGCAGGTCCGCGCGCCGGGAGGTGAGCTTGGCGAGCTCGCGTTCGACGTCGGTGAGCTGCTGGCGCGCCTGGGTCGTCTTCTGGGCGAGGAACCGCCGCTGCTGTTCCAAGGTGTCCACCTTGGTCCGGGCGTGCATCCAGACGGTGCGCGCCTCGTCGACCCGCTCCCTGAGGGCCGTACGGCGGTGGCGCACGTCGGTGAGGCGCTCCTTCAGCTCGGCGAGTCTCTCGTCCAGCTCGGCGAGCTGCCCGGCGGCCGTGGCGTGCTTCAAGGCGTTCTCCAGGTGGGCCCGACGGCTCGCCACGGCCGCGCGGGACTCCTGAGCGGCCTCGGCGCGCCCCTCCGCCTCTTCCAAGCGGGCCTGCGCCTGGCGGATGCGGGCGTCGCGGCCCGCGATCGGCTCGGGGAACCCGCCGATCACCGTGACGCCCGAGTCGCCGTCGTGGGCGCTCGCCGGGTCTGCCACGGCCTCGGTGCGGTGTTCCACGGACGCGAGGAACCGCCGGATCGGGATCCGGCTGGTCACACCGGTGGGCAGCGGGGTGTCGGCCGCGCCGTCGAGCGGGCCGTCGGCGGTCACGAGGACGGATCCGGGCAGCGATCGCAGTGCGTCCACGGCGGCGGGACGGTCGCCGGGGGCCACCACCACGGCGTGCCGGTAGGGCCACAGCCGTGGCTCCCATGCGCCACGGACCTGGTCGTCGAGCGTCACGGCGTCGAGCAGACCGGCGGCGGGCAGCCCGGCCGCGTCGAGCCGCGCGAGGCTCGCGGCGGTGTCGGGGTCGTGGCCGGCCTGGATGCGCTCCAGGGCCGTACGCGCCTCCCCGAGCTGCCCGGTCGCCTGGCGCACGGCCCACTCGGCCTCCATCAGCTCGGGGGCCGACGCCTCGAGGTCGGCGCTCAGCGTCTCCGCCGGCGTGCCGTCCCACAGCTCCGCGAGCCGGGCGAGCGCCGGGCGGGACCCGCCCAACCGCTCCAGCTCCCCTTCGTACCGTCCCTCCTCGCCGATCAGGCCGCTCAGATCCTCCTGGAGTGACTGGTGGACGCCCTCGAGCTCGGCGACGCGCTGCTGCAGTTCTTCGGGGACGGCGAGCTCGTCGAGCTCCTCCTGGGTCTGCCGGACGGCCTCGCGGCGCTCCTCCACCCGCGCGCCGAGCCCCTCGATCTGATCGCCCAGCGCGGCGTCGTCGGCGCGGACGTCGAGGAAACGGCGGGCGGCGTGCAGCCGCCGCAGCACGGTGACCCGGGCCACGTGCTCCCGCGCGCGGTCGCGGTCCGCGACGGCCGCCAGGTCGCTCTCCTCCTCGAGGCGGCGCTGCTCATCGCGGCTGCGCTCCTCGGCGTACCGGGACTCGATCTCGACCCGGTTGGCCCGCGCGTCGCTCTCCTTGTCGACCAGGTCGGTCAGCCCGGCAAGAGCGATGAGGGAGTCGCCGATCTCCTCCGGCTTGAGGTGGGACAGCTCCTCCGACACCAGCGACGGCGCCTCCGGGCGGGTGCCGTCGGTGTGGAGGTAGGACATGCAGCGCGGCGACGAGCCGTACAGGACGTCGCCGATCCGCGTCACCGGCACGCGGTTGCGCAGGGTGGCCCACGTACGGTGCGCGGTCTCGAGGCGCTGAGCGTCGTCCGCACCGCGGGCGAGGACCAGGCCGTCGCTCCAGCGCACCTCGGCGTACGGGCTGCCGCCGGACTGCAGACGGATCCACACCGACAGGGCCGACCGCTCGTCGGCGTCGCGCTCGCCGAACACCCCGACGATGTATCCGACCGTCGCGGGCGCGTGCTCCTTGGC
Organism: Actinoallomurus vinaceus; assembly: GCF_039542055.1. Taxonomy (NCBI): domain Bacteria; kingdom Bacillati; phylum Actinomycetota; class Actinomycetes; order Streptosporangiales; family Thermomonosporaceae; genus Actinoallomurus; species Actinoallomurus vinaceus. The sequence continues at coordinate 993,339 of NZ_BAABHK010000002.1, forward strand.
GGACAGGCCCACCGGCTCGGGACGGAACAGCAGCCGCGCGGCGTACTTCCCGCTCTCGTGCAGCCGCCACTGCGGATCGGCGAGGATCAGCGTGATGGCGGACAGGAACGTCGTCTTGCCCGAGCCGTTGCTGTCCACCGGGCCACGCCCGGCGACGGTGATGAACTGCCCGGGGACGATCGGGATCGGGTGCGACGTGAGCGTGCCGATCTCGAGCGTCTGCAGCGCGATGAGGTCGCGCCGGCCGACCACTCCGCCGAGGCCCGCCGCCTCGATGTCGATCTCGCTCGTCACCGTTTCTCCCCCTCGATGGCCTGGGATCGTGCCTGCGCCCGCCGGCGGCGGATGGCGTCGGCGAGTGCGCCGTCCGGGTCCGCCAGCAGAATGAGGTTCTCCTCGATGAGGTTCGAGGCCTGCGGCGTCAGTCGCAGGAACTGCGGGCCCGGCCGGATCGGCGCGCTGTCGCCGGGCTGGAGCAGGCCCCGGTCGCGCAGCCGCTGCAGCGACAGCCGGATCTGCTCACGGGAGCGGATGCGCGAGTTGACGAGCGTCTCGAAGCTCACCCGGCGAGCCTGGTACGCCCGCGCGGTGCGCGGCAGCTCCCCCTGGGCCTTCGGGATCACGAACCCGTGCAGCAGGACCAGCGCGAGGACGGCCGCGTCGATCGGTTCCAGGGCGCCGATGCCCTCGCGGGCCAGTTCGCGCGCGACGGCGTCGTCGTACCCGGAGATGAATCCCTCGCGCAGCTCGATGAGGACCCGGCCGGCCGCGGCCAGCATCGCCTCGACGTACGGCCGCAGGTCCGGCGCGAGACCGCGGTACATCGCCACGGGCACCGGCTGGTCCGCCTCCTCGACCGCCGCGACCGCCCGCCGCACGGCGAGCCTCAGCTCGTGCGGCAGCGTCTCCAGGGCCGGGACACCGTCACTCATCCGCCGTCTCCCCGTCCTCAGGAGCCGCCGCCTGCTCGTCCTCGCGACCCGGCACCACCTCATCCTGAGGAGTCGCCGCCTGCTCGTCCTCGCGACCCGGCACCGCCCCGTCCCCAGGAGTCGCCGCCTCCTCGTCCTCGCGACCCGGCACCGCCCCGTCCCCAGGAGTCGCCGCCTCCTCGTCCTCGCGACCCGGCACCGCCCCGTCCCCAGGAGTCGCCGCCTCCTCGTCCTGGGGGCCCGGCATCGCCTCGTACACGCGACGGAGCGCGGCCACATCGTCGTCGGGCAGTGCCGCCAGCCGTACGCCGAACCGTACGCCCTCGTCGTCCTGGTCGATCCACGCCGCGCGCCGCAGCCACGCCAGGGAGCGCTTCGGCGCGTTGTCGAAGATCGGGATCGCCTCGTCCGGGCGGGCGTTGACGCGGGCGAGCAGCGCGAACACGCGTTCCGGAGCGACGACACGTCCCGGGTAGGGGTGCAGGTGCGGGTCCTCCCAGCAGAGCCGCACACAGGCGGCGAAGGTCAGTTGCAGGGCGGTCGACGGCGTCGCCCACAGCGAGTGGTCCGCCTGCTCTGCCAGGTCGATGTCGGCGGGCCAGGTCAGCAGCGCGACCTGGCCTGCTGCGCCAGGCGCCAGAACGATCTCGCGCCCGGCCGCGCGGGCGGCCGCCGACACGGCCGTCGACGTCTCCGCGGACGCGCCGCCCAGCGCCCGAAGCCGAGCCAGTGCCAGGGCGGAGGGGGCCGGCTCAGCCATCGCGGTCACCCTGGGTCGTCGTGGCCCGGTCGGACTCGGTCGTGCGCACGCCGAGTTCGCTGACGTACGTCGTCGGCGCGTCGGCGGCGACGTGCAGCCGGTCGCCCAGCACCGGCTCGAACGGCAGGTCGGGGTCGGTCGCGGAGACAAGGACGTCGGCGATGACACGCGCCGCCTGCCGCCACGGCGTGCCCCGCAGCCGGTCGGTGAGGTCGACGGCGTCCGCCGGCCCGATGTGCGCCTCGATCGCGGCGCGCCGGGACGCCTGGTAATCGCGGAGACGCTCGGCCGCCTCCTCGACCGGGTCGCCCTCGGGCAGCGGGTCCTCACGCCGCGGGCGGCGCTGCCGAGGCCGCGGGCGCGGCTGGTGCGTCTCGATCGTCCGGAGGATCTCGTGCGGCGACAGGTGGAGCCGGGGCGGGTCGAACACGATGCCCTCGAAGACGGCGGCGAGGGCCTCGGGGCTGCCGGTGATCGCGGCGGTGAGGTAGGCCTCGGCGTCCAGGAGGGTGAAGTCCCGGCGCTGCGCCGCCTGGTCGAGAAGGCGCGCCATGTACTCCTGCACGGCGTTGACGTACTGCAGGGCGGCCTCGGCCATCCGCTCGGCGGCCCGGCGGTGCTCGCCGAAGTCGCGGTTGACCCGCTCGACGATGCGCTCGGCCTGGGTGAAGAGCCGCTTGGCGTCGCCGTGGTGGCGCTGCTCGGCGATCAGCTCCTCCAAGGGCCGGTGGCGCACGAGTCGGCGCAGGTGCCCGGACCGGATCGTGAACTCGCGGCGCGCCTGCACGAGCGCCTCGGCCACCTCGCGGCTCGTCGCGCTGCCGCGCTCCAACTCGCGGTAGGTGGCGTCGAGGAGCGTGACCAGCTCCTGCAGACCGCCGCTGGCCTCCAGTCGGCGGAACACCAGCAGCGCCGCCGACGAGGCCGGGTTGAGGACGTAACGCCACTCGTAGTCGCGCTGGGTGAACGGCTCGATCAGGTCCATCTTGCAGAACAGCTCGAAGTACCGGTCGAACTGTGAGCGGCCGCAGATGTGGGCGCAGGCCTGGGCCAGCTCGGCGCGCGTGAGGCCGCCGTACGCCTCATGGTCGCCGAACGCGGCGTGGATCGCGCGCGCCACCTCGAGCTGGTCGAGGTCCTCGGTGACCGCCCCGCGGTCGCCGGCGACCGGCGCGGCGAACGCCTTCAGCCGTCGGTGGAACGCCTCGCGCACGGCGATCACGTCGTCGTGTTCGAAGCGCATCTGCCCGGTCATTCGTCACCCCCCTGTCGTCCGGACCCCCCCTGCCGTCCGGAGCACGACCGTAGCCCAGTCGGCGGACATCCCGTGCACCGAGAGCGTCGCCGCCCGCGGTCGGCGAACGACATGATCCCGGGCCCTGTCGCACACCGTGAACCAACTACGCAAAGTAAGATCTTGCTACTTTGCGTTAATCTCAAGAAGGCGTCAACCGATCCGCCCCCGACCGCCGGACAGCCCACCTTCGACGCGAACGCCAGCCGAATCGCCTGCGACACGAGCGGGAGCCCAGCCGTGCACCGTCCATCCTTCCGAATCCTCGGTCCCCTGGAGGTCACCGCCGACGGGTGCCGCGTCCCCGTGCCCGCGGGAAAGCAGCGCACCCTGCTCGCGACCCTCCTCCTCGGCGCGAACCAGATCGTGTCGCTCGACGAACTGACCGAGCGCCTGTGGGACGACTCCCCGCCGCGCCGGCCACGCGGGGCGGTGCACACCTACGTCACACGGCTCCGCCAGACGCTGGGCCGACCCACCGCCGGCCTGATCCATACCTCGGCCGCGGGGTACCTCATCGAGGTCTCTCCCGCCGATCTGGATCTCATCCGGTTCCGCGAGCTCGTCGCGCGGGCCCGGGCCGCGGGCAAGCGCGGGGACATCGCCGGCGAGTCGGCCGACCTCGCCGAGGCGCTGTCCCTGTGGCGGGGGCCGGTCCTGCCGGACGTCCGTTCGGACTCCCTGCACCGCGACGTCGTCCCCTGTCTCATCGAGGAGCGGCTTCGGGCCCTCGACCGGCGCCACGAGGCCGACCTCGCCCTCGGGCGTCACGACCGCCTCATCGGCGAGCTGCGCGCTCTCACCGGCCGGCACCCCTTGCACGAGCGGTTCTGGCGGCACCTGATGCTCGCGCTGTGCCGGTGCGGAAGGTCGGCGGAGGCGCTGGAGGCGTACGCCGCGATGAGCGCGTGCCTGCGTGACCGGCTCGGCGTGTGCCCGGGCCCGGAGACGCGCGACCTGCACACGGCGATCCTGCGCGGCGTTCCCTTGGTGGCGGTCCGGAGCGACAGCAAAGTGTAAGAGCGTTGAAAGAGGCCTTTCCTAGCGTGGTATCCGCCGAGCGAGAAAGGTCGACGATGAGCGCGAAAGGCCCCACCATATACCCGGGCGTGGACATCATCCGGCGAATTCAAGGGCTAGTGATCCTGTGTTCGCTGCTGCCCCCGGACGGAAAACTGCGTGAGGCCATCGAGCTCGCGCTGTCCCTGCACGAAGAGCCCATTCTCTCCCGTGTCACGCCCATGGAGGATCTGCATCCGCACGCCGTCAAGGCGTGGCTCGAGGCCCTCTGGGCGTCCGAAGGCGTCGGCCCCGAGGTGAAGGAGCTGGTCGACTGGCAGAACAACACTGACAACATGGCGGCCGCCATTCAGGAGCTCACGAACGTCGAGCGACAGATCGGCGTGAAACTGACCGCCGAGAAGGCCTGACCGACATCCATCACCACGTTTCACAGGGAGGTACTCCATGTCCACAGAATTGGCCCTTAGGGCCGTCGTCGACGACGGATTCCGCGCCGAGATGCTCGCCGACCCGGACGCTTTCGGCGTGTCAGTGTCGACGCTGCCCGCCCCGGTCGAGCAGCCGGACCAGGAGTCGCTGGACTTCTGGACCGAGGGCGCCGCCGCCGTGGAGATCTACGCCTGCGCGAGCACGTGCAGCTTCGGGCCCCTCACCTTCATCTGCGACGGCACCACGAAGTAGGCGTCCGCACCACGTCTCTCGGTTCGCCGCGGTGGGTCGGCCCGGCCGGCCCACCGTCCCGACGCAACGAGCGGCCGGCAGCCTGCCGTCCCGGAATGCCGCCGGATCTCGCCCGCAGGATCTCGGAGGCCCTTCGGCCCATGGCCGGAAGGGGCCCCGGGTCATCCAGCCGTCACCGCGGGACCGTTCCCGGTCCTTCCTCCCGATGCCCTAGCAGGAGCCAGTCCCATGGGTGACCACCCCTACCTCGATCTCGCCGCACGGGCCGCGAACCTGGCGGAGCGGATGCGAATCGTCGCCGCGCTGGAGAGCCGGGGCGGCACCCCTCCTGATCCGGTTCCGTCCCTCACGTCGTTCGACGCGTGGCACATCGCGCGGATGGCCGACCGGCTCGAGGCCAAGTTCGGCAAGGAGGCGCTGAACCGCTCCGGTCCGGCCCGCCCCGGCAGGGCGCGCCTGGTGGAGATCCTCACCGCGTACCGCCGGCACGAGCTGGGGATGGCCACCGCGGACGCGTCGACCAGGTCGGTGTTCGCCGGCGTACACGCCTCCTGGCTGCCGACCTACCAGGCGGCCCTGAGCCGCTTCGGTGATCCCGACCCCGGATCCACCGCCGTACGGGCGGAGGCCTCCGCCGAGGGTGCCGACCCGAGCTGGCGCGCCACCGATGTGTATTACGGCCGACGGGCCAAGGCGTGTGAGCCCTTCCTGCTCGAGCTGGGGCGTCGGCTGGAGGAGGCCCGCACCCGCCATCCCGGGCTGTTCGACCGGCGGCTGGTCGACGACTTCCAGGGGCATCTCCTCGACCGCTTCGAACTCCCCCTGGCCTGGGCGCTCGAGGCGCACGCCAATGTGCACTGCGCCCGGCACGGCATCGACAAGGCGCGGGCGACGCGCGACGACTACCTCGCCTACCTCGACGCGACGTTCGCCGACGCGGCCGCCTACCACCGCTTCTACCTCGCGTTCCCCGTGCTCGGGCGGTGGCTCGCCCACGTGACCGAGCTGCTCTCCGACTTCGGCACGAGCCTCGTCCACCGCCTCGCGGCCGACGCCGCCGACATCGGCGACGCCATCTTCGGCGAGGAGATCGCGGTCTTCCGGTCCATACGCCAAGGCCGGTCCGATCACCATGCCGGAGCGCGCACCGTAGCGATCGTCGACGTCGAGCTCGCCTCCGGCCGCACCGGATCGTTCGTGTACAAACCGCGCTGCATCAGGTCCGAGGCGGCGATGCAACGACTACTCGACCGGCTGCACCACGACGGCGTGCTCGGCTTCGCGTCCCGTCCGGTCCTGCCCCGGCAGGGGTACGGATATGAGGCGCTGATCCCGGCGGGCCGCAACCACCTCGACTCCCGGGAGCAGGTGGAGCACGTCTACCGGGAGCTCGGCGGGCACCTGGCGATCTTCTACGTGCTCGGCGGCGGCGACCTGCATTTCGAGAACATCCTCGTCGCCGACGGCCACGCCCACGTGTGCGACTGCGAGACCGCTCTCGCGGTGTTGCCCCGCGGACAGGAACGCCCGGCCGGCACACTGCTCGACTCCGTCTTCAAGACCGGCCTGCTCGAGTGGCCGCGGGCCACGACCTCCGCCGCCGAGATGCGGATCAGCGGATACTCCGGCGGCGAGGGGTACGACGTGCCCGTTCCGGTCCCCCGGCTGGACGGTCCCCGCCTCGGCTTCGAGGCCTCGGTGACCCACCGGACCGACGTGCACGTCGAGTCGGAGGCGTCCAACCGGGTCTTCCTCGGCGACCGGTTGACGGAGCCGCAGGACTTCACCGACGCCATCATGAACGGGTTCGACCGCGTCTACGCGTGGTTCGAGCAGCGGCCGGAGGACGCGGTTCGCTTCATCTCGGAGACCTTCACCGACGCGTCGGTGCGGTTCATCAACTGGGGCACGCAGATCTACGCACAGCTGCTGCTGTCCGCGCGGCACCCGAAATGCCTCGTCGATCCTCTGGAAGTCGACCTTCTCGCCAACACCGTGCGGACGTTCCCGCGCACCTGGGACCACGAGGGCGTCCTGGCCGACCGCGAGCTCATCTCCCTGTGGCGGCTCGACATCCCGATCTTCACCACCGACGCCCACGGCCACCGGCTCGTCCACGACCACGCCACCGAGTTGCCGTCCTTCCTCGACGTCTCCCCCGTCGACCACGCCGCGCAGCGCATCCGGCGGCTGTCGGCGCGCAATCGCGCGCAGCAGCGCCAGTACATCACCGCCGGGCTGGCGGCCGGGGAGGTGACCAGCCCGGCCTTCGTCACCGCGTGCCTCGACTACGCGGCGCGCATCGGCGAGCGCCTGTGCGCGGGCCTGCGCGAGCCGTCGGCGCCCTCGCCCTGGACCTCGTACGAGCTCGCGGGCGGCACGATCACCGAGGCCGACGTCGAAGGCGACCTGTACCACGGGTCCGGTGGGATCGCCCTGTTCCTCGCCTACCTCGACTCACTGGTCCCACGCCCGGAGTTCCGCCGGGCCGCCGAGCGGGCCCTGTCCCACGCCATCGCGCGCGCCGACCGCGAGAACATCGGCGCCTTCTCCGGCGTGGGCGGCCTCATCTACCTGCTGACCCACCTGCATCACCTCTGGCAGGACCGCGGTCTGCTCGAACTTACCGAGCGGCTGAGCCGCGATCTGCCCGGCGGGGTGGACGCCGACACCCGCTTCGACGTGTTCGGCGGCAGCGCCGGGCTGATCCCGGTGCTGCTCGGCCTCGCCCGGGAGACCGACGGCCGGGGGCTCGACACCGCCCATCGCTGCGCCGCCCGGCTCCTCCGCCACGCCGACGCGGACGGCGACACCCTCAGCTGGCCGCTTGCCGATCCCGGCGATGCGGCGGCCAACCTCACCGGTTTCGCCCACGGCGCCGCGGGTGCCGGGTGGGCGCTGATCCAGCTCGGCCGGCTCGCGGACCGGCCGTCGTACGTCGACGCCGGGCGCCGCGCCTTCGCCTACGAGGCCCGCCACTTCGACCCGGTCGACCAGGACTGGTACGACCTGCGCACGGTCGCCGGCGGGATACTCCGCAACGGACGCCGCTACGCCAACGCCTGGTGCAACGGAGCCTCCGGCATCGGCCTGAGCCGCATCGCGAGCTGGGCGGCGCTCGGTGGCGATGACGAATCCATGCTCCGCGAGGCGTACCAGGCGCTCTCCGCCACGATGCGCAACTTCCCCCGGCTGATGAACGACACGCTCTGCCATGGCCGCTCCGGCAACGCCGAACTGCTCCTGCGGTTCGCGCTCCTGCGGGACGAACCCGCTTTCCGGCTGGAGGCCAACGTCCAGGTGCGGACCCAGTGGCGCAGCATCGACGACGCCGATGCCGGCGTCGTGGAGCACAGCGCCGGCTTCTTCCCCGGGCTGATGGTCGGCATGTCGGGCTTCGGGATGCACTTCCTCAGGCTCGCCGCGCCGGACCGGGTGCCCTCGGTGCTCCTGCTCGACCCGCCGTCCGCATCACCGGAAGACCGATGACGTCGCCCGATCGATCGACCCAGGAGGTAAGGCACGATGTCCGTCGAAGCCGGCCAGGCGTTCCTGCGGATCGCGTACGGCACGCCCGAGCTGTCGGAGCAGCTTCGGGCGATGACCGGAGTCCAGGAGCTGGTGCGCCTCGGCTCCCGTCACGGGTACACCTTCACGGTTCCCGAGCTGATGGAGGCGTCGTCCTCCACGGCACCGGGGCCGGCGGCCGGGCGCCCAGCGGCGACCGCCCCCGCCACTCGCGACATCCGGGCCGCCGCGCGCCCGGACCCGACGCCGACCCGCATCCTGCACCATGAATACCGCCTGACCGACCTGCCCGGTTTCGGCGGCGTCGCCGAGCAGCTGCAGCACCTGAAGATCAAGCCGTCGTCGGTCGACATGGGCCGGTTCCGGCGGACGTTCCGGGACGAGGACCTCCGCTCCACGGACCGGTCCCCGGCCGACCCGGAGTATCGCGCCTGGCATCAGGAGAGGGCCCGGACCGGATGGCGCGATCCGGCCGTCGGCCCGGACGCTCCCCGGCGCGACTTCCATCTCATCAACCTCGACGAACACGTCGACCATCCGGGATATGACCGCTATTTCGCGGCGAAGCACCGTACGATCGCGGAGCTCGAGGCCGCGTTCGGCACCGAGGTGCGCTTCTCCGGCAGCCTGTGGTACCCGCCCGAGAGCTACCGCCTGTGGCACACCAACGAGACGCAGCCAGGCTGGCGGATGTACATCGTCGACCACGACGAACCGTTCCCCGACCCGGCCGAAACGTCGTTCTTCCGGTACATGAACCCATACACCGAGGAGATCGTGACGCTCCGCGAGAGCCCCCGGATGGTGCGGTTCTTCAAGGCCGAGCAGGACCCCACCCGGCTGTTCTGGCACTGCATCGTCAATCCGACCACCCGGCATCGGTGGAGTTTCGGGTTCGTCGTGCCGGACGACTGGATGGCCCGACTCTCCGTACGAGCGTGAAGGGCGGCCGGATGCTGAGAGCCAGACGGCCGCCGGCCGCACGCCGGGCGGCGACCGACCCGGCCGGCGTCCCTCCCGAGGCCGGTGCCTCTCCCCGGGCGGGCGCCCTCGTCAGGAGGCCCACGGCCGCCGACGCCACGGCCGCCGACGCCTTGACGACGGGCACCCTGATGGCGGACGTTCCGGCCGGCGGCGCGCCGGCGATCCGGGTTAGCGGGCTGCGCAAGTCGTACCCCGGCGTGGAGGCCGTGCGCGGCATCGACCTCACCGTCGCCCAGGGCGAGACCTTCGGCTTCCTCGGCCCGAACGGCGCGGGCAAGACCACCACGATCGCGATGCTGTGCACCCTGGTCCGCCCGACGGCTGGACGGGTCGAGGTCGCCGGTCACGACACGCGCACCGCGCCCGGGCTCGTGCGCCGCAGCATCGGGCTCGTGTTCCAGGAGAGCACACTCGACGGTGACCTGACGGCCGCCGAGAACCTCCGCTTCCACGCCGACCTGTACGCCATACCGCGGGCGGAGTTGGCGGCGCGGGTGGACTCCCTGCTCGACCTCACCGGCCTGACGGCGTCGCGGGACCGTCTCGTACGCACCCTCTCTGGCGGCATGCGCCGCCGGTTGGAGATCGCCCGTGGCATCCTGCACCGACCGCGCGTGCTGTTCCTCGACGAGCCCACGGCCGGCCTGGATCCGCAGTCGCGAGCCCTGCTGTGGGACCACCTCGAGGAGGTCCGCGAGCGCGAGGGCACCACGCTGTTCCTGACCACGCACTATCTGGAGGAGGCCGAGCGCTGCCACCGCATCGCCATCATCGACGACGGCCGGATCATCGCGGAGGGTTCCCCGGCGGAGCTGAAGTCGGTGCTCGGTGCCGACCGGGTCGACCTGCGCACCGGCGACGACGAGAAGGCGGCCGCCGCTCTGCTCGACCGATTCGGGCTGGCGGCCGTCGCCGGCCCGCAGGGCCTGCGCGTCCACACCGAGGACGGCGCGCTCCTCGTCCCCCGGCTGTGCGCCGGCCTCGACGTCCCGGTGTACGAGGTGACGGTCACCCGGCCGAGCCTCGACGACGTCTTCCTGCACCACACCGGGCGCAGCATCCGCGACGAGCCGGTGGGCGGCGCACGGTGACCGCCGTCGTCACGGCGCGCTGCGCCGCCGAACTGCGCGCCGCGCGGATGGTCTGGCTCCGGGAGCTGCTGCACTTCGTGCGCGGCGGTGCCGCCAGCCTCGTCTCACTGCTGCAACCGCTGCTGTTCCTGTTCGTGCTCGGCATCGGCCTGGCTCGGATGTTCGCAGGTGCCGGAGGTGGCCACACTTCCGATTACCTGATGTTCCTCTTCCCAGGGGTCCTGGTGATGGCCGCGCAACCGCCCGCGATATCCGTCGGCGCGTCGATCGTCTGGGATCGCCAGAGCGGCTTCCTGCGCGAGATGCTGGTCAGCCCGGTGCGCCGGGGCACTCTCCTGACCGGCAAGTGTCTCGGCGGCGCGACGGTGGCGACCTGCCAGGGGATGATCGTTCTGGCCTGCGGGGGCCTGGTCCACCTGCCGTATCGGCTCGGGCTGGTGGCCCTGTTGTCGGCGGAGCTGGCGCTGACCGGGCTGGCGATGACCCTGCTCGGAGCAATGGTCGCGGTCACCATCAGGCGGCCCCGGACCTTCAGCACGGTGCTCGGCGTGCTGATGACTCCGTTGGTCTTCCTGTCTGGGCTGATGTTCCCGGTCAGCGCGATGCCCGGCTGGATGGCGTGGGCCGCGCTGGCCGACCCGCTGACCTACGCGGTCGACGCCATGCGGCAGACCATCGCCGCGCGGGCACGCCCGTCATCCCTGCTGTTCCAGCCGGTGGCCTGGGGTGGCTGGCACCCACCGCCCCTCGCCGAGCTCGGGGTAGTCGCCGCCTTCATCGCCATCTGCCTGGCCGTCTCCGCCCACCGGTTCTCCCGCCTCGACTGACGGACGGCCGGGGCGATCGTCAGGGCTTGCGCCAGTGCACCGAGTAGCGCCACAGCAGGCGCCGCCGGAACCGCGCGCCGGGCAGCAGCCGTAGCGCCTCTCGCCGGACCTGCCCCCAGCTCATCTCGGGGTCCATCACCGGCATGCCCGCCGGACCTCCCACACCGCGCACGCGGTCGATGACCTTGACGGCCGGCAGCGCGGCGCCGCTGAGCACCCAGTCCAGGGGCGTACGGTTTCGGGCGAGGCTGACGACCACCAGCGTCCCGCCCGGCCGCAGCAGCTCGGCCATCCTGGTCAGGGTGCGCTCGAAGTCCATGTGGTGGATGGCCGCCACCGAGCAGACGAAGTCGTACGCGCCCTCGGGGAACGGGTGCCGAAGGAAGTCCGCCTGGACGAACTCCATCGTCCCGGACGCGCTCGAGTCGGCGGCGCGCTCACGCGCCTGTTCGATCATCTCCGCGGAGAGGTCGACACCGGTCACGTGGCGCGCCCGGCCGGCGATCCTGCGGGCGAGAAGGCCCTCACCGCATCCGACGTCCAGCGCCGCGTCGCACGGGTCCGGCATCGCGCCGAGCACGAGCCGGTGGTAGTGCGTGTTGTGGTTCCAGTAGTCGTCAGTGTGGGTCACCGGTTAATGATCTCGGAACGATCGCCGGGCCGGGAAACCGACCGTCCGGACGCGGCGCCCGTTCACGTCCTCGTTGACCGGTGCCGAGGCACCTGACCGAGACCGCGATCTCCGGGACTAACGCGAGAAAAACTCATGTCCTCATCCGGCCAGAGGACTACTCATCACCTGAGGGTTGGCGGACAGTGATCCACGGTCAACTCTTCGAGGTGGTCCCATGAGGCGTCTCCCGGCTGTCGCGTTCGCCGTCGTCCCCGCCCTGCTCGTCCTGCTGGCCCGGCCGGGCGTCGCGGCGAGCGGCTTCCCGGCGGGGTCGCCGAACGATCCGAGCTACGCTCCGGTCGAGAACGGCGCGCCGGTGAGCTGCCTGACCACGGCCACTCCGGGCGGAGAGCAGCACAATCTCTACTCCTTCCTGCCGCGTTGCACCCCCGGCGCGAAGGACCCGGAGGGCGCCGCCGGGATGTCGGTGGACACGGCCTGGCGGGACTACACCACCGGATCGCCGGACACGGTGATCGCCTACGTCGAGGCGGGGATCAACTGGCACGCCGGGGACGTCGCCGACCTCGCCGACAAGGTGTTCCTCAACACCGGTGAACTGCCCAAGCCGGCCGGATCCGCGACGTACGACAAGAACGGCGACGGCGCGGTCACCGCCGCCGACTACGACGGCGACCCCCGCGTACGCGACGCGAACGGCAACGGTGTCATCGACCCCGAGGACCTCATCGTCGCGTTCTCCGACGGCAAGGACGACGACGGCAACGGCTTCCCCGACGACATCTCCGGCTGGGACTTCTACGACGACCAGAACGACCCGGCCACACCCGACTCGACGTACGACCACGCCAACGACCAGCAGCGGGTCGCGGCCGCGCAGACCGACAACGGGAAACTGGGCGCCGGAATCTGCCCGAAGTGCCGGCTGCTGCCGATCCGCGCCGGCGCGGAGGCGCTCGACCGTACGGACGACCTCGCGGCGGCGTGGCTGTACGCGGGCCGGGCAGGGGCGAAGGTCATCGTCAGCACCACGGCCGACCTCGGGTACTCCTCCACGATGCGCCGCGCCGTCGACAAGCTCTGGAACGACGGCGTGGTCATGGTGGAGTCCAGCAACGACTTCGACTCCACCGACCATCAGGGCGGGATGTTCTGGCCGCACGTGATCCCCGGCAACGGCTTGGTCGCCAACGCGGCGGGCGCGCCGGGCGCCCTCGCCAACGTGCTGACCTCGACCTACCGCGAGCGCTCCAACCTCACCTCCTACGGCGCCAAGGCGATGTTCTCGGTGGCCACGCAGGGCGGCTCCACGTCCGAGTCGACGCCGACCACCGGCGGGCTGTTCGGCCTGCTGCTGTCGTACGGCGCGCAGGCCGCGAAGGAGAAGAAGATCGACCGGCCGCTGACCAACGCCGAGGCCGTGCAGGTGCTGCGGGCGACCGCGAGCGACGTCGACGACGCGAGCCTCGGCTGGCCGGGCCGGCCGGGCTGGGACCGGCAGTACGGCTACGGCCGGCCGAACGCCACCAAGGCCCTCGCGGCGGTCGCGCACGGCGACATCCCGCCCGCGGCCTGGATCGACAGCCCGGACTGGTACGCCCTGTACGACCCGGAGACGACCTCGTCCGTGCCGGTCACCGGGCACGTCGAGGCGCGCCGTGCGAAGAGCTTCCGGTACGAGCTCGGGTTCGCGCCGGGGATCGAACCGGCCGACTCGGCGTTCATCAAGGCCGGCGACGGCCAGGGCACCGGGGCGTACGACGGGAAGGTCGGCACGCTGGACCTGAGCCGGCTGCCGGCATCCTTCTGGGACAAGGCGTACGCGATGCCCGGCGACAAGGAGCTGTCGTCGACCGAGCAGTACACCGTGACGCTGCGGCTGCGCGTCTGGGACGACGCGGGCCGGATGGGCGAAGAGCGGCGCGCGATCGCCGTCCACCACGACGCCACCCTGCGGACCGGCTTCCCGCTGCGCTTCGGGATCGGCGGGGAGAGCCAGCCCGCCCTCACCGACCTGCGCGGCACCGGCCACCAGGACATCGTGTTCGGCGACGCCGACGGCCGCGTGCACGCCCTCGACGGGGTGAGCGGGCAGGAGCTGTCCGGCTGGCCCGTGACGACCAACGCGAGCCGGACCCGGATCCCGGGCTTCGATCCGGGCCATGAGCCGATCGTCGCCCCGGTCGCGGTCGGCGACCTGTTCCACGACGGCCGTCAGGAGGTCGTGGCCACCAGCACGACCGGCCGGACGTACGCGTTCGACGCCCAGGGCCGGCTCCTGCCCGGCTGGCCGAAGACGCTCGACACGGGCGTGGCCAAGCCCGCGATCCCCCGGCCCGCCCTGGCCTACACCCGGCTCCCCCATCAGGGCGCGACGGCCTCCCCCGTCCTCACGGACCTGGACGGGAAGGCCGGGCTGGAGGTCGTGCAGGCCGGATGGGACGGGCGGGTGCACGCCTGGCACGCCGACGGCTCCGACGTGCCCGGCTGGCCGGTGACCGTGGCCGATCCGCCGAAGCCGGCGTCCGGGCTGACCGCGATCGACGACGCGAAGCTCGACGCCACCCCGGCCCTGGCCGACCTCGACGGCGACCACCGGCCGGAGATCGTCGTACGCTCCCAGCACTCCGAGAGCCATGGCGCGGGCATCCAGGCGTTCGGCGCGAACTACGTGTACGCGTACCACGCCGACGGCTCGCCGGTGAAGGGATGGCCGGTGCGCCTGCCGTCGATCGTCACCTACTACGGGAGCGCGCAGGAGTTCATCACCGAGGCCGCCAACAGCCCCGCGGTCGCGGACGTGGACGGCGACGGCAAGGACGAGGTGGCCACCGGCCCGTCGTTCTCCGCGACCTTCCTCGTCAGCGGCGACGGCACGATCCGAGGCGCGTACGGGCCGTTGAACAACCCGGCGTCCGGGCTGCTGAACCGCGACGCGGCCGCCGTACGCGCGCTGCTGACCGGGTCGTCGCCGTCGCCTGCGATCGACCTGCCGGCGTCATTCACCACCAGCGGCGCGTTCGGGAGGTTCGGCGCCGACGGACGGCTCGGCTACGCCGAGTCCGGGTCGGGTGCCGTGTCGCTGGTCGCCGCGCTGCTGTATCCCGGCAGCGGCACCGCCATCGGAAACTATGAGCGCGGATACGACGCCGCCACGACCCTGCCCGTGACGGGGTACCCGCACGCGCGGGCGGGCCTGGACTTCCTCGGCGCACCGCTGATCGCCGACGTCACCGGGGACGGCCGGGCCGAGGTGGTCGACGGCGGCGACACCTCGACGGTGCAGGCGTACACCTCATCCGGGCAGGCCGCGGGCTTCCCGAAGTTCACCGGCGGCTGGACGTTGTTCTCGCCGGCCGCGGGCGACCTGGACGGCGACGGGCGTACGGACCTGGTCACCACGACCCGCGAGGGCTATCTGTTCGCCTGGCGGACCGACGGGCGGCCGGACGCCGAGTCGTGGGCCTACCATCACGACGAGCAGCGCACCGGACGGTACGGGACCGACACCCGACCGCCCGGCGTCCTGCGCGACCTACGACGCGACGGCACGACCGTGACCTTCGTCGCGCCCGGCGACGACCGGTACGCCGGCCGTGCCGCGAGCTACCGCGTCAGCGCCGACGGCCGGGTCTCCACCGTCACCGCGACGGTCGGCGCGGGCGGCCGGCAGAGCATCGCCATTCCGGCGGGCGCGCGGCGGGTCGTGATCCAGGCCGTCGACGACGCGGGCAACCTCGGCCCGCCGGTGACTCTCTGAAAGCCCCTACCGAGAAGGCGACGCTCAAGGGCCGCCGACCGGACGTCACCCCGCCGACCGGTCGTGCGGCCTGCGGGCCGAGTCGGCCACGGTGTACCCAGCCCGACGTCACCCCCGCTCGGCCAGAGTGCGCGGCCGGACGCCGCCCCGTCGACGGGGCGTCCCCCGCCGACCGGAGATCACCCCACCGGCCAGTCGTGCGGCCCGCGGGCCGAGTCGGCCACGGTGTACCCAGCCGGACGTCGCCCTGTCGACAGAAGGTCCCTTGCCGGCCGGATGTCACCCTGTCGGCCAGGCGTCGCCCTGCCGACAGGGTGCTGAGCCGGCCAGGGTTCATGGCCGGTCGTCACCTCGCGCCTCCCGACCGGTCGTTACCTCGACCGGACGTCGCCCGGCCGCCCCCGGCCGACGGTGGCCCTGGGGCGTCTTCGGCGGCCGCGCGGCGGCTCGGCCTCACTCCTCGGGCTTGGCGTCCGGGTGGGCGGCGATGAACTTCTCGTAGACCTCGTCGGCGATCTTTCCGCGCTCGCTCACCTCGATGCCCTCGGCGGTGGCCCACTCGCGAACGTCGCTGTTGGAGTAGCCGCGCAGGCGCGGCGCCGTGTCGGCCGTGCCCTTGCGCGCCCGGCCCGCCTGCCTGACCTTGACCGCCTTCTCGATATACGGCGCCAGCGCGTCGAGGAGCTCTTCGAGGCGCTTGAAGTTCTCATCGCCGAGATCGATGGTGTACGTTACGCCGGAAACCTCGAAATCCCGCTTCGCGACGTCTTCGCCGTCATGCCCATCCAAATCATCCACCATTACGACTTTCGTCGCCACGAGGTGTTCCTTTCTCAGCTTACTTTGTCGGGGGATAGGATAATACGAGCGTACGACAGTCCGTGACGCACGCCAGCGCGCCACAGGCCATCGGCCCTGGTGGCTCCGCAGCCGGGGACGGATCCCCGGAATCGCCGCACGGCGGACGCCATTCACTCGACGACTTTTCCCTCTCCTCTCTCTTTGCGGTATTATTTGGCAATATCCCGCTCATCACCCGTCGCATGCGAAGTCTCGAGCGGCGACCGGCATATCGCCCGAGCCGACCGACCTGCTGGAAAGCACGGAGCCGACCGCACGCCGACGCTATTCTCCCCACAAACGGACTCACGAGCTGGGGGTGCGCCATAAGCGAGAAGCCAGGCTCGAGGCCCGGGCCACGACTGCGGTGCCTGCCGTTCGGCATGCTCTCAATCGTCGCCCTGATCGACTTCTGGGCGGGCCCGGACATCATATTCCGGCCCATGCTCGTCCTGGGTCCCGCGTTCGCGAGCCTGTGGTGCGGCATCCGGCGCACCGCGATCGTGGGGCTCACCGCATTAGGCCTGTGCGCGGCTCTCAGCTACCACCACCACACGCTGGGCCGCAAACAGAACACGCTCACGCTCATGACGATGACCGGCGTGGCCGCGGCGAGTGTGTTCGCCAGCGCCGACCGGCAGAGACGCGAGCGTCTCCTCGCCGACGTCCGGTCCATCGCCGAGGTGGCACAGCGGGTGCTGCTCCGCCCGGTCCCCCGGCGTGTCGGCCCCATGCACATCGCCGTCGGCTACACCTCCGCGACAGCCGAGGCCCGTATCGGCGGCGACCTCTACGAGGTCACCCTGACCCCTTCCGGCGTCCGCGTCATCGTCGGCGACGTCCAGGGCAAGGGGCTGGAGGCGGTGGAGACGGCGGCCGACGTCCTCGGGGCCTTCCGGGAGGCCGCCTACGACGAGCCCGATCTCACCGGTGTCGCCACGCGCATCGAGGCGGCACTGCGACGGCGGCTGTCCGCACAGCGGTCCGAGGGACCGGTCGACGAGAGCGCCGGAGAGAAGTTCGTGACGGCCGTCCTCGCCGAGTTCGGCGAGGGCGAGACCGTGACGCTGCTCAACTATGGCCACCCGGCGCCGTTCATCCTGCGCGGCGGCGGCGACGGTGCGTTCGCCGAACCGGAGGACGTCGCACCGCCGTTCGGGCTGTCCGACCTCGTCGACGCGCACCCCCGCCCGTACACGATCAAGTTCGCGCCCGCGGACCAGATGCTGCTGTACACCGACGGGGTCATCGAGGCCCGCGACGGCGCGGGCGGCTTCTACCCGCTGGCCGAGCGTGCGCACCTGCTCGCGGCCGCCGACCCGGAGCGGGCACTCGCCGACCTGCGCGCAGACGTGCTCCGGCACGTCGGCGGCCGCATCGCCGATGACGCCGCGATGCTCCTGATCCGGCGACGGTGAACACGACCGATCCGGCGACGGCACGGCCGGTGCCCGGCGATGATGAGGTGACGGGTGGACGAAGGCGCGGCCGAGGCCCGCCGGACGGTACGGCCCGGTCTCCGGCGACGGTGAGGCCACGGGTGCGCGAAGTGCGGCCGGGGCCGGGCGACGGTGCGGGCACGGACGGCGCGCAGATGCGGCCCGGGTCGGGCGACCGTGCTGCCGCGGACGGCGCAGATGCGGCCCTGGTCGATTACTGGTGCGGCGACGGTGCGGGCGTCGGTGGACGAAGACACCGCACAGGTCCGACGAAGGCACGGGCGCTGCGGACGCGGCCGAAGGCGGCGCAGGCTCGACCGGGATCGAACGAACGCGATACCCGGGGCGCCGCGACGGTACGGCCTCGTGCCCTGCGACGGTGAGGCCGTAGGCGGGCGGAGGCGTGGCTCGGGGTTGGGCGAAGGTGAGGCCGCGTGCGACCGTACCGGCCATTCGTGGGAGGCTGGACCGCTATGACGGCGACCGGCTCCCGAGCTGCCACCCCCGCGGACGCGCCACCCCTGCTCGGGGCGGCGTCATCGGCGGCCGGCCCGCGGCTGGCGCGCGTGCGGATGCGCGGTGTCGACGTCACGATGGCCTACGCTCCCGACGAGGCCGAGCAGCGGCGCCGGGCCGCCGTCGGCCTCACCGGCGTCACCCGCGTCGACCTGCTCGACGTCCTGCTCGGACTGCCGGCCGGAGGGAGGGTCCCCTGGGAGGCCCTTTCGGCCAAGGAGATCCGTGCCGTCCGCGAGCTGCCGGCCGGGTGCGCCGATCTCACCCCGGCGGGCGTTGTCCGGTTGTTGCGGCGGCCGGTGCGCGCCGAACTCGCCATCGTCCGGGCGATGTCGTGGCGGTCCGGGCTGGACCGCGCGGGCCGGTTCGGCGCCTACTGCGCGCGGCTGGTCTCCCTGCCGAGCCTCCCTGCGAATCTGGATGAGGCGCGGGCGGAGGCCGACTACTGGGGTGTCGGGCTTGCGGCCGGGACCCAGGTCGTCGTGCCGCCGGAGCCGTTCCGCGACCGGGCGCACACCCCCGCCGGATGGGTGTTCGCCGAAGAACTCCACCTGCGAACGCTCACCACACCGCAGTAGCCACGGCGGCTCGAAGAACTCCACCTTCGGACATTCACTCCGCCGGAGTAGCGGCGGCGGTCCGAAGAGCTCCAGCAACCGGACGCTCACCGCGCCGCAGTAGCCACGGCGGTTCGAAGAGCTCCAGTTGCCGACATTCACCGCGCCGGAGTCGCCGCGGCGGGCGCGGGCGCGGTGTCCTCGCCGGCCCACACCCACAGGGACTCGGGCGGCACGAACACCGGTTCGCGGGCTCGTACGAGCGTGTTGTAGCGGGCGTGCGCGGCGATCGCGTCGCGGCACAGCTGCCGCCAGTAGCGGCGGCGGCCGGCGGGCGAGTCCGGGTAGAGGAGGTTGCGCGCCCACTCGGACCAGACCGCCACACCGTGCAGCCGCGCGTCCTTCCAGTCCTCCTGACGGAGGAAGCTGACGATGCTCCGGCCGCCGCATCGGGCGCAGCGGCACGGCGGCGCGGGGCGGTCGCCGAACCGCCCGGCGAGCGCGCTTCCGCGCACGTACGCCATCAGGTCCCGGACGAGGACGCTCGGCGACCGGTCCTCCGGCCTCCCGTTCGCCTGTCCGTACGCCGCGGACTCCCCCGGCGGGACGATGTGCCGGAGCGCGCTGCTGGTCCCGATCGACGCGGCCAGGGCGCCCTGGGCCACGGCGTCCAGCCCGGCCAGGTCCGTGCGGAAGAGGGCGACGTTCGGCACCTCGGTGACCAGGCGGCGCAGGCCCAGGGCGCCGTCCATCACCCGCTGGGGCGGGTTGAACTGGCCGCCCGGCATGACCGCCTTGGCGAGGGGCACCCCGACGAGGAGGCCGATGACCTTGTCGATCAGGCCGGGTGCCAGCCATCCGGCGTCCATCGGCAGCGATAGGATGACGTCGTCGCGGCCGAGCCCGGTCGCGCCCTCGGCGGCCGCCTCCAGGGCGCCGAAGTCTCCCGCCCGCAGGTACAGGGTCGGGGTGAGCGCCGCGTCGGCGCCCGCGTCGATCTGTCCCTGGACGTGTTCCTCCAGCGTGGTCTCCACCAGCCGGTCGCCGCTCTCGTCGAAGGGCCGCTCCCGGGTGGCGATCTTCCTTTCGGCCGCCGCGAGGTCGAACAGGATAGGACCGCTGAACGCCTGCTCCTCGCGGCATCGCCGGGCCGCGCGGACGGGGTTGGCGCCGGTCAGCACGAGCCCGCCGTCGTCCGGGCCGACCAACGCGACCACGTCGGACGCGTCGGACGGGCGGGTGTGCGCGAAGACACGGTCGGCGAGCACGGTGACGGCGTCACCGTGCACTCTCCCTCTCGGCCTCGGGGACACGCCGGAAGACGGGACCGGACCAGGCATCGCGTCGAATCACCTCAGAGAGTGAAGGCGAAACTCCACTTTCGACGGTGCGCGCAGAAAACCGTCCCGTCAATGCCCAGGTCGGCCCGGCTTCGGTAAAGCGGACGCCATGACGGGCGGCCGGGCCGCGACTGCTCGGCGTGACCGGAGGCCGGAAACCGGGCGGCTCAGGGGCCACCGTGACCGCGCGGAAGATCTGATCCGCGCCGCTGACGCCGACCGAGATGTGGTCCCTCAGGTACGGCACGAACCCCGGCCTCCTGGAGGCGGAAGCTCGGCGCCGATCAACGACTGCTCGGCGGCCCGTGCACGCAACGGCCGGTCGGCGCCGTCGGCTCCGGCCCTGTCGTCTGCGGGCCGCGGCGTCCAGCTTGATGCCGATTCTGTCCGCCCGCACGCGGGCGGCTGTTCCCTGCGTGCATGACGATGGGGCCGCGCGTGCACAGCCCCCTGGCGCGTTCGCCGTCCGCTCAGTGGAGGCGAGCCGTCCCCATCGCCAGGCCCCCGCGCAGGTCGTCCAGAGTGCCTGACGACCGGTCGTCAGGCACCCGGTCGACGGCCGGACCATCGGTCCGGGCAGGTCGCAGTCTCCCCGGGACCGGCGCGAGCAGTACCATGTGACTCTCCGTTACAGTACGTCGGCGGGCGGGCGCCTGGAAGCGCCGCTGCGGACTCCGGCTTGAAACCTAGGAGCCGGTCGCCGAGACGGTTTGTCCGGGAACGCACCGCCCATGAACGCAGAAGAACACGGCGACCTCAGTCCCACACGAGTGCACTGTCCGACTCCGGGCGGTGCGCGGGCGGACAAGCCGACCCGCCGACGCCTCCTAGCCTGACCGGGATCCAGCACCGATCATCATGAGGAGCGTCATGGCCAAGCTGACCGTTGCCGAGCAGTACGTCGACCTCCTGGCCAATGCCGGGGTGCGCCGCATGTACGGCGTCGTCGGCGACAGCCTCAACCCGGTCGTCGACGCCGTCCGGCGACACGGCGACCTGGAATGGATCCAGGTCCGGCACGAGGAGGTCGCCGCCTTCGCCGCCGGCGCGGAGGCACAGCTGACGGGCCGCCTGGCCGCCTGTGCGGGCTCCTGCGGCCCGGGCAACCTCCACCTGATCAACGGTCTGTTCGACGCGCACCGGTCGATGGCCCCGGTCCTCGCCCTGGCCGCGCAGATTCCCAGCAGCGAGATCGGCACCGGGTACTTCCAGGAGACGCACCCCGACCGGCTCTTCGCCGAATGCAGCCACTACTCGGAGCTGGTCTCCTCACGCCACCAGATGCCGCGTGTGGCGCAGACGGCCATCCAGCACGCGGTCGGCCGACGGGGCGTGTCGGTCGTGGCCCTGCCCGGCGACGTCGCCGCCCAGGAGTCCCCGGACGGCGCCGAACTCGCGATCCCGCTGGACCGGCCCGCGGTCCGTCCCGGCGACGATGAACTGGCCCGCCTCGTCCGCCTCGTGGACGCCGCCGAGCGGGTGACCGTCTTCTGCGGCCGTGGTGTCGCGGGAGCCCACGCGGAGGTGATGGCCTTCGCCGAGAAGGTCAAGGCGCCCGTCGGCCACGCGCTGCGCGGCAAGGAGCACATCCAGTACGACAACCCCTACGACGTCGGTATGTCCGGCCTCCTCGGGTACGGTGCCGCGTACCAGGCGATGCACGAGTGCGACCTGCTGCTGCTCCTGGGCACGGACTTCCCGTACACGGACTTCCTGCCACGCGACGTGCGGACCGTGCAGATCGACATCCAGCCCGAACACCTGGGCCGGCGCACCCAGTTGGACCTCGCGATCTGGGGAGACGTCCGCGAGACCCTGCGCTGCCTGACTCCGGCGGTCCGCGAGAAATCCTCCCGCCGGTTCCTCGACCAGATGCTGGAGCGACACGTGCACGCCCTCGAGGGTGCGGTCGGGGCCTACACCCGCGACGTCGAGAAGCACACTCCGATCCACCCCGAGTACGTGGCCTCCGTGCTCGACGAGGAGGCCGCCGACGACGCGGTCTTCACCGTGGACACCGGCATGTGCTGCGTCTGGGCTGCCCGCTATCTGACTCCGAACGGACGGCGCCGCATCCTCGGCTCCTTCGTCCACGGTTCGATGGCCAACGCGCTGCCCCAGGCCATCGGCGCGCAGTTCCTCGACCGCGGCCGCCAGGTGGTCTCGCTGTCGGGAGACGGCGGGTTCTCGATGCTCATGGGTGACTTCCTGACGCTCGTCCAGTACGGGCTGCCGGTCAAGGTGGTGGTCTTCAACAACTCGTCCCTGGGCATGGTCGACCTGGAGATGATGGTCGACGGCCTGCCTCCGTACGGCACCAGCTATCCGCACACGGACTTCGCGGCCGTCGCCACGGCCGCCGGCGCGCACGGCATTCGGGTCGAGCGACCCGGGGAGGTACGCGAGGCCCTGCGCGAGGCCTTCGCGCACGACGGCCCCGCCTTGGTGGACGTCGTCACCGACCCTGGCGCCCTCGCCGTCCCGCCCAAAATCACCCTGGAGCAGGTGACCGGCTTCGCCCTGTCCGCGAGCCGCACCGTCCTCACCGGAGGCGTGGGACGCATGATCCACCTGGCCCGCGCCAATCTCCGGAACATCCCGCGCCCCTGAGCCGCCGTGCAGGACAGGTGGACTCGGATGGAATGATCACTGGACGTCGGGCCGCCGGCGTGCGGAATCCGAGAGCGCGTCCCTGAGCTGGGCCCGGGTCTTGATGCCCAGTTTCGGGAAGATCTTGTGGAGGTGGTAGCCGACCGTTCGCGGCGACAGGTAGAGCCGGGAGGCGATGTCGCGGTTGGTGAGTCCCTGAGCAGCCAACTCGGCGATCTGCAGTTCCTGCGCCGTCAGGTCCGCCATCGCCGCTCTATCTGCGGCCTGGGGCACGATGGCTCCCGCGGCTCGCAGCTCTGCGGCGGCACGATCGAGCCAGGGGCGGGCATCGAGGCGCCGGAACGTTTCCAGGGCCTTGCTCAGCCGCGGACGTGCTTCGGCCGAGCGGTGCCGCCGCCGCAGCCACTCGCCGAAGTCCAACTGGGTGAGGGCGTGTTCGAAGGCCCAAGTGGCGGCCGCCGGGTCGGCCAGGGCCGCCAGGAAGTGCTGCTCGGCCGCGTCAGGCTCGCTGAGAAGGGCTGTGGCGCGTTCCACGATGGCGTGCACCCGAGGTGAGCGGTCGGTGCCGAGTCCGCGCTCGGTCGACTCCAGGACCGTGCGGGCGTCGTCGGTCCGTCCGGCTCGGACCGCGGCTGCGGCGAGGTCGGCCAGGTAGTACACCGAGGCGTGGTAGTGAATCGGGACGGGCTGGTAGTCGCGGCTGAAGGTGCTGCGCAGTTGCTCGTAGGCCGCCTCGTGGTCGCCCTCCACCACGTAGGCCATTCCGAACGCATAGTGGTAGCGCACCTGCAGGCTTCGGGACTTGCGCAGATCGACTCCGCACACCGCTTCCTGTGCCCGGGCGCAGGCGGCCTCGTAATCTCCCCGGAAGGCGCCGAGAGTGGCCTGCAGAATGGCGGAGCCGATGGTGACGTTCTCGGCTCCGGCCTCCGTGGCCATCCAGTAGGCGTCTTCGGCGCAGGTCTGGGCGGCCGCCCACGCTCCGGACTCGCTCTGCGCGTACGCCAGGGCCTGCGTGATGGTGGCGTTGGTTCCGGCGGTGCCGACCCGCCGCAGGTGGTCCATGGTCTGGCTCAGCAGGCGGATCGCTTGTTCCGTCTCGTCGAGGATCCAGGCCGCGCCGCTGAGGACGGTCAGGTCGTTGAGCGAGTCCTCCGACATCACCGCCAGGGCCCGGTGCAGTAGTTCGAGTGACCGGCGGCGGTCCGTGTGCGGATGGATGACCGCTTGGACCCATGCGTGGTTGACGAGGTTGCCCTTCTCCGGGATCAGATCGCAGATGCGGCGGAGTTCGGACCGGTAGAACGGGTCGCCCGAGTTGTAGGCCGAAGTCGCCCCCGTCGACAGGGCTCCGAGTGCCAGCGCCGGAGCGGTCGTCGCCATGGACTCGCCGACGGAGAGCAAGGCCGCCAACGCCTCCTGGTGCCGCAGGGTGACACCGAGCGCCCAACCGCCCAAAAGCGAGGCCTCGGCGCGCAGGATCGGGTCCTCGGTCAGGCCGTCGACACGAGCGGTGATCTCCCCCACCCACTGCGGGTGCCCTGCGAACATCGCCGAGTGCGCTGCCGCCAGCAAGCGCCGGGAACGCTTCTCCGGGTCGGGGGTCAGCTCGGCAGAGCGCTCCAGGGCGGCGGCCGCGGCGGCATGACCACCGCGGCTGCGAGACCGCTCGGCGCTCGCGGCGAGGGCTTCGGCGACTTCCTCGTCCTGGCCAGGGGTCGCGGCGGCCAAGTGCCAGGCGCGGCGGTCGGGTTCGTCCGCGAGGGCTGCCGCCAGCGCGAGGTGGGCTTCACGGCGTTCAGCGAAGGTGGCCGCTTGGTAAACGGCCGAGCGGACGAGCGGGTGGCGCAGCAGCACTTGTCCGCCGTCGATCCTCAGCAGTCCGGCCTTCTCGGCCGGAAGGAGCGCCCCGATGACGTCGTCGCCGCGGGCCGCCTTCAGGATGTCCGCGAGCTGTGTCGAACCGGAGGCGGCGACGAGCAGCAGTGCGGCACGGGTTTCCGCGGGCAGCTCCGGAAGATCGGCGGCGAACAGGTTCTCCAGCCGACGTGTGAGGGGCAGGGTCTGTGCGGTGCCGGGGTGGCTCGGCCCCTTGGCAAGGGCTCGGCTCAGCTCGATGAGGGCCAGCGGATTGCCGGCGGCCTCCTTCAGGACCTGCGAACGCGCCCTGCCGATCGGTGGGTTCGGCTGGGCGTCCAGAAGCAGGCCGGCGTCGGCGCGCTCCAGGGGGCCCGCGGCCAGGTGGGAGAAGTCGCGGTCGAAGCGAGCGGGCACCGGCTCCTCGCGGGAGGCCAGCAACATGACCGCGGCCTCGCCGTCCAGCCTGCGGGCGACGAAGGCGAGGATGTCCAGTGAGCCCAGGTCGAGCCACTGGATGTCGTCGACCAGCAGCAGCAGGGGCTGTCGGGCGGCTTCCTCTGTGAGCAAGGTGACCACGCCTGCGCACAGGTGCAAAGGGTCGACGGGCGCTTGACCGGGGGTGTCCAGACCGAACGCGCAGCGCAGCGCGTCCCGCTGACTCTCCGGCAGGCGGTCGAGGCCGGGCAACAATGGGCGAAGCAACTGGTGCAGGCCGGAGAGCGCGAGGCCGGACTCCCCCTCGCTGCCCCGTACTCGCAGGACTCGCATACCGCGAGCGCGGCCTTGCTCGGCCGCCCACTCGACGAGCGTGCTCTTTCCCGCGCCGGGCTCGCCCGTCAGGACCAGGACTTGTCCACCGCCTCCCTGAGCGGAGTCGAGGAGGCTGCCGATCCGGGCCAGTTCGGACCGGCGGCCGAGGATCGCCGGAACGGTCGACCGATCGGTGCTGGTCTCCAAACGTGTACCCCGTTTCTGCGGCCTCGCGCGGCTTCATCCCCGATGCGTTGATTCCATGCTGCCAGTTGAGCCACTGCGACGCGCACGAGCCCGCCAAGCACAGGGTTCGGCCCCTTCCGAGCATCCTGGGGACTGGTCATCTGACAGAAGCGCGGCGGACGGATCCGGAGAAAGATCGACGAAGACGAGACAAGTCCCGAGGTGACGCACCACGCGGGTCCAGAGTCCAAGGATGTCGATCATGGAGACGACCTGGGTCTCCCCAGGATCTTCTGGGGGCTTGACAGCCCCTGTGCGTGACACGAGCACACTCGTGGGGCGCGACGCCGAACTCGAACGCCTCCGCCGCTGCGTCCGGCAGGAGCCGGGCACGCCGAGGGCGCTCGTGCTGCTGGGCGAGGAGGGGATCGGCAAGACACGGCTGCTGCGCGCGGCCGGTGAGTACGCGGCCGCTGCCGGGGGCTTGGTGCTGTCGGCCCAGGGCTGGGCCGCGGAGCGGGAACAGCCCTTCGGCTGCCTGCGCCACCTGCTCGCCCCGCTGACCGGCCAGATTCAGGCGCTGCCCGAACCCCACCGTCTGGTCCTGGGCACTGTTCTCGGCCTGGAACCCGGCGGCGCGGTACCGCCCGGTGCGGCGGTGCGATCGGGCAGCTCGGCCCTGCTCGACCGGCTCGGTCGTCCGGGCCATGTCAGTCCCTCCGGCCGGGTGCTGGTCACGGTCGACGACGCGCACGACTGCGACGCGGCGACCCTGGAGCTGCTGGGTTCGCTTGCCCGCCGCACGGGCGACGTCAGGGTTTCGGTCCTGCTCGCGTCGCGCGATGGCGAACTTCTGCTCGATCTCCCCTCCGACGTCGACGTCCTGCACGTCGCGCCCCTCTCGCCGCCCGAGTCCGCCGACCTGCTGGAACGGCTGCCCGATGCGCCCGACGGACGGAGCCGCCTCGAGTTGCTGGACGAGGCCCACGGGAACCCCTCGGCTCTGATCGAGCTCTGCCGCCTGCGGGCTTCGAGCGCCGATCCGGTTCTCGCGCATGAACGCCCCCCGCGCCTTCAGCACCTGGGGAGCAGATTCGAGGCGCTGCTGGGTCTCCTGCCATCGCAGACGCAGCGGGCTCTCGCCTATGCCGCCCTGGCGCTTCCCGGAGACGACGCAGCCGCTGTGATGGCCGCTCTGGGCACCTCCGATCTGGGAGTCTGGGCTCCCGCCGAGGAAGCGGGAATCGTCGCGCTGATCGACGGCCGCATCGTCTTCCGCCACCCGCTGGCGCGTGTCGCCGCATCCATCGGGCAGCCGGCCTCGCTCCGGCATCGGGCTCATCGAGCTCTCGCCGAACTGGCCGCCGCGCGGCCACTCGACCGGGCGCGACACGTGGCAGCAGCCACGCTCGGCCCGGACGCGTCGGTCGCCCGTACCTTGCGGGCGGCGGCCGGGTCGTCTCCGGACGACTTCACGGCGGCCCGCGCTCTGGAGGACGCCGCGCAGCTCAGCACCGCCGCAGGAGAACGCGCCCGGCTCCTGGCGGAGGCACTGGGCGCCGCTCTCGCGGTCGGCGACCCCGGCTGGGCGCACGATCTCCACGCGCGTTTCGTCTGCCTCGACACCGACCCCCGGCTCCGGCGCGATGCCGCCTTGGCGGCAGCGGACGCCCTGTCGCAGACAGGCCGCCAGATCGAGGCGTTCGGCCTCCTGCTGGACGCGGCGGAGCAGGCCCCGCCGAAAGACGCCGGGGCCGCAGCCGAGCTGGCCGCGGCGGCCGCGGCGATCGCGCAGCAGTCCGGTCTGGCCGAGCACCGGCGCCGCCTCTCGGCACTGCCTGCGTGGGCCGCGGACGCCACGCCGGGCCCGGAGGAGCAGCGCGACGACGCGTCGGTACGCATCGACGCTGCCGAGGACACGGCTGCTTTGGTGGCGTTCGTAAGGGCCGTGTCCGACGTGCCCGGCTCCGCCCGGCATGGCCTGAGACGGCTGGACGTCCCCCGTCTGGGCGGGCACCTGGACGAACCGACCCGGCTGACGCCGCGGGTCGCCGTGGCCTCGGTCGCCTACCACGCCGACGAGCCGGACGTGTGCCTGGAGCAGTACCGTGCCGCCGAACTGCGGTTCCGCTCCCGCCGGGCTTTCGGACATCGCGCCCGGTACCTGGCTCCCATGTTGGACACGCTGCTGGCCACCGGGCGGTGGACGGAGGCCGACATCCTGCTGGACGAGTCACTGGACAAAGCGACGCTACTGCGCCTTCCGCGTCTGCGAGCCGACCTGGAAGCCCTTCGCCTGTCGCTCCGAGCGCTGCGCGGTATGACGCCGGCGGCTCCCTCGCGTCCCGATCAGCGGCCGTGGATCGACCTGCGTGAGAACGCCGCTACCCGGGCCCGTGTCGTACGGGCCGGCGCCCTCGCCGCGCTCTCACGCGGGGACTGGGCCGACGCCTTCCGACGGCTGCGGACGCTCTTCGACGAGGACGGCGCGGCACTGCACCCGTTCCACTCGCCGCGCAGCATCGCCGAGCTCGCGCTCACGGGCCACCGGGCCGGCAACGTGGAGGAAGCCGCGCGGATCCTGGCACGGGTACGGGACTCACAGGGGGAACGACCCACGACACGCATGACGCTTCTCCTGCATCACGCGGCGGCGCTGGTGGACCCCGGAGCCGACGCGGAGCATCACTTCCGGCTCGCGCTGGTCAACGCGGAGGGTGAGCGGTGGCCGGTGGAGCGCGCGCAGGCACGCCTGAGCTATGCGATCTGGTTGCGCCGTGCCCGCCGTCCCTCCGAGGCGCGGCAGCAACTGGCTGCGGCGCTCGAGATCGTCGAGCCCCTGGGCGCAGAGTGCGTCGCCACGGGGATCCGCCACGAGTTGCGCGCCAGCGGTGTGGCGACATCCTCGGACTCCACGGCCGCACTGGCCGAGCTGACCGCCCAACAGCGACAGATCGTCCGTATGGCCGCTGAAGGCCTCTCAAATCGTGAAATCGGTGAACAGCTTTTCCTCTCGCCACGTACCGTGGGCACGCACCTGTACAACGTCTACCCCAAGCTCGGGGTCACCCGCCGCCACCAGCTCCGCGACCTGCTGCAGGATCGTTAGGACCACCCGGCCCGGTCGTGCATCGGTGCTGCCGACAGCGATACGGTGCCATCACGTGCCCGGGGGCCCAAAGCGGCGATACCCCGAGAGGCCGAGCGAGAGGTGAGGCAGCGTGGAGCCCGACTCTTCGCCCGATGACGGCCTGCTCCCACAGCCGCGGATCGGGTTGGACCCGATCGTGGCGCGGCTCGTCGCAGCCTCGGCCACGCCGCCGGGGCTCGACGACCTCGGCCCCGTCGCCGGACGGCAGGCGCTACTGGAGGCCCAGGGCGACCGCGTCGAGGACTATGACGTGGAGGCCGCCTTCCGCGTGGCTCCGGTGGGACCCTCGGGGCTCGTCGGCTTCTGGATCTTCCGCCCGGCCGGCGTGGCGGCTCCCCTGCCCATGCTCCTGTACGTCCACGGTGGTCGCTGGATGCTGGGCGACGCGCAGACGCACGCGCGTCTGATCACCGAGCTCGTCAGAGGCACCGGGACGGCGGCCGTCGTCCCGGAGTACAGCCGTACGCCCGAGGCCCGCTATCCCGTGGCGCTGGAGGAGTGCTACGCCCTGCTGGACTGGGCGGCGGCGAACGCGGAGACCCTGGGCCTGCGACCAGACCGCATGGCCATTGCCGGGGACTGTGCGGGCGCCACGCTGGCCACGGCCGTCACCATGGTCGCCCAGGAACGCGGCGGACCCGCCATCAGGGCACAGCTCCTGTACTACCCGCTGACGGATCCTCATCGCGACAGCGAGTCGCAGCGCCGGTTCGGCACCGGCTACCTGCTCACGAGCGAGGCTCTGCGCCACTACTGGGAGGAGTACCTGGGCGCGCCCGAGAACCGGGACCGGCCCACCGCCTCCCCGCTGCGCGCCGCCCCGGAGGTGCTGCGAGCGCTGCCTCCGGCGCTGGTCATCACGGCGGAGGTGGACGTGGCCAGGGACGAGGGAGAGCAGTACGCCGCCCGGCTGCGCGAGGCCGGCGTCGAGGCGTCGGCGGTGCGCTTCCTCGGTACCGTGCACGACTTCGTTTCGCTCAACGCACTGCGCGACAGCCCCCCGTCTCGCGCGGCGCTGCGGTACGGATGCGCCTTCCTGCGGGCCCGCCTGGGCTGACCGATATCAGTAACGGGATCGGCAGACCAGTCGTCTTACGCATGCGCCGGGCCGCCCACCACCGGCAGGCTGGCGACATGCCAGCAACGATCTCCCTTATCGAGGAAGACGGCGACCGCTCCCTCCCCACCACGAGGACACGCAGTCAGCTGCTGACCACCCGGTCGGTCCCGGCACACGAGAGCCTGGACTTCTGGCATGACGCCGTGCTCGGCACCCTCGTCGGCATGGACATCCGGACCGCCGGCCGCACCTACGACGCCACCATGCGAACCGGTCTGGTCGACGACCTGCGGATCAGCACGGTCGACTGCGACCCGGGGGAGGTGCACCGGGCACCGCGTTTCATCGCCCGCGGTGATGGCGGGCACATCTTCGTCGGGCTCCAAAGCACCGGCGTGGCCCAGGTCGAGCAGGACGGCCGGACCACCGAGCTGCGCCCTGGGGACATCGGTTTCTTCGAGACGATCCGCCCGTTCCGGACCCGCTTCCCCGAACGCTTCCAGCTGAAGATCTTCTCGGTGCCGCGGAGCCTGCTGGGACAGTCCGAAGCCGACCTCCGGGAACTCACGGCCCGGTCACTCTGCCCGAGCGACCGTCTCGGAGGACTGGTCTCTCCGTTCCTGGCCCGTCTCGCCGACACCCTGGACACCTACGCCACACCGATGGCGGAGAGCTTGGTTCGAGGTGCCGTCGACCTGCTCGCCGCCACCGCCGCGGACCAACTGGGCCGACGGACCGAGCATCTGCCGGGCGCGGACCGCGTGATGCTGCTCCGCGTGCAGCGCTACATCCGCTGGAACATCTCCGATCCAGGGCTGACGCCCCCGGTCATCGCGCGGGTCCACGGCATCTCCGTGCGGTACCTGCACCGGCTCTTCGAGGGCGAGGGCCGCACCCTGTGCCAGTGGATCCGCGAAATTCGCCTGCAGGAGTGCCGCAGAGCCCTCATCGCGGCACCCTCCGGCTCCCTCAGTGTCGCCCGGATCGCCCGGCGGTGGGGCTTCACCAGCGGAGCACAGCTGAGCCGCGCCTTCCGCAGCTCCTACGGCCTGTCCCCCACGGACTGGCTCAAACAGGAACGCGACCGCCGGACGGCCGGTGAGGCGTCGTGTACGGCCGGCTTGTCGAAGGTCCACGCATCGTGACCGTGCTCGCTGACGAGCCGGCGGCTCCAGCGGAGTGTGTGAACCGGTGGCAGCAGGCGCTGTCGCGCGCCTTCGCACGCGTCGAGGTGGCCGTTCCCGACCCGGCCGCGTGGACCGCGTCCCTTTCCACTCATCGTCTCGGAGCCCTCCAGATCACCGACGAGACCTCCGGCCCGGCGACGGTCCTGCGCAGCACGGGATCCGTCGCCGCCGATCCGCGTCGGCACGTCCTCGCGCGGCTGCAGTTGGAGGGCACGGTTCATGTGTCACAGGACGACCGCTCCGCCGAGCTCCCGCCCGGCTCGCTCACATTCCTGGACCTCGGACGCGCCTTCAGGATCGCCGTCCCGGTGCCGCAATGCGCCCGTACCCTGATGGTCCCCCGGCCTCTGCTCGGCCTCGACGAGAACGCACTGCGTCAGTTCACGGCGACCCGCGTCGACCCCGGCGACGGGGACGCCAACGCGCTTCTGCTTCCACTCCTGACCGGGATCGGACGGGAGATCTCCGGCGTAGCGGTCCCGGTCCAGGACCACCTCGCGCGGACCGCCGCCGACCTGCTCGCCGTCCTGGCCGCGGACCACGCGGCCCGGCTCGTGCCGGGCACGCGGCCTCCGACGCAGTCGCTCTTCGACCGGATCACCGCC
This sequence comes from Actinoallomurus vinaceus, assembly GCF_039542055.1. NCBI lineage: Bacteria > Bacillati > Actinomycetota > Actinomycetes > Streptosporangiales > Thermomonosporaceae > Actinoallomurus > Actinoallomurus vinaceus. Next base: position 1,024,954 of record NZ_BAABHK010000002.1, read on the forward strand.
TCCGTCGAGGCCTCCCTCAGTGATCCCGATCTGTCCCCTCAGGTGATCGCCGATCAGAACGGCGTCTCACTGCGCTACCTGCACCAACTGTTCCAGCGCCAGGGCAGCACGGTCAGCGGCTGGATCCGCGGCAGGCGCCTCGATGCCGCGCACCAGGAACTGGCACGGCCCGATGCGGCCCGACGGGAGATCTCCGCCGTCGCGGCGCGGTGGGGGTTCACCAACGCTTCCCACTTCAGCCGTGCCTTCCGCGAGGCCTACGGAATGTCCCCCATCCAATGGCGCGGCCAGGCACGCGGCAGACCAGGACCCTGACGGAGCGTGACGCCCCCCGACAGACGAAGGAACGTGTGCACGGACCGCTTGGAGAGGGTGCGCCATCAGGCAAGCAGGTCCGCTCGTCCTTCCTAGCCTGAACGTCGACGACAACATCGAATTCAAAGGAGCACACCATGTCCGACGCGAACACGGACGGTGTCAAGCCGATCCTGGAGACCGAGGCCAAGGCCTTCTCGGAGGCCACGGCGAACCCGCCGTACCTGCCCGACCTGGGCCCCGTCGAGGGCCGCAAGGCGGTGGACGAGGTCCAGTCCGGGGAGATCGCCAAGCCGGCGGTCGACGAGGAGTGGATCACCGTCCCCGGCGGTCCCACCGGCTCCGTCCGGGTCCGGATCGTCAAGCCCGCCGGCGCGACCGGCACTCTGCCCGTCATCATCTACATCCACGGCGCCGGCTGGGTGTTCGGCAACGCCCACACCCACGACCGCCTGGTACGCGAGCTTGCCGTCGGCACGGACGCTGCGGTGGTGTTCCCCGAGTACGACCTCTCCCCCGAGGTCCGCTACCCGGTCGCCATCGAGCAGAACTGGACCGTCGCTCGCTGGGTCGTCACCGACGGCGCGAGCAAGGGCCTCGACGCCACCCGACTGGCGGTCGCGGGCGACAGCGTCGGCGGCAACATGACCGCCGCCCTCACCCTGATGGCCAAGGAGCGCGGCGGCGTCCGGCTGGCGCACCAGGTCCTGTTCTACCCGGTCACCGACGCGAGCTTCGACACCCCCTCGTACCACCAGTTCGCGACCGGCTACTTTCTGCGCCGCGACGCCATGCAGTGGTTCTGGGACCAATACACCACCGACCCCTCCCAGCGCGCCGAGATCACCGCCTCCCCGCTGCGCGCCACCCTCGATCAGCTCAAGGGCCTGCCGCCGGCGCTGGTCATCACCGGCGAGGCCGACGTCCTGCGCGACGAGGGCGAGGCCTACGCCAACAAACTCCGCCAGGCCGGCGTCCCCGTCGCCGCGGTCCGCTTCCAGGGCATCATCCACGACTTCGTGATGCTCAACGCCCTTCGGTCCACGCAGGCGGCCCAGGGGGCCATCACCCTCGCGGTGCAGACCCTGCGCGACGCGCTGCACCAGGCCTGAGGCCAAATTCCCCGGCTCGCCGCCGCGAACGCCGGCGGCGAGCCCGAAAAACAAGGACTTCGACATGAGCGAACAGCAGACCCCCACGGTCGTCCTGGTGCACGGCGCCTTCGCCGACGCCTCCAGCTTCGCCCGGGTCATCCCCGAACTCCTCGCCGACGGCCTGTCCGTGGTCGCGCCCGCGGTGCCCAACCGCAGCCTGGTCGGCGACTCCGCCTACATCGCCTCCGTCGTCCGGCAGATCCCGGGACCGGTGGTGCTGGTCGGGCACTCGTACGGCGGCGCGGTGATCACCGTGGCCGGTGTCGAGGAGAACGTCAAGGGCCTGGTCTACCTGGCCGGTTACGCCCTGGAGGAGGGCGAGAGCCTCGGCGAGCTGCAGGGCCGTTTCCCCGACTCGGACCTGGCCTCCGCCCTGGTCTACACGACCTTCCCGCTGGAGGGCTCGACGGAGCAGGGCACCGACGTGTCGGTGGACCCCGCCCGGCTGCCCCAGATCTTCGCCGCCGACGTCGAGCCGGAGCTGACCCGCGTGCTCGCGGTGTCGCAGCGTCCGCTGGCGGCGCAGGCCTTCGGCGAGCCCGCGTCGGCGGCCGCGTGGAAGACCAAGCCGTCCTGGGGCCTGATCGCCACGGCCGACCACACCATCAACCCGGAGGTCGAGCGTTTCGGCTACCAGCGGGCCGGCATGACCACGGTCGAGGTCGCCTCCTCGCACCTCGTGATGCTGTCCCAGCCGCAGCAGGTCGCCGACCTCATCCGCGAGGCCGTGCGCACCGTCACCGGCTGACCCGGCGGACCGGGGCGCCGCCCGTACTCGCACGCCGGGCGGCGTCCCTTCGCGAAGGAGGACCATGACCAGCCGGCCCCATATCCATCAGAGTCGCGGACACGATCATCGACGCGGCCCGGACCGTGGGCTGACGACCCGATTGGCCCGGACGTCGGGCTCGAGCACCCGGCGGCGTAGCCTAACCCTGTGCTCGTGAAGGCCGGCCGGCACCACCGGTCGGCCTTCGCCACGCCATCGACCCCATGGAGACTCCTGTGTTCCAGCGCATCCTGCTGGCCGTCGGCTTCAGCGACGCACGCGCGCACACCCTCGACGCCGTCGCCACCCTGGCACAACGCTTCGGCAGTTCGGTCCACGTCGTGCACATCGCACCCATCGCGGTGATGGCCACCGCCGTCGTCGCGATCGAGGAGGACGACGACGCACGTCGGATGCTCGACGAGTCGGTCAAGACCCTGCTCGACGCCGGCGTCCAGGCCGACGGCGAACTGCTGGGCGGCCTCAGGAACGAGGTCCCCGCGGCGATTTCCGCCGCGGCCGAGCGTGTCGGGGCCGACCTGCTCGTGCTCAGCCCGCACCACCGCGGCGCCGTCGCCGCCTGGTTCGACCCCAGCGTCTCCGACGCGGTCAGCCACGCGGCGCGCGTCCCGATCCTGCTCATCCCCGACGTCTCGTCGTAAGCGGCCGTACGACCAGACCGGAGCTCAGGACGGAACCGCGACGGGGCCGGTCCCGCCTCCGACATCGGGTCGGCGGGAACGGCCCGCCTCCGGCTCCTGCTCGACCATGACGGCGTGGGTGACGACCGGCTCCTGTTCCAGCAGTTCCCGGGCGCGGGTCTCGAAGGTGTGGTCCATCCCGGTGTAGCGGCCGTGGTGCTGTGCGGAATGCTCCGACCACGACGTCACGGTGAACGCCTCCACGAATCGGTCCGGACGTTCGACGTCCCGATACAGACCCCAGGTGACCGCGCCCGTCCGGCGGCGGGACGGCTCCACCCGCGACATCGCCGCCACGAAGGCCGGCACGCGATCCGCCCGCACCTGGTAGGTCACCGTTACCAGCACCGGACCGTCCTGCGGCCTCGGCTCCACGATCAGACGCGGTTCCGGCCACGCCTCGGAGAGGGTCGGATCGGCCTGGCCGTCGAGCAGCGGCAGGCGGCGCAGCGACGGCACGCCGACGAGGAGGAGCAGCGCGGCCAGGACCATCGCCACGGAGACGGTGGAGCGCTGCGCCACCTGGCCCCACAACAACGAGCCGAGGGCGTTCCCGCCCTGGAAGACCAGCAGGTAGAAGGCCACCGCCCGGGCCCGCACCCAGGTGGGCAGTCCCAGCTGCAGCCCCGCGTTCAGCGTGGACAGTCCGATGATCCAGGCGGCGCCGGCCAGCACGAGGGCGATGAAGGCGGCCGCGATGCTCGCGACTTCGGCGAGGACCAGCAGCGCGCCGGCGAACACGGTTCCGGCGAGCGCCAGCGCGCCGTTGCCGCCGATCCGGCGGGAGACCGCCGGCAGCGCGGCCGCTCCACCGACCGCGCCGAGGCCCACCGCGCCCAGGAGCAGCCCGTAGCCGGCGGCGCCGAGACCGAGGGACTGCTGGGCCGTCACCGGCAGGAGTGCCCACAGGGCCGCGGCGCTGGGCACGAACAGCGCACTGCGTAGCAGGATTCGGCGCACCCGGGGCGCGCTGCGCACGTACCGCCCACCCGCGCGCAGGGCGGCGAGCATGTGCTCCCGCTCCTGCCCGGGCCGTGGCGGGCGCGCCTCCCCACGCGGTCGCCACGACGCCAGCACGACCAGGATCCCCAGGAACGACACGGCGTTGACCGCGAACGTCCAGCTGACTCCCAGGAAGGCGACCAGTGCTCCGCCGAGGGCCGGGCCGATCGCGCGTGCCAGGTTCTGGTTCACCGCCCCCAACGCGGAGGCCTGGCGCAGCTCGTCGCGCGCGACGAGCGACGGCTGCACCGCCTGCCAGGCCGGTCCGTTGAGCGCGTTGCCGCAGCCGAGGAGGAACGTCAGGGCCAGCAGGGTCCAGGAACCGAGCAGCCCCGCGAAGGACAGCCCGGCGAGTACGGCGGCGACCAGCGCCATGGCGCCCTGCATCACGAGCAGCAGACGACGACGGTCGACGAGATCGGCGAGAACGCCGGCCGGCAGCGCCAGGAACAGGACTGGCAGCCCGGCCGCGACCTGCACCAGCGCCACCTGCGCCGCACCGTGACCGACCAGCAACCACTGGGCGCCCACGGTCTGTATCCAGCTTCCGATGTTGGACCCGAACTGGGCGAGCCAGAGGTCCCGGAAGACCCGCACCCGCAGCGGCGACCAGGCTGAATCACTCGAGGTCACGACGTTCCGTCCGTGTCGGTCATCGCCGCACCGCCCGTTCGCTCAGTCCCGCACCGAGAGGAAGAAGCCCGACGACATGCAGGGAGAAGTCGCGTCGTCGGGCGGTTCGAGGCGGGAGACGTACATCAGCCCACGGCGCGCTTCTCCCCCACGGACTGTGCGCACACCGCGCCCGGCCCATGCTAGGTCGCAGCGGGCTCGGCGGCTTTGCCGTGCGTGCGCACTACCATGCCGACAGTGCACTGTGGCCGGACGTGCGCCGCAGGACAACTCGTCGTGCGCTCTGCGAACTCCGCGCGCGGGCGCGGCGGTTACTGTCAAGGGATCTGTCCCGTCGAGCGATCCCGGACGTCCTGTGAACGAGAGCCCGCCGCTGCCCACTCGTACACCCGTCGAGCCCGTGAGGGTCGGCGACGCGCACCCACTGTCCTTGGCGCTCTTCGCCCTCACCCTCGCCAGCGGCTTCATCGACGCGGTCAGCTACCTGGGCCTGGGACATGTCTTCACGGCCAACATGACCGGCAACGTCGCAGTGATCGGTTTCGCCCTCGCAGGCGCCCCGGGCTTCTCCATCACCGGTTCGCTGATATCACTCGCGGCGTTCCTGATCGGCGCGGTCGGCGCGGGACGCCTGGCCGCACGGGCCGCCACGCGCAGCCGCGAACCCTGGGTGCGCGCGGCGCTCATCACGGAGACATCGCTGCAGGCGGGGGCGACCGTCGTGGCCTTCGCCGCGCCCGGACAGACCAGGCTCCTCATCGCGCTGCTCGCCCTGGCCATGGGGCTGCGCAACGGCACGGTCCGCAAGCTCGGAGTCCCCGACATGACGACGACCGTGCTGACGCTCACCATCACCGGCATCGGCGCCGACTCGTCGCTGGCCGGCGGCGACAACGTGCGGATACGGCGTCGGCTGCTGGCCATCGCCCTGATGGTGACCGGCGCCGCACTCGGCGCGGTGATGGTGCTTCACGGGCTGCTGCCGTTGGCCCTGCTCGCGAGCACGGTCGTTGTGGCGGCGGTCGCCGTGGGCTACCGGGAGCCGAAGCCGGCGGCTTGAGCCGGCCGGGTGCGGTATCGGACAACCGGGCGTGCGCGGTGAGTCAAACGCGGAGTCGGCCCGCGGCTAACGTGAGAGCCGAAGGGAGGGAGCGTTCGATGACCGATGACCCGATCTTGGTGCTCGCGGCGACCGGGGGGCAGGGCGGCGCCGTGACGGACGCACTGTTGCGCCGCGGGGCCTCAGTACGGGCACTGGTGCGCGACCCGGAAGGAAAGGCCGCGCGCCGGTTGGCCGTCAGAGGTGTCGAGGTGATCGCGGGGTCGCTGAATGATCGCCGCTCGCTTGCCGCGGGGATGACCGGGGTGTCGGGCGTTTTCGCGTTCACGACCCCCTTCGAGGCCGGCGTGGAGGCCGAAGTGGCCCAGGGACGCGCGATTCTGGCAGCCGCCGGCGAGGCACGAGTGCCACATCTGGTGTTCAGCTCGGTGGCCGGGGCCGACCAGAGGAGCGGGGTGCCGCACTTCGAGAGCAAGGCGCGCGTCGAAGCCGAGTTGCGCGCGGGAGAGGTGCCTTACACGATCCTCGGGCCGACGTATTTCTTTGACAATGCCCTCGGCGGAGCGGACCGCATCCTCAGCGGGGTACTCGACCTGCCGCTGCCATCAGATCGGCCGCTGCAGCAACTCGCCCGTCCCGACCTCGGCGCCTTTGCCGCTCAGGTGCTGCTCGATCCCGCCCCCTATGTGGGGCAGCGCATCGAGTTGGCCAGCGACGCGCCCACCCCCGCGCAGATGGCCGCCGCGCTGGGCTCGGCACTGGGGCGGGAAGTGCGCTATGAACGGGTGCCACTGGACGCGATCAGCAACCCTGACATGCATGCGATGTGGGCGTTCTTGAACGGACCCGGCTACCGCGTCGATATCACCACGCTGCATGCCGCCCACCCCGAGATCGCCTGGACGAGCTTCGCCGGCTGGGCCCGCCGCACGTTCGCCGGCAGTCCGTGAGCGACGCCGTGGCGCGCTCGGAGCCGCGTTCAGGCGGAAGGGTGGCCGCTTCCTGCTTTTCGAGCTCGTACAGCGCGGTCGGGTCGGGCAGCCGGGGGAATGAGTGGTCATGGCCGTGGAGGCGCAGAGCGGAGGTCATGTCACCGAGGGTCTTGCGGCGCCATGCGCTGATGTTGGGCTCCATGACGCCGAAGCGCGGTTCCAGGAAACGCAGCGTCGAGGTGTGGTCGAACGGTTCGCTGCACACCCATCCGCCGCGGCTCCACGGCGAGATCACGAGCGCGGGGACGCGGAAGCCCGGTCCGATCGGGCCGGCGATCCCCGACGCGCCGCTGGGCAGCGGGGAAACGGTGACCCACTCCCCCGGCGTTCCCTCTGCAGGTGCCGTGAACGGAATTCGAGCGTTGATCACCGGCACTCGATGCAGTGACTGAGGGCCGTCCCATGACGGCCGTGGCCGGCTCCGCATCCACGCGGGGCCGGCCACACCCTCATTCGAAAAGAGTGGTCTGCCGCGCTGCTCAGGCAGCGGCTGCAGCGTCTGATGACCGGGTGATGCGGTGGCGCAGGAACAAGGAGACGGCCACGCTGAGTGCCGCGACGAATCCGGTGAGCAGCACTGCCCACGGGCCTGCGGACGTGCAGGCCAGAATCGCGACCGCGGTCAGCGGCAGGACCGCCTGCCGCCCCAGTGACGGCTTGTGGTGGCAGGCATGCAGGAGCCAGGTGAAGAAGACGAATGCGGCCGTGGGGACGGTGACGGAGGCGGCGGCGCTCGTGGCACTGATGTGGGCCTGGCCGATCATCTGCTTGATCGCCACTGCGAGTCCGGCGCCGATGGCGGCGGCCGTGGAGAAGACGAGGTAGCGCCCGTATCCCCACAGGAAAGCGCGTCTGCTCCCGTGCAGATGCTCGTGGATGGGAACGACGTAGTAGATCCAGTAGGCGGCGAAGACGATCAGCAGGCCCCCTGCTGCGATCGGCAGCAACTCCGTCGAGTGCCCCCTGTCCAGAGCACTCTGCACGGCCCCGGTCGCGGCGGCGACCGTTTCACCCAGGACGATCAGGGTGAACCCTCCGTACCGCTCGGCGATGTGGTGGGGATGCCAGGAAGTGGGTCTGTGGCGCTCGGCCACCACAGGCACGACGAGTTCCGCGACCGCCAGGACGACGAATATCCACACCTGCGCGCCACTGTGCGGCAGGAATCCGAACGCCACCCAGCCGGTCTGCACGAGGACGACGCCGACGGCGTACCACAAGGCGGTGGTCCGGGCGTCGCCCCGCTCACTGCGGGCCGCTCTGAGCCACTGAGCCGTCATGGCCAGCCGCATCACCACATAGCCGACCACGACGATGGAGTAGTCCGTGCGGTCGAAGGCGCGGGGCACGCCCGCGGCCAGGATGAGGACGCCCGAGATCTGCACCAGCGTGGTGAGCCGGTAGGGCACGTCGTCCGTGTCGTACGCGGAGGCGAACCAGGTGAAGTTCATCCAGGCCCACCAAATGGCGAAGAAGATCATGGCGTAGCCGACCACGCCCTGCCCGGCATGGCCCGCCGCCACGGCGTGCACCAGCCTGCCACCGGCCTGCGCGACCGCCACCACGAAACACAGATCGAACAAAAGCTCCAGCGGTGTGGCGACTCGGTGCGCTTCGTCCGGATCCCGTCTGACCATGGTCCGCAGCAATGGCCCGGACGGAACCGTGCCGCCCGCCGGGCCGTCGGCGCGTTCGCTCACGGCCCGTGCTCCTCCCCGTTCTCCTGTTCACCAGCTGGACGTCCCCGGCCCGGCCTCGCAGGCAGACCAGCAAGGGCCGACTCTCATCCGAGCGTTCATCGCTTCGGACGGCGGGCCCCACGGGTCTACTCCTCCTCGCGGTTCTCCTCGCGGTGGGTGAAGAGGGAGAGCAGGCCCTCGATCCGGTGGTCCGCCTCCGCGGGGTGGCGGAAACGACGACTGGGGTCGACCGTGTAGTGGTTGCGGCGGCCGACGCGGGTCCGGGTGAGGTAACCGGCGGCCTCAAGATCGGTCACGATCGTCTGCGCCGCCCGCTCGGTGATGCCGGCGATGGCCGCCATGTCCCGAAGCCGCGCCTGCGGATTTCGGGCGATCTCCAGGAGAACGCGGGCGTGGTTCGTCAGGAACGTCCACTGTCTCGCTGGTTCGCCGCCCTGGGGCGTGGCCATCGTCGTGCTCGTCCGATCTGCGTCTGGGCCGGTCATCGCGGTGCTCTCAAGAGCATATTAAGAAGTTGGTTTCCGGTATCGGTTGACGTGCTTCTGCTGTACGGGCATCCTCAAAGCATGTGGATGGAAGGGCGGCCCATGCGAGTGCACCCTCGTGATGTTAGTGGCCGTCATGGCAGAACGTAACGCTCACGCGGCGGAAGCCGTCTCGCCGGAGGCGACTCTCGTGCTCTACGAGGACGACCAGCTCAGCATCGTCCAGGCGACCCCACCGGACACCGTTCTGCTCAAGGGTGACATCGACATCACCAACAGCGCGGCCCTCGCCGACGCGCTCGCCCAGGTCACCGCGCGATGGGGTCAGGTGTCGGTCGACACCGCCGAGCTCCGCTTCATCGACGTCTCCGGCTGGCGCGTCCTCCTCGCCTCCCCGGCCAGACCCCGCCCTCGGCTGCTCAACGTCGCCCCCTGCGTCCGCCGCCTGAGCGACCGCATGATGTCCCTCTGACCCTCGCTATCAGTCTCGTAGACCGGGAACGCGCACCGCGATAACCGTTATGCCGGGCTCCGCCCGGAGTGCCATGCTGGGCGGCGCCGCATACCACCGACCGCGGAAGGGTCATGCTCGAGACAGGGATCATCCAGAAGACGCTGCGGGTGCCGATGACGGCAGGCCCGCATGGCGACGGCGGCACGGTCGCCCGCCAGGTGGACACCGTCTTGCTGAGTGTCGGGTTCAAGGCGTCCGGCGAGCTGCTGGAGCACCTGTCGCACGTGGAGCCCGGTGTCGTCATGGACACGGGCGTCCGGATCCTGGCGGCGGTCCGCGCGCTCGTCGGGGACCATGTCCAGCACAACGTCTACTTCCGCGACTTCCCGGCGAACGTCCCGGACACCGTCGAGTTCTGGCTGGACTGCCTGCGCGACGCGGTGGTCCGCACCCGCCCCGCCGGTGAGCCGCCCGATGACGACGGACTGCGGGCGATGCTGAGCACCGGCCGGGTCGACCTGCTGCGGCTCCCGAAGTACGGCCGGTACCGGCACACGTACGCGGAGATGCTGGCCGCGCACGACGAGCTGATCCCGTCGCTGAAGGACCGGCTCACCGTCCTCCACCTGGGCCGGCCGCTCGCCGAGGAGGCGCAGGACCTCTACCTGGCCCTGGCCGGGAGTCCGATCCCGCTCGGCGACACGGACCTCGAACTGCTCGGCGAGCTCGCCGCCGCCTGCGTCGACGGTGCGCAGCCGGAGACGATCCCGAGCCGGGAGAGCCTCGCCGTCGTCAACCGGGCGTGGCTGGCGGCGGGCCGGCCGGTACGCGTGGACACGGTCACCGACGTGCTGCGGCTCGCGTGCGCGATGTCCGACGGGGATGTGTCGCTGACCGCGCCGACCCGGTTCCGGTCGTTCCCGCGTGCGCGGCGCCGCGCGCTGCTCACCGCCCTCGACACGGTCGTACGGGACAGTCCGGCCAAGGCCGCCGACGTGGGCCGCCACCGGGAGATGTGGAAGCGGCTCGGCGAGCGCCTGCACCCCCACGAGTACCCGGACCTGCCGCACGCGCTGAAGGTGTTCGCCGTCGCCCGGGGCGAGACCGTCGTACGGTCGCTCACGGGCCGCGTGGAGCTGGCGTTCGCCGACGAGCGCGTCGGCGACGCGGTGTCGCTGCTGACCATTGCTCCGGGCATGCTGTTCCGGTCGCTGGACCGGGTGCTGCGCACCGCGACGCCCGCCGAGGCCGACGCGGCGCTCACGGCCGTACGCGAGACGGCCTGCCAGGTGTCGGGACGCGTGATCCTGGGCGTACGCGAGCACGTCGCCAACCGCACCGCGCCGGACGCCGCGCGGATCTTCGTCAACCGGGAGGCTCGCGCGTGGGCACGCCCGGACGATCGGCCGCCGCTGCCGGAGCCCGTCGTACGGCGTCTCACCGCGATCCTGGACGAAGAGCTGACCCGTCGCCTGCCCTCCTGGGAGCGGATCGTGGTCGACCCGGCCGTGCTGAACCTGACCGTGCCGCTGACGAACAAGACCGCGCCGAACGGATTCGGCGTCGTGCCTCGCGGGTCGGTCGTGCCGGTCGACGGCGAGGCGCTGCGGTTCTTCGTGTACTGGCGGCAGGCACGCGAGACGACCGACTTCGACCTGTCGGTGCTGCTCCTGGACGACGCTTTCCGCCCGGCCGGGCAGGTCTCGTGGACGCGGCTCCAGGACGGCGGCGCGGTGCACTCCGGTGACATCGTCGACGCCCCGACGGGCGCGTCGGAGTTCATCGACCTGAACCTGGAGAATGTCAGGGCCCGGTACGTCCTGCCGCAGGTGAACGTCTTCTCCGGCGAGGGCTTCACGCAGGTCGCCGAGTCGTTCTTCGGGTTCATGCTCCGCAGCCCCGACCAGGCGGGCCGGCCCTTCGAGCCGCGTACGGTGCGGACGAAGTCGGACCTGCGCGGTACGGGGCGGGTCGCGCTGCCCGTGGTGTTCACCCGGGGCGACGACGGCCGCTGGTCGGCGCGCTGGATGCACCTGTACCTGCGGGGCACCAGCTGGGCGAACCGGGTGGAGACCAATCGGGTGTCGACGACGATGCTGGCCCGCGGCGTCCTGGAGCGCCGCTACCTGCCCATGTCGTACCTGGTCGATCTGCTGGCCGCCAAGGCCGGGACGGTGACGCCGTACGAGCCGGGCATGGAGCTCGACGGTCCGGTGACGTTCGTCGGGCTCGAGCGCCCCGAGGGCCTTCCGGAGGGCTCGGAGGTGTATGCGCTGGACCGGCTGAACGAGTTGATCCCCGAGTAAGGGTCGGCTACGGTCGCTGACCGGCGAGGCCATGAGGGGACTTCCTTCTTAGCGGATAACTAATCCATAGTTAGTCTCCTCGCTTTCCTCGCCGTGACGTGAGGGCCCGCCGACGACAGTCGGCGGGCCCTCACGTCATTCGGCCGCGCCGCCGACCGATCGAGCGTCAGCCCTGCTGGAGGAGGTCCAGGTCGTGCCTCAGGCGCTGGTGAACATGGTCGATGAGCCGGAAAAGGTCGCGGCAGTACACGGAGGGATTCGCGAAGCCGGTTTCCTCTCGGTAGCGATTCGGGTAATAGCCCGCGCCGCACACCTGGCCCACAGGGCATTCGCGGCAGGTGTCGCAGAGGGCCGCGAAGCCCACCTGACGTGCTGCGATCGCCGGGTGGTCCAGCGCCAGGTCGAATGGATGGGCGAAGACGTTCAGACCCGTCTCCGAGGCGCCTTCGAAGCCGGACTTCAGCGAATCACCTGCTGGATGGTCCCGTCGGTCTCCACCGTGATCAGGACGCTCGGACTCAGCCCGACCGAGTCGACCCGACTCTGACCGCCGAGGACGAGCTGGATGATCGACTCGAAGAACCGAATGCTCGTCTCCTTTCGAGGCGCGCCGTACCAGCGGTCGAAGATGGGAATCAGCCAGTCCGCGTAAGGCGTATCGGATCCGTCGATGTCGAGCCGCGGCGGCGGGTTCGTCCAATTGCCTCGGGCAGCAGGAAGTCCATGAAGGGCGGCTCGAACCGCAGTAGTTCCTCGTACGTGGCGAGGGGATCGTTGGCGACGTCGATCGTGCAGTAGAGATGCGAGAAGAGGCGCCGATAGGGGTCTTGGCGCAGGCGCTCGATGCCCTCGACCACCGCGTCGTAGCTGCCGCGGCCGTTCGCGTACCGGCAGTGCCGGTCGTGCGCCTCACGCCCGCCGTCGAGGCTGACGCCCACCGCGATGTCGTGCTCCAGGAGGACGTCCAGCGTGCTCGGTGTCAGCAGGACGCCGTTGGTCTGGAGGCGGAAGGTCACCTCGGTGCCGGCCGGGACCGAGCGGCTCTCGCAGATGGCGGGGCAGGTGGGGCGCCGCCCGGCCCAGCAGGGCTTCCGCCGCATCGGGGGCAAGGCCCGTGAGGTGCAGCCGGGGCAGGCCGGTGGTGCTCCGCACCCGGCCGTCGTCCTCCCGGGCCGCGAACAGGATTCCGATCGGTTCGTCGGCGAGCCGCCGGGCCACGAACCGAACCACTTCGACCGTCGCGAGATCCACGCAGTGACCGTCGTCGACCAGGCACAACAGCGGCCGCTCGGCGGCGAGCCCCGAAAGCAACGTCAGCACGGCGAACCCGGCCAGCAGCGGATCGACGGCATCGGTCGCCGCCATGCCGAACGCCCCCCGCAACGCGTCGGCCTGCGGATCGGGCAGCTCATCGATCTCGCCGAGCACGGGCCGGAGCAGTAGGTGCAGCGCCGAGTACGGCATTTCTGCCTCATTTTCGACGCCGGCGGCCCGCAACACCCGCGTCTCCGGCGTGGCCTGACCGACCGCGTGCTCCAGCAGCGCCGTTTTCCCGATCCCCGGCGGCCCCGTCACCAGCAACGCCCGCCCGGCCCGTACCTCGTCCACCAGTTGCTCAACGAGCCCAAGCTCCGCGCTCCGCCCCAGCAACACCTTCGCGATCTTGCTGATTTGGAAATCGATTCCGGCCTTTTTGCCAATCCGAAAATCGGGCCGACTCATCGCGGCCTGCCTGGCCCCTCGCGCCGATCCGACCATGGAAGAATCGCCGGATCGCTCGGTCCCGAGTGAAGGGATGGCGCAGATCACGGCGCTTGTGCTGTGACCGCATACGTTCGCCGGGTCGGCGCTGGGAGCGGTTGACGGCGCCCTCGTGCACATCGCCTCCGCGCCATCGAAGGATCCAGAGGTCACCCGTGAGCATTCGTACAACGCATCGTGCTCTGCTGAGCCGTCTGCTGCCTGACGATAAGCCGGACGATCTGGCCGTACGCCAGGGGCAATTCCACACCGTTGTCATTGGCTCAGACCGCGTCGTGTGTCTGCCCCGCACTCAGGCGGCGGCCGCCCGGCTGCCCGAGCGGGCGGCCGTACTACACGCCCTTGCCGGACTCGATCTCGGCTTCCGCACACCTGAGCCACTGTTGCAGGGCGGAGCCGACGGCGCCGACGAGGAGCCGTTCCTGGTGCTCAGCCGCATTCACGGGGAACCCTTGGAGGCCGACGCGCTCAACAATGCCCAGGTGGCCGGCGCGGTGGCAGCGCAGTTCGCCACACTGCTGGCCGACCTGGCCCGCGCCGGCACCGACGAGGCGGTACGAGCGGTTCTGCCTCAGGCATCACAGGACCGGTGGAATCGATTCGCGGAAAATGTGCGTGCGGAGCTGTTCGTGCTCATGTCCGGCCGCGGGCGCCTTCGAGCCGAACAGGAACTCGCGGCCCTCGACAGCCTTCCCTGTCTGACCCGAGCAGTGGTGCATGGTGACCTCGGTGCCGAAAACCTCCTGTGGGAGTGGACGCACGGCCTGCCGCGCCTGGCCGGAGTACTCGACTGGGACGATGTCACACTCAACGACCCGGCCGAGGACCTCGCAGCCATCGACGCCGGCTACGGCGGTGACCTCCTGGAGCGAGTGCTCGCCCTGGGCAACTGGCCAGACGACGGACTCGCCACCCGCATTGCCGCGATCCGCGGCACATTCGCCCTCCAGCAAGCCCTCTACGCCGTCCGCGACGACGACGACAAAGAACTCGCGGAGGGCCTGGCCGACTACCGCTGAGGCACGCCGTCGGACCCGACACCGCAACCGCCTGATCCTTCCCCGGTCACAGCACTAGGCGCTTTAACGAGTTGATCCCCGACCGGCGAGCGGTTACGGTCGCTGACCGGCGAGGCCATGAGGGGGCTTCCTTCTCAGCTTCGGACTGCCCTAGCCCCCTCGCTCTCCTCGCCCTGACGTGAGGGCCCACCGGCGACAGCCGGCGGGCCCTCACGTCCTTGAAGGTGTCCCGCCGCTGGGCGGCGGCTGCGAGCGGGCCCGATGGCATGGAGACGCGCCTCAGCCCGTCGTCCAGCGACGGAGTTTCTCGGGGTTGCGTACTGCCCAGATGTGCTTGATCCGGTCGCCCGCGACCTCGAACGCGAACACCGTCACGGTGACGCCGTCTTGCTGAGCCACCAGACCGGGCTGACCATTGACCGTACGCTCCAGGAACGTCATGTCGCTGGACGACGCCCGGTGGGCGATTTCCACCCAGGCGCGCGCGATCTGCTCGCCGCCTTCGATGGGGCGCAGGAAGGTAGTGGCGAGGCCGCCGCCGTCGGCGATCGCCGTGGCGTCGGGGTCGAGGAGGCCGATCAGGGCGTCGATGTCCTTGGCCTCCCATGCCTGTTTGAAGTCCCTGACGATGCCGGCCTGCTGGGCTGTCGGACTCGCGGGGCCCTGCGATTCGCGAATGCGCCGGCGGGCCGAGGAGGCCAGCTGGCGGCATGCCGCCGGCGTACGGCCGACGATCTCGGCCACTTCGGCAAAGGTATGGCAGAAGACATCGTGCAGGATGAACGCGACGCGTTCGGCCGGGGTCATCGATTCGAGCACGACCAGGAAGGCCATGTTGACCGACTCATCCAGGGTGACCCGGTCGGCCGGGTCGACGGTCGCACCGCCCGGCCGCCCGCTGATCCACTCCGTACGCTCGGGCAGCGGCTCGGGGATCCATTCGCCCACGTAGGTCTCTCGCCGGGCCCGTGCCGAGCCGAGCAGGTTGAGGCAGATACGGCTGGCGACCGTCGTCAGCCAGGCACCGGGGGACTCGATGGCGTCCTGCTGCTGCCGGGACATGGCGTACCAGCGGGTGTACGTCTCCTGTACGGCATCCTCGGCCTCGGTCAGGCAGCCCAGAAGCCGGTACGCGATATTGATCAGCTGGCGCCGCTCGCTCATGATCGCGTCCAGGCCCGGATCTGGCCGGCCGTGTCCTTGCCCGGATCGGGTGGTCATGGTGTCGATGGCTCCCTTGGTCGCATCTGCCCTCACCAGTTCGACAAGGCAGCGCACCGGAATGTGAGGCCCATGCGTCGCCTCACATTCCGGTGGGCTGTGTTGTCGAACTGCTGAGACGAACACATCATCCAGCGAACAGGAAGCTCAGAGACATCATGACCACCCCTATGCCGGCAACACCGTTCACCGACCCGGGGCCCGCGCGGCGCCTGGAGCGGGCGGCCACTGCGCTGACCGCACACGGTTTCACCGTGGAAATCCTCGACGACGCCGCCGCCGCGCGTACCCGCATCAAAGATCTGATACCGGAGGGCGCCAGCGTGTTCACCGGCGCCAGCGAGAGCCTCCGCCTGTCCGGCATCGACGAGGACATCAACAACAGCGGGCGGTACGACGCCATCAAGCCACGCGTCCTGGCCATGGACCGCGCCACCGCCGCCGACGACATCCGGCGGCTGCTCGCCGGCCCCGACGTCATCGTGGGCAGCGTCGCCGCGCTCACCGAAACCGGCTCCCTCGTGGTCGCCTCGGGCAGCGGAAGCCAACTACCGGGCTACGCCGGTGGCGCCGCCCGCGCGATCTGGATCGTCGGCGCGCAGAAGCTGGTACCCGACCTGAGCACCGCACTGCGGCGCGTCGAAGACCACTGCCTCCCGCTGGAAAGTGCCCGCACCCAGGAGGCCTACGGGTGGCCCAGCGCCATCAACCGCCTTCTCATCCTCAACGCAGAACCCCACCCCGGGCGCGGCACCGTCCTGCTGCTCCGCGAAGCCATCGGATTCTGAACCACCCGTCGGTGTATCAAGGTGAGTTCCGGCACCAGGTCTCCCGGGCGGAGCTAGAGCGCCTGTACGAGTCCGACTCGGCGAACCGTCTGTTGAGCGAGTTCATCGCCGGGCTGAACTAAGTGCGTCACAGACCGAAGTACCGCTGTCACATGCTTTGATCCTTGAGACAGTGATGCCGGGCACAAGGAGTCCAGATGATCTTCATCACCGCCAAGTTCCGCGTACGTGCCGAAGACGCCGACCGGTGGCCGGACATCGCGCGCGACTTCACGGAGGCGACCCGCAACGAACCGGGCTGCCTGTGGTTCGACTGGTCGCGCAGCCTGGCCGACCCTACGGAATATGTGCTGGTGGAGGCCTTCCGCGACGACGAGGCCGGCGCCGCGCACGTACAGTCGGAACACTTCAAGGCGGCGCAGCGGACACTGCCGCCGCATCTCGCCGAGACACCGCGAATCGTGAACATGAAGGTACCCCAGGACGACTGGTCCACCTTGGGGGAAATGGCCGTGCCAGAGTAGGACCGGCTTAACGAGTTGATCCACGACCGACGGGTGGCTACGGTCGCTGATCAGCGAGGCCATGAGGGGACTTCCTTCTCGGCCGATAACCGCTTCCTAGTCCCCTCGCTCTCCTCGCCACGACTTGAGGGCCCGCCGACCGCCGTCGGTGGGTCCTTTGGTCATCTGGCCGACCGCCACCGTCGTCGTACGCCGCGTCCTCCTCAGGCCCTCCCGACCTCCAGGAGCAGGTCATAGCCGAACCTGCCGTAATATTCCCGATACCGGCCCCGGCGATCAGGCGCTGTGAACAGCATGGTCTTGTTTCCGGGTCCGAAATTATCGCCGCTGTCGACGGTCGGGCCGAAGGCACAACGGTCGATGTCATCCAACGTGGTGGACCACGATCGCAGGTCGGTGACGTCACGCAGCATGACGGCAGGCATGTCATCGCGGCGGACCAGCCGAGTCGACGAGGCGAGCAGGCCGTCGGCTCCGACGGCCACTTCGAACCAGAGTTCCGGCCACAATGGCAGCGACCAGCGCAACAGGCGGTGACCGAGCATCCCTTTCCGCCGTCGTTCCAGGCCTTCACAGACCGGGTCACCGAGCACGCTGGTATAGAACTCCAGCAACCACGAGCACGGCACCGTCGGCATCGGGTGCGAGGTCGGAGATTCGCCCGCGGCGTGAATTGTTATCGTCAGGTTCTCCACCGGGACTTGCGGTATCGCCTGCTCGCGATCTCCCCACGCACGCATCTCCTCACGGGAGGACCCCAGCGTCTCCAGCGCCGCCGAGACATGCTCCACGCCGCCGGGAAAATCCATGCAGAGCAGCACCCACAGCTGGAACTCACGGATCCCGAACCCCTCGATCATCTCCACCCCACGTCTCGCCTATGTGATGGCCGCCGAGCCGACCGCCTGCTGGACGAGCCGCGCGAGACCCGTCTCGATGGCTTTGACGGCGGTCTCGCTTTCGGCGCCGAGCCCGTGTCGTTCGGCGATCCAGGAAGCGCCGTTGTAGGTCAGCCACACCTTGCCGTTCTGGTCCTGCCAGGCGAGAGCCTTCGCCGGCAGGTCGATGCCGCTGGTCTGCCGGTCCTGCATCAACGGAGTGCCGCCGCGGGGGTTGCCGAAGATCAGGAGTTCCGTCGGGCGAAGCTCCATCCCGACCCGAGCGGCGTTGCCCGCATGGTCGATTCTCGCGAATACGAACAGGCCGGCACCGATGACCAGGGCCTGCAAGCGGTCGACCGTCTCACCGACGGGCCAGTCGCTGGCAACCGTCAGCATGCCGCGCTCCTCCATCCGTTCCCCCGGGCCTCCTGAGGGTCGCCACCGGTCGGCCGCACCGGCGGTGGTGCGGGTCTTCAGGCCTCTCGACCGTCCCCAGGCGATGTCACCAGCGCGACCTCGACGCAGGCCTGGTCGTTGACACCTCCGCTATGTGAGCTTCTTCGCCACTGAGACGCACCCTGCCGAGTCATGCGTACCTCTCCAAGTACTGATCAATGAGGGCTCGTGATCCGTCCTGCGATGCGGCCTTTGCACCGATACGTTCGAATCGTACAGCGAGCTGCTTGACTTCAGCGGTGTCTTCGATGAGGCGCCCTCCATTCTGCGCCCCGGAATAGGCAACCTCTCGGGCATCAAGGCTTATCACCTGGAACGGACCATCCTGCCCGAGATGCGCCCCCGACGATGTTGGAATGATCCGCAGGATGATGTTCGGTTGATCGGCCAGCTCGCGGAGGTGCCGTAGCTGCGCCTTCATGACCTGAGGCCCACCTACCGGCAAGGCCAAGACGCTTTCGTCCATCAGTGCCCAGATGAGAGGTGGATCCGGACGCTCGAATATGGCCTTCTTCCGGGCGATCCGCTCAGCCAGCGCGGCGTCGGCGTCCTTGACGTCACTCTCCTGGAGAAGCGCGCGGATGTACTCATCAGTCTGCAGTGGCCCTGGGATCGCCTGGCCGTGATAGACCCTGAGCATCCCGGCCGTCGCTTCGTACCGGGCGAACGTGCGGCCCCAGTCGGGGCCGTGGGAGGTCTGGGCGTACCAGAGGAGCAGTTCGAAGAGGCGGCCGGTCCCCCACGCGCCGTCGATGGACTTGGCCTGGTCGTCGCCGATCTTGCGGCGGCCCGCCTCGATGTTGGAAACAGTCGACCGCGCGGCGTTGATGATCTGCCCCATCTGGGTCAGCGAGAGGCCGTGGCGTTCGCGCTCGTAGCGCAGTTCGTACGCGAGGAAATGCCAGAGGGAGAGCTTCGGGTCCAGCGGTGCTCGCACGATCGGCATGGCGCCCCCTTGTTTTCGATCGTTACGGACACGCCCGACTGTAAGCCGAAAGGGCCATTCTTAGCGGAAGAATTTAGAATCACGGGAAGATCGAGGAAACGGCGGCGGCCCATGACCGAAGATATCCGGATATGCATGCCAGCATCGGCGGCAGCCCCCGGTTTCACGCGCACGCTTATGGAGCGACGCCTCAGAAAATGGGGATACTCCGATATTTCGGACGACGCCACTCTGGTGGCGACCGAGCTCGTGACGAACGCCATGAAGGCTACGCCCGGTGAGGCCATCCGGTTCCTGTGCCGCTGGGAGGACGGAGGGGTCTACGTCGCCGTCTGGGACTCCAGCCCGGAGCGGCCCGCGCCGACGTACGCGAGCGAGCTCACCCTGGACGACCTCGACCTGTCCGAGGCCGGCTTCGACGCGAACGGCGGGCGCGGACTGCACATCGTCGACGCGCTCGCCCTGGAGTGGGGCTACCGCCCCGACCCCGTCGACCCGCGGACGGGCCGCTCCCCCGGGAAGTGGGTCTGGGCTCGCGTCGTCGCCGACGCCCGCTCGCCAGAGGACGGCTCCGCGCGAGGGTCGGCCATCGGCTGACGCGTGGTCGAGGCCCCGGCGTCGCTCGCACCGATTTTCGCACGGCCGCTTCCCCTGGCGGCAGTGACACCACCAGCGAACGAACAGGGGTTCCGTCATATCCGAGAACATCGGAGTCTGAAGGGCGATGGATCGATTCCAGTCTGAGAACCGGGGAAGGCTGGGCTTGCCGTAATCACCTAACACATTGGGTGCGCTCGGCTGTCAAGGTACGATCGAGGCGCTATCGGGATGGGGGTTCCCACCAACCAGGCGTCCGAGTCCACGGGCGCTTTCGCTCGCCGGTCGGGCCCCGTCTCATCGTCGGGGGGGCGACTGCTGGCGCTGGGAGGTGGCCGTCCTTGTCGCGCCCTGATCTGCGTGGGGTCTTCCGCACGAACAATCGTTCCCTGGCCTCGGTCGACGTGTTCGCCAACCGGGAAGAGGAATGGGCGGCCGTCTCGCGCGGCCTGGCAAGTGTCGTCGCCGCGCGGCGGAACCCCACGTTCGACGTGGAGGACGTGCAGACGCCTCGCTGCAACGTCCTGGTCTTCTACGGAGTCGGCGGCATCGGGAAGACAACGCTGTCGCAGCGGATCTCGGAGCACCTGAGCGACCCGGAGGCCGGGCCGACCCATTGGCTCGCGCCAAATGCGCAATTAGGCCGTGTCATCCCTATCCGGATTGATCTGTCCCGCCAGTTCGGTGCGAACCTGGAGACCGTGGTGCTAGCCGTACGGCTGGCGGCGGCGAACCTCGGACGCCCGATGCGGGCCTTCGATCTGGCGTTCTATCGGTACTGGGAGCACAACCATCCTGGCGAGACGCTGGAGGAGTATCTCCGACGTCACACCTTCTTCCGACGCTTCTCCTCCCGCGATTCGTTGCGCGGCCAGATGGAGGCGGGGCTGGAGGACATCGCCCAGGCGCTGACCATGCCAGGCATGATCGGCTCACTGGCGGGCCAAGGGCTGCGCCTCGTCGTACGGGCGCTGCGCGACCGTAGGCAGAAGGCCAGGGCTCTCGCCGGCTGCCGGCGTCTGCCGGACATCCTCGAAGCCGAGCCGGACACTGACGCGCTGAGCTACTACCCGCATCTCCTCGCCTGGGACCTGGCGCAGCTCCCGGAGGAGCGAACGGCGACGCCAGTGATCCTCCTGGACACGTTCGAGGACGTCGGGGATCGTACGCACCGGGATTTCGAGCGGCTGATCCAGCGGATGGCCTGGCTGCTGCCGAACGCGCTGTTCGTCATCACCGGCCGGAATCGGCTCCAGTGGGACGACACGCGACTGGAAGGGCAACTCGACTGGGTCGGTGCGCACTGCTGGCCTCAGTTGGTATCCGGCGCCGCCGAGGATCCACGGCAGTACCGCGTCGGCTACCTGGCCGAAGATGACGCCCAGGACTATCTTCAGCGCCGCCTCACGGTTGGCGACCGGCCGCTGATGGACGACCGGACGCGACGCGTCATCATCGCTCATTCCCAGGGCCTGCCGTTGTATCTGGATCTCGCGGTGATGCGCTTCCTGGATCTGTACGAACGGCTCGGGCATGCTCCGGATGTGAGCGAGTTCAGCCATGACTTCCCTGCCCTTGTGGCCCGTACATTCCGTGACCTCACCGTCGAGGAACGCCAGGTGCTGCGGGCGGTGAGCCTGCTCGACGCGTTCTCGGTGGAATTGGCCACGACGGCGGCTGGAATGGACCGGGACGCACCGGCCCTTCAGCTGACAGAACGTCCCTTTGTCGACGCCGACCCCGGTGCTCCCTGGCCGTACCACCTCCACGACGTGGTACGCGCAGCCGTACGGGACGCCGACTCGTCGAGCGAGGATCGGTGGAGCGACGCCGACTGGCGGCGCGCCTCACAGCGGGCGTTCGATGCCCTCGGCCGCGAGTTCGCGGATCACGGCGGCGGATCGGACCGCCGACGCCTCATCGGCTGCCTCCGCCAGGGGCTGACCCTGGCCCGTGACTTCGACCTGGAACTCGGCTGGCTCGTGGACGCGGCCTTCACCTACGTCGCGGACTTCGTCTGGGAGCCCATCGACGTCCAGACGGTGGCGTCCTCGGCACGGGGAACCCCGCAGGAACCCGGCGGTCCCGCAGCCGACGGTCCGGCCGTCGCGCTGGCGGAGGCCTTGACGACGATCGCCGGGCGGCAGCGTGAGCATCGTGCCATTACCGCCGACCGGCTCCGTACGATCCTCGCCGCGGGATCGCTGCCGTCGGGTCTGGACGAACTCCCTCGCTACTTCCTCGCCGAATGCGACCGTGACCTCGGGAACCTGACCGCCTCCCTCGATGGCATGCGTCGGGTTGCGGACGGCGGTGGCCGGTTGGCCGCCGACGCGTCCCGGGGCCTGCTCCACCTGGCCCGACGGCTGGGACGCTTCCCCGAAGTCCTCGCGGCGGTCGACGAGCTCAGCCCGCAGGGCAGGAAGCACCGCACCCTGGGCGACCTGTGGTGGACGCAGGGCGACATCGGACTGGCTTGCTCGGAGTACGCGCGTGGCCGCGACGACGCTCTCGGCGAGGGGCGCCACGGAGAGGCTGCCCTCAGCCAGGCATGCCTGGCCTTCGCCGCCGCGTTCCAGGACCGGGCCCGTGCCCGCGAACAGATCGACCGAGCGGAGCGGATGCTTGCCGGAACCAACGCACGCTTCGCCGAACTCCAGGTTCGCAACGCGCGTCTCCTCCAGGATTGCGGCCGGGGGGGCCGCCTTCCAGAGCAGGCCGAAGCGGTGGCCGCGCTCGCCACAGAGAACGGATTGTCGTCCTCGGTGGCGTACGCGCGGTTCGCCGCCTGCTACCACGCCGCCATCCTGCAGGACCCGGAACTCATCGCGGCGAGCCGCGATCGGCTGCGCGAGAGCGTCCATGGCGACGAGTTCGCATACTTGCTGGAACTGACCTATCTGATGCTCGGCGAGGAGCCGCCGGCCGACCTTTCCCGCGCCCGCTGGATCGACGGAGTCACTGCCACCGCCGACCGCTGGACGCGATTGGTCGCCGATCGGCAGCGCGAACTCACGTCCATGAGTGGAGACTGACCCGGTGGCCACCTACACCTCGATAGACGATCTCGATCTCGGCCAGATCGCCGCCCGGTACGGCTGGGAAAATCTGCATCTTGCGGCGTTGCACGGCGGCGCCGCGAACTCGAGTTTCAGGGCCACCGCGAAGCAGGGCGATTTCGTCCTAACGATTTTGGACAACCACGACCTGGCCGGTGCCGAGGCCCTCGCTGCCCGGACCGAGGCGCTGTTCCGCCTCGGCGTACCGACCACGGAAGTCATCCCTGACGTGGACGGACGCACTATCTCTGTGATCAGCGGGCGGCCCGTCATGGTCAAACGCTGGATCGAGGGCCAGGTCGTCGATCCGCTTCCGAGTCGCCTGCTGTCAACGGCCGGCGAACTTCTCGCTCACCTGCACGATCTTCCGCAGGATGTCCCTGACCTCCCCGCGAAAACCCGGCGCCTGTCGCCCGAGCATCTGCAACTGATCGACGAATTCCCGAACCGGCGCTTCGCGGATTGGCTGTCGGAGCGGCTGGACGCCGTTCAGCGGGAGGAGGTGGCCCTACCGCCCGCTCCGGATGTCGTCAGCCACGGCGACCTGTTCGCCGACAACCTCATCGTGCGGCCCGATGACGAACTCGCCGTCATCGACTGGGAGACGGTGTCGCTGGACAGCGCCTTGCTCGACCTCGGGATGTCGCTCCTCGGCCTGGCCAAGGTCGACGGCCGTCTGGACCACGACCGGGCGCACCAGATCGTCACCGGCTACACCAAGGTACGGCCGCTGTCGGACGAGGAAGTTGCCGCGCTCCCGGCCGAGGTCGAGCACGCCGCTCTGATCATCGCCTTCCACCGGTATCACCGGCACAACATCCGCTTCCCGGACAAACGCAAGTGTCACCTGCACGAAGAGATGTACGGCTTCGTGGATTCGTTGGCCGGCTTCTGACCGTTCCGTACAGCGGGATTCCGAGGATCCCGGTCGCCCGGGGCCGGCAGCCATCCGTGCCTGGACGCCGCCCACCACCTCTCCCCGGCAAACGGAGGAAACGTCAGCGGACCCAGACGTAGGAGTACATGTGGTACGCCCGCTAGGGGGCGAGCAGCCGGCGTGGGCCGGGGCCCTGTGCCCCGAGCATGTCGTCGGGGTTGACGAGCGTGCACTGCTCGAAGGACAGGCAGCCGCAGCCGATGCACTCGGTGAACCGGTCCCGCATCCGCTCCATCTTGGTGATGCGGCTGTTGACCTCCTGTTTCCAGTACTCGGAGACTCCGACCCAGAACTCCCGGGTGAGCTCGGCGTCCGGCGGGAGCATGCCGAGGACGTAGCCGACGCACTCCAGCGGCATGCCGACGCTCTGCGCCGCGCGGATGAAGGCGACCCGGCGCAGCGTCGTGCGGTGGTAGCGGCGCTGGTTGCCTGTGGTGCGCCGGCTGTGGATGAGGCCCTGCCGCTCGTAGAAGCGCAGTGCGGAGGCGGACACGCCGCTGCGCTCGGACAGCTCCCCGATGGTGAGCTCTTTGGTGATCTTGGGGCGTTCGGGCATGGTGATCAGCGTAGCTTGACTTCAACCTTTGTTTAGGTTCGAGGCTGTTCTCACGGCCGCTCCTGTGGCGGCCGAGACATCGCCATCGAACGAACAGGGGTTCTGTCATGTCCGAGAACACCGACGCCACCGGCGCGGCGCCGTTCAGGGTCGCCGTCATCCTCGGCAGCGTGCGCGAAGGCCGGTTCGGCACCACCGTCGCCGACTGGTTCGCAGGTCAGGCGGCCGAGCGCGCTGACGTGGAGGTCGACGTCATCGATCCGGCCGAGGCCGGACTGCCGCTGCGCTTCCCGGCATTCGGGTCCCTCCCGGAGCCCGAGACGGCCGGCGCGCTCGCCGCGGTGCAGTCACGCCTCGCCGCGGCCGACGCGTTCGTCGTCGTGACCCCGGAGTACAACCACAGCTTCCCGGCGGCGCTGAAGAACCTCATCGACTGGCACAACGCCGAGTGGCAGGCCAAACCCGTCGGGTTCGTGTCGTACGGCGGGCTGTCCGGTGGTCTGCGGGCGGTCGAGCACCTCCGGGTGGTCTTCGCGGAGCTGCACGCGGTGACGGTCCGCGAGACGGTGAGCTTCCACGGCGCGTGGGAGCGGTTCGACGCCGAGGGCGCGCCGGTCGATCCGGCCGGGTGCAACGGAGCCGCGAAGGCCCTGCTCGACCAGCTCCTGTGGTGGGCGCACGCGCTGCGCGACGCCAAGGCCGCCCGCCCGTACGCCGCCTGACGCCGTGACCGCCTCCCCACCTCGCGACGGACAGGACTCCCCCACCATGACGACCGCGTCCCCTCCCAGCCAACGCGTTGAGGCCCGGCCGCCGGGCGACGGCCCCGGGACCATGGCGATCGCCATGGTCATCGTGCTCGGGTCGATCATGACGGTCATCGACATCACCATCGTCAATGTCGCGCTCGGCCGGCTCTCGCAGGAGTTCCGCGCGCCGGTGGCGACGATCCAGTGGGTGGCCACCGGCTACACCCTCGCCCTGGCCACGGTGATCCCCGCCACGGGCTGGGCCGTCGGCCGGTTCGGCACCAAACGCACGTACATGGCGTCGATCGGGGTGTTCACCCTCGGCTCGGCGCTGGCGGGGCTCGCCTGGGACACCGGATCGCTGATCGGGTTCCGTGCCCTGCAGGGGCTCGGCGGCGGGATGATCACGCCGGTGGCCATGACGATCGTCATCCGGGCCGCCAGCCCGGAGCGGATGGGCCGGATGATGAGCGTGCTCGGCATCCCCGTCCTCATCGGGCCGCTGGCCGGGCCGATCCTCGGCGGCTGGCTGGTCGACAGCGTGTCCTGGCGCTGGATCTTCTTCGTCAACGTCCCGATCGGGGCGCTGGTGCTCCTGCTGGCCGGCCGGATCTTCCGGACGGAGACGCCGCAGCCCGGGCACCGGCTGGACGTCCCCGGCCTGCTGATGCTCTCCCCCGGGCTGGCCGCGATGATCTACGGTCTCGCCACCGGCGGCGAACACGGCGACTTCGGCTCCGCCGGGGTCTTCCTCCCGACCGCGCTGGGCGCGGCGCTGGTGGTCGCCTTCGTGATCCGCGGGCTGACCGCCCGCCACCCGCTGATCGATCTGCGGCTGTTCCGGCGGCGTGCGTTCGCGACGGCGGCCGTGACGCTGGTGTTCTACACCAGCGCGTACTTCGGGTCGATGCTGTTGCTGCCGCTGTACTACCAGGTGGTCCGCGGCCAGAGCGCGACCGGTTCCGGTCTGCTGGCCATCCCGCAGGCGCTCGCCACCGGCATCTCCATGCAGATCGCCAGCCGGTTGATCGACAGAGTTCCTCCCGGGCGGCTGGTGCCGGTGGGGATCGGGCTGGCGAGCACCGGGTTCCTGCTCTTCACCACGCAGGTCCGCGCCGACACCCCGTACCGGCTCCTCATCGTCCCGCTCATGCTGACGGGCATCGGCGTCGGAGCGACGATCATGCCGGCGATGGCGGCGGCGACCCGGAACCTCGCGAGCGAACAGGTGCCCGGTGCCAGCACGGCCCTGAACATCACCCAGCAGGTCTCCGCCTCGCTCGGCACCGCCCTCATCTCGGTCGTGCTCGCCACCGCGATGACCGACCGGCTGCCCGAGGTCTCCGGCGGCATCGGGTCGGTCCGCGGGCTCCCGGCACCGGCGCGGCAGGCGATCGCGCCGCGGCTGGCCGACGCGTTCCAGCACACCTACGTCTGGGCCGTGGTCCTGATGGTGGTGGCTCTGGTGCCCGCACTGTTCCTGCCGCGCAGCCGGCCGGCGGCCGACGTGAAAGGATCAGGATCATGACGGAGACCCGAGGCCTGGTCCTGGGGCCCGGAGGAGTCGTCGGCACGGCGTGGACGGCCGGCCTGGTCGTCGGCCTGCGACGCGCCGGCGTGGACCTGGCGGACGCCGATCTGATCGTCGGCACCTCGGCGGGGGCGATCGTCGGTGCGATGCTCGCGACCGGCCAGGACCTCGAACGGCTCGGCGCCCTTCCGGTCGACGCCACGGCGTCCGCCCCGGCGACGGACCCCGCGCGGATGAACGAGGTCTTCGCCGTGCTCGGCGATCGGAGTCTGGATCCGGCGGAGGCCCGGAGGCGGGTCGGCCGGATCGCCCTCGCCGCGGAGACCGGCGGGGAGGAGACGCACGTGTCGCGGATGGCGGCGCTGGTCGGCGCGCGGGAGTGGCCGGACCGCGACCTGTTGATCACGACGGTGGACGTCGAGACCGGTGAGCGCCGGGTCTGGGACCGCTCCGACGGCGCCCCGCCGGCGACCGTCGTGGCGGCCAGCACCGCGATGCCGGGCGCCTACCCGCCGATCACCGTGAACGGCCGGCGGTACATGGACGGAGCCCTGGCCGAGGGCAGCAACGCCGACCTCGCCGACGGCGCCGGAATAACGGTCCTCGTCGAGCCGCTGGCGCACCTGTTCCCCGCGAGCCCGACGGCTGGCGCACCCGGCGTCGTACGGGTCGTCCCCGACCCGGCGGCGGTGGCCGCATTCGGCCCCGATCTGCACGACCGCGCGGCGTCGCGGGCGTCGTACGAGGCCGGAGTGCGCCAGGCCGCCGACGCCGCCGACCGAATCCGGGGTGCCTGGCATGACCATAAATCCGCTGGCAGAAGACGGTCTATGTAAAACACACGTATCCACATAAGGTGGGAGATGGTCGCTCGGCCTGCCGTCCGGGCCCTATGGCCGCGGGCGGCCGGCGCCGGGGACACCGGCCGGCAGCACCGACCGGCGCACCTCCGATGCCGCATCCGCGGGCCGGGCCTGAAGGCGCAGGAGGTGCCCGCATGTCCGTGACATCGCCGCCGTCGCTGCCGACCCGCCGCGAACGCCCGTTCGACCCGCCCAACGAGTACCGGCTGCTACGGGAGGAGGATCCCGTCAGCAGACTGGCCTTCCCGGACGGGAAGGTCGGCTGGCTGCTCACCCGGCATGAGGACGTCCGGGCGCTCCTGTCGGATCAGCGGTTCAGCTCGAACCGGCTGCGCGCCTCGTCGCCGGTCCGGTCGTTCCCCGTCCGGCCCGGGGAGCCCGTCTTCCGCGCCGGGTCCTTCATCGGCATGGACGCCCCGGAGCACACCCGCTACCGCCGGATCCTGACCCGCTGGTTCACGACCCGGCGGATGCGCGAGCTGACCCCGCGGATCGAGCGGATCGTCACCGAGCACCTCGACGCGATGGAGCGGACCGGGCCACCGTGCGACCTGGTCCCGGCGTTCGCACTGCCGATCCCCTCCCTCGTCATCTGCGAACTGCTCGGCGTCCCGTACGAGGACCGTGCCGCCTTCCAGGGCTGGACCGGCACGCTGCTGCGCATCGGCGCGGACGAGAAGGACGTCTTCACGGCCCGCGACGAGCTGTGGGCCTACATCCGCGGCCTCGTCGAGCGCAAACGGGACGAGCCGGACGACGCGCTGATCAGCAGCCTCATCCACGACCCGGAGAGCTCGCTCACCGTCGACGAGCTGACCGGTGTCGGGCTGCTGCTGCTCGTCGCCGGCCACGAGACGACCGCCAACATGCTGGCCCTCGGGACCTTCACCCTGCTGACGCGGCCGGACCAGCTGCGGGCGCTGCGGGAGAGTCCGGAACTGATCGACGGCGCGGTCGAGGAGCTGCTGCGGTACCTCAGTATCGTCCAGTACGGCCTCGTCCGCGTCGCCCGGGAGGACCTCGAGATCGCCGGACAGCGCGTTCGCGCCGGCGAGACGGTCGTGGCCTCGCTCTCGGCCGCGAACCGCGACCCCGAGCACTACCCCGACCCCGACCGCCTGGACATCACCCGGCCGCCGTCGCAGCACGTCGCCTTCGGGCACGGCTTCCACCAGTGCCTGGGCCAGCAGCTGGCCCGCGCGGAGATGAAGGTCGCCTACCCGGCGCTCTTCCGCCGCTTCCCGGCGCTGCGCCTGGCCGTACCGCCCGAAGAGGTCCCGCTGCGCGACGACATGGTCATCTACGGGGTGTACCACCTGCCGCTCACCTGGTGACGTCGCGCGCACACCTCCCGGCGATCATCCGGGTCCGTGTCCCGCGAGATCAGCTCCGCCGCCTCGAGCCGGCCGCACGACCGGCTCGCCGACGACAGCAACGTGGCCGGCTCGCCGGCGAGCGCGCTGATGGACATCTCGCTGTTACCCGCGTCATCGGCAAGCTGGGGGCGGGCCAGGTCATCCCGGCCCCGGGCGATCGGGGGTCGGTCCCTCGGCAGGGCCGAACCGGCGGCGGTACGCCGACGGGGTGAGGCCGGTCCGCCGGCGCAGCTGGATCCGCAGGTTCGCGCCGGTTCCGAGGCCGGTGGCGCGGGCGATGGCCTCCAGCCTCGTCTCGCCGCGCTCGAGCAGCCGGCAGGCCAGCGTGACCCGCTCGGCGGTGAGCCAGGCCAGCGGCGTGGTGCCGAGCTCGCGCTGGAAACGCCGGTGCAGGGTCGCGGGGCTGACCGCCGCGCGGGTCGCGAGGTCCGTGACGGTGAGCGGCCGGTCCAGGTGCTCCCGCGCCCACGCGAGCACCGGCGCGAGCGACGCGTCCGGAACGTAAGGGACGGGCTGTTCGATGAACTGCCGCTGACCGCCCTCACGGTGCGCGGCGAACACCAGGCGGCGGCTCACCGCGTTGGCGATCTCCGCCCCGTGGTCGCGGCGGACCAGGTACAGGCCCAGATCCAGGGCCGCGGCACTGCCCGCCGCGGTGAGAACGTCGCCGTCGTCCACGAAGAGGACGTCCGGGACGAGCCGTACGGCGGGGTGGCGGGCGGCGAACAGCTCGGCCCAGCGCCAGTGCGTCGTGGCCCGGCGGCCGTCGAGGACACCGGCGGCGGCCAGCGCGAACGTCCCGGTGCAGAAGCTCACCAGCCGGGCGCCCCGCGCGGCGGCCCGCCGGATCGCCGCCAGCGCCGGCGGGGCGGGGGCGACGTACGGGTCGGGCCGGTTCGGGACGATGATCGTGTCCGCCTGGTCGGCGGCCTCCAGCCCGGCCACGCCGGACAGGGTGAACATCCCCGCGTGCATCCGGACGGCGGGCTCCGCCGCACAGAGCGTGAAGTCGTACCACGGGACGTCCAGCTCCGGACGGCGCAGGCCGAAGATCTCCGTGGCGATGCCCATCTCGAACGGGTTGGAGCCCGCGTCAACGATCATCACGACCCGGTGCGGCCGGGGCCGCTGCGCGCGGCCCGGGGAGACCCTGAGCCCCCGGCCGGCACCGTCGTGCGAGGATTCTTGCGGCATGCGCGATTCCTATCACTCGCGCCCTGCGGCCGTCACCGGCCAGTCTGATCGCCATGACGAACGAACCGATCGACCTGCGGGCCGCGCTCGCCGGGTTCGACGCCCTGTGGAGCCCGCGCATCGTCTCCCAGGTCAACGACTATGACGTCCGGATCGCCAAGGTCGCGGGTGACCACGTCTGGCACGCCCACGACACCACCGACGAGTTCTTCCTGGTCCTGGACGGCGAGCTGACGATCGCCCTGCGCGACGGAGCGGACAGCGGATCCGGCGAGCGCGTCGTGACCCTGCCCGCCGGCGCCGTCTTCGTCGTCCCGCGCGGAGTGGAGCACAGGCCGTCCGCACCGGCGGGAGCGGCCATCCTCATGTTCGAGCCGACGTCGACGCTCTCGGTCGGCGACCGTCACGACCCCCTACCGGACCACGTCGACGCCACCACCGGGCACCCGCTCGGCGGGTGAGGAGGGTCATCCGGAGACGCGGCGGCGTGCGGCCGGGACGACCAGCCGGTCCAGCGACCAGGGCCCGGGACCGAAGATCGCCACCAGGAGGAAGGCCCAGCAGAACAGCACGGCGAGCTCTCCTTCGTTCTGGATCGGGAAGAGCGCGCGTGGCTGGTGCACCGAGAAGTAGGCGAAGGCCATCGTCCCCGAGCAGACCAGCGCCGCCACGCGGGTGCCGAGGCCGACCAGGACGAGGACTCCTCCGACCAGCTCGATCAGGGCCGCCCACCAATAGGGCCAGGTCCCGACCGGCAGCGCATCGCCGCGGCCGGACACCCCGCCCAGCACGCCGAACAGCGACGCCAGGCCGTGGCCGACGAACAGG
Organism: Actinoallomurus vinaceus; assembly: GCF_039542055.1. Classification (NCBI taxonomy): domain Bacteria; kingdom Bacillati; phylum Actinomycetota; class Actinomycetes; order Streptosporangiales; family Thermomonosporaceae; genus Actinoallomurus; species Actinoallomurus vinaceus. The sequence goes on from NZ_BAABHK010000002.1 coordinate 1,055,811, forward strand.
AAGGCAACGATGATCCGGAAGAGCGACAGCACAACGGGCTGGGCACGATCCATCGCGTTCACGGATCCCCCCGAATCTCGAATCGTGACCGCGCGGGAGTGGAGGGACATACGACCGTCCTCACCCCGACCCTAGTGGCGGATGGCGGCCGGCCCTACCGGCGAAAGCGCATGGGACGGTCACCGCCCGGCCAAGAGCGGGCCGGGCAGGGTCGCGCGAGCCTCACCACAGGGTCATCGACCGGTGGAAGACACCGGCCAGGTCCTCGCCGGTCACCGGCCGCGGCGCCATCTCCAGCAGCCGCCGCTGTTTCATCGCCCCGTCGACCAGGTCGGGTACGTCGGCGTCGGTGTAGCCGACACCGCCGACCCCGTCGGGCATGCCGATGTCCCGCATCAGGCGCAGCAACGCCGTCGGCAGGTGTTCGGCCGGGTCGTCGGGGCGGTCCAGTGCCGGGTCGAGCAGCGCGGCCGCCCGCGTGTGCCGCTCCGGGCAGGCCTCGAAGGTGAACCGGAACGCCTCCGGCGCGGTGAGCGCCACCGCCATGCCGTGCGGGACGAGCGGCTCCTCCCCCGGGTAGCCGTCCGGGCGGAAGTCCCTGACCCGGCCGGCGATCGGGTACGCGCCGGCGTGCGGAATGTGCACGCCGGCGTTGCCGAAGCCGAGCCCGGCGAAGGTGGCGGCGAGCGCCATGTCGGCGCGGGCGCGGGCGTCACTCCCGTCCCGTACGGCGGCGCGGAACGAACCGGCGATCAGGGCCAGCGCGCGTTCGGACCACATGTCGGCGACCGGGTTGGCACCGCAGTAGGGGACCCGCTGCTCCGGCGCCTTGCGCTCATAGGAGGTGTACGGCCTGGCGGTGTAGCTCTCCAGCGCGTGGCAGACGATGTCCATGCCCGCGGACGCCGTCACCCCCGCGGGCTGGGTGACCGTCAGGTCGGGGTCCACGACGGCGAGAGTGGGCCGGAGCCGCGGATGGCTGATACCGGTCTTGACCTTCAGGTCGAGGACGTCGAGGACGCAGACGGTCGTGCTCTCGGCGCCGGTGCCGGTCGTCGTGGGCACGGCGACCAGGGGCAGCAGCGGCCTCGCGGGCGCCCTCCCCGCGCCGATCGGAGGGTTGAGGTAGTCGGTCAGCTCGCCGTCGTTCGTGGTGAGGAGGTTGATCGCCTTGGCGGTGTCGATGCTCGACCCGCCGCCGACGGCGACGTACGCGTCCCAGGGGCCGGACTCGCGCGCCCGGTCGACGGCGTGGCGGAGGCTCGCGTCGGTGGGTTCGACGTGGACCCCGTCGAACACCTCGGCGTCGATCCCGTACTTCTTCATTCGATCGGCGATCCGCTCCGGCGCGCCGGTCGCCGCGACGCCCGGGTCGGTGACGATCAGCGCCCGCCGTACGCCGTACTGGGCCAGGTCGAAGCCGATCTCGCCGGACGCGCCGGGGCCGAATTTCAGTTGCGGAGCGCCATAGGTGAACACCGACTCGGGATCACTGGGAACGGCTGCCATCGCGTACCCCTTTCGCCTCTCTCCGGCCACCTTATTTTCCCGGTGAGGACGCGGCCGTCCCGGCCGGGGCGTGCCCCGGCCGGGACGGCAGGCGACGGTTCGCCGCAGGGCTCAGCGCCCGAACGGACGGTCAGTTCTGCGGTGACGGCCCGTGGTGACGCGGTCTCCCCTTCCCGCCCTGGTTACCGCCGTTACCACCTTGGTTGCCGCCGTTACCGCCGTTGCCTCCCTGGTTGCCGCCGTTGCCGCCCTGGTTGGCGAAGGTGACCGCGGTGACGACGTCGCCGTTCATCGTGAGCTTCGCGACCGGGTTGGTCAGGCCGAAGTTCTGGCAGTTGAGGTTCCCGAACGACTGCTGGAGCCGCATCCCCAGGAAGGTGAAGAGGCTGTTCGCCGCGTCGGGCATCGGGCTGGCCTGGGCCGCCAGCATTTGCATGTCCTTCTGCAGCCGGGCCGACTGGACGGTGGACATCATCCGGCAGTACGCCGCCGGCGTCTGTCCCGCGGGCTCGGCGGCCTGGTCGACCCCGACCCGGTACAGGTTCGTCTTCGCCGCGCTCATCTGGTTGTTCACCATGGTCATCGGGTTGTTCAGCGGGACCAGCGCGCTCGGCGCGGCCTGGTGCGCGGCGGCCTGGAGCTCGTCCATGGCCAGGGACGTCACCACCGCCCCCGGGTTGGCGAGGTCGGTCGCCGTCCACGGCGTGCAGCCGAGGGCCGGGTCGACGAAGACGTCGAGCAGCGCGTTGTCGCTCGGATTCGAGAGCGTCTGGGCGCCGGCCAGGCGGCCCTTGTTCGCCGCGGTGTTCTGCGCGATCCGCCCGTTCCCGGTCGTCAGGTACGTCGTCTGGACGTTGTCGCTCTGGTCCTGGTCGACGAGCGCGAAGTCGCGCGTCGACATGCACGGCATGCCGTCCTTCGCCGTTCCGAGCGCCGGCACGGTCAGCATCCCGCCCTTGATCGCGGCGTTGGCCGCCCGGAAGAACGCCGGGGCGTTGCAGTAGGCGAACTGCCCGAAGACCGAGCCGTTCAGGCCGTTCACGCACCTGCCCTGTTGCAGGCTGCCGCCGGCGCCGCGCAGGGTCAGCTGGTCGCCGTTGTACCCGAACCAGATGCCGACGACCGCGCCGGCCGGGAGGGTCGGCGTCACCGGCGCGGCGGCCGGCTGCGTCCCCTGGTCGATCACGAGCGGGCTGTAGACCGACAGCTTGCCGGTCGCCGGATCGATGACCGTCGCCTGGACGAACGCCGACTGGTTGACGTTCGCCTCGTTGCAGGGGCCCATCGCCGCGTTCGTGGCGGTCAGCCGGTAGGGCGTGGCCAGGCCGCGCGCGCTGAGCGGATTCGCGGGGACGACGAGCGTGCAGTTCGCGTTGGGATCGGCCGCCGGCGCGCCGCCCCCGGCCGTGCCGGTCGGCGTCGGGCAGGAGCTCGGGGTCGGGCTGGCCTTCGTACGGTGGGCCGGGGCCGCGCTGCCCGGAGCCCCGCTCGCGGTCGGATCCGGCATGGCCGTTCCCGCCGAGCCGCTCGCGCTCGGCATCGTCCCGGCGTCAGGCGCGGCGGTGCCCGGCTGTGCGGTCCCCGCCGACGGCTGCGCGTCCGGCGTGGCCGTGCCGGCGGGATCGGAGGCCATCGTGGAGGCGTTCGCCGCGAGGGGGGTGGCGGCCCGGGCGGCCGGGGAGGGCGCGCCGGTTCCCGGGTCGGCGCTCGGCGCGCCGCCGGAGGGCGTGGTCCCCGTGGGCGCACCGCCGGACGGGGAGGCGGTCGGCGAGGCTGCGGGGGTGGCCCCGACCTTCACCTCTTCGGCGCCCTTCTGCCGGAGCCGGCGGCGGCCGGGGCCGGTGCGAGGCGGCCGCCCGCTCGGGGCGGCGCTCGCGGCGACGGTGCCGCTCGCGCTCGGGCACCCGGGTGAGCCGCCGAAAGCGGTGAGCCCCATCTTCGTGGTGAGGGCCACGGCCGTGCCGGCGGCGAGGACCAGTGCCACCGCGAGCGGGATGAACAATCGGAACCGCCGCGGGTGGTTCGGGTCCTTCCAGTTCGACCTTTCCATGAACGACATTCGGTGTCCTCTCGGGAGACGGTGGGGGCGCGCGGCGTGTTCCGCGGAAGTCTGCGGTGACCTCGCTCAGGTCACGCTGGGCGGCGCGTCACCATTTCGTGGAGACCCGGTTCCGCAGGCCGCCGACGACGGGAGACTGCGAACCGGACGGAGCCGGTGTCGGGGTCGCGGTCGTCGGGGCGGCCGTCGGTGTCGGCGTCGTCACCTTGACCTTCTTGAGGAAGCGCCATCCGACCACGCCGATCCGGCCGTTGTCGGCGACGACCACGACGGCGCGCGGCGGGACGACGAGGGAGAGGGCGTTACGCCCCACGACCGCGATCAGCGTGGTCGGGCGGCGGACGGCGACGGTGGCGCCCCGGACCGACCGGTCGGTCGAGCGCAGAGCGCCCACGACGCGCCACCGATGACCGATCTTCCGCAGGACCGCGACGGAGTGTCCCGCCCGCACGTTGGTGACGGCGTAGCGGGAGGCCAGCGTCACGGTCGTGGGTCTTTGCCGATGCCGGCTCGTATCGGAGGACCGGCTCGCGGCCTCGCCGGAGTTCGCGCCGGTGAGGTGACGGCTCTGGCTGACGTTGCGGGCCACCGTGGTGGATGAGCCGGTCCCGATGACGGCGATCGCCGCGCCGGCGGTGGTGAGCCCGGCCAGGGTCAGGCCGGTGACCTTCGTCGATGTCTTCACGGGGTCGCTCCTTCGTCCGTCGTACGCGGCCCGGCGAGGGCCGCCTGGGTTGGACCTCGGTGCGTGGTCGCCCCCCGTGAGAATCCGCGCTCACGCACCGGTAGTGCCGCTGAGGAATGTAGGGAGCGGCCGAGTCCCGCAGGGCCCATCGAGCGCCGTGTTCGAATCTCGTAATAATTCGCGGCCGAGCCGGAGAGGCCCCGCGACGCGGCCGGACGTGGGCGGTCGTGAATTCCGCGCCGCCGAACCGGAAAGCGTCCTTGGTGATGCCGGAGGCAGGCGTCCGTCACACGCCGTACGGCGCGGCGGAGAGGGGCAGCCGGACCTCGAAACGGCAGCCGTGATCGGTGTTGCGGACCTTCACCGCGCCCGCGTGCGCCTCGACGATGCCGCGGACGATCGCCAGCCCCAGGCCCGCCCCGGAGTCCGGCTCGGGCGTACGCGCCGCCGTCCCGCGCCACGCGACGTCGAAGACCCGGCCCAGGTCGTCCGGCGGGATTCCGCCGCACGCGTCGGACACCGCCAGCACCGCATGGTGGTCGAGCCGGCCCGCCTCGACGAGCACCGATCCGGGGGACGGCGTGTGCCGGATCGCGTTGACCACCAGGTTGGTCAGGGCCCGGTTGAGCTCGCGGACATCGGCCCGCACGATGACCGGTTCGCTGATCTCGGCGCCGAGCAGGACGCCCTGCGCGCGGGCCAGCGGGTTGGTCCCGGCCACCGCCTGATCGACCAGGTCGGCGAGGGTGACCCACTCCAGGGAGAGGGCCAGCGCCCCGGCGTGGATGCGCGACAGCATGAACAGGTCGTCGACCATGCCGGACAGGCGGTCGACGGCGAGGCGCATCTGCGTGTGGTAGCGGGCCGGCTCCGGGGCCACGCCGTCCTCCAGTGCCTCCACCATCGCCCGCAGTCCCGCCAGCGGCGTCCGCAGGTCGTGCGAGACCCAGGCGACGAGCTCCCGGCGGGACCGTTCGAGGCTGCGCTCGCGTTCCCGGGCCTGGGCGAGCCGCTGGCTGGTGAGACTGAGCTCCCTGCTCAGCTCCCCCATCTCCGCCGTCGACAGGCTCCCGTCGGCCCCCGGTGCGGCACCATGCCCAAGGGCCCGCACGGCGCGGCGCAGCGTACGGCTGTCGGCGACCATGGCGCGCGCCAGCAGCAGGGCCATGGCCGAGGTCACGACCCCGGAGGCGGCGCAGACGGTCAGCACGACGCCGAAGTCCTCCGGGGAGATGAACATCTCCTCGGCCGCGACCACCGTGCCCGTGATCATCGCCAGCACGCTGGCGACCACCAGGACGAACAGCGCGAGCCGCAGGGACCTGCCGCGTACCGCCCGCATGACCGCCATCCCCACGAGCCCGACCGCGGCGGCGGAACCACCGCCGATCAGGATGACGCGCAGGTCGTCGCTCATGGGTCGCCCTCATCACCGGACCGACCGGCCGGCGGCGCGGCGGTGCCCGACGGGTCGGGTGCAGCGGTGCCCGACGGGTCAGGCGCGGCGGTGCCCGGCGGGGCAACGGCGTCCCGCGGCCCGACGGCACCCGGCGGACCGGCGGCGTGCGGGGGCGCGGCGGCACCCGACGGTCTGGCGGCAGCTGACACGTCAGCGGCGTGCGGGGGCGCGGCGGCCGCGTTGGGAAGGTCGAAACGGTAGCCGACGCCCCAGACCGTGGCGATGAGGCGGGGGTGGTGCGGGTCGGCCTCGATCTTCTCGCGGAGCCGCCGTACGTGGACCGTGACGGTCGACTCGTCGCCGAACTCCCAGCCCCAGACGTGCTGCAGCAGTTCGGTCCGGGTGAAGACCTGCCCGGGGTGGTCGGCGAAGAAGCCGAGCAGGTCGAACTCCCGGCTCGTCAGCGTCAGCGTCTCTCCGGCCTTGACGGCGCGGCGGCCCGCGGCGTCGAGCGTGAGGTCGCCGATGGTCCGGACCTCGGGGACGGGGGGCGTCTCCTGCTCCTCCGGCGGGGCGGGATACGCGCGGCGGAGCACCGACCGCGCGCGTAGGACGAGTTCGCGTGGGCTGAACGGCTTGGTCACGTAGTCGTCCGCCCCGAGTTCGAGCCCGCGCACCCGGTCGCCCTCGGTACCCCGCGCGGTCAGCATGATGACCGGGACCGGCCCGAGTTCGCGGATCCGGCGGTAGACCTCGAAACCGTCGAGGCCGGGCAGCATCAGGTCGAGCACGACCAGGTCCGGGAGGTGCGCCTCGGCCGACGCGACCGCCGACGGCCCGTCGGCCGCGCGGCGGACCCGGAGGCCCGCGCGGGTCAGGTACGCGGTGACCACTTCGGCCACCATGGGATCGTCGTCGACGACCAGCACCTCGGCGTGGTTCTCCACGGTCGGGAGTGTAAGGACGAACCGCCCGAATGGCGGGCGATTCGCCCGACTCGGTCCCAGATCGCCGTCGAACGCCGCATGCGCGGGGCGTTACGAAGCCGGGTTCGGCCGCCCGGCCACCACGCGAGCTCCACCGTCTCCGGCATGACAGCCCGAAACACAAAAAAATTAGAAGCTTACATGTTGGCATTGGATTCATTCTAGAGTCCCAGGACCTATCTCTACGACCAAAGAATGGACCCTGAGTCCCTTTCGACTCGCCCGGCAATTCAGTTAAGATCCGCCCAGATTCGGATCCCGAAAGGAGGTATCGAGAGAAAGAAAGTATAGCGATCAGGGCACCGGCGAGTGCCGCTTTAGCGGCATCGGCGAGGTCCGATTCATCCCCCGAGGAGGCTGCACCATGGCACGTATTCCCGGAATCGGTTCGCAGACCGCTCGCGCCACGGCCATCTGCACGATCACAGCCTCGGTCACCTTGATCGGCGCCGGCTCGGCCAGCGCGGCGAGCAACCGCCTGCCCAATGGGAAAAAGCTCACGGCGGGACACTGCATCGTCGATGGCTCCGGCACGTCGAGACCGGCCAAGTTCTGCGTCGGAACGCACTACGACATCAACCTGTACTACAAGAAGAAGATCTGCTGGTCATGGCAGGCCAAGGGGCACCTCACCGGCCGGTCCGCGTTCGTCCGCGTCGCGAAGAACGGGGATGTGCAGTTCTATCAGTATTCCGGTGGGCGGCTCCTGTGGCACACGAAGACCACGAAGTTCACGGGTGCGGCCCTCGTCGTCGGCTCACACCTCTACGGGCAGGCGATCCTTGCCGTGGACACTGGACGTGCATTCTTCACGTTCAAGAGTTGCCACTGACGCAGGATCTCTGAAGTCATACTCGGGCCGGCCGTGGGCGCCGGCGCCCGCCGAGACCCGCTGCCAGGCCCCGCGTCGTACGGCGGCCAGGTCATCGGCGTACGGCGCTCGTGGCCAGTGGTGATGACGGTACTGAAGAGGCTGCCCTCCACGGCGGAGCGGACCTCGCCGGGCGCGCCCCACAGTTCGCCGGGGAGCGTCGGCTCCGCTCTCCCGGTGGTCCAACACGGTCGAAATGCAGCCGACCTTGATTGACGCGGCGCTATGTTTCCTTTATGTCATCTCTCCGGGCGAAGGTCGCCTGCCTCGTCGCGCTCGCGTCCGTCCTGGCCACCGGCTGCAGCGGAGGCGACTCCGGGAAGAACCCGCCCGGCGGGACGCTGACCCAGCAGGCGGCCACCGCGACGCGGGCCGTGACCAGCCTCGCGTTCTCCTTGCGTACCTCCAATGCTCCGCAGCTCAAGGTCGACAGCGCGGACGCGAAGCTGCTGCGCAACGGCAACTCCCAGGGCTCGGTCAAGACGATCCAGCTGGGCCTGCCGATCCAGCTGGACTTCGTGGTCCTCGGCAAGACGGTCCACCTGCGGGGCCTGACCGGAGGATGGCAGCAGCAGCCGCTGTCCCGGGTGGCGGGGATCTACGATCCCTCGGCCGTGCTCGACCCGGACCGCGGGCTCGTGCAGCTGCTCTCGACCGCGAAGAACCCGAGCACGAAGGGCCGGGAGAAGGTCGCCGGACAGGACTGCTACCGGGTCGACGCGACGCTCGCCCAGGCGCCGCTGTCCCGGCTGGTCCCGGGCATCTCCGCCGACACGCCGTCGGAGCTGTGGATCTCCAAGGCCGAGCACCACGTGCTGAAGGCCGACGTGAAGGTACCGGCCAAGAACGGCGGTAAGCCCGGCACGGCGACGGTCACCTTCACGGACTTCAACAAGCCGTTCTCGATCACCGCACCGGCCCAGTGACCTCCACCGATTCGGGCGGTTCCCGGCGGCTCGCCCTCGGCGTCGGCGGCGTCGTCGTCCTGCTCGCCGCCATCGACGCGTACGTCGTGGTCACCGTCCTGGTGACGATGGTCGGCGATCTGGGCGTGCCGGTGAACCACATCGAGCACGCCAGCCTGGTCATCACGGCGTTCCTGCTCGGCTACGTCGCGGGCATGCCGTTGCTGGGGATGCTGTCGGACCGGTTCGGCCGCCGGATCATGGTGCAGGCCTGCCTGGCGGGGTTCGCGGCGGGGTCGGCCGTGACGGCGCTCGCCGGCTCGCTGTCCGTGCTGATCGCCGGGCGCGGCCTGCAGGGGCTCGCCGGAGGGGCCCTGCTGCCGATCACGATGGCGCTGGCGGGCGACCTGTGGGACGAGCGCCGCCGACCGGCGGTCCTCGGCGGCGTCGGCGCGCTGCAGGAGCTGGGCAGCGTGCTCGGTCCGCTATACGGGGCGGGCGTGGCCGCTTTGATCGGCTGGCGCGGCATCTTCTGGATCAACATCCCGATCACGCTGCTGGCGATGGTGGCGGTGTGGTGGGCCGTTCCGCGCGGGCGCCCGTCCACCGCGACGCGCGTCGACGTCGTCGGCGGGCTGCTGCTCGCCGCCGGGCTGGGCCTGCTGGTCGCCGGGCTGTACAACCCGGATCCGCAGCGGTCCGCCCTGCCCTCCTGGGGCGTCCCGTGCGTCGCCGCCGGCGGCGTGGTGATCGCCGTGTTCGCGGTCTGGGAGGCGCGTGCGCGGACCCGGCTGCTCGACCTGCGCGGTGCGCGGCGCGGCGGCCTGTTCGCCGTCCTGGGGGTGAGCCTGCTCTCCGGGGCGGCCCTGATGATCACGCTGGTCGACGTGCAGCTGATCGCGCAGACGCTCTTGGGCCGGAACTCCACCGGCGGCGCCGTCCTCCTCGCCCGCTTCCTCGTCCCCCTGGCGGTGGCCGCGCTGGCCGGAGGGCTCCTGGCCCGGCGGGTCGCCGAACGCTGGATCGTCGCCGGGGGGATGCTCGTGGCCGCCGGCGGTTACGCTCGCATCGCCGCCTGGCCGGTGCGGGCCGAAGCCGTCCACTACGACCTGGGGCTGTTCGCCGTCTCACGGGTAGGCGTGGACCTGGCCGTCGCCGGCCTGGGGCTGGGCCTGGTGATCGCGCCGCTGTCGTCGGTCGCGCTCCGGTCCGTCCCCGCCGTACGGCACGGCGTCGCGTCGGCCGCCGTGGTGGTCGCCCGGATGATGGGCATGCTGCTCGGCGTCGCGGGCCTGAGCGCGTGGGGCTTCTACCGCTTCCACGCGCTGACCGCGCACCTCGTCACGCCGTTGCCGATCGGTGTGTCGGCCACGGAGTTCGCCCGCCGCCTGGCCGCCTACCTGGCCGCCGTGAAGGCCGCCCTGCACACCGAGTACGCCGACGTCTTCTGGGCGACGGCCGTGGTGTGCGTGGTCGCGGCCCTCCTCGGCCTCGCCGTCGGCGGGCCGGCCCCGGCCGCCGCGGACGAGGAGCCCGCCGAGGTGACGTCCGTCCCCTCCCCCGCCGGGCCGCCATCCGCCTGAACGGGGGGCCGGCTCACTCGCTCTTGTTGGTCGGGCTGCTGTCGTCCTGCTCGAAGACCGCCTGCGGAATCGCGGCCATGTCGGTGGCCTTCACCTGGTGAGCGTGGCCGAACAGCGTGTCGAAGTTGGCGGCGTAACGGCCTTCCATGGCATCGTCCGCGATCGTGATCATCGCTTCGTCGTGCCCGTGGAAGCCGACCTCCGTGTAGTTGTTGCTGCCGGTGAAGACGACCTTCTGTCGTTTGCCCTGGTAGCCGCCGTCGATCAGCAGGTACTTCGAGTGCGCGTAGATGCGGCCGTCGCTCTCCGAGAGGTAACGGATCTCCGGGTTGCCGTTCCGGCCCCCCGGTTTCGTCAGGCGGCGCGCCGCCCGCCGGCCGACCATGTCGAAGACCACCTGCACGCGGCAGCCTTCGCCGTCGAGCTTCCACAGCCGCTTGGCGATCGGCGGCCACGTGAAGTGACCCAGACTCAGCCGGATACGCGTGCCTCCCGCGCACGACACCTTGTCGAGGGCGTCGCTGATCGGGTCGCCCTTCGCCCAGGGGAAGAAGTCGATCCGGTACGGCCCCGACTGGACCGAGCGGTGGTAGTCGCTGTTCGGGTGCCGGGCCGCGAGGTCGTTGAAGTAACGCAGGTAGCCGGCGCGGACCCCGGCGTCCTCGATGATCAGCGCGTCGTTCCACTGCGTGTCGCGGGCGCCGTCGGTGGCATTGGCGGAGGTCTGCACCACCACGTCTTTCGTGCCCAGCGTCGTGGAGAACAGGAAGAACTTGTTGTGGTTGAAACTCGGCCCGATGCAGCCCCGGTCACGGGCGCACACGACGACCCACGACCGCTTGCGGGTGTCGTGGCCCAGCCCGCGCCGAAGCCTGCGGTACGCGGCGTACGCCGTGGACTCGTGGTCGAGCACGACGTTGACGTGCACACCTCGGCGGCTCGCGGCCACCAGCTGCGCGGCGGTGTCGAGGCTGGCGAAGTGGTACATCGCCACGGTGATCGTCTGACCGGAAGGCGTCCCGTTGATCAGGCCGCCGACCCGGTCGGCGATCGCGTCCCGCTTCGCGGAACCGCCCTGCGGGGAGTTGAAGATCGGTCCGGTGCGGACGGCGGAATGCGTCCCGTCGTCCCGAGGATCCCCGGCCGCCGGCCGGGCGACGGCCGCCGTGGTGGCCGCGAGCGCGACGCCTTCCGGGACGACGGTTCCGACGGCCACCACACAGGCGACGACAGCCGCCTCCATCACCGAGATCGCCACAGTTTCTCCTGCACACGGGGGATCTTGAGCGAAAAAATGCCGCAAATCCACTCAAGTGCCGCAGATCGTACAAGAGGTCACTACACGTCATCGAGACCTCGAACCGGACATAAAGGTAAAAACTTCCGCCACGCCCTCACGTGAAGGCGGATCATCACTAGGCCGAGATCGCGTCATAGGCGGCCAGCACGATGCCGAGCCCCCGGGAGTAGCCGTCGTCCCAGAGGACCTGGTTCATCACGTACGACACCGTCATCCGGTGGTCGAAGTCGACGAGCACGACGGAGCCGCCCCACCCGCCCCAAGAGCACGTGTGGTTCTCTAGCCGGTAGCCCATGCCCCAGCGGATCGGCATGCCGAGGATGCGGTCCTCACCGCGGTACTGCTCCTCGAAGACACGCTCGCACCCGGCCTCCGACAGCAGCCGTACGCCGCGAGCGACGCCTCCGCCCGCCAGCACCGACTGCACGGCGCCGACGGAGCGGGCGTTGCCGTACCCGCCGATGGCGGGCATCTCGGCGCGCCGCCAGGCAGGCGTATTGGCGTCGGACACTCCGACCAGGAACCCCTCCGGCCTGTCCCCTTGGGGCGCGGCGATCAGCGGAGCGACGCGATGGTCGTGCTCGGCCGGCAGCGCGATGTGGAAGTCGGCGCCCAACGGCCCGGCCACCTCCTCGGCGAAGAACGCGCCGAGGCTGCGCCCGGTGACGCGACGGACGACCTCACCGATCAGGAAGCCGAAGGTGATCGAGTGATAACCGGCCTCGGTGCCCGGCTCCCACTGCGGGGCCTGCTCGGCCAGCCGCGCCGTGACGGCCGGCCGGTCGTACAGGTCCGTCACCGTGATCGGCCCGTCCCAGGTCGGCAGGCCCGCCGTATGGCCGAGCAGGTGCCGCACCCGTACGTCCCGCTTGCCCGCGGCCGCGAACTCGGGCCAGTAGCGGGCGACCGGCGCGTCCAGGTCGAGTTCGCCGCGGTCGGCCAGGATCAGTGCGGACAGCGCCGTCATCGTCTTGGTGGTGGACCAGACGTTGGTGATGGTGTCGCGTTCCCACGGGACGGTACGGGCCGCGTCGAGGTATCCGCCCCAGATGTCGACCACCGGCTCGCCGTCGACGTAGACCGCCGCCGAGGCGCCGACGTCCTCGGCGTCCAGCGAGGCCGCCAGCGCCTCGGCCACCTTGGTGAACCGGTCGTCGCATCTGCCCTGAATCTCCGCCATAGGGCGCAAAGTAACCCGGACTGGAACGGCCGAGCCAACCCTTTTTCCGGGCCCCTCGGCCGCCGGGAACCGGCGGCGGTCACATTCGATCTCCTCCGGGATGTCAAGAACGTGCGGGTGGCTCCGACTCCCCTGTGACGGCGCCCGAGAGAGGCGCCGCGGTCAGCGGAGGAGCGTCATGCGGAAGATCATTTACTGGGTCCACGCGTCGATCGACGGCCACATCGCGGGGCCGTACGGAGAGTTCGACTGGCCGGCCGTGGGGCCTGAGCTGTTCGCGTACTCCGAGGCGATGAACGAGCAGGTCGACACCCTCCTGTACGGGCGCGGGGTGTGGGAGGGGATGGCCGCCTACTGGCCGACGGCCGACGCCGACCCCGCCACGGCCGACGACCACGCCCGGGTGTTCGCGCCGTACTGGCGGCGGACCCCGAAGATCGTGGTCTCCCGGACGCTGGAGGAGCCCGGCTGGGGCGCCCGCGTCATCGGGAGGAACCTCGCCGAGGAGGTCGCGGAGCTGAAGCGGCAGCCGGGCAAGGACATCCTGCTGACCGGCGGCGCGGAGGCCGCCGCCTCGCTCACCGAACTCGGCCTGCTCGACGACTACCGCGTCGTCGTCCACCCCGTCGTCCTCGGCGGCGGGCCGCGGCTGTTCCTGGAGCCGAAGGACCGCATCGACATGACGCTCGTCGGCTCGCGCACCTTCGATTCCCAGACCGTCCTCCTGCGCTACGAACGCCGGGCCGCCGGCGCTCCCCGCTGAGCCGGATGGTCTCCGCCGCTTCGTACGCCGGGAGAAATCGGTAACCGGCGGAGGTAAGCGGGATCTGGCCTTGCCCGCCACGGCCGGAGAGCGCACGCTCGGTCCATGAGACGCGGATGTTCATGTGGACACGGATCCAGCTGCTCCTGCGCCAAGGGATGCTCCTGCGGCTGCAACGGCTGACCGGACCGCCGGCCGTGGTCCCCTGACGCGGGAACCACGGCCGACAGGGCTACACCGGGCGTGAGGCCACCGCGATGTGCGGGCGGCCGGTGATGGGGTGCGGGCCCACGTGGGCGCGGACGCCGAAGACCCTGGCGATCAACGCCGGGGTGAGGACCTCCAGCGGCGGCCCGTGACCGACGATCCGGCCCTGCTCCAGCACGACGACGCGGTCGCCGTACGCGGCGGCGTGGTCCAGGTCGTGCAGTGCCGCGAGCAGGGTGAGACCGAGGTCCCGTACGAGGTCCAGCAGGTCCAGCTGGGCGCGGACGTCCAGGTGGTTGGTGGGCTCGTCCAGGACCAGCAGCGGTGCCTGCTGCGCCAGGGCACGGGCCAGCAGCACGCGCTGGCGTTCGCCGCCGGACAGGGTCGAGAACGGCCGGCCCGCCTCGCCGTCCATCCCGACCCGTTCGAGGGAGGCGCGGACGACGGCGCGGTCGGTGTCGTTCTCCCGGTCGAGGAGGCCCTTGTGGGGTCCCCGGCCCATCGTGACGACCTCGGCGACGGACAGCTCGGCGTCGACGTCGCCGTGCTGGGTGACGACCGCCCGGCGGCGGGCGGCCTGGCGGGCGCGCATCGCCCACAGGTCCTCCCCGTCCAGGGAGATGACCCCGGCCGTCGGCCGCAGCGCGCGGTAGACCGTGCGCAGCAACGTCGACTTCCCGCTGCCGTTCGGGCCGACGAGGGCGACGAACTCGCCCGGCTCGGCGGTCAGCTCGACGCCGGACAGGACGGGGCGGGTGTCGACCCGTGCCGACAGGCCCGCGATCCGCAGCCGCATCAGCCCCTCCCCCCGGCCCGGCGCCGCAGCAGCCACAGGAAGAACGGCACGCCTACGGCGGTCGTGAAGATCCCGATGGGGAGCTCCTCCGGCCGGTCCACCGTTCGCGAGGCCAGGTCGACCACGACGAGGAACACCGCGCCCAGCAGGAGCGCCACCGGCAGCACGCGCCGGTGGTCGCCGCCGACCATGAACCGGGCCATGTGCGGGACCATCAGCCCGATGAAGGCGATCCCGCCGGCCACGCTGACCACCGTGGCCGTCAGCAGCGACCCGACGACGAGCAGCGTGACCCGCAGCGCCTGCACCGGGACGCCGAGCCCGGCCGCGGCGTCGTCGCCGGCGGACAGCGCGTTGAGGCTCCGCGCCTGCAGGAGCAGGTACGCGACGCACACCGCGACCACGGCGGCGGGCAGGCCGAGAGCACGCCAGGTGCCGCCCGCCACGCTGCCCATGAGCCAGAACATCAGCCCCTGCAGCTGCGTCGGATCGAGCTGGAGCTGGACATAGCTCGTCACCGCCGAGCACAGGTAACCGACGGCGACCCCCGCCAGCACCAGGCGTGAATCCAGGAGACGGCCGGCGCGCTGGGCCAGCAGGTAGACCAGCAGCACGCTGACCAGGGCGGTGGCGAACGCGGCGCCGGTGACCCCGACGCCGCCCAAAACCGTCGTCCCCAGCGCGGCGACCAGGACGGCGCCGAGCGAGGCACCCGAGGAGACGCCCAGGACGTACGGGTCGGCGAGCGGGTTGCGGACGAGCGCCTGGAACGTGACGCCGGCGACGCTCAGGCCCGCCCCGGCGACCGCCGCGAGGAGCACCCGCGGCGTACGGATGTCCCAGACGACCTGGTCGCGCAGGGGATCGAGCCCTCCGGTCCGCCCGGTCAGGTGAGCGCCGATCACCCGCCACACGGCGCCGACCGGCAGCGTCACCGAGCCGATCGAGATCGCCACCATCGAGGCCGCCGGCAGGGCGAGAGCGAGCCCGCCGATCAGCGCGCCGGTCGCGCGGCCGGAGACCGGATGGGCTCTGTCGAGACGGTCAGCCATCAGGGTGGATCACCTTCGCGAGCTTCTCGACGGCCCAGGCGTTCATCGGACCCAGGTAGACGCCGTCCGAGACGACGGTGTACGTGCGGGTCCTCGACGCCTGCCACTGCGGATAGGCGGCGAACAGACGCTCGGCCTCTTCGGCGGGTCTCTCGTTCGGGGTGAAGGCTCCGACGACGAGGACGTCGACCTGAGCGGTGGCCAGTTGCTCCTTGTCGAGGGTGCGCGTCGTGTCCTCGGTGCGTCCGGCGAAGGAGTTCACGCCGCCCGCGGCCTTGATGACGTCGTCGTAGATGCCGCCGGTCATGATCGCGGGCAGACCGTTGGCGTTCATCATCGACATGCCCGGATAGGCGATCAGGACCTTCCGCGGCGGCTTTCCGGCGACCTTCTCCTGAACGGCCCGCACACGGGCGCGAAGCGCGCCGACCGTCTGCGCGGCCTTGGCCTGCACGTCAAAGATCCGCCCGAGCAGCGTCATGAACTGGAACGACGACTCGATCGACGCGTGCCGCCACGCCTCCTTCTCCGCCGGAGACGCGTCCGGCCTGCCGTTCGCACAGTTGACGGGGTTGACGAGCGAGTTGATGCCCGCCGCCGCGAGCTGCTCGCGTGTCGCGAAGCCGTTGCGGGCGTCGAACCCGCCGGACCAGGTGGAGACCACCAGGTCGGGCCGTGCCGCCAGCACCTGCTCGGCGGGGACGTCGAAGTTCTTGTTCATCGTCAGGCCCCGGGTCGGCAGCGCCTTGATGGCGGCGACCATGGACGGGTCGTCCGACACCCCGTAGTGCTGGACGTTCGCCAGGATGGCGCGGGTCAGGCCGAGCATGATGAAGCTCTCGACCTCGCCCACCGACGTGCCGTTGAGGATCAGCACCCGGCTCGGCGGCCGGGTGAACCTCACCTTCTGCCCGCAGTTGTCGATGGTCAGCGGATAGGAGGTCCTGCGGGGCGCGGCGTCGTCCGGCGCGGACGCACCGGATCGTACGGGCTCGGTGCCGCAGCCGCCGGCGGTCACGACGACGGCCGCGGTCAACGCGGCGAGCGCCTTCGTGGCCCGTCCAGGGCTGGTCGCCGACAGGCTCGATACTCGTGCCAGGGCACGCGGAAAAGACATGTTGCTCCTCGGAAAGACATGCGGATGGAACACGCCACCCCGACCCGATGGGCGCCACCAGCGCGATCGCGCCCGGCGCTATCGCCGCCCAGCACGGCCGCCGCCCGGCGCGGTCGCCGATCCGCCGTATGGCAGGGCCAGGCCGATCCGCCGCGTGGCAGGGCTGGGCGCAGGCGCGTCGCCGATCCGCCTGGCGGCGTGGTGCCGTGCGCCCGGTCCTGGGCGCCGCGGCGCGGGCCAGACGCCTCAGCCCACGCGACGCAAGTCAGGCACCGCAGCCCACGGCACCGCGTACGACGCAGCCCAGACCTCGCAGCCCTCGGCGCCGCACGCGACGCGAGCCAGATGCGATGGCCCCGGGCCACGGCCGGAACGCGCGGAACGCCATGCGCGACGCAACCGCGTGCGGACCCACGCAGGACGCGTGCCCGCAGGCACCAGGCGTGGCCGTGCCTGGCGCGACGGCACCGGCGCGCCGCACGCCATGCAAGGCGCGACCACGCACGATCCTTTACGAGACCGCAGGTGCCAGGCGCGACCGCGCTCGGCGCGGTGGCGCCGCCGCGCCGAGCGCCATGCGAGGCACGACCACGCACGCTCCCATGCGAGACCGCACGTGCCAGGCACGACCAGCGCTCGGCGCGACGACACCGCCGCGCCGCACGCCATGCGAGGCACAACCACGCGGCCCCACGCAGGACGCCTGCGCGCAGGGGCCAGGCGTGGCCGTGCCTGGCGCGGCACCAGCACGCGGCACGCCATGCGAGACGCGACCGCGCGCGGTCCCATGCGAGACCGCACGTGCCAGGCACGACCGCGCTCGGCGCGGTGGCACCGCCGCGCCAAGCGCCATGCGAGGCACGACCACGCACGCTCCCATGCGAGACCGCACGTGCCAGGCACGACCAGCGCTCGGCGCGGTGGCACCGGCGCGCCGCACGCCATGCGAGGCACAACCACGCACGGTCCCATGCGAGACCGCAGGTGCCAGGCGCAACCGCGTTCGGCGTCTGGCGCGGATGCGCCGGTGCGCCGTTCGGGGCCGCGAGGCGGTATCCGGTGCCGGACGCCGGGGCGACCGGGCGGACGGCGACGCGGCGGTGGGACGCCGCGCGTCGTCGGGACGGGTGGTGATCAGATGAGGGCGTTCACTGCAACGCCGACGTGCCGAGGAGGGCCGCGCCGTACGAGGACGTGCCGGAGCGCGGCCGCGACGGGCGGGGGGTCGTCGTCGCGACGGCACGGCGCGGCGGAGGGACGCGGAGGTGTGTGAAGGTCCGCGTATGCCAGCAGGACCAGTGCCCGCAACGTACGGCCGAGGAGGGACTCGCCGAGCGCGCTCAGCGCTCGCCACAGGGCTCGTTCGCCGGCGTACAGCCACAGGGCGACGAGCATTCCGGCGATCGCGTGGGCGCTGAGCATGCCGAGCCCGGCCGACGCGCCGTGCCGTACGGGCGGGGCCGCGCCGACGACGTGGTGGGCGCCGCCGTCCATCGTCATGACGAGATGCCCGGGAGCGGAGGGCGTGGCCCAGGTGAACCACTGGTGCAGGCAGATCTGCGCGACCTCGACGGCCAGCAGGATCCACCAGGCCGACCGCCGCCGGTCGGCGAGGCGGTAGCCCACCGCCGTGACGACGGCCAAGGCGGTCCACCCCGCCCAGGCGGGGGCCGGCCGGGCGGCCATCATGTCGTGACCGGCCATGGACAGCACGACGCACACCGAGGCGAAGACCCCGGCGCGCATCAGACGGAACCACCCAGGCGGACGCATGACCTCACCGACTACTACGGCGTGTAGTACACGGAGACTACACCGCGCGCCCGTACGGACGATCAATGCGCCCGACCGGAGGCTGGCCGACCGTCAAACGATCCGACCATTGACGCGCGCCCGGGGACGGGGCGGCCGTCAGGCGATCCAGCCGTAGACGCGTGCCCGGGAACGGACAGGACATCAGGGGATCCGACCATTGACACGGCCGGGAACGGGCCGACCGTCAGGGGCCCAGCCATTGACGCGCGCCCGGGAACGGACAGGACGTCAGGCGATCCAGCCGTAGACAGCGCGCCCGGGGACAGGCAGGACGTCAGGGAACCCGACCACTGACGCGTGGCCGGGAACGGGGCGACCGTCAGGCGAGCCAGCCGTTGACGCGTGCCCGGTGGAGGGCCTGGCGGGCCTCGGCGCTGTCGAGCATCTCCAGACCCCGGATCGCCCAGAACCGCACCGGCTCGTCGTCGCTGTCGAGCTGATCCGCCAGGATCGTCAGAGCGCCCGGAGACCGGGCCTCGGCGATGAGCTCGAGGAGGAGGCAGCGCAGGTCGTCGTCGCGCTCCTGGCCGAACGCCGCGACGATCTCGTCGACGTACGTGTCGGCGTGCTCGCGCAGGAAGTCGAAGCCCTGAGCGCGGAGCGCCGGATCCGGGCTCCGCATCGACTCCAGGGCCCGTGCAACGCGCTGGTTCGCCATCAGGTCATCCTCGGCACCGGTGATTCGGGGAACTCACCGCATCGTAGACGCAACCACCGACGGTCTCACCATCACCCACCTGGCTCGGGCAGGGGCGGGCATCGCGCATCATGGAGGGGTGACTGGGGCGGTGTACGACGGCGGACTTCGTGTCGGGCCGGATGGTGCTCGCGCGCCGTCCGGGATGGCGCCGCTGGGAGCGGATCCGGCGGCCGGCACCGCCTTCGCGATGCTGGTCGACCTGGTCGCCGACGGCGACGTGGTGGTCCTGAGCGGGGCAGGCCTGTCCACCGAGTCCGGTATCCCGGATTACCGGGGGGAGACCGGGCGCCGCCGACAAGCCACCCCGATGACGTACCAGACCTTCGTCGGCAGCGAGGCGGCTCGGCGGCGCTACTGGGCGCGCAGCCACCTGGGCTGGCGGCACGTGGCGCGCGCCGCGCCCAACAACGGTCACCGCGCGGTGGCCGGGCTTCAGCGGCGTGGGCTGCTGGCCGGGGTCATCACCCAGAACGTCGACGGCCTGCACCAGGACGCCGGCGCGCGGGACGTCATCGAGCTGCACGGCAGCCTCGACCGCGTCGTCTGCCTCGCGTGCGGGCGGCGCACCCCGCGCGAGGAGCTCGACGAGCGGCTGCGCGCGGCCAACCCCGGCTGGGACGCCGAGGCGAGCGTGATCAATCCCGACGGTGACGCGGTGCTGGGCGACGACCGCGTCGACTCCTTCCGCACCGTCGAGTGCCGGGACTGCGGCGGGGCGCTCAAGCCGGACGTGATCTTCTTCGGCGAGAACGTCCCGCGCCCGCGCGTCGAGGAGTGTTACGCGCTGACCGAGCGCGCCGGCACCCTCCTCGTCCTCGGGTCCTCGCTGACGGTCATGTCGGGGTACCGGTTCGTGCGCCGCGCCGCCGAGCGGTCGGTCCCGGTCGCGATCGTCAACCGGGGTGCCACGCGGGGCGACGCGGAGGCGCTGCTGACCCTGGACGCCCCGCTGGGCACGACGCTCACCGCGCTCCTCGCCGAGCTGACTCCTCGCCCGTGAACCTCACGAGCGCGGGCGCATCATCCAGAGGCACGCCGTCCTCGTCGAGATGATGCCGGCCCTCTGCGGGTGAGCGATGATGCGAGTATGACGATGATCGCCGACCGGCTGCGGGAGGGCCGCGACCTCTTACGCCGTGGCGCGTGGGCCGAGGCGCGCAAGGTCTTCGCCGTGGCCCTCGAGGAGTCGGACGACCCCGCGGCAGCGGAGGGCATCGCCAGGGCGGCGTGGTGGCTGGAGAACGATACGGAGGTCACCGCGCGGTACGAGGACGCCTACCGCGGTTACCGCACGACGGGCGACGACCGCGGGGCGGCCAGGGTCGCCGCCTGGCTGGGCAACGGCGCGCTCCAGTTGCGCGGTGAGGCCGCGGTCGCCCAGGGCTGGTTCCAGCGTGCCGAGCGGCTCCTGGCCGACCTTCCCGAAGGGGAGGAACACGGTCTGCTGGCGCTTTTCAAGGGAATGGCCGCGCGCTTCCGGGGCGACGTCGGAGAGGCGGACGAGCTGGCGGCGCGCGCCGTCGAGATCGGCCGCCGGCTCGGCTCCCCCGACCTCGAGGTCCAGGGAATGGCGCTCACCGGGATGGCGCGCATCGGCCAGGGCGAGGTCGCCGACGGCATGCGGCTGCTCGACGAGGCCGCCGCGGCGGCGCTCGCGGGCGAGGTGCGCGAGGTGGGGTCGGTCTGGATCCCCACCTGCTACCTCGTCCAGGGCTGCGAGCAGGTGCGCGACTGGGATCGGGCCGAGCAGTGGCGCGCCCGCGTCATGGACTTCTGCCGCCGTTTCGACCTGGGCTCCCCCTTCTCCCGGTGCCGTACGCACTACAGCACGATCCTGCTGTGGCGCGGCGACTGGGCCGCAGCCGAGGCCGAGCTGCTCGACGCCGCCAGGGCCCTGCGCGTCCAGCGACCGCTGTTCGCGGCGGAGGCCTGGGTACGCCTCGGCGAGCTGCGCCGCCGCCAGGGGCGGTGGGAGGAGGCGGCCGACCTCTTCGCGTCGAGCCGGTCGCTTCCGGCCGCTCGCATCGGACAGGCCGAGTTCCACCTGGACCGGGACGACCCGGATGGCGCGCTCGACCTCGCCGGGCGGCTGCTGGAGGCGATCGAAGGCGCGGAGCGCGGCCCCGCCCTGGAGGTGTTCGTCCGCGCCGGCGTGCGGACGAAGGACCCCGACGTGGTCGCGGGGGCCGTCGACGAGCTGGCCGAGATCGCCCGCGCGTCCGGCGTCGAGGCCGTGGAGGCGGCGGCGCTGTGGGCCCGGGGCGTTCACCGCGCCGCGCTCTCCGACACGGCCCGGGCGATCCCGCTGCTGGAGAGCGCGTTCGAGCTGTACGAACGCGCGGGCGGACCGTACGACGCCGCCCGCGCCCGGCTCGACCTGGCATCGGCTCTCCTCGCGAGCGGCCGGCCCGGCCCGGCGGCGGAAGAGGCGCGGGCCGCGCAGGACGTCTTCGAGCGGTTGGGCGCCACCGCCGACGCGCGGCGGGCGAACCGCCTGGCCGGCCGGGCCCACGGCGCGCCGACCTCCGAGCTGACGCCGCGCCAGGTCGAGATCCTGCGGCTGCTGGCGGTCGGCCTGACCAACGCGGAGATAGCGGACCGGCTGGTCCTCAGCGAGCACACGATCAAACGGCACGTGGCGAACATCCTCGCCCGCCTGGGGCTGCCCTCGCGCACGGCCGCCGTCGCGTACGCCTCCCGGGTCGGCCTGCTCTAGAGGAGGCCTGTTCGAGGGAGCCGCCGAGGGGCTCGCTCCTGGCGGCCCGCACGCGCAGACCCCGCGCCCGGGGGCTCGCTCCTGGCGGCCCGCACGCGCAGACCCCGCGCCCGGGGGCTCGCTCCTGGCGGCCCGCATGCGCAGAGCCCGCGCCCGGGGACCCGCGCGGAGGCTCTCGCTCTTGGGGCCATGGAGGAGGTGTGGCCCGTTCGGGCCACGGCTCCCGCGAGGTTGGCCCGCTCGGGCGAAGATGGCCGGGGCGGACCGGCCGTAGCGTCCCCGGACATGACCGAATACGCGCTCATCACCGAAGCCCAGCGCAAGGCATGGTCGATCGGTGACCTCGGCAAACTGGCCGCCCGCACGTCCACGCTCTACGCCGAACTGCTCTGCGAAGCGATCCGGCTGCGCCCCACCGAACGGGTCCTCGACGTCGCGGCCGCGACCGGCACGACGTCCATCGCCGCGGCACGCCGCTTCTGCGACGTCGTCGCCGTCGACTTCGTGGGCGACTTCCTCGCGAAGGCCACCCACCTGGCCGGCTGCGAGGATCTCGAACTCGAGACCCACGAGGCGGACGCGGAGGACCTCCCGTTCGAAGACGGCGACTTCGACGTCGTCCTGTCGACGTTCGGCGTCATGTTCGCCCCGGACCAGCAGCGCGTGGCCGACGAGCTGCTGCGCGTCGTCCGTCCGACCGGCCGGATCGGCCTCACCGCCTGGACCCCTGACGGCGTCATCGGCCGCTACGCGCAGACGATCGGCAAGTACCTGCAGCCGCCTCCGGGCCTCCGTTCCCCGTTCGAATGGGGAACCGAGCAGCGGATCCGCGAGCTGTTCGGCGGGCGCATCAGGTCCATCAAGGTCGCCCGCCGCGCGCAGCCGATCTGCTACCCGTCGGTGGAGTTCGCCGTCGAGTACTTCCGCGCGTGGTACGGCCCGGCCCGCGCCGCGTTCGACCGGCTCGACGAGGCGGGCCGTAAGGCACTGCACGACGACATGGTCGCGGTATGGGAGAGCACCAACGAGGCCGGCGACGGCAGCCTCGTCGCCCACGCCGACTACCTCGAATGCGTCATCGCGACGTCCTGAGCCGGGAGCCGACATGCGATCAGCGGATGCGAAGCACCCCTGGGTGGCGCTGACGGCGCTGTGCCTCGGGATGCTGGTGGCCTCACTCGACACCACGATCGTCAACGTCACGCTGCCGAACCTCGTCACCGGACTGCACGCGGGGCTCGACCAGGTCCTCTGGGTCGTCAACGGTTACGTCCTCGTCTACGCCGCTCTGCTGATCACGGGCGGCCGTCTCGGCGACGTGCTCCGTTCGCGGCGGATGCTGCTGGCCGGCCTCGTCCTGTTCACAGCGGCATCCGCGTTGTGCGGGGTGTCCGACACCGTCACCCAGCTCGTACTGGCGCGCATCCTGCAGGGCCTCGCGGGCGCCCTGATGGTGCCCCAGGTGATGATGCTGATCTCCGCGATCTTCCCGGCGGAGCGCAGAGGCGCAGCCTTCGGCCTGCTCAGCGCCACGGCCGGGGTGGCCGCGGTGAGCGGGCCGGTGCTCGGCGGCCTGATCGTCACCGACTGGAGCTGGCGCTGGGTCTTCTACATCAACGTGCCGATCTGCGCGGCGGCGTGCGTGCTGACGGTGCTCTTCGTACCGGACGCGCGCCCCGCCCGGCGGCATCGCTTCGACCTGCTCGGAATCGTCCTCGTCACCGCCGGGCTGGGCGGGATCACCTTCGGCCTCATCGAGGGCCGGCATTACGACTGGGGCACGGTGACGGGGTTCGTCACGATCCCGGAGATCATCGTGGCCGGTGCCGTGGTCCTCGCCGGGTTCGTCTGGTGGGAGGGCCGTCACGCGGAGCCGTTAGTGCCGTTGGCGCTGTTCCGCTACCGGTCCTTCTCGGTGGCGAACTCGGTCAACGCCGTCCTCTACCTCACGATGTACGGCGTGACGCTACTCGTCTCCCTTCATCTGCAGTCGGTCGCGGGCATGAGCGCCCTCCGTACCGGGCTGACGTATCTGCCGATGGCGTTCGCCATGGGGTTCCTCTCCGTTCCCGCGGGCCGGCTGACCGACCGCGTCGGAGGACGCTCCCTCATGTTCGGCGGCCTGGTGCTCCTCGCGGCGGGGATCGGCCTCCTGGCCTGGGTGGAGTCCGGCACGGCGACGGCGTCGACCTTCGTCGGGCCACTCCTCGTCGTGGGCGTGGGCATCGCGTTCGTCATGGCCCCGGCCACCACCGAGGCGATGCGGGAACTGCCGGCCCGGCTCGCCGGAGCCTCGTCCGGGGTGTTCAACAGCGGCCGCCAGGTGGCGGGCGCGATCGGCGTCGCGGTCGTGGGCGCCGTGCTGCAGAACCGGATGACCAACGAGATATCCGGCAACGCCGCCCGCCTGGCCCGGCAGCTTCCGCCCGGAGAGCGCGCCCGGTTCGCCGACGAACTCCCCCGGATGGTCGGCGGCGGCGGGGTCATCCCCCGCTCCGGCGGATCCGGCGGCACGGGGCTCTTCCAACGCCTGGCACACGAGGCGTACGCCAACGCGTTCGCCGCGGGTGAGCGGCCGGCCCTGTGGATGCTGATCGCCCTGGTGGTGGCCGGCGCGGCGAGCTGCCTCCTGCTCAGGCGCGCGCCGGCGAGGGACGAGGCAGCCGGGCAGACGCCGGAAGAACGCCGCCCTCAGGAAGAAGCCGTCTGACCCCGCCCCGATACCGCGGCGGTCCATGTCCTCGGCCGGTACGTGGAGGCGCTCGGCGGGCGTCTCAGCCTCATGGCCGATTTCGGCGACGAACTGCTGCGGGTGGGATGAGGCGGACCGGCGCCCTGGCGCCGGTCCGCGCTCGGACCGCGAATCCGGGTGCGCCCGGCTCGGATGGCGAATGCGGGTGTGCCTGTCTCAGCGCCGCCGGTGACCGGGGCCGGCGAACGCGGTGAGCACGCCGAGCCCGAGGTACACGGCGCTCGTCACGTACCGCTGCCTGCGCCGGAACGCCCGGCTGCCGCGCAGCCGGTGCCCGAGCGAGCCGGCGGCGAGGGCGTACGCGACGTCGGAGGCCAGCCCGATCAGCGCCGTCACGAGCCCCATGACGACGATCTGGGCGGGCACCGCGCCCGCCCGCTCGTCCACGAACTGCGGCAGGAACGCCAGGAAGAACAGGATCACCTTCGGGTTGAACAGGTTGACCAGGACGCCGTCGAGATACACACGCCGGAGCGGCCGCGGCTCGAGCACCAGGCCCTCGTCGTCGCCGCGGCGCAGCGTCCGCACCGCGAGGTAGACCAGGTAGGCCGCCCCGGCGTACCGCACCGCGCCGAACGCCGCCGCCGAGGCGGCCACCAGCGCGGACAGCCCGGCCGCCGCCGCGAGGACGTGCACCAGCGTGCCCGTCTCGACGCCGAGCGCCGAAGCGATGCCCGCGCGGCGTCCTTCGCCGACGCTCCGCGTCGTGATGTAGAGATGGTTCGGTCCGGGGACGGCGACCAGGGTGAGCGCCGCCAACAGGAACAGGAGGGGATGGGTCACCGTCCGCACGCTAGGTCCGGCGCCGGACCCGGCACAGGTCCAATCCCCCTCCCGGAACACGGACCATCCTCACCGGCCGTACACCTCAGGAGGCGGCGGTCACCACGGCGGTCGGCACGAGAACCTCCGTCACGCGTCACGGCCGGGGACCGCTCATCCCGCATCCGGTCCCGCCGCGATCGCGTCGTCTGAGATGATCATCAGGATCCGACGACGCGGGAGGCACCGCCGTGACCGACGCGTTCGACATCGTCTGGCGTGGCTACGACCGCCGCCAGGTCGACGAGTACCTCCGGCACCTGGCCGACGACCCCACAGGCACGCCCCGCCCCGCCTTCGACGTCGTCCTACGCGGCTACGACCGCCACCAGGTGGACCGATACATCATCGAGCAGGGATCGCCCGGCGGCCGCCCGGATGACGGCGGGCCGATGGAGGGCTTCTTCAGCTCCTGAATGCGGACGGCGGGCACCCGCCCGCGTCAGGTCGCCGTCGGGGCGGCGGTCTCCCGCGCGGAGGCGTGGGCATACGCGCCGCCGAGGATGTTCTCGCGGCCCCACGCGCCGAGAGGGGCGAGCGCGGCGTTGAGCGAGACGCCGAGCGCGGTCAGCGAGTACTCCACACGGGGCGGCACCTCGTCGTACGCCTCACGGTGCACGATGCCGTCCTCCTCGAGCTCCCGCAGATGCGAGGCGAGCACCTTCTCCGTGATACCGGGCAGGTTCCGGCGCAGCTCGCCGAACCGGCACGGCCGCTCATTGAGCGCCCAGAGGATCAGCACCTTCCACTTCCCGCCGATGACGTCCATGGCGGCGTCGATGCCGCACACGTAGCTCCCGGGCCTGCGTACGGTCGCCAACGCACCCCTCCTGCCTGCTCGCTTACCCCGCGGTCACCACGCACTTCGAAGTGCGTACTTGATCGTTTCGGGCCCTGAGCACCAGCCTAACCAGCATGAACGTGGAAAAAACTCCCCTCACTCTTCTCGGGCTCGGCACGATGGGCACCGCACTCGCCCGTGCCTGGCTCGCCGCCGGGCATCCGCTCACCGTGTGGAACCGCACGGCGGCCCGGGCCGAACCGCTCGCCGCCGACGGCGCGACGGTCGCGGCGACCGCCGCCGAGGCGGTGGCCGCAGGCGGCCTCGTCGTGGTCTGCCTGCTCGACGACGCCTCGGTCGCCGAAGCCCTGACCGACGCCGACCTGACGGGCAAGGACCTGGTCGACCTCACCACGGGCACCCCGGACCAGGCCCGGGACCGGGCCGCGTGGGCGCAGGCCCGCGGCGCCCGCTTCCTGGACGGCGGGATCATGGCGGTCCCGCCGATGATCGGAGCCCCGGGCTCCGGGGCGTACGTGTTCTACAGCGGCTCCCGTGCGCTCTTCGACGCCCATCGCGACACCCTGGCCGTACCGGCCCGCACGGAGTACGTCGGAGAGGATCCCCGTCTGGCGGCCCTGCACGACGTGGCGCTGCTGAGCGCGATGTACGGGATGTTCGCCGGGGTCGCGCACGCGTTCGCGCTGGTCCGGGAGGAAGACGTCGCTCTGAAGGACTTCGCGTCCCTGCTCGCGGGCTGGCTGACCGCCATGACCGCGTCCGTACACGGGACCGCCGACCACCTGCGGAGCGGCGACTACACCACTGGCGTCGCCTCCAACCTCGCCATGCAGGTCGCGGGGACGGCGACGCTGCTGTGCACGGCCGAGGAGCAGGGCGTCAGCCCGGAACTGCTCACGCCGTACCTCGACCTGATGAAGCGCCGCCTCGCCGACGGGCACGGCGACGAGGACACCACGGGCGTCATCGACCTGCTCGGACACCGTACGGACCGGGCCGGCTGACGGCCGCCCCGTTACCTTTTTCACGTCCCCGCCGGGTGGTGGGGCGCCAGGTCACCCGACCCGGCATGACTCAAGCCCCCTGTCGCTCGCATGAGCCGGGGGGTGTTGTCACCGGGCCTGGGTGGCGTCGGTGGACCGCCGCCGCCGCTGTGATGTCATCTACGCCATGCTCCGCGACGAACAGCCCTACCAACCCTCCCGCAGGCCGGCGGCCCAGGCCGCTTGACGAACCCAACAGAACGGTCCATGCGGCCACGGCCAGTGGGTTTGTCCGTATGTCTGGATATCGTGCCGATCATGGCGCAGATCCACTACCTACAGGGCGACGCGACCTCCCCACAAGCCAAAGGCCCCAAGGTCATCGCGCACATCTGCAACGACCAGGGCGGGTGGGGTAAAGGGTTCGTGCTGGCGGTGTCACGACGTTGGCCAGGGCCTGAGGCGGCCTACCGCAGCTGGCACCGTGACCGCGCCAACAATGACTTCGGCCTGGGTGCGACCCAGCTCGTCCAGGTCAGCCCGGACAAGTGGGTCGCCAACATGATCGGCCAGCACGGCATCAAGACCGGCCGAAGCTCCGGGCCGCCGATCCGCTATGAAGCCGTGGATCAGTGTCTGCGCAACCTGGCCGCGTACGCCGCCGAACTCAAAGCAACCGTCCACATGCCCCGCATCGGCTGCGGCCTGGCCGGCGGACGGTGGGACCGTATTGAACCCCTCATCATCAGCCAACTCATCAGCTCCGATGTCTCCGTCACGGTCTACGACATGTCATAGACCGATGCCTCCGACAAGCGCTCTGGACCAACAGTCCAAGGGCCTTGACGAATCCGTAGGGACACCCCTCGCGTCGAGTGCGCCGGAACCGCCCTCCCGAAACTGCCGGGGAACGGCGGGCCATCCCGTACTCCACGGTAAGGGCGGAATGTCGGCGGACACCGATAGCGTCGAGCGTGTGATCGAACCGGAGGGGACGCCCGCCCACCACGGCGACGCCGGTGACGACCGCGCGACCGGGTCGCTGACGACGGCCGAGCGTCGTGAGCGGCGTGTCGCTGCCGGTGTCGAGGAGCTCGATCGATGGCTGTGCGACCAGATCGACCAGGGCCTGGCGCACGCCGACCGCGCACCGTCCACGATGTGGGAGGACGTCGCCCGCCGCCTCGTCGACGCCCAGGCGAGCGGGCTCGCGGTCCGGGTGCGCGAGCTCGGGGCGATCCCGGGTCGCGGCGGGGACCGGCCCGAGCGGCTGCTGGAGGAGTACGCCCTGCTGCGGCTGCTGACCACGGCCTACCGGCGCCGTGACGAGCTGCCGGAGCCGCTGCGCGCCACCGTCCGGTCCCGGGTCGGCTTCACCGTGAGCCAGGAGGAGGTTCTGGCGGGCGAGCGGATCCGGGATCACTGGTACGTCGCGGGGTGCCGGGACGTCGATCAGGATCGGCTCGTCGCGCGGCGGGTCTGGTTGCGCGGCCGGGAGACCGGGCGGTCCGCGCTCGTGCTGACCTTCGCCGCGCCGGGCCGGGCACTCGACGCGTCCCTCGCCGTCGGCGACACGATCGACGCCGAGCTCGCCTTCTATCCGGGCGCGCTGCCACTGCGCGCCCTCGTGGCGGCCCGCCACCCCGCGCCCGCTCAGCGCCCGCCGCGCGGCACCACGGTGGCGGGACTCCTGCGCGAACACGCCGCAGCCCTGGCCCGGGACCCGTGGCAGGAGCCGTGGCCCGCCGTGCTGGCGGGCGTCCGCCCGGCACGCGACGACGCGGGCCGCCCCCATCTGGTCGACGGAGACGGCGACGCAGTCCCCCTGCGCACGACCGACGTGTGGCGCCTGCTGGCGGTGTCCGGCGGCCGACCGTTCACAGTGTCCGGCGAGTGGTCGCCGCAGGGGCTGCTCCCGCTGTCGGCTTGGCAGGAGGAGGAAGGGACCGTGGCGCTGTGAGCGCCTGGGGCGAGCACGTGAGCGCCGCACTGCTGGGCACGCGGCGGCGGCCGGTGCCGCCGCTGGACAGGACGCCCAGGCCCGACGAGGCCCCGCCACCCAACGGGACACCACCGCTCGCCGGTGCGTCGCCGCCCGACGGAACACTCGCGCCCGATGAGGCATCGCCTCCCGACGGGACACCCGCGTCCGAGGGGGCACCGCCGCTCGGCCGGGCATTGGAGCTGGACGGGGCGCCTGCGCTCGACGATGCACCGGCGGGGCCGGCCGAGCCGACTGAGCCGGCGGCCCGCCTGCTGGACCAGGCGGCGGT
The DNA here is from genome assembly GCF_039542055.1 of Actinoallomurus vinaceus. NCBI lineage: Bacteria > Bacillati > Actinomycetota > Actinomycetes > Streptosporangiales > Thermomonosporaceae > Actinoallomurus > Actinoallomurus vinaceus. The sequence continues at coordinate 1,085,086 of NZ_BAABHK010000002.1, forward strand.
GCTGACGGCGCGCCGGCGGGCCGGGTGGCGGCCGGTCACGGCGGAGCCGATTGCGCCCGCCCCGGCGGAGACCGCGCCGGTCGTTCCGCCCACGGCAGCCGCCCGGCTGCGCCGCATCCTGTCCGGCGAGCACGCGCGGGTCCTGCCGGAGTGGCTGGACGCGGCCGCACGCAGCGGTCGTCGCGTCCCCGCACACCTGCTTCCGGACCTGCTGCACAGGGGCCGCTCCGACCGGGCGCTCCGACGGTCCATCGCCCGGGCGGCGGGCCGCCGAGGCGTGTGGCTGGCGATGCAGAACCTCGACTGGGCGTACCTCGTCGTGGCGAGCGGCGGCGAGGCGGCCGAGGACCCCGAAGTGTGGAAGACCGGTGCCCGCGCCCAGCGTGTCGCGCACCTCATGCGGTTGCGAGCCACCGACCCGGCCGCGGCCCGTACGACGCTGTCCTCGACGTGGACACGCGAGCCCGCCCCAGAGCGGGCGCTGTTCCTCGCGACGTTCGAGCGCGGGCTGTCCCTCGCCGACGAGGACTTCCTGGAGGCCGGGCTCGACGACCGCGGCCTTGAGGTGCGCCGCATCGCGGCCGACCTGCTCGCCCGGCTCCCCGGCTCGGCGTACGGCGCACGCATGGCCGACCGCGCCCGCGCCTGCCTGCGCCCGCAGATCGGGCCGGCGGCCACGCCGCAACAGATCCTCGTCGATCCACCGGCCGACCACGACGAGGCGATGCGGCGCGACGGCATCCCGTACCACGCGGCCGAGCGCGTCGGGAACCACGCGGGCTGGCTGCGGGAGATCCTCGCGCGTACGCCGCTGTCGACCTGGAACGACCGGTTCGGCGCGGCACCGGAGCGGATCGTCCGGCTGCCGATCGTCGTCGACGGCTCGCATGAGCCGGACCCGGGCCGTACCCGGGACGTCCACCTCGGCTGGGCCCGCGCGGCGGCGCGGCAGCGGGACGCCGCCTGGGCCCGCGCACTCCTGCTGGGCGACGTCGTGCTCGGCGAGGCCACCACGCTGGCCGATCTGCTGGACGTCCTGCCCGCCGCCGAGCGCGACGGCGCCGCGGCCGAGTCGGCCCGCCGGATCATGGGGCACGCCGACCGCCTCACAGTGCTCGAAAGGGTCCCCGGCCCCTGGGCCGGCGCGCTTGCCGCCGCGGTGACGACCACCCTGGCCGCCGCCGCGGCGGATCCCGACGGCGGACGCTTCCCGGTCGACCTGGCCCGCCTCGCCGGCGAGCGCCTCGCGCCGGCCACCGCGCCCAGCCTGGCCGACCTCGCCCGTCGGCACCCCGCGTGCCGGCCGCTGTCCGAACTCGCCGACGTCCTGCGCTTCCGCCACGACATGCTCGAGGAGCTGCAGTGACGCCGCCACGAGCAGTGAGCACGAGCGAGCCCGGTGAGGGTCGAGCCGCCCACTCCGCGGTTGAGGAGGGCCAACGGCCCACGAACCCGAGTGAGCCCGACATGACCGTCCGTCCTCTGCCTCCGACCAAGGAGTCCTGCCGTTGACTTCTCCCCCAGCTGAAGCAGGGGGATTCAACCCTCGCGGGTTGAGCTTTCTGCTTCACCGCCCGTTGCCGACCCGGCTAACCGGCGTAGGACGGAGTGCCGCCCATCGGTCTTACACAGGCTCCACAGACGTGACTTCCCGTCAGCCCGGCGGTAGGCCCGGCGGGCTTGGCTATCGCCCGCCGGACGAAACGTCACATTACCGTCCGCCATCGACCACGTTCAGTCGGTTATGAAAATCCACTGAGACGAGTCTCCGACCCTTGCCCTGCTGCGCAGGGGTCCGATCTCTTGCCCGCCCAAGGGCGGGGTTACCACGGAGGTATCTGATGAGCGAGGCCGTGCTGCGGCCGCATGCGGAGCACCAGTTCGCCGACGAGCTCGCCCTGCTCGCCGAGCGGGACGACCGGCCGCGACCGCCCGGCTGGCGGCTGTCGCCGCAGGCCGTCACGGTCTACCTCCTCGGCGGGACGCTGCCCGACGGCTCGGTGATCACGCCGAAGTACGTCGGGCCGCGGCGCCTGGTCGAGGTGGCCGTCGCCACCCTCGCCACGGACCGGGCGCTGCTGCTGCTCGGCGTGCCCGGCACCGCCAAGACCTGGGTGTCGGAGCACCTGGCGGCGGCGGTCAGCGGTGACTCGACACTTCTGGTCCAGGGCACCGCCGGCACGGCGGAGGAGGCGATCCGGTACGGCTGGAACTACGCCCGGCTGCTGGCCGAGGGCCCTTCGGAGCAGGCGCTCGTGCCGAGCCCGGTGATGCGGGCGATGCGGTCCGGGGCCGTCGCCCGGATCGAGGAGCTGACCCGCATGCCCTCGGACGTCCAGGACACCCTCATCACGATCCTGTCCGAGAAGGCCCTTCCGATCCCCGAGCTGGGCACCGAGGTGCAGGCCCGTAAGGGGTTCACCGTCATCGCCACCGCCAACGACCGTGACCGGGGCGTGAACGACCTGTCCAGCGCACTGCGCCGACGGTTCAACACGGTCGTGCTGCCACTGCCCGCGACGACCGAGGAGGAGGTCGACATCGTCGCCCGCCGGGTCGCCCAGATCGGCACGTCGCTGGAGCTGCCGGAGACCGGAACCGGGCTGGAGGAGATCCGCCGGGTGGTGACCGTCTTCCGCGAGCTGCGCTCCGGGCGCACGGCGGACGGCCGTACGAGGCTCAAGTCGCCCAGCGGCACGCTCAGCACCGCGGAGGCGATCTCGGTGATCACGAACGGCCGCGTCCTGGCCGCGCACTTCGGCGACGGTGTGCTGCGCGCCGCGGACGTCGCGAGCGGCATCATCGGCACCGTCGTGCAGGACCCGGTGTCGGACCGCGTTGTGTGGCAGGAGTACCTCGAGACGGTCGTCCGCGACCGACCCGAGTGGCATGACTTCTACCGTGCCTGCCGCGAGGTCTCCTGACCGTGGCCGCCCCTGCCCACGAGCGCGTACGGATCTTCGGGATCCGGCATCACGGCCCCGGATCGGCGCGGGCGCTCGTCCGCGCGCTGGATGAGCTGCGGCCCGACATCGTCCTGATCGAAGGACCGCCGGAGGCCGACGCGATCGTCGGGCTCGCTGGGGACCCCGGCATGGTCCCCCCGGTGGCGCTGCTCGCCCACGCCGTGGACGGCGGAGAGGAACGGCGGGCGGCGTTCTGGCCCTTCGCGGAGTTCAGCCCCGAATGGCAGGCGATCCGCCATGCCCTGCGGGCGGGGGTGCCCGTCCGCTTCTGCGACCTGCCCGCCGCCCACCAGCTCACCGACGGCCCGCCCGGTGACACCGCCGACGACTCACGCGGTGACTCCGCCGAGCCTCCGTCTGGTGCGGCTCCGTCCGCCGGCCACCCGTCCGGTGCCGCGTCGCCCACTGACCGCCGATCCGCCGACAACCCGCCTGGTGCCGCTCCGTCCGTCGACCACCCGTCCGGTGCCGCTCCGCCCACCGACCGCCCGTCCGCCGATGGCCCGCTCGGCGATGACCCCGTGACGGAGAGCGTGGGAGAGGCCGACGCGCCGGACGTGGTCGCGGAGGCGGTGCGGCTCGATCCCCTGGCCCGGCTGGCCGAGGCCGCGGGCTACGACGACGCCGAACGCTGGTGGGACGACGTCGTCGAGCACCGTGGTGGCGGGCCGTCGCCCTTCCCCGCGATCGCCGAGGCGATGGCCGCGCTCCGGGAGCACGCCCCGGCCCTGCCGGAGGAGTACGTGCGGCGAGAGGAGCGGCGCGAGGCGTTCATGCGCAGGACCGTGCGCCAGGCGCTCAAGGAGGGGTACGAACGCATCGCGGTGGTCTGCGGCGCGTGGCACGTCCCCGCGATCGCCGCCGGGCTCCGCCCGCCTCGTTCGGCAGGCGCGCCCACTGCGGCGGGCGACGACCGTACGCTGCGCGGACTGCCCACGGCGAAGGTGGCGCTGACCTGGGTGCCGTGGACGCATGGGCGCCTGGCGAGCCGCTCCGGGTATGGCGCCGGTGTCACCTCGCCGGGGTGGTACCACCACCTGTTCACCGCGCCCGACCGGCCGATCGAGCGCTGGTTCACCGCGGTCGCGGCGGTGCTGCGCGATGAGGACCTGCCCGTGTCGTCCGCGCACGTCATCGAGGCCGTCCGCCTCGCGAACGCGCTCGCCGCCCTACGCGGCCGGCCGCTCGCCGGGCTCGCCGAGGTCACCGAAGCGGCCCTCGCCGTCCTGTGCGAGGGCGCGGAGCTCCCCCTGGAGCTGATCCAGCGCCGCATGGTCGTCGGCGAGCGCATGGGAGCCGTACCGGAGGACGCGCCGATGGTGCCGCTGCAGCGCGACCTGCGGGACGAGCAACGGCGACTGCGGCTCAAGCCCACGGCGACGGCCAAGGAACTCGACCTCGACCTGCGCCGGACCACCGACCTGGACCGCAGCCGGTTGCTGCACCGCCTCCGCCTGCTCGGGGTCCCGTGGGGAGAGTCCGCCGGGTCCGGTCGCGGCAAGGGCACCTTCCGCGAGAGCTGGACCCTGACCTGGCGGCCGGAGTTCGACGTCCGGCTGGTCGAGGCCGGCGCGTGGGGTCTGACGGTCCGGAGCGCGGCGTCCGCTCGGGCGGGGTCCCTGGCCGCGGAGGTGGACGCCCTCCCGGCGCTCACCGTCCTGGCCGAGCACTGTCTGCTGGCCGACCTCGCCGAGGCGCTGCCGGCCGTCATGGCCATGCTCGCCGACCGGGCGGCGGCCGACACCGACGTCACCCACCTCATGGCGGCGCTGCCGGCCCTGGTCCGCACGCTGCGGTACGGCGACGTGCGGGGCACCTCGGTGGGACCGCTGCGCACCGTCGTCGACGGCCTGGTCGTACGGATCTGCGTGGGGCTGCCGAAGGAGGTCTCCGGGCTCGACGACGACGCGGCCCGTACGCTCCTCGACCGCGTCGACGAGGTCCACGACGCGATCGCCCTCCTCGGCGACGGCGAGCACACCGCCCGCTGGCACGGAACGCTGGCCTCCCTCCTCGACCGGCCGGGGCTGCCCGGCCTGATCGAGGGACGGCTCGCCCGGCTGCTGCTGGACGCCGGGTCGCCGGTCGAGGAGGACGGGCCCGCCGGCCGGATCGGCGACCGGATGGCGCGCGCCGTCTCGGTGGGCGAGTCACCGGCCCGGGCGGCCGCCTGGATCGAGGGCTTCCTGTCCGGCGGCGGCCTGATCCTCGTCCACGACGACCGGCTGCTCCGTCTGGTCGACGACTGGATCACCGGCCTGCCCGCCGACTCCTTCACCGACGTGCTGCCGCTGCTGCGCCGGACGTTCGCGACGTTCGAGGCGCCGGAGCGCCGATCGATCGGCGAGCGGGTGGCCCGGATCGCCACGGCCTCCGCGCCGGACACCGGCGACGAGCCCCTGGATCTGATACGCGCCGCCCCGGCCGTACGGACGGTCCTCGACATTCTCGGCCCGCCCTGGTCCGAGGCGGGTCGCGGCCGACCGCGAGACGACGAGACGGGTAGGGGCCGACCGCGAGACGAGAGGGAACACCGGTGACCGAATCGAACGCCGTCGCGGGCGCTCCGGAAGCAGCGGGCACGCCGGAAGCTGCGGCCGGGCGACGAGACCCGGCGTGCGAGGACGTCTCGCAGGCGAGCGGAGGCGGACGGTGAGCGAGGAGCGGATGCGGCGCTGGCGGATGGTGCTCGGCGGCGAGGCGGCCGAGCCCACCGGCGCGGCCCTCACCGGAGTCGACGCGAAGATGGACGGCGCGCTCGAGGCGCTGTACGGCGCGCGGGGCGCGGGGCGGGGCGGCCGCGGTGCCGGGCTGGGCGCGTCCGCGCCGCAGGTCGCACGCTGGCTCGGCGACATCCGGACGCTCTTCCCCTCGACCGTCGTCCAACTCATGCAGAAGGACGCCGTCGAACGCCTCGACCTGACCCGCCTGCTGCTCGAACCCGAGATGCTGGAGGCGGTCGAGCCCGACGTTCACCTGGTCGGCACCCTGTTGTCCTTGAACCAGGTGATGCCGGAACGGGCCAGGGAGTCCGCGCGGGCGGTCGTCCGCACCGTCGTACGCCGGCTCGAGGAACGCCTCGCGCAGCGGACGCGGTCGGCGGTCGACGGCGCCCTCGACCGGTCCGCGCGGCGCCGACGGCCCCGGCGCGCCTCCGAGATCGATTGGAACCGCACCATCCGCGCGAACCTCCCCCACTACGTCCCGTCGCGCCGGACCGTCGTCCCCGAGCGCATCATCGGGTACGGCCATCGGCGGCGCGCCGTCGAACGCGACATCGTCCTGTGCGTCGACCAGAGCGGCTCGATGGCGTCGTCCCTGGTCTACGCCGGGGTGTTCGGCGCGGTGCTCGCCTCGATGCCGTCGCTGCGCACCTCGCTCGTCGTGTTCGACACGTCGGTGGTGGACCTCACCGACCGGCTGCACGACCCGGTCGACCTGCTGTTCGGCAGCCGGCTCGGCGGCGGAACCGACATCAACCGGGCCCTCGCCTACTGCGAGCGCCTCATCACCCGCCCGAAGGAGACGGTCCTCATCCTGATCAGCGACCTGTACGAGGGCGGCGCACGCGCGGAGATGCTCAGGCGGGCGGCGGCCGTGACCGCGGCCGGCACCCAGGTCGTGGCGCTGACCGCCCTCTCGGACGAGGGCACCCCGGCCTTCGACCACGGGAACGCCGCCGCCCTTGCCGCCCTGGGCGTTCCGGCGTTCGCCTGCACGCCCGACGCGTTCCCCGACCTGATGGCCGCCGCGATCGAAGGCCGCGACCTCACGGAATGGGCGGAGCGAACGGCGCCCCATCGCTAGAGAAGAACCTGCTGGAGAAACCGCGGCTCTCGGGCGGCGGACCACCACGCCGCCGCCCGAGGGCCCGTCCGGTCCCCTATTTCTCGATCGAGTAGCTGTCGCCGTACACCTTCCAGTGCAGCGGCGGGTCGAGGTCCAGGTTGCCGGCCTTGAGGAAGACCCGCTGTTCGGTGTCGACCCGGCTGGTGTCGCTGTGGGCCTCTTCGTGCTTCATGGCGACCTTGCGCGCGTCGAGGAACGCGTTGAGGTAGGTCACCTCGTTGCCGCCCTGGGCCGGGGTCTTGGCCTTCTTCATGGCCGCCGCCCGGATCCCGCCGAAGCTGTCGCCGTCGCTGCCGGGCCCGTGCATGACGATGGCGTCGTAGTAGATGAACTGGCCGAGCGCGCGCAGGCCGTCCTTCTTGGCCTGGTTGACCGCAGGGTTGAAGTAGACGCGGTCACGTTCGTCGTCCTGGGCCTGCTGGAAGACCTTGTCCGAGGCGGCCTTACGCCAGTCCTTGGTGAAATTCGGGTCCAGACCCTTGTGCGAGTCGGAGCCGTTCACCTTTTTGAGTGCGGGGAGGTATTTGGCCAGGACGTTGCCGGGCTCTCGATCCGTGTACAGCTGGACGAGTTCGAGCATGTCACCGGTGCCGGAGCAGAACCCGATGATGCCCGCGGTGTAGCCCCGGCCGTCACCGATGTCCTCGATGTACTTGTACTGGGCTCGCCAGTCCAGCGAGGAGTTCTCCGCGCTGGACACCAGCTGCATGGCGATGTCCTTCTTGTGCGGGTCGGTGAGGTCGACGGCCGCGGCCGTGACGGAGCCGGTCTGGACGGCGTGCGAGGCGGGGTCGTGCCCGGTGCCCGCCTCGACCGCGGCCGCGGAGGCGAAGGCCACGCCCAGGGCGAGGACGACCGGGACGCTCCGTCGAGCGGACTTTCGGGTAAGTGGAAGACGCATGTTCCTAACCGTTTCAGTCGGCTTTCTTGACATGCCGTTCCACAGCAGGGGGCGCAGAACGGCACCGCACCATCGGCGGGCGATGGCGGCTTGTCACGACAGGGCGATCGCCAATGCGTTAGGTAAGGTTCCTAACAAATCAGGATGAAAGCAGGCCCCGAAGGCGCTGTCAACACGTTCGCCGGATCAGAGAATGCCGACTTCGGCGGCACCGGGCATTACCTTAAGAGAGGCTTATGCGCGAATTAAGGCCGCCCGATCCGGCTGACGTTCACCGCCCGAAGCGCACCGGCCGAGCCCCAGCGAGCACCGGTGATGCCGAGGCGGCACCGCCCGGGGGCGGCCGATCACCTCGCCCGGCGATCGGCCGGCCCTTGGGCGGTGCCGGATGGATGATTCGTCAGGCCACGACGACCGGCAGGGCGGTCAGCCCGTTGATGAGCAGACTGGCCTGCAGGGTGAGCTCCTCCGGGGGCACGGCCAGGCGCAGCTTCGGGAATCGGTCGATCAGCGCGCCGAGCGCGATCCTGGCCTCCAGCCGGGCCAGTGGCGCGCCAAGACAGTGGTGAATGCCGTGGCCGAAGGCCAGATGTGATGCCGGCTGCCTCGTGACATCGAGTCGTTCCGGCTCGGGGAACTGGCGGGGATCGCGGTTGGCGGCGAGCAGCGCGGGCAGCACCACCTCGCCGGCGGGGATGGTGACGCCGCCGATCCGCACCGGCGCCGCGGTCCGGGAGGGGATCGCCACCTGCGCCGGGCTGTGGAAACGGAGCAGTTCCTCCACGACCGCGGGCAACCGATCAGGCTCGGCGCGCACCAGGTCGAGCTGGTCGGGATGGATCAGCAGCGCCCGCGTGCCGCCGGAGATCAGATGGACCGTGGTCTCGTAGCCGGCGACGAGCAGCAGGAAGAGCATCGAGGTCAGCTCGTCCTCCGACAGCCGGTCGCCGTCCGCGCGCGCCGCGACCAGCCCCGAGATCAGGTCGTCGGACGGGTCGACCCGCTTCTGCGCGATCAGTTCCCGGGTGTAGTCGATCAACGAGGTCGCCGCGGCGATGAAGGTCTCGGCAGGGTGGACCGAGCCGTTGATGGCCACGGCCGTCCATTCCTGGAAGTCGTGCCGGCGGTCGGCCGGTACGCCGAGCAGTTCGCTGATCACGGTGAGCGGGAGACGAGAGCAGAAGGCGGCCAGCAGGTCGACCGGCGCGCCATGCTCCCCCGCGGCCGAGACGTCGTCCAGCAGACCGTCGACGATGCGGCGGATCTCCGGCTCCAGCCCGTCGATCCGTCGCCGGGTGAACGCGGCGGACACCAGTCGGCGCAGCCGGGTGTGATCGGGCGGGTCGGCACCGAGCAGATGGTGGTCCATCGCCGCGGCGAGCTCGGCCGGTACGGCGTCGCGATGCGGGCCGTCACCCCCCTTGCCCTTGATGATGTCGGGGTGGGCGAGCGCCTCCCGCGCCTCGGCGTACCCGGTGATCAGCCATACCGGGACACCGGTGAACAACGTGACCCGCTGCACGGGCCCGGCCTTCGCCAGTTCGGCGAACGCGGCATACCGGGCAGCCGGCGTGGCCTCAACGAACGGCGAGGTTACGGGGGGCGAGTCCGCCATGGTCAACTCCGATCAGTGCCGTCGTCCGGCCGGCAGCCGGTGATCAAGACGGTCCCACGCTATCCAGGATCGGCAACTCCTCGGCACGCCCATGTCGTCGATCCGGCCCCGTCGGCCCGGCTCGATAGGCTGGGCGGGGTGACGCCCTGTTCGCCCGCCGCCCTGCCGGGCCGATCGCCCCGCGACGCTCTCCGATCGCGCCATCGGCGCTCGGCACTTCGACGGCCTCGCGGCGCCGCACCATGGAGCCGCCCGTGACGGACGGCCGAGCCGGCACAGTAGGCGCGCTGACGCGGGTCTCGGCGCCTCCGCTGGTCCCGGAGGTCTCCCTGCACCTGGCCGACGAGCCGTTCGCGGCCTGGGAGGCGACCCAGCGCGACCAGGCGGGCACCGATCAGGCCGCCTCCGATCTGCCGCCGCCTTTCTGGGCGTTCGCGTGGGCGGGCGGCCAGGCCCTCGCCCGGTACGTCCTCGACCACCCTTCGGCAGTGGCCGGGCGGCGCGTCCTGGACCTGGCCAGCGGGTCCGGTCTCGTCGCGATCAGCGCGGCGCTGGCCGGCGCGCAATCGGTGACCGCCTGCGACATCGATCCGCTCGCCGCGGCCGCGATCGACCTCAACGCCGCCCTCAACAACGTACGCGTCGACGTCCTCACGGAAGACGTCCTGGAGCGCGACCTCGACGGAGTGGACATGGTCCTCGCCGGTGACGTCTGCTATGACGCGGACCTCGCCGACGCCATGATGACGTTCCTGCGCGGGCAGCGACGACGGGGCAGGGACGTTCTGCTCGGCGATCCGCTGCGGCCCTACCTGCCGCGCGGCCTGACCGTCCTCGCTCGGTACGAGGTGCCGGGCACCGCCAATCTGGAGGAGCGGGCCGTCACCGCGGCGGCGGTGTTCGCGATCCCTGCGTGAACCCTGCCACCTTCGGTGGCGGAACGGGTGGGCGCCGGGGCGTCCTTGGTGAGCGGGGCGCCGGAACGGGCAGGTCCGGGCGCCGGCCCGTGGCGGCCGACGCCCGTCTCTCGGGCGGGCGCCTCAGGAAACAGGCCCGCCCGGCGGTCTCACAGAGCCTCCCACGCGCCCCAGGTCCCGTTGTTGTAGGAACGGTGGTGCAGCACCCCGGACCCGTCGACCGCGAAGAGTTCGATGTGGCCGGTGGCCCAGGAGGTCACCACGGGGCTGGCGCTGATGTCGCGCGGCCCACCGAGCGACTGCCAGTGGCTGTCGCCGCCCGTCCCGGCCAGGTCGATCGCGCTGTGGTAGACGTAGCCGTCCTTGCCCTTGCTGAACAGGTCGGCCCGCTTGTCCCAGGAGGTGCCGGCCACGGGTGAGTTCCAGTAGAGCGCGTCGCTGTACGGGACCACGTCCGAACCGTGCCAGTAGCCGTTGTAGATGTTGAGGTACAGCGTGTCGACGTTGTGGCGCCAGCTGTACAGCAGCATCCGCGGCTGCTCGTTCCCGTACGGGAGGGGGACCAGTCCGGCTGTGTCGGCGTACGAGGTGTGTTGCGCGGAGCTGGGCGGCTCGATCCGGCTGCTCTGCCACTGCCCGTCCGTCCCGTACACGTGGGAGAGCCCGACTTCGGAGTCGCCCTGCACGATGTCCACGCCGGCGGCGGTGCGGCCGGCCGCGTGGGGGCCGGCCCAGGAGCGGAAGCCGAGGTCCTCCCACGGGCCCCAGCCACGGCCCTGGACGAAGGAGCGGTGGCTGATGTCGCCGCCCGGTTTCCGGCCAACCAGGTCGAGGCGGTCGGGCGCGGGAGATACCACGTCCGGCGCGTAGTCGAGGTAGCCGGTGCCCATCGGCTCCCAACCGTGCCAGCTTCCATCGAAGTACCGGTGGACGAGGGTGCGCCGGACCTCGTTCGGGGTGGTGGTGCCGACGAGGAAGATGTCGATGTGGCTGTAGCCGCTGGACAGCGCGGAGATGCCCGCGGTGTTGTAGAACGTCCCGCCGAGCGGTAGCCAGGGGCTCCACTGCCGGCCGTCGAAGGTGCGAAGCCGCACCGTACTCGCGTTGCCTTCGGGGAAGAGCCGGTAGACGTCGAAGCGCCCGTCCTTCCACGAGGTCGTCGCGACGCTTCCGGGCCGTCCGACGTCCTGCGCGGCGGCCGGGCCGGGCCGGCCGGGCGCGGCCTGGGCGGCCATGCCGGGAAGACCGGCCAGGAGCAGGCCGGCCACGATGAGGCCGGCGAGTGTTCTCAGGTACCCACGCAATGCGCTCGTCCTTTCGCGCAGCTTCGGTGCATGAATGTGCTGGGCAGGGGCCTGAGCCGATGAAGGCCGCCAGGCCCCCTGCCGGGGCACGTAGTCGAGGATCGTCTGGCGCCGGGCCCCTCGGGAATTCCGAACTTTGGGGGGTTGACACAGGCGCGTGCCGCCACGCCTGGCAGCATGGGGACTGCCGAGGGCCGGTTGTATCGGGACCTGTGCGCGGCACTGACGCCAGGTGCCTATGGCCGCTCCGGCAGGCGTGTGGTGATCCAGCGGTCCGCGGCCTCCCAGGTCGCGCCGTCCGCGGTCGCTCCGCGCAGCCCGCGTACCGTGCCGGGCCCGGCGAGCGCCGGGACGCGCGGATCGTGCAGCGAGGCGAACGCGAACGTGCGCCGGGGATCCCAGTCGGTGTCGTGCCGTAGCCGGCGGGCGAGCTGGGCGAAGCCGAGCGGTGCGGCGGCAACGACCCACGCGTCCGGGGTCTGCGCGGTCATCCGCCGGGCCGGACGGAGCCATGAGGCGGCCTGCTCCGGCCAGTCCACCACCGCGAGGATCTCCCTGCCGAGAGCCTGCCACGCGTCGAGGAAGGCCCGGGCGGTGGCCGTGGACGCGCCGTCGCGGCCGTGCCCGACGACCACCGTCGCGATGCGCGGTCGGTCCCGCTCCAGGAGGCCGATCAGCGTGGCGAGTTCGGCGTCGGTGTGCGGACCGGGTGGCGGCGATTCCCCGTACACCGCCGCCTCCGCCTCAGTGAGTCGCGGCGATTCCCCGTACACCGCCGCCTCCACCTCGGTGAGCCGTGGTGATCCCCCGTACGCCGCCGCCTCCGTGAGTCGCGGCGACGAGAAGCGCACCATCCCCGTGGTCACGTGGCGTCGTGGAAGACCAGGCCGAGCGCGTGGCGGCGGCCCGACCGTACGGTGCTGACGCCGTGCCGTACGGCGCCCGCCGACCAGCCGCGCTTGGTGGGGACGGGCCGGTCGCGCGTGGTGAAGATGAGACCGTGGCCCTGCCGGAGCACCGTGGTGGTGCCGCGCGACTGGGCGCGGGGCCGCTGCTCGACGAGCAGGAACTCCCCGCCGGTGTAGTCGGTGCCGTGCTCGTCCAGGCCGATGACGACCTGGAGCGGGAACACCATGTCGCCGAACACGTCGCGGTGCAGGGCGTTCCAGTCCCCCGGCCCGTAGCGCAGCAGGATCTGGGCGGACCGGTCCTGCCCGGCGGCGTGGCACATCGCGAGCCACTCGTCCAGGTCGTCGGGCCACGGCGCCGGTCTGCCGAGCCTCGCCGCCCAGTCGCGCGCGATGGCCAGCAGGTGCGGGTAGAAGGCGCGGCGCAGTTCGGCGACGGGCTCGGGCAGGTCGTGGGTGAAGTAGCGGTACTGACCGGAGCCGAACCGGTGGCGGGCCATGTCGACCGTCGTACGGAACAGCTCCGCCCGCTCGTACAGTCCGGCGATGGCGCGGCACCGCTCGGGCGTCAGCAGCCGGGGCGTGAGCGCGCAGCCGTAGGCGTCCAGCTCCTCGGCGAGCGCCGTCCAGTCGGCGGCGCCGACCTGCCGCGCGGCGGTGGTGTCGATGGTCGTCGATTCGGTCGTCACCATTCCACTGTGCGGCAGGCCCGGCGTCGTCGCTGGCAGGAAACCGACACCAGGTTTCCGGGTCGTCAGGCGGGCCCGACGCGGAACCAGTCGACCTCGGCGGCGTCGCCGTGCGCGCCGGCCGGGGCGGTGCCGAACAGGCCCAGCGTGGCCCCGATCCACTTGCCCTGTGACGCGGTGAACGGCCCGCCGACCGGCTGGAACCCGCGCCCGTCCACGTCGGCCGCGAACCGGCACACGCCGCCGGACCCGACCTCGACCCGCAGCCGTACCCAGGACCGGCCGCGCGGCATCGGGATCGGCGTCGCGGCGTCGACCTCGGCCTTGTCCTGGGCGGCCGTGCGGTGCACGAGCGCGAGCCCCGAGTCGAGCCGCTGCAGCCCGATCCAGGCGTAGCCGTAGCCGAGGACGACGAGCCCGGACCGCGCTCCCGTGCTGCCGGCGTGCAGCGTGAGCGAGGTCGTGGCGACGAACGACTCGGCGGGGAAGCGCTGGCCCAGGACGTTCGGCAGGAGTCGCAGGTCGGCGGTGTCGGCGCTGGGCGGGCAGGTCAGCCGGAGCCGTCCGCCGCGCGGCGACGCCCACGACGGGTCGGAGTTCGCCTGCCAGGTCCACTGCTCGCCCAGCCGGTGGCCGGTGAACTCGTCCCCGCTCGCGGGGGCGGTGATCTTCGACGGCCGGCCCACCGCGGGCTTCCGGTACACGAGGACCGGCTTGCCGCGTCCGCTGCCGTCGTCCTCGCCCATCACGGGCCAGCCGTCGTCCCGCCACCGCATCGGCTGCAGGTGCACGACGCGACCGTAGACGCCGCGGTCCTGGAAGTGCAGGAACCAGTCCTCACCCCGCTCGGTGGCGACCCAGGCGCCCTGGTGCGGGCCGTTGATCGGGGTGTCGCCCTGGGCCAGGACGATGCGGTTCTCGTACGGGCCGAAGATGCTGCGCGAGCGGAACGCCGACTGCCAGCCGCCGGTCACGCCGCCGACCGGCGCGAAGATCCAGTACCAGCCGTCGCGCTTGTAGAGCTTCGGTCCCTCGAGGGTGGTGTAGCCGGGGATCTCGTCGCCGTTCACGACGATCCGGCCGTCGTCGAGGAGCACCCGGCCGTCCGGGCTGATCTCGTGCAGGGTCAGCCGGTTGTTGATCCCGGCCCGGCTCTTGGCGTAGGCGTGGATGAGGTACGCCCGGCCGTCGGTGTCCCACAGCGGGCACGGGTCGATGAAGCCCTTGCCGGGCTTCAGTGCGTGCGGCTTGGTCCACGGGCCGGACGGGTCGACGGCGGTGGTGACGAAGATGCCGTAGTCCGGGTCCGGGTAGAAGATCCAGAACCTGCCGGCGTGGTGACGGATGGCCGGCGCCCACACGCCGTTCCCGTGCTGGGGCACGCTGAATACGTCGCGGGGCTCCAGCTCGGTCAGCGCGTGGCCGATGATCGTCCAGTTCACCAGGTCGCGCGATCGGAGGATCGGCAGTCCCGGGATGCGGTTGAACGTCGAGGCGGTGAGGTAGAAGTACGGCCCGACGCGTACGGCGTCCGGGTCGGACCAGTCGGCGTTCAGCACCGGGTTCTGGTAGCGGCCGTCCCCGAGGTCCGCGACCCACGGAAGGCCGGTCGGCCGGCCGTCCGCGGACGCGGCCGCCGCGCGCTCGGCGGCGCCGGCCGTGCCACCGAGCCGGCCGAGGGCCACCGATCCGGCCACCGCACCGACGCCCGCCTGGAGGACCCGCCTGCGACTCTGCTCACCCATCCGCGTGCTCCCAGGGGTTTAGGAAAAGGTTTTCCGACGGAGTCTCTCAACAGGTCCCCAGGCGGTCAAGGCCTGGTCAGCCGGTGGCGGCGAGCGGGATCCAGACCCGCATGGGGCCCGGTGTCCGGTTCGCCCACAGGAAGTAGGGCACGGCGGTCAGGGGCAGGGGCTCGGCCGCATCTTCGGCCGCCGCGTGGTCGCGGTACGGCTCGGGCGAGGGCGACCGGTCCACGGTCCCGCCGGCGGCCAGCGCCACGGGGAAGTCCGGCAGGTCCGCGCGCTCGACCGCGCGCACCGGAGCGGACGCGTCCAGCCGTACGTCCTCCAGCACGGTCCCGTCGGGGAGGTCGGCCTGCTCGAGGCAGTAGACCAGCGGGCCGCGCGTCAGGGCGACGCAGCCGCGCACCGCGTCGACCCTCGGGTGCGCGGAGACCAGGCGGGCGGGCATGTCCAGGTCCAGGACGATCACCGTCGGGGTGTCCCAGCTCCGCGTCAGGCGGAGGTAGCCGTCCTCGGCGTCGCCCGCGACCGTCGTACCGTCCACCTCGACGGTGAAGCGGCCGCACCATCCCGGGATCCGCAGCGCGAGCGTCCACGGCCGGGCGGTCGTCGCCGTCACGGTCAGCTCGATCCGCCCGTCCCAGGGGTAGGCGGTCCGCGTCGTCACCTCCGCCTCGCCGTCGGGAACCGGCGACCGCAGGATGCCGGCGCCGTACAGGTGGACCCGCAGGCCGTCGTCGTCGGCCGTCGCGAGGTAGCCGTGGAGGGAGGCCATCAGCCGGGCGAGGTTGGGCGGGCAGCAGGGGCAGGAGTACCAGCTCAACCGCTGCGAGGGCGCGTCCTCGTCCGACCCGTCGTGCCCCGTGCGCAGGTGGAGCGGATTCGAGTAGAAGAAGTGCCGGCCGTCCGCCGCGATCCCCGCCGCGATTGCGTTGTGCAGGACCCGCTCCATCTCGTCCGCGTAGCGGCGCTCGCCGGTGGCCAGCAGCATGCGCCAGCTCCAGTGGAAGCTCGCGATCGACGCGCACGTCTCGGCGTACGCGCGGTCGGGCGGCAGCTCGTACGGGTCGCCGTAGGCCTCGTCGCGGTGCCGGGATCCGTGCGCGCCGGTGAGGTAGGTCTTGGTGCGGAACGCGCTGTCCCACAGCCGTTTCGCCGCGTCGAGCAGCGCGGTGTCGCGCGTCTCGACGGCGACGTCGACCATGCCCGCCAGCAGGTACAGCTGCCGGACGGCGTGGCCGGCCACCTCCTCGGCCTCGCGGACCGGGACGTGGTCCTGGTGGTACGCCGCGCCGAACCTCCCCTCCCCCAGCAGGCCGCGCCCGCGCAGGTCCAGGAACCTGCGCGCCGTGTCGAGGTACGGCCGGTGCCCGGTCGCGCGGTACAGCTCGACGAGCGCGGTCTCGATCTCGGGGTGCCCGCACACGCCGTCGGTCCCGTCCGGGCCGAACCGCTCCACGATCAGGTCGGCGAACCGCCGCGCGACCGTCATCAGCTCGGCGGAGGCGTCGGTGCGGGCGGCGGCGACCGCGGCCTGGACCAGGTGGCCGGCGCAGTACAACTCGTGGCTCCAGTCCAGCTCCCGCCACCGCTTCTCCGGGTGCACCACGGTGAAGTAGGAGTTGAGGTAGCCGTCGTCCTGCTGGGCCTTGGCCAGCAGCGACGCCGTGGTGTCGAGGAAGTCCCGCAGCCCGGGGTCGTCCCCGTGGGCCAGCTGCCAGGCGGCCGCCTCGAGGGTCTTGTAGATGTCGGAGTCGCGGAACCACATGCCCGCGTACTTCCGATCGCTCTGCCCCGTGGCACGACGCAGGTTCTCCAGCGTGCCGGTCGCCGACATCTGGTCGACGCAGTAGGGGATCGTCGCTGCGGCGTTGCGCCGCTGCCACGCGCCGAGCAGTCCGCCGGGTTCGAGCCGTACGGCGTCGAGGGGGAGCGGCCGCAGCGTGCCGAGGGCTTCCGTCGTCGGGGAGACCGGGCCGGGGTGTGAATCGGTCATGCTCTCTCTCTTCGTCAGCCCTTGAGGGCACCGGAAGTGAACCCGCGCACGTAGTAGCGCTGCAGGAGAAGGAACACCGCGACGCACGGCACCGCCGCGGTCACCACGCCGGACTGCAGCGCCCCGAAGTCGACCGACCCGAAGTTGCCGGCCTCCAGGTTGAACAGCGCCACGGGAAGGGTGAACTTGGCGCCGTCCGTCAGGAAGATCAGTGGCGCGACGAACTCGTTCCACGCGGCGAGGAACGCGAACAGCGCGACGGTCACCATGCCCGGCGCCACCCCGCGCAGCAGCACCCGGCGCAGCACCCCCGTCGGCGTGCAGCCGTCGATCAGCGCGGCCTCCTCCAGCTCCACCGGCAGCGCCTCGAACGAGTTGCGCATCATGAACAGCCCGAACGGCAGCTGGAACATCGCGAGGACGAGTCCCAGGCCGATCAGGGAGTTCTGCAGGCCGATCCAGCCGAGGAACACGTACAGCGGCACGAGGATGGTCGCGTACGGGACCATGAGGATCGCGAGGGTGACCAGGAAGAGGACGTTCTTGCCTGGGAAGTCGAACCGCGCCACGGCGTAGCCGCCCAGCGTGGTGACCACGACGGTGACGCACACCGTGATGAGCGCGACCACCGTGGTGTTGAGCAGGTACGCCGGCAACCCGCTGCCGTAGTGGAACAGGCGCTTGTAGTCGTCGATCCCCCAGCCGTTGCCGCGGCCGCTCGCCTGGCGGCCGTGCACCGAGGAGAACAGCGTCCAGACCATGGGGAACAGGAACAGCACCGCGAGCACGGTGGACGTGGAGTAGAAGCCCGCGGACCGGGCGGCGCGGTGACGCGGTCGTGACATTGATCGGCTCCTAGGAATCGCGTCGCAGGAGGCGGAGCTGCGCGCCGTTGATGATGACCAGGCCGACGAGGATGGCGACCGAGACGGCGGCCGCCCGTCCGAGGTCCTGGGACAGGAACGCCTCCCGGTAGACGTCGATGACGATGGTCGCCGTGCCGTGCCGCCCGCCGGTCAGGATGAAGAACTGGTCGAAGGCCAGGAGGGACCCGGTGACGGAGAGCACCATCATCAGCGCGATCGTCGGCCGCAGCAGCGGCAGCGTCACCCGCCGCATGGTCTGCCACCAGCCGGCCCCGTCCGTGCGGGCGGCCTCGTACAGCACCGGGTCGATCCCGTGCAGGCCGGTCATGAGGATCAGCATGTAGAAGCCGGCGAACCGCCAGGTGATCATGCCGACCGTGGAGATCAGCGCGTTGCCGCTGCTGCCGAGCCAGTCGACGTCGCCGCCCGCCAGCAGCCGCATGGCCGCGTTCAACGGTGAGGAGTCGGTGTTGAACATGCCGTAGAAGAGCAGGCTCGCCGAGGCGAGGCCGACCGCGCTCGGCAGGAAGAACACCGTACGGAACAGCCCCACGCCCCGCGGGCCCTCCTGGACGAGCAGCGCCAGGCCGAAGGCGACGAGGCCGAGGACGACGGTCGTCACGACCGTGTACTTCACGGTGAACCAGAGGGCGTGCAGGAAGAGCGGGTCGCCGAGGGCCCGGTAGTTCGTGACCCCGTTCGGCGCGGACGCGCCGAGCAGCGGCCAGTGGTTGAACGACATCCAGACCATCAGGCCGAGCGGGACGACGAACAGGACGGCGACGATGACGGCCAGCGGGGTCGCGTAGACCATCGCCAGGCGCCGGTGGCCGCGCCGCAGCGGGGAGACGTCGTGACGGGCGCGCGGCGGGGACGACGGCGCGTCGCGGGAGGGCGCGCGGGTGGGTGAGAGGGAGACCATCGGGTGCTCCTCGCTGATCACGGAGACGGCGGCGTGGCGGTCGGGCTCGGTGCTGGGGCCGCTCAGCCGTTGCCGGACAGGGACTCGGTGATGGCGCCGTTGTGCCGCTGCAGGATGGCGGCCGGATCGCCCGAGCCGAAGACCGCGTCGGTCACCGTTGACGTCCACGGGCCGTTCGGGTCGTTGTAGGTCTTGCCGAAGTCGACCGAGATGGGCGTCTGGCCCTGAGCGGCAAGCTTGTTGAACGTCGCGAGCCGGGGGTCCTGCTGCGCGTAGGTGTTGTCGGCCAGGTCGGTGCGCACGGTGATGTTCTTGTTCTTCGCGACGACGTCGACCTGGGCGTCCTTGGACAGGGTCCAGGAGATGAAGTCCCATGCCTGCGCGGCGTGCTTGCTGTTGGAGCTCACGCCGAGCACGTCACCGCCGACGAACGACGAGGTGCCGCCCGTCAGGCCCGGGATCGGGGCGACGCCCACCTTGAGTCCGGGCCCTTCCTTCAGGGTCTGCAGCACGGTG
The DNA here is from genome assembly GCF_039542055.1 of Actinoallomurus vinaceus. Taxonomy (NCBI): domain Bacteria; kingdom Bacillati; phylum Actinomycetota; class Actinomycetes; order Streptosporangiales; family Thermomonosporaceae; genus Actinoallomurus; species Actinoallomurus vinaceus. The sequence continues at coordinate 1,104,280 of NZ_BAABHK010000002.1, forward strand.
GCGCCCATCGGCTGGATGCCGATCCTCCCGTTGGCGAACTGCTGGGTCCACGTCGGGCCGTTCTCGTTCTTGGCCGAGGCCGGGACGAGTCCCTCCTGGTACATCCGGCGGTAGAGGGCGTAGACCTTCCCCGCCGTGTCGTTGGCGATGGTCGACGCCGTGCCCTTCTCGTTGAGCACGGTCCCGCCCGAGGCCCAGATCATCGGCCAGGTGGTGAAGAGCATGCAGCCGGGGCAGGCGCCGCCGAAGAAGTAGCCGTGCGCGCCGCCGCCCACGCCGTTGATCTTCTTGGCGTCGGCGTAGAGCTCGTCCAGTGTCGTCGGTGGCTTGTCCGGGTTCAGGCCCGCCTTGGTGAACAGCGCCTTGTTGTAGAAGACGGCGGACAGGTCGATGTCGTGCGGCACGCCGTAGATCTTGTTGTTGTAGGTGGCGGTCTTCATGTGGGCCGGGGCGAGGGACGCCTTGAACGGCAGCTTGTTCACCCGGGCGGTCAGGTCGAGGTAGACGCCCTTCGAGGCGTAGTTCGGCGCGTAGACCACGTCGGAGGCGAGCACGTCCGGCAGCTGCCGGGCGCCCGCGGCCGTGCCGACCTTCTGCTGGTAGGAGTCGGCCGGGATCACCGTCAGCTTCACCTTGTTGCGGTGGCCGCGGTTGTAGGCGTCGATCAGCGTCTGGCTGAAGATCGCCGTCGGGGACCGGGTCCACATGGTGATGGTCGTGCCGTCGTCCTTCGCGCTGGTGTCGCTCGCGGAGGAGGCGGTTCCCCCGCTCTGACACGCCGCGAGGAGCACCGTCGCGGTGGCCAGCGCGGTGAGGACGGGAGCCTGCCGGAGCCGTGCCCGGGGGCGGGAGAGGGCCATCGTGCCTCCTTGTGTCCAACGGAATCCGGCGCCGGCCACGGCCCACGCCGGTCGAACCCCCGAGGTGCGGCCGACCATGCGGAGCGGAGCACCATCTGACCGCTAGTAAGAAAATTCGGAAACCGATTGCCTCGGAGGCTAAGTCGCCGGTGAATCGCCGTCAAGACCCGTATTTCCCTAGTGTTACGGGCCCCGCTACCCCGTCTGGCGGTGTGCGGTACATTCGAGTATCGGCACATCAGGAAACCGGAGGAAACATGGGAAAGTCGGCGCGGCCGGCCACCATCAGCGATGTGGCCGCGCTGGCGGGCGTCTCGGTCGGCACCGCTTCCAAGGCGCTCAACGGCCGCGGCTCCCTGCGGGCCGAGACCCGGCAGCGGGTGCAGGCGGCCGCCGAGCAGCTCGGCTTCCAGGCCAACGCCGCGGCGCGCACCCTGAGCTCCGGCCGCACCTACACCGTCGGGATGATCACCACGGACACCATCGGCCGGTTCAGCATCCCGCTGCTGATCGGAGTGGAGGACGCACTCGGCGCGGGCCGCATGTCGGTGTTCCTGTGCGACGGACGAGACGACCCGATCCGTGAGCAGTACTACCTGAAGACGCTGCTCAGCCGCCGGGTCGACGGGATCATCGTGACGGGCCGCCACGCCCGGCCGCGGCCTCCGATCGGATCGGGCCTGCCGGTCCCGGTGGTGTACGCGTTCGTCAGCTCCACCGATCCGGAGGACTGCTCTGTCGTGGCCGACGAGGCCGGCGGCGCCCGGAAGGCCATCGACCATCTGCTCGCCGTCGGCCGTCGCCGGATCGCGCACGTCACCGGGCCGGAGCACCATCACTCCGCCGTCGTACGGTCCTCCGCGGCGATCGAACAGCTGGCCGAGGCGGGGTTGCAGCCGGCCGGTCCGCCGCTGTTCGGCGAGTGGAGCGAGGCCTGGGGGCGGCGGGCCGTCGGCATGCTCCTCGCGACGGCCGGCGAGTTCGACGCGGTCTTCTGCGGCAGCGACCAGGTCGCCCGGGGCGTCACCGACGCGCTGCGGGCGGCGGGCCGACGAGTGCCCGAGGACGTCGCCGTGGTCGGATTCGACAACTGGGACGTCATGGTCCTCGGCTGCCAGCCCCCGCTGACCAGCGTCGACATGAACCTCGAAGGCCTCGGGCGCGCCGCCGCCGACCTGCTGCTCACGGCCATCAACGGCGAGCCCTCCCCCGGGCCGCACGTCCGGCCGTGCCGGCTGGTCGTCCGCGAGTCCACCACCGTCCCGGTGGATTCACAGCCGGCCGGTTGAGCCCGGAGCCGACCCGGCGAAAGCCTCACCACCGACCGGATGCGGCCGACCGCACGAGACGGGCGGTACTCGCCGCTGACTGCGACAGGGCGAGCGCGCCTCAGTCCAGGCCGCGGTACTCGAACCAGTCGAAGTCGGCGACGTTGGTGCTCGGCCGTCCCGTACTGCTGGCGTACATCCCGAGGTAGGCCCCGACGAAGCCGCCGGCGATCTCGGTGCTCAGCACGCTGCCGTCGACCGGACCGCCGAGCGGCCGCCACGCCGACGCCGGGGTGGCGTACCGGAACGCGTAGGACTGGTCGTGGGCCTCGACCGCCAGCCGGACGCGCCCGTCGGGCAGGACCTCTTCGGCCTGCGTCTCGTCGGCTCCGGCCGCCCTGCGGATCAACCGGAGCACACGCCGGCCGTCGCGGAGGGTGACCGCGCACCGGATCTGGAAGCCGTCGTTCTGCAGGAGGACCAGGCCCGCGCACTCGTTCGAGCCCCAGGGGGCGAAGTCGACCGCGGTGTGGGCGGCGAAGTGCGCGTGGCTCTGCCGGCGGGCGATCAGGCTCGGGCAGGCGCGCTCGGTGACCGTTTCCGGCCGCAGTCGCAGCCGCAGGTGACCGGGCCGTGCCGTCAGGTCCCAGAACCGCTCGCGCGGCGTACGGAGCTGGTTCCACTGGGGGCCGAGTTCGAGGTCGTCGAAGTGGTCGCAGGCGGCCTCGGCGGGCCAGCGGTGTTCGGGCAGGTTCGGGGCGGCGCCGACGGGCTCGACCCGGCCGACGCCGGGGGCCATGACCGGCCAGTCGTCCTCCCACACCACCTCGGCGAGGAAGGTCTCCCGGCCGAGGTTGCCCAGGTACCCGCCGGACGGACGGACCCCGAGCAGCACCGCCCACCACTCCCCCGCGCCGGTCGCCACCAGATCGGCGTGCCCGGTCGCGACGATCGGATGCCCGGCCCCGAGGTGGCGGTGGGTCAGGAGCGGGTTGCGCGGATTGCCCTCGTACGGGCCGGTGACGTCGCGGGACCGGGCCACGGTGACGGCGTGGTTCAGCTCGGTGCCGCCCTCGGCGACCAGGAGGTGGTAGAGGTCCCCGACCCGGTACAGGTGCGGCGCCTCGGTCCAGACGGCACCGTTCAGAGCGCCGTTCCACAGGACGTGCTCCGGGCCGGTCAGGTCCAGCGTCGCCGGGTCGAACTCCCGCAGCCAGATCTCGGTGTGCCCCGCCGCGTCGACCGGCCGGGTCGCGTGGAACCAGGCCCGCCCCTCCTCGTCGAACAGCAGGGACGGGTCGAAGCTCTCGGGCTCGCCGAGCCAGTGCGGCTCGGACCACGGCCCGGCCGGGTCCGTGGCCGTCACCACGAAGTTCCCGGACGGCCCGGTGCCGTCGACGAGGGTGCACACGACGTAGAACGTGCCGCCGGCGTGCCGGATCGTCGGCGCGAACAGACCTCCCGACGGCCGGACGCCGTCGAGCGGAAGCTGCTCGGGCCGGTCGAGGACGTGTCCGAGCGGCCGCCAGTTCACCAGGTCCCGGCTGTGGTGGATCGGCAGCCCGGGGAACCACTCGAACGAGGAGGTCACCAGGTAGTAGTCGGCGCCGACCCGGCAGATCGAGGGGTCGGGATGGAAGCCCGCCAGGATCGGGTTGCGGAAGGTGCGCATCGCCGGTCAGGCGGACGGCGGAGCGGTGGACAGCCGGATGCGCAGCTCGGTGGCGAGTTCGACGCGCGGGCTCACCAGCGGCTCGCCGTCGAGCAGCTGGAACAGCGTCCGGGCGGCGATCCGCCCCATCTCCTCGAGCGGCTGGCGGACGGTGGTCAGGGGTGGCGACAGCCACTGGCACAGCGGCAGGTCGTCGAAGCCGACGACGCTGAGGTCCGCCGGGACGCTGAGACCCGCCTGGCGCGCCGCCTCGTAGACGCCCATCGCCTGCTGGTCGCTGCCCGCGAAGATCGCGGTCGGCCGGTCCGGCTGCTCGAGGAGCTCACGGGCCGCCTGGAACCCGCCCTCGTACCGGAAGTCGCCATACCTGATCAGAGTGCGATCGAGCTCCATGCCCGCGCGTTCGAGCGCGGCACGGTACCCGTCGATCCGGGCCTGGGTGCACAGCATCTCCTGCGGGCCGCCGATCGCGGCGATCCGCCGGTGCCCGAGGGAGATCAAGTGCTCGGTCGCCGACAGGCCGCCCGACCAGTTGGTCGCGCCGACGCTCGCCAGATCCGGGTCGGGCAGGTCGACCGGGTCGATGACGACGAGGGCGACACCCGCCCGCTCGATCTGTGCGCGCTGCTGCGCGGTGATCCGGGACGTCACGAGGATCACGCCGTCGCTGTGGTGCTGGACGCTCAGCGACGCCCAACTCGGCGGCCGGGCGTCCTCCCCGCGTACGAGCGAGACGACCGTGCCGGTGCCGCGTTCGGCGCACTCGGCCTCCACCCCGCGCAGGATCTCCACCGCCCAGGGACTGTCCAGGCCGCCGATGACGACGTCGACCAGCCCGGACCGGCGCGCCCGCCGTACGCCGGGCGCGAGGTAGCTGTGGGCCTTCAGCAGCCGGGCGACCCGTTCCCTCGTGGCCGCGGCGACGTCGGTCCGGCCGTTGAGCACCTTGGACACCGTGGCCGTGGAGACGCCCGCCTCCATGGCGATGTCGGCCAAGGTGGGCCGGGAGCGCCGACCGGTCGTCGGCTCCGATCCCGTTCCGGCTGGACGTCCCACCGCACTCCTCCACATCGTCGACCGTACGTTTCGAAGATTAGCGCAATCTTTCGGCGAACCCTGATTCCAGGTCGCCCGGGTGGCCGTCACGCCCTGTTGGACACACGGACACCGGGAGTTCCGGCCGAATGGCCGGAGTGGGCCGCCGACAAATTTCGAAAGGTATCGATCAGACTCGCGGTCCCCCTGCCGGTGCCACGATAGGCCGACCGGTCTCCGCTCCGCCGGGCTTCCGCGGATCGATCCACGTGTCGGCCCGGCCGCTGCGGGTAGCCGAGCGAGCAGCGCGGCGGGCGCACGTCACCGCCGCCCTGACCGGAAGGAATACGACGATGAGCGAGTACGAGGCCTCCCGGCGCATCACCGCGCCCGCGGAGCTGGTGTTCGACGAGGCGTCCGACCCGGGGACGATGGACGCGTGGCTGCCCCAGAACGTCCACCTGGAATCCGCCGACCTGCCGGAGGTGACGGTCAGCCACGGCGCCGACCGGGAACGCGCCCTGCTGCGGGCGGAGCGGGATCAGCTCCGGGTGGAGTGGGGCACCCGTGACACCGGCGACTACGCCGGCTGGCTCCAGGTCACCGGCATCGAACCGGAGCACAGCGAGGTGGTCGTCCACCTGTCGTTCTTCGACCCCGACCACGCGCCACCCGGCGCGAAGGTCGAACAGGCCCTGCACGAGAGCCTGGACCGCCTGGCCGACAAGGTGGAACGGGGTGAGTCGGCCAGCGGAACGGGCCCTGCACCAGAGCGTCTCTGATCAGCTAGGGATCCGTAGTCAGAACGAGTGTTGTGGCTGGGGGATCTGCCCACCGTGGTGGGGTGGCGTGGGCGTGCAGGTGGAAGCCTGCGCCCAGTGCCGCCCCTTTGGGCCGGTGCCGTGGACGGCCCCGGCTGGTAGGGGTGTTTGAGCTGATCGTGTGCACGGGTGTGCGCACGCCCTGGTACCGGCAGGCCGCCCGCGGCAGTCTGTGGTCCGTGTGAGCGTGTCCCTCCGGACGCTGACCCGCCGGCCTGTTGGGGCTGGGGGTGGAGGGTGCCCTGCGTCGCCTGGGCGCGGGGCGTGGGGTTCGGCGGGGGGTGGGTCCGGCCTTGGACCGGTCACCTCCGCTGGCCTGAGCAGGCGCGGTCGGGGTGACGACCGCGCCGGCTTCGAGGGTGTCGATCACACCGGGGATGGCCATTTGGCCGGTGGCGCGGTCGATGGTGGTCTTCGTCTGGTGGGTCAGGCCGCGGGCGGCGATGCGGCGCCATGCGCCGTGGTCGCGGTCGCCCTGCCAGCCACAATCGGGGTCGGGGCAGATCGCCCATTTCCATCCGGGGATGGTGGGCCGGTCGGGTGCCTTGCAGTGCCGCAAAGGGACCAGACACTGCGGGCAGTGCTTAGAAGTATTGCGGGCCGGGACGGTGACCACGGCGATGCCGGTCTCGGCGGCAACGTGCCGCATGTTGCCGACGATCTGCCCGCGCACGGCTTGGGACAGGCGGGTGTTGAGGGTGCGGCCCATGCCCTTGGCCTCCATCGACCGCAGATCCTCCACATAAATCACACTCGCACCCGCAGCGATCGCCTGATCCACCGCCCACCGCGCCGCCGCCCATGCCAGTGCGTCGTTCAGCCCCGACCGGCGGTCGGCCACGCGCTGGCGTTCGGCCGTCAGGACGGCGTGTTTGGCGGCCAGGGCGTGGCCCTGGCCGCCTCCGATCAGCTGTTCGTAAGTATCGGTTTTGGCGTGCAGGTGTTCGCCGTGGCGGCGAAGCCGGTGCTGACGGGCCACCACTCCGGCGGCTCGAAACATCGCCCCGGCGCCCAGCGCGGTGATGGCGCCGTCGGGATACAACCGACAAGCCCCCGCACTGAGCAGGGTGTTCAGACCCCAGTCCACACCCAGCGCCGTCGAGTGATCCTTCCGTTCAGTCTTGGGGACGGGGTGGGAGAACGACAGGTCCGCGTGTACTTTCTGGCCTCGGGGGCGCAGTGTGGGCAGGTGCAGCACCGCATCCGGCGGCACGGTGGACGGCAGCGTGATCGGACAGGACACCCAGGCCCAGTCGGCATACGAGTACGGATCCGGGCGGGTGGGCAACTGCAGCCGCAGCAACACCCTGGCCGCATCGTCGTCGGCGCGTTCCAGGGTGGCCTGTTGGCGGTCCACCGCAGCGAGCACTAGCATCCGCGCCGCGTTCGGCGGGTCTTCCAGGTCGAACACATCGACCGGAAACCGCCCCTGAGCGTCGGCAAACGCGGTGATCTGCCGTGTGCGCGCTTTGATCACGCTGCTGGTCAGGGTCCTGCCGTCCGGGATCGCCTCGCGGACAGCGTCCCACTCGGCCGGCGTGCGCTTGCCCGGGTCGGCAGGCCAGGCCGCCACGATCCCGCCGACCATCTCGACACGGTGCTGCGCACCGCGCAGGATCCGCCCGGCCTGTTCTTGAGCCATCCGCACGATCCGGTCATTGACCCGCACCCCCTCAGGCACGGCCACGCCCCAGCCCAACCGGCGCAACGCCATCCACGCATTCGACGGCAAGACGCGACCCGCGCCATCCACCCCAGCGGCCAGCACGGCCACATCACCAGCATTCCAGTGCCCGGCCAGCAGACCGGTGGCCATCCCGGCGACCAGGTCTGCGGCCCAGCCCACCCGCTCAGCCACGACCCGCGCCGTCAGGGCCTCTCCCGTTTTCTCATCCACCCCGCCGCGCAGCAGAACATGGGCGGCCGCAGCCCGCGCCACCTGGCCGTCGGCCAGCGCAAGCTTGCGGCTCATACGACACGACCGGACGACACGCGACCAAGCATGTACGCACAGTAGCGATCCGTATCCGCAGTCCGCTCGGCGATTCGAAAATCCGAGCGAGATCAGCGCCTTCAGGACATCCACCGCCTACCGGCGAAGCACCATCGAGTGCACCTCGCTTACGCCATCTTGTGCAACCACAGCAACTCGACACCTTCCAGTGACCGCTACGGGCTCTGACCCACTCCTGATGGGTCAGAGCCCCGCTATGCAACATCACAGATCCCCAAGAAACCTGTGAGCTTGGACCGCCCGGCCGACAAGGTGCGAACCGCGCCCGCCGCCGCCGCGCGGCAGGCTGACAGCGTCGCGGGAACCTACCTCGCGGACGCGTCGACGGGCCGGCGGACCCGGGCGGTGACCGGCCTGTCATCGGACTTCCGGCTCGCCGGAGTCGACCGCGGTGTCCTGCGAGTCGCCTCCGACCGGTTCGGCGACAAGACCGTGAACGCCGCGGCGATCGCCCAGGGCACCGCGACGGCGCCTGCGGCGAGCGGCCTCGCGCCCCGGGTGGTGCGCCCCATGGCGCGCACCAACTCCGCGGCGTTCGTGAACCAGATCTACGACACCCGCGACGCGTTCGACGGCCGAGGGTCCTGCGCCTCCACCAGTGCCGTCATGGACCTCGCCGGCTACCAGCTCGCCGCGTCGCCCATCACGGTCAACTACGGCGGCACCCATGTCACGAACTACGGCCGGTACGTCACCGACGCCTACACCTACAACGGGACCACCTTCAACCGGACCGCACCCGACTACTCCGGCAACGGCGCGTGGGCCGGTGCGCACGGCTGGATGTACGACCCGCAGTTGGGCAACGTCTGGAGCCGGTTGTTCGACTACCTGAACCGCCACACCGGCTGGGCCCAGGAGAACGGCTGGGACGCCGCGTGGGTCAGGCACCAGATCGACATCGGCAACCTGGTCGTCGTGGCCGGCAACATGACCAGCGCCGGTCACATGGTCCTCATCAAGGGCTACACCGACGATGGCCAGTGGATCGTCAACGACCCCTTCGGTCCGTGGACCAATGGCGGCCCCGGCGGCGAAGGCATGACCTACAGCACCGCCTACCTGCAACCCACCCAGGTGTGGGGGAACTGACCGAAGACGCCTGTTCGCCCCGGCGCCGCGGACGCGGTGCCGGGGCGAATGCCGTGGCAGACTGCGGCGGGCTACAGATGGGCGACCATGAGCTCCGGTCGCTCCACGCAGTCGGCGATGAAGCGCAGGAATCCCCCGGCCACGCCTCCGTCACAGACCCGGTGGTCGAACGTGAACGACAGCTGCGTGACCTTGCGCAGCCGGATCTCCCCTTCGTACCCCCAGGGCCGGTCGATGATCCGCCCGACGCCGAGCATGGCCGCCTCGGGGTGGTTGATGATCGGGGTGGAGCCGTCCACGCCGAACACGCCGTAGTTGTTGAGCGTGAACGTCCCCCCGGTGAGGTCCTGCGGGCCGAGCCGGCCGGCGCGCGCGTCCTCGGTCCGCTCTCGGAGCCGGGCGGCGAGCTCGGCGAGCGTGAGCCGGTGCGCGTCGCGGACGACCGGCACGACGAGGCCCCGGTCGGTCTGCGCGGCGAAGCCGAGGTGCACCTGCGGGACCTGGACGATCTCCTGACGTTCGGTGTCGACGTAGGAGTTCAGCTCGGGGAACCTCCGCAGCCCGGCGACGCAGATCCGGGCGAACAGCGCCAGCAGGCCGATGCGGGCGTCCGGGAGAGCTCGGTCGAGATCGGCCTTGAGCTCCACCAGCGGCGTTGCATCGACGTCGACCCACGTGCTCGCGTCCGGGATCTCACGCCGGCTGCGGGAGAGCTTCTCGGCGACGGTCCGCCGCACGCCCCGCAGGGGCACCCGGACGGGGGCTTCCTGATCAGGCGCCGGCCGTTCCGGCGTCTCTGGTGCGACGGCCAGGCCGGGCGCCGACGCGGACCTGACAGTGGCCGCCGGAGCCGTTCCGGACGTGATCGCGGCGATGGCGGCGTCGACGTCCCGGCGGAGCACGACGCCACCGGGACCGCTGGGGGTGAGGGCGGCGATGTCGATGGTGTGCGTCCGCGCCAGCTGGCGGACCACCGGTGATATGACGCGCGGAGCCTCCGCCCGCGCGGCCGTGACGGGGGCCGAAGCCGCGGGCGCCGGCCCGCCCGGCGTGGTCACCGGGGCCTCGAGAACCGGCCCGGCCGCCGTGGACGCCGGGGGCACGGAGGACGTGCGGGACGAGGGAACCGGCCCGGCCGCCGTGGACGCCGGGGGCACGGAGGACGTGCGGGACGAGGGAACCGGCCCGGCCGCCGCTGAGGGCGGGGCCGCGGGAACCTGCCCGCTCACCACGGACACCCGAGGGCCGGGAACCGGTCCGGTCGCCCGGCGGGGCGGCACGGACCCGGTGCGTCCGGCGCGGCGGCGGCGCGATCGGCGTGCCGTACCCGTCCCGTACCCGACGAGGACGTTGCCCGATCCGGCGCGTTCCTCCTCGCGGTACCGCTCGTCGCGGGCGGACGGGCCCGCCGTCGGCGGCGGTGCCGTGGCGTCCGGTTCCGGGGCGGCGGGTCGGTCCTCGACGGTCACCGCGATGAGGGGCTCGCCGACGCCGATGACGGATCCGACCCCTCCGTACAGCCTCGCCACGGTGCCCGCGATCGGGATGGGGACGTCGACCGCGGCCTTGGCCGTCTCGACCTCGATGACGTTCTGGTCGACGGTGACGGTGTCCCCTGGGGAGACGCGCCACTCGGTGATCTCGGCCTCGGTCAGGCCCTCGCCGAGGTCGGGGAGCCGGAAGACCACCTCGCTCACGCCGCACCGCCCAGCGGGAGGAAACGGGTGTCGGGCCGGTCGTCGCGCTGCAGCCGGTCGAGCGCGTCGAGGATCCGGTCGACGTTCGGCAGGTGATGGTGTTCGAGCATCGGCGGCGGGTACGGGATGTCGAACCCGGTCACCCGCAGCACCGGGGCGTGCAGGCTGTGGAAGCACCGCTCCTGGACGCGCGCCGCGATCTCCGCGCCCACTCCGGCGAAGCCCGCGGCCTCCCCCACGATCACGCACCGGCCCGTCTTACGCACCGACGCGGTGACGGTCTCGTCGTCGAACGGCACGATCGTCCGCAGGTCGACGACCTCCAGATCCCACCCCTCCTCGGCGGCGGCCTCGGCCGCCTCCATCGCGACGGGGACGGTCGGGCCGTAGGCGACGAGGGTCGCATCGCCGCCGGGGCGGCGGACGGCGGCACGGCCGAACGGCTCGGTGCGCGCCGGCAGGGTGACCTGCGCCTTCGCCCAGTACAGCTTCTTGGGCTCCAGGAAGACGACGGGGTCCGGGTCGTCGATCGCCTCCCGCAACAGGGAGTACGCGTCGTCCACCGTCGCGGGCGTGACGACCTTCAGCCCCGGGGTGTGCGCGTAGTAGGCCTCGCTCGAGTCGCAGTGGTGCTCAACGCCGCCGATGCCGCCGGCGTACGGGATCCTGATCACCATCGGCAGTTCGACCCGCCCGCGGGTGCGGTTGCGCATCTTGGCCACGTGCGAGGCGATCTGCTCGAACGCCGGGTAGGCAAAGGCGTCGAACTGCAGCTCGACCACAGGCCGGAAGCCGCCCATCGCCATGCCGACCGCGAACCCGACGATGCCGGCCTCGGCGAGCGGCGTGTCGAAGCAGCGGTCGTCGCCGAACTCCGCGGTGAGGCCGTCGGTGATGCGGAAGACGCCGCCGAGCGGGCCGACGTCCTCGCCGAAGACCACGACCCGTTCGTCGCCTGCGAGGGCGTCGCGGAGCGCGGCGTTCAGGGCCTGCGCCATGGTGGTCGTACCGGTCAAGTCAGCGCCTCCTCGGCCTCGAGTTCGGAGCGGAGCGACTCCCGCTGCTCGCCCAGCTGCGGGGTCGGGACGTCATAGACGTGGTCGAACAGCCCGAGCGGGTCGAGCTCCGGGTCGGCGTTCATCCTGGTGCGCAGCCGGGCGGCGTACTCCTCGGCGGCGGCCGCCGCCTCCGTGACGTCGTCGTCGCCGAGGTGGCCGCGGCGGCGCAGGTACGCCTCCAGACGGGCGATGGGGTCGCGCCGACGCCACTCCTCCGCCTCGGCGTCGGTGCGGTAGCGGGTCGCGTCGTCGGCGTTGGTGTGCGACTCGAGTCGGTAGGTGAGCGCCTCGACCAGGAACGGTCCCTGGCCGGACCGCGCGTGCTCCGCGGCGGCGGACAGCACCGCCAGCACCGCGACCGGGTCGTTCCCGTCGACCCGCTCCGAGCGCACCCCGTAGCCGACGCCCTTGTGGGCCAGGGAGGGCGCCGCGGTCTGCCGGTCGAGCGGGACGGAGATGGCGTACTGGTTGTTCTGCACCAGGAAGATGACCGGCGCCTTGAACACGGCGGCGAAGTTCAGCGCCTCGTGGAAGTCGCCCTCGCTGGTCGCGCCGTCGCCGACGCAGGCGAGCGTGATCCGGCCGCTGCCCTTGCGCCGCTCGGCGTACGCCAGACCGGCCGCGTGGACGGTCTGGGTCGCCAGCGGCGTGCACTGCGGCGCCACGTGGTGCCGGTTCGGGTCGTAGCCGCAGTGCGCGTCGCCGCGCAGCAGCGCGAGCACCTCGGTGGGCTCGATGCCGCGCGTCACGAGCGCGACGGACTCCCGGTAGGTGGGGAACAGCCAGTCGCCGTCCTCCAAGGCGAGGACGGCGCCGACCTGACACGCCTCCTGGCCGTGGCTCGACGGGTAGACGGCGAGGCGTCCCTGTTTCGTCAGCGCCGTGGCCTGGGCGTCGAACCGGCGCCCGACGACCATGGCGCGGTACGCCTGTCGCAGCGTCTCGGAGTCCGGCAGCGGATAGCGGGGACGGCTTCGTACCGCCGCTCCGGTGTCGGTCAGGAAACGGACCGGCTGCGCCGAGGGAAGCAGCGCCTCCGGGCCGCCGTCATGATGTCGCTCGGTCATACGGCCCCACCCTCCTTGCTCGACCAGTGGTAGGAATATCGTTCGAAACAGGGCCAAAAGAACAGATGCCAGGCCAAATCAGGAACGCATTGCTCAGATAGGGACGGCTGATGGACCATCTGTCGTTCGAGGCGGCGGCGCACCCTCGTCCCGCCGGACGATCGGCGGCGCTCGACGACATCGACCGGGCGATCCTCCGCGAGCTGGAGGCCGACGGCCGCCTGTCCATGCGCGCCCTGGCCGAGCGGGTGAGCATCTCCCGCTCCAACGCCTACACGCGCGTCGAACGGATGATCTCCGAAGGCGTCATCACCGGATTCACCGCCCGGATCGACCCGGTACGCGCCGGGCTGGGCACCTCGGCGTACGTGCTCCTCACCATCGAGCAGCACTCGTGGCGCGAGGTGGCCGCCCGTCTGCGCGACGTGCCGTACATCGAGCACATGGCGTTCGTCGGCGGCGACGTCGACCTCGTGCTGCTGGTGCGCACGCCCGACAACGTCACGCTCCGCGACGTCGTGATCGCCCGGATCCACGCGGTCCCGGGCGTACGGTCGACGCGGACGTGGCTCATCTTCGACGAGGCGGCCGGCGGAAGCCGCTTCGAGTGAATCGCTCGACATGCGGGGCTCTTCCGGCCGACGAGCGACGGAGATCGATAAAGCCCGGCATTCGCCGCTAAAGTGACACGGCGCCTTCACCCGAAGTGGCGAGGCGTTGGCAGACCGTCCCCGATCAGTGATCGTTGAGTGAGATCGGTCGAGGAGGAGCACCATGCGGGCGATGACGGTCGGAGCCGTGCTCGAGGGCGCGGCGGTACGGGGCAAGGCGTTCCTGTACGACGGCGACGACCCCATCACGTTCGCCGAGTTCGACGAGCTGACCGACCGGGTCGCGTGCGGGCTGCTGGCCCGCGGGATCCGGCGCGGCGACCGGATCGGCCTGCTCGGCCTGAACACGCCGGAGTGGCTGGCCGCGTTCTTCGGCGCGGCGCGGATCGGCGCCGTCGTCGTCCCGCTCAACGTCCGCTACCGGGAACGGGAGCTGTCGTACATGCTCGGCCAGAGCGGCGCCCGGATGGTCATCTGCCTCGACCGTACGCCCGACTTCGACTTCGCGGCGTTCTTCGAGGGCTTCCGGCAGCGGCTGCCCCACGTCGGCGACTACGTGTTCTTCGGCAGCGGATTCGCGGGCAGTGCCTCGTTCGACGAACTCACCGCGACACCGGCCGATGCGGCCTTGCTCGCGGCGGTGCGCCCGACGGTGGTCCCCGAGGACCCGCTGATGATCCTCTACACCTCGGGCACGACCGGGCGGCCCAAGGGCGCGATGATCACCCACCACGGCATCCTGGCCTCGGCGTCGGCGCAGGCGGACCACTGCGGGATGAGCGACCGCGACGTGCTGCTCGGGCACCTGCCGTTCAACCACGTCGCCGGCATCACCTGCACACTCATGGCCGCGCTGGTCAGCGGCGGGTCGGTGGCGCTGCTGCCCGCCTTCGGCCCGCAGGCGGCGCTGCGCGCGGTCGAGCGCCACCGGGTGACCTTCCTGGGCGCGGTGCCGACGATGTACGTGCTCATGCTCGGCCGGGAGGACTTCGCCGACCACGACGTCTCGTCGGTGCGCGTCTGTCTGGCGGGCGGGTCCAACGTCGAGCCGGCGCTGGCCGACGCGATCCGCCGCGGCTTCCCCGGGGCACGGCTGTACGGCCTGTACGGGCTCTCGGAGTCCTCCGGAGCGTGCGTGATCTCGCGGTCGGACGACGATCCCGGGACGGTCGCCCGCACGCTGGGCGTGATGATCGGCGACTTCGAGGCCCGCGTCGTCGGTCCGGGTGAGGTGGTCCTCCCGCCGGGCGAGACCGGCGAACTCCAGGTCCGCGGCGACTGCGTGACCGCCGGCTACTGGGACATGCCCGAGGAGACTGCCGAGGTCTTCCTGCCCGACGGCTGGCTGGCCACCGGGGACATGGTCGCCATGGAGCCGGACGGGCATCTGGTGCTGCGCGGCCGCAAGAAGGAGATGTACATCCAGGGCGGCTTCAACGTCTATCCGGTGGAGATCGAGAACGTCCTGGCCACGCACCCGAAGGTCGCCATGGTCGCCGGGATCGGCGTGCCCGATGGCGTGCTCGGGGAGGTCGGCCGCTTCTACGTCGTGCCGCGACCGGGAGCCGAGCCGCCCACTGTCGACGAACTCACCGCCTACTGCCGGGAGCGACTGGCCGACTACAAGGTGCCCCGCCAGTTCGTCGTCACCGCCGACGTGCCGCTGACCCCCGTCGGAAAGATCCACAAGGCGCTCCTCAAGGAGAGCCACCTGTCGAGCCGCGCGGAATAGCCGCGCGAGCCCCAGAGCCGAAACGGAGCCTTGACGCTCGACCGCCGGCTCAGCGACGGCGGCATCGACAGCGTCGTCGCCGACAACGAGACGGCCACCGCCGCCGCGATCGACCACCTCATCGGCCTGGGCCACCGCCGCATCGCCTTCCTCGGCTCGGTCCGACCCGAAGAGCCCCCCACTCTGCGGATCGGCAACGTCCGGGCGAGCGTCGCGGGCCCCGCCCGGCCGTCCCTGGAGCGCGTGCGGGGCTGCCTGCGGGCATTGTCCGCAGCGGGGATCCACGCGGACCGCGACCTCATCGCCTTGGTCCCGCACGACGAGCCGAAGCGCCGCGAGCACGCGGTCGAGACGATGCTCGACACCGAACGCCCTCCCGACCGCGCTGTTCACCGCCGACGGCTACATGACGAAAAGCGCGTTCGAGCTAGTGTCCGAGCGGAACATCGCGATCCCCGACGAGCTCTCCCTGACGGCTTCGACGACCTGGAGTGGACCACGCTCGTACGACCCCGGATCTCGGTCGACGTACAGCCGTCGTACGACATGGGCCGCGCCGCCGCCGACAGCTCTTCACCCAGATGGGACGCTCCAGCCCGCTGGACGCGACCCGCCGAGGCCGCCGCACCGTCGTCGCCGCCCGCTTCCTCGAACGGGAGAGCGTGACGGCGGTCCGCTGAGTCACGGCTACTTCCAGCAAAAGCCACCTCGCACGCGGGGACTGGAAGACGACCGCCACCCCGACGGCCATCGGCGGCAGTAGCGGGCGGTCGAGTGAATATTGCGGTGCGGAGCCGACCATGGGCACCTAACGTGATCGGAGTGAGGACGCAGCCGGAAGATCTCGACGAGGAGCGATTGCTCCGAGCTTTGGGTGAGTGGGGAATCGGTGCGACCTCAGTGGAGTATGCCCCGGTCGGTTTCGGTGACCATCACTGGATCGCGGTCGGTGACGCCGGAGAAAAGTGGTTCGTCACCGTCGCGGACCTGGAGCTCAAGGGCGAGCAGGACTCACACGCCGCGCTGCGGAGCCTACGCGCGGCCATGGACACCGCCGCAGCCCTGCGTGATGAGGGGCGCGTAGATTTCGTGGTGGCCCCGTTGCGGGCCGCCGGCGGCGAAACCGTCCGCCGACTCGGCCCTCGGTACGCCCTCAGCGTCTTTCCCTTCGTGGACGGGGTTCCCGGAGACTTCGACCAGCCCCGGACCGCGCACGAACGCGGCGCCGTTTTGGAACTGCTCGCCGAGTTGCATCGACAGGCGCCGCCGGCATCGGTGCCGGTTCTCGACCTCGAGCTATCCATGCGCGGCCTCCTGCACAGCGCTCTCAACGACGCGATCCGCTGGGCGTCCGGGCCGTTCACCGAACCTGCCAGAACCCTGCTGTCCACGCATGCCCCCGCGATTCTGCGACGAGTGGAGGAGTTCGACCGGCTGGTCGAAGACGTCAGAAGAAGCGACGGCGCACCCGTCCTCACCCACGGCGAGCCGC
Organism: Actinoallomurus vinaceus; assembly: GCF_039542055.1. Taxonomy (NCBI): domain Bacteria; kingdom Bacillati; phylum Actinomycetota; class Actinomycetes; order Streptosporangiales; family Thermomonosporaceae; genus Actinoallomurus; species Actinoallomurus vinaceus. The sequence continues at coordinate 1,120,699 of NZ_BAABHK010000002.1, forward strand.
ACCCGGGCAACCTCCTGCAGTGCGAGAGCCGCTACCTGCTGATCGACTGGGACACGGTCGGCCTCGCACCGCCTGAACGCGACCTGTGGTCGGTCGCGCAGAGCCCAGAAGACCTGGAGCGGTACGCCGAGGCCACTGGCCACACCGTCAACGCCTCGGCCCTCACGCTCTACCCACTCCGCTGGGATCTCGAAGAGGTGTCCAGCTACGTCGACTGGTTCCGCGCACCTCATGACCGTTCCCTCGACACGGAAGAGGCATGGCAAGGCCTCCTGGAAGCAGTTGCGCACCTTAGTGAGGTTTGAAAAGTTCGATCGTTCATCCGTATTTGTGCCGGTCAAGCAAGGTAGGCGCGCCATGTCCGAGGGTCCAGACATCGCCCCAGACTCCCCATCCACCGATATTCCAGACATCATCAGCGACAAGTTCGACTATCCGGCACACCGCGTGATCGGTTCAGCCGCTGAAGCCGTGAACTGGGTTGAGTGCTCGTCGCTGCCCGAGGTGGACAAGGCCGCGTTTCGCGTCTTCGTGGACAGGTTTCCCGGACTCACCTTCTACCGCGACGACGCGGCTCTTCTGGCTCACCTGGAGCTACGCAACGCGGTGGTACTGCCGCCTTGGCTGTGGGAGGTCCGGCAGACGCTGTCCGGCCTGGGGCCGGACGTTCAGATCCGTTTCGACGACTTCGACGACTGGCTCAGCCCACGCGCGGATGACACGGATGACGACGACGGCTTCATCGACCTGTGGTACGAGGACCGCTTCTTCGGCTATCTGCAAGACGAAGACCGTGACCGGCTGATGACGGGGGCCGAGTGCTACCCGATCTTGTCCGCCACGACCGGGGTGGAATACCTGCTCGCCGCCGACCTCCGCGATCCTGCGAACGGACGCATCGTCGACCTGTGCGACGAGGACATCATGGACAACCGCTACGCGGGCAGGCCAGGCACTGAATCGGTCTATCCCGCGTTCGAGTCGTACGCGAGCATGCTCTCGCACATCATCGAGTGCCGTATGGAGGACGGTACGGTGATCCGCGCCCGGAACCTTGCTTGACCGCGTCTGCCGTCCACCCCAGGAGCGCTTCTCGTGAGTTCACACCCCGACATAGACGTGATCGTCTTCGACATTCTCGGGACCATGGTCGATGAGCCAAGCGGGATCAGACGCGGCATCCGAACCTTGCTCCCAGACATCGACGACGCGAGGACGAGCGAGCTTGTCGAGGTGTGGTACCGGCATGTCGACGAGCAACAGCAGGAGGTTCTCGCGGGCCGTCGCCCCTACTCCGACAGCACGGTGATCGACCTCGAGGCGGCGACACGCGTCGCGGCCGAGGCCGGTGTCAGCGACGCGGACGCGGTTCGCTCGCTGGCGGCCTCCGGGCAGCGGCTGGAGCCGTGGCCGGATTCTGTCCCGGCGTTGGACCGGATCGCCTCGCGGTTCCCGGTGGTCGGGTTGTCGAACGCCAGCCGCTCAGCGCTCACCCGCATCAGCGCGCACGCCGGGCTTCGCTGGCACCAGGTGCTCTCGGCCGAAGACGCGCACAACTACAAACCCCATCCCGCCGTCTACCGACTCGCGATCGCCAACGCAGGCTGCTCGCCGGACCGCCTGCTCATGGTCGCCGCCCATGCCTGGGACCTTCGAGGCGCGCAGGCTGTGGGCATGAGGACCGCCTACGTCGAACGCCCCGTCGGGGACCCTCCCAGTGCGATCGACGCATTCGAGCTGCACGCAAAGAGCCTCGATGACCTGGCCATGCGTCTCAACGCGACCTGACGACCCAGGTCGGTGCCGTTCGTGTGACCGCAGAAGCATTCGTTGCACGTCCTCCCTAACCGGACCGCCTCATAGCGCGCGAATCAGACGCTGCGCAAGTGCCAGCAACTGATCGCCATTAGTACAGCCGAGCTGGAGATCGAGGAACGCTTCGTGCACACCCGCCATGGCCGCTGACCGCAGATAGTCGGCAATCTGCTCCACGGTGCCCGAATAGGGGACCATGTTCGCCGGTGCCGGCGATTCGGTGACGGTGGCGTTCACACGCAACACCAGGCGTAGCCCGTCGGGATCTCGCCCAACGCGCTCAGCCGATACCCGAGCGATGTTCCACAATCCCAGTAGATCCGAGAATGGCATCGCGACCCCGAGCCAGCCGTCGGCACGGCGACCGACCCGCTCCAATGCCGCTGGGGTGAAGCCGCCAAGATAGATCGGTGGTCGCGGTCGCTGCACCGGCTTGGCATGGACATAGGACGGTGGGATCGGCCAGCGCGAGCTTTCATGAGATGCGGGATCACGGGTCCAGACTTCCTCAAGCACATCAAGAGTCTCCTCCAGGCGCCCTGCCCGTTCAGCCCACGGTACGCCGACAGCCGCATATTCTTCGGTGGACCAACCCAAGCCGAACCCAGCGTCCAGCCGACCACCACTCAGCAGATCAATCGTTGCGAGTGAGCGGGCCAGAAGGAGCGGTGGATACCATGGCGCATTCAGTGTACTTGTGCCCAGTCGGACCCGGCTGGTTATCAGCGCGATGCCGGAAAGCACTGCGAGCGGATCAAGGAATCTGCGATGCTCGTCGGGAATCAATCCGTCGAGGCTAGGGTAAGCATCTTTGGGTGCAATTGGCACCATAGCGCGGTCACCGACCCATACGCTCTGGTAGCCGATGGCTTCGGCCTCGCAAGCAACTCGTTTGACCGAGTCGACCGAGGCGAACGTACCGTACTGTGCCATCGCTAGCCCAATTCGCACGAAGCAACCTCCATCTAAGTAATTCCATGTTATCTCAACTGACAAATTTGTGTACTCTAGAGAATCTTAAGTCGGTCCTGCATCGTCGGCGCGAGCCCGTGGACGCCACTCACCCGGGGGCGTCACCGCTCACCCACAAGGTGAATGCACTTCACGACCGATTTATGGCCTGACCGTTACCCCTTAGCCCACCGCCCCCTTTTCCATCGCATGCACAGGCCACCTCGACACTTGCAATACCGGATGCGTATACCAATGATGGAGTACTTCCAGCCATCACAGGCTCCTTGATGAGGGAATATGGGAACACTTGACGGAAAGACCGCACTGGTGACAGGTGGATCGCGTGGCATTGGGCGCGCTATCGTGCACCGACTCGCCAGAGAGGGCGCATCGGTGGCGTTTAGCTACCTAACCAACAAGTCAGCCGCAAACGAAGTGGCAGATACTTCACACGCACCGCATGATCAGATCCATCCTATTCAAGCCGATCAGGGGCGGAGAGACGACCTCAAACGCCTTTTCGAGGAGAGCAATCGGCGTCTCGGCGGACTAGACATTCTTGTTATCAATGCCGCATCGTTCGGAAAGGCCAGGATAGCGGACGTCAAAGAAAGCGACTTCAATCGCGTCATGGCAGTCAACACTGAAGGGCCGTTTGTCGCCCTACAACTCGCCGATCAGATGATGCGCAAGAACGGTCGGATTATTAATATCTCCACCATCGGCACGGCCCGCTCGACCCCTAAATGGAGCCTGTACACCGCAAGCAAGGCTTTTTGTGAGCAGCTGATGTCCGTAGCAGCTCACGAATTCGGCCACCGCGGCATCACCGTAAATAGCGTGTCCCCGGGAGCGACCGAAACCGATGCACTGTACGAGGAACAGAGCCCCTCGATAATAGAAAACTTCGTAGCAGCGACAGCGCTTCGGCGCCTTGGACAACCTAGCGACATCGCGAATGTCGTAGCGTATCTCGCAGGACCCGATGCCCAGTGGGTCACTGGGCAGAATATCCGCGCTACCGGCGGCCTTCTGTGAAGGGACCGCACCGCGCGCTTCCTGCAACGCGATAGCGTCAGGCCGACTCTGTCGCGGGCCACAGCGCTCTTGGCGCACCCGTCGAGGATCGGACGACCGAGGCCAGCACAGCGGAATCCCGACACACTTCCTTGAAGCCGACTCCAACCGGCCCCCACCGGCCTGACGGAGACCGGGCCCGTATTGGAGCCTGGGAGCCAGTGTCACGCAAGCGACCATCACGTCACCCGGCCAGCAGTAACTACTCCTCGCTCAAGAATGGTTACTCTCTGCTATAACTCCACGTGTAGAGGTTGTGCCCCCACACGAAGGAGGACCATGAACGGGATCGTCCGTCGCGTTTCGTTGACGGTGGCCGGGGCCGCCGTCGCGGCCGGGGTGACAGTACCGGTCTCGGCGGCGCATGCCGATGAGCCGCTGCCGTGCCCACGCATCTTCGGGGTGCTGTGCGTCTTCACCGGACCAAATGGCCATGGTGAGCTGAGGCTGTTCCGTCACGAGGAGCAGTTCCTGGCCCCGCCCGTGCGCAGCGCGCAGAACCAGAGTCCTCTCCCCTGGTGCCTCTACAGGGACCCGGGGTTCAACGGGGAGCATCGCGAGATCGACCGCGGCCAGACCATCGGCGACCTCGGATTCCATGCCCACTCCGCCCGGCCGGGGAACTGCCCGGCCTGAGGCCCTGCGCACGCACCGCGGATGTCGCGCCCGGCCCACCGCCTCACGGTGGGCCGGGCGCCCGGTCAGACGTCGAACTCGACGCCCTGGGCCAGGGGCAACTCGCCGGAGTAGTTGATGGTGTTGGTGGCGCGGCGCATGTAGCCGCGCCAGGCGTCGGAGCCGGACTCGCGGCCGCCGCCGGTCTCCTTCTCGCCGCCGAACGCGCCGCCGATCTCGGCCCCGGACGTGCCGATGTTGACGTTGACGATGCCGCAGTCGGAGCCCTCGGGCGAGACGAACAGCTCCGCCTCCGCCTGGTCCCGCGTGAAGATGCTGGACGACAGCCCCTGCGGCACCGCGTTGTTGAGCGCGATGGCCTCCTCGAGCCTCTCGTACGGCATGACGTACAGGATCGGCGCGAACGTCTCCTGGGTCACGATCGTGGTCTGCTGCGGCATCCGTACCAGCGCCGGCTCGGCGTAGTAGGCGCCCGGCGCCTGGTCCTCCAGCCTGCGCCCGCCGCCGGCCACGAGCCTTCCGCCCTGTGCGACGGCGGCGTCCAGCGCGCCGCGCATGGCCTCGTACGCGCGCTCGTTGATGAGCGGCCCGACGAGCGTGCCGGGCGTCATCGGGTTGCCGATGGGCAGTCGGCCGTACGCCTCGGCGAGGCGGTCGACGAGCGCGTCGATGACGTCGGTGTGGGCGATGACGCGGCGCATCGTCGTGCAGCGCTGGCCCGCCGTCCCCGCGGCGGAGAACACGATGCCGCGTACGGTCAGGTCCAGGTCGGCCGACGGGCACACGATGGCGGCGTTGTTCCCGCCGAGCTCGAGCAGGGACCGCCCGAAGCGCTCCGCGACGCGCGGCCCGACCGCGCGGCCCATGCGGGTCGAGCCGGTGGCGCTGACCAGGGCGACCCCCGGGTGGTCCACCAGCGCCTCGCCGACCTCGGGGCCGCCGATGACGACCTGGCTCAGGTGCGCGGGCGCGCCCTGTTCGGCCGCGGCGCGCTCCAGCAGGGCCGCGCTCGCCAGGGCGGTCAGCGGCGCGAGCTCCGACGGCTTCCACACGACCGGGTCGCCGCACACGAGGGCGATCGCGGTGTTCCACGCCCAGACGGCCGCCGGGAAGTTGAACGCGCTGATCACGCCGACGACACCGAGCGGGTGCCAGGTCTCCATGAGGCGGTGGCCCGGGCGCTCGGAGCTGATCGTGCGGCCGTACAGCTGGCGGGACAGGCCCAGCGCGTAGTCGCAGATGTCGATCATCTCCTGGACCTCGCCGAGCGCCTCGGAGGTGATCTTCCCGACCTCCAGGCTGATCAGGGCCGCGAGGTCCTCCTTGTGCTCGGTGAGCAGCTCGCCGAACCGTTTCACCAGCGCGCCCCGTACGGGGGCGGGCACGCGGCGCCAGGCGAGGAACGCCTCCCCGGCCCGCGCGACGGCGGCGTCGACGGCGCCCGCGTCGACCCAGGTCGCGGCGGCCAGCCGTTCGCCGTTGACCGGCGAGGTGGTCGCGACCTGGGCGCCGAGCGCGTCCACGTCCACACCACAGCGCTTGGCGGTGTCTCGCGCCAGCGCGGCCAGTTCCTCGGCGCCGGGCAGCGTGGTCACCATCAGGGTTATTCCTCTCGTCAGACGATGTTGAGTTCGGGCCTGGCCCCGGTACGGGCGAAGCGGTGCGCGTCGAAGCCGGTGACGTCGACGAACGGTTCCCTGCCAAGGTAGAGGTCGCGGACGACCTCGCCGACGGCCGGGCTCATCAGGAACCCGTGGCCGGAGAAGCCGGTGGCGTAGATGAACCGGTCGAGGGCGGCGCCGATGAGCGCGTTGTGGTCGGGCGTCACCTCGTACAGGCCCGCCCATCCGGTGCCGAAGCCGACGTCCAGCAGGGCCGGGGCGCGGCGGGCCATGGCCTCGCCGAGCCGCGGCAGCCAGGCGTCGGACCGGTCGAGCTTGAAGCCTGGGGTCTCCTCGGGGTCGGACATGCCGATGAGCAGGCCGCGGCCTTCGGGGTGGAAGTAGAAGGAGGTGGCGAAGTCGATGGTGAACGCGGTCGGCGGCAGGTCGGGGATCGGCTCGGTGACGAGGATCTGCCGGCGCAGCGGCGTGACCGGCAGGTCGACGCCCACCCATTCGCCGACGGCATGCGACCAGGCCCCGGCCGCGCAGATCACGGTGTCGGTCTCGATGCGGCCGCCCTCGGTCCGTACGGCGACGATGCGGCCGTCGGCCGTCTCGATGCCGGTCCCGGCGCAGTTCGGCAGGAGGAGCGCGCCGTGGCGGCGGGCCGCGCTCGCGTAGCCGAGCACCACGGATTCGGGTGTGCAGTGGCCGTCGGTGGGCGAGTAGGCGGCGGCGAGCAGCCCGTCGGTGTCGATCAGCGGTGAGAGCTCCGCGGCCTCGGACGGCGTGATGATCCGGCTGGGGACGCCGAGGTCGTTCTGCACCGCGACGTTCTTCTCGAACTCCGCGACGGCCTCCGGCGAGTCGAGCAGGAACAGGTAGCCCGGCTTGTGCAGATCGATCTCCTGCCCGAAGCGCTCGGCGAAGGCGTCGAACGTCTCGAGGCTGCGTACGGCGAGCTCGATGTTGACCCGGTCGGAGAACTGCGCGCGCACTCCCCCGGCGGCCTTGGAGGTCGAGCCGGAGCCCAGCGGCCCCTTGTCGATGAGGACGACGTCGGTCACCCCGGCCGCGGCGAGCTCGTAGGCGGAGGCGACGCCGACGGCGCCGCCTCCGATGATGACCACCGAGGCGCGGGAGGGCAGCTCACGACTCATCGGCAGGTCTCCTCTCAAGCCGGCATGCGCCGGCGCAGGACCATCGCCTCGCGGACGCGGCTCTGGGCCAGCGCGTACGCCGCCTCGTGGGGCGTGATCTCCTGGTCGCGGGCCTCGCGCAGCACGGCGACCGCGTTGGCGCGCAGTTTGGCGGAGATCATGGCGAAGACGTCGTCCGGGCGCACCGGGAAGGGTGAGTGGCGGGCGTCCATCGAGTGCGCGGCCGCGACGATGCCGCCGGCGTTGGCGATGAAGTCGGGCACCACCGCGACGCCGCGCTTGTGCAGGATGGCGCGGGCCTCCGGGGTGGCCGGGAGGTTCGCCCCCTCGACGACGAGCTTGGCGGTGGTCGATTCGGCCACGCCGGCGTCGATCACGTCCTCGCGGGCCGCCGGCACCAGGATGTCCGCGGCAACCGTCAGGGCCCGCTCCGGCGGCGCCGGCGGGCCGTACTCGCGGACGCAGTCGTCGCCGAGCTCGGCGCTGAGCGCGAGGAGCCGGTCCACGTCGAGGCCGTCGGGGTCGTACGCGCAGCCCGACGCGGTGGACGCGGCCACCACCACGGCGCCGAGCTCGGCCAGCCGGCGGACGGCGGCCCGGCCGACGGCGCCGAAACCCTGGACGGCGACACGGGCGCCGCGCAGTTCGAGGCCGAGCTCGGTGGCGGCGGCGTCGGTCGCCTCCGCGACGCCGTAGCCGGTGACGCCCAGCTGGTCGTACGGGAGGCCGCCGAGCGCGCTGGGCAGGCCGACGGCCGCGCCGCGATCGCCGAGCTCGTCGAGCAGGACGGCGGCGTCGTTCTCGGTCAGGCCCATGTCGAGGCCGAACACGTACTCCTTCGGCACCTCGTTGGCCAGCGCCCGGGCGAAGGCGCGCAGGATCTCCTCCTTGTTCGGCGCGGCGGGGTCGGCGACGATGCCGGCCTTGGCGCCGCCGTGGAACAGGTCGACCGCGGCCCACTTCCAGGTCATGGTGCGGGCGAGCCGGGCGATCTGGCCGACGGTCACGGCCGGGCTCATCCGGGTGCCGCCCTTGCCCATCCCGCGCGAGGTGTTGTCCAGCACGAGGACACCGCGCATGCCGGTTCTGCGGTCGGACACGCAGACGACCTTCTCGGGTCCCCACTCGTCCATGAGCGCGAAGACGTCATCGGTCACGGCGGCGCTCCACCTCTCGGCATCGCTCACGGCGGCGCTTCCACCTCTTGTCGTCGGTCACGGCGGTGCTTCCACCTCTCGGCATTCGTCACGGCGGCGCTCCGCCTCTCGGCATCGCCCACAGCGGCGTTTCCGCCTCGCGGCATCGCTCACAGCGGCGTTTCCGCCTCGCGTCTCGGTCGGTGCGTCCAGCATCGGGGAGCGCGCCGAGCCGGAGGAAGCGGCTGAGCACCGCCATCTGTGGGCGTGGCCGAAGAAGTTCTTATGCTTCCGAGGGAGTTCTCATGCTTCCGCCGCGATACCGGGGAGGTCGCCGGCGAGCCGGGCCGCGGATTCGCGCAGCACCTCAACCGCGCCCGTCACCACGGGGTTCGCGGCCGCGGGCCGGTACACCGCGACGACGCGCCGGCGGGCCTCGGCCCCGTCGAGGCGGGTCGCGACCACGCCCTCGCTCGGCTGGTGCGCGAGCGCCGGGACGAGCGCCACGCCGAGGCCGGACCGTACGAAGCCGCGGATGACGCTGTAGTCGTTGCTGCGGTAGTCGAGCTGGGGCTGGTATCCCGCCTGGGCGCACAGCCGGTTCAGGCAGGACGCCCCGGCGGTGCCCTCCCGGGCGGCCACCCACGTCTCGCGCCGCAGGTCGGCGAGCGCGACCGCCTCGGCGGCGGCCAGCGGATGCCGTTCGGGCAGCAGGAGCAGCAGCTCCTCCTCCAGCAGCCGGACCTCCTCCAGGTCCTCCGGCCAGGGCCTCGGCACCAGGTCGTACCGGTAGACCAGGGCCAGGTCGAGCTCGCCCGCGCGGACGAGCGGAAGGAGCTCGTCGGGCTCGCCCTCGTCGAGGAGGATCTCCACCGACGGGTACGACCGGGCGTACGCGGCCAGGCCGATCGGCAGCAGCCGCTGGCTCGCCGTGGGGAAACTGCCCAGCCGCAGCCGGCCGATCCGCCCCGCGCTCATGCCGCGGACGTCCTCCTCCAGCGCGTCCAGCGCGGACAGCACGTCGACGGCCCGCCGTACGAGGTAGACGGCCGCCGGCGTCGGCGTGATCGTGTGGGCCCCGCGTTCGAACAGCGGCATCCTGACCGCCCGCTCCAGCGCCGCGATCTGCTGGGAGACCGCGGAGCCGGTGTAGCCGAGCCGCCGCGCCGCGTCGGCGAACGAGCCGGCCTCCACGACCGCGGTCAGCGTGCGCAGGTGGACGGGGTTGAGCAACTACTCGCCCAGTCGTTCGGCGAGGAGCTGGGCCAGGTGGACCCCCTGCCGGGGCGACAGGTCAGAGATCTGCGTGCGGCAGGAGAAGCCGTCGGCGAGGACGACCGTCTCCTCGTCCGCGTCGCGGAGCGCGGGCAGCAGCTGGTGTTCGGCCACCGCCACGGACACCTCGTAGTGCCCCTTCTCGACGCCGAAGTTGCCGGCCAGCCCGCAGCAGCCGCCGAGCCGCTTCACGTCCGCGCCCGCCTCCCGCAGCAGCCGGGCGTCCTGGTCCCAGCCCATGACGGCATGGTGGTGGCAGTGCGGCTGGGCCACCACCGTCGTCCCGTCGAACGAGGGCGGCCGCCAGTCCGGGGTCTCGGCCAGCAGCTCGGCCAGCGTGCGGGTCCGCTCCGCCACCGGGGCCGCCACCGACTCGTCCAGCAGCTCCAGCGCGTCCGAGCGCAGGACTCCCGTGCAGGACGGCTCCATCCCGACGATCGGCATGTCGGCCTCGGCCAGCTCGGCGACCGTACGGCCGAGGATCTTCTTGGCCGCGTCGAGCTGGCCCGTGGAGATGTAGGTGAGGGCGCAGCACTGCCCGCGTTCGCTGATCCGCGGCACGTAGCCCGCGGCCTCCAGCACGGCCACCGTCGCGCGGCCGACCTCGGGCGCGAAGTGGTCGGTGAAGGTGTCGACGAACAGCATGACCGGACGGCCCTCCGCCGGGCGGTCGCCGCGAGTCCGCTCGAACCAGTCGCGGAACGTCCGCGGCGCGAACTCGGGCAGGTTACGTCGACGGTCCACCCCGGCCACCGCGAGCGCCGCCCGCCGCAGCCCCGGAACCCGCAGCGCGCCGTTGACGACGCGCGGCATCCGGCCGGCCAGCCGCGCCCAGAGCGGCAGCCGGCCCAGCGAGTAGTGGGAGGCCGGGCGCAGCCGTCCCCGGTAGCTCTGGTGGAGCACCTCGGACTTGTACGCGGCCATGTCGATGCCGGTCGGGCAGTCCGAGGCGCAGCCCTTGCAGGACAGGCACAGGTCGAGGGCCTCGTGGACCTCGGGCGAGCGCCACCCGCCGTCGACGAGCGAGCCGTTGACCATCTCCTGCAGCACCCGGGCCCGCCCGCGCGTGGAGTCCTTCTCCTCCCGGGTGGCCAGGTATGACGGGCACATCACCCCGCCGGAGGCGGTGTTGTCCGCGCGGCACTTGCCCACGCCCGTACAGCGGTGCACCGACTGGCCGAAGTCGCCGCCGTCGTGGCGGTAGGCCAGGGCGAGGTTCTTCCGTACGGGGTGGGCGGCGGGAACGCGCAGGTCGGCGTCGACCGGGCGGGGCCGCACCAGCACTCCGGGGTTCAGCACGTCGCCCGGGTCGAAGATGCCCTTCACCCGGCCGAACAGGTCCATGGCCGCCTCGGAGTACATCAGCGGCAGCAGCTCGCTGCGGGCGCGGCCGTCGCCGTGCTCGCCGGACAGCGAACCGCCGTACCCGGCGACCAGCCCGGCCGCGGCCTCCAGGAAGCCGCGGAACCGCTGCGGCCCCTCCGGCCGGTCCAGCGGCCAGTCGATCCGGATGTGCAGGCAGCCGTCGCCGAAGTGCCCGTACGGCAGGCCGGTCACGCCGAACTCGCCCATCAGCGCCTCGAAGTCGCGCAGGTAGCGGCCCAGCATCTCCGGAGGCACGGCGGCGTCCTCCCAGCCGCCGTGCGCGGGCAGCCCGGCGGGGCTGCGGCCGGACAGCCCGGCGCCGTCCTCGCGGATCCGCCACAGCGAGGCCGCCCGCGCCGGGTCCGTGACGACGAGGGCGTCGTCGCGGCCGGCGGCCAGCCGACCGGCCCGGTCGAGCACCTCGGCCTCGTCGTCCCCCGCGATCTCGACGAACAGCCACGCGGCCCCGCGCGGCAGCGGCGGCACCGCGCCCGGCCCCCGACGCGTCCGCACCACGTCGACGATGCGCGCGTCGATGCCCTCACAGGCCGTCGGCCGGTGCTCCAGCACGGTGGGCGCGGCGTCCCCGGCCGCGGCGATGTCGTCGTAGCCGAGCACGACCAGGACCCGGTGCGCCGGGTCGGTCACCAGCGTCACCGTCGCCTCGGTCAGCACGGCGAGGGTGCCCTCGCTGCCGACCAGCAGGCGGGCGACGTCGAACCGCCGCTCCGGCAGCAGGTGCTCCAGCGCGTATCCGGACACCTGCCGCCCGAACCGGCCGAACTCCGTCCTGATCGCGGCGAGGTTCGCGTTCGCCAGGTCGTGCAGCGCGGTGAGCTCGGCGGGAGCACCCGGTGCCGGCTCGCCCAGCCGTGCCGCCAGGTCGAGCGCGGTGCCGTTGCCGGTCACGGCCTTGAGCGCGGCGATGTTGTCGGAGGTGCGGCCGTAGCCGAGCGTCCGGGACCCGCACGCGTTGTTGCCGATCATGCCGCCGATCGTGCAGCGCGTGTGGGTGGAGGGATCGGGGCCGAACCTCAGCCCGTACGGGGCGGCCGCCCGCTGCAGCTCGGCCTGGACGACGCCGGGCTGGACGACCGCGGTCCGGGCCTCGGGGTCGACGTGCAGCACCTTCCGCATGTGGCGGCTGAAGTCCAGCACGAGTCCCGGCCCGACGGCGTTGCCGGCGACCGACGTGCCGGCACCGCGGGCGGTCAGCGGGATCTCGTGGCGCGCGCACAGCTCGACCGCGGCGGCCACGTCCTCGGCCGATCGGGGCCGGGCGACCAGCAGCGGCGGCACCCGGTAGAGGGAGGCGTCCGACGAGAACGCCGACCGCGACGTGGAGTCGGTGAGCACGTCGGTGAGGCCGCGTCGCCGCAGCTCGGTCGCGAGGGTGGCAGCCCGATCCATAAGTAGCATGTTACATGCGACTTCTGGCGCGATGGGTGGGTATCCGGTCGGCTCCCACGACCTGCGCGAGGCGGCGAACAGCCCTGGTCAGGGCTGGTCGATGATGGACGCCCACAGCGCGTCCACGTCGACCGGCTCGCCCTGGGCCCGGGCCGCCTGCCGGGCCAGGATCAGGCCGGTGTTGGTCAGGTGCGCCCGCATCGCCCGTACGGCGCCTTCGGCGTCCGCGGCGGCGACGGCGGCCACGATCGGCTCGTGCTCCTCGTGCACCTGCCGGAGGGTGCGGGACCGATCGTCGGTCGACGTACCGAGGATGCGCATGGTGTCGCGCAGGCCTCCGACGATCGCCCGGGCCCGGCTGTTGCCCGCCGCGACCAGGATGTGGTCGTGCAGGGCCTGGTCCAAGTGGAAGAACAGCGTCTCGTCACCGGCCTCCACCGCCACCGCCATCTGGTCCATGGTCACGCGCAGCGACTCGGCGAGCCCGGCCGGATCGCCACTGGCGACCCGGTGGACGGCGGGCAGCTCCAGCGCCAGCCGTACGCCGAAGATCTCGACGATCTCCCTGGGGTGCGGCAGCACGACACGGAAGCCCCGGTTGCGTTCGACCTGCACCAGGCCCGCGTCCGCGAGCCGGAGCAGCGCCTCGCGCACCGGGCTCCGGGAGACGTTGAGCTGCTCGGCCACCTGGTAGACGGAGTAGAGCCGGCCGGGGACCATCGCGCCGGTGTGCACCGCGCGACGCACCTCGGAGATCACCTGCTCGGCCAGCGACCGCCGCGCGTGCGGCAACGGCTGCAGCTTGAGCTCGGCGTGCTCGCGGGTGGGCGGCATGCTCGCATGCTACCCACCCGAAACCGACGTGATCGTCCCCGGAACGCCGAGCCCGGGCGGTCCTTCCGTACCGCGTCCGCTCAGTCGTTGATGAGGTCGAACTCCTCCCAGGGCCCGATCGCCGTACGGTTGGCGATCAGCGAGGCGGCGCCGGCGTTCTCCGCGCAGACGTAGTCGTTGTTCGCGTGCGCCCGCAGGCTGACGCTGCCGTCCGAATTGTGGATCAGGTCGAAGGTCTGCGCCGTGCCGACGCTCGTCGCATCGGCGATCAACGGTGAGGTCCCGGCGGTGACGTACTTGTCGTTGGCGTGCGAGCGGAGCGCGATCACGCCGTTGCCCTGGTCGATCTCATCGAACTGCTCCCACGGCCCGATCGCGGTCCGGTTCGCGATCAGCGCCGCGGCTCCGGCGTTCTCCGCGGTCACGTACTGGTTGTTCGCGTGCGCCCGCAGCGTGATCACGTGGCTCGTCGAGGCCACGGTGACCTGACCGGTGAGGCGGATGTCACGGGAGGACGCGCCGACGAGGATCTGATGGGTCCCGGCGGCGGTCGTCCACCCGCTGCCGTTCCAGTACTGGAAGCTGCGGGCGTCCAGGTTGACCGTCACATGCTTGGTCTGGCCGGCGTCGAGCGCGACCCGGCTGAAGCCGCGCAGGTTCTTGGGCGGCTCGCCGGTCGAGGAGGGCTGGCCGACGTAGACCTGGGCGACCTCAGCTCCGGCCCGCGAACCGGTGTTGGTGACGTCGAAGCCGACCGCGACGTTGCCGGAGGAGTCGGGCGTCCCGACGGTCAGGTTCTTGTAGCCGAAGGTGGTGTAGGACAGGCCGTGCCCGAAGGGGAACATCGGCGTCTTGCTCTTCGCGTCGTACCAGCGGTAGCCGACGTTCAGGCCCTCGGAGTACTGCACGGTCCCGTTCTGGCCCGGCCACTGTGCGGCGGTGCTCGCGGGCACGTCGGCGAGGCTCTGGGGGAAGGTGACCGGGAGCTTGCCGGAGAAGTTCACGTCGCCGTACAGCAGCGCGGCGATCGCCGTGCCGTCCGTCTGGCCCGGATACCAGTTCTCGATGACGCCCTTGACCGCGTTCGCCCAGGGCATGGTGACCGCCGAGCCACTGTTCACGACCACGACGGTGTTCGGGTTGGCGGCGGCGACGTCGGTCACCAGCGTGTTCTGGTCGCCGGACAGGTCCATGGTGTTCAGGTCGGCGCCCTCGCCCTCGCCGTTCGAGACGAAGACCACGGCGACCTGGGCCGCGCGCGCCGCCGCGACGGCCTCGTCGTGCAGGTTCTGGTTCGGGATCTGCCAGCCGAGGCTGACCTGGCTGCCGCCGCCGTCCTGGAAGTAGTCGACCTCGATGTCCACCGGCTGTCCTGCCGTGAGGGAGACGGTGCCGGTCTTGGTGGTCGGCGGCTGGTCCGCCCAGTTGTTGATCACCTGCTGGCCGTTGACGTACAGCCGGCTGCCGTCGTCGCTGGTCAGGGCGAAGGTGTACGTGCCGGTCGTCGGCGGGGTCAGCTTACCGGTCCACTTGACCGACCAGCCGTTGCTCGGAAGGCCCGACGCGGGCGGCTGGCCGCCCCACAGGAAGTTGACGTTCGGATCGGTCCGCGTGAGCACCGGGGTTCCGCTCATGCCGGTGTTGTTGTAGTACTGCGCGGTCAGCCCGTTCCCGGAGCCCGACGACGGGGTCAGGTACGTCGAGTCGACGACCTGACCGTTCGGCGATGCGACGCCCTGGGCGTACGTGACCTTGGCTCCGCTGCCCGCACGGGACTTGATGCCCTGGTACGGCGTGACGACGGAGGCCAGCGTCGAGGGGTTCACGTGGGCGCTGCCGCCGCCCGCGGTCATCGCGTTCGCGCCCGCGTCGTCGCCGATCACCGCGATCGACGAGGTCGAGGATCCGAGCGGCAGTGTCGAGCCGCTGTTCTTCAGCAGCACGCTGCCCTCCTCGGCGGTCTTCGTGGCGGTCGCCTGGTGGGCGTCGGAGGTGACGGTCGCACCCATGGTCCCGGTCGGCGGCGAGTCGAAGAGACCGCTGGCGAACATCGAGGTCAGGATCCGGCGGACGTGGTCGTCGATGGTCGCCTGGGAGACCTGGCCGTTGTTCACCGCGGCCGTGAGGGCGTCGCCGTAGTAGGTGCTGCCGGTCATCTCCTGGTCGAGGCCGTTGTTGGCCGAGGCGACCGTGGAGTGCGTGCCGCCCCAGTCGGAGGTGACGAACCCAGAGAAGCCCCACTGCTGCTTGAGGATGGCGTTTAGGAGCTGCCCGTTCTCGCAGGCGAAGGTGCCGTTGATCTGCGAGTAGGAGCACATCGCCGAGTAGGCCTTGCCGTCCTTGACGGCGGCCTCGAAGGCGGGCAGGTAGATCTCCCGCTGGGTGCGGTCGGCGATGACGGCGTTGTCCTGCGAGGTGTTGCGGTAGGTCTCCTGGTTGTAGACCGCGTAGTGCTTGACCTGCGCCATCGGGCCCTGCGCCTGGATCCCATTGATCTCGGAGGCGCCGAGCTGCGCGGCGAGGTACGGGTCCTCGCTCAGTGACTCGAAGGACCGGCCCCAGCGCGGATCGCGGTCGATGTTGATCGTCGGGCCGAGCACGGTGTTCGCGCCCTTGCCCCACGCCTCGGCGCCGATGACCTTGCCGTACTCCCCCATCAGGTCGGTGTCCCAGGTCGCCGCGCCGGCGACGGGCGCGGGCAGCTGGGTGACACCGGTGGCACCGTCGGCAACACCGGCGGGGCCGTCCTGCAGCCGCAGCTGCGGGATCCCGAGGCGGGTGTTGCCGTCGACGCAGGCGCCGTAGTCGCAGGAGGCGCCCTGATGCATCATGGTGATCTTCTCCGCGAGGGTCATCTGCGCGAGGAGTGCGTTCGCCCGGTCGACAGGGGCCAGCGCCGTGTTCTGCCACGGCCGGGCCGCGGCGTTCGCGGGCACGCCGGCCAGCAGCCCTCCGATGAGTGCCCCGATGGCGGCGACGGTTCTGAGTAGCTGTCCTCTCATCGCGGGCTCCGATCGAAGACTGTTCGCATTTTTCGTGAAGTTATCCAGACTTTGCAGTCCATTGTCAAGAGGTCCCAAAGATCGGACGTCCTTGACAGCTCCTGTGATGGGCGTCACTCTGCCTGAGAGCGCTCTCAGTGCTGTGGGCGCTTACGCCCCTGCCCGCCTTCCACCCCCCGCCAGGTGTGGCCGAACCGGCATGGCGTGCCGGCTCTGAACGCCGTTCCCCCTTGCGGCGGCGTCCCCGTGTCCGCGCATGCCCTCATGCCGCCGGATCCGCCACCACCGCGAATCGCCGGTGTCCGCCTCCCACCGGCCGAGGAGCCCCGATGTTCCGCGCCCGCCCCAGACGCGTCCTCGACTCGCCACGCTCACTGATCGTCGTGCTCGTCGCCCTCGCCGGGCTCATCGCCGCGTCGACGGCCGTGGCACCGCCCGGCCGCGCCGCGGCGGTCCTGCTCTCCCAGGGCAAGCCGACCACGGCCTCGTCCACCGAGAACGCCGGCACGCCCGCGTCGGCCGCGACCGACGGCGACACCGGCACCCGCTGGTCCTCGGCGTTCAGCGACCCGCAGTGGCTCCAGGTCGACCTCGGATCCAGCGCCACCGTCAGCCAGGTGGTCCTGCAGTGGGAGACCGCGTACGCGAGCGCGTTCCAGATCCAGACCTCCGCCGACGGGAACACCTGGACCACGGTCTACTCCACCACGACCGGCACCGGCGGCACGCAGACGCTGAACATCTCCGGCACCGGCCGCTACGTGCGGATGTACGGCTCCGCCCGCGCGACCCCGTACGGCTACTCGCTCTGGGAGTTCCAGGTCTACGGCTCAGGGGGATCGGCGTCGTGCGGCACCGCCGACTCCGCCCTGAACCGGCCGACGACCGCCTCGTCGGCCGAGAACGCCGGGACGCCCGCGTCGGCCTCCACCGACGGCGACACCGGGACTCGCTGGTCCTCGGCGTTCAGCGACCCGCAGTGGCTGCAGGTCGACCTGGGCTCGTCGCAGCAGGTCTGCGGCGCCCGGCTGACCTGGGAGGCCGCCTACGCCACCGCGTTCCAGATCCAGGTCTCCGGGGACGGGACGAACTGGACGACGATCTATTCGACCACAACGGGCACCGGCGGCACGCAGACGCTGAACATCTCCGGCACCGGCCGCTACGTGCGGATGTACGGCACCGCCCGCGCGACCGCGTACGGCTACTCGCTCTGGGAGTTCGCCGTGTTCACCGTCGGCGGCGGCGACGGCAACGGCTCCTGTCCGTGGGTCGGGTCCACCGCGCCGGTGTCCCAGCGCGTCGCTCAGCTCATGGCGCAGATGACCCAGGACCAGAAGATCTCGATGCTGCACGGCAACGGCAACGCCTCGCCGTACATCGGGAACACCAGCGCGATCCCGGCGCTGTGCGTCCCGGCGATGGGCCTGGAGGACGGACCGGGCGGACCGGGTGACGGGCTCGGCGGCGTCACCCAGCTGCCCGCCCCCGTGGCCGGGGCCGCGACGTTCGACACCGCGCTCGAGCAGCAGTACGGCGTGGTGGCCGGCAACGAGTTCGCCGGCAAGGGCGCGGACGTCGCGCTCGGCCCGACGCTGAACATCGACCGCGACCCGCGCTGGGGCCGGGGCTTCGAGAGCTTCAGCGAGGACCCGTACCTGACGAGCCAGATGGCCGTCGCGCAGATCAAGGGCGTGCAGAGCCAGGGCGTCATGGCCCAGGCCAAGCACGCCGCGGTCTACAACCAGGAGACCTACCGCAACGGCATGTCGGACAACGCGATCGTCGACACCCGCACGCTGCAGGAGATCTACCTGCCCGGCTTCCAGGCGTCCGTCGGCCAGGGCGCCGCCGCCTCGGTGATGTGCGCCTACAGCGTGATCAACGGGAAGTTCGCCTGCGAGAACCCGTACATCCTGAACACGGCGATGTACCAGCAGGCGGGCTTCAACGGGTTCGTCACGTCCGACTGGGGCGCGCTGCACTCGGCGGCGCCCGCCGCCAACGCCGGCATGACCATGGAGATGCCGGGCGCGGCGTTCTTCGGTGACCAGCTCCGGCAGGCGGTCGCGTCCGGCCAGGTCAGCCAGGCGACGCTGGACACCATGGTCGGCCGGGTGCTGACCCAGATGTTCGCCTTCGGGCTGTTCGACAAGACCAAGACCGGCTCGACCGGCGCGGTCGTCACCACGGACGCGCACAAGGCCACCGCCCGCCAGGTCGCCGAGGAGGGCACCGTCCTCCTCAAGAACAGCGGCGTGCTGCCGCTGTCCACCTCCACCACCAAGAAGATCGCCGTGATCGGCGCCGACGGCGGCGCGGGCGTGGCGAGCGTCGGAGGCGGCAGCGCCACCGTCACCTCCTCCGGCACCGTCTCGCCGCTCACCGGCATCCAGAACCGCGCCGGGTCGGGTGCCACGGTGCAGTTCGAGGCGGCCGACGGCACCGACGGCATCAACCGCGCGGTCACCCTGGCCAAGTCGGTGGACGTGCCGATCGTGTTCGCCACGTATCCGCAGAACGAAGGCACCGACAACAGCTCGATCGACCTGCCCGGCCAGCAGAACCAGCTCATCTCCTCGGTGGCCGCGGCCAACCCGAAGACGATCGTGGTCCTGCACACCGGCTCCGCGGTGACCATGCCGTGGCTGAACCAGGTCTCCGGAGTCCTGGAGGGCTGGTACTCCGGCCAAGAGGTCGGCAACGCGCTCGCGGCGATCCTGTTCGGCGACGTCAGCCCGTCCGGCAAGCTGCCGGTGACCTTCCCGGCGAGCCTGAACGACGTGCCCGCGCACACCACCGCGCAGTGGCCCGGCAACGGCAGCCAGGTGCAGTACTCCGAAGGCGTGGACGTCGGCTACCGCTGGTACGACGCGAAGAACATCACGCCGCTGTTCCCCTTCGGGTACGGCCTGTCGTACACGACCTTCTCCTTCTCCAACCTGCAGGTCGGCGCGCTCGGCTCGGGCGGTTCGACCGTGACGGCCACCGTCACCAACACCGGGAGCCGGGCCGGGGCCGAGGTCGTCCAGCTCTACGCCGGCGCCCCGGCCTCCACGGGCGAGCCGCCGCACCAGCTCAAGGGGTTCCAGCGGATCGAGCTGCAACCGGGCCAGAGCCAGACCGTGCAGTTCACCGTGACCGCGCACGACCTGGCGCACTGGGACGACGCGGCGGGCGGCTGGACGACGACGCCCGGCACGTACCAGATCCTGGTCGGCGACTCCTCGCGCAACCTGCCGCTGACCGGCTCGCTCAACGTGACGAGCACGCTGAAGACCAGCGTGTCCGGCGCGGTGGTCGTCTCCGACCCGAAGGGCATGAGCAGCCCGGTCGGCGCGCCGGTCTCCCTGCGGATGACGACGACCGCCGCCGGGCGCGGCGGCCTGACCTTCACCGCCACGGGCCTGCCCGCCGGTCTGTCGATCAGCCGCTCCGGGACCATCACGGGCGCGGCCCGCCACGCCGGAACCAGCACGGTGACGGTGACCGCCACCGACTCCACCGGCGTCTCCGACACCACGACGTTCGTGTGGACGACGACCAAGCCGGTCCGCAGACCTTCCCGTTAGGAGGGGACAAGGCGAGGCCACCCATCGGCCGGCGGCCAGGGATCTCCGCCGGGACGATCGGGTGGCCTCGCCTCGCGGCCCGTCACGATCCCCCGTTCCCCGCCAGGAAGGATCATGTGCATGTCGGCTCGCGGAAGATCCGTTCCGTTCCTGTCCATGCTCGCGGCCGTCGCGGCGCTACTGGTGCCGATGACGGCCACCGGAGCCCGCGCCGCCGCGGCCTGCATCCCGTCGGGCACCGACGCCGCCATCAACGCCGCCCTCACCGGGTCCGGCTCGGCCGCCGTCCTCTGCCCCGGGGCCGTCTTCACCCTGAGCAACTCGATCAGGTTCACAGCCCCGAACCAGCGGATCGAGACGCAGGGCCTGCCCACCGACGACAGCCGGGCCACCCTCAAGCTGTCCGGCTCGCTCACCACGGCGATCAACGGCACCGACCAGTCCGGTGTGACGGTGCAGAACATCCAGATCGACGGCGGACGGCCCTCACTCGGTCGGCTGGACGGCGGCGCCCTGATGGAGATGGGCGCCTCGGGCACCGGCCAGACCGTCCAGAACGTCTACGCGCACGACACGCGGAGCTGGTCGACGCTGCACTTCATCGAGGGCGCCGTCACGAACAGCACGCCGGCCTGCCAGGGCGCGAAGATCCTGAACAACACGATCGGCCCGGCGGGAACCGACACCCCGAGCGGCACCTGGGCCGACGGCATCTCGCTGGCCTGCGGTAACAGCACCGTCCAGGGCAATACCGTCCAGGACGCCACCGACGGCGGCATCGTCATCTTCGGCGCGCCCGGCTCCTCGGTGAAGAACAACACGATCACGGCCAGGACGCGCACGCTGCTCGGCGGGATCAACCTCGTCGACTACGCGCCCATGAACGGCAACTACACCGGCACCACCGTCACCGGCAACACGGTCGACGCGCAGAGCGCCTTCATCAAGGTCGGCATCGCGATGGGCCCCCAGGTGTGGGGCTGCGGAACCGGCACCAACTACGGCGCCTCGGTCACCGGTAACACGCTGCGCGGCGCCCACATGGGCTACGGCTACGCCGTCAACGGCGTCCGCGACTGGACCGTCACCGGCAACGCCGACAGCTCCACCCATGTCGGCACGCCGAACGCAGGCTGCG
Source organism: Actinoallomurus vinaceus (assembly GCF_039542055.1). NCBI lineage: Bacteria > Bacillati > Actinomycetota > Actinomycetes > Streptosporangiales > Thermomonosporaceae > Actinoallomurus > Actinoallomurus vinaceus. The sequence continues at coordinate 1,141,677 of NZ_BAABHK010000002.1, forward strand.
GTGGCACGGTGTCGGCGCCGGGCCGCTTCCAGGTGCAGTCCGCGACCTCCAGCACGCTGCAGCCGGAGTTCACCAGCGCCCAGCTGACGTACGTCCTCGGCGTCGCCGAGCACCCGCCGACCGGTCAAGTGATCAGCCTGCGCGCCCACGCCGACAACCAGTACGTCACGGCGGACAACGGCGGAGCGTCGCCGCTGATCGCCAACCGCACGGCCATCGGCTCCTGGGAGCAGTTCGACCTGATCGACCAGGGCGGCGGTGCCATCGCCCTGCGCGCCCACGCGAACAACCAGTACGTCACCGCGGACAACGGCGGAGCGTCGCCGCTGATCGCCAACCGCACGGCCATCGGCTCGTGGGAGACGTTCGCCCTGGTCCACAACGCGGACGGCAGCGTCAGCCTGCGGGCGAACGCGAACAACGAGTACGTGACGGCCGAGAACGCGGGCGCGTCCGCGCTGATCGCGAACCGCACGGCGATCGGGCCGTGGGAAGAGTTCGACCTCATCCAGGACTGACGTGGTGAAGATGAAAGAGCATGGCAACCGGCCGATCCGGCGTCTCCTGGCGGTCCTCGCCCTGGTGGCGGGCGTGCTGGACCTCGCCGTGATCGTCCCGGCCCTCGCGTCCCCGACGGACGCGGCGTTCGACGGCTCGACCGGCGCGCTGAGCGTCGACTACGCCTCCTACCTGAGCAAGCACGACCTCGTCTACAACCGGCCCAACACGAACCCCGCGTACGGGCTGACCGTCGGCAACGGCCGTACGGGCGCGATGGTCTGGAACCAGAACGGCCTCACCATGCAGGTCTCCGGCGCCGACCTGTCCGAGCAGTCGGCGTACGCGGCTGGGCTCGTGAACCTGTACTCCACCCCCGGCATGGACACCGGATACTCCACCTATCAGCAGCGGCTGTCGCTGTACGACGGCACGCTCACCACCACGTACGACTCCGATCGCACGGTGACCGTCATGGGGTCGCCGAACTCCGAGGTCATGGGCATCCACGTCGACGACCACCGGACGAACGTGTCCAGCGTGGCACTCGACCTGAGCCTGTGGGATCCGAGCACGGTCACCAACGTCGGCGACGTCCCGAACCTGGACACCTGGAAGACCTACTCCACCTTCGCCGACTCGAACGGCGTCGGGATCAGCCGAGGACAGGCCGATCCGAACAACTTCGGCTCCACGCTGGCGGCGACCGTCGAAGGGGCGAGCTACACGAGCCAGGTGGTGAACGGCTCGAAGGTACGGCTCACCATCACGCCGTCCTCCAGTTACACGGTCTGGTTCACCGCCGCGAGTCGCCGGGGCGCGGCGAACCACGACTCGGTCGCCCAGGCACGGTCCCAGCTCGCCGGGGTGAAGAGCACCGGGTACGCCACGACGCTCAACAACTACCGCAACTGGTGGCACGACTTCTGGCAGCGGTCGTTCGTGCAGTACTCCGGCCTGTCCGGCGACGCGGACTACCTGGAGAACGTCTACTACCTCGCGACATACATGATCGCGTCGGGCGGGTACGGCGACTACCCGTTCCACTTCATCAACGGCGTCTACCGGTCCACCGGCGACCAGACCAAGTGGAGCTACGGCTACTGGTACTGGAACCAGCGGGACGTCTACAACTCGTTCCTCGCCTCGAACCACGCCGACCTGCTGAGCACGTTCAACCGCCTCTACAGCCGCAACCAGGGCGCGCTGAAGTCGTACACGAACACCCGCTACGGCGTGGACGGCCTGTGGGTGCCGGAGACGATGGGCTGGGACGGCAACGCGCGCGGCACGATCAACAGCGACTACACGAAGGACATCCTGTCCACCGGCACCGAGGCCGCGTACAACATGTACCTGCAGTACCGGTACACGAACGACGCGAACTACCTGCGGAACACCGCGTACCCGTTCATGCGGGACGTCGTGAAGTTCTACGCCGCGAAGCTGTCCCGTGACGGTTCCGGCAAGTACACGATGGCCAGTTCCAACTCCCACGAGACGTACTGGGACGTCCCCGGCGCCATCACCGACCTCGCCGCGGTGAAGAGCCTCTTCCCGGTGACGATCCAGGCGAGCCAGACCCTCGGCCTGGACGCCGACCTGCGGACGCAGTGGCAGAACATCCTCGACAACCTGGCGCCGTACCCGACCGACGGCAGCGCGTACCTGCCGCACACGCCGCCGATCGCGCAGACGCGCAACGACGAGAACGTCGCGTCGGAGGTCATCTGGCCGTACAACACGACCGGGATCGGCGCCCCGGACTACCAGACCGCGGTCAACACCTGGAACCGGCGGCCGTTCCCCTACGACAACGTGTGGGCCAACGACGCGATCCAGGCGGCCCGGCTGGGCCTGGGCGACCAGGCCTACAACGGCATGAGGACGATGCTGCAGAAGTACCAGAACTACCCGAACGGGCTGACCGCCAACACGAACGGCGTCTTCGAGTACCTCGGCGTGCACCTGTCGGTGGTCAACGAGTCGCTGCTGCAGAGCTACAACGACAAGATCCGGGTCTTTCCGGCGGTGCCGTCGGACTCCTCGTTCGCCGGGAAGTTCACGCTGCTGGCCAAGAACGGATTCCTGGTCAGCTCCGAGCGCGAGGCCGGCGAGGTCAAGTACGTCGGCCTGAAGAGCCTGTACGGCAACGCGGCGACGATGGTCAACCCCTGGGGGACCCAGCAGGTACGGGTCCGGCGCGTGTCGGACAACGCGATCATCACGACGTCGTCGAGCGGTGAGGTCACCTTCCCGACGTCGGCGAACACCGTGTACGTCCTGGAGCGCACCGCCAAACCGCTGAGCGCCTACTCCTCCACCCGGCTCACCGGCACGGCCAACCAGGGCGCCAAGTCGCTGTCCGGTACCGCCTCCACCCTCGGCCTCAGCGCCGGCAACGCCGTGATCAGCCTGCGGGCGCACGCGAACAACCAGTACGTGACCGCGGAGAACGCGGGCGCCTCCGCGCTCATCGCCAACCGCACGGCCATCGGACCGTGGGAGACGTTCGACGAGATCGACCTGGGCGGCGGCGCGATCGCGTTGCGGGCGCACGCGAACAACCAGTACGTCACCGCGGACAACGCCGGCGCGTCACCGCTGATCGCCAACCGGACCGCGATCGGGACGTGGGAGACGTTCGACCTCGTCCACAACGGCGACGGCAGCGTCAGCCTGCGGGCGCACGCGAACAACCAGTACGTGACCGCGGAGAACGCGGGCGCCTCCGCGCTCATCGCCAACCGCACGGCCATCGGGCCGTGGGAGGAGTTCGACCTCCTCCAGGACTGACGGGTTTCGGGGTGGCCCCCAAGGGGCCACCCCGCACCTCTTTACCGGGTCAGCTGTTCCAGACCTGGAAACTGGAGACCTGACCGGCGGGCCAGCCGCTGTTCGCCGTGACGTTCAGCCGGAAGTAGCGCTGGGTCGTCGCGGTGATGGGGATGGTGACCGTGTTGTTGCTCGACGGGTCGAAGGTGTAGTTCGCCGACGACTTGACCGTGGTGAAGTTCGTGCCGTCGGTGCTGCCGAGGATCGACAGCGTCTGGGTGCGCGCGCCCCAGGACGCCGGCAGTTGCAGGACGATCCGGCTCGCGCTCTGCGCGGAGCCGAGGTCGACCTGGACCCACTGCGGGAAGGCGTTGTTGGCGCTCTCCCAGTAGGTGTTCTGGTCGTTGTCGGTGACGTTGCTCGACGGGTAGACGTCCGTGTGGCTGGACTCGCTGGTCGGCTTGCCGGCCGCGAGGTCGGTGGATGAGGAGCCCGTGCCGGTTCCAGTAACCGCGACGGTGGTCGGGCTGTTGGTCGCGTCGCTGTGGACGGTGAGCGTGCCGGTCCGCGTCCCGGTCGCCGTAGGCCGGAAGCTCACGTTGACGGTGCAGGATGCGCCGGCCGACAGCGAACTGCCGCAGCCGTTGGTCATGGAGTAGTCACCGGAGGTCACGACGGAGGACAGCGACGCCGCCCCCGTGCCGGTGTTGCTGATCGTCACGGCCTTCGCCGCGCTGGTGGTGTTGAGGGCCTGGTCGCCGAAGGTGAGCGAGGTGGGGTCGGCGCTCAGCTTCGCGGATCCGGGCGAGCCGCTGCCGCTGGGGTAGACCTCGAGTTCGGAGGCCTGGCCCGCGGGCCAGCCCGAGTTGGCGGTGAAGTTGACGCGGACGTAGCGGGCGTTGGTGGCCGGTGTCGGGATGTTCACCACGTTGGTCGGCGAGGTGAAGGTGTACGTCGCGGAACCCACGGCGGTGCTGAAACCGGAGCCGTCGGTGCTGGTGAGCACCGAGAGGGTCTGCGTACGCGTGCCCCAGTCACTGGACGGCGGGAGCTTCAGGGTCACCTTGCCGATGGTGTACTGGGCGCCCAGGTCGACCTGCAGCCACTGGGGGAAGGAGCCGTTCGTGCTCTCCCAGTAGGTGTTGGCGTCGCCGTCGGTGGCGTTCGCCGCCGTGAAGCTGCTGTTCACCTCGCTGCTCGCCGAGGCCGGCCTGCCGCGGGCGATGTTGGTGTCGGTGCCGATGCCGCTGCCGGTGAGGGCGACCGTCGTCGGGCTGTTGTTGGCGTTGCTCGTGATCGCGACGTTGCCGGTACGGGTGCCGGACGCGCTCGGGGTGAACTTGACGGTCACGGTGCAGGAGGCGCCGACCGCGAGCGTCGAGCAGTTGTTGGTCTGGCTGAAGTCACCGCTCGCGGCGACGCCGGAGATCGTGGCCGAGGTGGTGCCCGTGTTGGTGACCGTCACGGCCTGCGTCGGCGCGGAACTGCCGACGATCGTTCCGGCGAAGGAGAGGGCGGCCGGGTCGGGAGTGAGGATCGGCCCGGGTGCCACGCCCGTACCGGACAGCGGGACGGTGTTGGCGACGCCGGACGCCGTGATGGTGAGGTTGCCCGTGCGCGACCCCGCCGCCGTCGGCGTGAACGTGACGCTGACCGTGCAGGACGCGCCGGCGGCGATCGAACTCCCGCAGTCGTTGGTCTGGCTGAAGTCGCCGCTCGTGCTGATCGAGCCGACCGGCGCCGCGGCGGTGCCGCTGTTGGTGACGGTCACCTTCTGCGCCGCGCTGGACGAGCCGGTGGCCACCGAACCGAAGCCGACCGAGGTCGGGCTGATCGAGATCTGGGATCCGTTGTCCGGCAGGTACGGCGGGAAGGTCGGGTTGGTGATGTTCTGGCACGCCGTCGAGTCGAAGACGCCGGAGTTGCCACCGCCGTCGGTCAGCGTGAACCCGACGCCGCAGTTGTAGATCGGCGAGGGCGCCTGCGTCCCGGTGGCGGTGCTGTTCGTGATCTTGGCTGAGCCGCCGACCTGCTCCTGGACGACCCAGGTTCCGGTGTTCTGGATCGTCGCGTTGTTGATGGACACGTTGGTGATGCTGGATCCCGAGACGAACTGGATCGCCTCGAACGGGCTCTGCTGGATGAGGATGTCATCGACGTTGACCTGCCCGCTCATCGCCGCGTCCCGCGCGTCGAACCACAGCGCGCCCACGCCGAAGTTCCAGTTCGGGTCGAGGCTGCCCGACCGGATGATCGTGTTGCGGAGAACGTCGGTGCGGCCGAGTGTCGTCGAGGCGAAGCGCTGGGCGACGTGGATGCCGCCGCCCTGGGTGAGGCCGGCGTCGATGACCCGGTTGTCGGCGACGGTGTTGTCGTGGCCGCCGTAGATGGCGATGCCGTTGGCGAGGATCGGATACTGCACCGTGTCGTGGTCGAAGGAGTCGTTCGCGTCGGCGTTGGTGTCGGACCAGGTCGCCAGGCCGTCGTCACCGAGATTGCGCAGGTCGCTGTTGGTCACCTTCGACCCGGTGACGCCGTTGTGGAAGTTGATGCCGTCCGCCGTCACGTTGCGGATCCGCATCCCGCTGAAGGTGAGGTTGGACAGCGGCCCGTCCATCCAGGCGCCGACCTTCTCGTGCTCGATCCAGACGCGGTCGACGGTGGAGTTGCTCAGCGCGCCGCCGATGCCGTTGACCTGGGCGCCGTCGTTGCGCTCCTGGACGTCGCCGAAGATGGCGAAGTCCGCGAGATGGACGCCGCTGCTGCCGTTCGGCGCGTAGTTGCCGTAGAAGCCGGGTGCCGCGCCGACGACCGTCGAGCGCCACATGCCCGCGCCCTTGATCGTGACGTTGTTGAGGATCAGGTGGCCCGGGATCTTGAAGGTTCCCTCGGGGATCCAGACCGTTCCGCCGGACCCTGCCGAGGAGATCGCCGCGTTGAACGCGTCGGTGGAGTCCGCGTTACCGGTCGGGTCGGCGCCCTTGCTGGTCACCGAGACCGAGCCGGACGGCTGGGACAGGGCGCCCGCGACGTTCTCGAAGTCGGCGAAGTCGACGGTGTACGAGGAGGCGCTGTTCCCCGCGTCGACCTGCAGCCGGAACTTCGTGCCCGCCTGGTACGTCGTCGAGAACAGCCGGTGCACCTCATCGTAGAAGTGGTGCGGGTTGCTCCCCGGCGTGTTGGTGAACGGGTAGCCGCCGTAGTACCAGCTGTACGCGTTGGTCAGCGTGAAGTCGGTCTGCTTCGTCCCGTTGATGTAGAAGGACAGCGGCGCGGTGTAGACCGAGCCGTTCGAGCTGTCCGGGATGCTGTAGCGGAAGACGATCGAGTTGGTGGCGACCGGGGTGGTGAACTCGACGTACTTGCCGCTGCCCTGCAGGGTCACGGCCTTGCGGTAGGAGGCCTCGGCGGGAAGCGTGTTGTAGGCGGCGCTCGGGCCGATGATCGTGCCGTTGGTCGTCGAGTTCTCGGCCTGGACCTCGACGTACGGCAGTGTCGCACCGACACCGCCCTTGGCGGCCGCATCGGCCGGACTCGCCGACACCGTGACGATGCCGACGGCGACGAGCGCGGCGCTGAGGAGTGCGCGGAGACGGGCCCTGCGTCTTCTGGCGGGCTTGTGGGACATGGCTGCTCACTCTCGTGAGGCCCCATGAGGTCACGGACCTGGAGGGGTCCGCTCGTCTCGCCGACGTGACGGGGCGGAGGTGGCGAGACGGCACGCCGGAGCGGGACCCGGCATCGGACCGCGCCGCGCCGGCCGGTGGGGTCGCCCGGCACGCGAGGTGATCCGGATGGAGGGCCGTGAGGGGGGCGGGGTCGGGTGACGGGGTGAGGCGTGTTACAGGGACGGTAACTCCCTTGACACCTCAGCGCAATATCCAAACAAATTGCTGCATCTTTCCGTCAGAGCTGAGAAAAACAACGACTGAGCATCCGCTCGCGGCCACTCCGTGCACCCCGGGATACGCGGAGTGGCCGCGGCACGCCCGGCTCCGTGACGCGGGTTGACGGTCGTCGGTGGCGGTCACGACGATGACCGGGGGCTCGCGCGCCGGTGTGCGCCCGGCGGCGGAGAGAAGGGATCCCGGATGGGGCGGCCAGAGGGCGAACGGCCGACGCTGGAGAGCGTCGCGGCACGGGCCGGTGTGTCGCGGGCGACGGTGTCCCGGGTGGTCAACGGCCTGCCGGTGCGGACCGCGAGTGAGGAGTCGGTGCGACGGGCCATCGAGGAGCTGGGCTACGTCCCGAATCCCGCGGCGCGGACCCTGGTGACCCGGCGCACCGACCTGATCGCGTTGGTGGTGCCCGAGCCGACGACCCGGGTGTTCTCCGCCGACCGCTTCTTCGCCGGTCTCGTCCACGGGGTCGGTCAGGAGCTGGAGGCCGCCGACAAGCAACTCGTGCTCATGCTGGCCGGGTCGGCCGCGAGCCGCGCTCGCATCGAACGGTCGGCGGCCGCACACCATGTCGACGGCGTGCTGCTCGCCTCCCTGCACGACGCCGATCGGCTGCCCGCGGCGCTGACCCGGCTCGGGATCCCCGTGGTCTGCAACGAGCGACCGATGGGACCCGTCTCCGTCCCGTACGTCGGGGTCGACAACCACGGCGGCGCGGTCGCCGCGGTCCGCCACCTCCTCCGTACGGGGCGCAGCCGGATCGCCACGATCGCCGGCCCACCGGACATGGTCGCCGGCATCGACCGGCTGGGAGGCTACCGAGCGGCCCTGCGAGAGGAGCGTCGGCGGCCCATCGTCGAGGTCGGCGACTTCACGACCAGTTCGGGTGCCGAGGCGATGCGGCGGCTCCTTGCGGACGAACCGGACCTCGACGCGGTGTTCGCCGCGTCGGACCTGATGGCGAGCGGCGCGCTCCAGACGTTGCGCCGCGCGGGGCGACGCGTCCCGGACGACGTCGCGGTCGTCGGTTTCGACGACATCGGCCTCGCCCGGGACACCGAACCACCGCTCACGACCGTCCGGCAGCCGATCGACGGGATCGGCCGCCGGATGGCCCATCAGGTGCTGAGGCTGGTGGCCGGCGAGGAGATCGAGCCGGTCGTCACCCTGCCCACCGAACTGGTCGTCCGCGACTCGGCGTAGGGCCTGTCTCGTCGCCAGGGTCGTACGGACCGGGCCGTACGACCCCGGATGGGCGAGGAACACCGTTTCGATCGAGGGGTGTTCCGGTCACCAGCCGACGGCGACCAGGAGGTACTGCGGGTCGCCGTGGGAGATGAACGAGGACTGGCCGGCGACGTCGTCATAGGGGAAGCCGTAGGCCAGGTGGTTGATCGCGTGGTCGTGCCAGAACTTGGCGTAGTAGTTGGCCGGAGCCGCCTTGTAGTACTGGCTCGAGTCGGACCACTGCGACTGGGGCAGCTGCGCGACGTGCCGGTTCAGCGCTGCGCACATGTCGGGATTGCCCGCCAGGGAGCCGGCGCAGCCGGTGATGTTCGAGGTGCTCTCGTTGACGCCGACCGACTGGGCGTAGCTCGTGAAGTAGTTCGCGTACTGTCCGCCGGCGCGGAAGTCGCTGTCACTCCCCGGCGCGGGAATGTAGTAGGAGGCCTGGACCGTGGCCAGGTGCTTGAACTCGGTCGGCACCTCGTTCTGGAACCGCTGGAAGGTCGCCGCGCGGTCCTCCGCGAAGGTGGCCTGGTCCTCTCCGACCTGCGCGTCGTACCCGTCCTTGGCATGCAGCCGCAGCGCCAGCTTCAGGCCGAACCCGTCGACCCGCGTCGTGTTGCCGTTGAACACCGCAGGCCCGATCGTGAACTCGATGAAGTCCCGGTACTGGCTGGTCGGCGAGCCGAGGTAGAAGTACATCCGGCCGGCGGAGTTCGCGGGCATGTCGACGTACGGCTGCTCGGCGATGGAGTGCGTCTGGCCGCCCCAGCTCCAGTAGACCTGGCTGTCGGGGTACTTGCCGTTCGTCCGGTTGAGGACCTTGAACATCAGGACGTTCTTGGCGGCGGGGATGGTGCTCGTGTCACCCCAGAACGAGTCCGGCGGCGGCGTCGTGGTCGTCCCGCTGTAGACCGCGAACTCCCAGAGCGAGTAGCCGTACTGGGTGCCGCGGGCCGTTCCGTACATCCGGATGTACCGCCCGGTGCCGGTGACGTTGAGGGTCTGCGTGCCGCCGGTGCCGGTCGTGGTGCTGTAGATGGTCGTCCAGCCGCCGGTGCCGCTGTCCGACACCTGGATCTGGAAGGACGTGGCGTACGCCGCCTCCCAGGTGAGCACCACCTGGCAGATCTGCTGCGACGACCCGAGGTCGACCTGTAGCCACTGCGGGTCGCTGAAGGCGCTCGACCAGCGGGTACCGGCGTTGCCGTCCACGGCGGCCGAGGCGGGCAGGCCGGAGTTCTCGGTGGAGGACGCGGTCGCGGGCCGGTTCAGCGCGACGTTGGACCCGCCACAGGCGGCGGCCCTGGCCGGTGACGAGATCAAGGTGAGCTGGCCGGCGAGGAGCGCGATCGCGGCCATGGCGATGAGAAGGACATGCGCGGGCGTACGGCGGCGTACCGCCGAGCGGGGGATGGATTGCATGAGAGCTCCCTTTCTGGCAGAGGGAGACGCGGCGCACGACCGGGTGCGCGGACGACGTCGCGATGTGGCGGGGGCGGTCGCAACCTCCGCCGGGTGCCGCCGGGCACCGGCGGAGCTGCCTACTGAGAGCGCTCTCAGGGAGAAGGTGGACCTCTTTCCAAGGACAGTCAAGAGCATTGACAGATAACGTTTCGGTAACGACAGGGACGTTCAGGCGTTGGGCCGGTGGGACATATGCCCTGGCCAGGGGATTTGTTGTCCGCCCCACCATTAGGCCGATGAAACATCGCTGAAATGATTCGGCCTTCCTGCGACTCCTGGACGCGGGCGCGGCTCAGGCCGCGCGGCGCTTGCGGTGGAGCCGGAGGATGTCGGCGGCGAACGACCACACCAGCGCCGCCAGGGCCAGCCCCGTCGCGGCCATCTCGACCGGGCGAGGGAGCAGCCCGGCGGCGACGACCGTCAGCACGATTCCCTGCAGAGCGGCGACGACACTACGGGAACGGAGCGGCGACAGCGGCGCGAGCAGCCACCGCAGCGGCAGCCCGGCCGCCACGAAGGCGTACCGCATGGCGCCGATCGCCAACACCCACACGCCGAGCGAAGTGGCGACGAAGACGCTGAGCACGAGGATCAGGAAGGCGTCGATCTCCATGTCGAAGCGGGCGCCCAGCGGAGACGCCGTCCCGGTGCGCCGGGCCACCCGCCCGTCGACGGCGTCCAGGGCCAGCGCCACCGCGCTGATCGCGACCAGCGGGGCGATCGGCGCCGGCGTGCGTACGGTGTCCGCGACGAGCGCGGTGACGCACCCGACGAGCAGCGCCCGCACCAGGGTGACGTGGTCGGCCGGGGCGAGCGACCGCCTGCCGCGCCGACGCAGGGCGCGGCCGAGGACGGCCCCCAGCGTCGCCGCATACGCCAAACCGGCCAGCCAGCCCACCAGGCCGAGCCCCGTCGTCGCGGTCAGCACGGCGAACAGCACCGGCTGCGCCATCGCCCCGACCAGCGGGCCCGGCGGAAAACGCCACCGGCCGGTCGCTCGCCGCGCGACGCGGACGGGACCGGGACGTTCCGTCTCAATCCGGTCGACTACACCAACCATCTCTTTCACGACCATTCCACACCTCCTTGAGGAGACACGCATCGGAGGCCGAAACGGTTCGGCGGAATCTACTCCGACGCGAGCCGCCCGTCAGCGCGGGGCAGAGTCGGCGATGGTCCGGCACCCCGCATCCGGCCACCGGGCCGGCGCTGGAGGAGAATCGGAACGACGTTGAACCGATCGCCGCGAATGATCGTGTAAGAGGGCATGGCGCTCGAATCGAGGAGGTACGGTGACCGGTGGCCGAGCCCGCCCCCGGCCCGCGCGAAGCGGCGGCCGAGGCCGCCCTCCGGCCGCGGCGGTCTTTCGGAGCGGCGCGTGAGCGAGGCCGCGGTCACCCGATACGCCGTCGAATGGCTGGACCTACGCGAGGACGCGGACGCGGCCGCCCGCAACACCGAACTCGTCGACCTGCTCGTCCCGTCTCTGGCCGACGCATCGCTGACCATCAGAGATCTCGGGTGCGGCACGGGTTCCATGGGGCGCTGGCTGGCCGGACGGCTGCCCGGTCCCCAGCGCTGGATCCTGCACGACCGCGATCCGGCGCTCCTCGCCGAGGCCGCCACGCGCCCGCCGGAGACGGCCGCCGACGGCGCGCCCGTCACGGTCACCCTCGAGCAGGGCGACGCCACCGGCCTCCGCGCGACGGATCTCGCCCGTACGTCGCTGGTGACGGCGTCCGCGCTGCTGGACCTGCTCACCGCCGAGGAGGTGGCCGGGCTGGCCTCGGCGTGCGCACGCGCGGGATGCCCCACGTTGCTGACGCTGACCGTCGCCGGGAGGGTCGAATTCCTCCCCGCCGACCCCCTCGACGCGGAACTCGCCGCCGCCTTCGACGACCACCAGCGCCGTACGGTCGGCGGCGGCACCGACCCCGTCGTCCGTTCCCCGCAGACCGTTTCAGCGCTCGAACCGTCCCAGCAGGCGCTTCCCGGGGCGGCGCCGTTCCAGCAGGCCCTGCCCGGCGCGGCAGCCGATCCGTTCCAGCAGGCCCTGCCTGGGGCGGGACCCGATCCATCCCAGCAGGCCCTTTCCGATGCGGCAGCCGATTCGCCCCGGCAGCCGTCTGCCGGCGCGGTGCCCGAACCGCCCCGGTCGGCCCATGCCGGCACGGCACACCATTCGTCCGGACCCGCCGCCCGGCGCCTGCTCGGCCCGGACGCGGCCGACGCTGCCACGGCCGCGTTCGAGCGGTCGGGCATGGTGGTCCACCGCCGGCAGAGCCCTTGGCGGCTCAGGCCGGCGCAGGCGGAACTGACCGCCCAGTGGCTCCGAGGCTGGGTCGCGGCCGCCGTCGAGCAGCGGCCGGACCTGGCCGACCCGGCCGAGGCGTACCTGCGCCGGCGTCTCGCCGCGTGCGCGGCCGGTGCGCTCCAGGTCGTCATCGGCCACGACGACCTTCTCGCGCTTCCTCCGGCGGGCCGGTCGTGAAGCGCGCCGCCTGGGCCTGGCTCCGTACGCTCGCCGCCGCCGGTGTCATCGGCCTGCTCCTGTGGCGGCTCGGAACGCGGGCGATCCTGGACGGGCTCAGTGTGATCGACCTCCGCGCGGTGTGCGCGGCACTCGCGATCGGCCTGATCACGACGGTGCTCACCGCCTGGCGCTGGTGCCTCGTGGCCTGGCGGCTCGGTCTCCGGTTGCCCCTGCGGAACGGCGTCGCGGACTACTATCGCGCGCTGTTCCTGAACGGGGTGCTGCCCGCGGGCGTCCTCGGCGACGTGCACCGCGCGGTGCGGCACGGCCGGCAGGAGGGCGACGTCGGCCGCGGGGTCCGTGCGGTGGTGCTGGAACGCGCCGCGGGTCAGGTGGTGACCGTCGCCGTCGCCGGCGTGGTGCTGGCCGCCCGGCCCACAGTCGTTCCGCCACGGTTCCGCGAGGCCCTCACCATCGCCGGGACGGCGGTCGTGGCGGCGGTGTTGGTCGTCTCGGTCGTCGCGGTCATCGCCGGGGATCGCCGGACGCGGAGCGGTTCGCGATGGCGGCGCGCGTCCGCCGACTCCCTCCGTGATCTGCGGCGCGGCCTGCTCGCCCGCGACGCCTGGCCGGGCGCCGTTCTGCTGTCGGTGCTGGCGTTCGCCGGGCACCTGGTCCTCTTCCTGGTGGCCGCGCGTACGGCGGGATCGACCGCCTCGTTCGCCCGGTTGCTCCCGCCGATGGTCGTGACGCTGCTGGCGATGGGGCTGCCGGTGAACGTCGCCGGATGGGGACCGCGCGAAGGAATGGCGGCGCTGGCATTCGGCACGGCGGGGCTGGGCGCCGCCCAGGGCCTCACCATCGCGGTGGTGTACGGGGTGCTCTCCTTCGTCGCTAGCCTGCCCGGCGCCGGCGTGCTGCTGTGGCCGACCCTCGTGAGGGCATGGCCGCGGCCCGCGCGGGTGCGGGCCGTACGCCCGGTGCCGCGCCGGATCGGCGACGCGGGGATCGACGCGTGAACCGCCGCCGCGAGGCGTCCGTGGATATGGTCGGTGCCGCCGTCCGGCGCCCGGTACGGACCGGCGCCAATGCCCGATGTCACCGGACTCCCTACTAAGGAGCTGTGGAGTGTCGTTCTTCAGGCGTTTCCGCCGGTCGACGGCTCAGGACGGGGTGGCCGCGGACGGACGCCCCGCGCCGGATGACCATCCGGCGCCAGACGCCGGTTCGGAGGACCCGCCGGTCGCCCCCATCGCCGATGACGGCACGGGCCGCGCGGACACCGGTGACGACGCCGCCCGTACGGACGCCGATGATCGGGACGAGCCTCCGACGCAGGGCGCCGCCGAGAACGACGGCGCGGACGACGGCGATCGGAACGACCGTGACAAGGACGACGGCGACCGGGATGACGGCGACCAGAGCGGCGGCGGAGAAGGCAAGGGCGCGCGCCGACGGGCGGCGCACCCCGTCGCCGGCCGGGTGGTCACCGGGCTGGCGTGCCTGTTCGTGGTGTCGGCCCTCCTGATCCCGGATGACTTCGGCCGCCTGACGCCGGGCGCGTTCGTCCGCATCCCGGTCGAGGGACTCGTCGGCACCGGCCTCGTCCTCGTCCTGCCGACGCGGGCGCGGCGGGTGGTGGCGGCGCTCCTCGGAGTCGCCGTCGGCCTGCTCGCCATCGTGAAGCTGCTCGACCTGGGCTTCTCGGTGGTCCTCGCCCGGCCGTTCAACCCGGCGTACGACTGGCCCCTGTTCTCGGCCGGCCTGGAGTTCGTCAGGACGTCGGCCGGGCGGGCCGGCGCGATCGGCGCCGTCGCGGCGGTCGCGGTGCTCGCCGCCGGCCTGCTCGTGCTCGCGGCGAGGTCGGTGCTCCGCCTGAGCCGCGTGCTCGTCCGCCACAAGGTCGTCGCGACCCGCGCCGTCGCGGCGCTCACGGTCGCCTGGGTGGCCTTCGCCGTCCTCGGCGTACGGATCGTGCCGGGCGTGCCGGTCGCCGCGCACGCGTACGACCATTCGGGCCAGGTGCTCGCCGGCCTGCAGGACAGGAAGACGTTCGCCCGCGAGGAAGCCGCCGACGCGTTCCGCGGCACCCCGAGTAAGGACCTGCTGACCGGGCTGCGCGGCAAGGACGTCATCCTGGCGTTCGTCGAGAGTTACGGCCGCGACGCGGTCGAGAATCCGACGTTCGCGCCGCAGGTCGACGCGGTGCTCGACGCCGGGACCCGCCGGCTGGCCGCGGCCGGATTCGGCGCGCGCAGCGCCTTCCTCACCTCACCGACCGCGGGCGGCGGCAGCTGGCTGGCCCACTCGACGCTGCTGTCCGGACTGTGGGTCGACAACCAGCAGCGCCACGACACCCTCGTCAAAGGGAACCGTTTCAACCTGAGCATGGCCTTCCGGCGCGCGGGCTGGCGGACCGTCGCCGTCGAACCGGGGAACACCCAGCCCTGGCCGGAGGGCTCGTCGTTCTACGGGTACGAACGGATCTTCGACCACTGGAACATGGGGTACCACGGGCCGCCGTTCAACTGGGGCACTCCCCCGGACCAGTACTCGCTCGCCGTCCTCCAGCGTTCCGAGCTCGCGGCCCCGCACCGTGCTCCGGTGATGGCGGAGTTCCCGCTCGTCTCAAGCCACGCGCCCTGGGCCCCCACGCCCCGGCTCGTCGACTGGAAGAGCGTCGGCGACGGATCGGTGTTCGGTCCCATCGCCGCGGCCGGCGACCGGCCGGACGCCGTCTGGCGCGACCTGTCCCGGATCCGCGCGGCGTACCGAGGCTCGATCGAGTACTCCCTGAACACCCTCATCTCCTACGTGGAGACCTATGGCGACAAGAACCTGGTGCTCGTCTTCCTCGGCGACCACCAGCCCACTCCGCTCGTCACCGGGCCGGGCGCGGACCGGGACGTGCCGATCACGATCGTCGCCCGCGACCGGACCGTACTGGACCGTATCTCCGGGTGGGGCTGGCAGGACGGTCTCCGGCCCGGCCCGCACGCCCCGGTCTGGCGGATGGACGCCTTCCGCAACCGGTTCCTGACCGCCTTCGGCCCGCAGCCCCCGTCCCCCAGGACATCCGCCCCGCCAGCCCGCTGACCGCGAACGGCACTGCGCGGGGCCACCGGAGGCCATGAGGTCCCTGTTCCCCGAGACATCACCGGCGTGGCCACGCCCCTCAGATCCGGTTCACTCACGCCACGGGACGGCCGGCGGCGAGGCCGGTTCAGTGCGCGATAATGACCGCCCGCTGGCGGATCTTGCAGTGACGTCTCTTCTTACAAAAAGCGTTGTTGGTATTGGTCAGGGCACGGACGTTCGCATCGCCGACTAGCTGTATGCCGCGAAAGAACGAAGGGCTGCGGATGGTGACGGAGCTGGCATTGTGGCGGCCGTTCGCGACGTGGTTGTTGTCGCCGGCCGGAGCAGCGGTCAGCACCCGCTGGGGAATCAGGGCCGCCTCTGCATCGATGTTCATCGATGCGGCGAACGGCAAGGAGATGCCGAGACCGAGAAGCGCGAGGCCGCGGCTCGCCGTGATTCTTCTCATCGGAGCTTCCTTTCCCGTGCAAGCCGTATTGACGCCTCTATGGGGTCATTCGCTCGGCACGGCGGAAAGCTCCGCGCCGGGACATCCGGTGCGCTTGACTACATACCCGATTACCGGCTGTGAACCGCAGTGTCGGCGCTCTTAGCGCAGATGGTTACCTCCGCTTTGCCGAGTGTCTCGCAGGTGAGCACCTGCCGCGGTCACGGGAACATGGTTCTCAGGCACTCGAGCGGCTCGGGCCCTCCCGCCGCCCCGGAGCCCGACCAGCCGCTCGAACCCGGCATCAGCATGATGCCGTATGGGCCTATGTAAAGGAACGGATTCGTGGGCGTGGGGGCGTCGGCCCCTCGTGCCGGAATGTCGAGGGTCTGCACAGGGGTGGCGGCCTGCTGTGCGGGGGCCTCGGGCTGCCGCACCAGGGGCTCGGTTCGCCGCGAGGCCGGGCGGGCCGGCTTCTCGGGCCTGACCACGGTGAACTTCTGCGTCACATTGCAGACGGTCGCGTGTGCGCACATTGCGTTCTGCACAGGATTCAGGCCGCCGGAGTTCCCGTTGTTCGTGTGCTGGTAGCCATGGTTGTGAACGGGGCTTCTCACCGAAAGGGAAGCGCGGTTGTGGTGGCCGTTCCCACTGTCCGTATGGTCGGTCACGAGTGTCGCCGGGCCCCTCCCGGGCATCCGCGCAGCGTACGCGCTCGCCGGGATCCACACCATTCCGATGATGACGGTGATCGTCGCATATGCACCGAGACGTAGCGCGATGTTCTTGTCGGGTGATACTTCAAGGGTGCCCCGTTGAATCATTCCTCGCACCTTTGCAAGTTGATTTATTCTGGACGCGAACGGTCCGTTCGATGGATCTACCCGCCATCGGCGATTGATCACCCGGTCGGCACGCGGCAAGGAAATTATCACCCACTCGGTGTCCTGGATTCGTGCCCCAAATCCGACGATCTGGCGAAAGACCTGCGCAGGCGATGGCGGGTCAGCCGACCTCGCTCGCGGTGTTCGCCTGGCGCCATGCCGCGGCCAGTGACCGGGCGATCGGGTCGATGACCGTCTCGTCGTTCCAGTACCACCAGTGCGCCATCGGAGTCCATCCCAGCCACCAGGGGCCGACGGACACCACGCGGTCCTCGGTCACCTGTTTCTCGTACTCCCGCGACAGCGCGCGCAGGGGGTAGGCCACCAGGTCGTCGGGATCTTGGAAGTTGATCCATTCGCCGGTGAGCGTCGGATGGTGGTCGCGCAGCTTCGGTGACGGCATGGTGAGCGGCGTTCCGAAGTCCGGGTAGCGCATCGCCCACAGCGCCAGGGGGCTGCCGAGCGTGTAGAGGAACGCGATGGTTTCTCCGCGTTCCAACGGAGTCGGCCCGATGCGGGCATTCACGGTGGGCGGGATGAGCCGGCGGGGCGCGTCGCCGTACTGCGTCTGAAGGTCGTAGAAGTAGTTGCTGGCGATGACGGTGCCGAGGCTGTGCGCGATGACGCACAGCGGCGCGTCTTCTCCCGCCTCTCGGGCCAGCTCCCCCATCGTGTCCGCCACGTACGCGTGGATGCCTTCGTAGACCCGCCGGTCCGTTCCGGTCATCTGGTAGGCGATGGCGTCGCCGAAGAACTGGACCACGAGCCATCGCAGCACCGGGTAGTTCGGCTGCGGGATCCACGGCAGACGGCGCCACGGGATGGCGGCGAGGAACGGCCAGAGTCCGGAGATGCTTCCCGCGTTGATCCGCGTCACCCACTGGGTGAGCCGCGCGTCGAGGCCGCGGGATCGAGGTCCATAACATCGCTCGTACAACGCGTCCTCGGTCTCCTGGAGCGCCGGTGCCCAGAACGTCGGCCGGATGACGAGAGCTTCGTCGGCGGCCACGCCCGCGTGGTGTTCGAACGCCCGTTTGAGCAAGCCGATCGCCTTCTCGGCGAAGGAGGGATCGCTGATCTCGATGCCGTGCACGAATGTGACGGCGAGACGACGACTGCTCACAGCGGCCCCCAAGGGAGTACGTGCCGTGCGTAGACGTCCCAGAGCTTGCCGAGGAACAGCTCGCCGAAGCGGGCCAGGGTGGCGGGCCGGGCCGCCGGCGGCCCGTCGGCCCGGAACGTCGTGAGCTGGTGCAGGAAGTCCAGGAGGTGGACCGAGATGATCCCGGAGGCCACGGCGGTCGCACGGTCGTCATCGGCGGGTCGAACGCGGCCGTCCAGCACCCTGGTGTACAGCGTCGTGGTGTCGCTCCAGAGGTCTGCTCCAGGGTCGTCCGTCACCATCTTCGTGCCTACCAGGGTGTAATGCTCGCCGGCGGCGTTCCGCAGGTACAGCCGGTAGCGCATCTGCTTGTTCTCGGGCTTTCCTTCGTCGACGAGCAGATTGAAGGTGCCGCTTTCGACCGGCAGCCTGCCGCTGAGGGCGGCGCATTCGACGTACCCTTTCACCGTCGCCTCATGTTCGGGAAGAGTGACGAATTCGTCGATATCGTCTATGGAGATCGTCAACTGCGTCAGCAGCGGCGTGTGCTCGTCTCGGCCCTTTCGATAGCCGTCCTCGAAGTCGGTCTCGCCGAGGCCGATCGCCCCTTTCATCACTTCGCTGAAGGACAGTGAGCTGGGTTGCTCGCGCTCCGGCCGCGGGGCCTTCGGCCGTAGCGGGATTCCTGCTGCGGAACACCATTCACGTGCCGCCTGGACTCCGCGGTTCACCGCTTCGTGCAGCCGGTCCTTCCCGATGTCGAGGAGGTAGTTGACGGGAACCTCGGCGCGGAGGATCTTCAGCTCGATCCGCCTGCCGAACTCACCCGGACGGCCCGCCGCGATCGCCGTGTTGTTCTGCTGAATTCGTTGCACGATGCGGTGAAAGTGGCCATTCGCCGCGATCTCAATGATCTGGAAGTAGATGTTGGTGAATCCGGGGTTCCATTCGCCTCGTTCGCTCACCGTCCAGATCACCCAGATCTCGTCGGCGCCGCGGCGGATCGCCTCTTCCAGGTTGCCGTCGGAGAGGTAGACGGCGTCGACGTAGGTCTGCCCGTCGATCCGGACCGGCGGGAACCACATCGGCAGGGAGACGCAGGCGACGAGCAGGTCCTCCGACATGCGCGCAGGCTCGACGACCTCGAGCGCGTACTTTCCGAAGTCGCATACGTTGAACGTGGCCTCCCTGGACGTCGCCGTGATCTTCGACCAGTCCAGTCCCCACTCCGGGAAGGTCACCGAGCGATATCGGTCCAGGGTGAGCAACGCGTCGCGGTGCGTCAGCGAGGCGAGGTCGACGCCGGCGCCGGACACGGGATTCGTCCGCCGCCACGCGTCCGCGATCTCCGTGCCCGTCATGCCCTGGCAGTACATGGCCAGGTTGAACGTGCCGCCGCTGGCACCGTCGACGTGGTCGAACGTGAGCCCGGCCTCATCCAGCCAGACCTGAAGGACACCGGCCTGGAATGCGACCTTCATCCCGCCGCCCGCGAGGATGAGGGAACGTCTGCCCGTCGTCATGACCTGCCCCCGGATGACCTGGCCCGCGATGACCCGGCCCGTGGTTTTCGGGCCCCCGAGGGCCGGGCCCGCCCTGACCCGGCGGTCCGGCCCTCGAGGATGGCCGTCGCGGCCCGATCGGCGAACGCCGCGATCGTCAACGAGGGATTGGCCCCTACGGGCCCGGGCATCGCGGAGCCGTCGACGACGAACAGCCCGGGGTGGCCGAAGACCTCACCGTGGGAGTCGACGACCCCGTCGTTAATCGAGTGGCCCATCGGCGCGCCGCCGAGCGGGTGCACGGTCACCACGCGATTGAGCCACGACAGCGGGTTCGGTTCAAAACGGCCCCCGAAGTGCTGCGTGAGCTCTCGCATCGTGGCCGAGACCCGGTCGAAGTACTCTCGCGACGTCCGGGTCGTCCAGTCGATGTCCAACCAGCGCCCGTCACGGAGCCGGGCGACCCCGTCGGGGGTGTCCCGTCCCATGCCGAGCAGTGCGGTCGCGCCCGCCGAGCGGCTCCCGGACCCCAGCGCCCGCGACACGCGAGCGGAGATCTCCGCCTTCGGGTTGCGCGTCAACCGCGCCAGCACCCACACACGGGCGAAGTCAAGGACCCGAGCGGTGATCCCCGGTACGTCGGAGCCTTCGATCAGCCAGTCCGCGAAACCGGGATAGCCGGCGTCCTCGACGTAATATCCGCGGCCGGCACCGCCATCAAGGGCATCGGGGACGCGGATCGCACTGGTGATGACGGGCGCGGCAGAACTGCCCAGGTGTCGTGCCTGTCCGTTCTCGTCCCGGGCGCCCACGACGAGACCCAGCAGATCACCATTGCCGCAGAAGCGATGCCCCAGCAGTCGGCTCACCCCGGGCAGAGCGGCCTGATTGCGGAGCAACAGGTAGGTCGTCCCGAAGGTTCCGGCGCCCAGCAGGAGCCGGTCGCAGGTGATGGTCGTCCGGGGAAGGGAATCGGTCCTGGTCCGCCGGCCCTCGTGCTCCTTCAGGTGTGTCACGTACCGGACCGCCCAGCCGCGCCGGGTCGGTTCGAAGGACACGACCTCGCTCCAGGTACGAATCTCGGCGCCGTGAGAGACGGCCGCCGACAGGTACGTGTGGTCGAGGGTGTTCTTGCTGCCGCTCTGGCAGCCGATGTCGCATTCGCCGACCAGACGGCATGTTGTGCGCTGGCGGTGGTGGATGTTGCCGTAGGGCGGATCCGGGATCGCCACACCGGGATCGGTCCGGCCGTTCACCGAGAACGTCACGGCCAGTGGCGGCAGTCTCCACTCCAGGCCCAGGCGTGCCGCCGCCTCCCGCATCGCCTGGGTCTTGCCCGAGGCCTCATATCCCGGCGCGCCCAACGGGAACCGCTGCGCGCCGAGCATCCGCTCGACCTCCTCATAATGCGGATCGAGGTCGGCACGGGTGACCGGCCACGGGCGGTACTCGCCGTTGGGGTCCTCATCAACGAACCATTTCTCATCTTTACGCAGCAATACACTGGCATAGATGAGTGAGCCTCCCCCCAGGCCACTTGCGACCACACCGGCGAATCCGCCAAAAGACCAGACGTCGAAAAGTCCGAGCAGTCCCTCGCTCGGATCCCACAGAGCCCGGGCCAGTTCGTGCGGAGCGCGGGGGAACGACCCCGGCGGGTAGGCCCGCCCACGTTCCAGGACGACGACCCGCAGGCCCGCCGCGGCAAGCCGGTAGGCGGCGACCGACCCGCCGAACCCGGAGCCGACTATCACCGCATCGACATGCTCTTCCCTGTCCCCCGCCATCCCATGTCCCCCTGACGTCGCCGAAGAAAGGCCCGGGAGGTGCCCTCGTCGATGGCCTTTTGCCGGGCGCCCGTCGGACATTCACCGGTATTCCACCCTTCGGTGTTGATTCATCCGAATATGGAGAGTTTTGCAGGAAAATTGGGAGATCTGGCCGGCCGAGATCACGTTGACATCTGGCAACAATGCCATTCGGCATGTACGACGGACGCCGACGCCCGTCAGCCGATGCCCAGATGCCAGCGCAGTCGACGGGCCTGCTCGCCCCCGACCACGGGCTCGGCCGCGGCGATCAGGGGCTCGAGCCGCAGCCGGACCTCCTCCGGCGGCATCCGGTACGCGGTCGCGGCGTCGCCCCGCAGCCAGGCGAGCAGGTCGGCGTGTGCGCGGTCGCCGAGACCGACGTCACGAGCGGCGAGCAGGTGCAGGTCGACGTGAACGCGGGTCCAGGTGTCCAAGGCGCGCAGCAGCTCATAGGCCCCCAGCCGTACGTGACGCGGCGCGTCGGCGGACAGCCATTCCCACAGCTGCGCGGCCGGCACGGCGTCGGGTTCGGTATGCAGCGCCGCGTAGGCGGCACGCACGACCACCGGGGCGGGGTCGGCGAGCATGCCCGCGATCCGGGTGCGCGATCCGCCCAGACGCCGGACGGCTCGCACCGCCTCGGCACGCACCCTGGGACTCGGGTGCCCCAGGAAGGGCAGCAGGACCTCCACGTCATGGAGGGTGCCGCATTCGCCCAGCCCGGTGACGAGCGCGCGGGTCCGCCCCGGCTCCGAGTCCGCGGTCAGGGCCTGACGGTAGAGCGCGGCAGGCTCACGACCCGTACGGCGGACGGCCCACTGCGCGGTGGCACGCATCATGGCCGACCGGTCCGCAAGGTGAGCCGCACCGGCCTGAGGGCGGCCGATCTTCACCAGGGCGGTAAGAGCCTCGACCCGGACCTTCGCACTCCCCTCCTCCAGCAGCCGCTCCAGCACGTCGGGGCGCTCGTCTCGTACGGCCTCGGTCACGAGCCGCTCCGCGCACCGGACCCGGCAGACGGGGTCGGGTTCGCTCAGCGCGGCGTCCATGACCTCCTGGTGCCGACCACGGCCCGACTCCAGCCACGCACCGTACGCCGCACGCCGCAGCCCGAGGTCCCGGTGAGCGCGAGCCGCCGCCAGCGTCTCTACTGGAGCCGAACGCAGCGCCGCCATCAGCGTCTCCAGCGCACGGTCACCGCGCGCCCACGATCCCATCGCCACCGCGACACCGGCGGCCGCTACCAGCGCGGGTCCGTCCGCAGCCCGCAACGCGGCCGCCAAGGACCGCCATGCCTGCTCACGAACCTGAGGCACCCAGTCCGCGGTCCGCAACACCAGGGCGGGCAGCAGGAACCCCTCCGTACGAAAGACCGCACTCGCCAGCGCGGCCTCTCTTCGGCGGCCGTCTCGGGAACAGGCCGCCACCAGGGCCAGCAGCCGCTCGTCCTTCAGCGTCGTGACTCCATCGCCGCCGTACGTCAGGGCGTCGGTGCGGAACGCCCGGTCCAGTCCGATCCAGGTGTCGGCACCGGCGACCGACAGCATCGTCATCACGTCGTACGCGGACTCCCTGCCCGCGGCGGCCTCGGCGACCCGGACGGCGAACGGCCCGTAGCCGGGGGCGTGGAACTCCCGGACCACCTCGATCGGGCCGACCAGATGGGCGTTGAACTCCTCCAGCTCCTCAGCCGGCACCCACAGCTCCGTGATGGTCCGCCCGCCCGCCTGCCGCACCGGATAGCGGCGCGCGAACTCCGCATCGACCGTGAAACGCGTCACGAAACCGGCGCCCAAGGCGGGCACGTTCCAGCCCCGGGCGATCTTGACCGCGTACGCCTCGTTCAACACCGGATAGAAGATCGGTTGATCGGGCAGCCGGGGTGGCCATGCCCGCCACCCCGACGCACGCACCAACGCCAACTCGGCCGGCCCCACCGGACGCCACAGTGTCAACGTCGACTGCCTACCCGAACGCACGCGCTCTCCCCTGGATCGCCGGAAACCCAGTCTCGCGGCCCTTGAGAGCGTTGCCCACTGAATATCCGGACGTTCAAAGGGAGACGAACAGCAGATAGCCCGCCATGATCGATCCGATGATCGCGACTCCGTAGCAGGCCACGATGATCAGCTCGTTCAGATGCTTGATCCGCAGTCCGTCGTAGAGGGTGTAGCGGAAACGGTGCGCCCAGTGGCACAGGGAGAGAGCGCAGAGGGCGAAGAGCACGATCCGGGTGATCGGGTTACGGAGCAGCCCGAGCAGGTCTTCATGGCCAGGCGGTGAGATCCATCCCAGCGGGATCACGACGCCGAACAACAGCACCAGGATCGGCATCAGCAGTGCGGACAGCACACCTCCGGCGCTGAAGAGCAGCCACAGATACGGCTCGGGAGATCGTCTTCTCGCCATCTCATCTCCCCATGACGAGCCAGATCACCAGCACTGACAGCACGATCCAGCCGAGATGGATCGACGCCACGATCCGGCGGCGCTGGACCCGTCTGCCCCTCAGCCGGACCACTATCGCCTGGGGAGCCAGGTTGAACCAGGTGACGGCATGGAAGGCGATGAACACGAAGGCCATCAGGTTGACCGCCAGCAGCCACGGTGTCGCCGACCAGTCCAGAAAGCGCCGGTACGCCGTGGCGCCCTGGCCCACCGCGCTGACGAGCAGCAGCAGGTAGAGCACGAACCACGCGACGAAGACGCTGCTCAGTTCCCGGAGGATGAAGGCGAGGTACGAGCGCCGCCGCAACCACCAGTAGGTCGACATCCGCGGCCGATACCAGCGGGGATGGAACTCCGTGTACTCCGGTCGGTCGGTCATTTCGCCCCCCGTGGCAGCAGGAACGCCTTGAGCGACTCCGTTGCCGCCGTCAGCTTGTACCGCTGAATGGCGCCGGCGGGATCGACGTCCTTCGGGCACGCCCGGGTGCACTCGCCGACGAAGGTGCAGCCCCAGATCCCGTCGTGCTGGGACAGGACGTCCAGCCGTTCGGCGGCACCATGGTCACGCGAGTCGAGGTTGTAGCGCTGGGCGAGGGCGATGGCCGCCGGCCCGATGAACTGCGGATCGAGGCCGTAGACCGGGCAGGCCGCGTAGCAGAGCATGCAGTTGATGCACATGCTGAACTGGTGGTACTCATCCATCTCCGCCGGCGTCTGCAGGTGCTCGTCGGTGTCTCCCCCGACCAACCCGCCCCGACCGACCTCCCGGTCTCCCCCGGCCTCGTCGCCTCTCCCTGCCTGCGGCTCCTCGATGATCCAAGGCTTGACCTTCGCCAGTTTGCTCATGAAGTCGCCGATCTCGACGACGAGATCGCGGATGACCGGGAAGTTGGCGAGCGGTTCGACGCGGACCGGCCCTGGGGCGTAGTCGGCCAGGAAGGCGGCGCAGCTGAGCTTGGGCTCACCGTTGACCGTCATTCCGCAACTGCCGCAGATCCCCATCCGGCACGACCAGCGGTACGAAAGGGTCGCGTCCAGGTGGTCCTTGACATGGTTCAGGCCGTCGAGGACCGCCCACTCCTCACGGAGCGGGACCTCGTACTCCTGTATCCCGGGCTCGGTGTCCTCTTCGGGCCGGTAACGCGTCACCCGAAGCGTGATGTGGTCCGGCACGAGATGTCACCTCCCATAAACGCGTTCCCCGGGCGGCCAGCGGGTGATCGTTACGGGTAGGTACTCCACCCGGTATGAGCCGCCGGGGTCGCGGTAGATCAACGAATGGGCCAGGAAGCGCTGATCGTCTCTGGCGGGGAAATCCGTGCGTTGATGGGCTCCCCGTGACTCCTCGCGCAGCAGCGCACAGGCGACGATGGCTTCGGCCACGTCCAGCATGAAAGAGAGCTCCAGAGCGGCGGTCAGCTGGGTGTTGAACGTCCTGCTGTGATCGCCGAGTGCCGTGTCGCGGAACCGCTCGCGCAGCTCGCGCAGTGTCCCGGCGGCTTTGGCCAACGAGTCGCCCGTGCGGTAGATCCCGGCGCTGTCCTCCATCAGATCCTGCATCTCCTGGCGGAGAGCGGACACGTGTTCGTGCCCGTCGGTCTTGAACAACAGGTCGTGTTCCAGCCGGTGCCTTTCGTCGTCCGCCTGCGCTCGCACGGCCGGGCCGGGACCGCCCGCGCCGGAGGCGTACGCCGCGGCGGCCTGCCCGGCGCGCCGGCCGAACACGAGAAGCTCGGGGAGGGAGTTCGAGCCGAGCCGGTTGGCGCCGTTGATGCTGACGCACGCGACCTCACCGGCCGCGTACAGCCCCTCCAACGAGGTGGCGCCGTCGATGTCGGTATGGACCCCGCCCATCATGTAGTGGACCACCGGCCGGACCGGGATCAGATCCTCGACCGGGTCGATGCGTTCGTACTCCCGGCAGAGCTCCCGTACGAAGGGGAGCCTGGCATTGATCGTCGTCCGGCCAAGGTGACGCAGGTCGAGGTGGACGACCGGGCCGTACGGCGTGTCGGTGGTCCTGCCTTTCTCGACCTCGTGCACGAAGGCCTGCGACAACCGGTCGCGCGGGCCGAGTTCCATGCTGCGCAACACCGGCCAGGGCTCGGGGACGCCCAGGTCGTAGTCCTGCAAATAGCGGTAGCCGTCCTTGTTGATCAGCCGGCCGCCCTCGGCCCGCGCCGCCTCCGTGATGAGGATGCCGGTGAACGGCAGGCCCGTCGGGTGATACTGCACGAACTCCATGTCCTTGAGCGGAGCGCCTGCGCGGAGGGCCAGGGCCATGGCGTCACCGGTCTTGATGTTGGCGTTGGTGGTGAAGGGGTAGACCCGTCCGCACCCGCCGGCACACAAGATCACCGCCTTGGCGCCGATGGCCGCGATCCGGCCCGACCTCAGCTCGATCGCGACGACCCCGTGTACCCGCCCATCGCCGACGATCAGCCTGGTCACAAACCATTCGTCGTAGCGAACGACCTGTTCGTACTTCAGCGTCGTCTGGAACAGGGTGTGCAGCAGATGGAAACCTGTCTTGTCGGCGGCGAACCAGGTGCGCATCTTCTTCATCCCGCCGAAGGGCCGTACCGCGATGCGCCCATCGGGTTCGCGGCTCCACGGGCAGCCCCAGTGCTCCAGGCGGAACAACTCCTGTGGCGCCTCCGCGACGAATGCCTCGACGGCATCCTGGTCACAGAGCCAGTCCCCGCCGGAGACCGTGTCGTACGCGTGGTCGTCGAGGCTGTCGTCCGGGCGGATCACCGCAGCGGCACCACCCTCGGCCGACACAGTGTGGCTGCGCATCGGATAGACCTTGGAGATGACGCCCACGCTGAGCCGAGGATCGGTCTCCGCGACGGCGATGGCGGCCCGCAGGCCGGCGCCTCCGCCGCCCACGATCACCACGTCGTGGGAGTGGTCCATTGAGCTCATTCCCCGGCGTCCAGCTCGTCCGCCAGTACCCTCCCGTCATGCCGGACGACCATGCTGCGCACGCTGCCGTCGTGGTACTCATGGCGAGTCCTGCGGCACCCGCATGCGTAGAGCAGGTCGTCGATGACCAGACCCTGATCGTCGTCCTCACGATGGCGCGTCCCGTCGACGGTCTTGCCGCACGGAGCGTGTGCCTGCTCGAAAGAGGTGCTCGTACCAACCATCACCCACCCCCAACGGGTGCTGGCCTCTCCACTTCTACCCACCAGCCTCGCACGGACCGAGCCCGAGCGGAATGAGCCGTCGTGGCTTCGCTCGCGGGGAGGGCCTGGCAGGGCCCGGCTCTGAGCACCACGGCCGTGGGAGCCGAACCGGGTCGAGTCCCGGTCGGTCGCCTGTCCCGGAGGGGTGAAGCCGCGCCGGATCAGCCGATGCCGAGGTGCATGGGGTCGGCCGACGGCGGCGTCAGCGGATCTGGTGGCCGTCAGGAAAGTCGGTGGAGCGCGAGAGGCCCTCCCAGGCACGGATGTCGGCGTCGACCGCCGCCCGGCCGGCGGCGACCAGGCGCAGCGCGTCGGAGCCGAGGACCAGGTGGGCAGGCGGATCGGGCGCGTCCAGAACCCGCAGGATCGCGGCCGCGGCCTTGGCCGGGTCACCCAGCTGACGGCCGCTGGCAGCCTGCCGCGCCTCGCGCAGCGGGGTGAACAACTCGTCGTAGTCGGCGATGGACCGCTCGGCTCGCACCATCGACCGTCCTGCCCAGTCGGTGCGGAACGACCCGGGCTCGATCGCGGTGACCCGGATGCCGAGCCCGGCGACCTCCTTGCCCACCGTCTCAACGATCGCATCGAGCGCGTACTTGCTGCCGCAGTAGGCGGACAGGCCCGGCACGGTCATCAACCCGCCCATGGAGGTGACGGCGAAGATGTGCCCGGCGCGGCGGGCCCGCATGTACGGCAGGACGGCCTGGATGGTCGCGACCGCGCCGAAGACGTTGACCTCGAACTGGGCGCGCAGATCCGCCAGCGGCGTCTCCTCGAACACCCCCTCGAGGCCGTAGCCGGCGTTGGCGATCAGGACGTCGATCGGCCCGATGCCGGCTTCCACCTCCTCGACCAGCGCGAACACCGCCTTGTCGTTGGTGACGTCGAGCAGCCGCGCGTGCGCGCGCCCCGGTGCCGACCGGGCGAAGGCGTCGGCGTCGTCCTGCCTGCGGACCGTGCCGACGACCGTATGACCGGCGTCCAGCGCGCCTTGCGCGAACGCCCACCCTAGGCCGCTGCTGACACCGGTGATGAGAAAAGTCCTGGTCATGACATCGCTCCTTCCGACACACCTCAGATTCTACACAGCGCCGATTTTTTTCTGCGCCGCGTCGATTATCCGCCGATCACAGTATCCTCGGCCGTATGGCGACGGAGCAGACGACGCGGAGGCGGCGCGACACCCCGCGCAAGGGCGACCTGCGCGAGCAGGCGATCCTGCGCACGACCGAGGAACTGCTGGAGCGGGACGGCGTCGAACCGATGACCGTCGAGGCCATCGCCAAAGGCGCCGGGATCTCGCGGGGGTCGTTGTACTTCTACTTCGGTTCCAAGCAAGAGGTGCTGACGGCGCTGGTCGCCCGTACGCTCGACGCGCTGACCCGGGACGCCACCGTCTTCCCCGACGACGAGACCACTCCGCCGCACCAGGCCATCGAGCACGCCGTCGACAGGACCGCGGACATGTGGCGCCGACACGGCCCGGTGATGCGCACGGCGGTCGACTACGCCGCCGTGATCCCGGAGATCGGCGACCTGTGGACCGCCACCGTGGCGACCTTCACGAAGGTGATGACCGGCGTTCTCGTCCGCGCCGGCATCCCCGAAGGCGACGGCCCGACCGAGGCCGCGGCCCTGGCGCACACGCTGTGCTGGATGACCGAACGCGCCTTCTACCAGGCGGCGTCTCAGCCCGTTCCCGACCTGACCCGCGCCATCACCACCTGCACCGAGATCTGGTTCCGGGTCATCGGCCACCGCAGCGGGACGAGCTCAGGCGGCTAGTGCCGCCGCCGCGGCTTCCCGATGCCGCGCGTGCTCATGGCGACCCGCCCAGCGGACGGCGAGCGGTGCCACCAGGCCCGTCAAGGCGAACAGCGCTCCCACGACGTACCACCCCGGGCGGCCCCAGGTGATGCAGAGGGAGATGAGCAGGGTCGGCCCGAGGGCTTCGGCCAGGCCCGTACCCAAGCCGAACACGCCCAGGTACTGACCGGTCGCGTGCTCCGGGGCCAGGGCGAAGGAGACCCCGAATCCCGCGGCGGAGTGCCACAGCTCGCCCACCGTGTGGACCACGACCGCGATCAGGAGGAGCGTCGTGGCGGCCCATGCCGGTACGCCCGCGGACAGCGGGAACAGCGAGCAGGCGACGGCGAAGGCGACACCTGACCTGCGATAGGCGATCCCGCCGGCCGCCGGGGAGTCGACGCCGCGGCCGGCTCGTACCTGGAACGCGATGATGATGACGGTGTTGGTGAGCATGGTGCTCGAGATGAGCCAGCGTGGGGCGGTCGTGGCCTCGACCATCCAGAGCGGAAGGGCGACGGTGAGCACCTTGAACTGGATCGCCATGATGCCGTTCAGCGCGGTGATCAGCAGGTACGGCCGGTCCCGCAGGGCGAGCCGGTGAGGGCCGTCGACGGCGCCGCCGGGCGTGACCGGCGGCAGGAAGATCAGGAACGCCGCGGCGGCTGCGACGGTCACCGCGTTGCCGATGACCAGTAGCTCATAGGCCGTGTGGGTGCCCACCTGCACGACCCAGCCCGCCAGGAGGGCGCCGACGGAAACGCCGATGTTGGTCACGGCACGCAGATAGGCGCGGAACTCCTGAGGCCGGTCCCCTCCGTGACGCCTGATGAGCGGGCTGCGCGCGGCGTCCTCGGCCGCGTGCGCCCCGGTGGCCGCGCACACCGCGAGGACGAACGGCCAGAAGCTGTGCGCCAGCAGGAAGCAGGCCGTTGCGAGCCCTCGGACGATGAGGGTGGCCGCGTAGACGCCCCGCGCTCCGCGCACGTCCGCGAGGTGGCCGACGGCGATCCCCACGGCGAGCGAGACGAATCCGGCGATGCCGAGTCCGAGCCCCACCTCGGCCGCCGGCAGGTGGGCCGCCTGGGTGAAGTACAGGACTCCGGCGGTCAGGTAGAGGCCGCTGCCGATGGTGTTGACGAAGTTCGTGGCGGCGATGACGCGCTGCGGTCCGGTGTCCGGCAACAGATGGGGCATGGGGTGGCTCCACGTCTGGACGGCAGGGGCCTCCAGCTTGTTGCAAGGTCATCGCAATAGCAAGGCTCTTGCAGCTCTACTCCTCGCCGGTCCCGGACCGCTCCAGACGCCGCGGGAGGCGGTCGAGCACCCGCGTGAGCGAGACGGTGGCGAGGTCGCGCACGTGGGCGTACTCCTCCTCCGGATACTGCCGGGGCCCGTTCTCGATCAGGAGGATCAAGTACAGGTACGCCCGGTAGAGGTCGAGCCGTACGCGGGCCGCAGGGGTCAGGTCCAGCGGGGTCACCTCGCGATAGCCGACCAGCAGCGGATCGTCCTCACGCAGGTCGCCGAAGATGGTCGGCGTGACGAACTCCGCCAGCGGGTCGCCCCAGAACGCACGCTCGTGGTCGATGATGGCCTGAATCCGCGGCGTCGCGGTGAGGTCGAGGAAGACGTTGCCCGCCCACACGTCGAAGTGCACCAGGCGCGGCGTCACCACCTCGTCCAGGACGGGCGAGGCGGTGGTGAGCACCGCGCCGATCTCCTCGGCCGGCAGCGGCAAGGGCGTCGGGTATCGATCGACGTCGGCCAGCAGGGCCCGGGCCATCGCGAGATACGCCTCGCGCCACGTGGCGCCGGTGATCCCCGCGTGCGGATAGCCGAAGACGTCGCCGGTGACCGCGTGCAGCCGTGCGAGATGCCGGCCGAGCTCACGGCGCAGCGAATCCTCGCCCGCCGGCTTGACGGTGTTCCACGAGACGCCGTCGAGCGCGCCGAACAACAGATGGTCCCCGCCGAGCACCGGGTCGTCGAACACCGCGCCCAGCAGCGTCGGCACCGGCACACCCGCCGCCGCGGCCAGCCCGTAGACCTCGGCCTCCATACGCAGAAGGTTGCGCTCGTAGCTGAGCTGCTCCAGCTCCGGAGGAGGGGACAGCTTGAGCACGACCTCGCGACCGTCGTCGAGGGCGAGCCGCCACACCGCGTTGGCGAACCCGTCCGTCAGCTCGGTCGACGCCGTCACGCCCGCGCCGAGGGCCCGCCGGGCCAGCGCGTCCAGCTCCGCATCGGACAGGCGCCGTTTCGTCCTACTGTTCACGGGCCCGATTGTGCGGCCACGCCCATCTGCCGTCCAGGCTCCCCCGGGCGGGGGAATCGGGCCTCCACCGACGGGCCAGCGGGTTCGATCATCCGGGTGAGGCCGGGGACCGCGCCTTCTGCGAGTTTCGAGACACGGGCAACCAGGCCCGTACGCTCTCGAGGAGCCGTAGATGACACACCTGTACGCCCGGGTCGCGGCGGCCGCGGCCGGCGGCATCGTCCTGCTGACGGGCGCCACGGCGCACGCCGCCCCCGCGCCTCCCAAGGAAGGTCACGTCACCGGAGACGCCTGGGTGAGGTTCCCGCTCGATCCGGAGAACCCCCTACGACGGTTCATCTTCGACGCGCACGGCAATGCGTTCCGGTTCGACGGCAAGAAGATGATCATGGGAGCCGCTCACGGCACCGTACGGTTCGATCACCCCATTCCAGACTCGAACGGAGTCATACGGCACTACTGGGGCACCGTGAAGGTCGACTACGTGATGACCGCCGGTCCTGTCGCCGTCGTGTCCGGGACCAGCAAGGGCGTCATCGGCGAGACGGACGGTACGCGCATGGCCTTCAGCGTCTACGCCGACCCGCGCGGCCACCGGTACGACCGGATGGGCTTCTCCTGGGGCGCCGTCGACGGCCGCTGCCTGCGCATGGGCCTGGCCCCCGCGCCGTTCACGACGTACGACTCCGGCAAGGGGTACACGGTGAAGCACGCCGAGCTTCCCGCGGTCCCGAAGGACGCCGAGCCGCCGGCCGACCCACCGCCCTGCACGCAGAGCTGACCGCGACCGCGCATCACGGCGCAGCGCCGGACCGGGCCGAGACGGGGTCTCGGCCCGGTCCGGCCCAGCCGACGTCGACGCGGGAATGGCCAACTAATCCTTCGGCCGGGCCATGCATATATCAATCCCCCGGTTGTAGGGGGCGGTGGGGTTGAACAGGGCGTAGGAGTACGAACAGCAGGGATTATGGCGCTGCCGCTCCTTCGGGTAGTCGGCACCGAACGGGGCCTCGACGCCGACCGGAACATACGCCAGCTGCAGCGGCAGCTTCGGCACCTCGTCGTAGGTGTTCACCAGCCGGAACGTCTGCACGCCCAAGTCGCTGTAATAGGCGTGGAACTTCGAGTCCCCAACCTTGGGGCTGGCCTGGTTGTAATGCAAGATGTTCGTGCTGGATATCCCTGCGGCCCGTGCCAGCGGCACGGTCAAGGTCGCCAGGGTCGAACCGAGGCTGTGCCCGGTCACGATGAGCCTTCCGCCGCTGCTGGCGAGCTGCGAGAACATACCCATCAGGGCACCCTGGTCAAGACCGTTGAAGACGCCGTAGAACCCCTCCTCCACCTGGACGCCCTTGATAGGCGACGTCGGCGGACTATAGGGCACCAACTTGGTCTTTTCATCCATGGTGAAATCGTCGTCCGTCTGAGACCCACGAAAGGCCAGAAACGCCGTGCTGGTGTCAGGTCCATAGGCAAATACCGCAAATGGTTCGCTGACCGTTGTGCCAGAGGAAGGGCTGAAACTGCTCCAGTAGGGGCCCAGGAACTTCCAGTTATTAAGAGGAAACGCCGGGCTGGTGATAGGGCAACGATCTGCAGGCTTCCAGGAGAACTTGTCGGCGCTTGGCTTGCCGACGGCAATCCATTGTTCACACATATCGGAGGCTACGTTGACGACGAAAGAGCAGGTTTTGGCGATGGTCATGTCGTAGCCAGGAGGGGCCTTGAGCGGTGTTTCATTTCCGTTGGACAACGGTACCCCCTCTTTTATAGAGCCACCACCGCGCCTTTCCCCGGTGGCTCAGCATGGTTAACTGCGACCGATGTCAAGCTACCCACTCCAGTCGCTGCCACTAGGGAGTTCACGAGTCTTTGCTCTCTATGTACCAGATCTATGCGGGTCGGCGAACCGGCGAAGCGCGTGCGCTACTTTCCCGTAAACACAGAAAAGCCCGCCGGCGTGTAGCCTGGCGGGCTTTCCTGATATATGTGAATGTCCGGCAGTGTCCTACTCTCCCACACCGTCTCCAGTGCAGTACCATCGGCGCTGAAGGGCTTAACTTCCGGGTTCGGAATGGGACCGGGTGTTTCCCCTTCGCCATAACCACCGAAACGCCTAACGGGATTCCG